>NZ_BQHR01000010.1 GCF_021601625.1 Pseudomonas paraglycinae | reverse complement strand
GAAGATCGAACCGTTAAAAGCGCCGAACAAGTCGACATTTCCAACTCCTTCCAGGCTTCGATGAACTGAAGCGACCCGCCTTCGAAACCTACTTAACTCATTGAATCTCAAGGAGTTTTCCGTTTCGTCTGCGCCGGAAGTGGGGCGAATTATAGAGACTCAGGATCTGCCGTCAACCCTTAATTTCGCTTTTCTTTCAATAACTTGCGGATAGGCCAAAAAACATCCAATTCCCTCTATATAGAAAAGGATTCAGCACCCCTTCTATATAGAGAGAGAACCATCAGAGCACTCCATCCTCTTTCATCGCAGCCACTGCTCCAGCCCCAAGACCCAGCACCCGCTGCAAAACGTCCAAGGTGTGTTCGCCCAACAAAGGAGGCGCAAGGCGATACTCGACAGGCGTCCGCGACAACCGGATCGGGCTGGCCACCTGCGGCACCATCCCCGCCAGCGCGTGAGGCAGCTCAATCGCCAACCCGCGAGACTTCACCTGTGGATCCTCGAACACCTGTGACAGATCATTGATCGGTCCACACGGTACACCCGCCTGCTCAAGCTGAGTTACCCACTCGGCAGTAGTCTTGAAAACCGTCGCCTGACGAATCAGCGGAATCAGCACCGCACGGTTCGCCACCCGCAGCTTATTAGTCGCGAAACGCGGATCGTCCGCCCACTGGGGCTGCCCCGCCACTTCGGCAAATTTGCGGAACTGCCCGTCATTGCCCACGGTAAGAATGAAGTCGCCATCGGCCGTAGGAAAATCCTGGTACGGCACGATATTCGGGTGCGCATTCCCTAGCCGCTTTGGCGCATTGCCCGTCGTCAGGTAATTCATCGCCTGGTTAGCCAGACAAGCCACCTGCACATCCAGCAAAGCCATATCGATATGCTGCCCGCCGCCATCGTGATCACGGTGAGCCAATGCCGCCAAAATCGCCACGGTCGAATACAACCCCGTCAGGATATCCGTAAGCGCCACACCCACCTTCACCGGCCCGGCACCTTCATCACCCTCAGGTCGCCCGGTCAGACTCATCAGCCCGCCAAGCCCCTGGATCATGAAGTCATAACCCGCACGCTTGGCATACGGTCCGGTCTGACCAAAACCGGTGATCGAGCAATAGATCAGATCCGGATTGATCGCCTTCAGCGACTCGTAATCCAAGCCATACGCCGCCAGACCACCCACCTTGAAGTTTTCGATCAGGATGTCGGACTTGGCTGCCAGCTCCCGAACGAGCTTCTGGCCCTCGGGACGCGTAAAGTCGATCGTCACCGATTGCTTGTTGCGATTGGCCGACAGGTAATAAGCCGCCTCGCTAGTGTTCTCGCCATAAGCGTCCTTCAGGAAGGGCGGCCCCCAGGCGCGAGTGTCGTCACCATTGCCCGGGCGCTCGACCTTGATCACTTCCGCCCCAAGGTCAGCAAGAATTTGCCCGGCCCATGGGCCGGCCAGCACTCGCGATAAATCCAGTACCCGCAGATGCGACAGCGCGCCCATGGTCGCTCTCCTATTAATAGAACGCCTGCAGGCCGGTCTGCGCACGACCGAGGATCAGCGCGTGAACGTCGTGAGTGCCTTCATAGGTATTCACCACTTCCAGGTTGACCAGGTGACGGGCCACGCCGAATTCATCGGATATCCCGTTGCCGCCCAACATGTCACGCGCCATGCGGGCGATCTCGAGAGACTTGCCGCAAGAGTTGCGCTTCATGATCGAAGTGATTTCAACCGCAGCAGTGCCTTCGTCCTTCATGCGGCCCAGACGCAGACAGCCTTGCAGTGCCAAAGTGATCTCGGTCTGCATGTCAGCCAGCTTCTTCTGGATCAACTGAGTGGCGGCCAGCGGACGACCGAACTGTTGACGATCCAGGGTGTACTGGCGAGCGGTGTGCCAGCAGAACTCGGCAGCACCCAACGCGCCCCAAGAGATGCCATAACGTGCGGAGTTGAGGCAGGTGAACGGACCTTTCAGTCCACGCACATCCGGGAAGATGTTCTCTTCCGGCACGAACACATTGTCCATGACAATTTCGCCGGTGATCGAAGCCCGCAGGCCGACCTTGCCGTGAATCGCCGGAGCGCTCAGGCCTTTCCAGCCCTTCTCCAGAACGAAACCGCGAATATCGCCAGCATCGTCCTTGGCCCAGACCACGAACACATCGGCGATCGGGCTGTTGGTGATCCACATCTTGGCACCAGTCAGGCTGTAGCCGCCGTCGACTTTACGTGCACGTGTAATCATCGCGCCTGGATCGGAACCGTGGTTCGGCTCGGTCAGACCGAAGCAGCCGATCCACTCGCCGGAAGCCAGCTTCGGCAGGTACTTCTGCTTCTGTGCTTCAGTACCGAATTCGTTGATCGGCACCATCACCAGCGAAGACTGCACGCTCATCATCGAACGGTAGCCAGAGTCGACACGCTCGACTTCACGAGCGATCAGGCCATAGCTGACGTAGTTGAGGCCGCTGCCACCGTACTGCTCGGGGATGGTCGCGCCCAACAGGCCGACCTCACCCATTTCACGGAAGATCGCCGGGTCAGTCTTTTCATGGCGGAAGGCTTCGAGCACGCGCGGCGCGAGGCTCTGCTGGGCGAATTGCTCGGCAGTGTCGCGGATCATGCGTTCTTCTTCAGTCAGCTGTTGATCCAGCAGCAGTGGATCGATCCAGTTGAAGCTAGCTTTACCGCCCATGAGTGAGTCCTCGCAAATCGGGTGAATTAACGTGGCATTGATCCTAGGCGCGCTTCGCCATCCCGACAAACGAGGATTTCGCATCCTGTTGTGCTAATTTCTCACTCCGAAACGTCGCGAGATGCCGATTAAGCGATGTATTAGTGAGGTTGACGTACATGCGCCGCAAGATACCCAGCACCACCGCCCTGATCAGCTTCGAGGCTGCTGCCCGTCACGAGAGCTTTACCAAGGCCGCTGAAGAACTTTCCCTCACCCAGGGCGCCATTTGCCGACAGATCGCCAGCCTGGAGGACTTCCTCAGCGTCGAACTCTTCCGACGCTCGCGTCGCGGGGTGAAGCTGACAGAAGCGGGCCTTTCCTACAGTCGTCGGGTCGCCACCCAACTCGACGCCGTTGAGCGCGACACCCTGTCGGTGATGGGTCAGCAAGGCACCAATGTGATTGAGCTCGCCGTGGTGCCCACCTTCGGCACGCAATGGCTGTTGCCAAGACTGAAGGACTTCCAGCTCAAGCACCCGGAAGTGACGGTCAACCTGACCAACCGCACCCGCCCGTTCCTGTTTGCCGACACCGAATTCGATGCCGCCATCTACTTTGGCGATGCCGACTGGTCCGGTACCGAATCCCACAGGCTGATGGGCGAGAATCCGATGCCGGTATGCAGTCCCGTCCTGCTCGGCAACAAGACGCATCTGACACCCGATGAAATCGCCGATCTGCCGCTGCTCCAGCAAACCACCCGCCCCTACGCCTGGCGACAGTGGTTCAACTCGCAACACCTGAACATCCCCCGCGACATGACAGGTCCGCGCTACGAGCTATTCTCCATGCTGGCCCAGGCGGCCATGCACGACATGGGCATCGCGCTGATCCCACCGTTCCTGATTCAGCGCGAACTGGCCGAGAAACGCTTGGTGATTGCCAACCCGAAAGCGCTCTCCAGCATCAAGGCGTATTACCTGATGATTCCGGAGCGAAAGGTCGAATCCGCGTCACTCAAGGCTTTTCGCGACTGGCTGGTGAACCAGGCACACAGCTACAACCTAGAAGGCTAAAGGGTTTCAGCGATTGCTAACCCCGTAGTCAGGAAAATCAAAGCCCTACAGATATAACTATTTGTCGCAAATAGACAGACTGTATCCGAAAGTCGTACAGACGTCCCACAAGCGCCTGCCGACGTGGCTTTGCGCCCTCATTCGCGACTCATTGCGACCTATTCACGTCACCGATGAGAAAATTCTTCAAATTCATCCAGACTCCTTGAAAGGCACGGCCTGCAAGGGATTCAACTGGCCATCTGCGACATTCGGTCACGGGATGACTTGTAGTTAATTTTCCGTCACCCGTCATAATCCCTTGAAGGGCATAAACTTCGCCTGCAAAATGCCGCGCCCCGCCCTGATTTGGCGGGATCGTGCTGATCGGCCGCCCCAGTCGCACCATCCGTAGTGCATGGGTTTACTCAATAAGATCACGCAGGAGATTTGACGTGCACATTGGTGTTCCTCTCGAAACCCAGACCGGTGAAACACGGGTTGCTGCAACCCCGGAAACCATTAAAAAGCTGATCAGCCAAGGTCATAAGGTCACTGTGCAAACCGGCGCCGGCGTTAAAGCCAGCGTTGTCGACAGTGCCTATGAAGCGGCAGGCGCAACCATTGGCAGTGCCAATGACGCGTTTGGCGCCGAGCTGATTCTCAAAGTGGTCGCGCCAAGCGATGCCGAACTGACGCTGATCAAGCGCGGAACGGTGCTGGTGGGCATGCTCAACCCGTTCAACAACGACACCATCGCGAAGATGGCCGAGTGCGGAATTACCGCGTTCGCCCTGGAAGCGGCACCACGTACCTCCCGGGCCCAGAGTCTCGACGTGCTGTCGTCCCAGGCGAATATTGCCGGCTATAAGGCGGTGCTGCTGGCCGCTCACTACTATCCGCGCTTCATGCCGATGCTGATGACCGCTGCGGGCACCGTGAAAGCGGCGCGCGTGCTGATTCTGGGGGCCGGTGTGGCCGGGTTGCAGGCGATTGCCACGGCGAAACGTCTGGGTGCCGTCATCGAAGCGTCCGACGTACGTCCGGCCGTGAAGGAACAGATCGAGTCCCTCGGCGCCAAGTTCGTCGACGTGCCTTACGAGACCGATGAAGAACGCGAATGCGCGGTCGGCGTCGGCGGTTACGCACGCCCGATGCCGGCGAGCTGGATGCAGCGTCAGGCCCAGGCCGTGCACGAGCGCGCCAAGCAGGCTGACATCGTCATCACCACCGCACTGATTCCGGGCCGCAAGGCACCGACGCTGCTGAGCGCAGACACCGTTGCGCAGATGAAACCCGGCTCGGTGGTCATCGACCTCGCGGCCGCTCAGGGTGGCAACTGTCCGCTGACCGTGGCCGACCAGGTCGTGATCGAGAACGGCGTGACCATCGTCGGCCCGACCAACCTCGCCGGTGAAGTCGCCGCAGACGCCTCGGCGCTGTACGCACGCAACCTGCTGGACTTCCTGAAGCTGGTCTTCACCAAAGAAGGCCAGTTCGAAGTGAACCTCGAAGACGACATCGTCGCCGCGTGCCTGATGTGCCGCGACGGCCAAGTCATCCGCAAAAACGCCTAAGCAGGGATTCAGACGATGGAAGAGCTTATCTCCCCCGGTATCTACAACCTGATCATCTTCGTGCTGGCGATTTATGTCGGTTACCACGTGGTCTGGAACGTTACACCCGCGCTGCACACGCCTTTGATGGCAGTGACCAACGCCATTTCGGCGATCGTGATTGTCGGCGCCATGCTCGCGGCCGCACTGACCGTCACCCCGCTGGGCAAGACCATGGGCACCCTCGCCGTGGCACTGGCCGCGGTCAACGTGTTCGGTGGCTTCCTGGTGACCCGCCGCATGCTTGAGATGTTCAAGAAGAAAGCCCCGAAAGCAAAAGAAGAGGCGCCTAAGTAATGAGCATGAACCTCGTCACGACGCTCTACCTGATCGCGTCGATCTGCTTCATCCAGGCCCTCAAGGGTCTGTCGCACCCGACCACATCGCGCCGCGGCAACCTGTTCGGCATGCTCGGCATGGCGCTGGCAATTATCACCACTGTCGGCCTCATCTATAAGCTGGGCGCTGAGCTGGCCACCGCCGGTATTGGCTATGTGATCGTCGGCCTGCTGATCGGCGGCACCGCCGGTTCGATCATGGCCAAACGCGTTGAAATGACCAAGATGCCTGAACTGGTTGCGTTCATGCACAGCATGATCGGCCTGGCAGCGGTGTTCATCGCCATTGCTGCCGTGGTCGAGCCGCAGTCGCTGGGCATCGTCAAGCAACTGGGCGACTCGATCCCGGCGGGTAACCGTCTGGAGCTGTTCCTGGGCGCAGCCATCGGTGCAATCACCTTCTCCGGTTCGGTGATCGCCTTCGGCAAGCTGTCTGGCAAGTACAAGTTCCGTCTGTTCCAGGGCGCACCGGTACAGTTCAGCGGTCAGCACAAGCTGAACGCAGTGCTGGGTCTGGCGACTCTGATCCTCGGTGTCACCTTCATGCTGACCGGCAACCTCGCCGCGTTCGCGCTGATGCTGGCCCTGGCGTTCGTCATGGGTGTGCTGATCATCATCCCGATCGGCGGCGCCGACATGCCGGTGGTGGTGTCGATGCTCAACAGCTATTCCGGCTGGGCGGCGGCGGGTATCGGCTTCTCACTGAACAACTCGATGCTGATCATTGCCGGTTCGCTGGTGGGCTCGAGCGGTGCGATCCTCTCGTACATCATGTGCAAGGCGATGAACCGTTCCTTCTTTAATGTACTGCTCGGCGGTTTCGGCAATACAGCAGACGCCGGTCCTGCCGGTGAGAAGGAAGCCCGTCCGGTGAAATCCGGTTCGGCTGACGACGCGACCTTCCTGCTGACCAACGCCGACACCGTGATCATCGTTCCGGGTTACGGCCTGGCGGTGGCCCGTGCACAGCACGCCTTGAAAGAGCTGACCGAGAAGCTGACCCACCATGGCGTGACCGTGAAGTACGCTATCCACCCGGTGGCCGGTCGGATGCCTGGCCACATGAACGTACTGCTGGCCGAGGCCGAAGTGCCGTACGACCAGGTGTTCGAGATGGAAGACATCAACTCCGAGTTCGGCCAGGCCGACGTGGTACTGGTGCTCGGCGCCAACGACGTGGTCAACCCGGCCGCCAAGAACGATCCGAAATCGCCGATTGCCGGCATGCCGATCCTCGAAGCGTTCAAGGCCAAGACCATCATCGTCAACAAGCGCTCGATGGCCAGCGGCTATGCCGGTCTGGACAACGAACTGTTCTACCTGGACAAGACCATGATGGTCTTCGGCGACGCGAAAAAAGTCATCGAAGACATGGTCAAAGCGGTCGAATAACTCGCTCGCTGCTTCACCGGACGCCCCGACATGTCGGGGCGTTTTTGTTTGCGCAAAACGTCGGACAATTTGCCGCGTTGTTGCAGATCCAGTAACGGTGTTTTACTTGAAACCCGCTAAATAGACGCCTCGTTTGCGACCTTGGTAGCGGGACAGGCGCTCGCGAAATTCACTAGACTGCGCATCCTGCTACTCGCTGCCCGAGAAAATAATCCATGTACCGTGACCGTATTCGCCTGCCTTCGTTGTTGGATAAAGTGATGAGCGCCGCCGACGCCGCTGCGCTGATTGAGGACGGCATGACCGTCGGCATGAGCGGCTTCACCCGCGCCGGCGAAGCCAAGGCCGTGCCCCATGCGCTGGCCGAGCGAGCCAAGGTCACGCCGCTGAAGATCAGCCTGATGACCGGCGCCAGTCTGGGCAACGACCTCGACAAACAACTGACCGAGGCCGGTGTGCTGTCGCGGCGTATGCCGTTCCAGGTCGACAGCACCCTGCGCAAGGCGATCAACGCCGGCGAAGTGATGTTCATCGACCAGCACCTGTCGGAAACCGTGGAGCAACTGCGCAACCAGCAATTGAAGCTGCCGGATATCGCCGTGATTGAAGCCGTGGCCATCACCGAACAGGGCCATATCGTGCCGACCACCTCGGTGGGCAACTCGGCGAGCTTCGCGATCTTCGCCAAACACGTGATCGTCGAGATCAACCTGGCGCACAACGCCAACCTCGAAGGTCTGCATGACATCTATATTCCGACCTACCGCCCGACCCGTACGCCGATTCCGCTGGTAAAGGTCGACGATCGCATCGGTAGCACCGCGATCCCGATCCCGCCGGAGAAGATCGTCGCCATCGTCATCACCCAGCAGTCTGACTCGCCGTCCACCGTGTCCTCACCGGATGTCGACACCAAAGCCATCGCCGATCACTTGATCACCTTTCTCAAGCAGGAAGTCGATGCCGGGCGCATGACCAATAAGCTCGGCCCACTGCAGGCCGGGATCGGCAACATTGCCAACGCGGTGATGTGCGGGCTGATCGATTCGCCGTTCGAAGACCTGACCATGTACTCCGAAGTGCTGCAGGACTCGACCTTTGACCTGATCGACGCCGGCAAGCTGAGCTTCGCCTCGGGCAGCTCGATCACCCTGTCGGAGCGGCGCAACAGCGACGTGTTCGGCAACCTGGAGAAGTACAAGGACAAGCTGGTACTGCGTCCCCAGGAGATCTCCAACCACCCGGAAGTGGTGCGGCGCCTGGGCATCATCGGCATCAACACGGCCCTTGAATTCGACATCTATGGCAACGTCAACTCCACCCACGTCTGCGGCACGCGGATGATGAACGGCATCGGCGGCTCGGGCGACTTCGCGCGCAACGCACACCTGGCGGTGTTCGTGACCAAGTCGATCGCCAAGGGCGGCGCGATTTCCAGCGTGGTGCCGATGGTCAGCCACGTCGACCATACCGAGCATGACGTCGACATCCTGGTGACCGAGGTGGGCCTGGCCGACCTGCGCGGCCTGGCGCCACGGGAACGCGCCCGAGTGATCATCGATAACTGTGTGCACCCGGACTTCCGCCAGGCGTTGAATGACTACTTCAACAAAGCCTGCGCCATTGGCGGCCACACCCCGCATATTCTGCGTGATGCTCTGAGCTGGCACATCAATCTGGAAGACACCGGACGCATGCTGGCGGTGTAGTCCGCACAGATTTTCCGCTGGCGCAAACACAGTTTCGCCAGCGGGATTCTGAAAACCACCGAAGCCGTCAAAAACTGTACTGCTGTACCGGTCTTTTCCTACGGCTTTTGCCTACTCGAATCATCGAATTGGGTAAAAATGCACCAAATAAGCGCAGACAGGTACAGTTTGCGCGATTTTGACCCATACACCCTCTATAAACAGTTAACTGGTCACTCACAATACAGGTGAACTGTATCTAGAGAGTCTGGCCAAACGAGAGGATCATGGGCACCAGTTAAACCACTACCTAATCCCGCCACAAGCGGAAGGATGTCAACCATGGAACGTACACTCAGTTCCGAACTGTTCTTCGAAGACAAAGCTGTAAACACCCAGGCTTCCCTGCCTCTGCGCGTTATCGCCAACCTGATGCTGTGGCAGCGCCGCATCTCCAGCCGCCATCAACTGGCTCGTCTGGATTCGCGTCTGCTGGCTGACGCCGGGATTAGCGAAGCACAACGCTACGAAGAGCTGAGCAAGCCGTTCTGGCGCTAAGCAGCGTCGCTGGCTCTG
This sequence comes from Pseudomonas paraglycinae, assembly GCF_021601625.1. Lineage (GTDB taxonomy): Bacteria > Pseudomonadota > Gammaproteobacteria > Pseudomonadales > Pseudomonadaceae > Aquipseudomonas > Aquipseudomonas paraglycinae. The sequence continues at coordinate 273,897 of NZ_BQHR01000010.1, read as the reverse complement.
GTCGCTAGACCCACCGCCAGCAACCCGAATTGAATACACAAGACCCGTCGCGGGAAACCGCGACGGGTTTTGTCGTTTGTGGGCTAGGAAAACCGAGTCTCCACCCTTGATCATCGAACAGGTACAGTTCTCATAATTTAATTAAAGGCAGGTACAGTTACGAGAAATCGATTAAGGCCAGCATCCTGACGACTGTGCGAAGTCGCAATGGAAGCCTAAGATCCATGCAGAACGTGGCGAATGCTGTGCGACTGGCGTCTGACCTTCAGACACCGAGCCACCTCTCAATACGGTTTATCCACAGGAGTTCTCCCATGTCCCGTCTTCGTCTGCTCAGCGCCGCCGCTCTGCTGGCCGTAGCTGCCAACGCCAGCGCCACCAGCTTCATCGTGACCACCGACGCCGTTGTTGGCGCGCTCAAGTCCTCTTCCGATGCCACCTCCGACGTCACCTCGTCCTTCCGGGACGACAAGATCGTGCTCGCTGCCCGTGACGACGCTGCCAGCTTCGTGGCCAGCGAAGGCGAAATCCGTGGCGTGAAACTGGAGAGCGCACTGGATCACATCCGTCATCAGGCTCCGCAACTGAACGCGACCGACGCACAGCTGGCCCAGGCCATTCTGACGATCTAAGCGACAGGGGCATCTCGGGACACGCCGCTAGTGTCCCGATGTTTCGGCACTGGCTCTAGTCCGGGCATTGCGCTAGCCTTGGGACTCGCCAACAGCTGCCGAGTCCCATGCGTTTTCTTACAAATCTGCTTATCCCTTCTGTACTGATCGCCGCCTGCTGGGTTCCTCTGGCAGACGCCTTCGATGTGTCCACACAGAACACTGTGGTCAGCGTCTGGGCCACCGGCATGGTGTCTTCCGCGCCGTTCGACCGTAAACTGATCATCGCCGCGCACGACGATGCTGCAGCGTTCGTTGCCAGTGACGGCCAGATGCGCGGTGCGCAGCTCGAATCCGCCCTGCATTACCTGCGCAAGAGCCGGCCAAAACTTCATGTCAGCGACCTTGAACTGGCACAGTCAATTCTCGTCCAATAGTCATCCCTGTCCTTTCGGAGTCGTTCCATGCGTAGCCCGCTGATTGCTGCCGCCCTTGGCCTGCTGTTGTTGGCCGATATGGCCCAGGCACACACCCTGGTAGCCACCAGTAACATCATCGTCCGCGCCTCCCAGCGCACCATCGATTTCACCTCCGACACCACTACGTCGATTCGCGATTCGAAAATCATCCGCGAAGCCCATGACGACGCTGCCAGTTTCGTGGCCAGCGACGGTGATATCCGTGGTGCAAACCTGGAAGCGGCCTTCAAGACCTTGCGCACCCGCGTGCCGGAAGCCCGCGATGCCAGCGATCAGGTACTCGCCGAAGCCATCCTCGCACTGTGAAGTCACTCGGCGCCTGGCTGCTGGCCGGGGCGTTGTTGCTGCTTGGCAACAGCGCCCACGCCGGCCTGCAATTGCGGCTCAAGACCGACGGCCTGAGCCCCACCCAACAACAGGCCAGCCAGGCGCTGCTCGATGAGGCCATGCAGGCATTGCCGCCGAGCTTCATCGAACGCCTGGATCGGCGCATCGATGTCGGCTGGACCGATGACATGCCCGGCAACGCCTACGGCCAGGCGACACTCGTCTCCGAGCTGGACCTGAACCGCAAACTGCTCGCCAGCCTCACCGACGGCAGCGCGGCCACGCAAAAAAACAATCGCCCCCACGGCACCGTTCGCCGGGAACTGCTGGCCACGGTGCTGCACGAAATCACCCACATTTACGATCGCGCGCGCTTGTGGCCGGCGGCCGAACGCACGCTGATCCAGCGCTGCACCCGGCGCAACAACAGCGCCGGGCTGGTCGGCATTCCCGACGAGTGCCGCGGCCAGAACGGTCGGCGCTTCACCCTCAGCGATGATCCACGCCTGCTCGACCTCGCCGGCTGGCAGCAATACGTCGGCCGTCGTGGCGAACGTGAACAGCACAACCGGCAGATCGCCCGCAGCCCCGACCTTTACGAAATCTCCAGCCCGAAGGAGTTTGTCGCGGTCAACATGGAGTATTTCCTCCTCGACCCGAGCTACGCCTGCCGTCGCCCGGCGCTGTATCGCTATTACCAGGAACACTTCGGTTGGGCACCGCCGGCAAAGGATGAATGCGCCAAAACCTTCGCTTTCCTCAATGCCGGAAACGACTTTGCCAAACAGCCCCTCGGCCAGGTCGATCCGGAGCGCGTGTACGCGGTGGATTACCTGTTGGCCGAAGCTAACCAGAATTGGGTCAGCCGCTGGGGCCACAGCATGTTGCGTCTGGTGATCTGTGCACCGGGCCGACCACGCGGGCCGGACTGCCGACTGGATCTGGATCAGCATCTGGTGCTGTCATACCGCGCCTTCGTCGGTGACGTACAGCTGTCGAGCTGGGACGGACTGGTCGGCAAGTACCCGTCACGACTGTTCGTGTTGCCGCTGGCGCAGGTGATCGACGAATACACCAAGACCGAACTGCGCAGCCTGGCGTCGGTGCCGCTGAATCTCTCGCGCAGCGAAATCGAGGGCGTGGTCGAACACGCCGCCGAAATGCACTGGAGCTACGACGGCAATTACTTCTTCCTCTCCAACAACTGTGCGGTCGAAGGCCTGAAACTGCTGCGCAGCGGCAGCAACAACGCCCGGCTCACCGGCCTCGACAGCATCATGCCCAATGGTTTGCTGGAAGTGCTGAAGGGGCGAGGTCTGGCCGACACCAGCGTGCTCGATGATCCGAAAGAGGCATTGCGCCTGGGTTATCGCTTCGACTCGTTCCGAGATCGTTATCAAGCGATGTTCGATGTGTTGAAGAAGCAATTGCCGATCAAGCAGACAACCGTTGAAGAATGGCTTTCGCTGTCTGCCGAAGAACGTCGTCCATGGTTCGAACGGGCTGACCTGCGCACCAGCGCCGCGCTGTTGTTGCTGGAGCAAGCCAGTTTCCGCCGCCAACTGTTGCTGGCTCAGGATGAGGTCAAGCAACGCTACCTCGGCGCCCGGGAGCTGGAGAACGGTGGAATGGACAAGGCCAACGCGACCTTGCAGCAGATCCTCGCCAACAGCGGCTTCCTCAGCCGACCGGCAGAATTGCTCGACTCCCGAGGTTATGGCCTGCCGCAACCAAGCGAATTCAGCCGACTGGAAGCAGAAAGCAGCCAGCGCCAGAAACAATTGCTGGCCCTGACCGGCGATCTCGATAAGGAAGTACGCGCATTGCTCGAGCCCAAACGAGCGGCCGAGATTGCGGCCAGCGAGGCCAACGTGAAGCAGATCGGCGAGCACCTGCGCAAACTGCACAAAGCCTCGGGCGGACTGGAATTGCCCTGAAAAACAACGGCCCTGAAAACAAAAGACCGCAGCCTGTGAAGGCTGCGGTCTTTTTTATACCTGACAGATCAGTACAGAACGCCATCCAACACTTCGTAAACAACCCCGCTACCCACCGCGATCAGCACGATGTCACCGCCGGCACGACGCCATTCATAACCCGGGTAATACGGCAGGCGACTCAACGCGCGGTTATCCAGCCGCTCGCCGTAATAGCCATGGGGCAGCGGTCGGCCACGGACCAGATGAATGCCTGGAGGCGGCGGCGCACCGCGCACGAAGTAGCCATGATTGTCACGGATCACCTGACGCACCGGGCCGAAGTCCCGAGGCGGCGGGCCGCCGCGATGGTTGCTTTGCCATTCATAGTGATCGCCACCGCGATTGTCGTAGTGGCCCTGTTGCGGGCCGCCGTGGTCGTGATCGTCGCGCGGATCGGCGCTGGCCAGCAGCGGCGTCGCGCTGATCATTAGCACGCCCAGACTGGCAATCAGACGTTTCGGCATTTTCATCGGGTCTTTCCTCACTGCACTGACAGCAAAAAGGGATTCAGAACGTGGTTCTGAATCCCTCGGTCTTGCTCAATTAGTCTGTGCCGCGAGGCCCTAATTCCTCTGTATCAGGAACTTTACCTTCAGCTGACGCGAGCCTTACGCACGCCTTCGGACAGCGCCGAACACAGGCTCAGCACGCCATCGATGGCCTGATCCGGCGTGGTCGCGCTGGCGATGTGATCAATCAGCGCCGAGCCCACCACCACACCATCGGCCAGACGCGCGATGGACGCGGCCTGCTCCGGCGTGCGGATACCGAAGCCGATGCTGATCGGCAGATCGGTATGCCGACGCAGACGCGCCACCGCTTCCTCGACGTGTTCCAGAGTCGCCGCACCGGCACCGGTCACACCGGCAACCGACACGTAGTAAACGAAGCCGGAGCTGCCGTTCAACACTTTCGGCAGACGCGCATCATCGGTGGTCGGGGTGGTCAGGCGGATGAAGTCGATGCCCGCTGCCTGGGCCGGGTCGCACAGCTCCGAGTTGTGCTCCGGTGGCATGTCGACCACGATCAGGCCATCAACGCCGGCCTCTTTGGCTTCGGCGATGAAGCGCTCGACGCCGAACTTGTGGATCGGGTTGAAGTAACCCATCAGCACCAGCGGCGTGTCGCTGTTGTCCTTGCGGAACTCGCGAACCATTTGCAGGGTTTTGATCAGGTTCTGCTTGGCGCCCAAAGCACGGATGTTCGCCAGCTGAATCGCCGGGCCGTCGGCCATCGGGTCGGTGAACGGCATGCCCAGTTCGATCACGTCGGCACCGGCTTTCGGCAGGCCTTTGAGGATTGCCAGCGAGGTGTCGTAGTCCGGGTCGCCAGCAGTGACGAAGGTCACCAGGGCGGCGCGATTCTGTTCCTTGAGTTCGGCAAAACGGGTTTGCAGGCGGCTCATCAGTGTTTCTCCTGCTTCGATTGCTCTTGTTGAGAGTGTTCCATGTGGTGCATGACGGTCTGCATGTCTTTGTCGCCGCGGCCGGACAGGTTGACCACCATCAGGTGATCCTTCGGCAGTTTCGGTGCGCGTTTGAATACTTCGGCCAACGCATGAGCGCTTTCCAATGCAGGGATGATCCCCTCGAGGCGGCAGCATTTGTGGAACGCATCAAGGGCTTCGTCGTCGGTCACCGAGGTGTACTGGACGCGGCCGATGTCATGCAACCACGCGTGCTCAGGGCCGATGCCCGGATAGTCGAGGCCGGCGGAAATCGAGTGGGCGTCGATGATCTGGCCATCGTCGTCCTGCAGCAGGAAGGTACGGTTGCCGTGCAGCACACCCGGTACGCCGCCGTTGAGGCTGGCCGCGTGTTTGCCGGTCTCGATGCCGTAACCGGCGGCTTCGACGCCGATGATCTCGACGCTCTTGTCATCGAGGAACGGGTGGAACAGGCCCATGGCGTTGGAACCGCCACCGATGCACGCCACCAGGCTGTCCGGCAGACGACCTTCCTGAGCTTGCAACTGATCGCGGGTTTCCTTGCCGATCACCGCCTGGAAGTCGCGAACCATGGCTGGATAAGGGTGCGGGCCGGCCACGGTGCCGATCAGGTAAAAGGTGCTGTCGACGTTGGTCACCCAGTCACGCAGCGCTTCGTTCATCGCGTCTTTCAGGGTGCCGGTGCCGGCGACCACCGGGATCACCTCGGCGCCCAGCAGCTTCATGCGGAATACGTTCGCCTGCTGACGCTCGATGTCGGTGGTGCCCATGTAGATCACGCAGTCCAGACCGAAACGCGCAGCCACGGTGGCGGTAGCCACGCCGTGCATGCCGGCGCCGGTCTCGGCGATGATGCGTTTCTTGCCCATGCGCCGCGCCAGCAGGATCTGGCCGATGCAGTTGTTGATCTTGTGCGCGCCGGTGTGGTTCAGCTCTTCGCGCTTGAGGTAGATCTTGGCGCCACCGCAGAACTCGGTCAGGCGCTCGGCGAAATACAGCGGGCTCGGACGTCCGACGTAGTCGCGCTGGAAGTAGGCCAATTCTTCTTTGAACGCCGGATCTTCCTTGGCCGCTTCGTATTCACGAGCCAGGTCGAGGATCAACGGCATCAGGGTTTCGGCGACGTAACGGCCGCCGAACGAGCCAAACAGGCCGTTGGCGTCAGGGCCGTTACGCAGATCGGAGGTGTTCGAAGTCTGGGTCATGGTTCGCTCCAGCGGATTTCACGAGAAGACAATGGCGTTCACTCTACCCCTGACCTTCCAGACTGAAAACCGATAAGATCGCCACAACCTGTCAGGAAAACTCACAGATATCATGAGCCATGACCTCCCCCCGCTGAACGCCCTGCGCGCCTTCGAAGCCACCGCCCGCCTGAACAGTGTCAGCCAGGCTGCGGAGCAACTGCACGTGACTCACGGTGCGGTCAGCCGCCAGCTCAAGGTGCTGGAAGAGCATCTCGGCGTCAGTCTTTTCGTCAAGGACGGTCGTGGCCTGAAACTCACAGATGCCGGCATCCGTCTGCGCGATGCCAGCGGCGAGGCGTTCGACCGCTTGCGCAGCGTTTGCGCCGAACTGACCCAAAGCACCGCCGATGCGCCGTTCGTACTCGGTTGCTCCGGTAGCTTGCTGGCGCGCTGGTTCATTCCCCGACTGGGAAGGCTGAATGCCGATCTGCCGGACTTGCGTCTGCACCTGTCCGCCGGTGAAGGCGATCTCGACCCGCGTCGCCCGGGACTGGATGCATTGCTGCTGTTCGCCGAACCGCCATGGCCGGCGGACATGCAGGTGTACGAGCTGGCCAGCGAGCGAATCGGCCCGGTCATGAGTCCGCTGTTCAGCGGCTACCAGCGCCTGCAATCGGCACCGCCCATTGCCCTGCTCGACGAACCCTTGCTGCACACGACTTCACGCCCGCAAGCCTGGCCGAGCTGGGCGCAGCAAAGCGGCCTCGACGCCAAGGCGTTGAAGCTGGGGCAGGGTTTCGAGCATTTGTATTACTTGCTGGAAGCGGCCGTCGCCGGGCTGGGCGTGGCGATCGCGCCGGAACCGCTGGTGACCGAAGACTTGAAGGCCGGTCGCCTGGTCGCGCCATGGGGCTTCAGTGAAACCCCGGCGCAACTGGCGTTGTGGCTACCCAAGCGCGCCGCAGACGGGCGCGCCCGGCAATTGGCGCAGTGGCTCAGGAACGAGCTGCGCCAGGCAGATCACTCGCCGCGCTTGAACAGCAAGTAAGCGGCCAGCAGACCCAGCGCACCGACCGCCACACCGGCGGTCGTCCACGGATGTTCCTGCGCGTAATCGCGGGTGGCGATCCCGGTCTCGCGGGTTTTGACTTTGACTTCTTCGTAGGCATCGCTGAGCAGGCTGCGCGAATGTTTCAGCGCACTTTCGGCATTGCTTTTCAGCGCCTTGAGGGTCTTGCGCGACTCGTCAGAAGCGTCGTCCTTCAGGCTTTCCAACGACTTGAGCAGACTCTCGATCTCCGCTTCCATGCTTTGCAACGAGGCTTTGCGTAACGAGGTGTTGGCCATGGTGGCTCTCCTGCATTGGTGATGAGTGGCGTGTGTTGTTTGGGACTTCACGGGTTCTGGAAAGTGCAGAAAATCTGAACTTCCCTTCGCCCAAGTCGCCGAAATCAACACGGCAAATCGCTGCTAGGCTCAATTGCACACTTCAAGGAGAACACCATGAGTGACCATCACACCTACAAGAAAGTCGAGCTGGTCGGCTCGTCCACCAGCAGCATCGAAGACGCTATCAACAACGCATTGGCGGAAGCCGCCAAGAGCATCAAGCATCTGGAATGGTTCGAAGTGACCGAAACCCGAGGCCACATCAAGGACGGCAAAGCGGCGCACTTTCAAGTGACCCTGAAAGTCGGGTTCCGGATTGCCAGCAGCTGAGTTTGGTCTACGCTTCTGAACTTGCGCGCTGGCCGAGTGCCATAGGAATGGCAATGCGCTACGAGGTGAGTGCATCGAGCGAACGGCTCGATGCCTGCCTTTTTTAATCCGACCAGGGAGTGCGACCGATGAAGAAGTTCATGTTGGCGGTAGGTTTGTTGAGCCTTGCGGGTGGTGCGTTTGCTGCCGGCAAGCCTTGTGAAGAACTGAAGGCCGAGATTGCAGCCAAGCTGGATGCCAAGGGCGTTTCCGGGTATTCGCTGGAGATTGTCGACAAGGGTGCGGCCAGTGGCGGCAAAGTCGTCGGCACCTGCGAAGGCGGCGCCAAAGAGATCGTCTACACCCGCGGCTGATCACGCCGGAAAAACGAAAGCCGACGCAATGCGTCGGCTTTTTTGTTCGCGGCGATCGGGCTCAGCCCTTCATGACCTGCGCCAGCAGCTCGTAGGAATGCAGGCGATCGGCGTGTTCATACAGGTCGCAGGTGAAGATCAGCTCATCAGCCTGAGTCTGTTCGATCAGCACTTCGAGTTTCGCGCGGATTTTCTGCGGACTGCCGACCATCGCCAGACCGAGGAAATCCCCCACCGCCTCACGCTCGTGGGGCAGCCACAGGCCGTCCATGGTTTTCACCGGCGGACGCTGCACCAGACTTTGCCCACGCATCAGCGCGAGAATTCGCTGGTACACCGAGGTCGCCAGGTAATCAGCCTGTTCATCGGTATCGGCCGCCACCAGCGGCACGCCGAGCATCACGTACGGTTTGTCGAGTACCGCCGATGGCTTGAAGTGATTGCGGTAGACGCGAATCGCCTCATGCATGAAGCGCGGTGCGAAATGCGAGGCGAAGGCGTAGGGCAAACCGCGCTCGCCGGCCAGTTGTGCACTGAACAGGCTGGAGCCGAGCAGCCAGATCGGCACATTGGTGCCGGTGCCCGGCATCGCGATCACGCGCTGATCAGGGGTGCGCGGCCCGAGATAGCGCGCCAGTTCAGCCACGTCTTCAGGGAAATCATCGGCGCTGCCGGAGCGCTCGCGGCGCAGGGCACGGGCAGTCATCTGATCGGAACCCGGTGCACGGCCCAGGCCGAGGTCGATCCGACCCGGATAGAGGCTTTCAAGGGTGCCAAACTGCTCGGCGATCACCAGCGGCGCATGGTTGGGCAGCATCACACCGCCAGAGCCGACCCGGATGGTCGACGTGCCGCCGGCCAGATAGCCCAGCAACACCGAGGTGGCGGAACTGGCGATGCCATCCATGTTGTGGTGCTCGGCGACCCAGAACCGGGTGTAGCCGAACTTTTCGACGTGCTGTGCCAGATCCAGCGAGTTGCGCAGCGACTGGGCCGGGCTGCCGTTCTCGCGCACCGGCACCAGGTCGAGGGTGGAAAACTTTACGTCGGACAGTTGCTTCATAAACCTGCATCTCCGATTGAGGGCGCAGGTGTGTTCTTGGCGAACGCAAACCTGCCCAATTCATAAGCGTGTTCTGTGCAATGAGGGCATATACCCGAGTTTCAATAGCCGATCCGAAATTTCCTACTAAAAAAGTCAACGATTTACTTGGGCTGAACTTTGTCCCGGCGTCTATCCTCAGAAGCCTTGCAGGCAAAAACCACGACGGCGCGGCGTTTCGCGCCCGATTTGAAGGAGGCACACATGGCTATCGTAAAGAAGGCATCCGCGCATTGGGAAGGTGACCTGAAAACCGGCATCGGCTCGATTTCCACCGAAACCGGCGTCCTGCGCGAAGCGCCCTACGGCTTCAAGGCCCGCTTCGAAGGCGGCAAGGGCACCAATCCGGAAGAACTGATCGGCGCCGCCCATGCGGGCTGTTTCTCCATGGCGTTCTCAATGATTCTCGGTGACGCCGGGCTCAAGGCCGACAGCATCGACACCCAGGCCGAGGTCACGCTGGACCAGGTGGATGGCGGCTTTGCGATCACCGCAGTGAAACTGATCCTCAAGGCAAAAATTCCGGGAGCGACCCAGGCGCAGTTCGAAGAGCTGAGCAACAAGGCCAAGGAAGGTTGCCCGGTGTCCAAGGTGCTGAATGCGAAGATCAGTCTCGACGCATCGCTGGTCAGCTGACTGCTTTGAGCCTGATCAGAACCCGCCAGGCAAAAATGTGGTCGAATAAATGACAGCAGCTTTCGCGCATCTTCGTGCGCGCTGCTTCGATGGAGCTTCAACCATGAAACGTTTTGCCTTGGCGGTTATCTGTGGCGTGCTGGCAACGTCGGCCTTCGCAGCGCCCAAAGACTGCGAAGAACTCAAGCAAGAGATCGAAATCAAGATTCAGGCGAATGCCGTGCCCTCCTACACCCTGGAGATAGTCTCCAAAGAGGAGGCTGAGAAACACGACATCGCCATGATCGTCGGCACCTGCGACAACGGCACCAAAGCCATCATCTATCAGAAGAACGACCGCTGATACGCCTCAGATGATGCAGTTGACTTCGCGGTCCTCGGCGACGATGTCCCGCTTGTCGTTGTACAGGCGGGCACTCGGGGTAAACGCCAGCGAACGGCCTTCGAGCAAGTAACGCTGACCCGCCTCGAAATGATCGTAGCGGATGGTCAGATAGCACAGCCGCTCAACGGGTCCGGTCATCAGGCTGCCGCCTCCGCCGAACACTTCAAAGTCGAAGCGTACCCGTAGCTCGTGGCTGCCGGGCGTTACCTGAAAGAAACGCCCGTCAGTCAGCCGCCTGTTGTCGAGACGCTCGGCCATCAGCAGTTTTCCGCCGGGGGTTGGCGTGGAGAATTCGACCCAGGCCATGTTCGGATCGACGGGGGGCAACGATGTCTGGCACCCGGCGAGTACGCCTGCGGCCAGCAACAGCATCAACGTGCGCATGATGGATGTCCGTGAGTTCGGACATCCAGCATAACGCCGATCAGGTTCGCTGGCAGCCCGCTGGCGTGCCCTGGCCCACCACGTTGCGTTGTTGGTCATAGAGCTTGGCCCACGGACGGAAACCGATGCTACCCGCCTGCAACTGATACCGCTGGCCAGCGTTGAAATCCTTGAATTTCACGTTCAACTGACAATCGCGCCACAGCGGCTCGGCATCCGGGCCGATGTTGGTCGCCTCGACCGGGAATTGATAACGAACCGTCAGTTCATGGCTGCCGGGCTGCACTTCGAAGTAACGATGATCGACGGAAGCCTTGTTGTCGACTTCCAGCGCCTGCAACGCCGTGTCCTGTTGCCGGGCATCCAGATCGATCCAGGCTTGCGAGGGGTCAGGGGACGGCATTCCGAATCCGGCACAACCGGCCAGCGTCAGCACGCTTCCTGTCAGTATCAACATGCGCATAGCGGAGCTCCAATGGGCGGGATAGTCTTGGGCAGACTTTCCGGGGGGATTTCTTATTTTGATCAGGCCGCTTCCAAGCCATGGGTTACTTGATCGCGTTTTGCGGATTTTGTTTCCGGGTGTGATGATTTTGTTGCTCAACGGTTGCTCAAGCCTGAGCTATTACAGCCAGCTGGCCAGCGGTCAGCTGCAGCTTTTGCGGGCGCGGGAGCCGGTGGCCAAGGTGATCGCCGACCCGACCCGCGACGCCAGACTGCGCACTCACCTGGCCCAATCCCAGAAAGCCCGGGCTTTTGCCAGCGAACATTTGCACCTGCCGGACAACCAAAGCTATCGCCTCTACGCCGACATCGGTCGGCCGTTTGTCGTGTGGAATGTGTTCGCCACCCCGGAGTTTTCCCTGAGCCCGCAGAACCATTGCTTCCCGATTGCCGGTTGCGTGGCCTACCGCGGCTATTACAGCCAGAGCGCGGCGCGGGGCGAAGCAGCGATTCAGCGCCTGCAAGGCATGGACGTGTCGATCGGCGGCGTCGAGGCCTACTCGACCCTCGGCTGGTTCAACGATCCGATCCTCAATTCGATGATGGGCTGGGGCGACGAGCGTCTGGCGACGCTGATCTTCCATGAACTGGCCCACCAACGTTTCTATGTGAAGGATGACACCGAGTTCAACGAGTCCTTCGCGACCTTCGTCGAGCAGGAAGGTACGCGGCAGTGGCGAGCGTTTCGTGGCTTGCCCCCGGAAAACGACTCGAAACTGAAGCAGCGGGATCAATTCATTCAGCTGATCCTCGATACCCGTTCACGCCTCGAAAAACTCTATGCACAACCATTGGCGACAGCGCAGATGCGCGAGCGCAAGGCGGCAGAGTTCGAACGGTTTCGACAGGATTACCGAGCGATGCGCGATGACCAGTGGGCCGGCGACAAACGCTATGACGCCTGGGTCAATGCGCCGTTGAACAACGCACGGCTATTGCCGTTCGGGCTGTATGACCAGTGGGTACCGGCGTTTGCGGCGTTGTTCAGGCAGGTTGGTGGGGATTGGGTCAGGTTTTACGCAGAGGTCGAAAAGTTGGGTGGCTTGCCGGTCGTTGAGCGTAAGTCGGCTTTGAAAGTGCTGGCAGGCTCATAAACCTACAGCGGCTTTTTTGGCCCCATCGCGAGCAAGCTCGCTCCCACAGGGACAGTGTTTCAGCAGTGGTACTCGGTTTCCTGTGGGAGCGGGCTTGCCCGCGAAGGCGATATCACTGGCGCTGCAAAAACGCCTGATGCAGCTCCGCCAGCGTCTCGAAGTGATACGCCGGTGCTTCAGCGCTCAGCTCTTCATGGCTGCCAAAACCGTAACCCACGGCCGCCGCATCCAGCCCGTTGCTGCGAGCACCGATCAGGTCATGCTTGCGGTCACCGATCATCAGCGTATTGGCCGGATCCAGCCCTTCCTCGGCCATCAGGTGCGCAATCAGCTCGACCTTGTTGGTACGGGTGCCGTCCAGTTCGCTGCCGTAAATCACCTTGAAGTGTCTGGCGAAATCAAAGTGCCGGGCGATTTCCCGGGCGAACACCCAAGGCTTCGACGTCGCGATATACAGCTGCCGACCCTGGCCGCTCAGGGTTTCCAGCAACGGCGTGACGCCCTCGAACACCCGATTCTCGTACAGGCCGGTGACCTTGAAGCGCTCGCGATAGAAATTCACCGCCTCCCAGGCTTTCGCTTCATCAAAACCATAAAACTGCATGAACGCCTGCAACAGCGGCGGGCCGATGAAGTGTTCCAGCTTGGTCAGGTCCGGCTCATCGATGCCGAGCTTGCTCAAGGCGAACTGAATGGAACGGGTGATGCCCTCACGCGGATCGGTAAGGGTGCCATCGAGGTCGAACAGTACGGTCTGGTAATGCATGAAAAATCCCGGGCAATAGAGAGAAAAATCAGAGCTGGTCGTAGCCTTCAGCCAGATGCAGGTCCTTGAGCTTCACGTAGTTCGCCGCGCTGTAGGTGAAAAAGGCGTTTTCCTTGTCGGTCAGCGGACGGACCTGTTTCACCGGACTGCCCACGTACAGGAAACCGCTTTCCAGGCGTTTGCCCGGTGGCACGAGACTGCCGGCGCCGATGATCACATCGTCCTCGACCACCGCGCCGTCCATGACGATGCTGCCCATGCCGATAAGTACGCGGCTGCCGACCGTACAGCCATGCAGCATGACCTTGTGGGCGATGGTCACGTCATCGCCAATCAGCAGCGGAAAACCGTCCGGGTTGAACGGGCCAGCGTGAGTGATGTGCAACACACAACCATCCTGCACGCTGGTGCGCGCACCGATGCGGATGCAGTGCATGTCGCCGCGGATCACGGTCAGCGGCCACACGGAGCTGTCTTCGCCGATTTCGACGTCGCCGATCACCACCGCGGAGCCGTCGACAAAGGCGCCTGGGCTCAAGCGTGGGGTGTGATTCTGGTACTTGCGAAGGGACACGATTAGTTCTCTCTCTGTCGCCGATAGCTGCGGTGGGTGTCGATTGTAATTAAGATGGGCGCATGTTTCTTCCAGCCAAGGTGCCAACCGTGAGCGTGAACAACCCTCTTCTGCAGTCCTACGACCTGCCGCCGTTCTCCGCGATCCGTGCCGAACACGTGCAGCCGGCCATCGAAACCATCCTGGCCGACAACCGCGCCGCCATTGCCGAAATCCTCAAGACCCAGGGCCAGAACCCGACCTGGGCCGGGCTGGTGCTGGCGATGGACGAACTCAATGATCGCCTGGGCGCTGCCTGGAGCCCGGTCAGCCACCTCAATGCCGTGTGCAACAGCGCCGAACTGCGTGAAGCCTACGAGTCGTGCCTGCCGGCGTTGAGCGCCTATTCCACCGAAATGGGCCAGAACCGCGAACTGTTCCAGGCTTATGAAGCCCTGGCCAACAGCCCGGAAGCCGCCGGTTTCGACGTGGCGCAGAAAACCATTCTGGAACACGCCCTGCGCGATTTCCGTCTGTCGGGCATCGACCTGCCGGAAGCCGAGCAGAAGCGCTATGCCGAAGTGCAGAGCAAGCTGTCCGAGCTGGGCAGCCGCTTCTCCAACCAGTTGCTCGACGCCACTCAGGCCTGGACCAAGCACTTGACCGACGAAGCCGCACTCGCCGGCCTGACCGATTCGGCCAAGGCGCAAATGGCCGCTGCGGCACAGGACAAAGGCCTCGACGGCTGGCTGATCACCCTGGAATTCCCGAGCTACTACGCGGTGATGACCTACGCCCAGGACCGTGCGCTGCGCGAAGAAGTCTACGCCGCCTACTGCACCCGTGCGTCGGATCAAGGCCCGAACGCCGGCCAGAACGACAACGGCCCGGTGATGGGCGAAATCCTCGACCTGCGTCAGGAACTGGCCAAACTGCTTGGTTTCTCCAGCTTCTCCGAACTGAGCCTGGCGACCAAAATGGCCGAGTCCAGCGATCAGGTGCTGAGCTTCCTGCGCGACCTGGCCAAGCGCAGCAAACCGTTTGCCGCCCAGGATCTGCAACAGCTCAAGGCTTACGCCGCCGAGCAGGGCTGCGCCGATCTGCAAAGCTGGGACAGCGGTTTCTACGGTGAAAAACTCCGTGAACAGCGTTACAGCGTCGCTCAGGAAACCCTGCGCGCCTACTTCCCGATCGACAAAGTGCTGGGTGGTCTGTTCGCCATCGTTCAGCGCCTGTACGGCATCGAAATCGCCGAACTGAAAGGCTTCGACACCTGGCACCCGGACGTGCGCCTGTTCGAAATCAAAGAAAACGGCCAGCACGTCGGTCGCTTCTTCTTCGACCTCTACGCCCGCGCCAACAAGCGTGGCGGCGCGTGGATGGACGGCGCCCGCGACCGTCGCCGCACCCTCGACGGTGTACTGCAAAGCCCGGTGGCCAACCTGGTGTGCAACTTCACCCCGGCCGACAGCGGCAAGCCTGCGCTGCTGACCCACGATGAAGTGACCACCCTGTTCCACGAATTCGGCCACGGCCTGCATCACCTGCTGACCCGCGTCGAGCATGCCGGCGTTTCCGGCATCAACGGCGTGGCGTGGGACGCAGTCGAGCTGCCGAGCCAGTTCATGGAGAACTGGTGCTGGGAGCCGGAAGGCCTCGCGCTGATTTCCGGCCACTACGAAACCGGCGAGCCGCTGCCACAGGATCTGCTGGAAAAAATGCTCGCGGCGAAAAACTTCCAGTCCGGCCTGATGATGGTGCGCCAACTGGAATTCTCGCTGTTCGACTTCGAACTGCACGCCACTCACGGTGACGGCCGCAGCGTCGCGCAGGTTCTGGAAGGCGTGCGTGACGAGGTGTCGGTGATGCGTCCGCCGGCCTACAACCGCTTCCCGAACAGCTTCGCCCACATCTTCGCCGGCGGTTACGCGGCGGGTTACTACAGCTACAAGTGGGCGGAAGTGCTGTCGGCAGATGCCTTTTCGAAGTTCGAAGAAGACGGCGTGCTGAATGCCGACACCGGTCGCGCCTTCCGTGAAGCGATCCTGGCCCGCGGTGGCTCGCAGGAGCCGATGGTGCTGTTCGTCGACTTCCGTGGCCGTGAGCCGTCGATTGACGCACTCTTGCGCCACAGCGGCCTGAGTGAGGACGCGGCAGCATGAGTGAGGCACCCGTGAAGACCAAAAAACGCTTTATCGCCGGGGCGGTCTGCCCGGCGTGCAGCGAGCCGGACAAACTGATGATGTGGAGCGAGGACGATGTCCCGCACCGCGAATGTGTGGCGTGCGGCTACAGCGATACGCTCAATGCCCAAGGGCTGTCGGTGCCGAAAGAGCTGGGCACGCGGGTCAACACCAGCGCGCTCAAGCCTGCCCCGGACAAAACGGTTCAGGCGGTGCAGTTCTTCCCGAATCCGAAGTTGAAGAAAAAGCCCGACGAGCAGCACTGATCCTCAATCACCTTCCCCGATTCGTCGGTGGAAGGTGGTATTGGCTTAACACCTGTCCCCCGCACTTGCTTCGTAGGCTGGCCTTTTGCGCCACGCCTCGAAGGAAGCTGCCATGCCCGACACCAATCCCCTCCTGCAACACTGGACGCTGCCACCGTGGCCAGCGATTCGCGCCGAGCACCTGCTGCCGGCGGTCACCTGCATCATTGCGGACAACCAAAGAATCATCGCCCAGGTGATCGCCAGTCAGACCGAACATCCCGGCTGGGATGATCTGGTACTGAGCATCGACGAAGCCGACGCGCGCCTCGGTGAAGTTCGCTCGATTCTTGAAACGTTGTCGATGGTCAGATCCGACGATGCGGTCTGGCTCGTGGAAAGCGCCAAAGCGCATCTGGCGATCAATCAGTATCGCTCTGAAAAAGCCCACAATCGCCGGTTGTACGAGACCTATCAGCGTTTGGCGCAGAGCTCGATCGCCGGCAGTTTCGATGAGGCGCGCAACATCGCACTGTCGCGAATTCTGCGCCGATTCAAGCAGTCGGGCATTGAGCTTCCCACTGAACAGCAGCAGGAGCTGGCGCGGTTGAACCGCGAGATCGGAGGCTTGGAATTCGTATTTCTGGACAACCTCGATCGCTGGACCGAGGCGTGGAGCAAACGTATTGACGATATTGCGCTGCTCGCAGGCTTGTCGCCGGCCATGAAAGATCGGCTGGCACTCGCCGCACGCCAGACCGGGCATGACGGCTGGTTGATCCGGCTGGACCAGAACACCTGCCAGCACATCCTCAAGTACGCCGAAAACCGCGCCCTGCGGGAGGAATGCTACGTTGCCTACATGACCCGTGCCTCCGATCGCGGGCCGCTGGCCGGTCGCTTCGATAACGGCCCGGTGCTGACCAGGCTGCTTGCCCTGCGCCAGCAAAAAGCCCGTTTGCTCGGCCATGAAAACGCCGCGCAACTGAGTCTGGCCAAAAACAGCACCCGGACGACGGAATGGGTCAGTGGTTTTCTCCAGCGTCAGGTGGCGCAGCTGGCACCTGCCCTCGCGCAGGATGCAAAACAACTGGCAGCCTTCGCGCAGCAACGCGGGATTGACCGGGTTCAGCCGTGGGATGAAGACTTCCTCGCCGAAGAATGGCGCCAGCAGCAGTTTCCCGGTGCGCTGGAAAACCTGCGTGATTACTTTCCGCTCGAGGGCACCCTGCGCAGGCTCTTTCTGTTCTGCGAACGGATGTTCGGGATCCGCATCGTCGAGCGGTCCGGTGGCGGCCACTGGCATGACGATGTGCGCCTGCTGGAAATCAGCGAGCATGAACAGGTCATCGGCTACATCTACCTCGACCCGTTTCA
Source organism: Pseudomonas paraglycinae (assembly GCF_021601625.1). GTDB lineage: Bacteria > Pseudomonadota > Gammaproteobacteria > Pseudomonadales > Pseudomonadaceae > Aquipseudomonas > Aquipseudomonas paraglycinae. Next base: position 256,566 of record NZ_BQHR01000010.1, on the reverse strand, counting down.
CCGCGACAACGCGGTGGACTTCCCCGGCACCTCCACGCTGCGCAATCGCCGGATCAACGCCGAAGGCCGCCCGGCGCTGCCGATTGCCCTGCTCTACAGCAATTTCACACCGGCCACCGATACCCATCCGTGCTGGCTCGAAATCGACGATCTGCGGGTGCTGTTTCATGAGTTTGGCCATTGCCTCCAACACGTGCTGACACGCTCGCCCCATCACAGCCTGTCCGGCATCCTGCAACTGGGCCATGAAGCGGCGGAGTTTTCCGGGCAGTTGTTCGAGCAGTGGTGTTTGTCGCGGGAGTTTGTGCTGTGGCTCGGCGCGCATTTTCAGACCGGCGAACGCTTGAGCGCCACACGGGTCGACGCGGCACTGTCAGCTGCTCAGGCCCACTCCAGCCGGCAGCAGGCCTTGTTGCTGATGGGGGCGATGATTGATTTCGAGCTGCACCTGACCCCCGGCGACGGGCGCTCGGTCGAGGAGGTTTGCACCGCTGTGCAGCGCCGCCTGGGTCCTCTGCAACTACCGGACGATCACCGGTTCGCCAATGGATTCGATTACATGGTGACCCAATACGAGGCCTCGGTTTACGCCTACGTCTGGTCGGGCGTGCTGGCTCAGGAAGCATTCAAACGCTTCAGTCGCGACTGGGTGTTCAACGCGCAAACCGGCCGTGAGTTTCGTGCAACGTTCTTTGCGCCAGGCGCGGGGCGTCCGTTGCTGGACGCGGTAGAAGCGTTCATCGGCGGCCTCGTTGACGGAGAGGCCGGAGGGGTTACTTCAGATTGACCGTCTGAAACCAGCTCTTCATCGAGCACGTGGCAAACGCGCTGGTGCTGCAATCGCCATTGGCCAGCGCGGTACGCAATTTATCGACATCGGCCTGCATCACGTAGCGCACGCTGTCCCGGAAGTGCCCACTCTCACCAAAGCCGCCCTGAGTCATTTCGTTCAGAGCGTCTTCCTTGCTCCAGCCCTGCACGACGATCCGGTACATCGCCGCCATCAGGCCGGTGCGATCGGAGCCGTGCTTGCAGTGCATCAACACCGGGCCGTCGGCTTCGGCGGACTGGATGGCACGCAGGGTCTTGAGCACGTCACTGTCGTCCACGTGATTGGTGCGATAGGGCAATTGCACCTGATGGATACCGGGGGCTTTCAACCAGTTGGAATCCGCTTCCGGCAGGAAGTTGATGACCGTGGCCACCTTCAGGTTGTTCAGCAACGGTACCGCGCCGTCGTCGGGGAGCGCGCTGCGATACAGCGTGGGCGACATCTGGAACAGGTTGTATTGCACCTCTACCGGTTGCGCCCACTCGACGGGACGGGAAGCCGGAGTGTCCGCAGCCTGAGCGGGAATCCAGCTGAACAGCGCAAACAGCGACAAACAGAATGCGGAGGAAAAACGCGTCAGGAACATGCTTTACGGCGACCGTGTGGGTTTCGTCAGTGAAGGCCGCAGCTTGCTAGCCACGTAGTCAAATCCCCGTGAGGCGCTTGTAAAAGAATCGTGAATACGCCGGCTCCCTTGGTCGAAAAGCGGTCTTTTTTCGGCTGAATCGGTTCATCCGGTTGCTTAGCCTGCTACCATTTGTCACATCATGTTGCAGACGCGTCGCCTTTCTCCCGGTCATTCCGGCCACGTCGCAGCCAGAAAATTCTTGAGCCGTTCGCAGAAACGGCTGACAACCATCAATGCCTGATGAGGTGCATTACCCATGTCTGATGAAGATCGAGACAACCCGCGGCGTGAGTTTTTGCGCAAATCCCTGACCCTGATTCCGGTCGTGACTCTGGCCGGCAGCGGTCTCGGCAGCACGGTGCTGCAAGCAGCGCCTGAAAGCGCGCCTGCCACAGCTCCGGCGAAAACGGCCGCCTTTGAGGCCAGCACTTATCAGCCGAGCTACTTCACCGCCGAAGAGTGGGCGTTCATCAATGCCGCCGTCGCGCAGTTGATCCCCAACGATGCGCAAGGCCCAGGTGCACTCGAAGCTGGCGTGCCGGAATACATCGACCGTCAGATGAACACCCCGTACGCCGCCGGTGCTCTTTGGTACATGCAGGGCCCGTTCAATGCCGACGCCGCGCCAGAGATGGGCTGGCAGAGCAAACTGGTGCCAAAAGAGATCTATCGCCTCGGCATTGCCGCCACGGATCAGTGGGCAAAATCCATCAACGGTAAAACATTTGCCGAGCAAGACAGCGCTACCCGAGACGATCTGCTCAAGCAGCTTGAAGCCGGAAAACCGCAATTCGACGCGGTTCCGGCGAAGATTTTCTTCAGTCTGCTGCTGCAAAACACCAAGGAAGGGTTCTTCTGCGACCCGATCCACGGCGGCAATAAAGGCATGGTCGGCTGGACCATGATCGGCTTCCCCGGCGCCCGCGCCGATTTCATGGATTGGGTGGAACGCAACGAGCAGTACCCCTTCCCGGCAGTTTCGATTCGCGGCGAGAGGGCGTGAGCATGGCAACGGTAATGAAGAAGGTCGACGCAGTGATCGTCGGTTTCGGCTGGACAGGCGCGATCATGGCCAAGGAGCTGACCGAAGCCGGACTCAACGTGCTGGCGCTGGAACGCGGACCGATGCAGGACACCTACCCGGACGGCAACTATCCCCAGGTGATCGACGAACTCACCTACAGCGTGCGGAAAAAACTCTTCCAGGACGTTTCCAAGGAAACCGTCACCATCCGTCACAGCGTCAACGACATCGCCCTGCCGAACCGCCAGTTGGGCGCGTTCCTGCCGGGCAATGGCGTGGGCGGCGCCGGTTTGCACTGGTCGGGCGTGCACTTTCGGGTCGACCCGATCGAGTTGCGCATGCGCAGCCACTACGAAGAGCGCTACGGCAAAAGCTTCATCCCCAAGGACATGACCATCCAGGACTTCGGCGTCAGCTATGAAGAGCTGGAACCGTTCTTCGATTTCGCCGAAAAAGTCTTCGGCACCTCCGGCCAGGCCTGGACCGTGAATGGCCAACTGGTCGGTCAGGGCAAGGGCGGCAACCCGTACGCACCGGATCGCTCGAACCCGTTCCCGCTGGAAGCGCAGAAAAACACGGTTTCCGCACAGCTGTTCGGCAAAGCGGCTACCGAAGTCGGTTACAAACCCTACAACCTGCCTTCCGCAAATACGTCGGGGCCGTACACCAATCCCTACGGTGCGCAGATGGGCCCGTGCAACTTCTGCGGTTTCTGCAGCGGTTACGTTTGCTACATGTATTCCAAAGCGTCGCCGAACGTGAACATTCTGCCGGCGCTGAAGCCGCTGCCGAATTTCGAACTGCGGCCGAACGCTCATGTGCTGCGGGTCAACCTCGACAGCACGAAAACCAAGGCCACCGGCGTCACCTACATCGACGGCCAGGGTCGCGAGATCGAACAACCGGCGGATCTGGTGATCCTCGGCGCGTTCCAGTTGCACAACGTGCGCCTGATGCTGCTTTCCGGCATCGGCAAACCCTACGACCCGGTCAGCGGTGAAGGCGTGGTCGGGCGCAACTTCGCCTACCAGAACATGGCCACCATCAAGGCGTTCTTCGACAAGGACACCCACACCAACAACTTCATCGGCGCCGGCGGCAACGGTGTGGCGGTGGATGACTTCAACGCCGACAACTTCGATCACGGGCCGCATGGCTTCGTCGGTGGCTCGCCGATGTGGGTCAACCAGGCCGGCAGCCGACCGATCGCCGGCACCTCCAACCCGCCGGGCACTCCGGCCTGGGGCAGTGCGTGGAAACGCGCCACCGCCGATTACTACACCCACCAAGTGTCGATGGACGCCCACGGCGCGCATCAGTCCTACCGTGGCAACTACCTCGATCTGGACCCGGTGTACCGCGATGCCTACGGCATGCCGCTGCTGCGGATGACGTTCGACTGGCAGGAAAACGACATCAAGATGAACCGCTTCATGGTCGAGAAAATGGGCAAGATCGCCGAGGCCATGGGCCCGAAAGCCATCGCCGTGATCGGCAAGAAAGTCGGCGACCACTTCAACACCGCGTCGTACCAGACCACCCACCTCAACGGTGGCGCGATCATGGGCACCGATCCGAAGACCAGCGCGCTGAACCGCTACCTGCAGAGCTGGGACGTGCACAACGTATTCGTCCCGGGCGCCTCGGCATTCCCGCAAGGCCTGGGCTACAACCCGACCGGCCTGGTTGCCGCGCTGACCTACTGGTCGGCGAAAGCGATCCGCGAGCATTACCTGAAAAACCCCGGCCCGCTGGTTCAGGCTTAAGGAGCGATGACCATGAAGACTCTCGTTATCGCGACCCTGGCCCTGCTCGGCAGCACTGCCGTTCATGGCGCCGAAGTTGATCAATCCTTGATCAAGCAAGGCGAATACCTCGCCCGAGCCGGCGACTGTGTGGCCTGCCACACGGCCAGGGACGGCAAGCCGTTCGCCGGTGGCCTGCCGATGGAAACCCCGATCGGCACGATCTACTCGACCAACATCACCCCGGATAAAACCGGCGTCGGTGACTACAGTTTCGAGGATTTCGACCAGGCCGTGCGCCATGGCGTGGCCAAAAACGGCAATACCTTGTACCCGGCGATGCCATATCCGTCCTACGCCCGCGTCAGCGAAACGGACATGCAGGCGCTTTACGCCTACTTCATGCACGGCGTGGAACCGGTGGCGCAAGAGAACAAGGCCAGCGACATCCCGTGGCCACTGAGCATGCGCTGGCCGCTGATGGGCTGGCGCTGGCTGTTCGCGCCGAAGGTCGAGGATTACAAAGCCGCGTCGGAGGATGCCGTCGTCAGCCGTGGGGCGTATCTGGTGGAAGGCCTCGGACATTGCGGCGCCTGCCATACGCCACGGGCCCTGACCATGCAGGAAAAATCCCTGAGCGCGGCCGAAGGCAGCAGTTTTCTGTCAGGCAGTGCGCCGCTGGAAGGCTGGATCGCCAAGAGCCTGCGCGGCGACTACAAGGACGGTCTCGGCAGCTGGAGCGAAGAACAACTGGTGCAGTTCCTCAAAACCGGTCGCAGCGACCGCAGTGCGGTGTTCGGCGGCATGAGCGACGTGGTCACCCACAGCATGCAGTACATGACCGACGCCGACCTGACCGCGATTGCCCGCTACCTGAAATCGCTGCCAGCCAATGATCCTGCCGACCAGCCGCACCAGTACGACGAGAAAGCTGCCAAGGCCTTGTGGAACGGTGATGACAGTCAGCGTGGCGCGTCTGTGTACATCGACAACTGCGCGGCGTGCCACCGCACGGACGGCCACGGCTACACCCGGGTGTTCCCGGCGCTGGCAGGCAATCCGGTGTTGCAATCGGACGACCCGACCTCGCTTATCCACATTGTGCTCAAGGGCGGCACCTTGCCTGCGACGCACGCAGCGCCATCGACCTTCACCATGCCGGGTTTCGCCTGGCGTCTGTCGGATCAGGAAGTGGCGGATGTCGTGAGCTTTATTCGTGGAAGTTGGGGTAACAAGGGCTCCACCGTCACCGCAAAAGATGTTGCCAAGTTACGTACCGACGATATGACTACAACATCAGCCGGTGATCTCGGACAAGTAACAAACCACAACTAAACGCAGTAACCCCTGCATGATCAGTCATGCAGGGGTTATTTATTTAATGACTGTTACGGATTGGTAATACTGGCATAGGCTTTGGCCAGAGCAACCAGTTTGGCTCGATCCTGCTCACCGATTTCACCGTCACGATCCACATCGTGCTCCAGACGGCCAATGCTGAAGGTATGGCCGCCATCCCGGGAGGTGGCGGTGACAAAAATCGGATCAACCAGCATTTCGGTCTGCACGCCAGCCTCGGCATCCCAGCCCAGTTCCTTACGCGCCAGTTGCATGGAAACCAGTGTATTGGGTTCCGATGGACCGGGCTGCATCAGTTGCAGAAAAATACCGCGCGAATTAAAAAACGACATCATCAAATCCTTTTGTCTTTTATATAGTCAAGTGGTGTGAAGCGAAGTGGATACTACGAACTTGAACAGTAAACGAACAGCCAACTTATGTTTCTTCAATTTGCACAACTACAACTTTAGCTCTAGACAAACTTGCAACTAACCGCTCGATTTATTGATCGACGGCTGAACGGTAGTGGATCCTCCGCCACCTTGCGGATACTGTATGCATGTACAGACAAAGGACACCCGTGATGACCAGCCCCTTGCCCCCGCGCGGTCGCGGCACCGCGACCAACCCGCACAACCGCTTCGCGCCGAGTCGTTCGGTGGCCGAGGATGACGGCTGGTTTCAGGAAGTGCCTTTGACCCAGGGCACCGAAGTCAGCTTCGAAACCGCGAAGACCATCATCACCCGCAACACCTCGCCGGACCTGCCGTTCGACCGCTCGATCAATCCCTATCGCGGCTGCGAGCACGGCTGCATTTATTGCTATGCACGACCCAGCCACGCCTATTGGGACATGTCGCCGGGGCTGGATTTCGAAACCAAACTGATCGCCAAAACCAACGCCGCCCAGGTGCTGGAAGAACAGCTGGGGAAAAAAGGCTATCAATGCGCGCCGATCAACCTCGGCTCCAATACCGATCCCTATCAGCCGATCGAACGCGAACACCGGATCACACGCCAGACCCTCGAAGTGCTGCTGCGCTACCGGCATCCGGTGACCATCGTCACCAAGGGCTCGCTGATCCTGCGCGACCTCGACCTGCTCACCGAACTGGCGCAACAACAGCTGGTGGCGGTGATGATCAGCCTGACCACCCTGGACGACGAACTCAAACGCATCCTCGAACCCCGCGCCGCTGCGCCCAAGGCCCGGTTGCGGGCGATTCGGGTGATGCGCGAGGCGGGGATTCCGGTCGGTGTGCTGTGTTCGCCGATGATTCCGATGATCAACGACAGCGAAATCGAAAGCCTGCTGACCGAAGCCCACGCCGCCGGTGCCCAGAGCGCGGCCTACATGATGCTGCGCCTGCCGCTGGAGGTGGCGCCGCTGTTCGAGGAATGGCTTGAGGCGCACTACCCGCAACGTGCGGCGCATGTGTTGAGCCTGATCCGCCAGAGCCGTGGCGGCGAGCTTTACGACAGCCGTTTCGGTGCCCGGATGCGCGGCGAGGGTCCGTTCGCCGATCTGCTCGCCCAGCGCTTCGCCAAAGCGATCAAGCGCCTGGGGCTCAATCACCGCGAAGGCTTCAACCTCGACTGCACAGCCTTCTGTCCGCCGGGTCGCCAGATAGCGCTGATTTAGGGTCAATTGGCCTATGGTTGAGAGGAAGGAATGCTGGGCCCGGTTTACGCCGGTCACGTTTTTTGTGACCTGGAACACACGTTCTAGAGCGCTTGATTCAGTTTGAGTTAAGTTTCGGCGGTTACCTTGTTCATCGAGTGACTGACGGGTCGGGATGACCCGGATGTTCTAAACAGCCACTGGCTTCACACCGGAATACACGGGAACGACTCCCCGAATCCGCCAATGAGGATGAATCATGAGTGACAAGGATAAACAGCCGTTGGCTGCGTCGGCGCAAGCCGCCCCTGTGGCGGAATCCGCCGATGCAGCGTTGAATCGTATCGTTGACGGCTTTTTGCATTTTCATCATGAGGTCTTTCCGCAGCAGGAAGAACTCTTCAAGAAACTCGCCACGGCCCAGTCGCCACGGGCCATGTTCATCACCTGCGCCGATTCGCGCATCGTGCCCGAACTGATCACCCAGAGTTCGCCCGGCGATCTGTTCGTGACGCGGAACGTCGGCAACGTGGTGCCACCCTACGGCCAGATGAACGGCGGCGTTTCCACCGCCATCGAATATGCGGTTCTGGCACTTGGCGTGCAGCACATCATCATCTGCGGCCACTCCGACTGCGGCGCCATGCGCGCGGTGCTCAACCCGGACAGCCTGGAAAAGATGCCGACGGTCAAAGCCTGGCTGCGCCACGCCGAAGTCGCGAAAACCATGGTGCATGACAACTGCAACTGCGCCGACGAAAAAGAAAGCATGCCGATCCTCACCGAGGAAAACGTCATCGCCCAACTGCAGCACTTGCGTACCCATCCTTCGGTAGCCTCGCGCATGGCGAACGGTCATCTGTTCATCCATGGCTGGGTCTACAACATCGAAACCAGCGAAATCAAAGCTTACGACGCGGATCAGGGATGCTTCCTGCCGCTCGACGGCAGCCATCCGATCCCGGTGGCGACGCCCAAAGCGCGCTTCTAAATCCTCCTAAAAATCTGTGTGGTTTGACGCCGGCCGCTGTTTCAGCGGCCAGGCCTTGCCACGCCTGAAGAAAACTTCGGGAGTATCGCCATGCGTGCGGCTCAATTGAAAGCTGTGTTGCCACGGGAGCTGCTCGCTTCAGTGGTTGTGTTTCTGGTCGCCCTGCCGCTGTGCATGGGCATTGCCATTGCGTCAGGGCTGCCGCCGGCCAAAGGCCTGATCACCGGGATCATCGGCGGTCTGGTGGTGGGCTGGCTGGCGGGGTCGCCGTTGCAGGTCAGCGGGCCGGCGGCGGGTCTGGCGGTGCTGGTGTTCGAGCTGGTGCGCCAGCACGGCATCGAAATGCTCGGGCCGATCCTGCTGCTCGCCGGTTTTCTGCAACTGGTGGCCGGACGGCTGAAGCTCGGTTGCTGGTTTCGGGTCACGGCGCCAGCGGTGGTGTACGGCATGCTCGCGGGGATTGGCGTGCTGATTGTGCTGTCGCAAGTGCATGTGATGCTCGATGCGTCACCGAAACCCTCCGGCCTCGACAACCTCACGGCATTCCCCGGCGCAGTGGCGCAGGCCTTGCCGTCCTTAGGCTGGCAGGCCGGGTTGCTCGGGCTGTCGACCATAGCCGTGATGTGGTTGTGGGAGAAATTCCGCCCGCATTCGCTGCGCTTTATTCCGGGCGCGCTGCTCGGGGTCGGGCTGGCGACAGGCGCCAGCCTGCTGTTGGCGTTGCAAGTGAAACGGGTTGAAGTGCCAGAGAATCTCGCCGAAGCCATCGACTGGCTGAAACCGGCGGATCTGCTCAGTCTCGCCGATCCAACGCTGCTGATCGCCGCATTCGCCGTCGCCTTCATCGCCAGCGCCGAAACCCTGCTGTCCGCCGCTGCGGTGGATCGCATGCACAGCGGCCCGCGTTCGGATTTCGACCGGGAGCTGTCCGCGCAAGGCGTCGGCAACATGCTTTGCGGTCTGGTCGGCGCGCTGCCGATGACGGGGGTGATCGTGCGCAGTTCGGCCAACGTCCAGGCCGGCGCCACCACACGCTACTCGACGATTTTCCATGGCCTGTGGCTGCTGGCGTTCGTGCTGTTGCTGTCGAGCGTGTTGCAGAGCATTCCGGTGGCGAGTCTGGCGGGCGTTCTGGTCTACACCGGCTTCAAACTGGTGGACCTCAAGGCATTCCGTGGTCTGGCCCGATATGGCCGGATGCCGATGTTCACCTACGCCGCCACAGCACTGGCGATCATCTTCACCGACCTGTTGACCGGCGTGCTGATCGGTTTCGGTCTGACCCTGGTGAAACTGGCGTTCAAGGCCTCACGCCTGAAAATCAGCCTGATCGATCTGCCGCAGGACGGGGAAATGGAGTTGCGCCTGGTGGGCGCCGCGACGTTCCTCAAAGTGCCGGCACTGACTCAGGTACTGGGCAGCATTCCGCCGGGCACCACGGTGCATGTGCCGCTCAATAACCTGAGCTACATCGACCATTCGTGTCTGGAACTGCTCGAAGAGTGGGGCCGGGCGAATGCGGCCAAGGGGGCGAAGCTGTTGATCGAGTCGCGCGGGTTGAAACGACGGCTCGAGGGGCGGATCCGCACCACCACCGGGATCGGAGCGGCGGGCTGAAAACATTTGGGGGAACAGAGCAATCTGTTCCCCCAATCGTTTGCGCCGGGATCAAGCCGCAGGCTGATCCAGCTCCAGGCCCACGCCCAGACGGCGGCTCATGCACGGCCAGCGTTTCCACGCCGCACCGGTGTCCGGGCTGCTGAGTTTCTCGCGGTAGGCTTCCACCGACTCCAGCGCAAAGCTGTCGTCGTCGAGCATGCTGTCCACTGCGTGATGCACCACTTCGTCGAGTTGGTTGGCAAATTCCTCACCGATCAACTGGTGAGCAATCAGATTGGCGACCGTCATGTCCAAGGGGATCAGTGGCTGGCCGAAATGCTTGATGTACAGGTCGTTGACCTCTTCGACAAAACGGTGCGCCAGATAGGCTTCGTCCAGCAGACTGTCCAGGCCCACGGGCGGCTGGATGAAGTACTGCTCGGCGATTTTCAGCACCGGTTTGATCTGCGACTCGATTCCCGCTTCCCTGGCGACTTCATTGGCTGCATCCAGCAGGTCTGGCACTTCGTCGATGTAGGCGGCGACAAAACGCGTCAGCACGCCGTTGGCGTCGGTTTCCGGCAACTGGATGGCCGGGTGCAGGTGTTGCAGTTGGGCTTCCAGCTGACGGGTCAGCTTTCCGGTTTCAATCTCGTGTTGTCGGGCTATGTGGATCTGCTCGCGCAATGCGGCGGTGTTCATGAAAACTCCAGGAAACAAGGCAATGAAATAGGGAAGACATAACTTAGCTGGCTTACGAAAAATGCTAAGACGCATTTGTCATAATTATTTCATCCTTGATGCAACGGCGTTATATCGGTTTGCCAACACTCGTCTGCATCCTTCTCCATTCGTGCCCTGGAACGCAAGTGCCAGCTGTTTCATACGATTTACGTCCGCACATTGCATTTCTCGGTGGCTGTCTATACTCGCCATTGAATGGAGTTAGCTGATGACGCCCGACTGCCCACGCAGCAAGGCCCGGCGATTCAAGTTCGTAGTCTGATGCAGCCGCTCCCTTGCCTCTGGTGAAAGCCGGCGGGATAACAAGAACGATAAGGGGAACCCGCAATGATGCGACATCCACACGTCTGGATGGGCCTCCTGTTGTGGTCGATTTTCAGCCCGGTGCAAGCTGCCTGGACTGTGAATATGGCGCCTGGAGCGACTGAAATCAGTCACGCAGTATTCGACCTGCACATGACCATTTTCTGGATCTGTGTGGTGATCGGGATCATCGTCTTCGGCGCCATGTTCTGGTCGATGATGGTGCACCGCCGTTCTACCGGGCAGGTCGCCGCAAAATTCCACGAAAGCACCACCGTCGAAATTCTCTGGACCGTCGTCCCGCTGCTGATCCTGGTGGCGATGGCCGTTCCGGCGACCGCGACCCTGATCAAGATGTACGACACCAGTGAGCCGGATATCGATATCCAGATCACCGGTTATCAGTGGAAGTGGCACTACAAATACCTGGGCCAGGACGTCGAGTTCTTCAGCAACCTGGCCACGCCCGCCGAACAGATTCACAACAAGGAAGCCAAGGGCGAGCATTACCTGCTCGAGGTCGACAAGCCACTGGTGCTGCCGACCGGCGCCAAGGTGCGCTTCCTCGTGACCTCCGCCGACGTGATCCACTCCTGGTGGGTGCCGGCCTTCGCGGTCAAGCGCGATGCGATTCCCGGGTTCGTCAACGAAGCCTGGACCCGCATCGACAAGCCCGGCCTCTACCGTGGCCAGTGCGCCGAGCTGTGCGGCAAGGACCACGGCTTCATGCCGATCGTGGTCGACGTCAAGGAGAAGGCCGACTACGAAAAATGGCTCGCCGAGCGCAAGGCCGAAGCGTTGCAGCTCAAGGAGCTGACCAGCAAGGAATGGACTCTCGACGAGCTCAAGGAGCGCGGCGACAAGATCTACCACACCACCTGCGTCGCCTGTCACCAGGCCGAAGGCCAGGGCCTGCCGCCGATGTTCCCGGCCCTCAAGGGCTCGAAAATCGCCACCGGCCCGAAAGACGCGCACCTGAGCATTGTCTTCCACGGCAAGCCCGGCACCGCCATGGCGGCGTTCGGCAAGCAGTTGTCGGAAGTCGATATCGCAGCAGTCGTGACCTACGAACGTAACGCCTGGGGCAACAACAAGGGCGACATGGTCACGCCAAAAGAAGTGCTGGAGCTGAAACAGGCGGAAAGCAAATGAGCCGGTCTATTGCGTACTTCATGAACCGGCCGGAGCCCTGCGCCCCGGCCTGCCCAGTCCACTCACTTGAAGGAGACCGGCCATGAGCGCTGTCATCGATGACCACGGTCATGCCGACCACGACCATGCCCACGGCCCCGCCAAAGGCCTGATGCGCTGGGTACTGACCACCAACCACAAGGACATCGGCACGCTGTACCTGTGGTTTGCGTTCTGCATGTTCCTGCTCGGCGGCTCGTTCGCCATGGTGATCCGCGCCGAGCTGTTCCAGCCCGGCCTGCAGATCGTCCAGCCGGAATTCTTCAACCAGATGACCACCATGCACGGTCTGGTGATGGTATTCGGTGCGGTGATGCCGGCGTTCGTCGGCCTCGCCAACTGGATGATCCCGTTGATGGTCGGCGCGCCGGACATGGCCCTGCCGCGGATGAACAACTTCAGCTTCTGGCTGCTGCCGGCGGCGTTTCTGCTGCTGGTCTCGACCCTGTTCACCGCCGGTGGCGGGCCAAACTTCGGCTGGACGTTCTACGCGCCGCTGTCCACCACCTATGCGCCGGAAAGCGTGACGTTCTTCATCTTCGCCATCCACCTGATGGGGATCAGTTCGATCATGGGCGCGATCAACGTGATCGCTACCATCCTCAACCTGCGCGCCCCCGGCATGACCCTGATGAAAATGCCGCTGTTCGTCTGGACCTGGCTGATCACCGCGTTCCTGCTGATCGCGGTGATGCCGGTGCTGGCCGGGTGCGTGACGATGATGTTGATGGACATCCACTTCGGCACCAGCTTCTTCAGTGCCGCCGGTGGCGGTGACCCGGTGCTGTTCCAGCATGTGTTCTGGTTCTTCGGCCACCCCGAGGTGTACATCATGATCCTGCCGGCCTTCGGTGCCGTCAGCCAGATCATCCCGACCTTCTCGCGCAAGCCGCTGTTCGGCTACACCTCGATGGTCTACGCCACGGCGAGCATCGCGTTCCTGTCGTTTATCGTCTGGGCGCACCACATGTTCGTGGTGGGCATCCCGCTGGTGGGCGAGTTGTTCTTCATGTACGCGACGATGCTGATCGCGGTGCCGACCGGGGTGAAGGTGTTCAACTGGGCCAGCACCATGTGGCAGGGCTCGATGACCTTCGAGACGCCGATGCTGTTTGCCGTGGCGTTCGTGATCCTGTTCTCGATCGGCGGTTTCTCCGGGCTGATGCTGGCCATCGCCCCGGCGGACTTCCAGTACCAGGACACCTACTTCGTGGTCGCGCACTTCCACTACGTGCTGGTGCCGGGGGCGATCTTCGGGATTTTCGCATCGGCCTATTACTGGCTGCCGAAATGGACCGGCCACATGTACGACGAAACCCTGGGCAAGCTGCACTTCTGGCTGTCCTTCGTCGGCATGAACCTGACGTTCTTCCCGATGCACTTCGTGGGACTGGCGGGCATGCCCCGGCGGATTCCGGACTACAACCTGCAGTTCGCCGACTTCAACATGGTCTCGTCGATCGGCGCGTTCATGTTCGGCGCCACGCAGATCTTCTTCCTGTTCATCGTGATCAAGACCATCCGTGGCGGCGAGCCGGCTCCGGCCAAACCGTGGGATGGCGCCGAAGGTCTGGAATGGAGCGTGCCGTCACCGGCGCCGTATCACACCTTCACCACGCCGCCGGAAGTGAAATGAACCCTGTAGCCGTTGAGGGCCGCCACCATGGCTGACTCGATTTCGATGAAGAAGCTGGTCACCCGACTGCTCGGCGTGGTGGTGGCGATGTTCGTCTTCGGCTTTGCCCTGGTGCCGATCTACGACGTGATGTGCAAGGCGTTCGGTATCAACGGCAAGACCGCCGGGCAGTACGAGGGCGAGCAGACCGTCGATGCTTCGCGGCAGGTGCGGGTGCAGTTTCTGTCGACCAACACCGCCGACATGCCGTGGGATTTCTATCCCAAGCATGACGAACTGACGGCCAACCCCGGCGCGGTGAACGAGATGATCTTCATCGCGCGCAACCCCACCGACAAACCGATGAGCGCGCAAGCGGTGCCGAGCATCGCGCCGAGCAATGCGGCGGCGTATTTCCACAAGACCGAATGCTTTTGTTTTACCCAGCAGGTGCTGCAGCCCGGTCAGCAGATCGAGATGCCGGTGCGTTTCATCGTTGACCGCGACATGCCCAAGGACGTGAAGCACCTGACGCTGTCCTACACGCTGTTCGATATCACCGCCCGACATCCTCCGGTGGCTGCAAACACTGGCGGTTAAGCGTGCCCGATAAGGAGAACAATAAATGGCAACTCATGAGCACTATTACGTCCCGGCCCAGAGCAAGTGGCCGATCGTCGCCACGGTGGGGATGTTCGTCACCGTGTACGGTCTGGCGACCTGGTTCAACGATCTGAAGGCAGCGCGTCCGGAATCCCACGGCCCGCTGATCTTTTTCGTCGGCGGCCTGTTGCTGGCGTACATGCTGTTCGGCTGGTTCGGCACAGTGATCAAGGAAAGCCGCGCGGGGTTGTACAGCCCGCAGCTGGACCGCTCGTTCCGCTGGGGCATGAGCTGGTTCATCTTCTCCGAGGTGATGTTCTTCATCGCCTTCTTCGGCGCGCTGTTCTACGTGCGACACATCTCCGGCCCGGCGCTGGGCGGCGAAGGCACCAAAGGCATCGCTCATATGCTCTGGCCGAACTTCCAGTTCACCTGGCCGCTGTTGCACACGCCGGATCCGAAACTGTTCCCGCCGCCCAAGGAAGTCATCAGCCCCTGGGGCCTGCCGCTGATCAACACCATCCTGCTGGTGAGTTCCAGCGTGACCATCACCATCGCCCACCACGCGCTGAAGAAAGGTCATCGCGGCGCGCTGAAACTGTGGCTGGCGATCACCGTGCTGCTGGGTTGCGCGTTCCTCGGCTTCCAGGCCGAAGAATACATCCACGCCTACCACGAACTGGGGCTGACCCTCGGCTCGGGCATCTACGGCGCGACGTTCTTCATGCTCACCGGTTTCCACGGCGCCCACGTGACCATCGGCACGATCATTCTGTTCGTGATGCTGCTGCGCATCATGAAGGGCCACTTCGACAACGAACATCAGTTCGGTTTTGAAGCGGCGAGCTGGTATTGGCACTTCGTCGATGTGGTTTGGATCGGCTTGTTCATCTTCGTTTATGTGCTTTAACAGCAGCTGCGAGCCGCGAGCTGCGAGCTTCAAGTCAAAACGGTAAGGCTTGTAGCTTGTAGCTTGGCGCTTGCAGCTACCACGGCACGTGGGACACCAGTTGGCCGCTGTAGAAACCCCAGGCAATCAAGCCGACGGTGCAAGCGGCCAACGCCACCCGAACACTCAAGGCGATCACCAGCCGATTCGAGCTGCTGTCGTCCTTGACCAGGAAAAACAGGCCGCTGAACAGGCTGACCACCGTGGCAATCAGCATCAGGACGATGGCTGCTTTGAGCATGGGAAGAACTCCGGGGGAACAAGCGATGCAGTTGAGTATAGCGATCGCGTTCACTGATTTTCTGGCGCGACCATGAAGCGCTTCCGGCCGGGTGTGGTGCCGACCCTGGTGGTCGGCCTGCTGCTGCCGTTGCTGATTTCGCTGGGCTTCTGGCAACTGGGCCGGGGCGCGGAGAAAACCGCCCTGCTCGCCAGCTACGCCGAACGCCGCGCCGCCGAACCGATGGCCAGCACCGAGTTGCTGCACAGCGCCGATCCGGCCTTTCGCCGGGTGCATCTGCACGGCCAGTTCGACGCCGCCCACAGCCTGTTGCTGGACAACCGTCAGCGCAACGGCAAGGTCGGCGTCGAATTGCTGCAACCGTTTCAGGATCAACGCAGCGGCCAGTGGCTGCTGGTCAATCGCGGCTGGCTGCCGTGGCCGGACCGACGCACGGCCCCGCAATTCAACACACCGACCGATGCCGTGAATGTCGATGCCTGGGTGTACGTCGCCCCCGGCGCCACCTTCCAGCTGCATGCCGATCCGGTCAGCAGTACCTGGCCGCAAACCGTCACCGCCGTCGAACCCGCGAAGCTGTGGAAAACCCTCGAACGCGACGGCTTCGCCTACGAATTACGCGCCGAACCCGGTCCGGCCAGCTATCAGGCCGACTGGCCGGTGGTCGCGATGGGCCCGGAAAAACACCTCGGTTACGCCGTGCAGTGGTTTGCCATGGCCACCGCCCTGCTCGGTCTTTACCTCTATCTCGGCTGGCACAACGCAAAGGAGAAACACCATGGGAGCGGCCATGAATCCACCCAGCATGTCTGAAGCAAAAGCCCCGGCCAGTCGCCGTCGCGGACGCATCCAGCTGCTGCTGATCGTGCTTGGCGTGGTCGGTCCGATGATCCTCGCCACCGGCATGTACAAGTTGCAGTTCTGGGTGCCGGAAGGTCGCAGCTATCACGGCGAACTGATCGGCAACGGCCAGACCCGCGCCGACCTTGGCATCCAGGCTGACGAAACGCGCTGGCAGATGCTGGTCACCGCGCCGAAGGATTGCGCGGTGGACTGCCAGCAACTGGTGTACCTGGCGCGGCAGATCCAGATCGGCCTGGGCCGCGAAGCCGGGCGCGCCAGCCACGCCCTGGCCGCCGCGCAACCACTGGCCGCCGACTACGAAGCCAAGCTGACCCGCGAATACCCGCAGCTGCAACGCTACCCGCTGGACGCAGCCACCTTCAGCAAGGCCACGGGCGACAAGGCCACGCCGCAACTGTGGATCATCGATCCCCACGGCAACCTCGTGCTGCGCTACGACCCGAGCGTCAAGGGCAAGGATCTGCTCAACGACCTGCGCCACCTGCTGAAACTGTCGAACATCGGATAAGGGCATCGTCATGGCCAAACCTGGATTTCGCCTCGCGCTGTTTGCCACCCTGCTGGCACTGATCGTCGTGCTGCTCGGCGCCTACACCCGCCTGACCCACGCCGGCCTCGGCTGTCCGGACTGGCCGGGCTGCTACGGGTTCATCAGCGTGCCGAAAAGCGAAGCCCAACTGGCCCATGCCGAACTGCATTACCCCGACTCGCCGGTGGAGGCGCATAAAGGCTGGAACGAGATGATCCACCGCTACTTCGCCGGCACCCTCGGCATGCTGATCTCGGTACTGGCCGGGCGCGCGTGGGTCAATCGTCGTCATCCCGGGCAACCGCTGAAACTGCCGCTGTTTCTGCTGGCGGTGGTGTTCGCCCAGGCGGCGTTCGGCATGTGGACGGTGACACTCAAGCTCTGGCCGCAAGTGGTGACCGGGCATTTGCTCGGTGGCTTCGCGACCTTGAGCCTGCTGTTTCTGCTGACCTTGCGACTGTCCGGCGTGCTGCCGGCGCTGACCGTGCCCAAGCGTCTGCAATATTGGGCGACCGCCGGCCTGTTGCTGGTGATCGGCCAGATTGCTCTCGGCGGCTGGGTCAGTTCCAACTACGCGGCGGTGGCCTGCATCGACTTCCCGACCTGCCACGGCCAATGGCTGCCGCCGGCAGATTTCGCCAACGGCTTTCATCTGACCCAACACATCGGCCCCAACTACCTCGGCGGGCAACTCGACAGCGATGCACGCACGGCGATTCACCTGACCCATCGCATTGGCGCGTTGCTGGTGACGCTCGTCCTGCTCGGTCTGGCCTGGCAACTGAAAGTGGTGGGCATGACCCGACTGGCCGGGCTGGTGCTGATCGCCCTCGCGGCGCAGATCACCCTCGGCATCAGCAACGTGCTGTTCCATCTGCCGCTGCCGGTGGCCGTGGCGCATAACGCCGGCGGTGCGGCGCTGCTGCTGACGATGGTGCTGGTCAACTACCACGCGCGGACCAGTCTGGTTCGGGTCAAGCAGCCGATGATCGCGCGCTGGCGCCTGAGCCCGCGCAAACACTCGGCGGCGCCCATCACTATTAAAGGAGAGACGCCATGGCGATTCTGATCGGCGAACGTCCGGCGCAGGCGCTGTGGCGTGATTATCTGGAGCTGACCAAACCGAAAGTCGTGGTGCTGATGCTGATCACCTCGCTGGTCGGCATGTTCCTCGCAACCCGCGCCGGGGTGCCGTGGACGGTGCTGGTGTTCGGCAACCTCGGGATCGCGCTGTGTGCCGGTGGCGCGGCGGCGGTCAATCATGTGGTGGACCGACGCATCGATGCGGTCATGGCCCGCACCCATAAAAGGCCGCTGGCCGAGGGCCGGGTTTCGCCCACAGGCGCACTGACCTTTGCGCTGGTGCTGGCGCTGCTCGGCCAGGCCTTGCTGCTGACTTTCACCAATCCGCTGACCGCCTGGCTGACCCTGGCCTCGCTGCTCGGCTACGCGGTGATCTACACAGGTTTTCTCAAACGTGCGACGCCGCAGAACATCGTCATCGGCGGCCTCGCCGGCGCCGCTCCGCCACTGCTCGGCTGGACCGCGGCCACCGGCCACGTCAGTGCCGAACCGCTGCTGCTGGTGCTGATCATCTTCGCCTGGACCCCGCCGCACTTCTGGGCGCTGGCCATCCATCGCAAAGAGGAATACGCCAAGGCCGACATTCCGATGCTGCCGGTCACCCACGGCGAGCACTACACCAAGGTGCACATTCTGCTGTACACCTTCGCCCTGCTGGCGGTCAGCCTGTTGCCGTACGTGATCCACATGAGCGGCCTGCTGTACCTGATCTGCGCGCTCGGTCTGGGCGCCAGGTTTCTGCAATGGGCCGTGGTGCTGTACCGTGGCACTCGACCGCACGCGGCGATCAACACCTTCAAGTACTCTATCTGGTACTTGTTTCTGCTGTTCATCGCCCTGCTCGTAGACCACTACTTACTGTTGAACCTATGACTCGAACCCAGAAAACCGTCTTCATCCTCGTCGCCGTGATCGCGCTGATCCTCGGCCTGACCGTCAACAAAGTGCTGAGCGGCAAGGGCCAGGGCGACCCGACCGCGCTGATCGACGCCGGCATCATCCTGCTGCCGCAGAGCCGTAACCTGCCGGACGTGACGATGACCAATCAGGACGGCCAACCGGTCACGGTCAACGAGCTCAAGGGCAAGTGGAGCCTGCTGTTCTTCGGCTACACCTTCTGCCCGGACATCTGCCCGACCACCCTCGCCCAGCTGCGCCAGATCAAGAGCGAACTGCCGAAGGATGCTGTGGATAAATTGCAGATCGTGCTGGTCAGCGTCGATCCGAACCGCGACAACCCCGCGCAGTTGAAGCAGTACCTGGGTTACTTCGATCCACAGTTCATCGGCCTCACGCCGAAGTCGATCGAAGAACTGCAGAAGGTGGCGAACGCGGTGAGCATTCCGTTCATTCCGGCGGATACCAGCAAGCCGAACTACACGGTGGATCACAGTGGGAACCTGGCGGTGATCGGGCCGGACGGGACACAGCGCGGGTTTATTCGGGCGCCGTTAAATAATGCCAAGCTGGTGGCGCAGTTGCCGGTGATGTTGAACCGCAAGTAAGAAGATCAAAAGCTAGCCCTCACCCTAACCCTCCCGAAACGTCGGACCGCCCGGAGGGAGAGGGGACTGAATGGGGAATATTGGCGAGCTACACCGAATTTAACGTACTGCTTCGAATCCATAATCGCCAAGATCTTTCAGGTCGATGCAGGACGCAGGACACCTCGGTCGGCCCCCTCTCCCTTCGGGAGAGGGCTGGGGTGAGGGACGAATACACAGTGGGTCCAAAGCTGAACACCCGGCCACAAAAAAGGGGACGCCACTGGCGTCCCCTTTTTCGTTGCGGCGTCCGAATCAGAACGCCGGCAACACCGCGCCTTTGTACTTCTCGGTAATGAATTTCTTCACTTCCGGGCTGTGCAGCACAGCGGCCAGTTTCTTCATGGCGTCGCTGTCCTTGTTGTCCGCGCGGGACACGAGGATGTTCACGTAAGGCGAGTCGCTGCCTTCGATGACCAGCGCGTCCTTGGACGGATCGAGCTTGGCTTCCAGCGCGTAGTTGGTGTTGATCAGTGCCAGGTCGACCTGGGTCAGCACGCGCGGGATGGTCGCGGCTTCCAGTTCACGGATCTTCAGGTCTTTCGGGTTCTGGGCGATGTCCTTGACGGTCGACAGGATGTTGCTCGGATCCTTCAAGGTGATCACGCCGGCCTTGGCCAGCAGCAACAGCGCACGGCCGCCGTTGGTAGCGTCGTTCGGGATCACCACGTTGGCGCCGCTTGGCAGCTCTTCGATTTTCTTGAATTTGCTGGAGTAGGCGCCCAGCGGTTCCAGGTGCACGCCGGTCACGGACACCAGGCTGGTGCCCTTGGCCTTGTTGAACTCATCGAGGTACGGCTGGTGCTGGAAGAAGTTGGCGTCCAGACGCTTCTCGACCACCTGCACGTTCGGCTGAACGTAGTCGGTGAAGACCTTGACCTTCAGATCCACGCCTTCTTTGGCCAGTACCGGCTTCACGAACTCGAGGATTTCCGCGTGCGGCACCGGAGTGGCAGCAACGGTCAGGGTTTCGTCGGCGTGGGCCGAGAACGCTGCAACGGCAGCCAGGGCAACGATCAGTTTTTTCATTCAGCTAACTCCTTTTTACGGCGCCCGTCTGGCGCCTGCCAGCGAATGGCCGGCTCATGTCATTACAAAACCGGTTATTTGCGCGAGAAGTGCACGACCAGTCGGTCGCCTACCATTTGCAGCACTTGCACCAGGATCAGCAGCAACACCACGGTGACGATCATCACGTCGGTCTGGAACCGCTGATAGCCGAAACGGATCGCCAGGTCACCCAGGCCACCGGCGCCGACCACACCGGCCATCGCCGTGTAGGAAACCAGTGTAATCGCCGTCACCGTAATCGCTGCGAAGATGCCCGGACGGGCCTCCGGCAGCAAGGCGTTCATGATGATCTGGCGAGTGGTCGCGCCCATCGACTGGGTCGCTTCGATGATGCCGCGATCGACTTCACGCAGGGCGGTTTCCACCAGCCGCGCGAAGAACGGCGTCGCGCCCACTACCAGCGGCGGAATCGCACCGGCCACGCCGAGCGAGGTGCCGGTGATCAGCACGGTGAACGGGATCATCACGATCAACAGAATGATGAACGGCAGCGAACGCAGGATGTTCACCACCAGCGACAGCAATGCGTACACGCCTTTGGCTTCGAGCAACTGACGCGGGCTGCACAGGAACAGCAACACGCCCAGCGGCAGGCCGAGCAGCACGGTGAACAGCAGCGAACCGCCGAGCATCATCAGGGTGTCGCCGGTGGCGAGCCAGATTTCGTACCAGTCGATATTGGTGAAGAAACTCATCAGGTCTTCCATTAGCGCAACACCTCCATGTGAACGTCAGCGGCGGTGAAGCGCGCGAAGGCTGCTTCCATGTCGCCACCGGTGACGGCGAGGGTCAATTGCCCGTAAGGAATGTCTTTGATGCGGTCGATACGACCGGCCAGGATGCTGTAGTCCACACCGGTTTCCCGGGCGACGGTTCCGAGCAACGGCGCGTAGGTCGCTTCGCCCTGGAAGGTCAGACGCACGATGCGGCCCGGCACGTGAGCGAAGTCATCGCGCTGCTCGCTTTCGTCGATTTGCTCGCTTTCCTGAACAAAGCGCTTGGTGGTCGGGTGCTTCGGATGCAGGAACACATCGGCCACCGAACCTTGCTCGACGATCACACCGGCGTCCATCACGCCGACCTGATCGCACACGCGGCGGATCACATCCATCTCGTGGGTGATCAGGACGATGGTCAGCTTCAGCTCGCGGTTGATCTCGGCCAGCAGCTGCAGGACCGACGCCGTGGTCTGCGGGTCGAGGGCGCTGGTGGCTTCGTCGCACAGCAGGATCTTCGGCTTGGTCGCCAGGGCGCGGGCGATGCCGACGCGCTGCTTCTGACCGCCGGACAACTGCGCCGGGTACTTTTTGGCGTGATCGGACAGACCGACCCGCGCCAGCAACTCGGCCACACGCTGGTCGATCTCGGCGCGGGACAGTTCACCCGCCAGGGTCAGCGGCAGCGCGACGTTGTCGGCCACGGTCTTGGATGCCAGCAGGTTGAAGTGCTGGAAGATCATCCCGACCTGCTGACGAAAACGGCGCAGGCCGTTGGCGTCCAGCGCGGTGACTTCTTCACCGTCGACGATGATCTTGCCGCCACTGGATTGCTCCAGGCGATTGATCAGACGCAGCAGGGTACTTTTTCCCGCGCCGGAATGGCCAATCAGGCCGAACACCTGACCGTTCTCGATGGAGAAGCTGGTCGGGTGCAGCGCGGTGATGTCCTTACCGGCGACGCGGTAAGTCTTATGGACGTTTTGAAACTCGATCACGTAGCGAACCTTGTGGGGCGCGTTGGAAAAGGATCAGCGGTTAGCCGGGCGCGCATTTTAGCCTGTCCGTATAGAGGTTCTTAGCATTTATTTCGCGAATAACCTTCGATTTGGCAATAACAGGATCAAAGGTCATAAAAAAGGAACGCCCGAAACCCTCGTCAGTCACTACTTAAGCGACTTGAAAACCCTGGGTGCCGTGCCTGGGAAACACTCAAGCGTTCCGGAGCAATCCCGGGACAAACAGGAGTTCATGACTGATGAGTACCAAGAAACCTGCCAATGACAAAAGCCAACTGGCCGGCACCGATACCCCGGATCGCGCCAACACCAATGCCAAACTCGACAGCCTGGAGAAGTTTCGCTCCGACGCTACCGGTCAGGCCCTGCGCACCAACCAGGGCGTGAAAATTGCTGATAATCAGAACACCCTCAAGGCCGGAGCTCGCGGGCCGTCGCTTTTGGAAGACTTCATCATGCGTGAAAAGATCACGCACTTTGACCATGAACGGATTCCCGAGCGCATCGTCCACGCCCGCGGCACCGGCGCCCATGGTTTCTTTCAGAGCTACGAGAACCATTCGACGCTGACCAAGGCTGGCTTCCTGCAGGATCCGGGGAAGAAAACCCCAGTGTTCGTGCGTTTTTCCACGGTGCAGGGGCCGCGTGGTTCCGGCGACACCGTGCGTGACGTGCGTGGTTTTGCCGTGAAGTTCTTCACCGACGAAGGCAACTTCGATCTGGTCGGCAACAACATGCCGGTGTTCTTCATTCAGGACGCGATCAAGTTTCCTGACTTCGTCCACGCGGTGAAACCCGAACCGCATAACGAGATCCCTACCGGCGGCTCGGCCCACGACACCTTCTGGGACTTCGTGTCCTTGGTGCCGGAATCGGCGCACATGGTGATCTGGGCCATGTCCGACCGGGCCATCCCGAAAAGCCTGCGCAGCATGCAGGGCTTCGGCGTGCACACCTTCCGGCTGATCAATGCCGAGGGCAAATCGCGCTTCGTCAAATTCCACTGGCGCCCTACTGCCGGCACTTGTTCGCTGGTATGGGACGAGGCGCAAAAACTCGCGGGTAAAGACACCGACTACCATCGGCGCGATCTGTGGGAAGCCATCGAGATGGGCGATTACCCGGAGTGGGAACTCGGTGTACAGATCATCGAGGAGGAAAACGAGCACGACTTCGACTTCGACATCCTCGACCCGACCAAACTGATTCCCGAGGAAATCGTTCCGATTACGCCGCTGGGCAAGATGACCCTCAATCGCAACCCGGACAATTTCTTCGCCGAGACCGAGCAGGTCGCGTTCTGCCCCGGCCATATCGTGCCGGGGATCGACTTCTCCAATGACCCGCTGCTGCAAGGTCGGCTGTTTTCCTACACCGACACGCAGATCAGCCGACTCGGTGGGCCGAACTTTCATGAGCTGCCGATCAATCGTCCGGTCGCGCCGTTCCACAACGGCCAGCGCGATGCCCAACACCGCACGGTGATCGACAAGGGTCGCGCGTCCTACGAACCGAACTCCATCGATGGCGGCTGGCCGAAAGAGACGCCACCGGCCGCGCAGGACGGCGGTTTCGAGAGTTATCCGGAGCGTATCGACGCCAACAAGATCCGTCAGCGCAGCGAGTCGTTCAGCGACCACTTCTCCCAGGCGCGGCTGTTCTTCAACAGCATGAGCCCGCACGAGAAAGAGCACATCATCGCCGCCTACAGTTTCGAACTCGGCAAGGTTGAGCGTGAGTTCATCCGGGCGCGGCAAGTGAACGAGATTCTCGCCAACATCGATCTGGAGCTGGCCAAACGCGTGGCGGCCAACCTGGGTCTGCCAGCGCCAGGCAAAGGCACCGTCGACGTACCGAAAACATCACTGGATCACTCGCCATCGCTGAGTCAGGCCAACTTGTTGCCGGAAAACATCAAGACGCGGAAAGTCGCGATCCTTGCGGCCAACGGCGTCGATGGCGCAGCGATTGATGCGATGAAGAAGGCGCTGGCGGCAGAAGGTGCGCACGCCAAACTGCTCGGCCCGACCTCGGCGCCGGTGAAAACCGCCGATGGCAAAAGCCTGGCGGTGGATGCGTCGATGGAAGGTTTGCCTTCGGTGGCGTTCGATGCGGTGTTTGTGCCGGGTGGCGCGGCGTCGGTCAAGGCGTTGAGCGGTGACGGCGTGGCGTTGCATTACCTGCTGGAGGCGTACAAACACCTGAAGGCGATTGCGCTGCATGGCGAGGCCAAGCAGTTGCTGGACGTGCTGAAGCTGGAGGCGGATGCGGGATTACTGGAGGGCAAAGATGTGTCGGCGCTAACCAAGCCGTTTTTTGCCGCAATCGGGCAGCATCGGGTTTGGGATAGGGAAGCCAAGGCCAAGGCGATTCCGGCCTGATAGTTTTGTAATGCCTGAAATAGTCATCGCGAGCAAGCTCGCTCCCACAGGAATCATGTTGTACCTGTGGGAGCGAGCCTGCTCGCGATTTCTTATGGCTTGCGAGGACTCAAGACTACTTGAGCAGGAACGCTGCGCAGGATCTGCTTTTTGATCTGCAGATCGAACTCCGGATCGAGCTTCTTCACGCGCTTGGTGATCAACGTCGCCAGCCAAGGGTAATCATTGGTGCGCGGGGCCTGAATGCTCACCGCACAGTCGTAATTCACCACATCGGCGGCGATCGCATCCAGTTGGCGGCGAAGTTTGCGGCTATCGGTGATATTCAGCGCAACCGTGGTGCTCTCGGCGGTGGGATCGATCACCTTGGCTTTCGGCTTGGCTTCGGCGGCTTGCAGCGCTGCTTCGGCTTTCTCCAGCTCGGCCTTGCGCGCTTCGGTGATGGCACCGTTGACGCCACCGGTCAGTGCCGGGGCCTTGGGCATCAGCACGCGGGCACGGGCCAGCGCGGTCGCGGCCGCATTCACATCGCCCTTCTGCAGGACGATCTGGCTGCGACGCAGATAGGCTTCGGCCAACTGGCGCTGGTATTGCTCAAGGGATTGATCGTTGGGTGTTTCGGCTTGCAAGGCTGCCAGT
This sequence comes from Pseudomonas paraglycinae, assembly GCF_021601625.1. Lineage (GTDB taxonomy): Bacteria > Pseudomonadota > Gammaproteobacteria > Pseudomonadales > Pseudomonadaceae > Aquipseudomonas > Aquipseudomonas paraglycinae. The sequence goes on along the minus strand of NZ_BQHR01000010.1, from coordinate 231,293 downwards.
TGGTCTTCGGCAGTGGCCAGTTCGCTGCTGGCCAGGCTTTGCTCCAGCTGTGCGATGGCCTTGGCCCGCGCATCGGGGACTTCGGCCACCGGCGGCGTGCTTTGGCAGGCGCCCAGCAGCACTGAAAAGGCCACAAGGAGCAGATAACGGGAGGCGAACGGCTTCATTCCTGCGACTCTCTATTTGCGCAAAAAACGAGCAAGTCTACACCCCTCGACGGGGCAGAACAAAACTCAGCAGAAACAGTGCGGCCGCCGTCACAACGATTGACGGGCCAGCCGGGGTGTCCTTGAACCAGGACAGCGCCAGCCCGCCACACACGGCGAGCATGCCCAGCACGCTCGCGCCCAGTGCCATCTGCTCCGGCGAACGGGCGTGACGTTGTGCCGCAGCCGCCGGGATGATCAACAACGAAGTAATCAGCAACACACCGACGATTTTCATCGCCACGGCGATCACCACTGCGATCAACAGCATCAGCGCCATGCGCAGACCGGCCACCGGCAGGCCTTCGACCCGGGCCAGCTCTTCGTGCACGGTGATCGCCAGCAGCGGGCGCCACAGCGTCACCAGCAACACCAGCACCGCCGCGCTGCCGCCGAGGATCCACGCCAGATCGGTCGGGCTGATCGCCAGCAGGTCGCCAAACAGGTAGGCCATCAGGTCGATCCGCACTTCATGCATGAAGCTTAGTACCACCAGCCCGAGAGAGAGTGTGCTCGGCGCAAGAATGCCCAACAGTGTGTCGGACGCCAGCGGCTGGCGCTGTTGCAAGGTCACCAGCAGCACCGCCAGCAACAGGCATCCAACGGTCACCGCCACGGTCGGGCTGACATCCAGCAGAAAGCCCAGCGCCACGCCGAGCAGTGCGGCGTGGGACAGCGTGTCGCCGAAATAGGCCATGCGCCGCCAGACCACGAACGAGCCCAGCGGCCCCGCGACCACCGCCAGCGCCAGACCTGCAAGCAGGGCGTAGAACAGAAAATCAGCCATGCTTGCAGCTATCTCCGTGAACGTGAGGTTGAGCCGACAGGGGCCCTTTGACCACCGAACCGTGCAGGTCGTGGGCGTGGTCATGATGGTGGTGATAGATCGCCAGGCTCGGCGCATTGTTGCCGAACAGTTCGACGAAGGCCGGGTCGCCACTGACCTGCTCGGGATGCCCGGAGCAACAGACGTGACGGTTGAGGCACACCACCTGATCGGTGGTGCTCATCACCAGATGCAGATCGTGGGACACCATCAGCACGCCGCAGCCGTGACGGTCACGCAGACGGGTGATCAGGCTGTACAGCTCGGCTTGCCCGGCGACATCGACGCCTTGCACCGGCTCGTCGAGCACCAGCAGTTCCGGCTCGCGAAGCAGTGCCCGAGCCAACAGAACGCGCTGCATTTCACCGCCGGACACGCTTTGCACCGGGCTGTCGATGACATGCTCGGCGCCGACTTCCTTGAGTGCCGCCAGCGCACGCGGACGATCGACGCCCGGCACCAGGCGCAGAAAGCGCAGCACCGACAACGGCAAGGTCGGATCGACGTGAAGTTTTTGCGGCATGTAGCCGACGCGCAGTTTCGGCTTGCGCCAGACGCTGCCGCTGTCGGGTTTCAACAGCCCGAGCACGGCGCGCACCAGCGTGGTCTTGCCGGCGCCGTTGGGGCCGATCAGGGTGACGATCTGCCCCGGCTCGACGCTCAGGTGAATGTTGTCCAGCACGTTCTGCCCGGCAAACCGGACCGCCACCTGCTCCAGACGGATCAGCGCATCGCTCATCAAGCCCCCCGGCAACCGGAGCAGAGGCCGACCACTTCGACGGTCTGGGCCTCGACGATGAAGCCGACGTCCTTGGCGCTGTGGACGATGGCGTCGCTGATGGTTTTTTGCTCAAGTTCGATGGCGGCGTGGCATTCACGGCAGATCAGGAACTGGCCCTGGTGCGAATGTTTCGGGTGAACGCAGCCGACGAAGGCGTTGAGCGAGGAGATGCGGTGCACCAGACCGTTTTCCAGCAGGAAATCCAGCGCCCGGTACACGGTCGGCGGCGCGGCGCGGCGGCCGTCCTGCTCGCTGAGCACCGCCAGAATGTCGTAGGCACCCAGCGGCTTGTGGCTCTGCCAGACCAGTTCCAGCACCCGCCGGCGCAGCGCGGTCAGGCGCAGGCCTTTCTGTGCACACAGGGCATCGGCCTCGGACAGCGCGCTGTGAACGCAGTGCGAGTGGTCGTGGGGACGGCTGGCAATCGGTGTAATAGGCATGAGCGGCGACGAGTTTGGTTAGAGACGTTATTATGTTACCCGTTCTCGCCTCATTGAGTGGTCATCGTGTCCCGACTTTTTTCTGTTTTTGTCGTATTCATCACCGGTTTTCTGCTGATCGGTCCGGCTCAGGCCGAGGTCAGAGTCCTCACCAGCATCAAGCCCCTGCAACTGATTGCCGCCGCGGTGCAGGACGGCGTGGCGATTCCGGAAGTGCTGCTGCCACCGGGCGCTTCGCCGCATAACTACGCCTTGCGCCCATCCGATGTGCGCAAGGTGCAATCGGTGGACCTGCTGTACTGGATCGGCCCGGACATGGAAGGTTTCCTGCCTCGCGTGCTGAACGGTCGTACGTTGCCGAGCGTCGCGGTACAGGACCTGCCGGGCATGAAACTGCGCCGCTTCGCCGCAGACAGTCATTCCCATGCCGAAGAAGCCGACGAACACGACCACGATCATCGTCCGGGCAGCCTCGATGCGCATCTGTGGCTATCGCCGGTGAACGCGCGAGTTATTGCCGACAAAATGGCCGCTGACCTGAGCGCTGCAGACCCGGCCAATGCCGAGCGCTATCAGAGCAACGCCAAGGCGTTCGATGAACGTCTTGATGCGCTCGATCAGCGCTTGAAGAAACGTCTGGCCGGTATTGAAGGCAAACCCTACTTCGTCTTCCACGAAGCCTTCGACTACTTCGAAGACGCCTACGGCCTGAAACACACCGGTGTGTTCAGCGTCGCGGCGGAAGTGCAGCCGGGCGCCCAGCATGTGGCGGCAATGCGCACGCGTTTGCAGGAAGTCGGCAAGACCTGCGTGTTCAGTGAGCCGCCGCTGCGTCCACGTCTGGCCGAAACCCTGGTGGCTAGCCTGCCGGTGAAACTGGCGGAACTGGATGCGTTGGGCGGATACACGCCAGCGACGGCTCAGGGTTATGAGCAAGTGCTGGAGAAGCTGGGGAATGATCTGGCGGGTTGTCTCGAATCGCTCTGATACAAAAAACCGCAGCCTGCACAGGCTGCGGTTTTTTCTTTTACAGGGCGAAAGGTAGCGGCGTACTGACCGTCTGACGCTGTGCCAGACGCTGCTCGAACTCTTTCGGATCGTGGATCAGCACGTCCTGCCCGGCGAACGATTCCGCCGCGATCAGGCGCGACAGCCAGAACCGCACGCATGCCACTCGCAGCATGGTCGGCCACAACTCAGCCTCGGCCGCCGTGAACGGTCGCAGTGCCGCGTAGGCACCCAGGAACGCACGCGCACGCGGGCCGTCGATCAGGCCGTCATCGTCCGAACACCAGTCGTTCAGGGCAATCGCCACGTCATAAAGCATCGGACCAGAGCAGGCGTTGTAGAAGTCGATCAGCCCGGTCAGATGCGTGCCTTCGAACATCGCGTTGTCGCGGAACAGGTCGGCGTGAATGTTCGCCCGTGGCAGCGCGAGAATTTTCTCTTTCTGTCGGGTGATTTCGTCCAGCGCGGTTTGCAGGAGCGCACGAGGTTCATCGCTCAGGTGCGAAAGAAACTGCGTGCCCTCTTCCAGCATCCAGTCCAGGCCACGATCGGTCTTGCGCTTGATCATGTTGTCGCCCTGGGTCGCCAGGTGCAGGTGCGCCTGCAACTCACCGACCTGCGCACAATGCTGGGCGTTGGCCTGCTTGATGTGCTTGCCGGCCAGGCGCGGTTGCAGCAGTGCTGGCTTGCCTTTCAGCTCGCGAAGGGCCACGCCGTCGGTGGTGCGCAGTGCGTAAGGCACCGGCAGATCGGCCTCGTGCAGCACGTCGAGCAGGTCGATGAAGAACGGCATTTCCTGCACCGGGCCGCGCTCGACCAAGGTCAGGACGAACTCGCCCTTTTCCATGCTGATGAAGAAGTTGGTGTTTTCGCTACCGGCGGCGATCCCCTGGAAATCGAGCAGACGGCCGAGCCCGTAAGGGGCGAGAAAGGTTTCCAGCTCGGGCCGAGCCAGGGGGGTAAACACAGACATGGTTAAAAACTGCTCAGTTCTGGCGCCGCCATCAAACGGCGCCGATTAAAAGTCAGGAAACTTACTTCCAGGTAAAGATTTCCCACGCTGGAATCAACATATTCGGCTGGTCGGACCGGATGTAATTCGCGTCCGTACCATCGGCGCGCACCAGGAAATAGGGTTTGCCGACCTTCGGTGTGACCTTGATCGCATACACGAATCCACTCCGGCTGTATTCCTGAATGACCTTGTCGCCTTCCGTGTGCGTGCTAATGGTAACTTCCGGCTCCGACGATGGCGCATCATCCGCCGCGATCGCGGCCAGCGGTGAGACAGCAATCAGACTGACCAGCAGCAAGCGATTTAACGTACGCATGATAACCTTGTCCCTTTGTCGTCAACGGTCCCGCTATTCTAGCGCCGGGCCCGCCGAAAAGGTTGATTCTGCTCATGAGCCAAGCCCCCCTCGTCCTGGTGGACGGTTCGTCTTACCTGTACCGCGCCTTTCACGCGCTGCCACCGCTGACCACCTCCAAAGGCCTGCCGACCGGCGCGGTCAAAGGCGTTCTGAACATGCTCAAGAGCCTGCGCAAGCAGTATCCGGACAGCCCGTTCGCCGTGGTGTTCGACGCCAAGGGTGGGACATTTCGCGATGAGATGTACGCCGAATACAAAGCTAACCGCCCAAGCATGCCCGACGACATGCGCGTGCAGATCGAGCCGCTGCATCAGAGCGTGATCGCCCTCGGTTTCCCGCTGCTGTGCGTCGAAGGCGTCGAGGCCGATGACGTGATCGGCACCCTGGCCCGCAGCAGCGCGGCCGCCGACCGCCCGGTGATCATCTCCACCGGCGACAAGGACATGGCGCAACTGGTCGACGGCCACATTACCTTGGTCAACACCATGTCCGGTAGCTCGATGGACGTGGAAGGCGTGAAGGAGAAATTCGGCGTTGCTCCCGAGCAGATCATCGATTATCTGGCCCTTATGGGCGATTCTTCCGACAACATCCCCGGCGTTCCCGGCATCGGCCCGAAGACTGCTTCCGGCCTGCTGGTGGGGGTCAACGGCGGTCTGACCGAGCTGTATGCGCAGCTCGACATCGTGCCGACCCTTCCGATTCGCGGCGCCAAGACCCTGCCGGCCAAGCTCGAAGAGCACAAGGAGATGGCCTTCCTCTCCTATCAACTGGCGACCATCAAGGTCGACGTGCCGCTGGATATCGGCCTCGACGACCTGCAAATGGGCCCGGAAGATCCGGCCAAACTGCTTGAGCTCTACACCCTGCTGGAGTTCAAGAGCTGGATCAACGATCTGGAGCGGGATGCCAAGCGCCAGGAACTGAGCGCGGCCGCCGAGCCTGCGCCGGCCGGTGATCTGTTCAGCGCGCCTGCCGAAGAGGAAGCGCCCGCCGCTCCGGCTGAAGCCGCGTACGAAACCATCCTCGATCAGGCGCGATTCGACGTCTGGCTGGAAAAGCTGAAAAGCGCCAAGCTGTTCGCCTTCGACACCGAAACCACCGGGATCGACGCCCAGCAGGCACAACTGGTCGGTCTGTCCTTCGCGGTACAGGCCAACGAAGCGGCCTACATCCCGCTGACCCACTCCTACATCGGCGTGCCGGAGCAGTTGGATCGCGACACCGTGCTGCGCGCACTCAAGCCGATCCTCGAAGACCCGAACAAGCTCAAAGTCGGCCAGCACGCCAAGTTCGACATGAACATCCTGGCCAACTGCGCCATCGGTGGCGATCAGAACGAAGGCATCACCGTGCGCGGAATTGCCTTCGACACGATGCTTGAGTCCTACGTGCTCAACTCCACCGCCACCCGTCACGACATGGACAGCCTGGCGCAGAAGTACCTGGATCACACCACCGTGAGCTTCCAGGACATCGCCGGCAAAGGTGCCAAACAGCTGACCTTCGACCAGATCGCTCTGGAACAGGCCGGGCCGTATGCCGCCGAAGATGCCGACGTGACCCTGCGCCTGCACCAGACGCTGTTCGAAAAACTCAGCGCCATACCGAGCCTGGCAAGCGTGCTGACCGATATCGAGATCCCGCTGGTGCCGGTGCTCGCTCGCATCGAGCGCCAGGGCGCGTTCGTCGACGCTGAACTGCTTGGCATCCAGAGCATCGAGCTGGGCAACAAGATGGTCGCGCTGGAGCGCGAAGCGTTCGAGATCGCCGGTGAAGAGTTCAACCTCGGCTCGCCGAAGCAACTGGGCGTGATCCTCTACGAGAAACTCGGCCTCCCGGTGCTGAAGAAGACCGCCAAGGGCCAGCCGTCCACCGCCGAAGAAGTGCTGGCGAAACTGGCCGAAGACGATCACCGCTTGCCAAAAGTGCTGATGGAACACCGCTCCATGAGCAAGCTGAAAAGCACCTACACCGATCGCCTGCCGGAGCAGATCAACCCGCGTACAGGGCGTATCCACACTTCATACCATCAAGCCGTTGCGTCGACCGGTCGCCTGTCGTCGAGCGATCCGAACCTGCAGAACATTCCGGTGCGCACTGCTGAAGGCCGACGCATCCGTCAGGCGTTCGTTGCGCCGAAAGGCTACAAACTGCTGGCGGCGGACTATTCGCAGATCGAACTGCGGATCATGGCCCACCTGTCCCGCGACGAAGGCCTGATGAATGCCTTCCGCAACAATCTGGACGTACACACCGCCACGGCGGCCGAAGTGTTCAAGGTCGAGCTGAACGAAGTGACGTCCGACCAGCGTCGTGGCGCCAAGGCGATCAACTTCGGCCTGATCTACGGCATGGGCGCGCAGAAGCTCGGCAAGGACATCGGCGTCGACACCAAGACCGCCAAGGCCTACATCGACACCTACTTCGCGCGTTACCCGGGCGTGCGCGAGTACATGGATCGCACCCGCGCCCAGGCTGCGGATCAAGGCTTTGTGGAAACAATTTTCGGTCGTCGCCTGTATCTGCCGGACATCAACTCCAACAAGCCGCAGGAACGCGCGGCCGCCGAACGTACGGCAATCAATGCGCCGATGCAGGGCACCGCGGCGGACATCATCAAGAAAGCCATGGTGGCAGTGGATAACTGGCTGAGCGCTTCCGGGCTGGACGCCAAAGTCATCCTGCAGGTGCACGACGAACTGGTGCTGGAGGTTCGCGAGGATCTGGTCGATCAGGTTCGCGAAGAAATTCGCGTGCACATGAGCGAAGCGGCAAAACTGGACGTGCCATTGCTGGTGGAAGTGGGGGTTGGCAACAACTGGGACGAGGCGCACTGAGGCCTCTGGATTGGGGTTTTGCCGCGACAGGGCGTCGCGGCAAAGGCATCGAAAATCGCTTAGGCCTGATCGTTCTTGAGCTTATTCCAAAGTTTTTTGAAAAGATTCTGAACTAATCTTGCGACAGGGCACTCAGAGATACTGAATGGCTGGTGAAGCCCTTCGATGCTCCTATGTTGTGTTAAGTGTTGGCAGATATCTGAACCCCGCCCTAGCGGTTCGGAACTTAAACCCCGGAACTTCTCCCTCCCCATATGAAGTCCGGGGCTTTTTTTGCCTCAAAACTGCCTGTGGCGCAGCCATGCTGCGTTAAAAGCGCAACAAAAAATGCTCATTTAGGTCCCCTAAACTCCGCTTTTTAGCAGTGCTTTTGCCTTGCCTGACAGCACCACAGACAGTTTTGAAATCCCTTACTCTGCCGCCGCTTCCACGCCTTTATCTGCCAGTTCCATCCAGCCTGCCAACACAGTGTAGGCCTCTTCCAGACCCATGCGTTTCGGGGCAGAGAACAGCTGGATCGTCACTTGATCGCCCCACCCCTTACGGATTTCCGACTGCACCTTGAACAGCGTGTTCTTGGCTGCGCCGTAGGTCAGTTTGTCGGCCTTGGTCAGCAGGATGTGCATCGGCATTCCGGCCGCAACGGCCCAGTCGAGCATCAGCAGGTCGAAGTCGGTCATTGGATGACGGATGTCCATCATCAGAATCAAACCCTTCAAACTCTCGCGGCCACCGAGGTAAGCCTCAAGATGACGCTGCCAGTGTTGCTTGAGCGGGATCGGTACTTTTGCATAACCGTAGCCCGGGAGGTCGACCAGACGCCGTTCATCGTCTAGCTTGAAGAAGTTCAACAGCTGTGTGCGACCCGGGGTTTTCGAGGTGCGCGCCAGGCTGGCGTGAGTCAAAGTGTTCAGTGCGCTGGATTTACCGGCGTTGGAACGACCGGCGAACGCCACTTCGAAGCCTTCGTCGTCGGGGCACTGATCGACTTTGGCGGCACTGAGCATGAACGTGGACTGTTGGCACAGGCCGAGGATGGGATTCTTGAGTTGCATGGGATTTCCGATGTGGGCGGCGCCGGGATTAGGCGCGGAACGCGGTGTCGCTTCCGTTTCAGTGACGCCAGTATATAATGCCGCAGATTTTGTGTGTGCTTTGTCCCAGCGAAGGATGAAGTTCACGAGAGCGACAGACCTTGATTGCGCATTAGAACGCAGAACGCTCTCAACCCTGAAAAGGTCGTTTTATGACGAAATGGCTGCTGGCTGCCGGAGTCTTGATGCCGCTTTACAGCGCACAGGCTACACAGGATCCGGAAGCCGTGTACAACCGTGTTTGTGGAGCCTGTCATTCCGGCCAACTACCCATGGCGCCCAAAAGAGGCGATCAGGAAGCTTGGACGCCGAGGTTGGCGAAAGGTATGGAGACGCTGGTGCAACACGTGACCCAGGGTTTCAAGGCGATGCCGCCGCGTGGTTTGTGCATGGACTGCAGTGCCGAGGATTACCAGGCCCTCATCCTCTGGATGAGCGAGAGTAAGCCCGGTCCATAACTCTTAACCCTTAGCCGTAGTTGGATTAGCTGATGAACAAACTGATCGTGAGTCTGCTGTTGACCGTGGGAATCTCAGGCTTCGCCCATGCTGCCGGTGATGCAGCCGCAGGCCAGGCCAAAGCCGCCGTATGCGGCGCCTGCCATGGCCCGGATGGCAACAGCATGGCGCCAAACTTTCCAAAACTGGCCGGACAGGGCGAACGCTACCTGACCAAGCAACTGCACGACATCAAGTCGGGCAAGCGCACCGTTCTGGAAATGACCGGCCTGCTGACCAACCTGAGCGATCAGGACCTGGCCGACATCGCCGCCTACTTCGCCAGCCAGAAAGGCAGCGTCGGCGCCGCCGATCCGAAGATCGTCGCTCGCGGTGAAGCCCTGTTCCGTGGCGGCAACCTCGAGAAAGGCCTGCCAGCCTGCACCGGTTGCCACTCGCCGAACGGCGCCGGCAACGCAGCCGCCGGCTTCCCGCACCTGGGTGGCCAACACGCTCAGTACATCGCCAAGCAACTGACCGATTTCCGCAAGGAAGAAGCCGGCCGCAACAACGACGGCGACGCGATGACCATGCGCACCATCGCCCGCAAGCTGAGCGACGAAGACATCGCGGCAGTCTCCAGCTACATTCAGGGCCTGCACTAAGACGCGCGATTCGAGCGCTGCGTGCAATGGCCAACGCCTGCCACGTTAACGCTCGATTAATCCGTTGCAGCAAGTATAAAAAGGGTGGCTTTGGCCGCCCTTTTTTGTGGCCGCTGCCGTTACACTACAGAACTCATGCCCGCCAGGATCTGTCTGAAAACAGGTCGCGCGAGGCGACCAAAATTGTCCAGGAGTAAAGCATGCGTAATCTGATCATCAGCGCCGCCCTCGTCGCTGCCAGCCTGTTCGGCGTGACCGCCCAGGCCGCCGAAGCCCCTGCTGCCCCTTATGTCGAACTGAGCAACCCGGTGCCGGTCGCCGTGCCTGGCAAGATCGAAGTGGTCGAGCTGTTCTGGTATGGCTGCCCGCATTGCTACGCGTTCGAGCCGGTGATCAATCCGTGGGTTGAAAAACTGCCGTCCGACGTCAACTTCGTACGCATTCCTGCGATGTTCGGTGGCCCGTGGGACGCTCACGGTCAAATGTTCCTGACCCTGGAAGCCATGGGCGTCGAGCACAACGTGCACGCTGCCGTATTCAACGCCATCCAGAAAGAACACAAGAAGCTGACCGACAAGAACGACATGGCCGATTTCCTCGCCACTCAAGGCGTGGACAAGGACAAGTTCCTGGCGACCTTCGACTCGTTCGCGATCAAAGGGCAGATCGTGAAAGCCCGCGAACTGGCCAAGAAATATGAAATCACCGGCGTCCCAACCATGATCGTCAACGGCAAGTACCGCTTCGATATCGGCTCCGCCGGCGGCGCCGAACAGGCGCTGAAACTGGCTGATCAACTGGTGGCCAAAGAGCGAGCGGCCAACAAGGCAGCCGCCAACTAAGCGCGGCAATCGCCATGCGCCGCTGGGGAACCGAACGCGTCGTTGGCCTGCATGAACCGCAGGTCAACGAGCATCACCTGGAATCGACGGGCCTGCCCGCAGACAGCCGTCTGCGCTTGCTCAGCTTCAATATTCAGGTCGGCATCAGCACCGAGCGCTATCGGCACTACCTGACCCGCAGCTGGCAGCATCTGCTGCCGCACCCCGGGCGTTCGAGCAATCTGCAAAAGATCGGCAATCTGCTTGGCGACTTCGATCTGGTCGCTCTGCAGGAAGCCGATGGCGGCAGCCTGCGTTCAGGCTACGTCAATCAGGTCGAACACCTGGCCCAGCTCGGCGCCTTCCCCTACTGGTATCAACAACTCAATCGCAACCTTGGCCGACTGGCCCAGCACAGCAATGGCGTGCTCAGTCGCCTGCGGCCGTGGGCGATCGAAGACCATCCGCTGCCGGGTCCGAAGGGACGCGGTGCGATTCTGGTGCGCTTCGGCGAAGGCCCGGAAGCGCTGGTGGTGGTGATGATGCACCTGGCGCTCGGCGCCCGGGTGCGCAGCATGCAACTGGCCTACATCCGCGAACTGATCGGCGGCTACAAGCATCAGGTGCTGATGGGCGACATGAACACCCACGCCAGCGATCTGCTGCAACACTCGCCGTTGCGCGACCTCGGCCTGCTGGCCCCGCAACTCGAAGCGACATTCCCCAGCTGGCGCCCGCAGCGCTGCCTGGACCATATTCTGCTCAGCCCGACCCTGACCCTGGAAAAGGTCGAAGTGCTGGCACAACCGATTTCCGATCACCTGCCGGTCGCGGTAGAGATTCGTCTGCCGGGTTCGCTCACGGCCGATGCATTGCCCGCGTTGAGCACTGCCCTTCGCGGAACCCCTGAATGAGCGACGAAGCCCAGCGCTGGAAAGAGAAATACCTCAAAAGCATCGAACAACAGGAAAAGCTTGAACGTCGATGGGACGCCCGGCTCGACCTGCTGCGCCGTGGTCTGGTGCGCAGCACCCTGGCGGCGGAAGGCACCGACCGCGTGGTCGATCAATGCATGAAAGAGATGCGCGACGTGGTGCGCACCGATGACATGGACGCCGGCCTCGCCGCCCTGCTCCCTCGCCTGGAAAAAGCCGTGCTCGATTCCGAGCAGCGCCGGGAAACCCGGATCGAACAGGTCAGCACCGCACTGACTGCGCTGGTTACTCAGTTGCAATCTCTCCCGCTGCCCCGAGATGTGGCCCAGCCGCTGAAGAAATTCGCCAAGCAGCTGGACGGCCGGGTAAGTCAGGCAAGGGAAATGCCGCTGTTGCTCAGCGAGCTCAGCGGCTTGCAAGGCAAGGCCTTGAGCCAGCTGGAGACGCCGGCGGAACCGGGACGACCGGGGTTGTTGCAGCGTCTGTTCGGCAGCCGCGACAACGAGGAAGCGCCTGTTCCAGTGATGCAGCCCGCGGCGGTCGTACTACCGGCACAAACAGAACAACCGCCCGTCACGCATGAAACCGCGCCCTTGCAGGAAGCGCCTGTCACGACCGCCGAACCGGTCGCCCCTGCGCCCGTCAGCCAAGCACCGGTCGCCGCCCCCGTGGCCGAACCCGCGAAAACTCCAGCGCCAACCCCCGAATATCATGCGGAGCCGGAGGTGGTGGCCTTCGAGCCGGCCAGAATCCTCACCGAATCCCCCTCCGCCCCCAGCGAACCAGAACCCGCCGAGCCTGAACCGGAGCCGCAGGCCTTTACGCCTCCTCCGGTTTTCGCGCCGGCAGTGCCAACAGCCATCAACCCGGACGAACTGATCCACCCCGGCGATACCCCGCCGCCCGTGATCCTCGACAGCCTGCCCATCCCCGAGCCCATCGCCCAGGCATTGGCCGCAATCGATCCGGAGCAATCCGAGCACGATATCCTTTACGCCCTGCCGGACTCGCCGGAACCGTCCTACAGTTCGGTCGCCAAACACATCGAAGACACGCTGATCGGGTTGCTGGACGACCTGACCTTGCCGGAGCGCCACCGCCCGCAAGCAGAGGCGATGCGCGACCGGCTGAAGAATGGGCTGAACTGGTACGAACTGTTGCCGATCCTCGACGATCTGGCGACTTTGATGCTGGCGATTACCGACAGCGGCCAGCACGAATTCGAAGCTTATTTGCAGCAACTCAACGAGCGGCTCGAAGCGTTTCAGAGCAATCTGCAGGCCGCCAGCGAAGGCCACGCCGACAACAGTTCTGCAGCGCGGGCGATGGACACGCAGATCCGCGAGCAGGTCGACGGCTTGCAGAACAGCGTGCAGGAAGCGGCCGATCTGGACGATTTGAAGCAGGTGCTGGAAAACCACCTCGAAGGCCTGCTCGGCACGATGGATCAGCATCAGAAACAGCGTGACGCCCGGGAGCAGGAAGTGGCTGTGCGCCTGAAAAGCCTGGCCGAGCGCGTCGCGCACATGGAGCAGGAAGCGCTGGGCTATCGCGAACACCTTGAAGAGCAGCGCCAGAAAGCCCTGATCGATCCGCTCACCGGCTTGCCCAACCGCGCCGCCTGGACCGAACGGCTCGAACATGAGATTGCCCAATGGCAGCAGCACGGCAACACTTTGAGCCTCGCCATGCTCGACCTCGATCACTTCAAACGGATCAACGACAACTACGGCCACCTGGCGGGCGACAAGGTGTTGAAGATCATCGCCACGGTGCTGCGCAAGCGTATGCGTGGCAACGATTTCATTGCCCGGTTTGGCGGAGAGGAATTTGTATTACTGCTGCCGGCAACACCGCCCGCCGTCGGTGCCAAGTTTTTGGAAACCCTGCGTGCGGCCATCGAAGCCTGCCCATTTCACTTCAAGGGTGAGCGCGTCACGATCACCGTTTCCATGGGTCTGACGACGTTCCGGGCGGGTGAGCACAGCGATCTGGTACTCAAAAGAGCCGATCAGGCGCTTTATCGGGCGAAAAACGCAGGGCGAAACCGGGTGGAGCTGGGCTGAGGCAATTGTTCCATATTGTTTAAATCAGCCATTCAAGCGTCGTAGCCCAAGGCGATACGTTACACTGTTGCATTATCGTCTTGCGTGTACCGCCCTCTGCCATGAAATTTTTTACCCTGCTCGCGTCGCTGATCCTCCTGGCCGGTTGTGCCAGCGGCCCGCGTTTTGACACTAGCCATCCTTCGGTCAATCACGACAGTCGCGTACAGTTTGTGATCGTGCACTACACCTCCGCATCGCTGGAACGCTCGCTGCAATTGCTGACCCACGGCGAGGTCAGCAGCCATTACCTGATCGGCGACGACAAAAACGCCACCATCTACAAACTGATGGACGAAAACCTGCGTGCCTGGCACGCCGGCGAAAGCGAATGGCAAGGTCGTACCTGGCTCAACTCCAGCTCGATCGGCATCGAGATCGTCAATCCGGGCTTCAAGGACACACCGACCGGTCGCCTCTGGTATCCCTACAGCGAAGCCCAGGTGCAGTCGCTGATCGTTCTGCTCAAGGACATCAGCAAACGCCAGGGCATCAGCCCGCGCCACATCATCGGCCATAGCGACATCGCCCCGCTGCGCAAGCTCGACCCGGGGCCGCTGTTCCCCTGGAAGCGCCTGGCAGCCGAAGGGCTGGGGCTCTGGCCCAACGAACAAGCCGTGGCACGCCAACAGGCGCAGTTCGACGCCGAACTGCCGAGCATCACCTGGTTCCAGAGCCAACTGGCTCGCCTGGGCTACTCGACGCCACAGACCGGCGAGCTGGATGTGGCGACCCGGCATGTGCTCGCGGCCTTCCAGATGCACTACCGCCCTACACGCTTTGACGGCACGCCGGATGCGCAAACAGCAGCGTTGCTGCTGGTGCTTAATCAGACAAAATAATGACGCCCGCCCGACGGTCAGGGCGAAAACGCAATCAGCAGCTATAACTCATTGGTAATTCTTCGGATATCCATGATGGTTGCTACCCGAGAGACGCTGCGTAGCTGGTTTTATCGCCCCTGGTTTCTGGCGATGATCGCGGCTGTCCTCAGTGCGAGCCTGCTGATTACCGGCGGTCTGTTCGTGGCCATGCGCCAGGTCGAACAAAGCGAAAGCCAGGAAATGAACGCCCAGGGCGAGCGCTTCCTGGCGCGTCTGGAGCAACTGTTCGGCCAGTTGCGCGAAAGCCTCGACGACCTCGAAGCCCAGCCCTTGCGCAGCTGCGACGACGAAATGATCGCGACGTTGCAGCAAGTGACGTTCAACTACCGCTTCGTCTATGAAGCGGCCTACATGGACGCCACGCGGATCTGCTCCAACCGTCCGCGCCAGGAAGGCCTGTCGGTGATCCGTCCTCCGGACATCAAGGGCCCGACCTACAGCTACTGGCTGAACACCACCACCGAACCCGATGAAAACCGCGCAGCGCTGATGCTCGGGCGCGGCAACTTTCGCGTAGCCACCTCGCGCGGACATCTCACCGACATGGTCGACCTGCTGCCCGGCAGCAGCCTGTTGGTAGTGCTGGATCACGGGACCCGGGCGATTCCGGTACTCGGCGTTCCACAGGCATGGCCACCCACCGAACCCTGGCCGCCGAAAACCCCGAACGCGCTGCAAGTCACCCAGTCGCATCTGATTTACCGCATGCCAACCGACAACCCGGAATACCAACTGGTGCTGATCAGCCCGCGCACGGGCATGCATATTCCGGAGCTCTGGTGGTGGATGGTGCCTTTCTGTCTGGTGCTCGGTGCGCTGGTGGGCGTTTTGGTGTTCTGGGTCGTGCGCCAGCGCCAGTCGCTCGACGCCGAGCTGCACGGCGCCATCCGCCGTGGCGAGTTGCAGGTGCTTTATCAACCGATCTTCGATCTCGACAGCCGCAACTGCGTCGGCGCCGAAGCCCTGCTGCGCTGGCGACGACCGGACGGCACGCTGACCAGCCCCGACCTGTTCATCCCGATGGCCGAGAACACGGGGCAGATTCGCCAGATGACCGACTTTGTCCTGCAACGCTTGCTTGAGCAGTTAGGGCAGTTGCTACGAGCCAACCCGCAGCTGTACATCTCGGTGAACCTGGCCGCCTGCGACGTGATGGTGCCGCGCATCGGCCAGGTCATGGCGCGGCTGTTGACCCTGCATAGAGTCGCGGCGCGGCAGATTGCTTTCGAGGTGACCGAACGCGGCCTGATCGATGTGGTGGTAGCCCGGGAAAACCTGCAAGCACTGCGGGATGTCGGCCATCAGGTGCTGATCGACGATTTCGGCACCGGCTATTGCAGCCTCGCCTACCTGCAAACCTTGCCGGTGGACTGCCTGAAGATCGACAAGGCATTCATCGACGCCCTCGGCCATGACGCCGCCAGCAGCGGCGTCGCGCCGCACATCATTCACATGGCCCAGGCGCTGGATCTGAAGGTGATCGCTGAAGGGATCGAATTCGAGTCCCAAGCGGCACTGCTGAGCAGCGAAGGGGTGAAGTTCGGTCAAGGCTGGCTGTTCGCCCATGCCTTGAGCGCGGTGCAGTTCATTGAACTGATCACTCGTGGGCGGCGGCTCGCCGGCCGCCGGATCGACGACGAAGCCTAGACCGCCAGCGCCATATAGAACTGCGTGCCCTGCCCCGGCCGCGAGTAAACGCCCATCCGTCCACCGTGCAACTGCACAATTTCCTTGCACAGCGCCAGACCCAGCCCGGCTCCGCCCTTCTTGCGCCCGACTTGAACGAACGGTTCGAAGATCCGCCCTTGTTGACCGTAGGCAATTCCTTCGCCGTTGTCTTCGACGCTGATGATCACCCGTTCGCCATGGCGCCGGGCCTGCAAGCGGATCAGCCCGTCGCGCGCCGTGTGGCGCAAGGCGTTGTCGATCAGGTTGTCGAGGACTCGATCGAGCTGCGCCTGATCCGCCTGCAAGCGTGGCAGCGGGCCTTGCGCTTCGACTTGCAGGGTAACGCCCTTCTGCGCCGCCGAATCGGCGAAACGCAAACGCGCCTGCTCCAGCAGATCCTCGATGGAGCACGGCGCCAGCGTGAGCTTCTGCAAACCGCTCTGATAACGCGAAAAGTTGAGCAGATCGTTGATCAACTGCATCAGGCGCTGCATTTCTTCATTGACCGTGTCGAGCAGGTCGGACTCGCGCGACTCCGGAGGAAACTTAGCCCGCTCGCGGAACAGCCCGAAAGCCATGTGCATGCCCGTGACCGGTGTGCGCAATTCGTGAGACGCGCGCAGCACGAACTCGCTGCGCACCCGTTCGAAGGCGCGCTGCTCGGTGACGTCATGCAAAACCATCACGGCGCCTAGGATATGCCCCTGGGTATGGCTGACCGGCGTAAGGCTGTAGGTCAGCAGGCGCGACTCGCCATCGACCTCGATGCTCAAGTCTTCCGGCGCCCGCTCGAGGGTGCCGCCGCGCAATACCAATTGAAGTTGTGCATCCAGCTCCGGACGTTGAAGCGCTGTGCCCAGGCCCTCGCCGAAACGGTCGCTTTCCCAGCCCAATTGTCGCTGGGCCACCGGGTTCAAGTGTTCCAGACGACCCTGACGGTCGATCATCAGCAAACCATCATCGATGCTGTCGAGTACCGCTTGCAGGCGCTGCTGGCCAGCGAGCAGTTCGTCGACATTGGTCGCCTGATGCTCGCGCAGGGCTTCGGCCATCAGCCCGAAGCGGCGCGTCAACAGATTGATCTCCATCGCCGAGGACACCGGCAGGGTCACTTCGAAATTGCCCTGGCCGATATTGTCCGCCGCTTTGGCCAACGCTTCGATCGGCGCACCAAAACGCCGCGCAATGCCCTGGGCGGTAACGAAACCAATGATCAGCACTGCCAGCCCCACCAGCCCGAGCAGGCCGGAAATCAGCAGCGCCCGGTCACGGGCAGCGTGCTGGACAGCGTTGATGTTATCCAGCGCGTGCTTGTGCTCGGTGATCAAACCGTTACGCAGGGTGTTGAATCGTTCGCGCAAGTCGCCACTACCACTCAGGGCGGCGCCCGGATCGCGGGAGATATCGAACGCCTCAAGGAAGGTCAGGTAATCGCTCTTCGCCTGACTGAAGCCATATTGGCGATTGTCGTTTTTCTGCTCTTGGGCGATACCCTCGTCGAGCAATTCGAAATAGCGTTGTTTGGATGCTTCGAACGCCACGGGATCGGGTTTCTCGGCAAGCATCATGATCAGTTGATCGCCAAGCGTCTGCCGCAGCTTGAGCCCCAGATCGAGGGTGACGAAGTTGTTGCGGATCAGCGCCTCCTGAGTCCCGGCCATCTGCATCACGCTGACCAGCCCGAGCATCAGCCCGAGCAAGGCCACGGTGATCAGCGCGGAAATGCTCAGGAACAAGCGAGTCCGCAACTTCATCGCCAGTTTCATCGGCGGATGCTCACAGGTTGTACTGCTTGCGCTTGCGATACAGGGTCGAGGCGTCGATCCCCAGAGTCTTGGCGGCCTGATCAAGAGTGCCGGCAGTCGCCAGTACCGCGCCGATGTGGGCTTTCTCCAGCTCGTCGAGGCTCAGCGCGGCGCCAACCCGTGGCGCGTTGTTCGCCGGTTGTTCGGCCATGCCGAGGTGGCTGATTTCGACACGCTCCTGCGGGCAGATGATGCTCGCCCGCTCGACCACGTTACGCAGCTCGCGGATATTGCCGGGCCAGCGATAACCCAACAGTGCTTCACGAGCCTCATCACTGAAACCCCGCGCGGGGCGCGCGTATTCCTTCACGAAGCGAGCGAGGAAACGGTCGGCCAGGGTCAGGATGTCTTCGGCCCGTTCGCGCAGCGGCGGCAAATGCAGGGTGATGACGTTCAGGCGATAGAGCAGGTCTTCACGGAAACGCCCGTCGCGCACCATGTCTTCAAGATTGAGGTTGGTGGCGGCGAGAATACGCACATCGGCGCGGCGGGTGACCGGATCCCCTACCCGCTCGTATTCCTTGTCCTGGATGAAACGCAGCAACTTGGGTTGCAACGTCAGCGGAAAATCGCCGATCTCGTCGAGAAACAGCGTGCCGCCATCGGCTTGGTTAACCCGACCCAGCGTGCTTTCGCTGGCCCCGGTGAACGCGCCACGACTGTGACCGAACAGCTCGCTCTCCATCAGTTCGGCGGTCAGCGACGGGCAATTGATGGTGACGCAGGATTTCTTCTCGCGCTTGCTCCAGCCGTGAATGGCTCGGGCCAGCTCACCTTTACCGGTGCCCGACTCACCCAGGATCAGGATGTTGGCGTCGGTGCCCGCCACTTGCCGCGCGGTTTCCAGTACGACTTTCATCGCCGGGCTGTGGGAATCGAGACCGTCCTTGGGTTTGCGGATCTCGCCTTCGAGGGCTTCCAGACGCGCCGACAGCTGGCGCACTTCAAGCTGCTTGGCGGTCGCAAGGCGCAATTGATCCGGGCTGCACGGTTTGACCAGATAATCGGCAGCGCCGGCCTGAATCGCGTCTACCGCGGTATCGACAGCCGAATGCGCGGTGACGATCACCACCCGCATCCACGGCGCCTGAATGCGCATCTGCGCCAATACATCCAGGCCGTTGTCTTCACCCAGGCGCAAATCAAGGAAGCACAGGTCGAACACCTGGCGTTGCAGCAGCGCGTCAGCCTGAGCCGCGCTGTTGGCGGTGGCGACGGTATAACCTTCGTCTTCGAGGCAATAACGAAAGGTTCGCAGGATGGCGGATTCATCGTCCACCAGCAGAATGCGGCCTTGGTGCTCAGTGGCTGATTCCATTTTTCCTACGCTCCATAAGTGAATGTCTTGGGTTAGTCCCGGAAAAATCGGGCAAGTTGCATGGTTGATTCTGATCGATTCGAGTCATTGCAGGGTAGCTCTCTCCTGCCCTAACGGCTAATCGACTGATTTCATTGGTTTTTTAAACATCGCACAGTTTCAGGTCGGTTTCCTGCCTACTTTTCTGACATCCGTACCCTGTCCTCAATTCAAAAATAATGATTTCTCCTACGAAATAATCGTGCATTACGCACGACCCTATGCGGACCATCGTGCAGGATGCGTCGTCAGGAATTTTCATACTGTTTGTAACTAGTTGATTTTATTGGTTTTTTTTAATCAAAAAAGCTGGCACGCAGGCTGCAATACCTCTCTCAGCCCGGGCAGATATGCACTGCCCCAATCGAACAAGAGTGAGGAACCCAGGATGACTCGCCCACGTGCCGCCCAAATGAGTATTTCGCCACTGCACTTGCAGCAGGCCCTGTTTGGCGCACTTGCGCTGCTGATCACGCTGATCGCCTGCCAGCAATACCTGCGCTGGGAGCAGAGTCAGCAACCTGAGCCACTGATCTCGATGCAACACGCGACGCAGACGCACTTCAGCGCCGTCAGCAGCAGCCAGGCCGACAACGGCGCGATGCGCATGATGGACGTCGACCAGCCACAGCCACTGGGCGACATGCCCCGTGAAGAACGCTGGGTTTTCTGATCAACGAATCTGGGCGCCCCCGCGCCGAGACCGGCAACATCCCTAAATAGAAGCAAGGAGAATCACCATGTTGAGCTGGGCAATCACATTCCTGATCATTGCCATCATCGCTGCAGTACTGGGCTTCGGTGGTATCGCGGGCACCGCCACGGGTATCGCCAAGATTCTCTTTGTCGTGTTCCTGGTGATGTTCATCGCTTCCTTCTTCTTTGGCCGTCGCGGTCGAGGTTGAACATGAAGGGTTTAAAGACACTGGCAGCCGCCCTGCTCCTGGGCGGTAGTGCCATGGCGATGGCGGCCAATGACGGCCAGGCGCGGGTCAACGAACTGTTGAGTTCCGACCCGCAATACAGGGAAACCTGGGAAGGTGTGGTGAAGAAGGAAGAACGCCTGCCGGAATGGGTGATGAACCTGTCCGGTACGCCTGACCAGCAGATGAATGCCGTAACCGAAGATGGCGACAAGTATCTGGTCGGCCCGCTCTGCGAATCCGCAGACAAGTGCATGAACCATCGCTTGATCGTCGCGTTCAGTTTCGACAAGAAAGACGCTTACGCCATGCTTGTGGATGTGCCTGAAGGGCTGCCGGCAGACAAGTCGCCAACGCGACATGCCACCTACCGCTTCCTCGGCAAGCCCGACCAGGGCATGCAGGATCTGTTGATGGAAACGCTGAAGAAAGATCCGAACTGGTATTGAACACGAGGGCAGCCGAAAGGCTGTCCTCCATTGCGTCGGCCCGAGGAAGGCCGGTGCATGACCAGGGGGCCGGGACGTTCTGACTGTTGCAGGGTCGGAGTGACCTACGGGTACAGGGAGTGCCTGCGATGAGGGCCGGGTCAGGGTAAAAGCTGCGACGCAAGTTCGCCAACCGAAGCGGTTTGACGGACTTGCGCTGAGCTTTCAACACGACAAAATGTTGATCCAGAGCGTCCTGCTCTTCATTTTTATCGCCCACACTGCGTGCTAAAGCATTTCGCGGTGTTTCGTCGCGACCGTATATCGAGAAAGAGTCGATCCACCAAGTCGGACATTTAGTTTCCGAACGTAGGCTTTTTCCCAAATTTTTCGTCGAAATCACTCGTTCAAAAAATAACCAACCTACGCTGTAATGGCCGGTTCACGGCACTTATGCCTGCCGAAATGTCGTATTCGAACCGGTTGGGACGCCAGTTTCATTTAAAAAAGCTCATGCCGATTCGGCATAGGGTAGGCGTTTACGGCATTAGACGGCGCAACCTTGCATCGGAATAGTTGCGCCTTTTTTCGCCTGCCGGAGAGCCGTAAACACGCGCTTCGGGGCACCTTATACGGAGGCAGATGCACAGACTTTTCCGCTGATGAGCGTTCCAGTTCCTGCATGTGCCTGAGTCAAACGCAAGTAAGGGTAAAGATAATGAAGAAGGCAAAGCTTAGCCTCGCCTGGCAGATCCTCATCGGTCTGGTATTGGGGATTGCAATCGGTGCGTTGCTCAACCATTTCAGTGCCGAGAAGGCCTGGTGGATCAGCAACGTCCTGCAACCGGCAGGCGATATCTTTATCCGTCTGATCAAGATGATCGTGATCCCGATCGTCATCTCTTCCCTGATCGTCGGCATTGCCGGCGTGGGCGACGCCAAGAAGCTCGGGCGCATCGGCCTGAAGACCATCATCTACTTCGAAATCGTCACTACCATCGCCATTGTTGTCGGCCTGCTGCTGGCCAACCTGTTCCATCCGGGTGCCGGCATCGACATGAGCACCCTGGGCACCGTCGATATCTCCAAGTACCAGGCGACCGCCGCCGAAGTGCAGCATGAACACGCGTTCATCGAGACCATCCTCAACCTGATCCCGTCGAACATCTTCGCGGCCATGGCCCGCGGCGAAATGCTGCCGATCATCTTCTTCTCCGTGCTGTTCGGTCTCGGTCTGTCGAGCCTGCAGTCGGACCTGCGCGAGCCGCTGGTGAAGATGTTCCAGGGCGTCTCGGAAAGCATGTTCAAAGTCACCCACATGATCATGAACTACGCCCCGATCGGCGTATTCGCTCTGATCGCGGTGACCGTGGCCAACTTCGGTTTCGCCTCGCTGCTGCCGCTGGCCAAGCTGGTGATCCTGGTTTACGTCGCCATCGCCTTCTTCGCCTTCGTGATTCTGGGCCTGATCGCCAAGCTGTTCGGTTTCTCGGTGATCAAGCTGATGCGCATCTTCAAGGATGAGCTGGTGCTGGCTTACTCCACCGCCTCCTCGGAAACCGTACTGCCACGCGTGATCGAGAAGATGGAAGCCTACGGCGCACCGAAAGCCATCTGCAGCTTCGTGGTACCGACCGGCTACTCGTTCAACCTCGACGGTTCGACCCTGTACCAGTCCATCGCGGCGATCTTCATTGCCCAGCTGTACGGCATTGACCTGTCGATCAGCCAGCAACTGCTGCTGGTCCTGACCCTGATGGTGACCTCCAAAGGTATCGCCGGCGTGCCGGGCGTGTCCTTCGTGGTACTGCTGGCCACTCTGGGCAGCGTGGGTATCCCGCTGGAAGGCCTGGCCTTCATCGCCGGTGTCGACCGTGTGATGGACATGGCGCGTACCGCCCTGAACGTGATCGGCAACGCCCTCGCCGTACTGGTCATCGCCCGCTGGGAAGGCATGTACGACGACGCCAAGGGCCAGCGCTACTGGAACTCGCTGCCGCACTGGCGCAGCAAGGAAAAACTGCCGGCCGGTGAAATCTCCAAAAACTGATGCAAAACCCTGTGGGAGCTGGCTTGCCAGCGATGAGGTGCGCACATTCAACATATTCGCTGAATGAACACCGCCATCGCGGGCAAGCCCGCTCCCACAGTGGTTGATGCAAGCCTTACCAACAACCCCCGGAGAAATCCGGGGTTTGTCGTTTCTGGCGACCCCGCTATCATTCGCCGCATCTTCCGGGGGATTTGACTGATGCTTAATGGCCTGTGGCTTGGCTTCTTCGTCGTGGCAGCCGTTTCGGCGCTGGGGCAATGGCTGATCGGCGGCAACGCCGGGATCTTCGCGGCGATGGTGGAAAGCATTTTTGCCATGGCCAAGCTGTCGGTCGAAGTCATGGTGCTGCTGTTCGGCACGCTGACCCTGTGGCTGGGCTTCCTGCGCATTGCCGAAAAGGCCGGCATCGTTGAATGGCTGGCCAAAGTGCTCGGGCCACTGTTCCTGCGGCTGATGCCGGAAGTTCCAGCCGGACATCCCGCGCTGGGCCTGATCACCCTGAACTTCGCCGCCAACGGTCTGGGCCTGGACAACGCCGCCACGCCGATCGGCCTTAAAGCCATGAAGGCGCTGCAAGAGCTCAACCCCAGCTCGACCATCGCCAGCAACGCGCAAATCCTGTTCCTCGTACTGAATGCCTCGTCCCTGACCCTGCTGCCGGTGACGATCTTCATGTATCGCGCCCAGCAAGGCGCGCCGGACCCGACGCTGGTGTTCCTGCCGATCCTGCTGGCGACCAGTTGCTCGACCATCGTCGGCTTCCTGTCGGTGGCGTTCATGCAGCGCCTGCGCGTGTGGGACCCGGTGGTGCTGGCTTACCTGATTCCCGGCGCGCTGATCCTCGGCGGCTTCATGGCGTTGCTCGCGACAATGTCGGCCACTGCGCTGGCGGGCCTGTCGTCGATCCTCGGCAACCTGACGCTGTTCGGCCTGATCATGCTGTTCCTGGTGATCGGCGCGTTGCGCAAGGTGAAGGTTTACGAGGCCTTCGTCGAAGGCGCGAAGGAAGGTTTCGACGTCGCCAAGAACCTGCTGCCGTATCTGGTGGCGATGCTTTGCGCGATCGGTGTATTGCGTGCATCGGGCGCACTGGATTTCGGCCTCGACGGCATCCGTCATCTGGTGGAGTGGGCAGGGTGGGACACACGCTTCGTTGACGCGCTGCCGACGGCGATGGTCAAACCGTTCTCCGGCAGCGCCGCCCGGGCGATGCTGATCGAAACGATGAAGACCTCGGGCGTGGACAGCTTCCCGGCGCTGGTGGCGGCGACGATCCAGGGCAGCACCGAAACCACGTTCTACGTATTGGCGGTGTACTTCGGCGCGGTGGGCATTCAGCGCGCCCGGCATGCCGTCGGTTGCGCGCTGCTGGCCGAGCTGGCGGGTGTGCTCGGCGCTATCGGCGTCTGCTACTGGTTCTTCGGCTGATATTCAGGGCCGGGCAGGTGGGGCAACTTTCTGCCCTTGCTCCACCGCCCACGCCACCACCTTCGCGGTGAGGCGATCACTGGCCTGACCGAAGCCGGCCACCACCGCCGGCACCTTCACATCACTGAGCGGCTGACGTTCTTCGAAGCGGCGACTGGCGAGGATCCGCTGGTCGTAACCGCGCACCAGCAACGCATCGACCCGCACCACCACGCTGGCCTGCGTGCCCTGATACTCGGTCTGAAACGCCTGCAGGCTGCCACCCAGTTCCAGGTCCGCCTGGAAATTGCTGTCGTCGGTGCTCAACAGCGACACCCGGCCATCGCGCTGGAAGCCATCGAGCAAGCGGTTACGCACCAGCACCGGCGCCGGATCGCTCCAGCGCGAGGCCTTGTAACTGCTGATCACATCGCCCTGAGGAATCACCGCGATGCTCGGCCGGTTCAGCGCTTCACTGGCCTGCAGTTTGTTCAGGCGCAGCGACCAGTGCTGGGTAGATGCCGAACTGGCCGAGGCGGGCGCCTGTGCCGTCGGCAGGCGATAGACATCCGACGGTTCGGACTTGGGCAGGATCGAGCACGCGCTGATCAGCGTGAAGCCGGCGAGGAGGGCGAGGCGAATCAGCTTCATGGCGTGAACTCCTTGTTCTTGTCACTGCCCAGCAGGTAACCGCTGGGGTTGGCCTCCAGGCGTTGGGAAATGGCGCGCAGCGAATTCAGGGTTTCACGCAGTTCGCGGATCGCCGGGGCCAGGCCGTTGAGGCCCTGCATGCCGCTGTCGAGGGAATTCTGATTCTTGCTCAACAGACCATTGATGGTGGCGCTGCTCTGCTCCAGGGATTTCATCGCCTGCTCGGCGCTGCCGAGCGCCTGTTTGCCCTGATCGTTGAGCAGGCCGTTGGCGTTGCGCATCAACGCGGACGTCTGTTCAAGCATGTTGCCGGCCTGTTTGCCGACCGTCGCCAGTTGCTGCATGGCCTGACGCAGGTCGCCGCGCTGATCGTTGATCGAGCCGGTGGTCTGCTCCAGATGTTCAAGGGTTTTGCTCACGCGCTCGATGTTGTCGGCAGAGAACATCTGATTGGCATTACTCAGCAACGTCGTGACCCCGCTCATCAAATCGTTGCTGTCGCTGAGCAGCCGCGAGATGGGCGAAGGCGAGGCGACGATGGTCGGCAGATTGCCGTCATGGCCCTTGAGTTTCGGGCTTTGCGGCGTGCCTCCGCTGAGCTGGATGATCGACGTGCCGGTGATCCCGGCCAAGGCCAGTTTGGCCTCGGTGTCTTCCTTGACCGGCGTGTCGCCGGCCAGGCGAATGCGTGCCAGCACTCGACGCGGGTCCTTCGGATCAAGGCGCAGGCTGACCACATCGCCGACCTTGATCCCGCTGTACTGCACCGGACTGCCGCGGGACAGCCCGCTGACCGCCTCGTTGAAGACGACTTCGTAATCCTTGAACTCGGTGTCGACGCTGGACTTGGCCAGCCACAGACCGAAGAGCAGGGCGCCCGCCACCACAATCACCGTGAACAGGCCGATCAATACATGATGGGCTCGGGTTTCCATGTCAGACCTCGTTGAGCTGTTTGGCGGCGTCCAGCGCCGAGCGGCCGCGAGGGCCGTGGAAGTATTCGTGAATCCACGCGTCATCGGTTTCCGAGACCACGTCGATGGGACCGGCCACCAGCACTTTCTTCTGCGCCAGTACCGCGACGCGGTCAGTGATGGTGTAGAGCGTATCGAGGTCGTGGGTCACCAGAAACACGCTCAGGCCCAGCGCGTCGCGCAGGGTCAGGATCAATTGGTCGAACTGCGCCGCGCCAATCGGATCGAGGCCGGCAGTGGGTTCGTCGAGAAACAGAATGTCCGGGTCCAGCGCCAGCGCCCGGGCCAGTGCCGCGCGCTTGATCATGCCGCCGGACAGCGAGGCCGGGTACTTGTCCGCCGCCGACAGCGGCAGCCCGGCCAGCGCCAGCTTCACTGCCGCCAGATGCTCGGCGTCGTCGCGGCTGAGCCCGGCGTGTTCGATCAGGGGCAGGGCGACGTTCTCGGTGACGGTCAGCGACGAGAACAGCGCGCCTTTCTGAAACAGCACGCCAAAGCGCCGCTCGATCAACGAACGCTCATGCTCCGGCAAGCTCGGCAGGTTCTGGCCGAACACCTTGACCATGCCTTCGCTGGGCCGGCGCAAGCCGACGATGCTGCGCAGCAACACCGATTTGCCGCTGCCTGAGCCGCCGACCACGGCCAGGATCTCGCCTTTGTACAAGTCGAGGTCGAGGTTCTCGTGCACGCTCTGACGGCCGAAGCGATTGCACAGGCCACGGACTTCGATCACCGCCTCGGAGGGCGCGCGGGGTAGACGACTCACCAGCCCATCTCCATGAAGAACAACGCGGCGACCGCATCGAGCACGATCACCACGAAAATCGATTGCACCACGCTTGAGGTGGTGTGGGCGCCGACCGATTCGGCGCTGCCGCTGACCTTGAAGCCTTCCAGACAGCCGATGGCGGCAATCAGGAACGCGAAGATCGGGGCTTTGACCAGGCCCACCAGGAAATGTTGAATCCCTATGTCGCTTTGCAACAGCGACAGGAACATCGCCGGCGAGATATCCAGCGACACCGCGCAGACCACTGCGCCACCGACGATCCCGCAGATCATCGCCAGAAAGGTCAGCATCGGCAGCGCCACCAGCAGCGCCAACACCCGGGGCACCACCAGTAATTCCATGGGGTCGAGGCCGAGGGTGCGAATCGCGTCGATTTCCTCGTTGGCCTTCATCGAGCCGATCTGCGCGGTGAAGGCACTGGCGGTGCGGCCGGCCATCAGGATCGCCGTGAGCAGCACCCCGAACTCGCGCAGGAAGGCGAAGCCCACCAGATCCACGGTGAACACGCTGGCACCGAAACTGGCCAGCACCGTCGCCCCGAGGAACGCCACCACCGCGCCCACCAGAAAGGTCAGCAACGCGACGATGGGCGCGGCGTCGAGGCCGGTCTGTTCGATGTGCGCAATCATCGGCGTGATCCGCCAGCGCTTGGGTCGGAACAGGCTGCGGGCGATGGTTTCGAGGATCAGGCCGACGAAGCCGAGCAATTGCAGGGTGTCTTGCCAGACCGTGTCGACGGCCCGGCCGATGCGGGTCAGCAATTGCACGCTGACGCTGATTTCCGGTTCCTTGATCGGCACGCAGAAGTCGGTCAGCGAGCGATACACGGTTTGCAGCAAGGCGCGGTCGGCGCTGGAAATCGTGCAGTCAGGGTGTTCGGCGGATTTTCCCAGCCGCTCGGAGCCGAGCAGTTCTACGAGCAGCGACGCGCCGGCGGTGTCGAGGGCGCCGAGGCCGTTGAGATCGATAGGGGTGTTGGCGTCGTACTGGCCGTGGAGCGTTTCGCTCAGTTGCTTGAGGTCGGCGTAATGGGCAAGCGTCCAGTCCCCGGTGACCCGCAGGCGGGCAGGGGTGATCGAGGTGTCCAGGCGGGCACTGCCGGTCATTGGGCTGCTGGTCATAAGCTCCGTGCTTGTTCGGCTGAATACGCTGGCATACGTAATAGCACGAACACGGTTACTTTTCTTTGGTCGGTGTGCTGTCCGTGACTTCGAAGCGCAGCACGCCAATCACCTGACCGTCCTCGGTCAACACCCGCACCTGCCATTTGCCTGCCGGGTTGCCGGGGAAATTCTGTTTGTGAGTCCAGGCCCGGTAGCCTTCCTTGCGCCCGCCGTGGATGTCGAGGGCAATGCGGTCGACCTCTTTGCCGTTGAATTGCCAGACGTGATAAATCCGCTCATCAAGCCCGCGCGGCGCGTTGATCGCGGTGTAGGCATAGAGCCCGCCGCCACGGATCTGTTCGGCGCTGACTTCCTTGAGGCTGGCGCCCGGAACCCGGTCCTGCACCTGAGTGCTGATCGCCACGTCGGTCATCCACAGCGTCGCCGGCGGCACCCACGAACGCAGGACCCAACCGACGCCACCGATGCCGACCGTGATACACAGGATCGCCAGCGCGTTGCGCACGGTGCGGATCGGGAAGATCGACGCCAGGCTCGGGAACGACAACACCACCGCAATCCCCAGCGCCCATTTGAAGCTTTGCGAGGTGGTCAGGTGCATGATCACCGGCAGCGCGGTGAGCAGGGCGGCGAACAGGGTCAGGGTGTGCAGCGCGAGGAACGCCCAGCGCCGTGGCGCCAGCCATTTGTAGTAGAGCGGGTCAACGATCGAGATCAGCGCCGCGATGCACAGCAGCCCGGTGAAAAACAGCTGGCCGCTGTTCCAGGTGGTGGTGATGAAGAAGAACGGCAGGACGAAAAACAGGCTTTCCTGGTGGATCATCTGCGTCGCGTAACGCAGCAGCGGCTGGGGGATTTCCCGTTTGAAGATCCGCGTGAACAGCTTGGTCAGGCTGTTTTCCAGCATCAGCCAGATCCAGCTCAGCAGCATGATCGTGGTGATCCAGCTCGCCAGCCCCTGTTGCCGGTCGACCAGAATGAAACTGCCGACCCCGGAGATGAAACCGCCGAGCGCAATGACCCCGGGGTAGCGCTTCATCAGTTCGAGAATGCGCTGGATCAGTAGGGTCAATTTAGACATTTGGGCGGTTCACGACAGTCGAGGAAAAAACCCCGACAGAGTACCGCCCGCCGGGCCGTGTGGCGAGGCTGCCGGTCAGTCTGGGTGCACGGATTTGCGCCGATGCAGGCGCCAGCCGAGCAGGATCAGCACCAGCACGCCCAATCCGCCCGCCAGCAGCCACAACACCTGATCGTCGCTGAGCAGCGGTTTCTCGATCCGCAGATAGCCCGGTTGCAGCAGCAACTCGCGCATGGCCTTGTTCGCCGCCTCCAACGTCACGCCTTGCAGCTCCCGCGCAGGATCAGCGAAGCGCCCATCTTCGTAGTCGCCCAACGCGCTCCAGTAATAGTCGGCCATGGCGCTGGTGCCTTGCACGGCCCAGGCCTGATGGGCGATGGCGGCTTGTTTCAAGCGATTGAAGGTATCGGCATCAAGGCCGTTTTTCAGCAGGTCGGCCTTGAGGTCTTCCAGCACTTGTTCGGCTTCGGCAATGTCGCCGCGATCCAGGTCGGCGTTGAGGCTCATGAAACCGACGCCGCCGAACACCTCGCGCTCGGCCCACGGCCCGTAGGACAAACCGTGGTTCAGGCGCAATTGGCGATACAGCGCCCACTCCAGATATTCCTTGAGCAGGTCGAAGGTTTCGTCGTACTGATCGTCCAGCACCGGCTCCGGCACCAGCCAGTGCAGCTTGGCGCTGTTGCCGATGAAGCCGCGAGTGATCGTGCGTTCGTGAGCGGCGCTGGCGCGGATGTCCGGCAGCGGACGGTGTTCGCTCGGGTCGACCGCTTCCAGCGCGCCCCATGCCCGTTCCAGATAGGCCGGCAACAGCTTGTCGAGGTCGCCGACGACAATCAGGGTCATGTTGTTCGGCGCGTACCAGGCCTTGCGCACCTTCTCCAACTGTTCGCGGGTCAGGCCATCGACCTCGGCCCGCTGCGGGCATTTGAGGCCCAGTTCGACCGCCAGCTGATTGCTCGCGGTGTGGCCCAGGTCCTGCCGGTCGAGAAAGCGTTGCAGCCGGGTGTAATGACCGCCGTCCTCACGCTCGACCACTCGCTTGGCAGCGTTGATCGCGTTGTCGTCGAAGCGGGTCTGAGTCAGCAGGTCCAGCAGCAGGTCGAGGACCTTGCGCTGGTTTTTCGCCGGGGCTTCGATGACGAAGGTGGTGTCGGCGTTGCTGGTGAAAGCGTTCCAGTCACCGCCGAGGGCCTGCATGCGCTCTTCGAGGCCACCTTCGCCGGTGGCGTCGATGCCGCTGAACAGCAAGTGTTCGAGCAGGTGCGGCAGCTCCTTTTCATTGCAGTCGAAATCGTCGAGACCGACACCGATCACCAGCCGGATCGCCACGTGCCCACGCTCGGTCCCGGGCTTGAGCAGCAATTGCAAACCGTTGGGCAGCGCATAGCCTTCGACCTGAAAACGATCCAGGGCGAAGGCGGGCAGGGAACCGAGCAACAGACAGGCGAACAACAGGCAACGCATAACGAGCTTCCATACGGCTGAATTGGAGATCCGTGTCGTCAGTCCGGCCGCGAGGCCGAACCTTGAGTTACTGACTGACCACAACCCCAGACGTTCAAGGCGAATGCGTGATGTCCGCCATATCGTCCGCCGCCAGCGCGCCGGTATCGGAAGTTTCCAGCACCACATAGGCGCTGCTGCAGAACAGCGAGTTCAGGCGTTTCATGTCGGCAATCAACTCCAGGTGCAACGAACTGGTCTCGATACTCTGCACGATCTTACGTTGCAACCGGCTGACATGAGCGTGGGCCAGACGCCGTTCCTGTGCGCGAAAGCGACGTTTCTCGCGCAGCAACTGGCGGGCGCTTTCCTTGTCGCCGCTGAGGAACACCGACAGCCCCAGCCGCAGGTTGGCGATCAGTTGCTGGTGCAGCCCGGCCAGTTCTTCCAGGCCGTCTTCGGAGAACGACCGGCGTTGAGAAGTCTTCTGCTGCTGCACTTTGCGCAGCATGCGTTCGATCAGGTCGCTGGCCAGTTTGAGGTTGATCGCCAGCTCGATGATCTCCGCCCAGCGCCGACTGTCCTGCTCGCCGAGATCTTCGCGGGGCATCTGCGCCAGGTACAGCTTGATCGCGCTGTACAGCGCTTCGACGTCATCGGTCAGCTTGCGCATTTCCTGAGTGATGGCGGTCTGCTTGCCGCGCAGCACGTCGAGGGTCGCGTCGAGCATGTTGTCGATCAGGTCGCCCATGCGCAGGGTTTCCCGAGCGGCGTTGGCCAGCGCCAGACTCGGCGTGACCAGCGCGGTGGCGTCGAGGTGACGCGGCTTGGCGGTGCCGTTGACCTCCGGCCGCTCCGGCAGCAGCCAGGCGCACAGCCGCGCCATCGGCCCGACGCTCGGCAGCAGGATCAGGCAACGCGCGGTGTTGTAGAGCAGGTGGAAGCCGATGACCATTTCCTGCGGACTGAAATCCAGGCTGTCGATCCAGTGCACCAGCGGGTCGAGCACCGGAATGATCAGCAGCAGCCCGATCAGTTTGTACAGCAGGCTGCCCAGCGCCACCTGCCGGCCGGCGGCGTTCTGCATGCTGGTGCTCATGAACGCCAGCACGCCGCTGCCGATGTTGGCGCCGATCACCAGACCGATCGCCACCGGCAGACTGATCACCGCAGCGCCGGCGAGCGTCGCGGTCAGCAGAACGGCCGCCAGACTCGAGTAGGAAATCATCGCGAACAACGCACCGACCAGGGCGTCGAGCAGGATATCGCCGGTCAGCGAGGCGAAAATCACCTTCACCCCTTGGGCATGGGTGATCGGCGCGGCGGCCTCGACGATCAGTTGCAGCGCCAGAATGATCAGCCCCAGCCCGATGGCCACACGGCCCATCTGCCCGAGCCGCGTCTGTTTGCGCGACAGAAAGAAAATCACCCCGATAAAAATCAGCAGCGGCGACAGCCACGACAGGTCGAACGTCAGCACCCGCGCCATCAGTGCCGTACCGACGTCGGCACCCAGCATGGTCGCCAGGGCCGGAGTCAACGCCATCAGGCCCTGACCGACAAACGACGTCACGAGCATGGCGGTGGCGTTGCTGCTCTGCACCATCGCAGTGACAACGATGCCGGCGACAAAGGCCAGCCAGCGTTTGGACATGTTCTGGCCGATCACATGGCGCAGATTGGTGCCGTACACCCGCAGGATGCCGGTTCGGACGATGTGCGTGCCCCAGATCAGCAGGGCCACGGCAGAGAGCAAATTGAGCAGGGTGAGCATGCAGACCCCCTGTAATGGCAGCGCCCCAGAGGGGCAAGTGGACGGTACCGCGCAATTTCTACGTTCTGATACTTAAGCTGTAGTTGGCTAACGGTCTGGGCGCCAGCATTGCACAGCTAAAGCGGGGATTGAAACAAAAGCGTCATGAAAACAGGTTCATGCGGCCATGAAAAAAGGGCCCGAAGGCCCTTTGATCTGTTGCGCAGCGTTCGGGTTACTGACCCGGAATATCCTTGCGCAGTTTCACCGGATCCTGCTGTTTGCGTTTTTTCGCGATGGCGGTGCGCATCTTGATGTTGATCGCTTCGACCGCCAGCGAGAACGCCATGGCGAAGTAGACGTAGCCTTTCGGTACGTGCACGTCGAACGACTCGGCAATCAGCACGGTACCGACCACCAGCAGGAACGACAGCGCAAGCATTTTCAGCGACGGGTGCTTGTCGATGAACTCGCTGATCTTGCCCGAGGCCAGCATCATCACCAGCACGGCCACGATGATCGCCGCAACCATGACCGGAACGTGGGACACCATGCCGACGGCGGTGATCACCGAGTCCAGCGAGAACACGATGTCGATGATCGCGATCTGGATGATGGTGTAGAGGAAATTGCCGCCCTTGCCGCCAGGCGTCTCGTCGCTCTCATCTTCACCTTCCAGCGCGTGGTACATCTCCTGGGAGCTTTTCCACAGCAGGAACAGACCACCGAAGAACAGGATCAGGTCGCGACCGGAAATGCCCTGGCCGAACACTTCGAACAGGTCGGCGGTGAGGCGCATGACCCAGGTGATCGACAGCAGCAACAGGATCCGCGTGATCATGGCCAGGCCAAGACCGAAGATCCGGGTGCGCTGCTGCATGTGTTTGGGCATGCGGCTGACCAGGATCGAAATCATGATGATGTTATCGATGCCCAGAACGATTTCCAGGGCGGTCAGGGTGAAGAAGGCAACCCAAATCTCAGGGTTGGTCAGCCATTCCATGTGTATTCCTTTGAGCGAGTGTTAAACCAGGACGCCAGCAATCAGCTGGCGTCCTGGTGAGTTTGGTGCCGTTACAACGTGCTGAACAGCGGGAAAGTCCCCAACAGCAAGGCTGCGACCAGTATGCACAGGCAGACCAGCACTGCCCACTTCAGGGTGAAACGCTGATGATCGCCGAACTCGATCCCCGCCAGTGCGACCAGCAGGTATGTCGACGGCACCAGTGGGCTCAGCAGGTGAACCGGCTGACCGACGATCGAGGCACGGGCCATTTCCACCGCGGTGATGCCGTAATGGCTGGCCGCTTCGGACAACACCGGCAACACACCGTAGTAGAACGCATCGTTCGACATGAAGAACGTGAACGGCATGCTCACCAGCGCCGTGATCACCGCCAGGTACGGGCCGAGGAAATCAGGGATCACCGCCAGCAGGCTTTTCGACATCGCATCGACCATGCCGGTGCCCGACAGGATACCGGTGAAAATGCCTGCCGCGAAGATCAGACTGACCACCGACAGCACGCTGCCGGCGTGGGCGGCGACGCGATCCTTCTGCATTTGCAGGCAAGGGTAGTTGACGATCATGGCAATACTGAACGCCACCATGAACAGCACCGGCAGCGGCAACAGGCCGGCGATCAGAGTGCACATCAGGGCCAGGGTCAGCAGGCCGTTGAACCAGATCAGTTTCGGACGGCGGGCATCCGGGAATTGCGAAACGCTGATTTCGCTGTGATCGATTTCGTCGCCGATCAGGTGCAGCTCACCCAGACGCGCACGCTCACGTTTGCCGTAGAAGTAGGCAATGATCAGGATCGCCACCACACCGGCAGCCATCGCCGGGATCATCGGTACGAAAATGTCCGACGGGTCCACGTGCAGCGCACTGGCGGCACGGGCGGTCGGGCCACCCCATGGGGTCATGTTCATCACGCCGCCGGCGAGGATGATCAGACCGGCCATGATCCGCGGGCTCATGCCGATGCGGCTGTACAGCGGCAGCATGGCGGCCACGCAGATCATGTAAGTGGTCGCGCCGTCACCATCGAGGGAAACGACGAGCGCCAGTACGGCGGTGCCGACCGAAACCTTCAGCGGGTCACCCTTGACCAGTTTGAGGATCTTGCGCACGGCCGGGTCGAACAGGCCGGAGTCGATCATCAGGGCGAAATACAGAATCGCGAACATCAGCATCACGCCGGTCGGCGCAAGCTTGGTAATACCTTCGAGCATCATCGGGCCGATCTTCGGCGCAAAGCCACCGAACAAAGCGAACAGGATCGGGATGATGATCAAAGCGATCAGCGCAGACAGGCGCTTGGTCATGATCAGGAACATGAACGTGATGACCATGGCAAAGCCAAGGAAAGTCAGCATGGGAATACTCCAGGCGTAGCGCGGCTAGGTAAGTGAGCGGATCGGCGGGATCAGCGCAGAACGGGAAGCACGAGGCGTACGAGCGGAGTGTCAGAAAAAAGGCGTGGGAGGAGGCGGGTTACAGAGGACATCAGAATCACCATTGTTGTTGTTAATTGGGCCTGTCGTGCGAGCAATCACACGCGTTGGCCAACCGGTCTGTTGCCGGCAGTGGGGGCGATCCTAATCGGGGAACCTTTCAGCTACCTTTCGCGCAAGAAAGCTTTGGGCGAACGGCCAACCGGCCGTCGGATGCGGGCTAGAGTCAATGAACACGGGAAGCGGAGGGCAGGGCGATGACTGAGTTGCACGGCGGTGGCTGCCATTGCGGACATATCCGCTATCAGTTCAGCGGCGCGTTGCAGGACATCGCCCACTGTCATTGTTCGATCTGTCGAAAGGTCAGCGGTGGCATCGTCACTACCTGGATCACGCTGCCGGCGGCGAACTTCCAGTGGCTGGCGGGGACGCCTTCGCGCTATGACTCATCGACCAGTTGCGCCCGGTTCTTCTGTCCGAACTGCGGCGCACAACTGGCGCTGGTAACGTTGCTCAGTCCCGAGAGCATCGATCTGACGATTGCCACACTGGATCATCCAGAACTGGCCGCCGCCGAGCGGCATATCTGGACCGACAGCCAGTTGCCGTGGCTGCACCTGGACGAGCATTTGCCGGGCGAGCCCGAAGAAACCATCTGATTAAAAAACAGACAGATCCAGCGGCCGCATCGCGCCCATCCAGATCGCGTGTTCGGTGTGATCGAGCAAGTCATCGCCGGTGTCCGGGTGCAGGAACACCACCAGTCCCTTGCGATTGAGCGCCAGCCACGGCAGCACATCGCCGATCAACTCCGGGCCGAAGGCCAGCTGGCAGCTCCAGTCCGGGTGCGGGCCGACCGGACGTTCATGCACGCGGCCCATCTTCAATGGGAATAATTGCGCGGCCTGCTCACACAGCGCCCGCGCCTGTTCGATCGTGCTGGCGTCGAAATAAACGTGGGCGTGATAACCCTTGATCGTCTGCATCGCAAACCCTCTGAATCGGTTCGAACCCTCGGCGTTGCCCGTATGTCACACGCCATACAAGGGAAAACAAAAGGGACCTCAGCCATGAAAAATGCCGAAACCCCGGCGGTGAAAGTGGTGCTCTATGGTGCCATGAGTAGCCTGGGCAGTGCGTTGATGGCTGAACTGCTGCGTCGCCAGCACGAAGTCATCGCGATCCTCGACGATCTGACGGCGCTCGCGCCACGGCCGGGGCTGCGCACCAAAAGCGGCGATCTGCTCGATGCCGAGCGGGTCAATCAGAGCGTGGCCGGCAGCACGGCGGTGATCTGCCTGCTGAATGCGCCAGGCTTGCCGCTGAGCAGCGATCATGTCGAGAAATCCGTGGTGCTGGGGCCGGTGGAACAGGTGCTGGCGGTGGATGCGTTGATCGACGGATTGCAGGCGGCGAACATCTCGCGACTGTTTGTCATCGGCGAATTCGAAGCACTGGACGATCCGGAAAACGCAGACCCATTGCAACGCCACGCCGCCGAAGAAGTGCGCGAAGCCCTGCAAAGCAGCCCGCTGCACTGGACGCTGGTGAACGCACCGCGCAGCGTCGCCGGGCTGACGATCGAGCATTTCAATCAGGTCGGCCGCACGCTCGAACCGGGTCTGGCCGAACCGCTGGAGCGCCTGAACCGGGTGGCGGTGGGCATTGCCGATGAGCTGCGGCTGAATTTGCATCTGCGCCAGCACGTGGATTTTGTCGCCGCCTCTTGATCCGTTACACCGCAATCGACGGCAGCGCCAGCCCGGCCAAGGATTCGGCGCTGCTCGCCTGTTCAGCCATCAGCCAATCCACGAACGTCTGGATCAACGCGCCCCGGCGTTTGCGCTGCGGCAGCACCACGTAATAACCGAGGCGCGACAGGGTGGTTTCGGCGATCGGCCGGCACAGCAGACCCTGGGTAAGCAA
This sequence comes from Pseudomonas paraglycinae, assembly GCF_021601625.1. Lineage (GTDB taxonomy): Bacteria > Pseudomonadota > Gammaproteobacteria > Pseudomonadales > Pseudomonadaceae > Aquipseudomonas > Aquipseudomonas paraglycinae. The sequence continues at coordinate 195,032 of NZ_BQHR01000010.1, read as the reverse complement.
GTTATCCACAAGGTGCCGCCAGCCGATCGCCACACCCTGACCGCCAATCGCGGCTTGAATCAACAAGGTGTAATTGTCGAAGCGCAGCTGGCCCGGGGCTGGCGGCGTGCTGATGTTCAGTGCGCGGAAGAGACCGCTCCAATCGAACCAGTTACTGCTGTTTTCCCCGCGCAGGTGCAGCAGCGGAAACTCCATCAATGCCTGGGCCGGCAAGGGCAGGGGGCGATCCTTGAGCAGTTGCGGGCTGCACACCGGAAACACTTCTTCGCTGAACAACCAGTGACTTTCGCCCTGTTTGAAGCGACCGTCGCCGAACAGAACGGCAACGTCGATATCCGGACGCAGCATGTTGTGATTGCGTTCGCTGGTGACCAGGCTCACGTCCACCTGTGGATAAGCTTCATGGAAGCGGTGCAGACGCGGCATCAGCCAATACGCGGCGAAAGCGAAATCGGTGGCGACCTGCAGCACTTCATGTTGCTGTTGCGTGCTGATCGCGCTCAATCCTGCGTCGATATTCTGCAAACCGAGGGTAACCTGCTCGAACAGGATCGAGCCGACCTCGGTCAGTTCGATGCCCCGGTAGATGCGATCGAACAGTCGCGTTCCGAGCTGTTCCTCCAGCCGTTTGATCTGCTGACTGATCGCCGGTTGCGTCGTGCCGAGCTCAACCGCCGCAGCGGTAAAACTGCGATGACGGGCCGCCGCCTCGAAGGCGCGCAACAGGTCCAGCGACAAAACACCGAGGGCTTCATACATAAGCTGTGCTTATCCTAGTCATTGTCCGGCGCGGGCTTTACCGGATATTGCGGGGAATCCATGCTCGATCGCAGCAATGTCGCATAAATATTCACTATGGAATGCCGCGATCACATGAAGCGCAAGAACATTCTTTTCATCATGGCCGATCAAATGGCCGCGCCAATGTTGCCGTTCTACGGCCCATCGCCGATCAAACTGCCGAATCTCAGCCGCCTCGCCGAACAAGGCGTGGTGTTCGATGCCGCCTACTGCAACAGCCCGCTGTGCGCGCCTTCGCGCTTCACCCTGGTCAGCGGCCAGTTGCCGAGCAAGATCGGCGCCTACGACAACGCCGCCGATTTCCCCGCCGACATTCCCACTTACGCGCATTACTTGCGCCGCCTCGGTTATCGCACCGCGCTGTCGGGCAAGATGCATTTCTGCGGCCCCGATCAACTGCACGGTTACGAAGAGCGCCTGACCAGTGACATTTATCCGGCCGACTACGGCTGGGCGGTGAATTGGGACGAGCCCGACGTGCGGCCGAGCTGGTATCACAACATGTCTTCGGTGCTTCAGGCCGGCCCGTGCGTGCGTACCAACCAGCTCGATTTCGATGAAGAGGTGGTGTTCAGGGCTCAGCAATACCTGTTCGACCATATCCGCGAGGACGGCGATCAGCCGTTCTGCCTGACCGTGTCGATGACTCACCCTCACGATCCGTACACGATTCCCAAGGCGTTCTGGGATTTGTACGACGATGCGAATATCCCGCTTCCGACGACGCCGGATCAGCATTCACTCGATCCGCACTCCCAGCGTTTGCTCAAGGTCTACGACCTGTGGGACAAGCCGCTGCCTGTGGATAAAATCCGCGACGCACGCCGCGCGTACTTCGGTGCATGCAGTTATATCGACGCCAACGTCGGCAAACTTCTGCAAACCCTCGAAGATTGTGGGCTGACGGACGACACCGTCATCGTGTTCTCCGGCGACCATGGCGACATGCTGGGAGAGAAGGGCCTCTGGTACAAAATGCACTGGTACGAAATGGCCGCTCGAGTGCCCCTGTTGATAAGTGCACCCGGTCAGTTCAAATCGGGCCGTGTCAGCTCTGCCGTCTCCACCGCCGACCTGTTGCCGACCTTCGTCGAACTGGCCGGCGGCAGCCTGGAACCAAGTCTGCCGCTCGATGGCCGTTCGTTGGTGCCACATCTGCAAGGGCAGGGCGGTCACGACGAGGTATTCGGCGAATACATGGCCGAAGGCACTGTCAGTCCGCTGATGATGATCCGCCGTGGCGCCTTCAAATTTATCTACAGCGAAACCGACCCTTGCCTACTCTTCGATGTGGACAACGATCCGCGCGAGCAGGAAGAACTCAGCCAATCACCGCAACATCGCCAGCTTTTCGACGATTTTCTTGCTGAAGCACGGGCCAAGTGGGACATCCCGGCGATCCACCGTGAAGTCCTCGAAAGCCAGCGTCGCCGGCGCTTCGTCTCCGAGGCGCTGACGATCGGCAAGCTGAAGAGCTGGGATCACCAGCCGCTGGTGGACGCCAGTCAGCAGTACATGCGCAACCACATCGACCTCGATGACCTGGAGCGCAAGGCCCGTTATCCACAACCCTGCCAAAACCAATAACGTTAAGGGGAAGTCCATGGTCAAGTTATCCACAGTCGTGACGGTCAGTCTGCTGGCACTGGGCAGCGCATCCGCGTTCGCCGAGAGCTGCGACACGGTGAAAATGGCCGACCCCGGCTGGAGCGACATCGCCGCGACCAACGCCATCACCGGGTTTCTGCTGGATGGCATGGGCTACAAGGCCAAGGTCGACACCCTCGCGGTGCCGATCACCTTTGGCGGCTTGAAGGATGGCCAGGTTGACGTGTTCCTCGGCAACTGGATGCCGGCGCAGCAGGGCTTCTACGACAAGTTCGTGGCCACCGGTGACGTCACCCAACTGGCGAAGAATCTCGACGGCACCGAATTCACCCTGGCCGTGCCGGATTACGTGTGGGATGCGGGTGTGCATAACTTTGCCGACCTGAATAAGTACGCCGATAAATTCGAGAAGAAGATCTACGGCATTGGCTCCGGTGCGCCGGCGAATATCTCGCTGCAGGAGATCATCAAGAAGAACGACTTCGACCTGGGCCAGTGGAAGCTGATCGAGTCCAGCGAACAGGCGATGCTGGCCGAAGTCTCGCGAGCGGTGAAGAAGCAGAAATTCGTCACCTTCCTCGGCTGGACCCCGCACCCGATGAACGTGCAGCTGAAAATGCATTACCTCAAGGGCGGCGAGAAGTACTTCGGCGACACGGGTAGCGTCTACACCCTGACCCGCAAGGGCTACGCCGAGGCCTGTCCGAATGTGGGTAAATTGCTGACCAATCTTTCGTTCACTCAGGAGATGGAGAACAGCATCATGGCCGAGGTGGTGAACAAGAAGGTCAGCAATGCGGAGGCGGTGAAGGCGTGGATCAAGGCGAATCCGGCGGTGTTGGACAAGTGGCTTGATGGGGTGAAAACGGTGGATGGCAAAGATGCATTGGCGGCGGTTAAAGCGAAGCTTTGATCGCGGTGTGCTGAAGGTCTGAGTTCGCTTTAGATCTTTTCCCCCCTCACCCCATCCCCCTCCACCCCAAGTTGAGCGAGGGGGAAAGTGAGCTGACCGTCGTTGGTTTCAGAAACTGAGTTCGACTGAAGACGTTCAGGTCGATGGATTTCGAACAGACACCTCGGTAAGTTCCCTCTCCCTCCGGGAGAGGGTTAGGGTGAGGGGGCTGTTCCTGATTGACACCCTGATACCCTTCACACACCACCCATCCCAAACCGAGAGGATCCATGGCCCTCCCCAGCCGTCGCTCACTTTTCCCCTTCCTGACCTGGCTGCCTCGGCAGACTCGCGCCAGCGTCGGGCGGGACCTGGTCGTCGGCCTCAGCGGGGCGATTCTCGCGTTGCCCCAGTCGATTGCCTACGCCTTGATCGCCGGTCTCCCACCGGAATACGGGCTCTATGCCGCCATCGTCCCGGTGTTGATCGCCTGCCTGTGGGGCTCGTCGTGGCATCTGATCTGCGGGCCGACGGCAGCGATTTCGATTGTGCTGTTCGCCAGTGTCAGTCCGTTGGCCGTGCCTGCGTCACAGGACTACATCACCCTGATCCTGCTGCTGACCTTCCTTGCCGGGATTTTCCAGTGGCTGCTCGGCCTGTTGCGCTTCGGCGCGCTGGTGAATTTCGTCTCACATTCCGTAGTGCTGGGTTTCACCCTCGGCGCTGCGGTGGTGATTGCCATCGGTCAATTGCCGAACCTGCTGGGGCTGGATCTGCCGGCCAAGGCCACGGCGCTGGCCAGCCTGATGGATCTGCTGCGCCATCTCGGGGCGGTGGATCAACCGTCGCTGGTTCTTGGTGTGGCGACGGTGGTGGTCGGTGCGTTGCTCAAACAATGGCTGCCGCGCTGGCCGACGCTGTTGATGACCTTGGTCCTCGGCAGTCTGGTGGTGTGGCTGTGGCCGGCGATGTTCGGCCATGTTCAACTGGTCAGCGCGTTTGTCGGGCGCTTGCCGCCGTTCAGTGGATTGCCGCTGGATATGGACCTGATCCTGCGCCTGCTGCCCAGCGCCGTGGCGGTGGGCATGCTCGGGCTGGTCACCAGCCTGTCGATTGCCCGTTCAATTTCCGCACGCTCGCAACAGCTGCTCGACGCCAACCAGGAAGTCCGCGCCCAGGGTCTTTCGAACATTGTCGGGGCGTTCTTTTCGGGATCGTTGTCGGCCGGCTCGTTCACCCGTTCCGGGCTGAGCTACGAGGCCGGGGCCTGTTCGCCGCTGGCCGGGGTGTTTTCGGCGTTGTGGGTGGCGTTGTTCGCGATCTTCGGTGCCGGGCTGATCGCGCACATTCCGATTCCGGCCATGGCCGGCAGCATTCTGCTGATCGCCTGGGGACTGGTGGATCATCGCGGCATTCGCGCGTTGCTGCGGGTCAGCCGGGCGGAATTTGTGGTGATGAGCCTGACCTGCGTCGCCACGTTGCTGCTGGAATTGCAGACGGCGATCTATGCCGGCGTGCTGGCCTCGTTGTTTTTTTACCTCAAGCGCACTTCGCAGCCGAGGGTGCAGCATTGGCGCGATGGTGAAGACGATGTGTTGCGGGTCGGCGGGTCGATCTTTTTCGGCGCGAGCCACTACCTGCAAGTACGCCTGCAACGGATGCATGGCGCGCGGGTGGTGATCGAGGCGCAGCAGATCAACTTCATCGACTATTCAGGCGTGGAAATGCTCCATCAGGAAGCCCGGCGGCTTCTGCGCCAGGATCGCAGCCTGACCTTGCGTCAGGCGCGACCGCAGGTGGTGGAGGAGTTGCGCAAACTCGAAGGGCCGGAGAAATGCCCGATCCGGTTCGAGGACTGAGGGCGCCTTACAGCGCCAACTGCCGACGCAATTCCGCCAGAACCGGCGCAGTGTCCGGACGCACACCGCGCCACAGGAAGAACGCTTCGGCAGCCTGTTCGGCCAGCATGCCCAAGCCGTCCATCACCACGCCTGCGCCATGCTCGCTGGCCCAGCGGCAGAACGCGGTCGGTTCCTTGCCGTACATCATGTCGTAGCACAGCGTCTTGCCGGGCTCGATCAGGCTTGGGGCAATCGGCGGCACGTCGCCAGTGAGGCTGGCGGAGGTGGCGTTGATGATCACGTCCACCGGCTCGCGCAACCAGTCGTAACCACTGGCCGACACCGGCCCCAGGTCGCAGAACAGTTCGGCCAGCAGCTCGGCCTTGTCCACCGTGCGGTTGGCGATGATCACCGAGGCCGGTTTCTCCGCCAGCAACGGCTCCAGCGCACCGCGCACTGCGCCACCGGCGCCAAGCAGCAAAATGCGTTTGCCGGTGAGGCTGAACCCGGCGTTGACCGTCAGATCCCGCACCAGCCCGGCGCCGTCGGTGTTATCACCGAGCAGGCTGCCGTCGGCCAGTTTGCTCAGGGTGTTCACCGCACCCGCGCGTTCGGCGCGGGCGGTCAGGCTGTTGGCCAGGCGATAGGCGTCTTCCTTGAACGGCACGGTCACGTTGGCGCCGCGACCTTCCCGGAAAAACGCCGTGGCGCAGCCGGAAAAATCCTCGAGCGGCGCCAGCAGGGTGCTGTAGTCGAGGCTTTGCCCGGTCTGTTCGGCGAACAGTTTGTGAATCATCGGCGACTTGCTGTGGCCGATCGGGTTACCGAAAACGACGTAACGATCCATCAAAAGTCCTCAGGCCTGGGCCAGCCAGTCGCGGTCTTGCAGGAAGTACTCGGTCAGGCGTGCTTCTTCGCTGCCCGGCTCGGCTTTCCAGTCGTAGGCCCAGCGCACTTGCGGCGGCAGCGACATCAGGATCGACTCGGTACGCCCGCCCGATTGCAGGCCGAACAGGGTGCCACGGTCGTAAACCAGGTTGAACTCGACATAGCGGCCGCGACGGAATTCCTGGAACTCACGCTGCTTGGCGGTGAACGCATCTTTCTTGCGGCGCTGCACGATCGGCAGATAAGCGTCGATGTACGCATCGCCGATGGCGCGCATGAAGGCGAAACTGGTGTCGAAGTCCCACTCGTTCAGGTCATCGAAGAACAGGCCACCGATGCCGCGCGGCTCGTGGCGATGCTTGATGTGGAAGTAGGTGTCGCACCAGGCCTTGTAGCGCGGGTAGACGTCCGGGCCGAACGGCGCGCAGGCCTGTTCGGCGACGCGGTGCCAGTGGATGCAGTCTTCTTCGTTGCCGTAGTACGGGGTCAGGTCGAAGCCACCGCCGAACCACCAGACCGGTTCTTCACCTTCCTTCTCGGCGATGAAAAAACGTACGTTGGCGTGGGACGTCGGCACATGCGGGTTGTGCGGATGGATCACCAGCGACACGCCAAGGGCTTCGAAACCACGCCCGGCCAGTTCCGGCCGATGGGCGCTGGCAGACGGTGGCAGGCCACTGCCGAAGACGTGGGAAAAGTTGACGCCGCCCTTTTCGATCACCGTGCCGTTCTCGATCACCCGGGTCCGACCGCCACCGCCGGCCGGACGGGTCCAGGCGTCTTCGACGAAGCGCGTGCCGCCGTCTTCAATTTCCAGCGCGGCGCAGATGCGGTCTTGCAGGTCGAGCAGATAGGCCTTTACGGCATCGGTGCGGGTCGTCATGGCTTCACCTTGGATCGGGCGGAACTGCGCGGCGCCCCGCGCAAATGGGCGCGTAGCATACCATCGCAAACCGGCACGCCGCAGTTGACGAAGATCAAGCATGAGCGTTCGATAGGGACCTTCCCAAATGACCCAAGGAGTAGGCAGATGGCCAAGCGAATCCAGTTCCGCGCCCACGGCGGCCCCGAAGTGCTCGAGTACGTTGACTATCAACCCGCCGAACCCGGTCCGCAGCAGGTTCGCGTGAGCAACAAGGCCATCGGCCTGAACTTCATCGACACCTACTACCGCAGCGGTCTTTACTCGCCACCGACCTTGCCGTCGGGTGTGGGTGCGGAAGGCGCCGGTATCGTCGAGGCCGTGGGCAGCGAGGTCACCCGGTTCAAGGTCGGTGACCGTGTGGCGTACGGCAGCGGCCCGTTGGGCGCGTACAGCGACGTCCACGTCTTGCCGGAAGCGAATCTGGTGCACCTGCCGGACGCCATCAGCTTCGAAACCGCCGCCGGCGTGATGCTCAAGGGCCTGACCGTGCAGTACCTGCTGCGCCAGACCTACGAACTCAAGGGTGGTGAAACCATTCTGTTCCACGCAGCGGCCGGGGGCGTCGGTTTGCTCGCCTGCCAATGGGCCAGAGCCCTGGGCGTGAAGCTGATCGGCACCGTCAGCTCGAAAGCCAAAGCCGATCTCGCCAAGGCCCATGGCGCCTGGGAAACCATCGACTACAGCCACGAAAACGTCGCCCAGCGCGTGTTGGAATTGACCGACGGGAAAAAAGTCCCGGTGGTCTACGACGGCGTCGGCAAGGACACCTGGCCGGCTTCGCTGGACAGCGTGGCGCCCCGTGGCCTGCTGGTGAGCTTCGGCAATGCGTCGGGCGCGGTTGACGGCGTGAATCTGGGGATTCTGGCGGCGAAAGGCTCGCTGTACGTCACCCGGCCAACTCTGGCGACCTACGCCAACAACGCCGAAAACCTGCAGCGCATGGCCGACGAGCTGTTCGGGATGATCACCAGCGACAAGCTGAAAGTGGATATCAGCCAGCGCTATCCACTGGCTGACGCGGCGAAAGCCCAGACCGAACTGTCGGCGCGGCGCACCACGGGCTCGACTGTCCTGCTGCCCTGACCACCGATGACCTCGTCCCATCTTCATGACGGTGCCGGGGTCTGTTCAGACGTCACAAAAAACGGCGTCTTGCCGGCCAGGGTGGTTTCGAACTCCTGACGAGCAAGACGCTTCACCTCCAGCCCCAGCACACCGGGCAACCTGAACAGTGCGCTGGCTTGTCCTTCAACCTGCAACGCATCTTCAATGACGCTTCGTGTGTCGGCTGTCAGTGAGTCTTCGGCGAGGACCAGACGCATGCGTGCCCCCTCGGGCCGTCGATCAATCTGCACCTGGACATCGGTGGCCTGCAACTGCGGCAAAAGCTGCCGGAGTACGTGCAATACCTGTGACTGGGTGATGAGCGCGCCACCCAGTTTGATCGATGTCTCGACCCGCCCCTCAAGCGCCAGCACCGGCATGGGACTGCCACAGGCACACTTCGTCACTGTGCGCAGGATTCGCCCACGATCCCCGATCCGGTAGCGCAGCAACGGCACATGATCGGGCAGCAGCGGCGTCAGTAAAAACTCACCGGTTTCTTCTTCAGCCACAGCTTGCAGGGTCAGCGGATCAACCACTTCGAGCAACATGGCATCGGCATGCAGGTGATAAGAACCGTGGTCCAGATGGGCACACTGAAAACCGATGGGACCGGTCTCAGTCGAGCTGTAACCCAGCGAGCGGATCTTCAGCGTCGGCCAATCCCGGGCCAACTGGTCCTGCAGCGTTTTACCGCAGGATTCTCCAATGTAGTAAAGCCACTGCAGGCTGCACAATTGCACAGCGCCGACTGTTTCATGATTGAACAACGCGGCGGCGAAGGAGGGTGTGCATATCAACGTATCCACCTTGTGTGCCTGAATCAGCTCGGCAACGCGCTGCACGCCCATCTGTGAACCGCCAGGCAGCAGGCGTGCGCCAATGTGCTGGACGATGGCCGACGCGTATTGAAAGGCGCCCTGCATTTCCCCGGCCATCAGGCAGTTGATGACCACCTCAGGGCGTTCGTCCGTCTCGCCGAACATCCGTGCCCCCAAGGGTACGATTGCAGCGTTGAACGCCCAGGAATGGGTGATCTGTTTGCGATTGCCGGTGCTGCCTCCCGAGGTCAGGGTCAGCCCGCCACCCAGTGCTCGATGTGAAGCTTCACCGAGCGCGGAAAACAGCCCGCCGCCGGACTCGTCTTCCACCGCCAGAACCGGCAGTCGATGCAGATCGGCCAATCCCTGTACTTCCAGGATTTTCGGATACAGCGCACGAAACCATGGCAGTGAGCGTGCGTAAGCCAATTTGTGTGTTAGAGCCTCGGCCGATACATCCGTGACGAGTTCATTGCTCATGGCCGCGCCCTCCCTGACGAATGCCCAGCTCATCGAATCCGCTACGGACGGCGTTCGCCAGACATTCCAGCTGGCGCTGACTGTGACTCGCGCTGATGGCCAGACGCAGAATCGCCTCGCCCTTGGCCACCACCGGAAACAGCGCGGTGGTGACCGCCATACCCTGCCGGCGCAAATGCTGCGCCAGGCTGATCGCATCTTTCTCGGCGCCGACGCGGACGAAACGAATGGGGGATGCGACGTGATGATTACCCAGCACTGGCCCCAGCAAACGGTCGATCGTGGCGATATTTCTCCACAGCGCCACCTGCAACTGACCCAATTCCGGCGACAAATGAATTTTCCCCGAAGCAACTGCCGCGCCCACCCCGCCAACTGACAATGGTCCGCCAAACGTGTAGGTCGACGCATGACGCCGGATCATTTCGGCATCCGCTTCGGTGCGCACAGTGATCGCCCCACCGGTTGCACCGAACGCCTTCGACAGCGACGACACCAGGATCAGCCGGCCGCGTTGTCGTTCATCCGCCGCGTCCAGTGCGTAACCACCTCCAGCCACGCCATGGATCGAGGTGCCGTGGGCGTCATCCGCATAGAGATAACCGTCGAAACGCTCCGCCAGTTGCAGCAGCCGGTTGATCGGGTAAACACCGCGCATCGAGCCAATGCTGTCGGTCAGGATAATGGGCGTATTACCCGCCGCGACCGCCGTTGAGCACGCTTCCTCCACCTGCTCTACATCGCTGCAATCGCGGCGCTGTATCGGCCCGAATTGCCAGAGAATGCCTTGCAGCACTTGCATCGAAGCATGAGCGGAACGGTCGACAACCCAGCAGGGGCCACGACGCATGGGATATGAGGGCATCTCGCCGGAGCCGAGAAGCGGCAGACAGCCAAGGTGCGCACTGCCCACCGAGTTGAAGGTGACCGAATGCCCCTGAAATATCCGGTTCAGCAGTTCATCCAGCTCACGCATGGGTGGCAACAGCGCCCGGGTTCGTGCGGCGGCGAACTGCACGCCGAAGGACTCGACGGAGTGCATCGCCTCCTGAATCAAGCGAGGATCACACTCCAGCCCCAGATAAGAACACGAGAGAAACTCGGTCAGCCGTTCACCGCTGTCGAGCTCGATCTCTTTGCCTTCACGTTTAGCCAGTTTCAGACCATTGAGCCCGGCATCGAATAGCTGTTGCTGATCGTCACGCGCTTGCCGGACACGGTTTTTGACCCAATTGACGGTCGGTTGAAAAGTGTTCATCGGGATACCTGCAAAGAGGGTGTGCGGCGATAGATCTGGACATGCCAGAGCTGGGTTTTTTCTCGCGCAATGTCTGCCTGGTACTGCTGGGTGATATCGCAGAAACCTGCGCAATCGGGTCGCACCACATGCAAATGCCCGCGCATGACCACCTGTGCGTTTTCCGACAGGGCCGGTGCCAGGCGCTGCAAAACGTTCTTGCCGGCCGCTTCGGGCATAAAGGAAGGCACGTCCGACAGCGATACGAAATCGATGGCTGTTTCCCCGGCAACACAGTCAAGGATGTCGGTCTGCACCACGCGTAACTCGCACTGCTGAAGCCCCTCGCGGGCCCGCTGGAAAATCTGCGGATCGCACTCCAGCGGAAAGCCTTGTGGATAACGCAGCTCACCGAAAAACAGCATTTGCAGGAAAAAGCTCTCGCGGACCACCTGAGTGGTGAACAACGTATGGAAAATTTCCAGATACGCCGCGCGGGAACTGATCCCCAGGTTGTTGGGTGGAAACGCGCCCTTGTACAGCAGCGAATTGAGGACTGCTGCGTTTCCCAGCAAAGCGATCACGGCTTTCCAGCGCTTGAGGGGAAAGCGGTTTCGGTAATACGCCGTTTGCTCCTCGAGCTGGCTGAACTGAAAAATGCCCCGGCCGGCCTTGCCGGTGAACAGTCCGGTGATCTTCGCCAAGCGCTTCAGGGTCTGCTCGAATGCGCCCATGTAGATCGGCGCTTCCCAACGTCGGGACTGAAAAAACACGGACAGCCAGCGACGATCCGCCGGCGGTAAAACCAGTTGCTGGAAGATGGAGCGGCGTCGCGCCCTCATACTTTCCATTCGATAGCCCATGAACGCCATGAACGACTCGTGATCCGTCTGTTCCAGCAGGGCAAAACGCAATCGGGTAAACGCCAGTTGCGGCGCGCTGATATCGGTACAGGTCATGCGTGCCGGGGCGGCGGCCAATAACGGCAAGAGCCGGCCGCCGCATCCGGCGATACCCAGCACGTGCCCGGCATGTCTGGGCAGGATCGCGTACTCAAGCGCGGTGTCCTCATCGCCGAGCGTGTAGTTGAGCCGGTCGAAATAATCAGCCATGTCTGCCCCCAGCCTTCTGATCTGAACATGGGTGTGAGGCTGTCATTGGTTGTCCAGCGCATGGAGGAAGTCATAACGGGGCGCCAGCCCGTTTTGCCAGGCCTCGAACTGCTCATAAACCGCCTCGAGCATGTTGCCGGTCAGACGCAGACTGGTTTCCATGACGGTGCTAATCGCATCCCAGTCATCCTGACGCTTGCAGGTGCGCTGCAGCATGAGTTTGATTTCATTGAAGTGCTCGATATCAATGTCGGAATGCGCAATGAAGAAAGTCAGTTGCGCGGGTTTGAGCGCCAGCGTTTCACTCAGGCTATTAATGAGCGGAGTGATGAACTGATAGGCATTTTCTGCCCAATAACTATAACCAAGCCGTTGTAACGGGTTACCGGTAAAGGAAATCCAATATAAATAAGCGATCAGCACATCGGTGGCCGGAAGTGCTGGCGGAATATCGAAAATTTCATTCTTCAAACCTAGACTCATGACATCATGCAGAGCCATTTTTTCATGACCGACTTCCTGTGCCGCATGTTCAAAGCAGAACTTGGCATACACCGGATTATCCGCATGTCTAACACCCACCAGTCCTTGATTTCGCGCATTGTGCGCCGTGTAGTGAAAAGTCTGGATCATGTAGATCGCATACAAGGCTTTTGAAACGCTGCCTTCGCGGATGGCATTCACCAGCCGCGAACTTTCCAGAATATCGGCCCATGATTTTTCGATTCGCTCATCGAGCAGGCTTAATTGTTGTTCAAAACTGAGAGGCGTATTCATCAACGGGGGTCTCCAATGGGTTGGCGAGCAGGTGGGCGGACTGTTGAAGTGCTGTGAGGATTTGCTGCCATTGAGCCGAGAGCAGCCAGTAATCGCCGCGTTGGCGCTGTTCGATGCGAAGGGCGTCGGTGGTGATGGGCGTCAGGCCGAAGCGCTGGAACAGTCGCCGCTGCGGTGATCGGCACAGCGCGGTAACGCCCTCATAACCCCGCGTGACCGCCCATTCCGTGGCAGCGGCCAGCAGACCGTTGATCGACATGGGGAACTGAGTTTGCGAGTGACTGATCAAGCGACTGAACTCGACATGGCGCGACAGCGTCGTGGCGGGAGACAGTTGCTGCTGCGCCAGTGAGGCCCATTCGAACGGCGCAGGGGTCACTCTCAATACGGCCGTGGGCCTGTCGTGCTGATACAACAGAAAGTGGGTACTGCGCGAAATAATCGCCAGGCGTGTTTCAAGTGACCTGGCTCTGGGTGTCAACATGTAGTGTTGCAATCGCAATCGAAAATGACGGGAAACAAACCGTTCAAACTCTCGTGTGTCTGATCCTGCTTCAAGAATGACGATGCGATAGTTTTCATGACGCCTTTTAAAGGTCGCCTGAATCTCCTGCAGATAATCCGTTAATTGCGAATCCCTGATATCCATTTCTTCTCCGCAGCCGTTAACTTTTCGAAGTTTTCTGAGCGCATTGAAATAATGAATGGTTTTAGAAAAATCGCCACTGTGTGGCTTCTGAGAATAACGTCGGAAAAATTACAACAATTGAATACTTAAAGATTCATCTGACGTAGAAAGGAAAAATTCAAACAAAACGCGGGGCTATAACTTCAGCTAAATGAAGGAAAAATCGCAGGCACGCTTAGTACCCCTCGCCGTGAAAGCCGAGGAGTACTCACGAAATCAACCAAGGGTGGTATCAGGCCGGGCGCACGATATTGCCGGTGGCCAGATCCCGAATCAGGCTCGGGTTCTTGCGACCGCCAAGCGCTCCGCCGAGCACCAGATCGACCTGACCTCGGAAATATTGCTCGACCCGCAAGCGACTCTTCGCCGCCGGTCGCCCCTGTGGATTGGCCGACGTCGAAATCAACGGCCCGACCAGCGAGCACAGATCCCGCACCTGCGGATGATCGCTGACCCGCAGCGCCACGGTGTCATGCACCCCGGTCACCCACTCCGGCAACAGGTTCTGATGCGGCACCAGCCAGGTGTTCGGGCCCGGCCAGGTGCTGGCCATGCGGTCGATCCAGTCCTGGGGGAAATCCTCGAACAGAAAATCGAACTGACGAATATTGTCGGCGACCAGGATCAAGCCCTTGTCCACCGAACGGTTCTTGATCGCCAGCAGGCGATCCACCGCTTCTTCATTCCAAGGATCGCACCCCAGCCCCCAGACGGCTTCGGTTGGATAGGCAATCACCGCCCCGGCGCGAATCTCTCGTGCGGCTTGTTGCACACGCCAACTGTTAACCATGAAAAACTCTCCGCAAACAGGTTTCGCGCAGTTTACCGATCTTCAATGTAAAACCTAGCTCACGCGCGCAAACCAGCGGCCGTTTTCGCACACCGCGCGGCCATCCATCTCCAGTTCGGTCAGCGCCGCCAGCACTTTGGGCAGCGCCCAGCCACTGCTGTCGGCCAGCCCCTCGCTGGTGTGCGGCGCCGCGAGCAGCAGGCTCAACAATGGGTTCTCCGGATTCGCTGCAGCTGTGGATACCGGCAGGTGCTGCCAGCCGCGCAGCGCTTCGAGAATGTGCTCGATAGTTTCCACCAGCACGGCTCCGTCACGGATCAACTGATGACAACCCCGGGCGCCGGGGTGATGAATCGAACCCGGAATGGCGTAAACCTCGCGACCCTGTTCCGCCGCCAGCCGCGCAGTGATCAACGAACCGCTCGCAACGCTGGCCTCGACAACCAGCACGCCAAGGGACAAACCGCTGATGATCCGGTTGCGCCTGGGGAAGTTGCTCGCCGTTGGCCCGGTGTCCAGAGGAAACTCCGAAAGCACCGCACTGCCAGACGCAATCATCGCGTCCGCCAGCCGCCGGTTGCGCTGTGGATAAAAGTTTTCCAGACCGGTACCGAGCACGCCAACCGTTTGCCCGCCGACGTCGACAGCAGCTTGATGCGCGGCGGCATCGATGCCCAGCGCCAAGCCACTGGTGATGACAAATCCGGCCCCCGCGAGGCTGCGGGAAAACGCAGCGGCAGTGTCCATACCCGGGCGGGAAGCGCGGCGACTGCCGACCATCGCCAGTTGCGGTTTTTCCAGAATCCGTGGGTCGCCAGCGACGAACAGCAAGGGCGGCGGGTCGGGAATCTGCGCCAGCAAGGCCGGATAATCCGGGTGATCCCACATCAGCAAATGTTGATCCGGACGCTCTAGCCAGCGCAATGCGTGGCTGGCGCCATCACGAACTCCAGGGCAGCGTCGGGCCTCGGCGCAAGCCGCCGGCAAGCCCAGCGAGCGCCAGGCGCTGGCGGGAGCGCTGATAGCCTTTGAGGCACAGCCGAAGGCTTCGAACAGTTTGGTGAAACGCTTGGGACCGATTTCCGGCAAGCGGTGCAGGCGCAGGCGCGCTTCCAGTTCCGCCGGGGAAACCGATGGAGAGACAGGCATCATCATGGATCATCCTTGATCGTTATAAGGCCCGAACCTTTCGGAACAAGCTGTGGATAACTCTGTTGGTAACTTGTGAAGCCAGCTAAGGATTTCGCACCTTGTCCAGCACCGCCAGCGAGCGCGATGCGTTCAGCACGAGGCCGTAACTGAGTTTGTCGTAGGTGCGGAACACCATCAGCAATCCGGCGCGTTCATCGGGAATTTTCAGTGGCTGGCCAGTGATTCGGTCACGCACGGTTTCCCCGGTTTTCATCACCACCAGCACGTTGCCCTCGGCCAGGCCGTCGCGTTTGCCCTTGTTCAGGGTCACCACGTCCATCGCACCGATCTGCGTGACGCCGCGCGGCACATCGATGATCAGGCCGTTGATGTCGGTGGTGGGAGCGCTGGGCATGAAGGTCGAGTTGATCGAACGCTCTTCGCCGCTGAACAAGCGGTCGCCCAGGCGCACTTCCTGGGTCGTGCGTTGCAGGGCGAGGGTGGCGACGTCGCCTTCGGTGGCGACGATCTCACCGCCGCCGATGTCGTCGGCGTTGATCCCCAGAAACTCCTTGCTCTGCGGATCGGTGTAGACCTTGCCCTGGCGGAAGATGCCGTAGACCGGCTGGTTAGGATCGAAATGGCCACGGGCGAAGATCCGGTCACCGGTGCCGCTGAGCACCCGTTCGGCATCGCCGGCGACGATGTACGGCGCCTTGTCGAAGTCCTCGACCTTGTCGACGATGCGGTTGCTCAGCAGAAAGCTGTTGATGGATTTGAGCGGAATGCTCGGAATCGCCTCTGCTACCGGGCTGGTGCGGATGCGTGGCGACAACTTGATGGTGCCGCGCGACTCACCGCGATTGACGGTCAGGCGCGGCTGGCCGTTGACGTAACTGAGCGTCAGCGTGTCGCCGGGGTAGATCAGGTTGGGGTTTTCGATCTGCGGATTGGCCCGCCACAGCTGCGGCCACTGCCAGGGTTCGCGCAAATATTTACCGGAGATGTCCCAGAGCGTATCTCCCGAAACCACCGTGTATTGCTGTGGAAAACCTTCCTTGAGTTGCACTTGCCCGTGCGCGGCGCCGGCCGAGGCCAGAAACAGCAGGGCGAGTAGTGATTTCCTCATGCGGTGAATCCCTTTATTATGTGCGTTCGCGTGAAACGCCAGAGCCCCCGTGGCTCGCTCCCTGCTCTATGCTGAAAATCAAGGAGCTACGTTTCACAACGGTAGCCTGCATCTTCGGACCCGCCAGGCCATCGCCCGACTTTACCTCACACGTGCAGCAATCAAGCTTATGGCCATTTTGAACATCCTCGAATTTCCGGACCCGCGTCTGCGCACTATCGCCAAACCTGTGGCTGTAGTGGACGACGAAGTGCGTCAGCTGGTCGATGACATGTTTGAAACAATGTATGAAGCGCCGGGCATCGGCCTTGCCGCGACCCAGGTCAACGTGCACAAACGTATCGTCGTGATGGACCTTTCCGAAGACCGCACAGAACCGCGGGTGTTCATCAACCCCGAGTTCGAATCGCTGACCGAAGAAATGGAGCAATACCAGGAAGGCTGCCTCTCGGTGCCGGGTTTCTACGAAAACGTCGACCGCCCGCAGAAGGTCAAGATCAAGGCTCTGGACCGCGACGGCAAGCCTTACGAACTGATCGCCGAAGGCCTGCTCGCGGTGTGCATCCAGCACGAATGCGACCACCTCAACGGCAAGTTGTTCGTCGATTACCTGTCCACGCTCAAACGCGACCGGATCAAGAAGAAACTGGAAAAGCAGCACCGCCAGAACGCTTGATGCCCCTCTCCAAAGGCTTGCTGCGGCAAGCCTTTTTCTTTTTATGAGACTCCCCCATGACTGAGCCACTGCGCATCGTTTTTGCCGGCACCCCGGAATTCGCCGCCGAACACCTCAAGGCCCTGCTGGACAGCCCTTACGAGATCGTTGCGGTCTACACCCAACCGGATCGCCCGGCCGGTCGTGGGCAAAAACTGATGCCGAGCCCGGTCAAACAGCTCGCCCTGGAAAACAATATCCAGGTGTTGCAGCCGCCGACCCTGCGCAACGCTGACGCTCAGGCCGAGCTCGCTGCGCTGAAACCGGATTTGATGGTGGTGGTGGCCTACGGCCTGATCCTGCCGCAAGCGGTGCTGGATATTCCGCGTCTGGGCTGCATCAACAGTCACGCCTCGCTGCTGCCACGCTGGCGCGGTGCGGCGCCGATCCAGCGCGCCGTGGAAGCGGGCGATGCCGAGAGCGGCGTGACCGTGATGCGCATGGAAGCCGGCCTCGATACCGGGCCGATGCTGCTCAAAGTCGTGACCCCGATCAGCGCCGAAGACACTGGCGGCAGCCTTCACGACCGCCTCGCCGAGATGGGCCCGCCAGCCGTCGTACAAGCGATTTCCGGTCTGGCCGCTGGCACCCTGAAAGGCGAAGTGCAGAACGACGAGCTCGCCACCTACGCGCACAAACTGAACAAGGACGAAGCGCGCATCGACTGGAGCCGCCCGGCCGTTGAGCTGGAGCGTCTGGTCCGCGCCTTCAATCCATGGCCGATCACCCACAGCACGCTCAACGGCGAAGCGCTGAAAGTGCTGGCGGCGACCCTGGCCGAAGGCAAAGGCGCACCGGGCACGATTCTCGGCGCCAGCAAGGACGGTCTGCTCGTCGCCTGTGGCGAACAGGCGCTGTGTCTGACCCGCCTGCAATTGCCCGGCGGCAAGGCGCTGAACTTCAGCGATCTGTTCAACAGCCGTCGTGAGAAATTCGCCACCGGCACCGTACTGGGTACAGCGGTGGATGCGCAATGAACCCGCGTATGGCCGCCGCCAAGGCACTCGCTGCTGTCCTCAGCGGCAAGGCTTCGCTCAACAGCTCCCTGCCGACGCAACTGGACAAGGTCGAGGATCGCGATCGCGGTTTCACCCAGGACCTGGCGTTCGGCACCGCCCGTTGGCAGCCACGCTTGTCGGCGCTGGCGGAAAAACTGCTGCAGAAACCGTTCAAGGCAGCGGACGCCGATGTCGAGGCTTTGTTGCTGGTCGGTCTCTATCAACTGCTCTACACCCGCGTCCCGCCACACGCCGCCATAGGCGAAACCGTCGGTTGCGCCGACAAGCTGAAAAAGCCGTGGGCCAAAGGTCTGCTCAATGCCGTACTGCGCAATGCCCAGCGCGAACATGAGGCGATCTTCGCCGAACTGGAGCGCGATCCGGTGGTGCGTACCGCCCACCCGCGCTGGCTGCAAAAATCCCTCAAGGCCTTCTGGCCTGAGCAATGGGAAGCGATTTGCGAGGCCAACAACGCGCATCCGCCGATGATCCTGCGGGTCAACCGCCGTCATCACAGCCGTGACGCCTACCTTGGTCTGCTGACTGAAGCGGGTATCGCCGCGCAGCCGTGCACCTTCAGCCGCGACGGCATCGTGCTGGAGGCCGCTGCCGACGTGCGCAGCCTGCCTGGCTTCGCCGAAGGCTGGATCAGCGTGCAGGACGAGGCCGCGCAGCTGGCCGCCGACCTGCTCGACCTCGCGCCGGGCCAGCGAGTGCTGGACGCCTGCTGCGCGCCGGGCGGCAAGACGTGCCACATCCTCGAAGCCGAACCGGCACTGGCCGGCGTGGTGGCGGTGGATCTGGAAGCCAAGCGGCTGGTGCGAGTGAAGGAAAACCTCGAGCGCCTCGGTCTGAACGCCGAACTGATCGCCGCCGACGGTCGCGACACGGCAGCCTGGTGGGACGGCAAACCGTTCCAGCGCATCCTGCTCGACGCGCCGTGCTCGGCCACCGGCGTGATCCGCCGCCATCCGGACATCAAGCTGACCCGTCAGGCCGACGACATTGCCGCCCTCGCGCAACTGCAAGGCGAGTTGCTCGACGCGATGTGGAAAACCCTCGAAGTGGGCGGCATCCTGCTTTACGCCACCTGCTCGACCTTGCCGACCGAGAACACCGAAGTGATCGCCGCGTTCCTTGAGCGCACACCGGGTGCCCGGGAGCTGGATCTGGCCACCACCGCCGGGATCAAGCAGCCCCATGGTCGCCAACTGCTGGCCCAGCAGGGCGGGCATGACGGGTTCTACTACGCCAAGCTGATCAAGATCGCTGCCGCGCGCGGCTAAACGGATTCAATGGAGTGACTGGATGAAAATCATCATCCTCGGTGCGGGACAGGTCGGCGGTTCGCTGGCTGAACATCTGGCCAGCGAGGCCAACGACATCACGGTGGTCGACACTGACGGCGACCGTCTGCGCGATCTTGGCGATCGCCTCGACATCCGCACAGTACAGGGCCGTGGCTCGTTGCCGAACATTCTGCGTCAGGCCG
This sequence comes from Pseudomonas paraglycinae, assembly GCF_021601625.1. GTDB lineage: Bacteria > Pseudomonadota > Gammaproteobacteria > Pseudomonadales > Pseudomonadaceae > Aquipseudomonas > Aquipseudomonas paraglycinae. Next base: position 175,603 of record NZ_BQHR01000010.1, on the reverse strand, counting down.
GTGCCGACGACGCCGACATGCTAGTCGCGGTGACCAACAGCGACGAGACCAACATGGTCGCCTGCCAGGTCGCTCACACCCTGTTCCACACCCCGACCAAGATTGCCCGGGTGCGCGAAGCGTCGTACCTGACTCGCGAAGAGCAACTGTTCCAGAACGAGGCGATTCCGGTCGATGTGCTGATCAGTCCCGAGCAGGTGGTCACCAACTACATCAAGCGTCTGATCCAGCATCCCGGCGCCTTGCAGGTGATCGATTTCGCCGAAGGCCAGGCGCAACTCGTCGCGGTGCGCGCCTACTACGGCGGGCCGCTGGTGGGTCAGCAACTGCGCCAGTTGCGAGAACACATGCCGAATGTGGAAACCCGAGTGGCCGCGATTTTCCGTCGTGACCGACCGATTCTTCCCCAGGGCGATACCGTGATCGAGGCCGACGACGAAGTCTTCTTCATCGCCGCCCGTGCGAACATTCGCGCAGTGATGAGCGAAATGCGCCGTCTAGACGAAAGCTACAAGCGCATCGTCATCGCCGGTGGCGGGCAGATCGGCGAGCGGCTGGCCGAGGCCATCGAAAGCCGCTACCAGGTGAAGATCATCGAGATGAACCCGGCGCGCTGCCGTTATCTCTCCGACACACTCGACAGCACCGTGGTGCTGCAGGGCAGCGCGTCGGATCGCGACCTGCTGCTGGAAGAGAATATTGCCGACGCGGACATCTTCCTTGCCCTGACCAACGATGACGAAGCCAACATCATGTCGTCGCTGCTGGCCAAACGTCTGGGCGCGAAGAAGGTGATGACGATCATCAACAACCCGGCGTACGTCGACCTGATCCAGGGCGGCGACATCGACATCGCCATCAGCCCGCAACTGGCGACTATCGGCACCTTGCTGGCCCACGTGCGGCGCGGCGATATCGTCAGCGTGCACTCATTGCGTCGGGGCGCGGCAGAGGCCATCGAAGCGGTGGCCCATGGCGATTCGAAGTCGAGCAAAGTCATCGGCAAGGCCATCGAAAACATCGCGCTGCCGCCGGGGACCACCATCGGCGCGATCATTCGCGATGAAGAAGTGATCATCGCTCATGACGACACGGTGATCGCAGCGGGCGACCATGTGATCCTGTTCCTTGTGGATAAAAAGCATATTCGCGATGTGGAGAAGCTGTTCCACGTAGGACTGAGTTTCTTCTGACCGACCAAGAGGCGAGACCGATGATCGAATCCCTGGAAAAAATGCTCGCCAAGGGTGTGGATAACTCGCTGCTGCGCTTCGGCCTCGGCAAGAGTTATCTGGATCTGGGGGAGAATGCGAAGGCAGCCGAGCATTTCCAGCGTTGCGTCGGCTTCGATCCGAAATACTCGGCGGCGTGGAAATTGTTGGGCAAGGCGCAAGTGGCGCTGGGTGACATGGCGGCTGCGCGTCATGCGTGGGAGCAGGGGCTGGAAGCGGCCCGGGCCCATGGCGACAAGCAGGCCGAGAAGGAAATGACGGTGTTTCTGAAGAAGCTCGAACGGCAGAAGCCGTGACGGCTGTGGATAACCCGTTTGGTCAGGTTATCCACAAACGCACATTGCCGATCAGTACCAGCGCGCTTCGCCCGGCGGACGCTTCTTGAAGCGCTTCATGCTCCACATGTACTGGCTCGGATAAGCCGCCACATAACGCTCGACGACTTTACTCATCGCCGCGCAGGAGGTTTCAGTGTCGGTGCTGTACATCGCTTCCGGCGCCGCTTCGAGGATCACCTTATAGCCGGAACCGTCCGGCAACCGCAGGGCATGCAGGAACACCCCAACCGCTTTGCCACCGGCGAGCATGTTCGGTACGAACTTGCTGGTCAGGGCCTGAGTAGCGAAGAACGGCACGAAGATCCCGGCGGATTCGGCCGGTTCCGGGTCCGCGGGAATCCCCACCTGACCACCCTTGCGCACTTCCTTGATGACACTGAGGATGCCTTCCTTGGTCGACGCAGCGACCTTGTTGCCCAGTTGCACGCGTTGTTTGCGCAGCAATTCGTCCACAGCCTTGAGCTTCGGCGGCCGGTAGAAAATGATCGGTTTGCACTGGCTGCAATAGAAGTGGTTGAGCACCTCCCAGTTGCCCAGGTGGCTGGTGATGCCGACCACGCCCTTGCCCGAGGCCAGCGCTTCTTTCAGCACTTCGAGCCCTTCGACTTCGCGCACCAGGTCGATGGAACGCTGGGCCGGCCAGATCCAGGCGCAGGCGCTTTCGGTCAGGGACTTGCCGATGTCTTTCAGGGTCTGGCCGACCAGACGCTCGCGTTCGGCCGGGTCCATCTGTGGAAAACATTTGGCGAGGTTGATCCGCACCACATCGCGGGAACGGTTGGGGGTTTTCCACATGATCCAGCCGATCGCCGAACCCACGGCCTGCACGGCCCGCCACGGAAGCAGGGCAAACAGCCGCAGAGCGCCAACCAGCATGGCGCCTTTAAACTTTTCCACAGGTCACTCCTGATCTTGTGCTGTGCGCGAGGCGGCCATTCTAACCGGCGTTGACGAGCTGCGCGTAGCGGTCGCAGTCCTGGGTGTGATCCATGACCATGCCCGAGGCCTGCATCAGCGCGTAGCAGATGGTCGGACCGACAAAGGTGAAACCGGCCTTTTTCAGGCCTTTGCTCATGGCCACGGCCTGCGGGGTGATCGCCGGGACTTCGCTGCGATCCTTGAAATGATTGATCACCGGGCGGTTATCCACAAACGACCAGAGGAAGGCCACCGGATCCTCCAGCGCCAGCCAGGCCTGGGCGTTGCGCCGCGCGGCGTTGAGCTTGAGGCGGTTGCGGATGATCCCCGGATCGAGCATCAATTCGTCGATTTCCGCGTCGCTCATCTGCGCCACGCGCTGTACGTCGAAGCCGAACAACACCTCGCGATACCGCTCGCGTTTACGCAGTACGGTGATCCACGAAAGCCCGGCCTGGAACCCTTCGAGCAAAAGCAACTCGAACAAACCCTGCGCATCGCGTAGCGGCGTGCCCCACTCCTGATCGTGGTAAGCCATGTACAGCGGATCTTCGTTGCACCAAAAGCAGCGTGGCATAAGGCTCCAGGGGGTGGAGGTGCGACTGAATCGGGTATACTCCCGCTCTTTAAATCGCAGCCCAAGAAACAGGTGAATTTCGTGAGCCAGCCTACGCCAGCCGTGCGTACCTTCCAAGACTTGATCCTCGCGCTCCAGCAATACTGGGCCGAGCAAGGTTGTGTGGTACTTCAGCCCTACGATATGGAAGTAGGCGCCGGCACTTTCCACACCGCGACATTCCTGCGCGCCATCGGCCCGGAAACCTGGAACGCCGCCTACGTGCAGCCAAGCCGCCGTCCGACTGACGGCCGTTACGGCGAAAACCCGAACCGTCTGCAGCACTACTACCAGTTCCAGGTAGTCCTGAAGCCGAACCCGGACAACTTTCAGGAGCTGTACCTGGGCTCCCTCAAGCATGTCGGCCTGGACCCGCTGGTCCACGACATCCGCTTCGTCGAAGACAACTGGGAATCGCCGACCCTCGGCGCCTGGGGTCTGGGCTGGGAAGTCTGGCTGAACGGTATGGAAGTGACCCAGTTCACTTACTTCCAGCAGGCGGGCGGCATCGAGTGCTACCCGGTGACCGGCGAGATCACCTACGGTCTGGAGCGTCTGGCCATGTACCTGCAGGGCGTGGACTCGGTCTACGACCTGGTCTGGGCTGACGGTCCGTTCGGCAAAGTGACCTACGGCGACGTGTTCCACCAGAACGAAGTGGAGCAGTCCACCTACAACTTCGAACACGCCAACGTCGACAAGCTGTTCGAACTGTTCGATTTCTATGAAAGCGAAGCCAAGCGCCTGATCGAACTCGACCAGCCGCTGCCGTTGCCAAGCTACGAAATGGTTCTGAAGGCCTCGCACACCTTCAACCTGCTGGATGCGCGCCGGGCGATCTCGGTGACTGCGCGTCAGCAATACATTCTGCGCGTTCGCACCCTGGCGCGTTCCGTCGCCCAAGCCTACCTGCTGGCCCGCGCCAAGCTGGGCTTCCCGATGGCAACCCCGGACCTGCGTGACGAAGTACTGGCCAAGCTGGAGGCTGCACAATGAGTGCTCAAGATTTTCTGGTTGAACTGGGCACCGAAGAACTGCCACCCAAAGCCCTGAACACCCTGGCCGAAGCGTTCCTGGCCGGTATCGACAAGGGCCTGCAAGCTGCCGGCCTGAATTACGAGACCAAAACCGTCTACGCCGCGCCGCGCCGTCTGGCTGTGCTGATCACCGCGCTGGCCACCCAGCAGCCGGATCGCAGCATCAACCTCGACGGCCCGCCGCGTCAGGCCGCTTTCGATGCCGAAGGCAACCCGACTCAAGCGGCACTGGGCTTTGCCAAGAAGTGCGGCGTCGATCTGAGTGAAATCGACCAGAGCGGTCCTAAACTGCGCTACAGCCAGAACATCGCCGGCAAGCCGACCGCCAGCCTGCTGCCGACCATCGTCGAAGACTCGCTGAACGATCTGCCGATCCCGAAACGCATGCGTTGGGGTGCGCGCAAGGAAGAGTTCGTGCGTCCGACCCAGTGGCTGGTGATGCTGCTCGGCGACCAGGTCATCGACTGCACGATCCTTGCCCAAAAGGCTGGTCGTGAATCCCGTGGCCACCGTTTCCACCACCCGGAAAGCGTGCGCATCGGTTCGCCGTCGAGCTATCTGGCAGATCTGCGTGCCGCCTACGTGCTGGCCGACGCCAACGAGCGTCGCGAAATCATCAGCAAGCGCACCGAAGAGCTGGCGACCCGTCAGGAAGGCACCGCGATCGTGCCACCGGCGCTGCTCGACGAAGTGACTGCGCTGGTCGAGTGGCCGGTGCCGCTGGTGTGCTCGTTCGAGGAACGTTTCCTGGACGTGCCGCAGGAAGCGCTGATCACCACCATGCAGGACAACCAGAAGTACTTCTGCCTGCTGGATGCCGATGGCAAGTTGCTGCCGCGTTTCATCACCGTGGCCAACATCGAATCCAAAGACCCGCAGCAGATCATCGCCGGTAACGAGAAAGTGGTTCGCCCACGTCTGACCGACGCCGAGTTCTTCTTCAAGCAGGACAAGAAGCAGAAGCTCGAAGCGTTCAACGATCGCCTGCAGAACGTGGTGTTCCAGGAAAAACTCGGCAGCGTCTACGACAAGGCCGAGCGCGTATCGAAACTGGCCGCGTACATCGCCGCTCGCATCGGTGGCAACGCTTCGTGGGCTGCCCGTGCAGGGTTGCTGTCGAAGTGCGACCTGGCCACCGAAATGGTCGGCGAGTTCCCGGAGATGCAAGGTGTCGCCGGTTACTACTACGCCCTCAATGACGGCGAGCCGGAAGACGTCGCCCTGGCGCTGAACGAGCAGTACATGCCGCGCGGTGCCGGCGCTGAACTGCCAGCCACCCTGACCGGTGCGGCCGTGGCCATCGCCGACAAGCTCGACACCCTGGTCGGCATCTTCGGCATCGGCATGTTGCCGACCGGCAGCAAAGACCCGTATGCCCTGCGCCGTGCGGCACTGGGCGTGCTGCGGATCCTGATCGAGAAACAACTGGATCTGGACCTGAACGACGCCGTGGCGTTCGCCGTGAATGCGTTTGGTGCCAAGGTCAAGGCTGCCGGCCTGAACGACGCGGTGCTGGAGTTCATCTTCGATCGTCTGCGTGCGCGTTACGAAGACGAAGGCGTGGATGTTGCCACTTACCTGTCGGTACGTGCCCTGAAGCCGGGTTCGGCGCTGGACTTCGACCAGCGTGTGCAAGCGGTGCAGGCCTTCCGCAAACTGCCGGAAGCGGCAGCGCTGGCGGCGGTGAACAAGCGTGTTTCGAACCTGCTGAGTAAAGTCGAAGGCTCGGTGCCGACCGACGTTCAGGCCAAGTACTTCGACAACGCCAACGAGTTCTCACTGTACTCGGCGATCCAGCAGGCGGACCAGGCTGTACAGCCAATGGCCGCGGCGCGTCAGTACAACGAATCGCTGGCACGTCTGGCCGCCCTGCGCGAGCCGGTCGACGCGTTCTTCGACGCGGTGATGGTCAATGCCGAAGACGCCAATGTACGGGCCAACCGTTACGCGCTGCTGGCGCGTCTGCGTGGCCTGTTCCTGGGCGTTGCCGACATTTCGCTGCTGGGTTGAGGGATTGCTGTTGAAACTGCTGATTCTCGATCGGGACGGAGTGATCAATTACGACTCCGACGCTTACATCAAGTCGGTGGAGGAGTGGATTCCGCTGCCCGGCTCGATCGAAGCGATTGCGCAGTTGAGCAAGGCCGGCTGGACGGTGGCGGTCGCCACCAACCAGTCGGGCATTGCTCGCGGCTACTACGACCTCGCCACCCTCGATGCCATGCACGCGCGTCTGCGCGAACTGGTGGCGGAGCAGGGCGGTGAAGTCGGGTTGATCGTGTACTGCCCGCATGGGCCGGACGAGGGTTGCGACTGCCGCAAGCCGAAACCGGGGATGTTGAAAACCATCGCGCAGCATTACGACGTCGCGCTGACGAATGTCTGGTTCGTCGGCGACAGCCTTGGTGACCTGGAGGCCGCCAAAGCCGTCGATTCACAGCCCGTTTTGGTAAAGACCGGGAAAGGCGAAAAGACTCAGGCCAAGACCTTGCCGGTGGGCACCCTGATTTTTGACGATCTCGCGGCGATTGCCGCAGAACTTATCCACAACTAGAGTGCTTCTGAAGTTCCTGACCAGGGATTGATCGGGAGTGCGCTTGAACAGTCGGGCATCGCCCGTAACGGTAAACGTCGCCATGTCGATACTGCAGGCCATCAGAATCTTCCTCTTTTACCTGCTGCTGGGCACCACCGCTCTGCTGTGGTGCAGCCTGAGCTTTTTTATCGCGCCCTTTCTGCCGTTCAAGGCGCGCTATCGTTTCATCAACGTGTACTGGTGCCGCTGCGCCTTGTGGTTGACCAAGGTGTTTCTCGGTATCCGTTACGAAGTCAAAGGCGCGGAAAACGTCCCTGACCGGCCCTGCGTGATTCAATCGAACCACCAGAGCACGTGGGAGACGTTTTTTCTCTCCGCTTATTTCTCGCCCTTGAGCCAGGTGCTCAAGCGCGAACTGCTGTACGTGCCGTTCTTCGGCTGGGCGATGGCCATGCTGCGGCCGATCGCGATTGACCGCGACAACCCGAAAGCCGCCCTCAAGCAAGTGGCTGCGAAGGGTGACGAGCTGCTCAAGGATAATGTCTGGGTGCTGATCTTCCCTGAAGGCACTCGCGTTCCCCACGGCACCATCGGCAAGTTCTCCCGCAGTGGCAGCGCGTTGGCGGTGAATGCGGCGCTTCCGGTGCTGCCGATTGCGCACAATGCCGGCAAGTTCTGGCCGAAAATCGGTTGGGGTAAAAAGCAGGGTGTGATTACCGTGGTCATCGGTGAGCCGATGTACGCCGAGGGCAGCGGCCCGCGCGCCATCGCCGATCTGAATGACCGGGTGCAGGCGTGGAACGAGAAAACGCAACGAGAAATGGGCTCGCTGCCTCCGGCCCCTGAGGCACCGGCTGCGAACGATCAGATCGCTGTCTGAGATTTGTGGATAACCTGTGTACGGTTTGTTCGCAAAGTCCCGAATTATCAAATTAAGTAACTGATTTACTTATATATTTCCGAAACTGATAAAACGCCGTAAAAGGTGCATAAGTTTTTTTCGGAAGTAAGGAAACCGGCTGATATAGCCGGTTTTTTTATGCCTGCTCTTCGGCGATCAGCGGCAGATCCAGGCGGAACGTCGTGCCTTGATCGACCACGCTCAGGCACTCGATCCGACCGCCATGGTGATCGACCACGGCTTTGACCATCGACAACCCCAGGCCCACGCCGTCGATGCCCTGTGCAGAAGAAAAGCGCCGGTACTGGCTGAACAGGTCGGGCAGCTCCTCTGCAGCGATGCCTTTGCCTTGATCGGTCAGTTCACAACGCAGCCAGTCGTTGTGGCAACTGACACGCAGATCGACGGTTGATCCGGCCGGGCTGTACTTGATTGCATTTTCCAGCAGGTTGAACAGTGCGCGGGTCAGCAAGCCCTGATCGGCCAGGATCAGGCGCTCGTGTGATTGTTCGTCCATGTCGCTCAAAAGCTCAATGCGTTTTTGCTGGGCGATGGGCAAGGCCTGATCCAGCACGTCCATGACCAGCATCCCGAACAGGCTCGGTTGAAACTGATACGTCTCGGATTCGGCCCGTGCCAGCAGAACAAAGCCGTCGGTGAGCTCCAGCGCCCGGCGTACCTGGCGCTCAATCTGTTCGAACAGCGGCGAATCCGTTCCCGTCTGATGCCGGTGTACCTCGAGCAGGGCAAGAATCGCCGAATGAGGGGCACGCAGGTCATGGGACAGGAAGCGCAGCAACACACCGCGCTGTTCCTCGGCGGCGCGTTCGGCGCTCAGGTCAGTGAGGCTCAGGAGCCAGCCGATCGGCAAGTCGCCATCGACCGGCAATAAAGCGGCGCGCTCCAGACGCAGGCTACGCTCCTTGTGGTCACGAAATTCCAGCAGAGGAAGCTCGGATAGCGGCGGACGCGACTCTGTGGACAACTCCGGATAGCCCAGGCTCGCGAGTTGATCGAGCACATCCTCGCCCACCAGATTGTGATCGAACAGGCTCCGGGCCTTGCGGTTGCCCAACAAGACTTGTCCCCGTGGATCGCTGATCAGCGTTGCGACCGGCAGATACTCCAGCCCGTCGGCAATGAATCGGCGGGTATCGCGGGTGCGGCTCATGGCTTGCTCAAGCGCCATGATCTGCCCCTGCAAGCGGTCGGCGCTGGGAAACTGCGCCCGACGCCGTTCGGGAAAGACTTTCGGTTCACTGTCCAGCCGCGCCAGCTCCCAGCCGAAATAGGTCAGCACCACGCTCAGACGTCGCCAGTTCCAGATCAAATAACCGAACAACATACCCAGCACCGCCGGTGTCGGCGACCACCAACGCCTCATCTCCGCCAGCCCCGCACTGGTCAGCAGCACGCAGGCCATCCCGCCCAATGTCAGCCAGAGCGCCAGACGTGGACGCCACAGCAGCAATCCAAGTACGCACGCGACCATGGCTACCGAGAGTCCTGCGCCCATCAATGGCGCCGGGTCATGCAAATTGATCTGCGCGCGCCAGGAAAGCAGTGCAGTCAGCGGCAACAGCACTAGACTTATCCACACCCACTCGCGCACCAGTTGCCGGAACAAACGCTGAACCTGGCTGGGGACGCGGCTTTCATGTCGGCGCTGGTTATTCATGGGAAACAGGGCAGGGCGGGTTGAATGGTTTCATAGGCGGCCGGTCTGAGGACGTAGACCCGAAGAATCATAGCGGCTCGCCCTATGGCGTGCCGCTTACTTTCACTGCATGGAGTGAGCCGATCCGGTCGGCACCCACCCGAGCGACAAGGAACCACCGCGTATGCGCGTTGCGATACTAGACGATGAACCCGCCGAACTGCGCCGGGTCGAGCAGACCCTGCAACAAATGGCCGAGGCCGGAGGACAGCCCTGGTCACTGCACAGCTTCGAAAGTGGTGAAGACCTGCTGCGACAGTTGCGCCGGGAAACCTTCGACCTGCTGATCCTCGATTGGCAATTGCCCGACCTCACCGGCCTCGCGCTGCTGCGCTGGACCCGCGAACACATGGAAGCCCCCCCGGCGGCCATCATGCTCACCAGCCGCGACGGTGAAAGCGATATCGTCCAGGCCCTGAATGCCGGGGCCGACGATTACGTCAGCAAACCGTTTCGGCCCAATGAACTGAAGGCCCGCGTGGCGGCGGTATTGCGTCGGCACAGCCTGCAACGAAGCGCCCCGGCCGAGGTTCTGCGTTTCAATGACCTGGTGTTCGACGATGCCGAACTGACCGTCACCCGCGACGGGAAACCGATCGTCATGACTGAACGTGAGTATCGTCTCGCCCATTGTCTGTTCAGCAACCTTGGCCGACCGCTGTCACGGGATTACCTATACGAACGATTCTGGCCCCACGAAGAAATGTCCACGTCTCGGCCACTGGACACTCATATCTATCGCCTGCGCAACAAGCTCGGGCTGACGGCGGATCGGGGTTGGCAGTTGCTGACGATTTATGGGTATGGGTATCGGTTGGAGAGTGTGGCGGCAGGGGAGTGAATCGCAGGCAATAAAAAAGGCCAACGCTTGTGCGTTGGCCTTTTCGTTAGCGCCGACCGGGATCAGAAATCCAGGTTGGAAACCGCCAGAGCGTTGCTCTCGATGAAGTCACGGCGAGGTTCGACCGCATCACCCATCAGGGTGTTGAAGATCTGGTCTGCGCCGATGGCGTCTTCGATGGTGACTTTCAGCATGCGGCGCACGCTTGGGTCCATGGTGGTTTCCCACAGCTGATCCGGGTTCATTTCGCCCAGACCTTTGTATCGCTGGATGGTGTGGCGCTTGGTGCTTTCGGCCATCAGCCAGTCCAGGGCTTCCTTGAACTCGGTGACCGCTTTCTTGCGCTCGCCACGCTGGATGTACGCGCCTTCGTCGAGCAGGGTGCTCAGTTGAGCACCGAGGGTGACGACGGTCTTGTAATCGTTGCTGCCGAAGAAGTCGCGGTTGAAGGTGACGTAGTTCGACAGGCCGTGGGAGATCAGTTCGACCTCTGGCAGCCACACGCCACGTTCACGGTCTTCACGCAGGCTGGCCTTGTAGACCAGGCCCGACTTCTCGACGGTGCGCAGACGGACTTCGTACTGGGCCAGCCAGTCTTGCATCTTGGCGTGGTCGCCGAGCATTTCCAGGCTCACGGCCGGCAGGTAGATGAAGTGCTCGGTCAGCTCCTGCGGGTAAAGGCGCGACAGACGCTTGAGGGTCTTCATCACCATGCGGAAGTCGTTCACCAGTCGTTCCAGCGCTTCGCCGGAAATGCCTGGGGCGTCTTCGTTCAGGTGCAGGCTCGCATCTTCCAGGGCCGACTGCGTCATGTACTCTTCCATGGCGTCGTCGTCTTTGATGTATTGCTCTTGCTTGCCTTTCTTGACCTTGTACAGCGGCGGCTGGGCGATGTAGATGTAGCCGCGCTCGATCAGCTCAGGCAACTGACGGAAGAAGAAGGTCAGCAGCAGGGTACGGATGTGCGAACCGTCGACGTCAGCATCGGTCATGATGATGATGTTGTGATAGCGCAGCTTGTCGATGTTGTACTCTTCGCGACCGATACCGCAGCCCAGTGCGGTGATCAGGGTGCCCACTTCCTGGGACGAGATCATCTTGTCGAAACGGGCTTTCTCGACGTTGAGGATCTTGCCCTTCAGCGGCAGGATGGCCTGGGTCTTGCGGTTACGACCCTGCTTGGCAGAGCCGCCCGCGGAGTCACCTTCCACGAGGTACAGTTCGGACAGCGCCGGGTCTTTTTCCTGACAGTCAGCGAGCTTGCCTGGCAGGCCGGCGATGTCCAGCGCGCCTTTGCGGCGGGTCATCTCACGGGCCTTGCGCGCCGCTTCACGGGCACGGGCGGCGTCGATCATCTTGCCGACGACCAGTTTGGCTTCGTTCGGGTTTTCCAGCAGGAAGTCGGAGAAGTACTTGCCCATTTCCTGTTCGACCGCGGTCTTCACTTCGGAAGACACCAGCTTGTCTTTGGTCTGGGAGCTGAACTTCGGATCCGGCACCTTCACCGAGATGATCGCGGTCAAGCCTTCACGGGCATCGTCACCGGTGGTGGCGACTTTGTGCTTCTTCGCCAGACCTTCCTGCTCGATGTAGTTGTTCAGGTTACGCGTCAGTGCGGAACGGAAGCCCACCAGGTGGGTGCCGCCGTCGCGCTGCGGAATGTTGTTGGTGAAGCACAACAGGTTCTCGTTGAAACTGTCGTTCCACTGCAGGGCGATTTCCACGCCGATGCCGTCTTCACGCTGGATGTTGAAGTGGAACACCTGGTTGACCGCAGTCTTGTTGGTGTTCAGGTATTCAACGAACGCACGCAGGCCGCCTTCGTACTTGAACAGCTCTTCCTTTCCGCTGCGCTCATCCTTGAGGACGATGCCGACACCGGAGTTGAGGAAGGACAGTTCACGAATGCGCTTGGCCAGGATGTCCCAGCTGAAGTGAATGTTCTTGAAGGTTTCGCTGGAAGCCTTGAAGTGAATCTGGGTACCGGTGGTTTCGCTGTCGCCAACGATCGCCATCGGTGCCTGAGGCACGCCGTGAACGTAGGTCTGTTCCCAGATCTTGCCGCTGCGGCGAACGGTCAGAACCAGCTCTTCGGACAGCGCGTTCACAACAGAAACACCTACACCGTGCAGACCGCCGGATACCTTGTAGGAGTTATCGTCAAACTTACCGCCAGCGTGGAGGACGGTCATGATGACCTCGGCGGCGGAAACGCCTTCCTCTTTGTGCACGTCTACCGGGATGCCACGGCCGTTGTCTTTAACGGTGATGGACTCATCCGGGTGGATGATGATGCTGATGTCGTCGCAGTGGCCGGCGAGGGCTTCGTCGATCGAGTTGTCGACCACCTCGAACACCATGTGGTGCAGACCGCTGCCATCGTCGGTGTCACCAATGTACATACCGGGACGTTTGCGCACGGCATCCAGGCCTTTCAGCACTTTAATGCTCGATGAGTCGTACGTATTTTCTTCGCTCAATGCCTTCACTCCCGATGGTCGTGGGTCTGGGTGATACGGCCCTGTTCCACGTGGAACAGAGCGACTGGCGTTTCCGTCTGCCAGCCTTCCCTCAATAATTCGTGATCTACACAGGTGATAAAGACCTGGCAGCGTAAGTCTTCCAGCAAGCGGCACAGCGCGCGACGGTGGCTCTCGTCCAGTTCGGACGGCAAGTCATCCACCAGATAAATACACTGGCCGCGTCGGGCCTGGCTCACCAGATGCCCCTGGGCAATCCGCAATGCACAGACCACTAACTTCTGCTGACCCCGGGACAAGATGTCCGCGGCATTGTGTGCGCCCAATCTAAGACGCAAGTCAGCCCGTTGTGGCCCGGCCTGGGTATGACCCATCTGCTGGTCCCGTTGCACGGATCCGGCAAGTACGGCGCTCAATTCCCGGTCCTTGTCCCAGCCTCGGTAATAGCTGAGCGTCAAACCTTCGAGCTCAACCAGTTCGCTCAAGGTTTGTTCAAAGACTGGTTTCAAGGCTTTGATGTAAGCGCGGCGGTATTCATCGATTTCAGCGCTGGCCTGGCACAGTTCCCTGTCCCAAACCGCTTGCGAAACGGCGTCAAGTGTACCATGCCGCAGCCAGGAGTTTCTCTGGCGCAAGGCCTTCTGCAAACGCTGCCAGGTGGCCATGAACCGCGGCTCGACGTGGAACACACCCCAGTCGAGGAACTGCCGGCGAATCTTCGGCGCGCCTTCCAGCAGGCGAAAGCTGTCGGGGTTGATCAACTGCAGCGGCAGGATTTCCGCCAGTTGTGCAGCGCTACGAGCATTCTGACCATCGATGCGAATCTGGAACTCGCCCTGACGGTCGCGGGATATCCCCAATGCGCTGTGGCCACCCTCGGCGAGTTCGACCTGACCGAATACGGTGCAAGCGAGTTGCTCATATTGGATGACCGGCAACAGTCGCGTGCTACGAAACGAACGGGCAAGCCCCAGCAGGTGAATGGCTTCCAGAACACTGGTTTTGCCGCTGCCGTTGGCGCCGTAAAGAATGTTGATTCGGGGGGAGGGGGAGAAGGTCACCGGGTGCAGATTGCGCACCGCGGTGACCGAGACGCGACTTAGCGACATCCAGAGTCAGCTGATTACAGACGCATCGGCATGACAACATAAGCCGAATCGTCATTGTCGGACTCTTGCACCAGCGCACTGCTGTTGGAGTCGGACAGGATCAGACGAACCTGCTCGGTAGTCATCACGCCCAGCACGTCGAGCAGATAGCTGACGTTGAAGCCGATTTCCAGGGAGCCGCCGTTGTATTCCACGCCTACTTCTTCTTCCGCTTCTTCCTGCTCCGGGTTGTTGGCCTGGATCTTCAACTGACCGCTGGCCAGTTGCAGACGGATACCGCGGTACTTCTCGTTGGACAGAATCGCGGTACGGCTGAACGCTTCGCGCAACGCCTGACGATCGCCCAGTACCAGCTTGTCGCCGCCCTTCGGCAGAACGCGCTCGTAGTCCGGGAACTTGCCGTCGACCAGTTTCGAGGTGAAGGTGAATTCGCCGGTGGTCGCACGGATGTGGTGCTGGCCCAGGACGATGCTGACGTTACCGTCCGGCTCGGTGAGCAGACGTGCCAGTTCGAGAATGCCTTTACGCGGCACGATCACCTGATGGCGTTCCTGCTGACCGATGTCGGCCTGCATCGAGCACATGGCCAGACGGTGACCGTCGGTAGCCACGGCACGGATCACACCGGTCGACACTTCCAGCAACATACCATTGAGGTAGTAACGCACGTCCTGCTGGGCCATGGCGAAACTGGTGCGTTCGATCAGACGACGCAGCTTGCTCTGTTCCAGGCTGGTGGTCAGCGAACCCGGGCCTTCTTCCACAGTCGGGAAATCGTTGGCCGGCAGGGTCGACAGGGTGAAACGGCTACGGCCGGCTTTCACCACCAGCTTCTGCTCGTCGACCTTGATATCGATCAGCGCATCGTTCGGCAGGCTCTTGCAGATGTCCATCAGCTTGCGCGCAGGCACGGTGATGGAACCTGTTTCAGCCGGCTCCTCGAGTTGCACGCGACCGACCAGCTCGACTTCCAGGTCGGTACCGGTCAGCGACAGTTGCTGGCCATCGACAACCAGCAGCACGTTGGACAGTACCGGCAAGGTCTGTCGGCGCTCGACGACGCCTGCGACCAGTTGCAGGGGTTTCAACAGGGCTTCGCGTTGAATGGTGAAATGCATGGTCTAGTCCCTTGCCTTAATAAGCTGCGCTGGTGTTCATCAAGTGGTCAGTGTACGCAGCAGGTTCTTGTAGTCCTCGCGGATGTCCGCGTCGGATTCCTTAAGTTCGTTGATCTTGCGGCAGGCGTGCAACACCGTCGTGTGGTCGCGGCCGCCAAACACATCGCCGATTTCCGGCAGGCTGTGGTTGGTCAGTTCCTTGGACAATGCCATGGCCACCTGACGCGGACGAGCGACCGAACGCGAGCGGCGTTTGGACAGCAAGTCGGAGATCTTGATCTTGTAGTACTCGGCGACGGTGCGCTGAATGTTATCCACAGAGACCAGTTTGTCCTGCAACGCCAACAGGTCTTTCAGGGATTCGCGAATCAACTCGATGGTGATGTCGCGGCCCATGAAGTGCGAGTGGGCGATCACGCGTTTCAGCGCGCCTTCCAGTTCACGGACGTTGGAGCGAATGCGCTGGGCAATGAAGAACGCCGCATCGTGTGGCAACTCGACTTTGGCCTGGTCGGCCTTCTTCATCAAGATGGCGACGCGGGTTTCCAGTTCCGGCGGCTCGACGGCAACCGTCAGGCCCCAGCCAAAGCGGGATTTAAGGCGCTCTTCAAGGCCTTCGATTTCTTTCGGGTAGCGGTCACTGGTGAGAATGACCTGCTGACCACCTTCAAGCAGGGCGTTGAAGGTGTGGAAAAACTCTTCCTGGGAACGTTCCTTGCGGGCGAAGAACTGAATGTCGTCAATCAGCAGGGCGTCCACCGAACGGTAGAAACGCTTGAACTCGTTGATCGCGTTCAGTTGCAGTGCCTTGACCATGTCGGCAACGAAACGCTCGGAATGCAGGTACACGACCTTGGCATTCGGGTTCTTCTTTAAGAGATGGTTACCCACCGCGTGCATCAAGTGCGTCTTACCCAGACCTACGCCGCCATAAAGGAAGAGCGGGTTGTAGCCGTGCTTCGGGTTGTCTGCCACCTGCCAGGCCGCCGCACGGGCGAGCTGGTTGGATTTACCTTCGACAAAGTTTTCGAAGGTAAAGGTGCGGTTCAGGTAGCTGGTATGCTTGAGCGCGCCTTCGACCTGCACGGTGCGCTGTTCGGCGCGAACCGGGGCCTGTTGAGACGCGGCACCAGCCATCGGATCGAAGCTGTCGCGGGACGGCTCTTCACTGATCTCTTCTGTTTTCTGCGTTGTGCGCTTGGTCGGCGCAGGCGTCGGAGCTGGTGCTGGCGCACTGGCCGGCGCGGCATTGGCCTGAGCCTGGGACACTTGCGCAGCAGCCAACGGTGCGTTCGGTGCGGCACGAGGAGCCGAACTGCGCTTGCTGCCTATTAATAAGGAGAGCGACGGTGCGAGACCGTTGCCATGCTCATCCAGCAGTTCAAGGACGCGCCCCAGGTACTTTTCGTTGACCCAGTCCAGAACAAAACGGTTCGGTGCGTAGACGCGCAACTCGTCGCCTTCGGCTTCGACCTGTAGTGGACGGATCCAGGTGTTGAATTGTTGGGCAGGCAGCTCTTCGCGCAAAAGCTCCACGCACTGCTGCCAAAGTTCCACTGACACGGATATCCCCTAAGTTGAAAGCCGGTGAGGCAAAAACAAGCGGCCATTGTAGCGGCCAGTCGTCCACTTATCCACATGCAGGTTGCCCGGTGGACATGATTTATCAATGCGTTAAACGCGAAAAAGGCGACCGACGGTGTGTGCATAAGCTCTGTGGATAACCCTATCTGAGCACACTGGACAACTGGGGGCGAAAGTCGGTGGATAACCAGCCTGTGGATAACAACCTATTCCACACACAGGTTATCCGACAGCGCAGCACAGGCTGAACACGGTTTTCCACTGTAGTTGTCATTCTCTGTACATCGCTTGAAACAAGGCCTTGAGCCAGTTATCCACAGATAACTGTGTACCTAGCTTTTACAAGCTTTACAGAAAAGCTTTAAATAATTCCCTTCTTTATTTTTATCTTTGGCAAACCGGGTAAACAGGTCCTGGCGGCTCCGAAGATCTATTTATAAGGAAACGTTGGTTGGAAATTGACCTATTGGCTTGCTTTCTCTAGAATCCCCGGTCTCTTAAAACGGGGGCCATTCCGGCCCGTTGTGGACGAACCAGGTAACACGACATGAAACGTACTTTCCAACCAAGCACTATCAAACGCGCTCGTACCCACGGTTTCCGTGCTCGCATGGCTACCAAGAACGGTCGTGCCGTACTGTCGCGTCGTCGCGCCAAAGGCCGCGCACGTCTGGCAGTTTGATAATCCGGCACTGGAGGTGAGTCAGGACTTCAGTCGGGAAAAGCGTCTGCTTACTCCCCGGCATTTCAAGGCAGTCTTTGACTCCCCTACCGGCAAGGTTCCGGGGAAAAATCTCCTGCTCCTTGCGCGCAACAACGATCTCGATCACCCCCGTCTCGGGCTGGTTATCGGGAAAAAGAGCGTCAAGCTCTCCGTCGAGCGCAATCGCCTCAAACGTCTTATGCGCGAATCGTTTCGCCTGCACCAGGATTCACTGGTCGGCTGGGACATCGTTATCGTCGCGCGCAAAGGTTTGGGTGACGTAGAAAACCCCGAATTGATTCAGCATTTCGGCAAACTCTGGAAACGTCTGGCACGCAACAAGCCGGTACCAGCAGTCAAAACCGAAACTGTAGGGGTAGACAGTCCAGATGCGTAAACTGGCGCTCGTTCCGATCCAGTTTTATCGCTACGCCATTAGTCCCCTGATGGCCAGTCACTGTCGTTTCTACCCCAGTTGTTCTTGCTACGCGTATGAAGCCATCGAAAATCATGGCCTTCTGCGCGGTGGCTGGCTGACCTTTCGTCGTTTAGGTCGCTGTCATCCGTGGAATCCCGGTGGTTATGACCCGGTTCCACCTATCCCTACCTCCCGTTCTTCTTCGATGGCCGAGTAATCATGGATATCAAACGCACGATCCTGATCGTCGCCCTGGCAATCGTGTCCTACGTCATGGTCCTTAAATGGAACCAGGACTATGGCCAGGCTGCCCTGCCGACTCAGAATGTTGCTTCCAGTACGACTACATCCGGTTTGCCGGACACCGCCACTGGCAATAATGCTGCTGCCAGTGACGATATTCCGCGCGCCGCAAGCGATACCAGCGCACCTGCCGAAACGCCGGTCGCCGTCAGCAAGGATCTGATCCAGATCAAAACCGATGTGCTCGATCTCGCGATCGATCCACAAGGTGGCGATGTTGCCCAGCTGACCTTGCCGCTGTATCCACGTCGTCAGGATCGTCCGGACGTTCCGTTCCAGCTGTTCGACAACGGTGGCGAACGTACTTATCTGGCACAGAGCGGTCTGATTGGCACCAACGGTCCGGATGCAAACCCGGCCGGTCGTCCGGTCTACTCCTCGGAGAAGAAGACTTATCAACTGGCTGACGGTCAGGACCAACTGGTCGTCGACCTGAAGTTCAGCAAGGACGGCGTCAATTACATCAAGCGTTTCACCTTGAAACGTGGCCTGTATGACGTGACCGTGACCTATCTGATCGACAACCAGAGCGCTCAGCCTTGGTCCGGTTCGATGTTTGCTCAGCTGAAACGCGATGCAAGCGCTGATCCTTCGTCGACCACTGCTACCGGTACCGCGACTTACCTGGGCGCCGCCCTGTGGACAAGTTCCGAGCCGTACAAGAAAGTGTCCATGAAGGACATGGACAAAGCTCAGCTCAAGGAAACTGTCACCGGTGGTTGGGTAGCCTGGCTGCAACACTACTTCGTGACTGCATGGGTTGCTCCGAAGGGCGAAAACAACATCGTCCAGACCCGTAAAGACAGCAAAGGCAACTACATCATCGGTTACACCGGTCCTTCGCTGACCGCTGCACCGGGTGCGAAAGTCGAAACCAGCGCTGTTCTGTACGCCGGTCCGAAAAGCCAGGCTGTGCTGAAAGAGTTGTCCCCAGGTCTGGAACTGACTGTCGACTACGGGATTCTGTGGTTCATTGCCCAGCCAATCTTCTGGCTGCTGCAACATATCCACAGCATCGTCGGCAACTGGGGCTGGTCAATCATCTTCCTGACCATGCTGATCAAAGGGATCTTCTTCCCTCTGTCGGCCGCCAGCTACAAGTCGATGGCCCGCATGCGCGCCGTGGCTCCGAAACTGGCTGCACTGAAAGAGCAACATGGCGATGACCGGCAGAAAATGTCGCAAGCCATGATGGAGCTGTACAAGAAAGAGAAGATCAATCCGCTGGGCGGCTGCTTGCCGATCCTGGTGCAGATGCCGGTTTTCCTTTCCCTGTACTGGGTTCTGCTGGAAAGCGTGGAAATGCGCCAGGCGCCGTTCATGCTGTGGATTACCGACCTGTCGATCAAGGATCCGTTCTTCATCCTGCCGATCATCATGGGTGCGACCATGTTCATCCAGCAGCGTCTGAACCCTACACCTCCGGATCCGATGCAGGCCAAGGTGATGAAAATGATGCCAATCATCTTCACCTTCTTCTTCCTGTGGTTCCCGGCGGGTCTGGTGCTGTACTGGGTTGTGAACAACTGCCTGTCGATTGCCCAACAGTGGTACATCACGCGTAAGATCGAAGCGGCGACGAAAAAAGCCGAGGCGTAACTTACTCTGTGGATAACACCACTCAAAACGCCCCCTAGTGGGGCGTTTTGCTATCTGCCATTTTTGTCTGGATACCGGTTTATGAGCGCACCTCGTGAAACCATCGCAGCCGTCGCTACCGCCCAGGGCCGTGGCGGCGTGGGCATCGTTCGAATTTCCGGGCCGCTGGCCAGCGTTGCGGCCAAAGCCATCAGCGGCCGCGAGCTGAAACCACGGTTTGCCCACTACGGCCCGTTCTTCAGTGACGATCAACAGGTGCTGGATGAAGGTCTGGCGCTGTATTTCCCCGGGCCGAACTCGTTCACCGGCGAAGACGTATTGGAACTGCAGGGCCACGGTGGCCCGATCGTCCTCGACATGTTGCTAAAGCGTTGTCTGGAACTGGGCTGCCGTCTGGCTCGTCCCGGTGAGTTCAGCGAAAGAGCGTTCCTCAATGACAAACTCGATCTTGCTCAGGCCGAGGCCATCGCCGATCTGATCGAAGCCAGTTCTGCACAGGCCGCGCGCAATGCCTTGCGCTCCTTGCAAGGGGCCTTCTCCCAACGTGTGCATAACCTCACCGAACAGCTGATCGGCCTGCGGATCTATGTCGAAGCGGCGATCGACTTCCCGGAAGAAGAAATCGACTTCCTCGCCGACGGCCATGTGCTGAGCATGCTCGACAAGGTTCGTAACGAGTTATCCACCGTATTGCGCGAAGCCGGGCAGGGTGCGTTACTGCGTGACGGCATGACCGTGGTGATTGCCGGTCGTCCGAATGCCGGCAAATCCAGCCTGCTGAACGCACTGGCCGGTCGTGAAGCCGCGATCGTGACCGAAATCGCCGGCACCACTCGGGATATCTTGCGCGAACATATCCACATCGACGGCATGCCGCTGCACGTTGTGGACACCGCCGGTCTGCGTGATACCGATGACCATGTGGAAAAGATCGGCGTTGAACGAGCGTTGAAAGCCATTGGCGAGGCTGACCGAGTACTGCTGGTCGTCGATGCCACTGCGCCAGAGGCCGCCGATCCGTTCGCCCTGTGGCCGGAATTCCTTGAAACCCGGCCAGATCCGGCGAAGGTCACCTTGATCCGCAACAAGGCCGATCTCACCGGTGAGCCTATTGCCCTGGAAGTCAGTGACGATGGCCACGTGTCGATCAGTCTGAGCGCCAAATCCGCCGGCGAAGGGCTGGATCTGCTGCGTGATCACCTCAAGGCCTGTATGGGTTACGAACAAACGTCGGAAAGCAGTTTCAGCGCGCGCCGCCGGCACTTGGAAGCCCTGCGTCATGCCAGTGATGCCCTGGAACATGGACGTGCCCAACTGACCTTGGCGGGTGCTGGCGAGCTGCTGGCCGAAGACCTGCGTCAGGCCCAGCAGTCCCTTGGGGAAATCACCGGAGCGTTCAGCTCGGATGATCTGCTGGGACGGATATTTTCCAGCTTCTGCATCGGTAAATAAGCCTTCCGTTGTCCACAGACAGGTCCGTTCGCGACCTGTCTGTTCTCCCCCCCTCGTATTTCCTTCCTCCAGTGCCGGACAGATATCTATTCCTGAGCGGATTTTCCGTGTCCGCGATTCCTTCATTCATCCGATTTCTGTGGATTAAGCCCTGTGAATAACTGCCGCTGAGGGCAGTTGATAACAGGGCCTGAAAACTGAACATAACTGCCGCTGTGGATAACCACCTCATTCATCCACAGGCTTACACCGGTTATCCAAGGGCCTCATGGCGACATGGCCACAGGGTTTTAAATCTCTGTACACATTGAAAATAGAGGCCTGTAGAGATCTATCCACAGAAACGACGGGCAGTAAGAATAAGCTTTAAAACAAAGGTTTTATAAATTTCTCTCTTTTTTATTCTTTTAACCGCGAGTTCTCCACAGCTGGTTAAATTTTGTGCAAAGGGTTCTTTAGGAAGGGCGAAGTCCCTATACTTGCCGACCAGGTCCAGAAACCTGATCTCAAACTATTCCTGAATGACCTACTTAAGCAGGCACGAGGTGCGTGGTGGATTTCCCTTCCCGTTTTGAAGTGATCGTCATCGGCGGCGGTCATGCCGGTACCGAGGCAGCACTGGCCTCAGCACGCATGGGTGCAAAAACCCTTCTGCTGACGCACAACGTGGAAACCCTCGGTGCCATGAGTTGCAACCCGGCCATCGGCGGCATCGGCAAAAGCCATCTGGTCAAGGAAATCGATGCCCTCGGCGGCGCGATGGCCATGGCCACCGATTTGGGCGGTATCCAGTTTCGCGTATTGAACAGCCGCAAAGGCCCGGCCGTACGTGCAACCCGTGCGCAAGCCGACCGTATTCTTTACAAGGCCGCTGTTCGCGAAATTCTGGAAAATCAGCCGAACCTGTGGATATTTCAACAAGCCGCTGACGACCTGATCGTCGAGCAGGAACAAGTGCGCGGTGTCGTCACGCAAATGGGTCTGCGGTTCTTCGCCGATTCCGTGGTGTTGACCACCGGTACGTTCCTGGGCGGACTTATCCACATCGGTTTGCAGAATTTTTCCGGCGGTCGCGCCGGAGACCCACCGTCGATCGCCCTGGCGCATCGTCTGCGTGAACTGCCGCTGCGTGTCGGTCGCCTGAAAACCGGTACGCCACCGCGTATCGACGGCAAGTCGGTGGATTTCTCGGTGATGACCGAGCAACCAGGTGATACGCCGATCCCGGTGATGTCGTTCATGGGCAACAAGGAACAACATCCACGGCAAGTCAGTTGCTGGATCACCCACACCAACGCCCGCACCCACGAAATCATTGCCGCGAACCTCGACCGTTCGCCGATGTATTCCGCTGCCGGCGAAATCGAAGGCATCGGCCCGCGTTATTGCCCGTCGATCGAAGACAAGATTCACCGCTTTGCCGACAAGGAAAGCCATCAGGTGTTCATCGAACCGGAAGGTCTGACCACCCATGAGCTTTATCCGAACGGGATATCCACAAGCCTGCCGTTCGACGTGCAATTGCAGATCGTGCAATCGATCCGCGGCATGGAAAACGCGCACATCGTGCGTCCGGGTTATGCAATCGAGTACGACTACTTCGATCCGCGCGACCTGAAGTACAGCCTGGAGACCAAAGTCATCGGCGGTCTGTTCTTCGCTGGTCAGATCAACGGCACCACCGGTTACGAAGAAGCCGGCGCCCAGGGTTTGCTCGCCGGCGCGAACGCCGCATTGCGTGCGAAAGGCAAAGAAGCCTGGTGCCCGCGTCGTGATGAGGCGTACATCGGGGTATTGGTCGACGACCTGATCACCCTCGGTACCCAAGAGCCGTACCGCATGTTCACTTCCCGTGCCGAGTACCGCCTGATCCTGCGTGAGGACAACGCGGACCTGCGTCTGACCGAAAAAGGTCGCGAACTGGGTCTGGTCGATGACGCGCGCTGGGCGGCGTTCTGCAAGAAACGCGAAAGCATCGAACTCGAAGAGCAGCGCCTGAAAAGCACCTGGGTTCGCCCGGGCACTCCGCAGGGCGATGCGATTGCCGAGAAATTCGGTACGCCGCTGACTCACGAATACAACCTGCTCAATCTCTTGAGCCGTCCGGAAATCGACTACGCTGGTCTGGTCGAAGTGACCGGGCAGGGCGCGGAAGATCCACAGGTCGCCGAACAGGTCGAGATCAAGACCAAATACGCCGGTTACATCGACCGTCAACAGGACGAAATCGCCCGTCTGCGTGCAAGCGAAGACACGAAACTGCCTGTGGATATCGATTACACCAACATTTCCGGTCTCTCCAAGGAGATCCAGAGCAAGCTTGGCGCGACTCGTCCCGAGACGCTGGGCCAGGCTTCGCGGATCCCGGGTGTGACCCCGGCAGCGATTTCGCTGTTGATGATTCATTTGAAAAAACGCGGCGCGGGCCGTCAGTTGGAGCAAAGCGCTTGAGTTCTAAGGTCACTTCGCAACACGCCGAAGAGTTATCCACAGGAGCCCGCGAGCTCGGTGTCAATCTCACTGAAACCCAGCACGAATTGCTGCTGGGTTATCTGGCCCTGTTGATCAAATGGAACCAGGCCTACAACCTGACCGCCGTCCGCGATCCGGACGAAATGGTTTCCCGTCACTTGCTCGATAGCCTCAGCGTGATGTCGTTCATCGAGAACGGCCGTTGGCTGGATGTCGGCAGCGGCGGCGGCATGCCGGGGATCCCTTTGGCGATCCTGTATCCGGACTCGCAAGTGACTTGCCTGGACAGCAACGGCAAGAAAACCCGCTTCCTGACCCAGGTCAAACTCGAACTCAAACTGGATAACCTGCAAGTTATCCACAGTCGCGTCGAAGCATTCCAGCCTGCACAGCCGTTCAACGGGATCATTTCCCGGGCCTTCAGCAGCATGGAGAACTTCACCAACTGGACTCGCCACCTCGGCGACGCCGATACGCGCTGGCTGGCAATGAAGGGCGTCCATCCGGCCGATGAGCTGGTAGCATTGCCGGCAGACTTCAAACTCGATAGCGAACACGCCCTGGCCGTACCCGGTTGCCAAGGCCAACGCCATCTGCTGATACTGCGCCGCACGGCATGATTGGGAACACAAGCAAGAATGGCTAAGGTATTCGCGATAGCGAACCAGAAGGGTGGTGTGGGCAAGACCACCACCTGCATCAACCTCGCAGCATCCCTGGTCGCGACCAAGCGCCGGGTGCTGTTGATCGATCTCGATCCACAGGGCAACGCCACCATGGGTAGCGGTGTGGATAAACATGGCCTGGAAAACTCGGTCTACGACCTGCTGATCGGCGAATGCGATCTGGCCCAGGCCATGCACTACTCCGAACACGGCGGTTATCAACTGCTGCCGGCCAACCGCGACCTGACGGCGGCCGAAGTGGTGCTGCTGGAAATGCAGATGAAGGAAAGCCGTCTGCGCAGTGCGCTGGCGCCGATCCGTGAAAACTACGATTACATTCTGATCGACTGCCCGCCGTCGCTGTCGATGCTCACACTGAACGCACTGGTCGCTGCTGACGGGGTGATTATTCCCATGCAGTGCGAGTACTTTGCGCTCGAAGGTTTGAGCGACCTTGTGGATAACATCAAGCGCATCGCCGAACTGCTGAACCCGAACCTGAAAGTCGAAGGCCTGCTGCGGACCATGTATGACCCGCGCCTGAGCCTGATGAACGATGTATCGGCCCAGCTCAAGGAACACTTCGGTGATCAGCTGTACGACACGGTGATCCCGCGCAACATCCGACTGGCTGAAGCCCCGAGCTACGGCATGCCGGCGCTGGCCTACGACAAGCAATCGCGTGGCGCGCTGGCCTATCTGGCCCTGGCGGGCGAGATGGTTCGCCGTCAGCGCAAAAATTCACGCATCGCCGCTGCCCAGCCAACTTAAGGAATCCCCATGGCCGTCAAGAAACGAGGTCTCGGACGAGGACTGGATGCACTGCTGAGCGGTCCGACTGTCAGCTCGCTGGAAGAACAAGCGGCGCAGGCTGACAGCCGTGAGTTGCAGCACCTGCCGTTGGACTTGCTGCAGCGCGGCAAGTATCAGCCACGCCGGGACATGGATCCGCAGGCGCTGGAAGAGCTGGCGCAGTCGATCAAGGCCCAGGGCGTGATGCAGCCGATCGTGGTTCGCCCGATTGGCGGTGGTCGTTTTGAAATCATCGCCGGCGAGCGCCGCTGGCGCGCCAGTCAGCAGGCCGGCCAGGAAACCATTCCTGCGATGGTCCGCGACGTGCCGGATGAAACCGCGATCGCCATCGCGCTGATCGAGAACATCCAGCGCGAAGACCTGAACCCGATCGAAGAGGCGGTGGCCCTGCAGCGCTTGCAGCAGGAATTCCAGCTCACCCAGCAACAGGTCGCCGAGGCTGTGGGTAAGTCCCGGGTCACGGTAGCCAACCTGTTGCGCCTGATTGCATTGCCGGAAGTCATCAAGACCATGCTGTCCCACGGTGACCTGGAAATGGGTCATGCCCGTGCATTGCTCGGTCTGCCGGACAATCAGCAGGTGGAAGGGGCGCGACATGTTGTCGCACGCGGCCTCACCGTGCGCCAAACCGAGGCACTGGTTCGTCAGTGGTTGAGTGGCAAACCGGAGCCGGTCGAACCGTCCAAACCCGACCCGGATATCGCCCGGCTCGAGCAACGTCTGGCCGAGCGCCTAGGCTCTGCGGTGCAGATTCGCCACGGCAAGAAGGGAAAGGGTCAGTTGGTGATCGGTTACAACTCCCTCGACGAGCTTCAAGGTGTGCTCGCACACATCCGCTGAAACAATTCCTCTTGTAGCGCGCAGTCGGAAATCACTACCTGACAGTTGAATAGGGGCAGAACCGCCCCTATACTCTGCGCGCATTTTGTCGGCACAAATTATGCCAAGTTATTGAATTTCGGCAGCCGACCATTGGAGAGCAATAGTGATGGAAACCCGCAAGCCAAACCGCCTGCCGTTCCATCGCCTGGCGGTTTTTCCGGTGTTGATGGCTCAATTTGTCATTTTGCTCATTGCTGCTTTGGCGCTCTGGCAATGGCACGGAGTCGTTGCCGGATACTCGGGACTTTGCGGAGGCCTGATAGCCTTGCTGCCCAATGTTTATTTCGCTCACAAGGCATTTCGGTTTTCCGGCGCCCGAGCAGCCCAGTCCATCGTCCGGTCTTTCTATGCCGGCGAGGCAGGCAAACTGATTTTGACGGCAGTGCTGTTTGCACTGGTGTTTGCAGGTGTGAAGCCACTGGCGCCGATCGCTGTATTCGGCGCCTTCGTGCTGACTCAGTCGGTCAGCTGGTTCGCTCCCCTGCTGATGAGAACAAGACTTTCGAGACCTTAGGGCGTTTGAGGCAACCATGGCAGAAACAACCGCTTCGGGCTATATCCAGCACCACTTGCAGAACCTGACCTTCGGTCAGCTACCCAACGGCGGCTGGGGCTTTGCCCACACCGCAGCAGAGGCCAAGGAAATGGGCTTCTGGGCTTTCCACGTCGATACCCTCGGCTGGTCGGTCGCGCTGGGTCTGATCTTCGTTCTTCTTTTCCGCATGGCGGCCAAGAAGGCGACTTCCGGTCAGCCGGGTGCATTGCAGAACTTCGTTGAAGTCCTGGTCGAATTCGTCGATGGCAGCGTGAAAGACAGCTTCCATGGCCGTAGCCCGGTGATCGCACCGCTGGCACTGACCATCTTCGTCTGGGTGTTCCTGATGAACGCCGTCGACTTGGTACCGGTCGACTGGATTCCTCAGCTGGCCATCCTGATCTCCGGCGACCACCACATCCCGTTCCGCGCCGTGTCGACCACCGACCCGAACGCGACCCTGGGCATGGCGTTCTCGGTTTTCGCACTGATCATTTTCTATAGCATCAAGGTCAAGGGCCTCGGCGGCTTCATCGGCGAGCTGACCCTGCACCCGTTCGGCAGCAAGAACATCTTCGTTCAGGCCCTGCTGATCCCGGTGAACTTCCTGCTGGAATTCGTGACCCTGATCGCCAAACCGATCTCTCTGGCTCTGCGTCTGTTCGGCAACATGTATGCCGGCGAGCTGGTGTTCATCCTGATCGCTGTGATGTTCGGCAGCGGCCTGCTCTGGCTGAGCGGCCTGGGTGTTGTCCTGCAGTGGGCGTGGGCTGTGTTCCACATCCTGATCATCACCCTGCAGGCGTTCATCTTCATGATGCTGACCATCGTCTACCTGTCGATGGCGCACGAAGAAAACCATTAAGACCAGTCTCGACTAGTCTGATGTCCTTCCCGGTCAAACGGGAAGGGGCTCCTCACGGGGCACCATGAAACGATTTGTTTTACCGCTTTAATCTAAAAAACCTAAACCATACGACGTAAAAGTCGGGAGGAAAGATGGAAACTGTAGTTGGTCTAACCGCTATCGCTGTTGCACTGTTGATCGGCCTGGGCGCACTGGGTACCGCAATTGGTTTCGGCCTGCTGGGCGGCAAGTTCCTGGAAGGCGCAGCGCGTCAGCCAGAAATGGTTCCAATGCTGCAAGTTAAAATGTTCATCGTTGCCGGTCTGCTCGACGCCGTAACCATGATCGGTGTTGGTATCGCTCTGTTCTTCACCTTTGCGAACCCGTTCGTTGGTCAGATCGCTGGCTAATCATTCGGATCTCCGAGTGATTTGGTGTGATGGACAACGTAACTGCGAGGTGTTGGCGTGAACATTAATGCGACCCTGATTGGCCAGTCCGTTGCGTTCCTGATTTTTGTACTGTTCTGCATGAAGTTCGTATGGCCTCCGGTCATCGCAGCTCTGCACGAACGTCAAAAGAAGATCGCTGATGGTCTGGACGCTGCCAGCCGTGCAGCTCGCGACCTGGAGTTGGCCCAAGAAAAAGCGGGTCAGCAACTGCGCGAAGCGAAAGCTCAGGCAGCTGAAATCATCGAGCAAGCCAAGAAACGCGGTAACCAGATTGTCGAAGAGGCCGTTGAAAAGGCCCGCATCGACGCTGACCGTGTGAAGGTTCAGGCTCAAGCCGAGATCGAACAGGAACTGAACAGCGTCAAAGACAAGCTGCGCGCCCAAGTGGGCTTGCTGGCTGTCGGCGGCGCCGAGAAGATCCTGGGTGCCACAATCGATCAAAACGCGCACGCAGAGCTGGTTAACCAACTGGCTGCTGAAATCTAAGCGAGGGCGATCATGGCAGAACTGACCACGTTGGCCCGACCTTACGCTAAGGCGGCCTTCGAGCACGCTCAGGCCCACCAGCAACTGGCCAATTGGTCAGCCATGCTCGGCCTGGCAGCAGCGGTGTCGCAAGACGACACCATGCAGCGCGTGCTCAAGGCCCCGCGACTGACGAGCGCAGAAAAGGCCGCCACGTTCATTGACGTGTGCGGCGACAAGTTTGATGCCAAGGCACAGAACTTCATCAATGTCGTTGCCGAAAACGACCGTCTCCCGCTTCTGCCGGAGATCGCCGCTCTGTTTGACCTGTACAAGGCCGAGCAAGAGAAATCGGTAGACGTTGAAGTGACCAGTGCTTTTGCATTGAACCAAGAACAGCAAGACAAACTCGCCAAGGTTCTCAGTGCACGACTCAACCGGGAAGTGCGCCTGCAAGTCGAGGAAGACAGCTCCCTTATCGGGGGGGTGGTCATCCGCGCCGGCGACCTGGTTATCGATGGCTCGATTCGCGGCAAAATCGCGAAACTTGCCGAAGCATTGAAATCTTGAGTTTGAAGGGGCAGCAGAGCAATGCAGCAACTCAATCCTTCCGAAATAAGTGAAATTATCAAGGGCCGCATCGAAAAGCTCGATGTGACCTCCCAAGCCCGTAACGAAGGCACTGTCGTCAGCGTATCTGACGGTATCGTGCGGATTCACGGTCTGGCCGACGTCATGTACGGCGAGATGATCGAGTTTCCGGGCGGCGTCTACGGTATGGCCCTCAACCTGGAGCAAGACTCCGTAGGTGCCGTTGTACTGGGCGCATACACCAGTCTGGCTGAAGGCATGAGCGCCAAGTGCACCGGCCGCATCCTCGAGGTTCCGGTTGGTAAGGAACTGCTGGGTCGCGTTGTCGACGCACTGGGTAACCCTGTTGACGGCAAAGGTCCACTGGGCAACACCGAGACCGACGCGGTCGAGAAAGTTGCTCCGGGCGTGATCTGGCGTAAGTCGGTAGACCAGCCTGTACAGACTGGCTACAAGGCTGTCGATGCCATGATCCCTGTCGGCCGTGGCCAGCGTGAGCTGATCATCGGTGACCGTCAGATCGGTAAAACCGCTCTGGCGATCGACGCGATCATCAACCAGAAAGACAGCGGCATTTTCTGCGTCTACGTGGCAATCGGTCAGAAGCAATCGACCATCGCCAACGTGGTTCGCAAACTGGAAGAAAACGGTGCACTGGCTAACACCATCATCGTTGCAGCGAGCGCTTCGGAATCTGCAGCACTGCAATTCCTGGCTCCGTACTCCGGTTGCACCATGGGTGAATTCTTCCGCGACCGCGGTGAAGACGCGCTGATCGTTTATGACGATCTGTCCAAGCAAGCAGTGGCTTACCGCCAGATTTCCCTGCTGCTGCGCCGTCCACCAGGCCGTGAAGCTTACCCAGGCGACGTGTTCTATCTCCACTCCCGTCTGCTGGAGCGCGCATCCCGCGTTTCGGAAGAGTACGTAGAGAAGTTCACCAACGGCGCAGTGACCGGCAAAACCGGTTCCCTGACCGCACTGCCGATCATCGAAACCCAGGCTGGCGACGTTTCCGCGTTCGTTCCGACCAACGTGATTTCCATCACCGACGGTCAGATCTTCCTGGAATCGGCCATGTTCAACTCGGGCATCCGCCCTGCAGTGAACGCCGGTGTTTCGGTATCCCGTGTGGGTGGTGCCGCTCAGACCAAGATCATCAAGAAGCTGTCCGGTGGTATCCGTACCGCTCTGGCTCAGTACCGTGAACTGGCGGCATTCGCCCAGTTCGCTTCTGACCTGGACGAAGCGACCCGCAAGCAACTTGAGCATGGTCAGCGCG
This sequence comes from Pseudomonas paraglycinae, assembly GCF_021601625.1. Taxonomy (GTDB): domain Bacteria; phylum Pseudomonadota; class Gammaproteobacteria; order Pseudomonadales; family Pseudomonadaceae; genus Aquipseudomonas; species Aquipseudomonas paraglycinae. The sequence goes on along the minus strand of NZ_BQHR01000010.1, from coordinate 145,697 downwards.
TTACCGAGCTGATGAAGCAGAAGCAATACGCACCGATGTCGATCGCTGACATGGCGCTGTCGCTGTATGCCGCTGAGCGTGGGTTCCTGACTGACATTGAAATCGCCAAGATCGGCAGCTTCGAACAAGCGCTGATTGCTTTCTTCAACCGCGATCACGCCGACTTGATGGCGAAGATCAACGTTAAAGGTGACTTCAATGACGAAATCGACGCTGGCCTGAAGGCTGGTATCGAGAAGTTCAAGGCCACCCAAACCTGGTAAGCCGCAGCGGGAGCCGCAAGGCTCCCGCTTGCTAACCTGATAGGTGTTACATGGCAGGCGCAAAAGAGATTCGCAGTAAGATTGCGAGCATCAAAAGCACGCAAAAAATTACCAGCGCCATGGAAAAAGTGGCGGTCAGCAAAATGCGCAAGGCACAAATGCGCATGGCTGCTAGCCGTCCTTATGCGGAGCGTATCCGCCAGGTAATTGGGCATCTGGCCAACGCCAACCCGGAATACCGCCACCCGTTCATGATCGATCGCGAAGTAAAGCGCGTCGGTTATGTCGTCGTGAGCAGTGACCGTGGTCTGTGCGGCGGCTTGAACACCAACCTGTTCAAGGCCCTGGTCAAGGACATGGCGGTAAACCGCGAAAACGGCGTCGAGATCGATCTGTGTGTCGTTGGTAGCAAGGGTGCGGCCTTTTTCCGCAACTTCGGCGGTAACGTCGTTGCAGCTATCAGCCACCTGGGTGAAGAGCCGTCGATCAATGATCTGATCGGCAGCGTCAAGGTGATGCTGGATGCCTACCTGGACGGCCGTATTGACCGCCTGTCCGTGGTATCCAACAAGTTCATCAACACCATGACGCAACAGCCTACCGTGGAGCAGTTGATTCCACTGGTGGCGACCCCGGATCAGGAACTCAAGCACCACTGGGACTACCTCTACGAACCAGACGCCAAAGAGCTGCTTGACGGCTTGATGGTGCGTTACGTGGAGTCGCAGGTGTACCAGGCGGTGGTCGAGAACAACGCGGCTGAACAGGCTGCGCGGATGATCGCGATGAAGAACGCTACCGACAACGCCGGTGATTTGATCAGCGATTTGCAGCTGATCTACAACAAGGCGCGTCAGGCTGCGATCACCCAAGAGATCTCGGAAATCGTCGGCGGCGCTGCCGCGGTTTAACGGTTCAAATATTCAGAGGATCCAGCTATGAGTAGCGGACGTATCGTTCAAATCATCGGCGCCGTTATCGACGTGGAATTTCCACGCGACAGCGTACCGAGCATCTACGACGCCTTGAAGGTTCAAGGCGCCGAAACCACTCTGGAAGTTCAGCAGCAGCTGGGCGACGGCGTGGTTCGTACCATTGCGATGGGCTCCACCGAAGGCTTGAAGCGCGGTCTGGACGTCAACAACACTGGCGCAGCCATCTCCGTACCGGTCGGTAAAGCGACTCTGGGCCGGATCATGGACGTACTGGGCAACCCGATCGACGAAGCTGGCCCGATCGGCGAAGAAGAGCGCTGGGGTATCCACCGCGCCGCTCCTTCCTTCGCTGAACAGGCCGGTGGCAACGAGCTGCTGGAAACAGGCATCAAGGTTATCGACCTGGTTTGCCCGTTCGCCAAGGGCGGTAAAGTCGGTCTGTTCGGTGGTGCCGGTGTAGGCAAGACCGTAAACATGATGGAACTGATCCGTAACATCGCCATCGAGCACAGCGGTTATTCCGTGTTCGCCGGTGTGGGTGAGCGTACTCGTGAGGGTAACGACTTCTACCACGAGATGAAGGACTCCAACGTTCTCGACAAGGTAGCCCTGGTCTACGGTCAGATGAACGAGCCACCGGGAAACCGTCTGCGCGTAGCGCTGACCGGTCTGACCATGGCCGAGAAGTTCCGTGACGAAGGTAACGACGTTCTGCTGTTCGTCGACAACATCTATCGTTACACCCTGGCCGGTACCGAAGTATCCGCACTGCTGGGCCGTATGCCTTCGGCAGTAGGTTACCAGCCGACCCTGGCAGAAGAGATGGGCGTGCTGCAAGAGCGCATCACTTCGACCAAGCAAGGTTCGATTACTTCGATCCAGGCCGTATACGTACCAGCGGACGACTTGACTGACCCGTCGCCAGCGACCACGTTTGCTCACCTGGACGCCACCGTCGTTCTGTCCCGTGACATCGCTTCCCTGGGTATCTACCCGGCGGTAGACCCACTGGACTCGACTTCGCGTCAGCTGGACCCGAACGTGATCGGCAACGATCACTACGAGACCGCTCGTGGTGTTCAGTACGTGCTGCAGCGTTACAAAGAGCTGAAGGACATCATCGCGATCCTGGGTATGGACGAGCTGTCGGAAGCCGACAAGCAGTTGGTAAACCGTGCTCGTAAGATCCAGCGCTTCTTGTCGCAGCCGTTCTTCGTGGCTGAAGTCTTCACCGGTGCTTCGGGTAAATACGTTTCCCTGAAAGACACCATTGCTGGCTTCAAAGGCATCCTCAACGGTGACTACGACCACCTGCCAGAACAAGCGTTCTACATGGTCGGCGGCATCGAAGAAGCGATCGAGAAAGCCAAGAAACTGTAATCCAGGCGCCCGGCAACGGGCGCTAATTTAGGTTGAGGCAATCAGATGGCTATGACAGTCCATTGCGACATCGTCAGCGCGGAAGGAGAAATCTTTTCCGGCCTGGTCGAGATGGTGATTGCGCACGGTGCTCTGGGTGATCTTGGTATCGCTCTGGGCCACGCGCCGCTGATCACTAATCTGAAGCCAGGTCCGATCCGCCTGATCAAGCAAGGCGGGGAAGCCGAGGTGTTCTACATCTCCGGTGGTTTCCTCGAGGTTCAGCCGAACATGGTCAAGGTGCTTGCCGATACCGTGCAACGTGCCGCCGACCTGGATGAAGCTCAGGCTCAAGCAGCTCTCAAGGCTGCCGAAGCTGCTCTGCATGAGAAGAGCGCAGATTTCGACTACGGAGCTGCATCCGCACGTCTGGCCGAGGCTGCAGCTCAGCTGCGCACCGTCCAGCAGATCCGCAAGAAGTTTGGCGGTTAATCCGTCAGCCACTTGTTGTGCGATTGATAAAAAAGGGTAGCCTCGGCTACCCTTTTTTCTTTTCAGAATTCCCGAAACCCGGTCGCAGTTGCTGACCACCCAGGATTGGTAGCCAGTCATGTCTCTTGAAATCGTTATCCTCGCGGCCGGTCAAGGCACCCGCATGCGTTCCGCGCTGCCAAAAGTGCTGCACCCGATTGCCGGCGACTCCATGCTCGGTCATGTTATCCACAGCGCCCGTCAACTTGATCCACAGCGCATCCATGTCGTCATCGGCCATGGTGCGGATGTAGTACGCGAACGTCTGGCCGCAGACGACCTGAACTTCGTGTTGCAGGACAAGCAGCTGGGCACCGGCCACGCCACGGCCCAGGCTGTTCCGTTCATTACGGCCGATACCGTACTGATTCTCTACGGTGACGTGCCGTTGATCGAGGTCGAGACCTTGCAGCGTCTGCTCAAGCACGTTGTACCGGGGCAAATGGGTCTGCTCACCGTCGAACTGGACGACCCCACCGGTTATGGCCGCATCGTGCGCGACGCCGACGGCAAGGTGGCCGCCATCGTTGAGCACAAAGACGCCAGCGAAGCACAACGGGCGATCACCGAAGGCAATACCGGCATCCTGGCTGTGCCGGCCAACCGCCTGGCGGACTGGATGAGTCGCCTGTCGAACAACAACGCGCAGGGCGAGTATTACTTGACCGACGTGATCGAGATGGCAGTCAACGACGGCCTGACTGTCGCCACCGAACAACCGCACGACCCGATGGAAGTGCAGGGCGCCAACGATCGCAAACAGCTCTCCGAGCTGGAGCGTCATTATCAGTTGCGCGCCGGTCGTCGCCTGATGGCTCAGGGTGTCACTCTTCGCGATCCGGCCCGGTTTGATGTACGTGGTGAAGTGACCGTCGGTCGCGACGTGCTGATCGATATCAACGTGATTTTCGAAGGCAAGGTCGTCATTGAGGACAACGTGGTCATCGGCCCGAACTGCGTGATCAAGGACAGCACCCTGCGCAAAGGCGTGGTGATCAAGGCCAACAGTCATATTGAAGGCGCAGTGTTGGGTGAAGGCAGCGATGCCGGCCCGTTTGCCCGTCTGCGTCCGGGCACTGTGCTTGAGGCCCGCGCCCATGTGGGTAACTTCGTCGAACTGAAAAATGCCCGCTTGGGCGAGGGCGCCAAGGCCGGACACCTGACATACCTTGGTGACGCCGAGATCGGTGCGCGCACCAATATCGGCGCCGGCACCATCACCTGCAACTACGATGGCGCCAACAAGTGGAAAACCGTGTTGGGCGAAGATGTGTTCATCGGCTCCAACAACTCGCTGGTCGCACCTGTGGATATCTCCGCCGGTGCAACCACTGCGGCCGGTTCGACCATTACCCAGAATGTGGATAACGCGCAGTTGGCGGTTGGTCGGGCACGGCAGAAGAACATCGATGGCTGGAAGCGGCCTGAGAAGATCAAGAGGAGCTGAGTTATCCACAATGCTCGATGTATGAAAAAGACCGCCGCCGGCGGTCTTTTTTATTGGGCACGTCTTGACGATTTGCAGCTGATAGGTTTTGATTGCTTCCGTTATCTTTCGAATCGAAACTTAATCAGCCATGTCGAAACGCAACACACCTCAGCGTCGTCACAACATTCTGGCTTTGCTTAATGAGCAGGGCGAAGTGAGTGTGGACGAACTGGCCAAGCGCTTCGAAACTTCGGAAGTTACGATTCGCAAGGATCTCGCTGCTCTGGAAAGTCACGGTCTGTTGCTGCGCCGTTACGGGGGAGCGATCACCATGCCTCAAGAGTTGGTGGCAGACGTCAGTCAGAACGTTTCCAAATACAAACAGGCGATTGCCCGCGCCGCGGTTACACGCATCCGCGAGCACGCCCGCATCATCATCGACAGCGGCAGCACCACCGCCGCCATGATTCCCGAGCTTGGCCAGCAGCCAGGCCTGGTGGTGATGACCAATTCCCTGCACGTGGCCAACGCCCTGAGCGAGCTCGAACACGAGCCGGTACTGCTGATGACCGGCGGTACGTGGGATCCCCACTCGGAATCCTTTCAGGGCCAGGTCGCCGAGCAGGTACTACGCTCTTACGACTTCGATCAGTTGTTTATTGGTGCCGATGGCATCGACCTGGTGCGCGGCACCACCACTTTCAATGAGCTGCTCGGCCTGAGCCGGGTGATGGCGGAAGTGGCGCGGGAAGTGATCGTGATGGTCGAGGCCGACAAGATCGGCCGCAAGATTCCCAACCTGGAGCTGCCATGGAGCAGCGTCCATACCCTAATTACCGATGATCGCCTGCCCCTTGAGGCACGCGCTCAGATTCAGGCTCGCGGTATCAACTTGATTTGCGCGACTGTCAGTCAGGAGAAATAAGCATGTGTGGAATTGTCGGCGCGGTAGCTGAACGTAACATCACCGCCATTCTGGTCGAAGGCCTCAAGCGCCTCGAATACCGGGGTTATGACAGCGCCGGTGTGGCGGTGTACACCAATGACGGCACTCTGGAACGCACCCGTCGTGTGGGCAAGGTCAGCGAACTCGACGCGGCGCTTGCCGAACATCCGCTGGTAGGCCGTCTCGGCATTGCCCACACCCGTTGGGCCACTCACGGTGCGCCGAGCGAGCGCAATGCCCACCCGCATTTCTCCGGTGACGTTGCCGTCGTGCACAACGGCATCATCGAAAACCATGAGGCGCTGCGTGAACAACTCAAGGCGCTGGGCTACGTGTTCACCTCGGACACCGACACCGAAGTCATCGCCCACCTGCTGACTGAAAAGCTCAAAAATCTGCCGGACCTGACCGACGCCCTGAAGGCCGCGGTCAAGGAACTGCATGGCGCCTACGGTCTGGCGGTTATCCACGCACAGCAGCCGGATCGACTGGTCGCAGCCCGCAGCGGCAGCCCGCTGGTGATCGGTCTGGGCCTGGGCGAGAACTTCCTCGCTTCCGACCAACTGGCCCTGCGTCAGGTCACCGACCGTTTCATGTACCTGGAAGAGGGCGATATCGCCGAAATCCAGCGTGACAAGGTGCAGATCTGGGACGTGAGCGGCAAAGCCGTCGAGCGCCAGACCGTCCAGTACACCGATGGCGCCGAAGCCGCCGACAAAGGCGAGTTCCGTCACTACATGCTCAAGGAAATCCACGAGCAGCCATCCGTGGTGCAGCGCACCCTGGAAGGTCGATTGAGTTCGGATCAGGTGCTGGTGCAGGCGTTTGGCCCGCAAGCGGCCGAACTGTTCGCCAAAGTGCGCAACGTGCAGATCGTGGCGTGCGGCACCAGCTACCACGCCGGCATGGTTGCCCGTTACTGGCTCGAAGAGCTGGCCGGCATTCCATGCCAGGTCGAAGTCGCCAGCGAGTTCCGCTACCGCAAGGTAGTGGTGCAGCCGGACACCCTGTTCGTCACCATTTCCCAGTCCGGCGAAACCGCCGACACCCTGGCTGCGCTGCGCAACGCCAAGGAACTGGGCTTCCTCGGTAGCCTGGCGATCTGCAACGTTGGGATCAGTTCGCTGGTGCGCGAATCCGACCTGACTCTGCTGACCCAGGCCGGTCGCGAAATCGGCGTGGCTTCGACCAAAGCTTTCACTACGCAACTGGTCGGTCTGCTGTTGCTGACCCTGTCTTTGGGTCAGGTGCGCGGTACTTTGGGCAAAGGCGTTGAAGCCACGCTGGTCGAAGAGCTGCGTCGTCTGCCAACCCGTCTGGGCGAAGCGCTGGCCATGGACAGCACGGTGGAAAAAATCGCAGAGCTGTTTGCCGAGAAAAACCACACCCTGTTCCTGGGCCGTGGCGCGCAATTCCCGGTGGCGATGGAAGGGGCCTTGAAGCTCAAGGAAATCTCGTACATCCACGCCGAAGCCTATCCGGCTGGCGAACTGAAACACGGCCCGCTGGCGCTTGTGGATAACGACATGCCGGTGGTCACCGTCGCACCGAACAACGAACTGCTGGAGAAGCTCAAGTCCAACCTGCAGGAAGTCCGCGCCCGCGGCGGCGAACTGATCGTGTTCGCTGACGAGAAAGCCGGGATGACCAACGGCGAAGGCACCCACGTGGTGCAGATGCCGCACATCCACGACATCCTGTCGCCGATCCTCTACACCATTCCGCTGCAATTGCTGTCGTACTACGTTGCTGTGCTCAAGGGCACTGACGTTGATCAGCCGCGTAACCTGGCGAAGTCGGTAACGGTGGAATAAGTTATCCACAGTTGAATCACCCCCATAAAATCGCAGCTTCGGCTGCGATTTTTTTATCCGGATCGAGGGCACCATGGATCGCTTCCAGGAAATGCAGGTCTTCGCCATCGTCGCCCAGGAGCAGGGCTTCTCCGCTGCCGCGCGGCGCCTGGGTTTGTCGGCAGCCAGCGTGACCCGGGCGGTGGCGGGGCTGGAGCAGCGAATTGGTACGCAGTTGTTGATCCGTACCACCCGCAGCGTGCATTTGAGCGAAGCGGGTCTGCGTTATCTGGAAGACTGTCGGAGAATTCTCGCCGAGGTGCAGGAAGCGGAGGATTCCGCTGCCGGCAGTCATACCCAGCCCCGTGGGCAGTTGACGGTGACGGCGCCAGTTTTATTCGGAGAACAGTTCGTCACGCCGGTAATGGCGCGTTATCTGACGCAATACCCGGACGTTTCCATCAATGCCCTGTTGCTCGACCGGGTGGTGAACATGGTCGAGGAGGGCGTCGACGTCGCGGTGCGCATCGGCGAGTTGCCGGACAGCAATCAGCATGCGATCCGGGTCGGTGAGGTGCGGCGGGTGATTTGTGGTTCGCCGGAATACTTTGCGGTCCATGGCCGGCCGACCCATCCGCAGGCCTTGGCCGGGGCGCCGGTGGTGGCGACGTCGGCCATCGGCCAGCAGCGCAGTTGGCCATTCATGGAAAACGGTGAGCTCATTGGCGTAAAACCGGAGCCGCGTCTGGTGGTTACCGCCAATCAAGCTGCGATCACAGCGGCGTCGTTGGGTCTGGGGTTGACCCGGGTGCTGTCTTATCAGGTGGCCGGCAAGGTGGCTTCCGGCGAACTGGAAATCGTCCTCGCCGAGTTTGAACTGCCTGCTCTGCCGATCCATGTGGTGTATCAGGGCGGGCGCAAGGCGCCGGCGCGGATACGCAGTTTTGTCGACTTCATCGTGCAGGCGCTGCGCGAGCATCCGGCGCTGAAAAACGCTGCGTTATTTCATCCAGAGAAATAATGGATTGCATTTGCTGGTGATTCTGTTGTTTTCGCGATCAGGGGAAGATGGCTCCTACGGCCACCGTCCATCCTGAACGGCGCCATCATCCAGCGGAGTCGACCATGCAAGCGATCAAACTCTACAACTTCCCGCGTTCCGGCCACGCCCATCGCGTCGAGCTGATGTTGTCACTGTTGCAACTGCCGACCGAGCTGATCTTCGTCGATCTGGCCAAGGGCGAACATAAACAGGCGGCATATCTGGCCATCAATAGCTTCGGCCAGGTTCCGGCCATTGATGACAATGGTGTGGTGCTCGCGGACTCCAACGCGATTCTTGTCTACCTGGCACAGAAATACGGCAATGGCCGCTGGCTGCCAAGTGATCCGGTCGGCGCCGCGCACGTGCAGCGCTGGTTGTCGGCCGCCGCCGGGCCGATTGCTTTCGGGCCCGCTGCCGCACGCTTGATCACGGTGTTCGGGGCGAAGTTCAACGCCGAGGAGGTCATCACCCGTGCGCACAATTTTCTCAAGGTGATGGATGCGGAACTGGGCAAAACCCCGTACCTGACCGGCACTGAGCCGACCATTGCCGATGTCTCGGCCTACAGTTACATCGCCCATGCGCCGGAAGGCAATGTGTCGCTGGACGACTACGCTAACGTTCGCGCCTGGCTTTCGCGGATTGAGGCGCTGCCCGGTTTTGTCGGCATGCCACGCACCGTTGCCGGCCTGCAAACCACCGTCTGACATTCAATCTGCGCCGACGGCGCAGGGGAGAGACCGTGATGGAACGTTCACCGTGGCACGCTGGCGAGCAACAGTTGCAGGCCCATGTCGGCGTTGCCGAGCGCATGGAGGAATTCGGTCGTAAGGTGATTCGCACCTGGATGCCGGATCAACACCGCCAGTTCTATCAGCAATTGCCCTTCATGCTGTACGGCGCGGTGGATGCCGAAGGTCGCCCCTGGGCCAGTGTGCTGGAGGGCGAGCCGGGCTTTGCTCACTCTCCCGAGCCGACGCAACTGCAGTTCGCCGGTCTGCCGGCTGCCGATGATCCGGCACAGCTAGAGGCCGGCGCCGCGATCGGCCTGCTCGGTATCGAGCTGCACACCCGTCGGCGAAATCGGCTCAATGGTCACATCAGCAGCCTTGGGGCGGATGGTTTTGCGCTGACGGTGGATCAGTCCTTCGGCAACTGTCCGCAGTACATACAGCTGCGCCAGTTCCAACGGGTCCCCCTGACGGATCCGCAGACCCGCAAAGCCGAACACCGTGATAGTCTCGATGACGCCGCGATTGCGCTGATCGAAAGCGCCGACACTTTCTTCGTCGCCAGTTACGTCGATGTCGACGGTGAGCGTTCGGTGGATGTTTCCCACCGCGGCGGTCAGCCCGGTTTTGTGCGGATCGAGGGTAATCGCCTGACGATCCCTGATTTTGCCGGCAACCTGCACTTCAATACGTTGGGCAACCTGCTCCTCAATCCCTTGGCCGGCTTGCTGTTCATCGACTTTTCCACAGGCGATGTGTTGCAGCTCAGCGGTCGCACCGAGATCATTCTCGAGGCGCCGCAGATCGAGGCCTTCCAGGGCGCCGAACGGTTGTGGACTTTCGAGGTGGAAAAACTGGTTCGGCGTCCGGCAGCGCTGGCTCTTCGCTGGCGCTTCGACGGCATGTCACCCACCAGCCTGCTGACCGGCAACTGGGCCCAGGCCGATGCACGATTGCAGGCCAAGGCATTGGGGGACAGCTGGCGGCCATTGCGCGTGGCAAAAGTCGAAATGGAAAGCCGTCACATCCGCTCGATCTATCTGGAGCCGGACGATGGCGCAGGACTGCCGGTGTTTCTCGCCGGACAGCATCTGCCGCTGCGGTTCAACCTCGATGGCGAGGTGCACATCCGCACCTACAGCCTGTCGGGTGCGCCGTCGGATGATTTCTTCCGGATCAGCGTCAAACGTGAAGGTCGGGTGTCGACGCATCTGCATGAACAGATTCGTGTGGGCGATGTGCTGGAGGCGCGCTTGCCTCAAGGACATTTCACCGTCGCGGCACTGGAGCGCAAGCCACTGGTGCTGCTCGCCGCCGGCGTCGGCATCACGCCGTTGCTTTCGATGCTGCGTGAGGTGGTGTATCAGGGCCTGCGGACCCGGCGGATTCGTCCGACCCTGTTTGTTCAGAGTTCCCGCAGCCTCGCCGACCAGCCGTTTCGCGCCGAGCTGGACCGGTTGCTGGAGGACGCCGGTGACGCCGGTGATGCCGTGAAAGTGTTGCGAGTGCTAAGTCAGCCGGAAGACGATCTGGTCGAAGGAAAAGACTTCGACCTGCGTGGCCGTATCGATGGCGATCTGTTGCGCAATCTGCTGACCGACGAGGATTTCGATCAGGTCGACTTTGTACTCTGCGGCCCCGGCGGTTTTACCCAGGGTATCTATGACACTCTGTGTGAACTGGATGTGCGGGACGGGCAGATCCATGCCGAAACCTTCGGCCCTTCGACCCTCAAGCGCCAACCCGATCCGGATGCGATCGTGATCGAGCAATTGCCCGCCGCGACCACATCGGTACCGGTGGTGTTCGAGCGTTCGGCCAAGGAAGCACGTTGGCAGCCCGACGGCGGCAGTTTGCTGGAGCTGGCGGAAAGCCGTGGATTGCGTCCGGAGTTCAGTTGCCGCGGTGGTTCGTGCGGCACCTGCAAGACACGGCTGATCAGCGGCGCGGTGAATTATCCACAGCCTCCGGCTGAAGTGCCGGAGGAGGGGCAGGTGCTGATTTGCTGCGCGGTGCCGGCGCAGAGTGCCCAGCCGCTGGTGCTGGATCTGTAAGGGATCAGGCGTAGGACAACGCCTTTTCCTCCAGCAGCTCCTGATACAACTCGGTCCACTTGCGGCCCATTTCGTCGGCTGTGAATAACTGCCGATAGCGGGCCTCTGCCTTGAGGCCCATTTCGGCGGCGCGGGCCGGGTTTTCCCACAGGGTGCGCATCGCTTCGCGAAACGCCTGGGGATGACTCGGTGGCACCACCAGCCCGGTTTCGTTGTGGATATTGATGTAGCTGGTGCCGGTGCCGATCTCGCTGGAAATCATCGGTTTGCCGTACATCGCGCCTTCGAGCAGAGAAATGCCGAACGCTTCCGAGCGCAGGTGCGACGGGAAGACGATGGCATAGCTCAGTTGCAGCAGGGCAACCTTGTCTTCATCGCTCAGACGGCCGAGGAAATGAATGTTTTTCAGGCCAAGCGCGGCGGCCTGGGCGTGCAGCTCCTGCTCCAGCGGGCCCGCGCCGACGATCACCACCGGGTAGTCAACGTCCTTCAAAGCATCAAGCAGGATGTGCAGGCCTTTGTAATAGCGCATCACCCCGACAAACAGGAAAAACTTATCCCCAAGCTGCTGGCGCCAGCGGTTCATGCGCTCGACATCGGCCTGTGGATAACCTGCCTTGTTCAAGCCATAAGGGATGACGCGGGTCTTGTCCTGGAATTGCTGCAACACATCGCTGGTGTGCAGATAGTTAGGCGAGGCCGCGACAACCCGGTCGGCGCTGGCGAGGAAGCGGTTCATCAGTGGGCGATAGAGTTTGAGCAGGTGCTTCTGGCGAATGATGTCCGAGTGGTACGTCACCACCGTCGGTTTGTTCACGCCGCTGGCGAAGTGCACCAGATCCATGAACGGCCACGGGAAGTGGTAGTTGATCACGTCGGCTTCGGCGGCCAGTTCGCGAAACTGCTTGAACACGCTCCAGGAAAAACCGGTGGAGGCGAACTGGATATCCAGTTTTGCCCGATGCACTTCGTGCTGGCCGAGACGCACCACAGCAGGCTCTGGATTGGCGCTAAGGGTCAGCACCTGGCCGTCGATGCCGTGTTGGGCGCCGCTCTCGCAGAGTTGAAAGATCACTTGTTCGATACCGCCGACCGAGTCAGGCAGGTACGTCTTGAAAAAATGCAGAACCCGCATTCAACCTCCCATGGCCTGGAGGTAGGCGCCGGCCGTGGCCTGCGCGCAACGCTTCCAGGAAAAAAGCCGTGCCTGCTGCAATCCGGCTTTCCGGCATGCCTGCCAGTGCGCTTGATCTTCGATCAGTCGGCTCATCGCATCACGCCAGCCGTCTGCATCGTCAGCTTCAATATAGTTGCCGGCGTCTCCCGCCACTTCCGGCATGGCCGAAGAGCGGGTGAGCACCACCGGCGTGCCGCTGGCCATCGCTTCCAGCACCGGCAGGCCGAAACCTTCATACAGCGACGGAAAAATCAGCGCCCGGGCGCCGGACAGCAATTGCGCGACTTGCTCATCGGGCAAGTAGCCGAGCAGGCACACGTGCCCGCAAGCCAGCGCCTGCTGCAATTCATCACTGAACTGGTCGCGCTGCCAGCCGGCCATGCCGACGATCAACAGCGGAAAACGCTGGCGTACCAGATCCGGCAACAGCGCGTGGGCGCGCAGAGCCAGGTTCAGGTTCTTGCGCGGCTCCAGGGTGCCGACGCAGAGGAAATACTCCCGGTACTCGACCGCGTGGGCCTTGAGCACCGAGTCGATGTCTTCCGGCTCGCGCGGATGGAAACGCTCGGCAACACCCAGCGGCGCGACCACGAAACGCTCGGCAGGCAGTCCGAAATATTCCCGGGCCTCGTCAGCGATGGCTTGCGAGTCGGTCAGAATGATCCGCGCCTGGCGTACGCCATCGGCGAGCCGCCGTTCGATTTCCCGCAGCCGGGCCGGCGGCTGGGTTTCGGGGAAATGCAGGTGCGTAAGATCGTGCAGGGTGATCACGGTCGGGCCATCGAAGGCCAGCGGCCACAGGCTCGGTTCGTGATACAGATCGACCGGTTGCGCCGGGCCCTGATCGAAGCGTTTCTGCTCAAGCCACCGGCGCGCCTGATAGGCCCCGGGGATCTGCCGCAGCAATGGCGTCAGACGCGAATAACCGGGCATCGCTGCTTCCGGCAGCTGCGAACTCCAGCCCCAGCCATGGAAGAGCGCCACGTCGATATCGGTGTCCGCGTGCAAGGCATTTACCAGCTCGGCGACGTAATGGCCGATGCCGGTGCGCGGTGCCTGGAGAATCCGGGCGTTAAGGGCTATGCGCATGTTGCCTCGCTGGCACCTGAGGCGCCTCCAGCACATGGCGCGCGGTACGCTCGGCCAGTTGCGCGCTGGCTTCACGCCAGCCGATCCATTGCCAGTCGCTGACATCCCGGGCGGCGGGGAATCGACCGCTGCGCTCAAAGCTCTGCACCAGATCGGCGAGGCTTTGCGGCGACTGCAGGTCGAAATACGCCATGAATTCACCGCCAATCTCGCGGAACACCGGGATGTCGCTGCCCATCGCCGGCAGCCCGCGTTGCATGGCTTCCACCAGCGGCAGGCCGAAACCTTCGACGAACGATGGAAACACCAGCGCGCCGGCATGGGCGTAGGCGTGTTCGAGGCTGGTGTCGCTCAAGTCGTTGAACATGAACAGGCGCCGGTTGAGCTCGGGGTGATGGCGAATCCGGGCAAGCAGCGTGTCGCACTTCCAGCCAATGCGTCCGGCGATGCACAACCGGGCTTTCGAGCCGTTCGCCCAGGCATGGTCGAAGGCATCCAACAGATAGTCGTGGTTCTTGCGCGGCTCGATGGTACTGACCATCAGGAACACCGGCTTCGGTGTGGCGAACAGCCGTTGCAGACGCGGTTCGACGGCAGCTTCGACGCTCTGCAGATCCAGCTCCGAACCGAGGTGAAAATAGTCGAACCAGCGTTTGCCGGTCTGTTCCGATCCGAGGCGACGTTGCAGTTCTGCACGCACCTGATCGCGCACGGTGGCGGAAATCGCCATGAAACCGTCGGCGTTGTGGGCGATCCAGTCGAACCACTCGCTGTACACCTCGACCAGCCGCGTGTCGTAAAACTGCGGGTGGGACAGGGGAATCAGGTCGTAGATCACCGCGACGATGCCCAGACCTTCATGCTTGAGGCGCTCGGCGTGCAGAAAAAAGTCCGAATGCCAGGACGAGTCCAGCAACACCAGATGATCGCCGGGCTGGTGTTGCAGCGGCTCACAGCGTCGATCCAGTTGATAGCGATTGATCTGCTCGACCAACCGCAGTGGTATCCCGAATACACCGAACGACGTGAGGCGATAGCCGACGTAAAACAGGCGTCGTGCCAGTTTTGTGCGGCAGCGTGTGTCCAGCCGCTGATGCACTTGCCAGAAGCGGTGGGCCAGTCGTTCCAGGCGTTCGCCAAGCGTGGCGATGGTATTGAACAGCGGTGAGTCCAGCGGCGCCAGACGCGTCACACGGTACAGCCTGCCCTTGAGCAGGATCACCGGCACGCATTCGACCCCTTCGGCGCTCGGCGGCAGCTGTTTGATGACGTTGCGCACCACCCGCTGAATCCCCGAATTGACCTTCGGGTGTTTGAACACGTGGGTGCATTCGACCAGCAGCCGGGTCATGGCGCGCGCTCAGTCAGCGCAGCGGCGGTATGGCGGGTTATCGAAGCCTTGGCGTCGAGCCACGAGCAGCCGACAAAATTTTCCTGCCGGCCGTTGATCACATGAAACACCAGGCCATAGTCGCGCCACTCGAAGTTCCGATCCATATGAGAGTCCAGTCGCGACAGGCTCAGCGATACCGAGTAATTGCCCTTGCCCAGACCCATCACGAAGGCAAAGCGATAGGTGAAACGTTCTCCGGCGTGCAGATCCGTCAGGGCCTTGTCGAGGCGATGGGTATTGATGCCATACATCATCTGGCCCAGGCGGTCCTTGATGAGAAAGCCGAGCACCATTCGTTCGATGTCGCTGCGCACCTCAACCTGTACTTCCAATACCACCGGCTGACCGACCTCTGCAGCCTCGATGGAGCGCTCCTGTTCATCCAGCAGGCGCACCCCGAGGATGACGGCCTCACCGGTGCCGGACACAGTCCGCACCTCGCCGCCGGCGAGCATTTCCTGACGCACGATCTGGCCTTCGCGTTCGGCCATCAGGGCGTTGTAGTAATCGAGCACCACTTCCGGCTTGTCGTACATGGCCATCTGGCCGTCCTTGAGCAGGATCGCCGAGTCGCAGATCGACTGGATCGCCGAGCGGTCGTGGGACACGATCAGCAGTGTCGTGCCCGCCTTGCGGAAGCTGCGGATGCGGTCGAAACTCTTGTGCTGAAAGTAGGCGTCACCCACCGACAGCGCCTCGTCGACGATCAGGATATCCGGTCGCCGTGCGGTGGCGACGCTGAAGGCCAGGCGCATCTGCATGCCGCTGGAGTAGGTGCGGACCGGATGGTCGATGGCCTCGCCGATTTCGGCGAAATGTTCGATCTCGGGCATCATCGCTTCGATTTCGTCGACCTGCAGACCCAGCAATTGCCCGGCCATGATTGCGTTCTGGCGGCCGGTAAAGTCCGGGTGAAAGCCCATGCCCAATTCCAGCAATGCGGCGACGCGACCTTCAATTTCAATCTTGCCGCACGTGGGTTGAGTGGTGCCGGTGATCATCTTCAGCAAGGTGCTTTTACCCGCACCGTTGGCGCCGACGATGCCCACCGCCTCGCCGGAAGCGATTTCGAAAGCGACATCCTGCAGCACCCAATGCTGGTGGTGGCGCAGGGGCGAAAACGGGATCAGCCATTCCGCCAGGCGACTCCAGCGATTGGGATACTGCTTATAGGCCTTGCCCAGGCCGGTGACGCGAATATGTCCCATCAGAGTTCATCCACCATTTCACCGACACGCCTGCGAAACAGCCGCAGGCCGATCAGGCACATCACCAGCGCGGTGATGAACACCGGCAGCAGCGAACTCCAGACGGGCCACTGCCCATACAGGAACAGGTTCTGATAGCTGCCGATCAGGTTGGTCAACGGGTTGAGTTGCAGCAGCCGCTGAACCCACTCCGGCAGGATGCTCATCGGGTACACGATCGGCGTCAGCCAGAACCAGAACTGCAGGCAGATGGCGAAGAGCTGACCGACATCGCGAAAGAACACATTCAATACGCCGAGGATCATGCCCAGCCCGGCGCAGAACATCATTTGCAGCGCGATCAGGGGGATCAGCGCCAGCAGCGCCATGCCCGGCCAGCGCCCGGTGATCAGCAGAAAGCCGAGGAACAGGCCGATGATGATGGCGAAGTTGATTGCCGCGTTGCAGAGCACAATCACCGGCAGGCAGATTCTGGGGAAGCTGATTTTCTTCAGCAGGTTGGCGTTGTCCAGAAACATGGTCTGGCTGCGCAGGGTGATTTCAGAGAACAGCCCCCAGGCCAGCAGACCGGCGCAGAGGTAGACGCTGTAGGCCATGCTGTCATCCACGCCCGGCAGGCGTGCGCGCATGATGTGGGAAAAGATCACGGTGTAGACGATGATCATCGACAGCGGGTTGAACACGGGCCACAAGGCACCGAGCAGTGAATTGCGATAGCGCGATTGAAACTCTCGCTGCACGCTGCCGAGAATGAAGCCTCGATAGTCATGCAGCGAGCGATACAGGGAAAGCAGCATTTAAACCGTCCTGCCGTACTGGTCTTCGAAGCGGACGATGTCGTCCTCTCCCAGGTATTCGCCACTTTGCACTTCGATGATCACCAGGTCGATCACGCCGGGGTTCTCCAGACGGTGCTTGTGACCGGCGGCGATGAACGTCGATTCGTTCTTCGCCACCAGGGTCGTGCCGCTGCCGTTGTTGGTGACCTTGGCCATGCCTTCGACCACCACCCAGTGTTCATTGCGGTGATGGTGCATCTGCAACGACAGCTTGCCGCCGGGCTTGACCACGATGCGCTTGATCTTGAAGCGCGGGCCTTCCTCGAGCACGGTGTAGGTGCCCCACGGACGGCTGACCGTACGATGCAGGCGATAGGCTTCGTGGGATTTGTCCTTGAGCTGCTTGGCCACGCGCCGCACATCCTGAGCACGGTCGGCGTGGGCCACCAGCACGGCGTCGGCGGTGTCGATGATGATCAGGTCTTCCACACCGACGGCGGCCACCAGCCGGCCTTCGCTTTGAACGAAGTTGTTGCGGCTGTCGATGAAGATCGCCTCGCCGCTCGCACGGTTGTTGTCAGCGTCGGCCGGCACCAGCGCCGCTACGGCACCCCACGAACCGATGTCGCTCCAGTCGAAACCGGCGGGCACCACCACGACTTTCTCCGAACGCTCCATCAATGCGTAGTCGATGGAAATGTCGGTGATCTCGGCGAACAGCTGCGGCGACAGTTCCTGTTGCAGGCAGCCGACGGTTTCCACCGGTTCGCTGGCGGCCATGCAGGCGCGAGTCTGTTCCAGCAACTCGGGGGCGTGCAGCGCCAGCTCGGCGATCAGGGTCGCGGTGGTGAAACAGAACATCCCCGAGTTCCACAGGAAGTTGCCGCTCTCCAGATAATGGGTCGCGGTTTGCAGATCGGGCTTTTCCACGAAGCGCTGCACCTTGGCTGCGCCGTTTGCGTCCAGTGGCGCGCCGGTTTCGATGTAGCCGAATCCGGTTTCCGGGGCGGTCGGCACCACACCGAAGGTCACCAGATAACCGTCTTTTGCCAGATTGACTGCATGTTCGACCGCGCTCTTGAGCGCGTCTTCGTTGACGATCAGATGGTCGGCAGGCATCACCACCATGATCGCTGCATCACCGTGCAGGGCTTGCAGCGACAGCGCTGCCGCCGCGATGGCCGGCGCGGTGTTGCGCCCGGTGGGTTCGAGCAGAAAGTGCCCGCGATGGCGTGAAAGGCGCGCGGCCTGATAGTGATCCTTGCTCTGGAAGTAGTACTCGCGGTTGGTCACCGTGACAATGTCGCCCCAGCCGTCCAGCAGCGCGGCGGCGCGCCGGTAGGTCTTGCCCAGCAGCGACTGGCCGTCGGGCAGGGTCATGAACGGCTTGGGATGGCCCTCCCGGGACACCGGCCACAAACGGGTGCCGGCACCGCCGGACAGAATCACGGGGATCAGCATGGCCTACTCCTTGGCGACGCGTTTCATGTCCGCATCCATCATCATGCGGATCAGGGTGTCGAGGTCGGTTTTCGGTTTCCAGCCCAGCACGCGCTGGGCCTTGGCCGGATTGCCGAGCAGCACTTCGACTTCCGCAGGGCGGAAAAACGCCGGGTCGATCTTCACGTAATCCCGATAGTTGAGGCCGACGTGATCGAAGGCGATGCGGCACATCTCGCGCACGGTGGTGGTGACGCCGGTGGCGACCACGAAATCGTCGGGCTTGTCCTGTTGCAGCATCAGCCACATGGCCTCGACGTAGTCACCGGCGAAGCCCCAGTCGCGCTTGGCATCGATGTTGCCCAGGGCCAGCTCCTGCTGTTTGCCCTGCTTGATCCGGGCCGCAGCGTCGGTGACCTTGCGGGTGACGAACTCGATACCGCGCAGGGGCGATTCATGATTGAACAAAATGCCGCTGCTGGCGTGCAGGTTGAAGCTTTCGCGGTAGTTGACGGTGATCCAGTGGCCATAGAGTTTGGCCACGCCGTACGGGCTGCGCGGGTAGAACGGGGTGTTCTCGTCCTGTTGCTCGGCCTGGATCAGACCGAACATTTCGCTGGTGGACGCCTGATAGAAACGCGTGTGCGGGCTGAACTGACGGATCGCTTCGAGCAAGTGAGTCACGCCCAGGCCGTCGACGATGCCGGTGGTTACCGGTTGGTCCCAGGAGGCGGCAACGAAGCTCTGGGCCGCCAGGTTATACACCTCGTCCGGCGCCGACTTGATCACCGCGCGCTGCACCGAGCAGGCGTCGGCCATGTCGCCGTCCAGGTAAACGATGTCGGCTTCAACGCCCATCTCGCGCAGACGCCAGCGCGAGTCGCTGCTGCGCCGTGCCACGAGGCCGTGAACCTTGTAACCCTTGTCGAGCAACAGTCTGGCCAGATACGCGCCATCCTGGCCGGTGATCCCTGTGATCAATGCACTTTTTGTCATTCTTGTCGTACTCGCGTCTCCCAGTCGGACAGGATCGCCCGCAGGGATTGTTGTGTAGTGATTTGCGGCGTCCATCCTGTGATCCGGGCCAGCCGTCGGTGGCTGCCGCAGACGCGACGCTGATCCGCGCGGCGCATACGTGCCGGATCCTGAACCAGTTGCAGCTTGACCTGGGCCAGGTCGCCCATCTGTTCGATGAGGCTGCGGATGCTTTGCTCATGGCCTGAGCAAATGTTGTACACCTGCCCCGGCGTGCCTTTTTCCAGCAGCGCGAAATAGGCCGAGACCACATCGCCGACGTCGAGGAAATCGCGGGTGACATCAATGTCACCGACTTCCAGTTGCGGCGCCTGCAGGCCTTGCTTGATACGGTTGATCTGCCGCGCGGCGCTGGCGATGACAAAACTGTCTTTCTGCCCGGTGCCGATGTGGTTGAACGGACGCGCGACCAGTACCGGCCAACCTTCGCTCAGCCCCCATTGCAGGCTGAGGAACTCCGCCGACAGCTTGCTGACTGCATAGGGATTGCGCGGGCAGGGTGGTTGTTGTTCGGTGATCGGCAGCGCGGGTTCTTCGACCTGGCCATAGACGTCGCCCGAGCTGACATACAGGAACGTGCCCTTGAAGCCGCGGGCCTTGAGGGCCTGCAACAGGTTCAGAGTGCCGAGCAGGTTGATGTCGAGAGTACGTGCCGGGTCGCGGAAAGCTTCGGGGACGAAGGTTTGTCCAGCCAGGTGAATGATCGCATCGGGCAGCTGCGGCCACAGATCGATAAGGCTGTCCGGTTTTGTCAGGTCGTAGGCCGAGGCGGCAGGCAGCAGCTGCCACGACGCGTCTTCCCCTTGCAGACGTGACTGGATGTGTTGTCCTACGAACCCACTGAGGCCCGTGATGAACAGACTTTTTTTCAAACAGCGACCCCTTGGTCTTTAACTTTCACCTCTTCCCACAGGCTTTAAGGGAATGTCTGTCAGCCCCCTGGTAAAACCGGGCAGAACGGCAGGTGAAGTCATTGTTGTAGTTGTTTGGCTGCCAATCTGTGCCAATTGCGCAGCAATTTCAACCGGCCAAACCGTGACCGGTCAGTTCTCGTCAGCGTAGTCGCGTTTTTCTCGTCGGGCGGTTCCCGAACCTTCAACGGATGTGTTTAGAATGCCCCTCGTCACGGTTCCCCGAACGCTGCCGGAGTGGGTGTGCAACCGGGTGAATCTGACCACTAAAACAAGAACGAAGACGTGTCCCGGAACACTGGACGAGCATCGGCCCTGCCGACTCGATCCAATGGCCAGGCCGTCATAGCGTGAAGTTGCCGGGATGGCGGTTTCACCGTGGGATGCCATGAATTTCATTCTCTACTCGGACGTCAACGACCGCTCCATCAGCCAGAGTCTCGGGCGTCCCGAATACAGCTATTACTTCGTGCTCAAGGCCTATCGCCCGGTGCTTGAAAGCCTCGGGCAGGTGCATGTGGTGTCCACCACCGCCGAGGTCGATCCGCTCTATCGACGGCTGCTTGCTGCCGGCGAGTCCAGCGTGTTTCTGTCTTTTACTCCGCCGCAAAATACCCCGAGCGATCTTGAATGCCCGACGATCTGCGTGATCGCATGGGAGTTCGATTCGATCCCGGACGAGTCGTGGGACGATGATCCGCGCCACGACTGGACGCAAATGCTCGCACGACAGGGACGGGCCATCACGCTGTCGAGCCACACCGCCCGCGCGATTCGCCGCGCCATGGGCGAGGACTTTCCGGTACTCGTGCTGCCGACGCCCTTGTGGGAAAACTTCGCCGTCATTCGTGAGCAGCACGTCAGTGCGCCGATCAATCCAGGCGCGACCCTGGCGATCAAGGGCTGCATTTTCGACAGCCGCACGCTGGGACTGTCTGCCGATGATTTGCTGCCCAAACCGCTGACCGCCGAACAACTGGCTGAAATCGAGGCACTGCGCCCGCCACCGCTGACGGTCAAACGACGCCTGGTCATTGCCCGTCACTATCTGCGTCTGTGGAGGCTGGGCGCGGGTGAAGAACGGGTGAAATTCCTGCACCACTGGTACTGGGAGGGTGTGCAGGATCTGCTGTCGGACAGCGCACACGCCTGGCTTGAAAAACGTTTCCCGGCCATCGCCGCTCCGCATGCGGTGGCGGTGGTCGAGCCACCCCCGCTGGATTTGCCGGACACCTCCTCAGTGGTCGAGACCGCGGTGGAAGGCGTGATCTACGTCACCGTGTTCAACCCCAAAGACGGCCGCAAGAACTGGCACCACCTGATCACCGCGTTCTGCTGGGCCTTTCGCGAAACGCCTGACGCGACGCTGGTACTGAAGATTACCCAGAACGATCTGGCGTCCTACTACAGCGAACTGATGACCCTGCTCGCGCAACTGACACCGTTCGCCTGCCGGGTGCTGGTGATGCACGGTTACCTGGACGACGCGCAATACGCGCGGCTTTACCAGGCCGCCAGTTTTTACGTCAACGCCTCACGCTGCGAAGGCCTGTGCCTGCCGCTGATGGAGTTCATGTCCAGCGGCAAACCGGTGATCGCCCCGGATCACACAGCCATGGAAGACTATATCGACGACACGGTGGCCTTCGTCGTCCGGTCCAGCGAAGAGCTGACGATCTGGCCTCAGGACACCCGGATAATTTATCGCACGCTGCGCTATCGGCCGGACTGGGCTTCGCTCAAAAGCGCCTACGAGAACAGCTACCGTATGGCCAGGGCGCAGCCGCAGGATTACGCGCGCATGTCTGCCGCCGCTGTCGAACGCATGCACGAGTATTGCGCGTTCGCCCCGGTGCAACGGCGCATGGCGGACTTTTTCGGCCTCGAGCCACTGGCCGCCGATGCCGCCCCTGTGACGGACAACGCCTCATGCTGATCATCATTCATTCGGAAACCAACCAGCACACCATCGCGCAAAACCTCGGCCGTTCGGAGTACAGCTACTACTTCGTACTCAAGGAGTACCGGCCGGTGCTCGAACGCCTTGGGCGTGTGGTGGAAGTCGTTGATCCGGCTCGCGAAGTCGATGCGTTGTATCTGGAATGCCTGGCCCGTGGCGAGCCCTGCGTGTTTCTGTCGTTCTCGCCGCCGCACCGCACGCCGATCCACCTCGCGTGCCCGACACTGCCGGTATTCGCCTGGGAATTCAGCACCATCCCCAACGAACCCTTCGACAACGAGCCGCGCAACGACTGGCGCACGGTGCTCCGGGCCTGCGGTGCGGCGATCACCCATTCCGGTTACACGGTCAATGCCGTGCGCGAGGCCATGGGCGCCGATTACCCGATTGTCGCGGTCCCGGCGCCGGTATGGGATCGCTTCGCAGCCCGAGGCGCGCAGCTTCAGGGTCAGTCTCCGACCGGACCGGTGCGACTGACGATCAAGGGACTGGTCGCCGACAGTCGCCAGCTCGACCTCGACGCCTTCGGCCCGGAACATTTGCGCCGTGGTGAGGGCATCGATTTCCAGGCACCGGTGTGCGAGCAAGAGTTGTTGCTGGACGGGGTCGTCTACACGTCGGTGTTCAATCCCGGTGACGGCCGCAAGAACTGGGAAGACATGCTGAGCGCATTCTGCGTGACGTTTCGCGACATCGAAGACGCGACGCTGGTACTCAAGCTCACGCACCACGATGCCGAAGAAGCGCTCAGCGACATTCTTCATCACCTGTATAAGAACCAGTCCTATCGCTGTCGCATCGTGCTGATTTATGGCTACCTCGCGGACGCGGACTACGAGCGTCTGGTACAGGCCACGCGTTACGTGGTGAATACTTCTTACGGTGAGGGCCAGTGCCTGCCGTTGATGGAATTCATGTCCTGCGGCAAGCCGGCCGTGGCGCCGCGGACCACGGCGATGATCGATTACCTGAGTGCCGAGAACGCATTCCTGGTCGAGTCCTCCGATGAACTTACCGCCTGGCCTCACGATCCGCGCAGGGCTTTCCGTACCCTGCGCTACATGACCAACTGGGCGTCGGTCTGCGTGGCCTACCGCGACAGCTACGAAGTGGCGAAACACGATCCGCAGCGTTACGCACACATGGCGGCCCGGGCCGTCAGCAGTCTGCAGGGTTTCTGCAGTCAGGCAGTGGCAGAGCAGCGGTTGCAGGTTTTTCTCGCGCAACTGTTCGAGCATCAGGCATCCGCGGGCACCGAGGTGCCCCAGGCATGAGTGACAAACGAATCCTGGACATCGAAGTGCTGCGGGCGATCGCGGTGCTCGGTGTGCTGTTTCATCATTTGCAGGGCAGCCTGTTCACCGACCCGGTACCCCTGCTGGAAAAAATCCACGCCTGGGCGCAGCCGTGGTGGGGCGTCGATCTGTTTTTCGCGATCTCCGGATTCGTCATAGCCCGCAGCCTGATCCCGGCGTTGCGAGGTTGCACGACCCGTCAGGAATACTGGGAGCAGACGCGCAACTTCTGGTTGCGCCGGGTCTTTCGTCTGCTGCCGTCGGCGTGGCTGTGGCTGGCGCTGATGTTGCTGGCGTGCCTGTTTCTCAATCGCTCCGGAGCGTTCGGTACGCTGCACGCCAACCTGCAGGCGACGCTGGCGGGCGTGTTGCAGTACGCTAATTTCCGTTTTGCCGACAGTTTCTTTCATTACGAGTACGGCAGCAGTTTCGTGTATTGGAGCCTGGCGCTGGAGGAGCAGTTCTATCTGCTGTTCCCGCTGCTGATTCTGGTGTGCCGCAAGCATCTGGTCTGGGCGCTGCTGGCACTGGTTGCGGTGCAATTGTTCACCCTGCGCACGCCGATACTGATGGTCATCCGTACCGATGCGCTGGCCCTGGGTGTGTTGCTGGCGATGTGGAGCATGCAGCCGGGCTATCGCCGGTGGGAGCCGACTTTCCTGCGCCGCCCGTGGGCCGGAGTGGGCGCGCTGATCGTGCTGGCGCTGCTGTTGAGCTACGTGGCCACCGACCGTTTCACCTTTGTTTCTTACCGCATCGGCTCGATTGCCGTGCTCGGTGCGCTGCTGGTGTGGATCGCTTCGTACAACCGCGATTACCTGCTGCCTGCCGGCAGGCTGCAACGGTTGATGGCATGGGTCGGCAGCCGTTCCTACGGGATCTACCTCATCCACATTCCGGCTTACCAACTGGTGCGTGAGCTGATCTTCCGCTTGCAGGAGGCGGGAATGTCCAGCCCTGCCGGTCACCCGATCATGACGCTGTTGCTGGCGTTCGGTCTGATCGTGCTGCTCAGCGAGCTCAATTACCGTCTCATCGAAATGCCGATGCGCAATCGAGGCGCTGCCCTGGTGCGGCGCCTCGGTACATCGCGAATCGCCGTCCCATCCTCTGGAGCCACCTCATGCTGAGCCTTTTGAAGAAACTCACGGCGTCGACGCCTGCACCGATGCCCGAGCAGCCAGCTGCCGGGAAGGTCGATTCGTACATGCTCGGCCTGCACGACGCGATGCTCAGCGGCTGGTTCAACCAGGAAACCGGTGAGCTGTTCAAAGGCTTCCCGGTGACCGCCGATGACACCTTGCTGGACGTTGGCTGCGGCGACGGTGGCAACGTGCATTTCTGCGGCATGCGCGGGGCGAAGATCATCATTGCCGACATCGACGGCGCCAAGGTCGAGGCGACCCGCCAGCGCCTGAGCGATACCCCGGCGCGTGGGGTCGAATGCCATGTCACCGACTGCAATCCGCTGCCGATCGCCGATGGCACCGCCACTCGTGTGGTGTCCACCGAAGTCATCGAGCACGTCGACGACCCGGCGCAGTTCCTTGCCGAGCTGGTGCGCGTCGGTCAGTCGGGCGCGCTGTACCTGTTGAGCGTGCCGCATCCGAGCTCCGAAGACCTGCAGAAAGATATCGCCGCGCCGGAGTATTTCCAGAAGCCCAACCACATTCGCATCATCAGTGAAGAGCAGTTCAAGGCGATGGTCAGCGAGGCGGGACTCGAGATCATCAGCCATAGCCAGTACGGCTTTTACTGGTCGATGTGGATGTTGCTGTTCTGGGAGGCCAAGGTCGATTTCAGCAACCCGGATCACCCGTTGCTCAACCATTGGGCCGAGACCTGGCAAGCGGTGCTCGACTCGCCGCGCGGCGCGCAGATCAAGCAGGCGCTGGATGCGGTGGTGGCCAAGAGTCAGGTGATCATTGCCCGCAAGCCCTGAACGCTTTTGTGTAACCTTGCAGCTTGATGTCTCAGGGATCTGCAAGGTATGCGCTTTATCATCGGGTGGTTGGCCCTGGTGGCTGTGTTGTTGCTGTGTGCTTGTGAACGACAGGACGCGGTGCCGCTCGATCAGCAGCTTTACGTCTGGCAACGGCAATGGACGCCAGCCCATGAACGTGCCTTGAACGACAGTCGCAACGACTTTTCGACGTTGCGGGTATTGGCGTTGCAGGCTTTCCCGAATGACGGCTGGAGTCTCGCACGCGTCGATTTCGCGCTGCTGAAACACGATGCGCGGCCGTTGATTGCGGTGATTCGCCTCGACGGCCAGCTCAAGGCGCTCGATACGCAAGCGGTCACGGCGCAAATCCTTCAAGTGCTCGCTGACTGGCAAGGCCAGGGGCTGAACCTGAGCGGCGTCGAGATCGATCATGACGCCGGCAATGCCCGACTGCCTGCTTACACTGAATTTCTCACTCAGTTGCGCGGCGCATTGCCGGCCAATCTGCCCCTGAGCATCACCGCGTTGCCCGCCTGGCTCGACAGCCCGCAATTGCCGGCGCTGCTGGCGACCGTCGACAGCAGCGTGTTGCAGGTGCATGCCGTCAGCGATCCGCGTCGCGGTCTGTTCGATCCCGAGCTGGCCCAGCGCTGGGCCAAGGCCTGGGGGCGGGTGACCGACAAACCGTTTTATCTGGCATTGCCGGCCTATGGCGTGGCGTTGTTGGCGGCTGCCGACGGCGCCCCGGTGGTGGAAAGCGAAGTGCCGCTCGAGCGGGGTGGCCAGCGACGTGAGTTGCTTGCCGATCCGCAACAACTGGGCCGGCTGGCCAATGAGTTACGCGAGGATCGCCCGGCGCACCTGGCCGGTCTGATCTGGTTTCGGCTGCCGTTGGCCAACGACCGCAGAGCCTGGAGCCTGAGCACGTTGCGTGCGGTCGCCCGAGGCGATGCATTGAGCAGCCAGCTCGGACTGACGTTCACCGAACAGAACGGCCTGCAAGACATCGCCCTGCGTAACGTCGGTAACCTCGACAGCGCCTGGCCCGCCCGCATCACCCTCAAGGCCCGGGGCTGCGAAGGTGCCGATGCGCTCGCCGGTTATGCGTTGCAACAGACGGCGGATCTGCTTACCTTCACCCGCCTGCGCGACGGCCGATTGCCGGCGAACGGGCAGCGTGCGATCGGTTGGGCACGCTGCGCAAATATTGATCAAGGAGGTTCGCATGTTGACCCGTAACTGGCCGCGCCATCTGCTTTGCCTGAGCCTCAGCCTGCCGCTGGGCTCGGCGCTGGCCTGCGGACCGGATTTCCCGATGCGTCTGCTCGACGATCGCGGGCAATCGCTGGCGGAGCTGCCGGAGGGCAACTTCAGGTTCGAGATCAGTCGCCTCGGCAAAACCATTGCCGGGCTGAAAAACGTCACCGCCGCCACCCACAATCCGGATGACATCTACGCCGAGGCTCCAGAACCCGCCGAGGTGCGCGACAAGGCCGAACAGATCGGCCTGACGCCTGAACAGCAAGCGCTGGTCAAACAGCTGCGCAGCCTGACCGACGCGCGTCAGGTCGAGGTGCAGGGCGCGAGCCTGCCAGCGGAACTGCGCCTGTATGTGGCGGGCGCCGTGGCGTTCGGTGCCGGTGACCATCAATTGGCTGTCGAGTATTTCCACCAGTTGCTGGCGTTGCCGGCCGATCAGCGCGCGTTGCGCAGCACCTGGGCCGCTTATTCGCTGGGCCGGGCGTTCTTTGCCATGAGCAGCGAAGCGGGCGATGCGCTTGAAGCCTGGGAAAACGCTATCGACGCGTTCCGCCAGACGCGGCAACTGAGCATCGACGGCTTCAGCGATCCGCTGGAACTGGGCGTGGCCAGCCTTGGCGAAGAGGCGCGAGCACTGCGCACGGCCGGCAGCTGGGACAAAGCCATCGAACTCTATGCTACGCAAAACCTGCATGGCTCGAACGTCGGCTACACCTCGCTGAAGCTGTTGATGAACGATCTGGCAGAAGAGCCCGAGGATCGACTGGAGAAGTTGCTGCGTGGCAAAGCCGTGCAGCAACTGGTGACCGCCTCGCTGATCAGCCGGATCGGCTGGTCGTTCGGCGATGAACCGCCGAACGAGAAGAAGCTGGTCAAGGCGCTGCAAGCGAGCACCCGCGGCAGCCTCGATAACGCTGATCGTCTGGCGGCGATGAATTATCAACAGGGCGATTACGCCAGCGCCAAGGCGTTCCTCGAACACGCTGGCGACAGCGGTCTGGCGTGGTGGCTGCGAGCGAAACTGGCGGTGCGCGATGGCGACAGGAACGCGGCGGCTGCGGCTTATGCGAAAGCCGCGCAAGCGTTCCCGCAAGACGAATCCTGGGGCGAGCGGCGCACTGCCGACTGGAATCTCGAAAGCGTGCAGCCCAAATGCCGGGTCGAGGGTGAAAGCGCCATTCTGGCGCTGCAACGTGGCGAGTACCTGCAGGCCTTCGATCAGTTGTATCGCAGCCAGAACATTTACTGGTTCGACGCCGCGACCGTGGCCGAGCGCGTGCTGACGGTCGAGGAGTTGAAAAACTATGTCGATACCAACGTCCCGGCGCCGCCTGCGTTGAGCCAGCAGGATCGCGACAATTACGTGCCGCTGCCGGTGGCCGCCAGTCTGCGTAATCTGCTGGGGCGACGTTTGTTGCGTGAGGGGCACTACGAAGAAGCGGTTGGCTATTTCGACAGCGCGGATCTGCAGAACAAGGCGCGGCTCTATGGTGAGCAACGCCTCAAAGCCGATTCGGCATGGTGGCCAACCAAACGTGCCAGCGCACTGTTCAATGCTGCGTGGACAGCCCGTGAGTGGGGCATGGACATCCTGGGCTACGAAATGGCCCCGGATTACGCGACCTTTGGTGGCAACTTCAGTCTGGAAAACGCCGAGCTGAAAGTCGGACCGCTGGTGAGCGAGGCCGAAGTCCAACGTCAGAAGGCCAGTGAAGCGCAGCCGGATGAGCGCTATCACTATCGGTTTGTTGCCACGGCGCTGGCCAGCCGTGCGGCGGATAATCTGCCGCACACCAGTCAGGCGTTTGCCGCTGTGTTGTGCTCGGCAGCCGGTTTCAATAGCAGCCTGCAAGAGCAAAGCGCGCTGTATCAGCGATATGTGAAAGAAGGTCCGTACATGGGCTGGGGCGGCTATTTCGGTCAGCAATGCCCTTATCCGGATTTCGCCAACGCAGACAAACGCTACGTCACCCAGGTTGTCGATGCTGTACGCGGAGTGTTGCGACCCTACAAGCGTGCGGTGCAGATCGGAACCATTGTCGGGTTAACCGTGATTGCGCTGGTGATCATTACCCGCCGCCAACGCAAGGCCCGCAAAACCTAAGCCTGCTGGACGAAGGTCAGGCGCACGGCAAAGCCGATCAACAGGCTGCCGAACAGCCACTGTTGCACACGTTGGGCCGTCTGGCTGTGTTTCAGCCAGCGGCCCAGCGCGGCGCCGGTCAGGGCGTAGGCGCTGTCGAACAGCAGGCCGGCGCCCACCAGCATCGCGCCGAGCAGCGCAAACTGCGTCAGCACCGGTGCGCCATTTGCCACGATGAACTGCGGCAGCAACACCGAGCAGAACAGCAACGCTTTCGGGTTGAGCAGGTTGGTCAACAGGCCGCGACGGATGGCGGCGTAGCACTGCGCATGACTGTCCGTGATGGTGCCGGCGTTCAGATCCGGCAGCAGCGTGGTGCGCAGGCACTGAATGCCGATCCACAGCAAGTACGCCGCCCCGGCGATCCGCACGGCATCGAACGTCCACGGCGCCGCCTTGAACAGCGCCGCCAGCCCCAACGCCGCGAGCGCTACATGACAGCCTCGGGCGATGGCCAGACCCACCGCCGTGGCCAGCGCTGCACCGCGCCCCTGGCGAGCGCCGGTCTGCAGCAGCAGGATCATGTCCGGGCCGGGCAACAGAAAGACCACTGCCAGCGCCAGGAAAAACAGCCAGAGACTCGCCATGTCGCACCCCTTTCGTTGTCGATTCGGTCGCCTCAGTCTAGGGCCGAAGGGCAGGGCAGGTGGTTGCGTAGTCAGCTTCTAAAGGCCTCTGAATTGGCATAACCTGCGCTCTTTCACCGCTCAAACCATCAGGATCTGCCAACCATGAAACTGGACGCCTTCGACCGCAAGATTCTCGCCGCGCTGCAAAGGGACGGGCGCTTGAGCAATGTGCAGTTGGCCGACGAGATCGGTCTGTCGGCATCGCCGTGTCTGCGCCGGGTGCGGATGCTCGAAGAGGCCGGGGTGATTCGCGGTTATCAGGCCAATCTGGATCGGGAAGAAGTGGGGTTGGGTCTGACGGTGTTTGTCGGGGTCAAGGTCGAGCGGCATAACGACGAACAAGCCGAGGCGTTCCACCGGGCGGTGACGGCGTTGCCGGAGGTGATTTCAGCGTTTCTGGTGTCCGGGGAGTCGGACTTTCTGCTGCAAGTGGTGGTGCCGGATCTACGCGCCTATGACCGCTTTCTCACCGGGTGCCTGTTGAAGCTGCCGGGGGTGAGCGACATCCGCAGCAATTTTGCGATCCACACGGTAAAAACGCCCGGCGCGTTGCCGCTGGGGCATCTGCCGTCCTGATACTTCCCGCATTGCGCGGGAAGTATTCGCACAGTGCTTACATCTGCGTCGCCATCCCCTCGACATTCATTGCTGCCTGACGAAGCGCTTCGGAGCGGGTTGGATGCGGGTGACAGGTCAGCGCGATGTCCTCGGCCGAGGCGCTGAATTCCATGGCCACGCAGAATTCGCCGATCATTTCGCTGACGCTCGGGCCGACCAGGTGCACGCCGAGGACTTCGTCGGTGCGCTCATCGGCGATGACTTTGGCGAAGCCTTCGGTCTCGTGATTGATCTTTGCCCGGCTGTTGGCGGTGAACGGGAATTTGCCGACCTTGTACGCCCGGCCTTCGGCTTTCAGCTGCTCTTCGGTCTTGCCGACGCTGGCCAGCTCTGGCCGGGTGTAGATCACGTTGGGAATCAGGTCGTAATTGACCTCGCCGGCCTTGCCGACGATCTGTTCGATGCAGGCCATGGCTTCGTCTTCTGCTTTGTGCGCGAGCATCGGCCCGGACGTCACGTCGCCGATCACCCACACGCCGGGCGCCTCGGTGCGATGCTGTTTGTTGGCGAGCATGCCGCGTTTGTCGGTGCTCAGGCCGACGTTTTCCAGGCCCAGGCCCTGGGTGTACGGACGACGACCGATGGCCACCAGCACGTAATCGGCTTCAAGGATTTCCGCGCTGCCGCCAGCGGCAGGTTCGACGCTGAGTTGTACGCCAGTGGCCGAGGAGGTGGCGCTGGTCACTTTCGAGCTCAGCTTGAAGCTGATGCCCTGTTTGCTCAGCGAGCGTTGCAGAGTCTTGCCGGCTTCGCCGTCGACACCGGGGCAGATGCGGTCGAGGTATTCCACTACCGTTACCTGCGCGCCGAGCCGGCGCCAGACCGAACCGAGTTCGAGACCAATTACGCCTGCGCCGATCACAACAAGATGCTTGGGCACTTCGCTCAAGGACAGCGCACCGGTCGAGTCGAGGATGCGCTTATTGTCGATTTCCACGCCGGGCAGGGGAGTGGGCTCGGAGCCGGTGGCGATGACGATGTCCTTGGCGGTGAGCTCGATTCGGCTGCCCTGATCGCCGGTCACGCTGACCTTTCCGGGGCCGTCGATGTGGCCCCAGCCCTTGATCCAGTCGACTTTGTTTTTGCGGAACAGGAATTCGATGCCTTTGGTCAGGCC
Organism: Pseudomonas paraglycinae; assembly: GCF_021601625.1. Taxonomy (GTDB): domain Bacteria; phylum Pseudomonadota; class Gammaproteobacteria; order Pseudomonadales; family Pseudomonadaceae; genus Aquipseudomonas; species Aquipseudomonas paraglycinae. The sequence continues at coordinate 114,612 of NZ_BQHR01000010.1, read as the reverse complement.
GCTCACGCTTTCATCTTTCTGCTTCATCATTTGCGCAAGGTTGAGCGTGGGTTTGACCTCGATGCCGAGGTTGGCGAACTCCGCGCCCAGCGCCGCTTCGTAGAGCTCGGACGCATGCAAAAGCGCCTTGGACGGCATGCAGCCGACGTTCAGGCAGGTGCCACCCAGCGTGGCGCGGCCCTCGACACACGCGGCCTTGAGACCCAGCTGGCCGGCGCGGATGGCTGCGTTATAACCGCCGGGGCCACCGCCCAGAATCACCACGTCATAGTTGCTCATGCTCTTGCTCCTGGCTGAAGGATGCGGATCAGTAAAAGTAGTTCGTGCTAAAAATTACGAACGTAATATGAGCGTTTCCCGACATTTCGGTCAAGGCTTCAGGCAAGCGACAGGTTGCGCATCTTTGAATGATGCAAATGAGTACAAATATTTCACGACTTTCGTTATATCGTAACGATATGTGCAGTGAGCCAAGGGTTTTGGGGGGATATGCAAGTCGATCTGGATGAAGGCACGCCGGTCACCGGGTTGCCGCGCTTTCAGCAAGCGGCAGCGCAAGGCCGGCGCTTGCGTCGCCTGGCGATCGGTCTGGCTGCGTTGGCCGGTGCAGGGTGGGTGCTGGCATTTTTTGTCGGGCTGTTTGCGCCGCAATCGCTGTGGCCCGCGTTGCTGGTCAATCAGAGCGCGGCATTGCTGGTGCTGGTGGCCGGGCTGCAATCGGCGAGGTGGGTGACACAATGGCGGGCGCGGGTGATCAATCCCGTCGTGCCGGTGACGGCTGCTGAAGAACCTGCGCCGGATGGCTGGTACGAGCGACTGCTGGATCGCATGAGTCAACGCAGTCTGCACCTGCTAGGGCAGATCGGCGCGGCCACATTGTGGCTGGGCGGGTGGTCGTTGCTGGTGCTGTTAAGCATCGAGCAAATGTGGAGCCTGACGCTGCCGGCGGCGGGAGTGGGGTTGTCCGCCACGGTCGGCGCGGCCATCGCGTTGCTGCTGGCGTTCGCTCTGCTGGTACTGGAGCGGCAACTGGCGCAGGAAAACCCGGCGCAATGGCCCGAGGCCGAAGCGCTGGCGCAACTGACGCGGGTGGCAATCATTAGTCTTGTGCTGGGCGCGTTGTGCCTGTTGTTCGCCAGTGACAGTGCAATCTGGCCGGTGCGTCTGGCAGTGCTGATTGGCATTCTGCCGGGTTTGGTCGCTGTGGAATTGCTGCTGCGTGCCTTGCTGTCGCTGTTCAGCCCGCGCCGCGAACAGCTCGAACCGGTGCTGCTGGCGCGCAGTTTCGTCGCCGATCTGCTGCGCTGGCCGCCACAACCTCTGCTCGCGTTGCAGCATGAATTGCATAACCGCTTCGGCATCGATCTGCGTCAGATCTGGGCCTTCAGTTACATGCGCCGCGCCTTCTTGCCGGTGTTGGTGTTGGTGGCAGCGGTGGGCTGGTTGCTCACCGGCCTTCACGAAATACCGATGCAAAGCCGTGGCATCTACGAGCGCTTCGGCAAACCGGTGCAGGTGTTCGGTCCGGGTTTGCACGCTGGTTTGCCCTGGCCGTTGGGGCGTGTGCTGAACGTTGAAAACGGTGTGGTGCATGAACTGGCAACCAGTGTCGGCGAGAACCCGGCAGCCGTGCAGTTGGATCCGGCAGAAGGCCCGGCGCCATTTACTGCCAACCGTTTGTGGGATGCCAGCCACGTCAATGACAAATCCCAGGTTATCGCCAGCAGCCGGGGCGATCAGCAGAGCTTTCAGATCGTCAACATGGACGTGCGCTTCGTCTATCGCATCGGCCTGAGCGATCAAGCGGCGTTGGCCGCTACTTACAACAGCGCCGATGTGCCGACGCTGATCCGCAGCACCGCCAGCCGGATTCTGGTGCATGACTTTGCCTCGCGCACACTCGACGGTTTGCTTGGCGAGGACAGGACCGGGCTCGCCGAAGAAATCGGCCGCGCCGTGCAAAGCGATCTGCAGAAACTCGACAGCGGCGTGGAAATCCTCGCCACAGTGGTCGAAGCGATACACCCGCCAGCCGGGGCGGCCAATGCCTATCACAGCGTGCAAGCGGCGCAGATCGGTGCTCAGGCGTTGATCTCCCGCGAGCGCGGTGCCGCTGCCGAAGCGAGTAATCAGGCGCAGTTGCAGGCTAGCCTCGCGCGGGACCAGGCCAGTGCCAACGCCCACGAAATCAACGCCACGGCCCGGGCGGCGGATCTGAAATTCAGCGCCGAACAAAAAGCCTACGCCAGCGCCGGCCAGGCCTTCGTGCTGGAGCAATACCTCAGCCAACTCAGCCAGGGTTTGAGCAAAGCCAAACTGCTGGTACTCGACCATCGTCTGGGCGGCAGCAGTAACGCACCGACCATCGACCTGCGTACGTTCACGCTGCCGGCAGATCCGGCGCGCACCACCGCTCAGCCAGGAGCCACCCATTGAGCCAGTCGCACACTCACGATCACCATGACCACAGCGGCCACGATCATGCTCACGGCGGCGATCATCACCATCACGGGCATCATCACCATCACCACGGTGCGCCGGAGGAGGCGGGGCCTTTTCCGTGGAAACGCATGGGCTGGGCAGCGTTTCTGGTGGCGTTCGCCATCGCGGCGGCGAGCCTGGTGCAAGTGCGCTCCGGTGAAGCCACGGTCATCACGCGGTTTGGCAACCCGTCCCGCGTGTTGCTGGAGCCGGGTCTGAGCTGGCGCTGGCCGGCACCGTTTGAAGCGGCGATTCCGGTGGATCTACGTTTGCGCACGACCTCCAGCGGTTTGCAGGACGTCGGCACTCGTGATGGTTTGCGCATTATCGTTCAGGCTTACGTGGCCTGGCAGGTGCAGGGCGATCCCGACAACGTGCAGCGCTTCATGCGCGCTGTGCAGAACCAGCCGGACGAAGCGGCCCGGCAGATTCGCACGTTTGTCGGCTCGGCACTGGAAACAACCGCCAGCAGTTTCGATCTGGCCAATCTGGTGAACACCGATGCCAGTCAGGTTCGCATTGCCGATTTTGAAGCGCAGTTGCGTCAGCAAATCGATCAGCAACTGCTCGCGACTTACGGCGTGCGCGTGGTGCAGGTGGGCATCGAGCGTCTGACATTGCCATCGGTGACCCTGACCGCAACGGTCGACCGGATGCGCGCCGAGCGTGAAACCATCGCCACCGAACGCACCGCTATCGGCAAACGTGAAGCGGCGCAGATCCGCTCCGCCGCCGAACGCGATGCGCGAATCGTGCAAGCCGATGCCACGGTGAAAGCCGCCGATATCGAAGCTCAATCGCGGGTGGAGGCGGCGCAGATTTACGGACGCGCTTACGCCGGTTCACCGCAGCTGTACAACTTACTGCGCTCGCTGGACACCCTCGGCACCATTGTTTCGCCAGACACCAAACTGATCCTGCGCACCGACGCCGCGCCGTTCCGGGTGTTGGTCGACGGTCCGCCGAATCTCGACAGCAAAAGCGGATCGCAGCCATGAATGAAGTTCCACGTGGAACACATTCGCTGAACAGTCCATGGATTCAAGCGGGACGTCTGGCGTTTTTCGCGCTGTATGCGGTAACCGTGCTCGCGGCATTTGCCTGGGCGTTTTCCAATGTCCGGCAGATCGACCCGCAAAATCGCGCGGTGGTTTTGCATTTCGGAGCGCTGGATCGCATTCAGAATGCCGGGTTGTTATTGGCCTGGCCGCAGCCGTTCGAGCAGGTTGTTTTATTGCCGGCGGCGGATCGGGTCATTGAGCGACGGGTGGAAAATTTGCTGCGCAGCGATCAGGCCTTGCAGGCGGATCGCGTCGCAACCTTCGCCACGCCGCTGAGTGATGCGCTGGCCGGCTCCGGTTATCTGCTCACGGGTGATGCCGGAGTGGTGCAACTGGATGTGCGGGTGTTCTACAAGGTCACCGACCCGTATGACTTCGTACTGCAGGGCGAGCATGTGTTGCCGGCGCTGGATCGATTAGTGACGCGAAGCGCGGTGGCGCTGACGGCGGCGCGGGATCTGGACACGATTCTGGTGGCGCGGCCGGAGTTGATCGGCGCTGATAATCAGGCCGCCGAACGTCGTGAACGGCTGCGCGGCGATCTGGTGCAAGGCATCAACCGACGTCTCGCCGAGTTGAAGGCGAGCGGTCAGGGCATCGGCATCGAAGTGGCTCGGGTCGATGTGCAATCGAGTCTGCCGGAGCCGGCGGTCAGTGCGTTTAACGCTGTCCTTACCGCCAGCCAGCAGGCCGACAAAGCGGTCGCCAATGCCCGCACCGAGGCCGAGAAACTTACCCAGTCCGCCAATGAACAGGCTGACCGCACGCTGCAAGTCGCTCATGCCCAGGCGGGTGAGCGCCTGGCCAAAGCCTCCGCCGACACGGCGACGGTGTTGAGCCTGGCCAAGGCGCAACAGCAGGGCACGGACCCGCAAATGCTGCTGCGTCTGTACCGTGAGCGGATGCCGAAGATTCTCGGTCAGGCCGGTTCGGTGACCACGGTCGATCCGAAAGACGATTCACGCCTGATCATTCAGGGAGCCAGCAAATGACTGCCACCACCTCATCTCCGAGGCTGTTGTCCTCCGCCGAACAACGCCGCGCCGCCCGCCAGTTGACCCTGGCGATGCTCGCCCTCGGCTTGCTCGGTCTGGGGCTGATCTGGCGCTGGTTGATGCCGGAACAGACGGGCGTCAGTCAGCTGTTGCTCGGATTCGCTTCTTTATTAGTCGCGGTGCCGGTGATGCGTTCGGCGTGGTTCAGCCTGCGTTATCCGAGCCTGCACGGCATCACCGATCAGTTGATCGCCCTGGCGATGATCGGGGCCTGGGCCACGGGCGATCTGCTCACCGCGGCGTTGTTGCCGATCATCATGATCTTTGGCCATGTGCTGGAAGAGCGCAGTGTGATCGGTTCCCAGGAAGCGATTCATGCCCTCGGCCAACTCACGCGCAGCCATGCACGCAAAGTGCAGGCGGACGGTTCGATCATCGAAGTCGACAACGGCACGCTCAAGGCCGGCGACAAAGTCGAAGTGCGCGCCGGTGATCGGGTGCCGGCGGACGGTCGGGTTTTGTCCGGCCAGGCCAGCCTCGATACGGCGTCGATCACCGGTGAGTCGGTTCCGATGGAGGCGGGCGTCGGCATGGCGGTATTCGGCGGTGCGATCAACCTCGACGGGCTACTGCGAATTGAAGTAACTCGCACCGGGGATGAATCCACCCTCGGCAAGGTCATCGCGCTGATGCAGAACGCCGAACGCTCCAAGCCACCGATCACCCGGTTGCTCGAACGCTATGCCGGCAGTTACATGGTGTTGGTTTTGTTGCTCGCGGCGGTGACCTGGTTTATCACCAACGATGCACAGGCGATGCTCGCGGTGCTGGTGGCGGCATGCCCATGCGCGCTGGTGTTGTCGGCACCGGCCACGGCGATTGCCGGGGTGGCGGTGGCGGCGCGGCACGGGATTCTGATCCGCAGTTCGGCGTTCCTTGAGGAGCTGGCCGATCTCACCTCGCTGGTCGTCGACAAGACCGGCACCCTGACTTACGGCACGCTGCGCTTGCAGTCGATCAACAGCCCGCGAGCGGACCACGGTTCGGTGATGGCGCTGGCTGCAAGCCTGGGGGCGGCGAGCAGCCATCCGGTCAGCCGCGCGCTGGCCGGACTGGTCAGCGCGGAAGAGGTGTTGGTGCTGACCGATATCCATGAGCGGCAGGGGTTGGGCGTTGTGGCCAAGACCACGCAAGGCGAGGCCGCGCTCGGGCGCCCGGAGCTGTTTGCGCAGTTGGGCATCCCGACCACGGCGATCCCCGAACACGACGGCCCGATTGCCGGGCTGGCGTTGAACGGCGAATTCCTCGCCTGGCTGTTACTGGCCGACACTGTCAAACCGGAAGCGCGATTTGCCCTGAGTGAACTGCGTGACCTCGGGCTGGGGCGGCAACTGCTGTTGACCGGTGACCGGCAAAGCGTCGCACAAACTCTGGCCAAGGATGTCGGCCTGCACGAAGTCGAAGCCCAGGCGTTGCCCGAAGACAAACTGAACCGAGTGCTCAAGGAAATCGACAACGGCTTCCGGCCGATGGTGGTCGGCGACGGGATCAACGATTCGCTGGCGCTTAAAGCGGGCGTCGTGGGCGTCGCGATGGGAGCGGGCGGTGCAGATATCGCGCTGGCCTCCGCCGACATCGTGCTGATCGGCAGTGACCTGCGTCGGCTCGGCACCTGCGTGCGCCTGAGTCGTCAGTGCCGACGCACCTTGCAAGTGAACGTGATCATCGGCCTGGGCTGGACGCTGGCCATCGTGGTATTCGCGGCCTTCGGCTGGCTCGGTGCAGCGGGGGCGATGATCGCTGCGTTGCTGCACAACCTGAGCACGTTGCTGGTACTCGGCAATGCCGGTCGCCTGCTCCGTTTTCAAGAGCCACTGCTGAAGCTGAAAGCGTCGGATTGATCATTTTTCGAACTGTGCGCCGCTCTCGCAGTCATTTGAAAAGGCGCAATGAAACAGGGATGACAGCGCGGTGACAGCCGATGTGGCTGATAGTCGGCGACTATCAAATCGATAGCCTGCTAATTTTCAAGGATGGTCTACCCTCAGATCAGACGTCTGAAACCAGGGGGATATTCCATGCTCGCGCAACTTCCACCGGCCTTACAGAATCTGCAGCTTCCGCTTCGCCTGCGACTCTGGGACGGCCATGAATTCAATCTGGGCCCGGCGCCCAGCGTCACCATTGTGGTCAAGGACCCATTGATGGTGTCCCAGTTGACCCATCCAAGTCTCGACGCGCTGGGGGCGGCGTTCGTCGAGGGCAAGCTCGAACTGGAGGGCTCGATCAGCGAAGTCATCCGGGTGTGCGATGAGCTGAGCTCCGCGCTACTCGATGAAGACGATGACAGTCAGCCGGTGCGCACGCTCCACGACAAGGAAACCGACGCCAAAGCCATCTCCTATCACTATGACCTGTCGAACGCGTTCTACCAGCTGTGGCTGGACAGCGACATGGCGTATTCCTGCGCGTATTTCGAAACCGGCAGTGAATCCCTGGAGCAAGCCCAGCAAGCCAAGTTCCGGCACCTGTGCCGCAAGCTGCGTTTGCAGCCCGGCGAGTATCTGCTGGACGTCGGTTGCGGCTGGGGCGGATTGGCGCGTTATGCCGCCCGCGAATTTGGCGCCAAGGTCTTCGGTATCACCCTGAGCAAAGAACAACTGGCCCTGGCCCGCGAGCGAGTCAAAGCCGAGGGGCTGGAAGATCAGATCGAACTGCAACTGCTCGACTACCGAGATCTGCCCCAGGACGGGCGTTTCGACAAAGTGGTCAGCGTCGGCATGTTCGAACACGTCGGTCACGCCAACCTCGCCGAATACTGCAAAACCCTGTTCGGCGCGGTGAAAGAGGGCGGTCTGGTGATGAACCACGGCATCACCGCCAAGCACACCGATGGCCGCCCTGTAGGGCGGGGCGCTGGGGATTTCATCGAGAAATATGTGTTCCCCAACGGCGAACTGCCGCACCTGGCGATGATCTCGGCCGAGATCAGCGAAGCGGGTCTGGAGATCGTCGACGTCGAGAGTCTGCGCCTGCACTACGCGCGCACGCTGGACCACTGGAGCGAACGGCTGGAGGACAACCTTGAAGCCGCCGCGAAACTGGTGCCGGACCAGGCGCTGCGTATCTGGCGTCTGTACCTGGCAGGCTGCGCTTATGCATTCGCTCGCGGCTGGATCAACCTGCACCAGATCCTCGCCGTGAAGGCCCATGCCGACGGCAGCCATGAACTGCCGTGGACGAGGGACGACATCTACCACCCTTGAATCTAGAGAATCGGTGAAATCAGCCGGGCGATCCGCATGCCGACCTGTTGCAGGCGGTGGATCTCCCGGCTTTCTTCTTTGGCGACTTCATAGGCTTGGGCGAAGTCATCGTTGAGCATCTGTTCCACACTGGCGGCGAACTCGCTGTCGACGGTCAGCAGCATCACTTCGAAATTCAGCCGGAACGAACGGTTGTCCAGATTGGCGCTGCCGATGGCGCTGATTTCGCTGTCGATCAACACCACCTTCTGATGCAGGAACCCTGGTTCGTAGCGGAATACCCGCACGCCGGCGCGTACCGCTTCGAACGCATAAAGGCTGGAGGCGGCGTAGACGATGCGGTGGTCGGGACGCGAAGGCAGCAGCAGGCGCACATCGACCCCGCGCAGCACCGCGAGGCGTAATGCTGCGAACACGGCTTCGTCGGGAATGAAGTAGGGGCTGGTGATCCACACGCGCTCGGTGGCCGCGTGGATGGCTTCGACGAAGAACAGCGAGCAGGTTTCGTAGGCATCCGCCGGGCCGCTGGCGAGCAATTGGCAAAGCACGCCGTCCTCCGGGTACGCGTCCGGCAGGATCAGCGGCGGCAACGAACGCGCGGCCCAGAACCAGTCTTCGGCAAATGACTCCTGCATGCACGCCACCACCGGGCCGCGCACCTGGACGTGAGTGTCGCGCCACGGCGCCAGCGGTGGTTTTTCACCCATGTACTCGTCGCCGACGTTGTGCCCGCCGACAAACCCGATCAGCCCGTCGACCACCACGATCTTGCGGTGGTTGCGGAAATTCACCTGGAACCGATTGAGCCAGCCGCTGCGGGTGGCGAACGCCTTGACCTCGACGCCGCCGTCGCGCAGCGCCTGCACGTAGCTGTGGGGCAGGGCGTGGCTGCCGATGCGGTCGTAGAGCAAATGAATCACCACGCCTTCGGCCGCTTTCTTCAGCAGCAGGTCACGCAGGCGTTGACCGAGACGATCGTCGTGAATGATGAAAAACTGGATCAGCACCGCTTCCCGTGCCTGGTCGATTGCGTGGAAAATCGCCTCGAAGGTGGCCGCGCCGTTGATCAGCAATCGCACTTCATTGTTCGCCAGGCACGGCATGCGTCCCAGCTTTGGCATCGCGCGCAACGAGTCATAGGCATTCGAGGCGCGGGCGGTCAGGGCTTCTTCCACCCACGGGCGCCAGTTGAGTTCGGAAATCGCCTGGCGCATCTGTTCGTTGGCCTGGCGGCGGGCCTTGATGTAGCCATCGAAGGTGCTGCGGCCGAACACCAGATACGGGATGAGGGTGAGATAGGGAATGAAGATCAACGACAGCGCCCAGGCGATCGAGCCTTGGGCGGTGCGTACGGTCAATACGGCATGGATCGCGGCGATCGAGCCGAGGGTGTGTATCAGGGCGATCAGATAACCGAAAATGTGCGGTCCGAAATAATCCATGGGGCAACCTTGCTCCTGAAGATTCAATGCTTAACAGACCATGTTCCATGGCGATTGTCGCTATTTGTTTTCAAGCCGCCAGCGCCCGCCATGAACCGAAACAGGCGGCCGGCGTCTAACGGCCACTACTGATCAGGAGTTTTTCAATGAACGTTCGTCTGCTGGGTTTGGCGCTGGGCCTGGGTTTGGCCTTGCCGGTGGTTGCTCAGGCGCAAATGCTGCAGCCGGGGTTATGGGAAATGACGTCGAGCAATGTGAAGGTCGACGATCAGGTGATGGATGTGCAATCGATCCTCGGTCAGATTCAAGGCCAGATCACCCCGCAACAGCGGGCGGAACTGGAGAAGCAGGGGATCAACATCGGTGGCAAGGGCATCCGCGCCTGCCTGACGCCGCAGCAGGTGGCGACCAACGATATTCCGCTGGCGGACCCGCAGTCGGGCTGCAAACAGCAGATCACCGAGCGTGTCGGCAACCAGTGGAAATTCCGCTTCAGTTGCCCGAAAGCCCAGGGCACTGGCGTCGCGACGTTCCTCAGTGACCGTGAGTTCACCACCGTCGCCAATGGCACCTTCAATGCCATCGGGATCAACCAGAAGGGCAGTCTGGAAACCCGGGCAGTCTGGCTGGGTCAGGATTGCGGCACGGTCAAACCGCGAGCGTAACGTCACCATCGAAACCGCCTCCACATCGAGTGGAGGCGGTTTTTTCAGCGCATGAACCGCAGCGGCAATCCCTGGCAGTTGTCATGGATCCGATGGTCATGCCACGCGATCTGCCCAGACACCATCGTCGTGCTGACCCGATGCCGAAAGCTGCGCTGAGCGAAGGGCGTCCAGCCGCATTGCGACAGAACCGGCTGACGTGACACCGCGACACCCTTGGGCTCCGGTTGAATCAACACCAGATCCGCCCAATACCCCTCACGCAAGTAACCGCGATCCGGAATGGCAAACAGATCCGCCACCCGGTGACTGGTCTTCGCCACCAGCGTGGTGATCGGCAGCACGCCATCCGCCACCAGTTCCAGTAACGCCGGCAGTGCGTGCTGCACCAGTGGCAGCCCGGACGGTGCCTGTTCATACGCTTGCTGTTTTTCCGCCCAGGTGTGCGGCGCGTGATCGCTGCCGATAACGTCCAGTCGATTGCTCAGCAGCGCCTGGCGCAGGGCGTCACGATCGCTCTGGGACTTGATCGCCGGGTTGCATTTGATCAGGTTGCCGAGGTTCGGATAGTCACGGTCATCGAACAGTAAATGGTGCAGGCAGACTTCGGCGGTGATGCGTTTTTGCGTCAGCGGTTTATCTTCGAACAGGGCCAGCTCGCGCGCCGTGGTCAGGTGCAGGACGTGCAGACGAGTGCCGTGACGTCTGGCCAGATCCACCGCCAGCGACGATGAGCGAAAGCAGGTGTCGGCATTGCGGATCTGCGCATGGGCGTCGGGTGGCAGTTGGTTGCCGAAGCGTTCGCGAAGGTTTGCGGCATTCGTTTCGATGCTCGGCGTGTGTTCACAGTGGGCCAGCAGAATCGTCGGCACTTCAGCGAACAGGCGCTCGAGGGTGTGAGGGTCGTCCACCAGCATGTTGCCGGTGGACGCGCCCATGAACACTTTTACACCGGCCACTTCGCTCGAATTGAGCGCCGCGACAATGTCCAGATTGTCGTGACTGACACCAAAGTGAAAACCGTAGTTGGCCACCGAATTGATCGCTGCCCGGCGCTTTTTGTCGGCCAGCGCGTCAAGGGTCAGGGTGGCAGGGTTGGTGTTCGGCATGTCCATGAAACTGGTGATGCCCCCGGCCACGGCTGCACGGGATTCGGTGTGGATACTGCCCTTGGCCGGCGCACCCGGCTCACGGAAATGCACCTGGTCGTCAATCATTCCCGGCAGCAGCCATTGGCCGGTGGCGTCGATTTCACGGGTCGCGTTTTCACCTTCGATGCTGCCGGCGATCTTGACGATGCGTCCGTTGCTGACCAACAGATCGGCGTCGAACTCACGCCCCTCGTTCACCAGCCGCGCATTGCGAATCAGCACACTGCTCATGGTTCAGAACTCGTTCTGCAGGGCTTTGTAGCCGCGCACCAGGTCGACGTTGGTACGCGCCACGTCTTCGGAAAACTCCGAAGCGCTGACGCTCACCGGCGGGAATTGCGAGAGGTCGGTGCCCGGGCCGATGCGTGTCGTGGAGGGCACGTAGAACGCGTCCGGCAGATCTCGGCCGTCGACCACCGAGTTGTGCCGCACCACACAACCGTTGCCCACGACGCAATTGAACAGCACGCTGTTGAAACCGATGAACACCCGGTCGCCGACCGTGCACGGGCCATGCACGATCGAGCGGTGGGCGATGGAGCTGAATTCGCCGATGGTCACCGCCGCGCCGGATTTGGAGTGGATCACCACGCCGTCCTGGATGTTCGAATTGGCGCCGATGGTGATCGGTTCCATCTCGCCCGTGGCGTCCACTTCATCAGCGCGGATCACCGCGTACGGGCCGACGAACACGTTTTCGCCGATCACCACTTTGCCGCAGATGATCGCGGTTTTATCGACGTAGGCAGACTCGGCAATCTGCGGCAAATCACCGGAAGGATTTTTACGGATCATGGTTGGCTCAGGGCTTGGTAAAGAGTGTTGAGGTTGTATTCGAACAGCCCGGTGAAGGTGCTGGCCGGGCCACTGGCGGCGAGGGCGTCGGAGTACAGCGTGCCGCCGATGTGTGCGCCGCTTTCGTCGGCAATCTGTTTCAGCAGGCGCGCGTCCTTGATGTTTTCCATGAACACCGCTTTGACCTTGGCCTGGCGAATCTGGGTGATCAGCGCGGCGACTTCGGCAGCGGAAGGTTCGCGCTCGGTGGACAGACCTTGTGGCGCCATGAAGTGGATGCCGTAGGCCTGACCGAGATAACCGAAGGCATCGTGACTGGTGACGATCTTGCGGTTGCCCGGCGGCAGTGAACCGAGCTTGGCTTTCGCTTGGGCGAGGAGGGCGTAGATCTGTTTCAGGTAGGCCTGGCTGTTGCGCTCGTAGTCGGCTTTGTTTGCAGGATCGGCGGCGATCAGCGCCTTGGTGATATTGGCGACGTACAGCTCGGCGTTCGCCAGGTTGTGCCAGGCGTGTGGGTCGGGGACGGTTTCGCCGTCCTCATCCAGCGAGCGCGGAATCACGCCGCGACTGGCGCTGATCACGGTGGCCCTGGTATCGGTGCTGGCGACCAGCCGATCCAGCCAGGGCTCGAAACCCAGCCCGTTCTTTACGATCAGTTTCGCCTTGAGCAGGGCCTTGGCGTCATCCGGCGTCGGTTCGTAAGTGTGGGCATCGGCGTCAGGGCCGACCATGTTGGTGATCTGGATATGCTCGCCGCCGACCTGATGCACCATGTCGGCAAGGATGCTGAAACTGGTGACCACCGGCAGTTTTTCCGCCGCCGATAACGACATCGACAGCATCAGGCTGAACAACACGAGTAGAGCGCGCATCGGAAAACACCTCATTGGGATGTGAGCAAAGGCGGGCGGCGCAACAGACCATGAACCGGTCCGAACACCACGGATAACAGGTAACCGCCACCGGCGACCAACACGATGGCCGGGCCGCTGGGCAGCGAGTAGTAGAACGACAGCAACAGGCCGAGCCATACCGATGCGCAACCGATGAGCGCGGCGATGGCAATCAGGATCGGCAGGCGTCGGCTCCAGAAGCGTGAAGCGGCGGCGGGCAGCATCATCAGTCCGACCACCATCAAGGCGCCGATGGCCTGGAAACCGATCACCAGATTGAGCACCACCAGCGTCAGGAACACGCCATGGGCGACGGGGCCGAGTCGGCTGACTGTGCGCAGGAAGAACGGATCGAGGGTGTCGAGCAGCAACGGTTTATAGATCAGCGCCATGGCCATCAGGCTGAGCGCCGATACCCACAACATGCCGTTGAGGGTCGGGCCGTCAACCGCCAGTGCGGAGCCGAATAGCAGGTGGAGCAAATCGAGTCGCTTGCCCGCGATTCCCAGAATCAGCACGCCGCTGGCCAGCGAGATGGGATAGATGGCTGCGAGGCTGGCGTCTTCGCGCAGGCCGGTGCGTCGGGTGATCCACGCGGCGAGTCCGGCCATGCTCAGACCGGCACCGAGTCCACCGAGGGTCAGCGCCGGCAGACTCAACCCGGCGAACCAGAACCCCAACGCGGCGCCGGGGAGGATGCCGTGGGCAACGGCGTCACCAATCAGGCTCATTCGGCGCAGGATCAGAAACACGCCCAGTGGTGCCGTGCTGCACGCCAGGACCAGACCGCCGAGCAGGGCCCGGCGCATGAAAACGAACTCGTGGAACGGTTGCCATAAATGGCTCAGCGTGAGCATCAGGCCACCTGCGTGTGAGGTGTTTGCTGGATAAGGTCGACGCTGCTGCCGAATGCGCAGCCGCTCGGTTTGATCAGCAAGGTCTGTGGAATGTGTTGGCGCACGGCGGCAAGGTCATGGCAAACCACGACCAGGGTTCTTCCTTGTTCGTGCCAGGCGTGCAGGTGTTGCCACAACAGTGTCTGTCCCATTTCGTCGAGCGCGGCATGGGGTTCGTCGAGCAGCAGCAACGGTGTGTCGGCCAGACTCAATCGGGCGAGCAGGGCGCGTTGCAGTTCCCCGCCGGAGAGGGCCATCAGGGGGCGATGTTCCAGTCCGCTCAGGTGCCAGTCTTCCAGTGCGGATTCGAGACGTTGGGCTCTCAGTTGCGAGGACAGTCGACGTCCCCAGAAACCGGCGGCCACCAACTCTTGAAGACTGATCGGGAACTGTCGATCCAGATGCTGTTGCTGAGGCAGGAAGGACAAACCGCTTTGGCGTGGAACACCCAACTCGACCTTGCCGGCCAGCGGTCGCTGTAGACCGGCGATGACTTTAAGCAGGCTGCTTTTGCCGCTGCCGTTGACGCCGATGATTGCCGTCAGGCTGCCGCTTTCCAACCTCAGGTTGAGCGGTGCAGTGAGCGGTTGGCCGGGTATTCCCCAGCTCAGGTTGTGGCAGCGAATCATGGCTGCTCCCGGCGCCAATGACTCTCGGCGACGGCGTCGTGAGCATGAAGGCTTTCGGCGTGGATGACTCGTACGTGGAATTCGCTGACACCGGGTGAGCGGCGCAGTGCCAGGTTCAGGCGTCGTGCAGCGTCTTCGCAGAACATCAGGTTCTGGCCATTGGCGAGGGCGAAGGCTTGTTCGTCGGCGCGTTTCACAGCGGTTTGCACGGCGGTGCCGAGGGCTGCTTCGGCGTCGTTGATGATGGATGTCAGCGGTAGTTCGTCGACGAATTCATCCAGGTGCAAATGTAGCTGGGCGGTACTGCGCTGGCTGTGAGGTGTGGCCACGATGCCTTGGGTCGAGCCCAGCCACGCCAACACATCGGCGTGTTGCAGTGGTTTGTTGGCAAAGTCGTCGACAAATTGTTGCTGGATCAACTGTCTCGCCAATGCTGCGGAGCAGGGGCAAGTTGATGAATACGCGACGTCGATTTTCAGTTCCACGTGGAACACTTTGTTTTTTAGCTGGGCTGAAACGGTGACGGGATAGGTTTTCCACCCCGCCAAAGGACTGACCAATGCCGACCTTCTCAGCAACAAATCAGTTTGGATATTCAGATAAGCGGTTTCGGACAGATCTTCGTGGCTGTCGAGGAAACGCTTTAGGACCTGGCGTAAAACAGCAGGAGAAAGGTTCTGCTGCTCCAGCGCTTCCAGCCCAAGATAGAGCCGTGACATGTGAATGCCGCGTGCGTCTCCATCATCCAGGCTGACGCCTGCATCCGCTCTGGCAGCCAGACGTTGGCCTTCGATAAATACAGGTAAGGCGATGCCGCACATCCCCACCCATTCGAGAGGCAGGGCCTGGCGGGCGGCTTGAGCCGCAACATCCGGCAAAGTCAGCGCGTTCATGAGCAGTTCCATCATGGTGATTGAATTTAATGTTACATTATAACAATTCAAACCACGATGCCTTTTTCATGAACAGGCTTTCATATGCACAGACGCCACTTGCTCAACCTGATGCTGGCCAGCGCGGCCTTTGTTTTGCCTTTTTCGGTGTCCGCCACGCAGATACGCAATGCGCGGCTTTGGCGTTCGGATGACAAGCTTCGGCTGGTGTTCGATCTGAGTGGTCCTGTGAGCTACAAGACCTTCACCTTGAGTGCGCCGGAGCGGTTGATCATCGATTTGAGCGGCGCCAGCCTGAGTGGGGATTTCAGCCAGTTGGCGTTATCCGGCACCCCCATTCATTCGATCCGCTCCGGCCATTTTGGCCAAGGGAACACCCGGATCGTGCTGGATCTAAGCAGCCCGGTTCAGCTCAACTCATTTTTGTTGGCGCCTCAAGATGGGCAAGGACATCGCCTGGTTTTGGACTTGATGAGCGCATCATCGGGGCTGCCTCCGAGCGTTCCACGTGAAACACCCCAGGAAAAATCCCACCCCAAGCGCGACATCATGGTGGTGGTCGACCCTGGTCATGGCGGAAAAGATCCGGGTGCAATCGGCGCCAAAGGCGAGCGGGAAAAAGATGTGGTTTTGTCTATTGCACAACTACTCGCACGTCGGCTTAAACGAGAGAAAGGATTTGATGTGAAGCTGGTTCGTAACGACGATTTCTTCGTCCCGTTGCGCAAGCGTGTGGAGATTGCGCGTCAGCACAAGGCCGATATGTTCATCTCGGTGCACGCCGATGCTGCACCGCGTCTGACCGCCTCTGGCGCGTCGGTGTATTGCCTGTCCGAAGGCGGCGCAACATCCGCGACCGCGCGGTTCATGGCGCAGCGTGAGAACGGTGTGGATCTGCTTGGCGCCACCAGCCTGCTCAATCTCAAGGACAAGGATCCGATGCTCGCTGGCGTGATCCTCGATATGTCGATGAACGCAACCATCGCCGCCAGTTTGCAACTCGGAAGCACAATGCTGGGCAGCTTGGCCGGCATCACCACGCTACACCAAAAGCGCGTGGAACAGGCTGGATTTGCCGTTCTGAAATCGCCGGATGTGCCGTCAATCCTGGTGGAAACCGGTTTCATTTCCAACGCACGGGACAGTCAGCGCCTGGTGACGGCGCGTCATCAGCAAGCCGTGGCAGACGGTTTGTTTGAGGGCTTGCAGCGCTACTTCCAGAAGAATCCGCCTGTCGACAGCTACATGGCCTGGCAACAAGAGCAGAAAGGATCGCCGGTTTAGCAGCCAGTGATCCGGCTGCAGGTGAACTTCGCACTGCTGCCGCCTGAGCTGGAGAACCGATTGATCGTCGTCCAGCCCACGCGGCGGTTGTAGCCAACCCAGGCTTCCCCATCGGAAGCGATGCCGGTGAAAAAGGTCAGTTGCCCGTAGCGGCTGTTGGTTTGTGCCCAGTAGCGGTTGCCCGCTTTCTCGAATCCGCGCAGGTAAATCGTGCTGCCGACCGTGTTGACGCTATAGGCGTTGCCGTTGCCATCGATGCACGCCAGAAGGTTCGCGCTGCGCGTGCAATTGGCGAGCCCCGGCACTTGTGCTTCGGCAGTCAGCGTCAGCAATGCCAGGCAGATAAACGAGTATTTCAACGCGGTTTTCATGACGTAACTCGGCGGCGATCTGATTACAGCTTCGGGCCCTTTGTCACTTTGGGCAAGAAGAGAGTGGATTGATTTTGTTGTTATACTATAACATTAATCGGACAAGGCTTTCCGTGGCTTCCATTTCAAGCGTCCGCTTCCCTGGTG
The DNA here is from genome assembly GCF_021601625.1 of Pseudomonas paraglycinae. Taxonomy (GTDB): domain Bacteria; phylum Pseudomonadota; class Gammaproteobacteria; order Pseudomonadales; family Pseudomonadaceae; genus Aquipseudomonas; species Aquipseudomonas paraglycinae. Next base: position 97,643 of record NZ_BQHR01000010.1, on the reverse strand, counting down.
ATCTCATCGAAGCCCAAGAACGCAGGTCCCCGAGAGCCTCCAGCGCTGTTTAGCGACCGTCTGATGAGGTTTATCCAATGTCTTCCCGACTTCCCGTGACCGTTTTGTCCGGCTTTCTCGGCGCCGGAAAAAGTACACTTTTGAATTACGTACTACGTAACAGAGACGATCTGCGCGTGGCCGTTATCGTTAACGATATGAGCGAGATCAACATCGATGGCGGCGAAGTCCAGCGTGATGTCAGCCTGAATCGTGCAGAAGAGAAGCTCGTCGAGATGAGCAATGGCTGTATCTGCTGTACGTTACGCGAAGACCTGCTTGAAGAGGTCAGCCAGCTGGCTCGTGAAGGCCGTTTCGATTACTTGTTGATCGAATCCACGGGAATCTCCGAGCCGTTACCCGTGGCCGAGACATTCACCTTTCGTGATGAGGAGGGGCAAAGCCTCGCCGACATCGCTCGGCTCGATACCATGGTCACTGTAGTCGACGGTATGAATTTCCTGCCGGACTACCAGGCCGCTGAAAATCTCGCCTCTCGTGGTGAATTCCTCGGTGAAGAAGATGAGCGCTCGATCACCGATCTGCTGATCGAACAGATCGAGTTCGCCGACGTCCTGTTGATCAGCAAGATCGACTTGATCAGCAGCCGCGAGCGGGAGGAGTTGATGGCCATTCTCAGACGCCTCAATGCTCAGGCTGAGATCATCCCGATGGTCATGGGTGAAGTACCGCTGGCGAAGATTCTCAGTACCGGTCGCTTCGACTTCGAAAAGGCCGCCCAGGCCCCGGGCTGGCTACAGGAACTGCGTGGCGAACATGTGCCAGAAACCGAGGAGTACGGCATCGCATCGACGGCTTATCGGGCGCGCCGGCCCTTTCATCCACAGCGTTTCTTCGACTTCATCGATCGTCCTTGGGTAAACGGCAAATTGCTGCGCTCCAAAGGCTTTTTCTGGCTGGCCAGCAAACCCACCGACGCCGGTAGCTGGTCCCAGGCAGGTGGCCTGATGCGCCACGGTTTCGCCGGGCGCTGGTGGCGCTTCGTGCCAAAGGAACAGTGGCCGCAGGATCAGGAAAGTACCGCCGCGATCATGGAAAACTGGATCGCCAGCGTAGGCGATTGTCGCCAGGAGCTGGTGTTTATCGGGCAGAACATCGATTTCGCACAGCTGTCGTCGGAACTCGATAATTGCCTGCTGACCGATGACGAAATGGCGCTCGGTACTCAAGGCTGGCTACAACTGCGCGATCCTTTTGGCTCCTGGCACGACGAGGTGGCCTGATGCTCGCCCTGAAACCGCTGCCAGGCAGTACACGTCATCAATCGCTCGGCCAGACCCCGCAGGCGCTGGCGGACATTCTTGACGATGAGACCAACCTCGCGGTCTGGCAACGACAGCTTCCGCTGCACATTGCCGTGTTCGCGGACTTATTGTTGTCTCTGAACGAACCTTACGCCGAGGCGCTGTGCCTGGAATTGCCGGACGAAGACGCAGAACCGGATCTCACGGGACTGGCCAGCGGCTTTCGCGATCTGGAAGGCTACGAAGGATTTATCGCCGATCTGAAATGGCTGGTCAGTGCCTTCGCCTGCCTGCTGGGCGCGCGGCGGATCGGCTTGCGCCTGCGGGTATTGGACAAGGCCATGTGTCCGCGTTTTCACGTCGATCATGTGCCGGTGCGGTTGATCACGACCTATTCAGGCGTTGGCAGCGAATGGCTCAGGGAAGGGGAAATGGACCGTCGGCAACTGGGACAGCCGCAAGCCGAGCCGCAGGAAACTTCACGGATTCAGCAATTGAATCGGGGCGAAGTGGCGTTGCTAAAGGGCGAGAAATGGCACGGCAACGAAGGTTTCGGGCTGATCCATCGCTCGCCGCAACCGGCGCCGGGAGAGCGGCGGCTGATGCTGACCCTCGACTGGCTCGGATAGCGCCTCAGGGCTTGAGCCATTTCCCCTGGCCCTGGGCCTCGCAATAGGGCTGCAAATACGCCGCATCGGTGGCCACGCCGTAATAGTGGATATCCTGGCGATAAGGCATATTGGCGACTTGCGCGTTGCTGCACACGCCGAATGCGCCGGCGGGGCACTGGCCGACGTATTGAACCTCGACTTTCTGCCCGGCCAGGGTCGGCTGGCAGAAGCCGTCGTTGAACAGTTTTTCCGGGATGTTGCGGTTCTGCTGGCAGACTTTCACGTCGAGCCGCTCCGCCTGACTGTGCACCACGCAGGCCTGGGCCAACGCCTTGCCCGACACCAGCGTCAGCAGCAACCACCATCCCATCCACCGCATCTTCGACCTCCAGAAAACCTTGATCATGTTGCAGAACATTCCCACCCACGTCATCGCCGGCCCCTTGGGCGCGGGCAAGACCAGCCTGATCCGCCATCTCATGGCCCAGCGACCGGCGGGCGAGCGCTGGGCGGTGCTGATCAACGAGTTCGGCCAGATCGGGCTCGACGCTGCGCTGTTGACCCGCGACGCCGATGGTATCGCACTGGGCGAAGTGGCCGGGGGCTGTTTGTGTTGCGTGAACGGTGCGCCGTTCCAGATTGGCCTGGGGCGTTTGTTGCGCAAAGCGCGGCCGGATCGCCTGTTCATCGAGCCCTCGGGGCTCGGGCATCCGGCGCAGTTGCTGAAGCAGCTGAACGAGGCACCGTGGCAAGGCGTTCTCGCCGTACAACCTTGCGTGCTGGTGCTGGACGCCCAGGCCCTCGTCGCGGGCAAACCGCTGCCGGACGCGCAGCAGGAAACCTTGTCCAGCGCAGGCTTGCTGCTGTTGAACAAAGCAGAAAGCCTCGACGAGCCCTCGCGTGAACTAATCACCAGACAGTTGCCGTCTGTACGATTGATCTGGACGCAGCAGGCGATGTTGCCGCTGAGCGAGTTGCCAGGTCTGGAGGTGCAGGCGCAAGCAGGTGTGGATAAGTTGATCGTCCCCCAAGGGCTGGCGCAGATGCCGGCCATCTGGAGCGATCCGGCATTGCCGATCTGCCTGAGCCAGGCGCAGGAGAGTGGTTGGAGCATCGGTTGGCGCTGGCATCCGAGCCAGGTGTTCGACGTGTCGGGGATAACCCGATGGCTGAAAAGCCTGGACTGGCGCCGGGCCAAACTGGTGATTCAGAGCCCGGAAGGCTGGCAGTCAGCCAATGCGCTGGACAATGCCGAGCTCAGTTGGGTGCCCAGTGAATGGCGCAAGGATTCCCGGATCGAGCTGATTTTCGACGAACCGCAGGCAGTCAGTGAATTACAGGCTGGGCTGGCCTGGTGTCGGCTTCAGACGGGCTGATTCAAGGCTTCCACTTGGTGTGTTCCTGACGCCACTGGCTCAGCTCGATCACTTCACCACGCGGCTTGGTCACTTCCACTACGGGCGGCGTGTCATCAAATGGTGCCGGGTAGGGCGCCAGTTCAATCTGCGCGCTGTGCGCGCCGAATTGAGTGATGGTGCCGTTGTGTCGGGTTTCGCCGGTCACGGTAAATTCGAAATTGTAGACCCGGGCCAGACGTCGCCGACCGCTGGCGTCCTTGATCAGGCCGATCTTCTTCAGTGCCACGTTACCGTCGAGCAACTCGACGCCGACATTCACGCAATGCTGTTTGACCCGCTCCAGCGCCCGCTCGCGCAAGCCGTGGTTGTGCCAGAGCCACGCACCGGCGACGGCGAACAGCATCAGCACGAAAATGTTTTCCAGGGTGAGCATCAACACGAAACTCCAAATGATGGCGTCAGCTTAACTGCGTCGCCGGTCTGTCGTACAGGCTGCGTTTCGTCGCATACTGCGCGGCTTGAATTTCAATCGTTTTACGGAAAAACCCGAATGAAACGTACGCCTCATCTGCTCGCCATCCAGTCCCATGTGGTGTTCGGCCACGCCGGCAACAGCGCTGCGGTTTTTCCGATGCAGCGGGTCGGGGTAAATGTCTGGCCGCTCAATACGGTGCAGTTCTCCAACCACACACAGTACGGCCAGTGGGCCGGCGAAGTGCTGGCGCCGCAGCGGATCCCCGAACTGGTCGAAGGCATCGCCGCGATCGGTGAGCTGGGCAATTGCGACGCCGTGCTGTCCGGCTATCTCGGCAGTGCGGCGCAGGGGCGGGCGATTCTCAGTGGCATCGAGCGGATCAAGGCGGCCAACCCGAAAGCCCTTTATCTGTGCGACCCGGTGATGGGGCATCCGGAAAAGGGCTGCAGCGTTCCTGCTGAAGTCAGTGATTTCCTGCTGGAAGAAGCCGCTGCCGTTGCGGACTTCATGTGCCCGAACCAGTTGGAGCTGGACAGCTTCTCCGGACGCAAACCGCAGTCGCTGTTCGATTGCCTGGCGATGGCGCGGGCGCTGCTGGCTCGTGGGCCGAAAGCGGTGCTGGTCAAACATCTGGATTATCCGGGCAAACCGGCGGATGGCTTTGAAATGTTGCTGGTGACCGCCGAGGGCAGCTGGCATCTGCGGCGTCCGCTGCTGGCGTTTCCGCGTCAGCCGGTGGGAGTGGGCGATCTGACGTCCGGACTGTTTCTGGCGCGCGTGCTGCTCGGGGATAGCCTGGTGGCGGCGTTTGAATTCACCGCAGCAGCGGTGCATGAAGTGCTGCTGGAAACCCAGGCCTGCGCCAGTTACGAACTGCAACTGGTGCGGGCGCAAGACCGGATTGCGCATCCGCGGGTGAAGTTCGAAGCCACGCCGATCAGCCTCTGATACCGCGTCGGCTTCAATCGCGAGCAGGCTTGCTCCCACGGATAAAACATCACCTGTGGGAGCGAGCCTGCTCGCGATAGCGGTCGTCAGATCGCTAAAATCTCAGGCGTCGCCCTTGATTTCCTGATAGCGCTTTTCCAGCTCCTGACGGATCTGCCGGCGTTGTTGCGCCTGCATGTAGCGGCGGTTGTCTTCGCTGTTCTGTGGTTGCAGCGGCGGTACGGCGGCGGGTTTGCGCTGATCGTCTACCGCGACCATGGTGAAGAAGCAGCTGTTGGTGTGGCGTACCGAGCGCTCGCGGATGTTCTCGGTCACCACTTTGATGCCGACTTCCATCGAGGTGTTGCCGGTGTAGTTGACCGACGCCAGGAAGGTCACCAGTTCGCCGACATGGATCGGCTCGCGGAAAATCACCTGATCCACCGACAGGGTCACCACGTAGCGGCCGGCATAACGGCTGGCGCAGGCGTAGGCCACTTCGTCGAGGTATTTGAGCAGGGTGCCGCCATGGACATTGCCAGAGAAGTTGGCCATGTCGGGGGTCATCAGTACCGTCATCGACAGCTGGGCGTTTCCGGGTTCCATAACGTTCTCACGGGTCAAGGCAGGGTTGCTGGAAGAAACACCTCTGCGGGTGCCTGGTCGCTTTTCAAAAGCACCGTTATCGGGACGCCAGGCAACTGGCCGCCGTCACGCCCGAATCGATCTGTTTCCATATATTGCACCGCCTTTCAGCCGGAAGTCGCGGTGTTACCCTGCAAAAGCGCCTTCCCAAGGGCGACTCCTACACCCAAAGCGGATTTTTACTCAGCTCGCCCAGACATTTCCCATGCCTGCGTGAGCCTCGTCATTCAAGGAGCCCACACCATGCATGCCATCAGCTTTATTCAGGATCTGGCGGTGATCATGTTGGTCGCAGGTGTGGTGACCGTGCTGTTCCACCGCTTCAAGCAGCCGGTAGTACTCGGCTACATCGTCGCCGGTTTCATCATCGGCCCGCACACACCGCCATTCGGCCTGATCCACGACGAAGAAACCATCAAGACCCTCGCCGAGCTGGGGGTGATTTTCCTAATGTTCTGCCTGGGCCTGGAGTTCAGCCTGCGCAAGCTGTTCAAGGTCGGCGCGACGGCCTTCATCGCGGCGTTCCTCGAAATTGTCCTGATGATCTGGATCGGCTACGAAATCGGCCGCTGGTTCGACTGGAACACCATGGATTCGCTGTTCCTCGGCGCGATCCTGGCGATTTCCTCGACCACCATCATCGTCAAGGCGCTCAACGACCTGAAGATGAAAAACGAGCGCTTCGCGCAGTTGATCTTCGGCGTGCTGATCGTCGAGGACATTCTCGGCATCGGCATCATCGCCTTGCTGTCGAGCATCGCGGTCAGCGGCACGGTGAGCTCCGGCGAAGTGTTTTCCACGGTCGGCAAGCTCTCGCTGTTCATGATCGTCGCGCTGGTAATCGGCATTCTGCTGGTGCCGCGACTGTTGGCCTACGTGGCGAAATTCGAAAGCAACGAGATGCTGCTGATCACCGTGCTCGGGCTGTGCTTCGGCTTCTGCCTGCTGGTGGTCAAACTCGAGTACAGCATGGTGCTCGGGGCGTTCCTGATCGGCGCGATCATGGCCGAGTCGCGGCAACTGCTGAAAATCGAGCGACTGATCGAGCCGGTACGCGACCTGTTCAGTGCGATCTTCTTCGTCGCCATCGGCCTGATGCTCGATCCGATGATCCTTCTGCAATACGCGTGGCCGATTGCGGTGATCACTGTGGCCGTGGTGCTGGGCAAGATGCTGTCCTGCGGCCTCGGGGCGTTTATCGCGGGGAATGACGGACGCACCTCACTGCGGGTCGGGATGGGGCTTTCGCAGATTGGCGAATTTTCTTTCATCATCGCGGCGCTGGGGATGACCCTGCAGGTCACCAGCAACTTCCTGTATCCGGTGGCCGTGGCGGTTTCGGTGATTACCACGTTGCTGACGCCGTACCTGATCCGGGCTGCCGATCCGCTGTCGATCAAGCTGTCCGCCGCGATGCCGCAGCGCCTCGGTCGAGTGTTCGGAATGTACGGCGAATGGCTGCGCAGCATTCAGCCGCAGGGTGAGGGCGCGATGCTGGCGTCGATGATCCGGCGGATCCTGCTGCAGGTCGGGGTCAATCTGGCGCTGGTGATCGCGATTTTCTTTGCTGGCGCTTTCTTTGCCGGACGCCTCTCGATCTGGATGCAGGACTGGATCAGCGATCCTAGCTGGCAGAAGGCGTTGATCTGGGGCGGGGCGTTGCTGGTGTCGTTGCCGTTCCTGATCGCGGCCTATCGCAAGCTCAAGGCGCTGTCGATGCTGCTGGCGGAGATGGGCGTGAAGCCGGAAATGGCCGGGCGTCACACGCAGCGAGTGCGCCGGGTGATCGCCGAAGTGATCCCGATCATCTCGCTGCTGGTGATTTTCCTGCTGTTGGCAGCCTTGTCGGCCAGTATCTTGCCGACCAACAAGTTGCTGGTGCTGATCGCCGTGGTCGCGGCCGCCGTGGCGGCGCTGCTCTGGCGCTGGTTCATCCGGGTGCACACGCGGATGCAGGTGGCCTTGCTGGAAACCCTCGACAACCACAAGGAGCCGTCGGGGCACTGACCACCCATGGGGAGGGGCGTTTCAGCTTTCCAACCAGACGTCCCGAGCCCAGTGCCAGACCGATTCCCAGGACTCTTCGGTGATCAGTTCTTCTTCGCCCGACCACAGCACCACGGTGCCGTCTTCTTCGACGCAGTAGTAGTCATCACCGTCCTGGCAGATCGGAATCAGGTCGCGCGGCACGCCGGCATCCCAGGCGTTGGCGGCAACGTCCGGCAGGTAGGTGTGGGATTGCGGGTCGGTGACGGTCGCCGGCTCCAGGCTGCCGTAAACCACGTCGCTGACGGTCAGCAGAAACTCTTTGAAGACGAACGGGATGTTGATGAAGAGCTCTTCTTCGATTTCCACCAACTGGTCTTCGTCGGGCAACTCCAGGGGAACCGGTACGGGTTCGTTGGCTTCGCGCAGTTGTTCGATGATTTCTTCCACGTCCGGGATCCTCTTGCTTGAATGGCGCGGTTTATATGGGGCGGTTTATACAGTAGCTCGCTATAGATGCAACCGCGAAATAGAAAACCCCGGCCGAGGCCGGGGTTTTCATTACTGCGGGTAAAACGTCGGAGGTGATCAGCCGTTCTGGCGGATACCGGCGACCAGCCAAGGCTGGTTGTCGCCCTGTGGACGTTCCATGTTCCAGCTTTCGCTGAACACTTCGCCCTGCTGGTCGAAACGCGAAGTCTTCGACACGCCGCTGAAGGTCAGCGTGGCAATGGTCTTGTCCGCACGGTCATCCACGCCATCCAGTTGCACCTGGAGATTGTCGATGTAGGTGGACTGGAACGCATCACCCAGTTCCGCACGCTCGCGCTTGAGGAACTCGAACATTTGCGGAGTCACGAACTCGGCGATCTTGTCCATTTCGTTGGCGTCCCAGTGCTGCTGCAGCGCCTGGAAGTGGCTGCGGGCGGCTTCAAGGAAGCGCTGTTCGTTGAACCAGGCCGGCGCGTTGATCACCGGACGGGCGGCAGCAGGCGCGGCCGAACCACCGAAGATCGAACCCATGGCTGCTGGTTTCTGTTCAAACACTTCACGCTGCATCGGCGCGCCGGCCGGAGCGAACTGCTCCTGCTGCTTGCGACGACGGGCGGCGATGAAGCGGAAGATCACGAACGCGATCACGGCCATGATCAGGATGTCGAAGAACTGCATGCCTTCGAAGCCACCGCCCATGAACATGGAAGCGAGCAGGCCACCGGCCGCGATGCCGGCCAGAGGGCCGAGCCATTTCGAAGCACCGCCGGCCTTGGCCGCAGCGCCCGCGGCACCGGCAGCACCAGCGGTCGCCGCAGCGCCGCCCATGCCTGGGGAAGAAGGAGCCATCTGGCTGGTCTGGTGCGTCGGCGCAGCGCCGGCGCTTTTGCCACCACCAAAGCGCTTGGCGTTGGCGTCGAGGCTCATCGTCAGGCCGATGCACAACGCCATGGCGATGCTAAGAAAACGTTTCATAAAGGGAATTCCCGTTTGTGGAGACACGCGCGCCATGTTGCACAGCTGAAGTGTTACTGGCTAGCGAGAGAGTGTTTCGGGCTTTTGCCTGACAGGTTACGTTCAGCTCGGTCGGGGCAATAAGGCCATTTACTTTTGTCTGTAGGAAAAGGCGATAGGTTCAGCAGGAAATGGATCAGCGCCGCAAGGCCAGCATCACCACACCGGCGGTGATCAGGCCGATGCCGCCCCACTGGCGCAGGTCGAGTTTCTCGCCCAGCAGGATCACACCGAGCACCGCCACGAAGACCACGCTGAGCTTGTCCACCGGGGCGACCAGCGATGCCGGTCCGACTTTCAACGCCCGGAAGTAGCACAGCCACGAAGCGCCGGTGCCCAGGCCCGACAACAGCAGGAACAGGTAGCTCTTGGCGGAGATCGATCCCAAGGACTGATATTGGCCCGTGGCGTACAAAATCAAGGCCAGACTCACCAATACGACGATTGTGCGCAGGAGGGTGGCGAAGTCGGAGTTGACGTTTTCGATGCCGATCTTGGCGAAGATGGCCGTCAGCGCGGCGAAAGTAGCCGAGAGCAGGGCCCAGAACGTCCAGGAAGAAAAAAAGCCCGAGCCCATCGATGTTGCCTCCAGTGTTCGTGTCCGATCGTTCCCACGCTCTGCGTGGTAACGCCGCCATGGACGCTCCGCGTCCACATTGACGCAGAGCGTCACGGGATGCATTCCCACGCAGAGCGTGGGAACGATGAGCAACGACGGGCTGCCCTTAAATGGCTTCCAGCTTCGCGTACCCGAGCATCAGCCACTTGCTGCCTTCGGCGAAGTTCACCTGCACCCGCGCCTGGGCGCCGGCGCCCTCGAAATTGAGGATCACGCCGTCGCCGAAGATCGAGTGACGGACAGCCTGACCAAGGCTCAGGCCGGTTTCCGGAATCTCGCTGCCGCTGAACAGGTTGCTGCCGCCCATCGACTGGTTGCCGCCGAACGGCCGGCTGACGCTGTTGGACAGACGCACTTCCTGAATCAGGCCTTTCGGTACTTCCCGTACGAAACGCGACACCTTGTTGTAGGTTTCGCTGCCGTACAGGCGTCGGGTTTCAGCATAGGTCATCACCAGATTCTGCATCGCCCGGGTAATGCCGACATAGGCCAGTCGCCGCTCCTCCTCAAGGCGCCCCGGTTCTTCCAGGCTCATCTTGTGCGGGAACAGGCCTTCTTCCATGCCCACCAGGAACACGTAAGGGAATTCCAGGCCCTTGGCGCTGTGCAGGGTCATCAACTGAATGCTGTCTTCGTGCTCGTCGGCCTGGGTGTCGCCGGCCTCCAGCGAAGCGTGACCGAGGAACGCCGCCAGCGGCGTCAGCTCTTCGTCTTCTTCGGTGTTCTCGAAGTTGCGCGCGGCGCTGACCAGTTCCTCAAGGTTTTCCACCCGGGCCTGGCCTTTCTCGCCTTTTTCCGCTTCGTGGTAGGCGATCAGTCCGGATTGCTCGATAACGGTCTGGGTCATCAGGTGCAACGGCATCTCGGCGCACTTGGCGGCGAGGTTTTCGATCAGTTCGATAAATGCGCCCAGCGCACCGGCGGCGCGACCGGTCAGACCTTTGTTGGCCACCAGCTGGCGCATGGCTTCCCACATCGACACATCGCTGTGGCGCGCATGGTCGCGGATCGCTTCGACGGTTTTCTCGCCGATGCCGCGAGCCGGGACGTTGATCACCCGCTCCAGGGCCGCATCGTTGCCGCGACCTTCCAGCAAACGCAGGTAAGCCATGGCGTTCTTGATTTCCGCCCGCTCGAAGAAGCGCTGGCCGCCATAGATGCGGTACGGAATGCGTTCACGCAGCAAGGCTTCTTCCAGAACGCGCGATTGGGCGTTGGAGCGGTAGAGAATCGCGATATCGCTGCGAGCCAGGCCGGTTTTCAGCGCGCTTTCGATGGTTTCGACAACGTAGCGTGCTTCATCATGTTCGTTGAACGCGGCGTAAAGATTGATCGCTTCGCCATCGCCGCCGTCGGTCCACAACTCTTTGCCGAGACGCCCGGTGTTGTTGGCGATCAGGGCGTTGGCAGCCTTGAGAATGCCGGCCGTGGAGCGGTAGTTCTGCTCCAGACGGATGGTCACCGAATCCGGGAAGTCCGAAGAATACTGGTGAATGTTTTCGATTTTCGCGCCGCGCCAGCCGTAGATCGACTGGTCGTCGTCGCCAACCACCATCAGGCTGTCGCCACCCTTGCCCAGCAGACGCAACCAGGCGTACTGCACGGCGTTGGTGTCCTGGAATTCGTCCACCAGAATATGTCGGAAACGCTTCTGGTAGTGCGCCAGCAGGCCCGGGTGGTCGCGCCACAGGTCGAGGGCGCGCAGCAGCAGTTCGGAGAAATCGATGACGCCGGCACGCTGGCACGCCGCCTCGTACGCTTCATAAATGCCGCGCATGGTGGCCAGGAACAGATCGCCGCTGGCTTGAATGTGTTGCGGACGCAGACCTTCGTCTTTCTGCCCGTTGATGAACCACTGGGCCTGACGGGCCGGCCAGCGTTGCTCGTCCAGTCCCAACTCGCGGATCACCCGCTTGACCAAGCGTTGCTGGTCGTCGCTGTCGAGAATTTGAAAGGTCTGGCTCAGCCCGGCTTCCTGCCAGTGCGCCCGCAACAGGCGGTGCGCCAGGCCGTGGAAGGTACCGACCCACATGCCGGCCGGGTTGATGCCCAGCAATTGCTCGATGCGGTGACGCATCTCGGCAGCGGCTTTATTGGTGAAGGTCACCGACAGAATCGAGTGGGGCGAGGCGTTTTCGACCTGGATCAACCAGGCGATACGGTGCACCAGCACTCGGGTTTTGCCGGAGCCGGCACCGGCCAGGACCAATTGACGACCAACGGGAGCCGCTACGGCCTGGCGTTGGGCATCGTTGAGGGAGTTCAGCAGAAGGGAGAGATCATCGCGCATCGGGGCATTCTAGGGTGCGCCGCAGGCCCGGGCAAACCGAGCTTTGCATTAGCCGATGAAAGTCCTGCCGATGACGACCGGTCGGTCACCGGCTACAGGCGTTGGCCCGCCTCGCTTGGGGGCTTTTGCGGGTGTCGGGAGGCTGAAAAGTTTCGGTGAAATTATGATCTGGGGCAGTTTGGCAAGTGGTTCGGCTTGTGTATGCTCCGTCCACGTTTCCGGGCGCATGCTCACACTTATAAGAACAAGAACGTTGCCTATGACCCTCAGCTTCGACCTGTCGGGCCCCTCTGTGGAACCCAGGGTAATCCGCAAGCATTACGCCACCCAGATGGCGGTCGAGCGCACGCGCCTTCTTTATCAGGGTTCGCTGTTGCCAACCCTGTTCATGTTGATCAATGGTCTGGTCTGCGCCGGTCTGCTCTGGAGTCCGCAGCGTTACTTCGTGGTCAGCGTCTGGCTGGTGTGGCTGCTGTCGCTGGTGGCGTTGCGGGTGATTCAGGTCGCGGCCTTCGATTCGGCGATTCCCGATCGCCAGGCCCAGCCGATCTGGGGGCGGATGTTCCTGCTCGGCTCGACCATGACCGGCCTGACCCTGGCCGGTGCCGGCATCGCCCTGGTCCCGGCCGACAACTTCATGCAGCAAGCCTGGGTGTTCGGCCTGATCGGTGCCGCGACCCTGTCGGCCAGCGTGGCCTACGCCGTGAGCATTCCGGCCTTCCTTTCCTTTACCTTGCCGTGCCTGCTGCCGGCCATCGGCTACCTGTTCTGGGGCGGTGACGAACTGGCGCGCGGCTGGGGCTGGCTCGGGCTGATCCTGCTCGGCTCGCTGAGTGTGGTGGCGTGGCAGGTCAATCGGCTGATTGATCGCGGTTTGCTGCGGCGCTTCCAGAACCAGCACCTGATCGAACACCTGCAACAGACACAAACTCGCAGCGAACAGCTCAATCAGGAGCTGGCGAAGGAAATCGAACATCGGCGTTGCGCCGAGGGCAAGTTGCGTGAAGCCCAAGTTGAACTGGAGGACCGAGTCGCCCAGCGCAGCCGGGAACTGGACGTCGCCAACCAGGCCCTGAGCAAGAGCGAGGCGCGCCTGGCCCTGGCGTTGAAAGCCAGTGAGCTGGGGCTGTGGGACTGGAACCTGCAGACCGACGAAGTTCACCACACACAGATTCAGGAACTGTTTGGCATTGACCCGGAATACGTCACCGGGCTGCTCAGGCATCTGCGGCCACGCCTGCACCCGGAAGATGTGCCACCGCTCAAACGAGCACTGATTGAGCACTTGAAGGGGCGCACCGAGGATTATCAGATCGAATACCGCGTGCGCCACGGCGACGGCCACTGGGTCTGGATCGAAGACCGTGGGCGAGCGGTGGAGCGCGACGAGAACGGGCGGGTCATCCGCATGGTCGGCACCCGCCGCGACATCAGCGTCAGCAAAAGCCTGGAAGCCCAGCAACAACTGGCGGCGACGGTGTTCGAGGCCGCCAGCGAAGGCATCGTGATCCTCGACCCGAATTATTCGCTGATCGCCATCAACCAGGCCTTCAGCCGGGTCACCGGGTATGACATCGACGACATGCTCGGGCGCAACGTCGTCGAACTGCCGTGCAGCCGCGACGCCCGTCGACACTACGTCGCGATCCGCCACGCGCTGGAGCAGCACGGCAGTTGGCAGGGCGAATTGGTGGAAACCCGCAAGAACGGCGAGCTGTATCCGCAATGGCTGCAATTGAATGCCGTGCGCGACAGTCGGGGAAATGTCAGTCATATCGTCGGCTTCTTCGCCGATCTGTCGGCGCGCCGCGAATCCGAAGAGCGCATGCGCTACCTGACCCACTACGACGAACTCACGGGTCTGGCCAACCGCTCGCTTTTCCGCGAACGCCTGCACGAAGCCCATCAGCGCGTGCGGCAGGGCGGGCGCCGGAGTCTGGCGCTGCTGCATATCAATCTGGATCGCTTCAAGCTGCTCAACGACAGCCTCGGTCATGAGATCGCCGACCAGTTGCTGCAAAAGATGTCGCGGCGGCTGGTCAATGCTCTGCCGGAAGCCGACACCATCGCCCGGCTGTCCGGCGATGAGTTCGCGGTACTGTTCGACGCCTACGGCAACCTGTCGAGCCTGGCGCGGGTCGCCACGCGACTGTCGAGCAAGCTGCGCCTGCCGTTGACCGTGGAAGGGCATGAGCTTGTAGTCAGCGCCTCGATGGGCATCAGCATGCTGCCGGACAACGCCCGGGAGATTTCCGCGCTGGTCAGCCAGTCGAATATGGCCATGCAACATGCCAAGCACCTGGGCGGCAACAACTTCCAGTTCTACACCGACAGTCTGCAGGCCAGCACGCTGGAGCGCCTGCAACTGGAAAACCAGCTGCGCAAAGCCATCGAGGAAAAGCAGCTCAACGTCTTCTATCAACCGAAACTGTGCCTGGCGACCGGGCGTCTCAACGCGGCGGAAGCGCTGGTGCGCTGGGATCACCCGACCATGGGCCGGGTACCGCCGGGGGATTTCATCGGTCTGGCCGAAGAAACAGGGCTGATCGGGCCGATCGGCGAATTCGTCCTGCGTCAGGCCTGCTGGCAGGCGTGTGAATGGCAGCGTCAGGGGCTGGCGCCGATCCGGGTTTCGGTGAACCTGTCGGTGCATCAACTGCGCCAGGGCAAACTGGTCAGTCTGGTGCGTCAGGTGCTGGAGGAAACCGGCCTGGCACCGCACTACCTCGAACTGGAACTGACCGAAAGCCAGCTGCTCGACAGCGTCGAACACATCATCGCCACGTTCCAGCAGTTGCGGGATCTGGGGGTGAAACTGGCGATCGACGATTTCGGCACCGGCTATTCATCGCTGAGCTATCTGAAGCGGATTCCGGTGGACTACGTGAAGATCGATCAGGCCTTTATTCGCGGGTTGGGCGAGGGCAGCGAGGACGCGGCGATCACCCGGGCGATCATTGCGATGGCTCACGGGCTGTCACTGAAAGTTGTCGCCGAAGGTGTCGAGCGATCCGAGCAGCTGGCGTTTCTGAAAGCTGAAGGTTGCGACGAGGTGCAGGGCTATCTGATCAGCCGTCCGGTGGAGGCGGTCGGCCTTGCCGCGTTGCTGCGTGAACAGGAAAAACCGCTGTAAAGGGCTACATGCAGCGCATGTCGCCTGATCCGGGGGGATCGAGTTACGCATTGAGCAGGCAAAAAGCCGATTCATGTAGTATAACTACAAACTTGCTACATCCCCGGCATCTGGCCAAAGCACATCTTTCCATAACAAGAGTCCAGCCCCTTGAATCTGCTGCAACACATCGCCCAGTCACGTCACCTGTTACGCAAGTCGGAGCTCAAGGTCGCCGACCACGTGCTGCTTGACCCTGCGGCAGTGATGCACAGTTCCATGGCCGACCTGGCTCACAGCGTCGGCATCAGCGAGCCGACCATCGTGCGCTTCTGCCGGGCCATCGGTTGTTCCGGTTTTCAGGATCTGAAACTCAAGCTCGCGCAAAGCCTCGCGGCCGGCGCCAGCTTCGGTCAGTTCGCGATCCATGAAGACGACTCCGTCGCCGACTACAGCCTGAAGATTTTCGACACCACGTTGCACACGCTGATGGAGGTTCGCGAGAAGCTCGATCCTCTGGAGCTGCAACGCGCGGTGACGCTGATGTCCCAGGCCCAGCGCGTCGAGTTCTACGGTTTCGGTGCGTCGGGCGCGGTGGCGGCGGATGCGCAGCACAAGTTCTTCCGTCTGCTGCTGACCGCCGCGGCGTATTCCGACCCGCATATGCAGGCGATGTCGGCGGTGACGCTGAAGCCGACAGACGTGGCGATCTGCATTTCCCAGTCCGGCCGTTCCAAAGACTTGCTGATCACCGCCAACCTCGTTCGCGAGAGCGGTGCGTCGCTGATCACCTTGTGCCCGAGCCAGACACCGCTGGCCGAGCTGTCGACCGTCAACCTGGCGATCGACGTTCACGAAGACACCGAAATCTACACGCCGCTGACTTCGCGTATCGCTCACCTGGTGGTGATCGACGTACTGGCGATGGGCGTGGCCATGGCGCGCGGGCCGAGCCTGGTCAACCACCTCAAGAGCGTCAAGCGCAGCCTGCGCAGCTTGCGGCTGTCGCCAAAATCGGTGAAAGCGCTGGATGATTGATTGTGGTGGGGTGATGGCAATCTTCATCTGCCTGTAACCCCGACGCAGCCAAATCGTCATCCACCGCGCCTATCGTGAAACTCCCGTAAACGCCTTGGGAGACTCGAAATGGCTCAGCCTTACGAAGAACGCAACAGCGCCGCGAAAACCCGTCGTCAGCAGGAAGACCAGCGCCGCATGGAGTTTCGCCGCGCCATCGAAGATCGCTTCGAACTTCGCCAGCTTCAGGCCGAAATCGGCGATTTTCCCGAGGATATCAATCACTGGCAGGCAGCACCGGCAGCTTCCCGTCGAAGCGCTCAACCAGCGCGCTGATCTGCACCCGTTCGCTGCGGATAAACGCCAGGAAGGCGTGCGCCACCGGTGACAGCCGCTTGGCTTTGGCTTGCACCAGGCACCAGCTGCGAAACAGCGGCAATTCTTCGACCGGCAGCTCGACCAGGCCGCCGGTCGCCAGCTCCAGGTTAAGGGCGTGGCGCGTCAACAGCGCCAGGCCCAGACCCGCTACCACGCATTCACGCTGGGCTTCGGCCGACGCCACTTCCTGGGTCTGGGTGAAGTGCACGCGCTTCTCCTTGAAATACTCCTCGCAGGCCAGTCGCGTGCCCGAGCCGGGTTCGCGGATCAGCAGGGTGTACGGCTCAAGGTCCTGCAAGCGCAGTGGGCCCATGTGCGCCAGCGGATGATCCGGCCGCGCCACGGCAACGATCGGGTTGTTGAGGAACGGCAGGAATTCCAGGCCCATGTCCTGGGGCACCATCGACATGATCACCAGATCGTCGCGGTTGTCGGAGAGCCGGCGGATCACCTGGCCACGGTTGACCACCGTCAGTTGCAGATTTACTTCCGGATGCTGACGCTTGAACGCCGCGAACAGATGCGGCACGAAGTATTTGGCGCTGGATTCCACCGCCAGCTTCAACTGGCCCTGCAGCGAGCCCTGCATGTCCGAGAGCTGCATGTCGAGGTTTTCCAACCGGCCGAAGATGTCCCGGCTGGCGCGCTGAAGTGCTTCGGCCGCTTCGGTCATGTAGAGTTTTTTGCCCACGTAATCGAATAATGGCTGGCCGATCAGCTCTTCGAGCTGACGAATCTGTAGGCTGACGGCCGGTTGTGTGAGCGACATTTCCTCGGCGGCACGGCTGTAGGAGCGCAAATCGCACACTTCGTTGAAGATCTGCAATTGACGCAATGTCATACGCATCAGGGACTTACGCATTTTCTACTGACTCTGGCCATTGGCTGATGCACTGACTATAAGTCTTTACTTATGCCTGACCCAATTTTTATTCATTTTTGTTAATCCCTTGTCAGCGCTAGTGTGGAGCCGAGACCAGATTGAAACATTTGGTCACGTGCCGACCTGGGTCTAGCAGGTCGTGGTGCCACCGGCTCAAGGGAACCTCCAAGTGATAACAAAGATCCTGATCGCCAACCGTGGTGAGATTGCCGTACGAATCGTGCGTGCCTGCGCCGAGATGGGCATCCGTTCGGTCGCGATCTATTCCGACGCCGACCGGCATGCCTTGCATGTGAAGCGTGCGGACGAGGCCCACAGCATTGGTGCCGAGCCGCTGGCCGGTTACCTGAACCCGCGCAAGCTGGTGAACCTGGCCGTGGAAACCGGCTGCGATGCGCTGCACCCCGGCTACGGTTTCCTCTCGGAAAACGCCGAGCTGGCAGACATCTGCGCCGAACGCGGAATCAAATTCATCGGCCCGTCGGCGGAAGTCATCCGCCGCATGGGCGACAAGACCGAAGCGCGCCGCAGCATGATCAAGGCCGGCGTACCGGTCACGCCGGGCACCGAAGGCAACGTTTCGGGCATCGAGGAAGCATTGAGCGAGGGCGACCGCATCGGTTACCCGGTGATGCTCAAGGCCACTTCCGGTGGTGGCGGTCGCGGTATCCGTCGCTGCAACAGCCGCGAAGAACTCGAACAGAATTTCCCCCGGGTCATTTCCGAAGCCACCAAGGCCTTCGGTTCGGCGGAAGTGTTCCTGGAAAAATGCATCGTCAATCCGAAACACATCGAAGCGCAGATCCTCGGCGACAGCTTCGGCAACGTCGTGCATCTGTTCGAACGTGACTGCTCGATCCAGCGCCGCAACCAGAAGCTGATCGAAATCGCTCCGAGCCCGCAGTTGACCCCGGAACAGCGCGCCTACATCGGCGACCTGTCGGTGCGCGCAGCCAAGGCCGTGGGTTACGAAAACGCCGGCACCGTGGAGTTCCTGCTCGCCGAGGGCGAGGTGTACTTCATGGAGATGAACACCCGGGTGCAGGTGGAACACACCATCACCGAAGAAATCACCGGGATCGACATCGTCCGCGAACAGATCCGCATCGCCTCCGGCCTGCCGCTGTCGGTGAAGCAGGAGGACATCCAGCACCGCGGTTTTGCCCTGCAATTCCGGATCAACGCCGAAGACCCGAAAAACAACTTCCTGCCGAGCTTCGGCAAGATCACGCGCTACTACGCCCCCGGCGGCCCTGGCGTGCGTACCGACACGGCGATCTACACCGGCTACACCATCCCGCCGTTCTACGACTCGATGTGCCTGAAACTGGTGGTCTGGGCGCTGACCTGGGAAGAGGCCATGGACCGTGGCCTGCGCGCCCTCGACGACATGCGTCTGCAAGGCGTGAAGACCACCGCCGCGTATTACCAGGAAATCCTGCGCAACCCGGAATTCCGTAGCGGCCAGTTCAATACCAGCTTCGTTGAAAGCCACCCTGAACTGACCAACTACTCGATCAAGCGCAAACCCGAAGAGCTGGCCCTGGCCATCGCCGCCGCCATCGCCGCCCACGCAGGCCTGTGAGGAATAGAACAATGACTAAAAAGATTTTCGTAACCGACACCATCCTGCGCGACGCTCACCAATCGCTGCTCGCCACCCGCATGCGCACCGAAGACATGCTGCCGATCTGCGACAAGCTCGACAAAGTCGGCTACTGGTCGCTGGAATGCTGGGGCGGTGCGACCTTCGACGCCTGCGTGCGTTTCCTGAAAGAAGACCCGTGGGAGCGTCTGCGCCAACTGCGCGCGGCGCTGCCCAACACCCGTCTGCAAATGCTCCTGCGCGGGCAGAACTTGCTGGGGTACCGCCACTACAGCGATGACGTGGTCAAAGCGTTCGTCGCCAAGGCCGCAGTCAACGGCATCGACGTGTTCCGTATCTTCGACGCGATGAACGACGTGCGTAACCTGCGCGTGGCGATCGAAGCGGTGAAGGCTGCCGGCAAACACGCCCAGGGCACCATCGCCTACACCACCAGCCCGGTGCATACCATCGACGCGTTCGTCGCCCAGGCCAAGCAAATGGAAGCCATGGGTTGCGACTCGGTGGCGATCAAGGACATGGCCGGTCTGCTGACCCCATACGCCACCGGTGAGCTGGTACGTGCACTGAAAGCCGAGCAGTCGCTGCCAGTGTTTATCCACTCCCACGACACCGCCGGCCTGGCAGCCATGTGCCAGCTCAAGGCCATTGAAAACGGTGCCGACCACATCGACACCGCCATCTCCAGCTTCGCTTCGGGCACCAGCCACCCTGGCACCGAATCGATGGTCGCTGCACTCAAAGGCACCGAGTTCGATACCGGTCTGAACCTGGAGCTGTTGCAGGAAATCGGCCTGTACTTCTACGCCGTGCGCAAGAAGTACCACCAGTTTGAAAGCGAATTCACCGCCGTCGATACTCGTGTTCAAGTCAACCAGGTGCCGGGCGGGATGATTTCCAACCTGGCCAACCAGTTGAAAGAGCAGGGCGCTCTGAACCGCATGGGCGAAGTGCTGGCGGAGATTCCGCGCGTGCGTGAAGACCTTGGCTTCCCGCCGCTGGTGACCCCGACTTCGCAGATCGTCGGCACCCAGGCGTTCTTCAACGTGCTGGCCGGCGAGCGCTACAAGACCATCACCAACGAGGTGAAGCTTTACCTGCAAGGCGGCTACGGCAAGGCGCCGGGCACCGTGAACGAGAAGCTGCGTCGTCAGGCCATCGGCAGCGAAGAGGTGATCGACGTACGCCCGGCCGACCTCCTCAAGCCGGAAATGGCCAAGCTGCGTGCCGATATCGGCGCACTGGCCAAGTCCGAAGAAGACGTGCTGACATTCGCCATGTTCCCGGACATCGGTCGCAAGTTCCTCGAAGAGCGTGCCGCCGGCACCCTCACTCCGGAAGTGCTGCTGCCGATCCCGGAAGCGGGCAAGGTGGCTTCGGCCGGCGGCGAAGGCGTACCGACCGAGTTCGTCATCGACGTGCATGGCGAAACCTACCGCGTGGACATCACCGGTGTCGGCGTCAAGGCTGAGGGCAAGCGTCACTTCTACCTGTCCATCGACGGCATGCCGGAAGAAGTGGTGTTCGAGCCGCTCAACGAATTCGTCGGCGGCGGCAGCAGCAAGCGCAAGCAGGCTTCGGCCCCGGGCCACGTCAGCACCACCATGCCGGGCAACATCGTCGATGTGCTGGTCAAGGAAGGCGACACCGTCAAGGCGGGCCAGGCTGTGCTGATCACCGAAGCGATGAAGATGGAGACCGAAGTCCAGGCGGCGATTGCCGGCAAGGTCACCGCCATTCATGTCGCCAAGGGCGACCGGGTGAACCCGGGCGAAATCCTGATCGAGATCGAAGGCTGAGATAACGGCCTCGATACAACGCTTTAAACCTCGGGGGGGCATGTGCTCCCCTTTTTTTTTGCTTTCAAATTGCTGCCGCACCGTGCGGCAGCAACCCGTCCGGACTTAGAACGCCATTCGCCATTGCCCCGATACGCCGTGGTTTCGGCTGTCGGTACCGATCTCACCCGACAAGCCAACACCGAGTGTGTGGCTGGACGAGACGGCCAGATCAAGCCCGGTGTCGAGCGTCAGGCTGTTGCGATCCAGCTCCGCGCCGTAAACGGTGTAGTCATGGCCGCCGGTGACCAGACGTTGCCGGGTGCTGGTGTAGGTCTCGCCATAAACGTGTTTCCACCCCGCGCTGAGTCGTGGCGTGAGGTGCATGCCGTTATCCAGCGTGCTGACTTTCGCCATGCGCAGGCCGACGGTGGTGTTGAAGTTGCCTTGGGATTGAGCGTGAACCTTGAGCGCCGCCGCTCCGCCTTTCTCGGTGTAGCCGTCGCGCTGGTAGCGTTGGTAACCGAGGCTGGCAAATGGCTCGATGCTGACGTTGGCCCGACCCAGGTTGTATCCCGACTCGATGAACACTTGCTGGGTGCTGGCCTGGTAGTTGCCTTTCAGTCGGTCATGGAAGCGGCCGAACGCGACTTCGCGGCGGGTACTGCCTTCATGGTTGCTCCAGGCTGCGCCGAGCCGAAGTGACAGCGGGCCGGTCTGACGCAAGGCGTAAGCGCCGAGGTGCCAACTGTCGAGGTCGCCGTCCAGTTCCTTGCTGTCCATGCGCGTATCGGAGGTGCCGCCCATCAAACCCAGGCGCCATTCTTCGTCGAGGCGCCAGTCCGCACCGAGCAGCAGGCCTTTGGTGGAATGCTGCATGGGCTCCACATCGCGATCCAGTTTCCCGCTATGGCCGAGGGCCTGCAGCCAGACCCTGCCGCTCTCGGCGTTTCCGGCCGCGTGGCGCGGTGCGTTTGGCTGGTTTTCATGCAGGTTATCGAGCTGGTGCATGGCCGACAGCAGGCTGGCGCTGACCGGTGTGACGCTGCTCAAGGTGGCCTTGGCGAGGTTGGCGTTGCTGCCGCCGGCCAGTTGATCGAGGGCGACGGCGGCTGTGACTTTGTCGCTGGTGAGCAGGGCCGCCACGGCTGCGTTGCCCGGTGATGAAGGGGAATCCGTTGACTGCGGCTGGTCAACCACTTGGGTTTGTTGAGCTGCGGGTGTTTCGGCCAGAACCGGTTCCGGTAAGGGCACTGGTTTTTCCAGGCTTTCTTCGAGCGCGCTGCCGCTTTGCGTCTTGGCGACTTTCTCGGCGGGAATGTCCTCGGGTGCAGGAAGGGGGGAAGCTGGAATCTCAGTGCTGACCGGAAATGTTTCTGGCGTCGGAGCGATACTTTCTGCAAGCAGTGGCTCTGGAGCTAGGCTGGGCAGAGCAGGTTTTTCTTTCTTCTTGCGCGCAGGCTTGGGTTTCACTTCGTCCATGACGGGCGCATCGGGCTCCGACTGCTCCGCCAGAGAAAATTCCACGCAACCGACTGCCAGCGCAACCGCCAGCACAAGATGTTGAAGCTTGTATTTGCATTGAATGGGCATTCAGTTCGTCTCATGTGAAATGAGGCCAAACTGTAAAAGTCGATGCCGGTCCACCGATGCCGGGCAATTCCGAGTCGGATGCAGGTGATGGCGTCTGCTTTTGTAGCCCGGGCGCTGGCAGGTAATGAACCCGCCATGATTACCCGATCGACCAGGCGCCTTTACCTACAACTCCCGCTGAAATCCGGATTGGCGAAATCTCAAAAACTCATCTGCCACTGCCCGATCAACCCGTGATTACGGCTGTTGCTACCAATCTCGCCGCTGTATCCCAGCCCCAGCGTATGCCGCGCGGAAATGCCAAGATCCAGCCCTGCTTCGAGTACGAGGCTGTCGCGATCCAGCGAGCTGCCATCGACGCTGAACGCCGTGCCACCGACCATGAATGCTTGACGGGTCGAGCTGCTGACATCGCCGTAGGTGTGCTTCCAGCCGGCGGCCATGCGCGGGGTCAGGGCCATGCCATTGTCCAGTGAGCTGAGGTGCGCCAGGCGCACACCGAAGGTGCTGCTGAAGTTGTCCTGGGTCTGACTGTCGACCTGCAAGGCCGCGGCGCCACCCTTTTCCTGATAGCGGTCGCGGTGATAGCGCTGGTAGCCGAGGCTGGCGAACGGTTCGGCGCTGAGCCGGCCAGTGCCCATGGCGTAGCCGAGTTCGGCGAAGGCTTGCTGGCTGTCGGCGTCGTAATCGCCTTTGGGACGATCACTGAAACCATTGAACGCGATGGTGCGTTTGCTTTCGCCCTGATGACCGCTGTACGCCGCGCCCAAGCGCAAGGCGATCGGACCGTTTTGATGCAGCGCATAAACGCCGGCGTGCCAGCTCTCGACATTGCCGTCGAAGCCGGTGGCGTCCAGGTCAGTCTTCGAATAGCCGCCGAGCACGCCCAGACGCCATTGTGGATTCAGTGCCCAGTCGGCACCGAGCACGCTGCCCTTGGTGCGCTGTTCCAGACCGCTGCTGCCGTGTTCGCCATCCAGCTTGCCGTAGCCGCCGATGGCCTGCAGCCAGAGCCGGCCCCGGGCGTTCGGATCATTCAGGTTTCGCGCTTCGGACGGTACGCCGTTGGCGGCGAGGATCGGTGTCTCACGCTGATCGAGGCCGACCATCAGGCCTGGACTGCCACCCATTTGCTGCATCGCCGAGAGCATGCTGCTGCCGACCTGGCTGCTGGCGCCGAGAGTGGCGCTGGTGAGGTTGGCGTTGCTGGTGCCGGCCAGTTGCTCGATGGCCGCGCCTGCACTGTTTTGAGTGGTGTTGAGCAAGGCGTTGTACAGCGCGTTGTTCTTGCCGATCGAGGCCAGGCTGTTGGCGGCGTTGCTGCCGTTGCCGGTGGCGGCGAATTCATTGAACGCCACGTCATTGCGGGTGTAAGTCAGGTCGACCTGCGTTGGCGTGTAAGCGAGGGTCGGCGTGAGGAACGCGTAGTCGCTGGTGACCGCGCCGAACGTGCCGTTGACCCGCGCTGCCTGCAGCACTGTGTAATGGCTCTGCCACGGATAAGTGCCGCTGCCGGGATTGACCGCCAGCGTTGCGCCGTTGAGGTTGGCCGTGCCGCCGACCTGGACCGGCGCGCTGCTGCCATCGGCATTGACGCCATAAGCGAGGGTGGATGCGCTGCCCATGTTCAAGTCGTGCACGATGGCCGCGGTGCCGAGGCGGGTGTCGGTGCGCAACGTGCCATTGACGTTGAGGTTGCCTACCGAACCGCCACCCGCATACATACCACCGACGTCCACGGTCAGGTTGCCGGCGATACCGCCCTGGTTGATCAGCGTGGCGCCGCTGCGCACGGCACCACCGTCGCTGAAGTCGCCGCTGCCGGTCAGCGTCCAGGCACCTTGTTTGACTTCCAGCCATTCAAGGTTGCGGCTGGCACCGAAGCTGCCGCCCGCCGCGTCGTCCATTACCACGCGGTCATAACCGCTACCGCCATCGACCACGCCGACAAAGCGGCTGCCGTTGCGCAGGGTCAGGCTATCATTGCCGCCGCCCAGATCCAGCGCCAGCCCGTTACTGCCGCTGACGGTGCCACCGTTGATCACGTTGTCGGCGAACTCACCGACGAATTTCACCCCGAAACCGTCGAGGCCCTGGATGGTGCCGAAGTTCTCCAGCGTGGTGGCCGCCAGCCCAGAACCACCGCTGCCGTCGTCCACCAGAATGGCGCTGTTGGCGCCGCTGATCAGCGCATCCATGGCGTTGAGGATATAGCCGCCGCCCAGCGCAATGCCTTCACTGCCATTGGCGAAGCCACCCTTGTCCACACCGCCGGCGCCGACGCCCTGGATGGTGCCGTAGTTTTCAATGTGGGCGATCTTGTCGATGTCCACGCCGTCGCCGTCGCCATTGGCTTGCAACCCGGAATAGGCGCCAGTGATGGTGCCGTGGTTGATCACCGTGCCGTCGCCATCGGAACCGAAACCGGAGCCGTTGCGCCCGGTGATTTGCCCGTAGTTGACCAGCGTCGCTCCCAGGTCGGTGGTGATGCCATGGCGCCCGCCCGAAATCACGCCGTAGTTGGTCACGTTGACACCGGTCGCGGTGTCGATATCGATGCCGTCGAACTTCTGGTCGGCGTTGTGCGAGTCACCGGTGGAGATCTCGCCGTAGTTGCTGATGGTCGCGTTGGCGCCGGTTTTCATGCCGTCGCTGGCGTCGCCACGAATCAGCCCACCCGCGCGGTTGATAATCGTGGTTTTCACCCCGTCGCTGCGCAACGCATCCAGATCCAGGCCTTGGCCTGTGGTCGAGCGAATGGTGCCGCTATTGTCGATCAACAGGCTGCCGCTGACGAAGTTGCTGTCGATGCGAATCGCGTCGTTGGAGCCGAGAATCTGCCCGCCGCTGCGGTTATAGATGGCGTAGTTTCGCGCCTGGGTCAGGTCGCCGCTGCTGTCGATGGCACGGCCACCGGTAGAAATGATCTTGCCGGCGTTGTCGATGATCACGCCGACACCGCTGGTGCCGTCCTTGAGGCTTACCGCCTTGCCGCTGTTGGTGATGCTGCCCGGCGCCGAAATTGTCAGCGTGTCGCTGCCACCCAATGTCTGCGATGCAGTCGTGGCGGTGTCGATTTGCACGGTCTTGCCGTGGGCGGCGCTGGCGGCGATCAGCAGGGCAATGGCAAACGACAGGCGCTGGGGCGGGAAGGGCATGGGGCGGACGTCCTTTTTGTTATAAGCGGGGCGTCCTGTATAGCGGAGGGTTTTTACAGAATGATGTACGGACTATGTGCATTCTTTTGCAGTTCAGGCCTCAGATTTGGACGTTCATCTGCAATTCATTGCAGATCCGACGGTGGCGAAGAGTCGAAATCGCAGCCTTGGACATCGCTTGAACGAGATGCCACAGGCTGCGCTCTTTTACGTTCACTGGTTCAACCGCGGCACTCAACCAACCCCTTCACCTGCCCATCCGCCGTCTGATTCTCATCGCTCAACCAGCGCTCGAACCCCGCCGCAATCGCCGGCCATTCCGAGTCCAGAATCGAGTACCACGCGGTGTCGCGGTTCTGGCCCTTGACCACCATGTGCTGGCGGAACACGCCTTCGAAGCTGAAGCCCAGACGCTCGGCCGCGTATTTGGAGCGGGCGTTGCCGTTGTTGCATTTCCATTCGAGGCGGCGATAGCCGAGGGCGAAGGATTCTTTGGCCAGCAGGTAGACCGCCTCGGTGCTTTTCGGCGAGCGCTGCATCGGGGCGCCGAAGGTGACGTGGCCGATTTCGATGCGGCCCTGTGCCGGGACGATCGACATCAGGCTGAGGATGCCTTGCACCTGGCCGCTGGCGCGGTCGATGACGCTGAAAAAATACGGGTCGCTGTGGGCGGCGTGGTTGTTCAGCCAGTCATTGAAGGCGCTGCGTTCCGGGAACGGGCCGTAGGGCAAGTAATCCCAGAGTTTCGGGTCGGCGCCGGGGCCTTGCAGGGCGTTGAACAGGTCGTCGCCGTGGCGTGCCGGGTCGAGTTTTTCCAGGCGGATGAAGCGGCCTTCGATCAGCGTGGTGGAGGGTGGCGGCACGCCTTTCCAGTCAGCGAGAGAAATCGTCATGCGCGTGGCTCCTTAAATGGCTTTGCGAAACTGGATGAAACCCGGGCGCTCGGCGATGCGCTCGTAGAGCTGGATCGCCGTGGCGTTGGTTTCGTGGGTCAGCCAGTGCACCTTGCAGCACCCGTCGGCCTTGGCCGTGGCGTAGACGTGTTCGATCAGCAGGCGACCGACGCCGGTGCCACGGGTTTGCGGCTCCACCAGCAGGTCTTGCAGGTAGCAGGAGTTTTCGATGCTCCAGTTCGAACGATGGTAGATGAAATGCACCATGCCCACCGCTTTGCCGTCAGCCCAGGCGAGGGCGGCATGGGTCGGTTCGTTCGGGTCGAGAAAACGCTGCCAGGTGCTCTGGCTGACGGCGTCCGGCAATTCAGTGTTGTAGAAGCGCAGGTAGGCCTGCCACAGCGGCAGCCAGGCCGCGTGATCGGCGGCGCTGACCGGACGGATGTCGATCTGACTCATGGTGATTTCCTTAACGCATCAAGTGAGCGAGGGTTTGATCGTTGATGTCGGAGCTGGCAGCCAGGCCTTCGCGCACGCCGGCGATATCTTCGACGCTACGGTTCTGGCTGAGCTTGCGCTTGCCTTCGAGGCGGTCGATCGGAATGGCGAACCCGACGATGGCCTTGAGCATGCCGTCGATGTAATCGGCCGGGGCATCGTCAACCGACCAGGGCTGGGCGCGGCCCGCTTCATGGCGGTCGGTGAGGGTGCTGACGATGTCCAGCAGGCGACCGCCATTGCTGAAGGTTTCGGCGTGACCGTAGGCATGCACAGCAACGTAGTTCCAGGTCGGCACGACTTTGCCGTGCTCGGCCTTGCTCGGGTAAAACCCCGGGCTGACGTAGGCATCGGCACCGGGAAAGATCAGCATCGCTTCGGCGCCGTCGCGCAGGTCTTTCCACTGCGGATTGGCTTTGGCCAGATGCCCGTACAGCGTGCCGTTCGGACCTTGTTCGCGATGCAGCAACACCGGCACATGACTGGCCTGCAAGCCTTGTTCGCCGTGGGTGACCAATATGGCGAGGCGGGTGGCGAGGATCAGTTCGTGCAGTTGGGACAAGTCTTCGATGGCAAAGGCGCGGGGTGTGTACATGGAGAAAATTTCCTTGGCGAATGCCTGCATCGTAGGCAGGCTATTGGTCTGTTGTAAGAGCCATTGATGACCAATTTCATAGGTCCATTGTGATGCCCGATTCGACCACGCTGTCACTGCCGTTCAACCCTGCCGGTATCGAGCTCGACCGCCGCAAAGGGCTGAGCCGTCAGCTCTATCAGGCCTTGCGCCTGCGGGTGCTCGACGGACGTCTGGCCAGCGGCACGCGCCTGCCGGCCAGCCGCGATCTGGCAGCGGCGCTGGGGATTTCCCGCAACAGCGTGGTGCGCGCCTACGATCAGCTGTATGCCGAAGGTTTCATTGAAGGCCGGGTCGGGGACGGCACTTATGTGGCGCAGTTACCGCAATCGGTGGCGCCCGCGAAAAAATTATCCACAAAAGTATCCACAGGGTTTTCAACAGGCTTACCCACAACCTTATCCACAATTTCGGTCAATTCCACTGGGGATTTATCCAGCAAAGTTATCCACAGTGGTGCATTGCAGCGGCTTGAGCAGAACCATTTACCGACGCCACCGAGCGGTCCGCCGCGAGCATTCCGGGTCGGTGTTCCGGCGTTTGATCTGTTTCCGTTCGACGTCTGGGCCAAGCTGAACGCGGCGTTCTGGCGCAAACCCGATTTGCAGCAACTGTGTTACGGCGACCCGGCGGGCGATGCGCGCCTGCGCGGTCTGATCGCCGCTTATTTGCGCAGTTCGCGCGGCCTGCAGTGCTCGGCTGAGCAAATTGTGATCACCAGTGGCGCGCAACAGGGAATCAGCCTTTGTGCACAGTTGCTGGTGGAGCCGGGCGCAGGGGTGGGCATCGAGAATCCCGGCTATCGCGCAGCGGGTCATGCGTTCGCCTTGGCCGGCGGTCGATTGCACGGTATTGCCGTGGACGAAGAGGGCATCGACTGCGCGGCACTGGCGGCCGCCGAAGATTGCCGGGTGGCTTATGTCACGCCGTCTCATCAATACCCGACCGGTGTGGTGATGAGCCTGGCGCGACGTCTGGAACTGCTGGCCTGGGCCGAGCGCACCGGCGGCTGGATCGTCGAGGACGACTACGACGGCGAATATCGCTACACCGGCGCGCCACTGGCTCCGCTGGCTGCGCTCGATCGCCAGGGTCGCGTGTTGTACGTCGGCACTTTCGGCAAAGTCGCGTTCCCGGCGCTGCGTCTGGGTTATCTGGTGTTGCCGCCGGGGCTGGTCGAGGCCTTTGCGCAGCGGCGCGCGGTGGATGTCCGGCATTCGGAAGTGAGCACTCAAGCGGTGATGGCCGAATTCATGGCGGCCGGGCATTTCCAGCGGCACATCCGGCGGATGCGCCGGGCAGCCCTCAGTCGGCGTAACGCCCTCATCAACGGTTGGCCGCAAGGATTGGCGGGCGTGGGTGAGCTGCCGGCGGTGTCAGCGGGACTGCATCTCACCGTGGCGGTCGACAGCGTGGCCCGCGAACAACAGCTGATTGAGCAGGCCGCCAGCGTGGAAGTGGAAGTCCACGGCCTGAGCAAGTATTGGCTGCCGGACTCGACGACCCCGATCGATCAGCGCGCCGGTCTGGTGCTGGGTTTTGCGGCGGTGCCGGAGCCGGCGATCGAGTCGGCTCTGGCCCGTCTGCGTGAAGTCTGGCGCCCTTAAGCGTCTTTCGGTTGAGCCTGCGGCTGCGATTTCAGGAACAGATCGCGTACCTGCGGATCGACGATGCGCCGTAGTGCATTGTCGACGGCATCGAAGGTGCTGAGTGCCTGCCGCGTTTTGTCATCGAGCGTCTGCAGATAGGCATCGGCCGGTTTCAGGTGGGCGGTGGTGTACAGCTCATCTGCATCCCCGAGCTGGTCGTAGTGGAAGTGCGCCACCCACAGCGGCTTGTCAGCGTTGTTCCTGTCGAGAATCCGATACTCCTGAAAGTAGTCCCCGCGATAACGGGTACGAATGCGCCCGCGAGGGTCTTTGCTGACCTTGACCTGCCCGTTGTCGTGCATCCAGTGGAAATAGGTTTCCCGAGGTTTGCGGTGTTTAAGCATGGTCGCATAGACCGCTATGCCTTCGGCCTGTGTGCGGATGGCACCCGCGCGCAGGTTCGGGATGAGGGAGGTGACGGGCCACGGATCCTTCCTGGCGTTTTTTCTTCGGGTGATAGCGCTTTCGACGTCATTGGCCGCTTGCTTGAGCCGCTCGACTTGCTGTTCGAACATGTCGCGGATGTCGGCGGGAATGCGCCCTGGTCGCTTGGCATCCTCGCGGGTCTTCCTGTTGAATCGGTCGATGTCCGCTTCAAGCTGGATGGCCGATGAAAGAAGGTCCTCGTCATCTTTGGGCATCTTCGGGTCAGGTCGTCGAGTGGACAGTTTGACGAACGGGACCTCTGCGCTGGAGTCGCCGTCCGGGGCAGTGGAAGCCTGCTCGTCCACCTCTGGGCGGGGGCGGCTCTTGGAGACCTTCACTTTGGACTGCGATGTGGAGGGCTGCGCTCTGGACTTGACGGGTGCCGGTCGTTCCTCAGGTTCAGGCAGTTCCGTGGTCAGTCGATTGCGAGCCAGCAGGTGGAACTCGCCGATCAGCTCGCGAACCCTGTCGAGTCTGTCCTGGACGAACTGGCCGGGATGGTCGGCAGGCAGCTGTTCGACGCGTTCACCGAGGCTGGCGAAGAGGTCGTTCCATTGCGACAGGCGTTCAAGACGCGCTGGCTGTCCGTCTGCGGTCACCGCTGTTTTGCTCAACAGGATCAGCTCATGGCTGGCGTCGGCGGCAGCGGCCGTAATGATCCCGATGGCAACACGGGCGGCATTCATGGCGGCCCCCGGTTGATCCACGACACAGCGTTCGTAGGACATGCCGATTTCATTGGCCTTGAGATCGAGCGGGCTGAAGTCCGGCAGCAGCAATTCCAGTCGTGTGGCCACTTCTCTGGCCTTGGCCGAGTGGCTGTTCAAGACGTGCAGCGAACGATCCAGGGTCTGCAGGGTGGCAATCATTTCGTCGCTCATCGCGGTGGCGACGGTGGCTATTTCGATCTGCTTGTTTCGCGATATCGCTGTCTGGTTGATTGCGCTGTCAACGAATATTTGCGTGGTCTTGGCATAAGTCCGCATCTTCACTCGCAGCCACGAGCCAAAACAGCGGTGCTGACCCAGAGTAAGGCTCATCAGTTTGGCCTGGTGTACCGAGCCGCCGCCCCCTGCCTCGCGCCAGATCTCGAGTTGGTCCAGGGCCTTGGTGTAGTCATTGCCCAGCTTCGTGGCGCGGTCCAGATAAATGGACGCGGAGTGCTCGAATCCGGCTTCGCTGATATCCCGTGGAAGGGCGACCAGTGCTCGCAGCAGCAGTGTTTTCGCTTCGGTTTCGCCTGCTTCAAATTGTTCCAGCTCAGTCCACGCTGCATCCATGATCTGTTTTTTGGATCGACGGAATGCCTCGATCCGGCTTTTCGGCATGCCGCCGCGCAAACGCAGTTTCGGGTCCCAGTGCCATTGTCCGGCCGTCTCGTCGTATTTCAGGGCCATGCCGATACGCTGTGGGTCGGCCGGGTCAACGATGTGAACCGGCTCGCCTGGCCGGGCGATCACTTCAAACCAGCGCATGCCGACCTGGACGCACGTCTTGCCGTCGAGGGTGTAGAGGTGAGTGACCGACGAGGCTCGTTTGCCGCTCAAGTCAGGTGCGGCGATCCTGAAACGGTCGAGCATCGCGATGAAGCGTGCGCTGGTGCCAGATCGCAACAGCGTCCCCTGTTCGAGTTGAGTGAAATGATCGGCAGGGACTTCGCCGGTGACAACCAGCGGATCGAGGACGACCGATGGCGCGACCGCTGGCGCAGGTTGCGGCGTTCTCGCGGACGCCACGCTCTCCGGCGTCCCTTGCTCGAACTCGTACGATTTACTCCGGCGCGGCGACCAGGAGCGGTTGCGTCGTACCACGGCGTGCTGAGTCATGATGATGCCGAGGGTGAGCAGAACATCGGCGGTGGATTGCCAGGCCACCAGATTGTCGTCGCGTTCATGGGCATCAATCGCCTGCTGGATCTGCGTGATGGTCTGCCAGACCCAGACAGCGGTGCCGGTTGCGCCGCTCATGAAATTTGCGGCGACACTGAAAATGGCCCAGCCGCTGTCCGCCAGAAGTGCCCAGCGACGCTCACGGTTGGACTGTGACTGACGGTTCGCAAGCTCGACCAGTGCCTGACTGTTCGCCGTGTACAGCGCAGCGAGGATGTCGCCGTCGAGCGGCGCATTTTCCAGTTCGATCGGGCCGGTCAGGTCCAGATGCATGAACGGTTCCGTGGCCAGTTGAGTGACGATCCACGGCGAGGGCAGACCCACCGGGAAGGCGTATTGCGAGTACTCGAAACTCAGGGCCGCGCTGCCCATCCAGGCGAGTACCGAATTGCGCAGTTCGCCCGCCTGATACAGCGCATACATCAGGTTCTGCAACGAAGCGAACTGCATCAATGGGGTGTCCAGCAGCGGTCGGTACAAAAGACAGGGACCGTGTGCGTGATCTCGCGGACAAATGATGAACATGTTGGCGACCACGTCCGAGCGCCGGCTCAAGCGGCGGCGCGGGACGAACGCCAGAGGCCGGATGGTCACCGGATGTTCGGCCGCCGGCAGTTTGCGGTTGATGGCATCCATCAACTGGCAGACATAGTTATAGCCACGCTCATCGATTGCACCCTGGCGTCTGAGTTTGCACTCCAGCGCGAGCATCGGCAGAAGCGTCGGCAGCTGGCGCAGATAGCGAGTCCGGTGCGCGGTCGAACGGATCGGGTCATCGATCAGCGCGCGTTTGATCAGTTGCGGATAGTGACCACCGATGTCGACCTTTTCCGCGACGGCGGTCAGAAAATCCACCGTCAACCAGTCAGGTACGGCTCGGCCATCATCGAAGGCGATCGTGGCCTGGTAGGGCGCGGTATTTTGCAGGGCAAATTCACCCAGAGTTTCGTGTCCTCGATCAAACGGGTTGGGCAGCGTGAAGCCGCCGGCTTCGAGGCTGTTCGTCACCGTGATTCGCAGCTGTTCCAGAGGCAGGTCGGCGGCGCCTTCAGCGCTTTCGTCGGCAATGATCGCTTCACGCATCCGACGTTCGGCGTAGGGTTTGATCAGGGGAATGTCATCTTCCCTGAACGCGCCATTCCCGGCTTCGTTGCGCAACGTGCCGAGCTCGGCAACGTAGCGACTGTAGTCCTGCAGGTCGTGCGCCGACCCTTCGAGTAACCAGTCGGGAATGGCCTCTTCCAGCTGGTCGAGTCGAGCCCGCTCAAGTGGGCTGAACCGACTGCGGCGCTGCTGCCCGGAGCCGGCGTGGGCACTGATCGACCGGCTGGCGGGATCCAGTGCCTCGATCGCGCCGAGCTGGTTGCTGATCTGCGCCTGTGCGACGGCATCGAAGATGTTTCCTTCGGGCTCGATCAGGCGCCATTTCAAGGAGCGATCGGACAGCCGGGGATCGAGTCGCTGCGGCAATGTTTCTCCCAGCGCGGTCAGCGAGTCGAATGATTCATAGCCATCGGCAACGGTGTACATCAGGATCCGGCTTCGTTTTTTGACGGTGGCGGTCAGCACGAGAGCCCCGGCGACAAGCAGGTGTGTACTGTCCTCGCCGTCGACCAGTTCGATGTCCATCAGGCAGGCTTTCAGTCCGACGAAATCGTTGGCCGCGGGCGAGCGTTCACTCCGGTCTGGATGCTGCGCGACAAATCGTGCCAATGCGCACTCGTCGGCGTCCCAGCCGCTGGCGGACTGCACATTTGCCGCCGAGCACAACTGATCGGACAGCTCTTGCCAGCGTGGCTGGCCATTGGCGGACTCGTTCCAGTAATCGAGCTGGCGCTGCTGATATTCGAGGAACAGAAAAGGTGCAAGGTCGTTCATCAGCGCAGTGATGTCGTCCATGCTCACCGGCAGAAGCGTGGGAGGGACTGCATTGGGTGTTCGGGTCAGGAAGTGCTCGCCTTCGATGTAATCGGCTGTGGTCTTGTGCAGGCAGTGCTGGATGAAGGCATGGGTCAGCGACTCGAAAGCGAAGACCCTGGCGGTGCTCTGTGAAGTGTCGGTCTCGCGCAGAGGTGTCGCGAGCATGCAGTGATCCGGATCGATGTGTTGGTCGGGATAGCTTTTGTTCAGTCCTTCGCGCAACAACGTCGAGGCGACTTGATGCAGCGAGTAGCCCTGGCCGGTCAGTTCGACCAGCCGGCTCTGTTTCAGCAAAGGAGGGGAAACGTCTGGGGCGGCGGCAGGTTCAGTCATGTTCATGTCCACGGGGAAAAATCGGACACTAAAATCCTGGCCGCGCTGCGATGCGGTACATAGATCTTGCAGGCAAAAAAAGACCCGCGGCTGCGGGTCTGGTTGGGTCGCAGCGCTTCAGGTGCCGGACTTGATCTTGGTCCAGGCCCGGGTGCGCGCCCGTTCCGCATCACGCGGCAACGGTTGCAGGGTGTAGAGCGTGTTCATCGCCGCATCGGTCGGGTACAGATTCGGGTTGTTGCGAATCGCCGGGTCGACAAGTTCGGTGGCGTCCTTGTTCGGGTTCGGATAACCGACAAAATCGCTGACCGGCGCAATCACCTGCGGTTGCAGCAGGTAGTTGATGAAGGTGTAGGCATCCTGCGGATTCTTCGCACCTTTCGGGATGGCAAGCATGTCGAACCAGATCGGCGCGCCTTCTTTCGGCAGACGCATGTCCACCACCACGCCATTTTTCGCTTCCTTGGCGCGGTTGGCCGCTTGCGAGAAGCTGCCCGAATAGCCGACGGCAACGCAGATGTCGCCGTTGGCGATGTCGGCCATGTACTTGGACGAATGGAAGTAGGTCACGTACGGACGAATCTTCATCAGCAGCGCTTCAGCCTTGGCGTAGTCCGCCGGGTTCTTGCTGTTGGGATCCAGACCGAGGTGTTGCAGGGCCAGCGGCAGAATCTCCGATGGCGAGTCGAGCAGGGCCACGCCGCACTGCTTGAGCTTGCTGATGTTCTCTTCCTTGAAGATCAGGTCCCAGCTGTCCACCGGCGCGTTGTTACCCAGCGCGGCCTTGACCTTGGCCGGGTTGAAGCCGATCAGGATAGTGCCGTACATATACGGCACGGCGAACTGGTTGCCAGGGTCGTTGGCCTCGATCAGCTTCATCAGTTTCGGGTCGAGGTGGTTCCAGTTCGGCAACTGGCTGCGATCCAGCGGCTGGAACACCCCGGCCTCGATCTGCTTGGCGAGGAACACGTTGGACGGCACCACCACGTCATAGCCGGAGTTGCCGGTCAGCAGCTTGGCCTCCAGCGCTTCGTTGGTGTCGAAGATGTCGTAGACCAGTTTGGTCTGGCTGTTCTGCGCCTTGAAATCTTCCAGTGCCTTGGGAGTGATGTAGTCGAACCAGTTGTAGACGCGCAGGGTACGTTCTTCCGCATGAGCGCCGCCGCCGCTGCTCAGCAGCGCCGCGCACAACGCCGGCGCGATGAAGTGCTTGAGTCTGCTCATTGTTCGAAACCTTCGAGCACGTTCACCGCGTTGATGCCGATTTCTTCCACCGCGTAGCCACCTTCCATGACGAACAGGGTCGGTTTGCCGAGCGCCGCGATGCGTTTGCCCATCGCCAGGTAATCCGGGCTGTCGAGTTTGAATTGCGAGATCGGGTCGTCCTTGAAGGTGTCGACGCCCAGCGACACGACGATGATGTCGGCACCGTAGTTGTCGATCTCCTGGCAGGCCTGATCCAGCGCTGCACTCCAGACATCCCAACCGGAACCGGCCGGCAGTGGATAGTTGAAGTTGAAGCCTTCACCGGCGCCTTCGCCGCGTTCGTCTTCGTAGCCGAGGAAGAACGGGAATTCCGCTTCCGGATGGCCGTGGATCGAGGTGAACAGCACGTCACTGCGCTCGTAGAAAATCGATTGGGTGCCGTTGCCGTGGTGGTAGTCGACGTCGAGGATTGCGACCTTCTTGTGGCCCTGATCGAGGAACGCTTGCGCGGCGATGGCGGCATTGTTGAGGTAGCAATAACCGCCCATCAAGTCACCGGCAGCGTGGTGTCCCGGTGGACGGCACAGGGCGAAGGCACCACGGGCGCCACGCTGGATTTCCGCTTGTGCGGTCAGTGCCACTTGCGCCGCGCTGTACGCCGCTTGCCAGGTGCCGGCGGTGATCGGTGCGCCGCCGTCGAAGCTGTAATAGCCGAGCTGGCCGTGCAGGCTGGTCGGTTTGACCTGACGCAAGGTGCGCGCCGGCCAGGTGTAGGGCAGCAAGTCACCGTCGGTGTTGAATTCGGTCCAGCGCGCCCAGGCGCCTTTGAAGAAGTCGAGGTAGTCGCGGCTGTGAATGCGCTCGATCGGCCCGAGGCCGAAATCCTTCGGCGCCTCGACCGGGCCGAGGTTTTGATTTTTTACCCGTTGCAGCACGTGGTCGGCGCGTGACGGCATCTCGAAGCAAGGCTTGAGTTGCCCGTCGATCAATTCGCAGCGGCCATGGTGCAGGTGGTGATCGTCAGAGTAGATCGTCAGCATTTGTTGTTCTCCGCAGGGGCTGATTCGGTTGGCTCCAGTGTTGCGGCGCGGGGCGAATCGGAGAACGGCCAGAGAGGCCAAAAGGGGATCGATATGGCCAAAAATACTGACCTGATATCGCCCCTCGACGGTTTAACCGTGTGGTCGGAACTGACTCGGCGCCACACCGCTCCAGCGCACGAAGGCATGGCGGAAGCTCGCAGTCTCGCTGAAACCGAGGGTTTCGGCGATGCGGTAGATCGGCAATTGATCCTCGCAAAGCATCTGCTTGGCTCGCTCGAAACGCAGTTCGTCGAGCAGCTCCTGATAGCTGCAACCCATGTCTTTCAGATGCCGGCGCAGCGTGCGTGGCGAGCAGTTCATCTGCTGCGCCAGACCTTCCAGCCCCGGTGCGGCATTGAGTTGTGCGCTGAGCAACTGGCGGATCCGCCCCAGCCACGCCTGGCGGCCGGTGAACTCGGTGTTCTGTTTGCGGCAGCGTTCGGCCATGGCCTGGTGGGTGATGAT
The DNA here is from genome assembly GCF_021601625.1 of Pseudomonas paraglycinae. Lineage (GTDB taxonomy): Bacteria > Pseudomonadota > Gammaproteobacteria > Pseudomonadales > Pseudomonadaceae > Aquipseudomonas > Aquipseudomonas paraglycinae. Next base: position 61,402 of record NZ_BQHR01000010.1, on the reverse strand, counting down.
GTCGGCCAGCGGCAGCGGCTGGTCGAGCCAGCGCCGGTCGAAGGCGAAGGCGTTGTCCTTGGCGCCGAAGTGCAGGGGCGCCTTGAAGTGTTCGGAATAGCTGTCGCGATAGTCTGGCGCGCTGTGTTCGAAGCGGGCAGCCAGCAATGGCAACGGATGGCCGAGCAGGTCGTCGCAGATGACTTTCAGCGACACCAGACAGAACTCCGCGTTGAACACCGCCATCGCCGGGCTCTCGCGATAATCGGCGGCGACAAACCAGACGCGCTCGCCGTCATCTTCCAGGCTCAGCTCGAAAAGTGTTCCCAGCAGCGCCGGATAACGGATCGCCAGGCGCAAAGCGTCACCGAAGGTGGCACAGGTCAGCAGCGCGTAACCGAGGATGCCGTAGCAGGAAACATGCATGCGCCGGCCCAGCTCCAGACCGATGTCGTGTTTGAGCGCGACCGCGTTGGCGCAGACCTGCATCTCCTGATTGGTGGTGATGCGGGTGTCGGCCCGGCTCAGATCCGCCGCGCTGATGCCGCTGCCGGCCAGCAGCGCTTCGCTGGACAGGCCCTGATCCCTGAAGGTGTTGAGCACCAGGGAGACGGCGTTGAGGGTGGTGAGGTGGGAGTGGAGCATCGCGAACTTCCAGCCTTGGGATGCTGGAAACGGCAGCAAGTTGCATGCCGGGCTGTGGGAGCAGAGGTGCTCCCACAGCTTGTTGCGATCAGATGAGCTCGCCGCACAAGTCGAGTTCGACCAGTCGCCGCACTTCAGCTGTCTCAAGACCCGCGCCAAGCAATCCGTTCAACTTGCCGAACGCTGCTTCGCGGGTCATGCCGCCACCGGACAGCACGCCAACGCCACGCAAGCGGCTGCCCGCTTCGTAGACATCCAGCTCAACACCGCCTTCATGGCACTGCGTGACCGCAACCACCACGACACCGTTGTCCCGCGCCCGGCCAAGGCTGGCGAGGAACTCCGGATTGTCGCTCGGCCCGGTGCCGCTGCCGTAGCACTCCAGCACCAGACCCTGAATGCCGCTGTCGAGCAGGCCGTCGATGATCTCGGCGCCGATGCCCGGGAACAGCGGCAATACCGCCACCTTGGCCAGTTGCTTGGGCTGGTTGTAGTTCAGCGCTGCCGGCAGGGACGTGGCCTTCAAGCCGCCGCCCTGACGCTCCAGGCGTTTGAACGGATGACGGCCGAAGCTGCGCACTTTCGCGCAACGGGTCGGCGCCAGCAGTTCGCCGTGGAAATAAAGGTGTACACCCGGCGCCAGGCCTTGGCCGAGGGCGACCAGCGCACCGCTGAGGTTTTCCCAGGCGTCGCTGTCGGTGACGCCGGCCGGCAGCATCGAACCGGTGAAGCACACGCGGGCATGCAGGCCGAGCAACTGGAAGCTCATGGCGGCGGCGCTGTAGGCCAGGGTGTCGGTGCCGTGCAGGATCAGCACGCTGTCGCAACCTTGCACATCGACGGCATCGACGACGGCTTCACGCAGTTGCTGCCAGTAGGCCGGGGTCATGTTGGCGCTGTCGATCAGCGGCGACATCTCGCGAAAGCGCCACTGCGGTACGACCAGCTCAGGCTGGCTGTGCAGGTAGTCGCGCATCCGCGCTTCGAAACCGGACGCCGGGGCCAGGCCATTGGCGCTGGCCTGCATGCCGATGGTGCCGCCGGTGTACAGCACCATGACGTGCTGGGCGGCAGGGTAGGTCGAGGAATTCATGGGGAGTTCTCCTGAACGAAGACAGCATGCGGTCGAGCATGACGCCGACCGCCGCCTGTGTCACGCCGGGCGCAAGACCTGCGCCCGGTTTTTACCCGATCAGCGTTGCGCTGCAGGGATGCCTTGCGGCTGAGCGTCGGCCTGGGTGTCGGCCGACGGATTGGCAGGCCAGGCCTTCAGGTCCAGATCCAGGTCGCTGAACTTGCTGGAGTCGAACACCGGCTGGTCGACGCCGGCGCGACGCTGCGCATCGTAGTCGCGCATCACGCGCATGCCGACCTTGAACAGCATGGCCAGGGCCACCAGGTTGACGAAGGCCAGGCAGGTCATGGTGATGTCGGCGAAGGCGAACACGGTCGACAGATCCTGCATCGAACCCCAGACCACCAGCGCCAGCACCAGGCCGCGGAACGTCATCAGCGCAGCGCGGTTGCGGGTGAGGAACTGCAGGCTGTTTTCGCCCAGGTAGTAGTTGTAGAGGATGCAAGTGAAGACGAACAGCGACAGCGCGACGCTGACGAACATGCGGCCCCAGTCACCCACCACGGCGGCCAGCGAGTTCTGGGTCAGGACGATGCCGTCACCTTCGAAGCCCGGGGTGTAGAAGCCCGACAGCAGGATCAGCAGCGCGGTGCAGGTGCAGATCACGAAGGTGTCGAGGAACACGCTGAACGCCTGAACCACGCCTTGAGCGCCCGGGTGCTTCACGGCGGCCACGGCGGCGACGTTCGGCGCACTGCCCAGGCCCGCTTCGTTGGCGAACACGCCACGTTTCACGCCCATCACGATGGCGCTGCCGAGCAGGCCGCCGAAGGCCGGGTCGAGACCGAAGGCGCTCTTGAAGATGGTTTCCAGCATGGCTGGCACGTGTTCGATCTGGGTGCCGATCACGTACAGGGTCACGCCGATGTAGGCCAGGGTCTTGATCGGTACCAGCAGGTCGGACACCGAAGCGATGCGCTTGATGCCACCGATGAAGGTAATGGCCAGCAGCACTGCCAGGACGATACCGGTGTGTTGCGGATCAAAGGCAAAGGCGTTTTGCAGCGAGTGGGTCACGGTGTAGGACTGCAGGCCGATGAAGGCGAATCCGTAAGTGACCAGCAGCAGAATCGAGAACACCACCGCCATGCCTTTGAGTTTCAGGCCGTGCTGGATGTAGTAAGCCGGACCGCCACGGTACAGGCCATCGCCATCGGCGCGCTTGTAGACCTGGGCCAGCGTACATTCGAAGAAGCTGCTGGACATGCCGACCAGAGCGGTCACCCACATCCAGAACACCGCACCCGGACCACCGAGAGTCACGGCGATGCCGACACCGGCGATGTTGCCTGCACCGACGCGGCCGGCGAGGCTGAGCATCAGGGCCTGGAACGAGCTGAGTTGCCCGGCGCTGCCTTTGAGGCTGTCGCGGAACACCGCGAACATGTGGAAGAAGTGGCGCAATTGAACGAAACGCGAGCGAATCGTGAAGTAGCTACCGAGCCCGACAATGAGCACGATCAGTACTTTCCCTGAGAGGAAGTCGTTGATGACTTCGAGCATGGATTTTTCCTCGCTGTTTATTGTGTAAGCAAATGCTGGATGGTCGGAAACATCGCGTTACACCGGTGTGCGTGCGGCACAACGGGCGAGGCGAGGGTTTCGTCCCGGATCCATATCGCGGGTTTGTTATTAGTTCGGGTTTCGCATGGGTTATGGCCTCGTTACCGACGACCGCTCACGCGAAGAGGGGCGGCACTATACCGATCAGTGCGGCGCCCGTCTGCACGGTTGTGGTGCAAGCGACGAAACGAAGCTTTGAAACACCCGACGTTACCGGCGTCGGGCTTGTCTGGGAGCCGGTTTGCAGCCAGCTTCCATACATACGGTTCTCAGGTTCAAACAGTTAAAAAAAAGGGCTCGGGGAATGCTCCCCAAGCCCTCAAAAGGTGAGAGGTGTCTAGTCCCTCGACCTGGTGAGCGGTGCTACAAGTAACGCGTCGGATCAGGCCTTCAGAGGCACCAGACGTGGAGCAATCATGTTTTCCGGGCGCAGGATGTCGGCGAGCATGGCTTCGTCGAGCAGACCTTCTTCGCGCACCAGTTCCAGCACGCCGCGGCCGCTTTCAAGGGCGATACGGGCGATGCGGGTGGCGTTTTTGTAGCCGATGTACGGGTTCAGTGCGGTGACCAGACCGATCGAGTGTTCGACCAGTTCACGGCAGCGCGCTTCGTTGGCGGTGATGCCGACGATGCAGTGCTCGCGCAGCATGTCCATGGCGCGTTGCAGCAGGCGGATCGAGTCGAGGATCTTGAAGGCGATCAGCGGCTCCATCACGTTCAGTTGCAGTTGGCCGCCTTCGGCTGCCATGGTCAGCGCCAGATCGTTACCGATGACCTGGAAAGCAACCTGGTTCACGGCTTCCGGGATAACCGGGTTGACCTTGCCTGGCATGATCGAGCTGCCTGGCTGACGCGCCGGCAGGTTGATTTCGTTGATGCCGGTGCGCGGGCCGCTGGACAGCAGGCGCAGGTCGTTGCAGATCTTCGACAGCTTGACCGCGGTGCGCTTGAGCATGCCGGAGAACAGCACGAAGGCGCCCATGTCGGAAGTGGCTTCGATCAGGTCGGCGGCTGGAACCAGCGGTTGACCGCTGATCAGCGCCAGACGCTGTACGGCCAGGGCCTGGTAACGCGGGTCAGCGTTGATGCCGGTACCGATCGCGGTGCCGCCCAGGTTCACTTCAGTCAGCAGTTCTGGAGCCAGCGTCTTCAGACGGGCGAGGTCTTCACCCATGGTGGTGGCGAAAGCACGGAATTCCTGACCCAGGGTCATTGGTACGGCGTCTTGCAGCTGGGTACGACCCATCTTCAGGACGTGGTTGAATTCTTCACCCTTGGCTGCGAAAGCCTGAATCAGGCTGTCGAGGCTGGCCAGCAGCGCGTCGTGACCCAGCAGCAGACCCAGGCGGATCGCGGTCGGGTAGGCGTCGTTGGTCGACTGCGCCATGTTCACGTCGTCGTTCGGGTGCAGGTACTGGTATTCGCCTTTCTGGTGACCCATCGCTTCCAGCGCGATGTTGGCGATCACTTCGTTGGCGTTCATGTTGGTGGAGGTACCGGCGCCACCTTGAATCATGTCGACCACGAACTCTTCGTGGAAATCACCGCGGATCAGACGTGCACAGGCTTCGCTGATGGCAGCGTGCTTGGCTTCGCTCAGGTGACCCAGCTCACGGTTGGCGTCAGCAGCGGCCTGTTTGACCATCGCCAGACCGACAACCAGCTTCGGGTAGTGCGAAATCGGAACGCCCGAGAGGCGGAAGTTGTTCACCGCTCGCAGGGTCTGGATGCCGTAATACGCTTGAGCAGGGACTTCGAGGGCGCCAAGCAGGTCGTTTTCTGTGCGGAATGATGCAGCGGAGGACATGATAGAAATCATCTCGATATGGACCCGGTCTGTGCCGGAACGCTGCGAATGCTAGGCTTGTGGGAATTTTTGGGCCAATGCTGTTAAACACTGCCCTATGCACATTCGGCATAATGCCCGTGTGACGCCGCGTGCGCGGCAGACGTGTGACCTGTTTTGGTGCGTGTCCGGGAGGACGTGATGAATCTGGAAAGCAAATGGCTCGAGGACTTCAGTGCTCTGGCTGCCACCCGCAGCTTCTCGCAGGCGGCCGAACGGCGCTTCGTGACCCAGCCGGCTTTCAGTCGGCGGATCCGCAGCCTGGAAGCGGCGCTGGGCCTGACGCTGGTCAACCGCTCGCGCACGCCAATCGAGCTGACGGCGGCGGGGCAACTGTTCCTGGTGACCGCGCGCACCGTGGTCGAACAGCTCGGTGAAGTGCTGCGCCATCTTCATCATCTGGAAGGCGGGCAGGGCGAAGTGATCCAGGTCGCGGCGGCGCACTCGCTGGCGCTCGGTTTCTTTCCGCGCTGGATCGCGCAATTGCGCAACGAAGGCCTGAACATCGCTACCCGGCTGGTGGCGACCAACGTTGGCGACGCGGTGCACGCGCTGCGTGAAGGTGGCTGCGATCTGATGCTGGCGTTCTACGACCCGGACGCGGCGATGCAGATGGACCCGGAGATCTTCCCGTCGCTGCACCTGGGCCAGACCGAAATGCTTCCGGTATGTGCGGCGGATGCCAATGGCAAGCCGCTGTTCGATCTGGAAGGCGAGGGCAGTGTGCCGTTACTGGCGTACAGCGCCGGGGCGTTTCTCGGACGCTCCGTGAACGGCTTGCTGCGTCAGCGTCAGCTGCGCTTCACCACGATCTATGAAACCGCCATGGCCGACAGCCTGAAAAGCATGGCGCTGGAAGGCCTCGGCATTGCCTGGGTACCGCAGCTGAGCGTGCGGGCCGAGCTGGCGCGGGGCGAACTGGTGGTCTGCGGCGGCGCGCAGTGGCATGTGCCGCTGGAGATTCGTCTGTACAGATGCGCGCTGGTGCGCAAGGCCAATGTGCGGTTGTTGTGGCGCAAGTTGGAGGGCGGCGCGGCGAGTGGCAATAGCTGAGTGATGGAAGCAGAGGCGAACTTTGTTTTCGCCTCTGCCGAGTCTCCAGGCGAACGGTCAGCCTTTGCTGGCCAAATGATTTTGTATGTTTTCCCGGTTTTTCTGGCTGAAACTGTAACAAATGGATCTGAGTGGATGGGGTTGTGGGGTCATGTACGTTTCACACCACCAGCCGTTGTATTGAATTTCCGAATCTTCATGTCGGGCGCCCAGCAAGTGACCGACTTCATGACCCACAGTGATCCGGCTGCCGAGAGAAGAGATTGCAAAGTTTCCGGTATTGAGTGGAGGCCATAGCAGTGCAGCCCCCCCAGTCCTCTCATTCAGGTTTTCTTTAGTCAGCAGAACGACCTGATCCAGCGGGCCAGTCTCGAAGCCTTCGGCCTTGGCCAGCTCCAGGTATTGGCGGCCCAGTATTTCCCAACTTTTCAAGGTCCGTAGCGGGTCATCACCTTTGTAGTTGAACTGGCTGTAGGGTGCGCCCCTGCCAAAGACAACATTGAATTTTCGATCGATAAAGCTTTCCAGCTCTTTCACAAAAGGCTGGAAGTGCTCGGCGTAAATACTCGTGGTTGTCGTCGCCGGAATATCGTCGTGAACGACGGCGAAGATATTGATGTCTCGTTTCTTGTTAACAATGGTCATCTGTAATTCCTTTTTAAGTTCGGCATGCCTTGCCTCAGTCCCAGTCTTCCTCGGGACGCAGGGTCGATTGCACTGGGCCTGTTACAACTTTTGTGCTCAGGTACTTACGAATGTTTTCTCGATTTTTATCACTGAAACGGTCGGCGTTGCTTCGCAGTGGAGAGAACTCATCACTCGACATGACCGTTTCGCTCCACCATCCGTTGTAGAGAATTTCGGCGTCTTCATGTGTTGCACCGAACATGTGCCCTACTTCGTGAGCGGCCGTGCTGACTTTTTCTGTCGAGGCGATACCCACGTAACCTGGGAGTTCGGCAATTCCCCGTGTACGGCTGTTTATAGAGTTGCGCGTCAGTAACAGAAACTTGATCAAGCGCAGGTCAAGATTAGTGTTTCGATACTTGTCGACCTTGGTTTTCCAAGCGCTCAGCGAGGCACGTTCGTTCAAGTTTTGATACGGATGACTGCTCAGGTCCCTTGCTTCTGATGGTTCGATCAGGCGAATCAGCATTTTGCGGCCGGTAATGTACTCAATCTCCGCTGCAAGCCAGGAGAAGTGCCTTTTGTATAGATCTTCCTTAGTGTAGTCCGACAGGTCTTCGTGGATGAAAACTTGTAGTGCTATTGGTTCCTTTAGCATGTTTAAATCCTTTTAATGTTTGAGTTATTGCGGGTTTTAGCAATGCGCCCAGCTTGCGATGTATTGCAAGAGGTATAACGGTAGTGGGTATTTCTGGTTGATATTGATATTGCCGGTTGTGGTGATTGGCTGCGTCAGTAAGTTGTGGGTGATTGTTTATATACCATGCGCGATGAGTTATGACGCTCAGGAGTGTTTTGAATTTTATTACATGGATGCCGCAGTGAGTTAAGTGCGTTCCCGATATAACTTGATCGCTATGTATTTCGTTTGAACGGCAGAGGCGCTGTTCTTGATTTTCGAGTCAGTAAAATGAGTGGTTCGGTGCAGATGACAGATGGTCGCCACGGGGGCTGTTTATTGCTTTCTTTGCGGTATACTGCGCGGCCTTCGGCCGGTTCGTCCGGCCATTTTTCCTACAACAAGCCACGCATCCTGCGTGGCTTGTTGTTTTTGACGCGCCTGCGGGCGCCCAGAGAGAAGAGGCGCGACGATGAGTGCACTGGTTGGCGTGATCATGGGCTCCAAGTCCGATTGGTCCACCCTTAGCCACACCGCCGATATGCTGGAAAAGCTCGGCATCCCTTACGAGGTCAAGGTGGTTTCCGCCCACCGCACCCCGGATCTGCTGTTCCAGTACGCCGAAGAGGCTGAAGGCCGCGGCATCGAGGTGATCATCGCCGGTGCCGGTGGCGCAGCCCACCTGCCAGGCATGTGTGCGGCCAAGACCCACCTGCCGGTGCTGGGCGTTCCGGTCCAGTCGGCGATGCTCTCGGGCGTCGACTCGCTGCTGTCGATCGTGCAGATGCCGGCCGGTATTCCGGTTGCCACCCTGGCCATCGGCAAGGCCGGTGCGATCAACGCAGCCCTGCTGTCGGCGAGCATCCTGGGCGCCAAGCATCCACAATTCCACGCGGTACTGAAAACCTTCCGTGCCGAGCAGACAGACAGCGTCCTGGACAATCCAGACCCACGTATTGCCTGAGGTTGTTGAGATGAAGATCGGTGTAATCGGTGGCGGCCAGTTGGGTCGCATGTTGGCCCTGGCGGGCACCCCGCTGGGCATGAACTTCGCTTTCCTCGACCCTGCGCCGGACGCTTGCGCCGCCGCGTTGGGCGAACACCTGCGGGCCGATTACGGCGATCAGGATCACCTGCGCCAGTTGGCCGATGAAGTCGATCTGGTGACCTTCGAGTTCGAAAGCGTCCCGGCGGAAACCGTGGCGTTCCTTTCGCAATTCGTGCCGGTCTACCCGAGTGCCGAAGCCCTGCGCATCGCTCGCGACCGCTGGTTCGAAAAGAGCATGTTCAAGGACCTGGGGATTCCGACCCCGGCGTTCGCCGACATCCAGTCGCAAGCCGACCTGGACGCCGCCGTCGCTTCGATCGGCCTGCCTGCTGTGCTGAAAACCCGCACCCTGGGTTACGACGGCAAGGGTCAGAAAGTCCTGCGCAAGCCGGAAGACGTGGTCGGTACGTTCGCCGAGCTGGGCAGCGTGCCTTGCCTGCTGGAAGGCTTCGTGCCATTCACCGGCGAAGTGTCGCTGATCGCCGTGCGCGCCCGCGATGGCGAGACGAAGTTCTATCCACTGGTGCACAACACCCATGACAGCGGCATTCTCAAGCTGTCGGTTGCCAGTTCCGATCACCCGCTGCAGGCCCTGGCTGAAGACTACTCCAGCCGCGTCCTCAAGCAGTTGAACTACGTCGGCGTGATGGCGTTCGAGTTCTTTGAAGTCGACGGTGGCCTCAAGGCCAACGAAATTGCCCCGCGCGTGCACAACTCCGGGCACTGGACCACCGAAGGCGCCGAGTGCAGCCAGTTCGAAAACCACCTGCGGGCCGTTGCCGGTCTGCCGCTGGGTTCGACCGCCAAGGTCGGCGAGAGCGCGATGCTCAACTTCATCGGCGTTGTTCCGCCGGTCGAGAAGGTCATCGCCATCGACGATTGCCACCTGCATCACTACGGCAAGGCCTTCAAGGCCGGGCGCAAGGTCGGTCACGCCAACCTGCGCTGCAAGGACAAGGCGACCCTCGAGCAGCAGATCCTCAAGGTCGAAGCGCTGATCGCCGAGTAACGACAGTTTCATCCGGCAGCGGCGGAACCATTGCGGGGCCGCCGTTCTCTGATGGCAGGATGCGAAAGTCTGGCTAGGCTTCATCGCATATCTACCATTCAGAGGGAAATGCCATGGGAATTATCGGAACCATCTTTATCGGCCTCATCGTCGGCCTGCTGGCGCGGTTTCTGAAACCGGGCGATGACAGCATGGGCTGGATCATGACCATCCTGCTCGGTATCGGCGGTTCGCTGGCAGCCACTTACGGCGGCCAGGCCCTGGGCATCTATCAGGCGGGTCAGGGCGCCGGCTTCATCGGCGCGCTGGTTGGCGCGATCGTGCTGCTGGTGATCTACGGCCTGATCAAAAAGAACTGATTCAAAGCGACAAAGTCCTCTCCGCCAATCCGGCGGGGAGGGCTAAAATGCTCGGCGATTCAGCGTCCCCTCCCTTTTCGAGCATCCTTTACCGAGCACCTTCATGCGCCGTCTTCTGTTGACTCTCCTTTTGCTGGGCAGCGGTCTGGCCCACGCCGGCGAACTGCCGGAAACCGACTGGCTGGAACTGATGCCCAAGTCGGACCAGAAAGCCCTCGAGGCCATGCCTGAAATCGACCACAACTCCCCGGAAGCCACCGGCACCTTCACCCAGAAAGGCGGGATGAAGCAGGCCAGAGGTTTGCCGGCGGTGATGTATTCGACCAAGACCGTGGCGTCGATGAACGACAAGCACATCCGCATCGGCGGTTATCCGGTGCCGCTGGAATCCGACGCCAAGGGCCGCAGCACGCTGTTCTTCCTCGTGCCCTACCCGGGCGCGTGCATCCACGTACCACCACCGCCACCGAATCAACTGGTGCTGGTGCGTTATCCAAAAGGCTTGAAGCTGGATGACATCTATACGCCGCTGTGGGTGACCGGCACGCTGAAGATCGAGAAGGTCAGCAATGACCTGGCCGATGCGGCGTATGCGCTCGAGGCGGACAAGGTGCGGGTGGTGCAGGAATCGGATCTGTAATTCAGAGCGGCAAAAAAAATCGCAGCCTCAGGGCTGCGATTTTTGTTTTCAGAGTGGCTCGCTGCCAATACTGACACCCATTGTGTGACCGGCATCCGGCGCCAGAGTCATCACATCACTCATCACGTTCGCCGTCTCGATGCACAGCATGCGCTGCCAGCCGTCGTTATCCATATCGCTGAGCGCGGCGGCGCGGTCGATCCACGGGTTCCAGATCACCGCCGTGCGTGAACCGGTAGCGGTCAGCACGATGCGCCGTTCCCAGGCCGGATCGACAATGCTCAGTTGCGGCGGAACGTCGAGGTAGATACGGTCGGTTTCCCCGGCAAAACGCAGGTCACCTTGTTGGGTGTGGGTTTTCCAGTCATCCAGAGTCTCGATGTAATCGAGGCCATCCACACCTTCGACGCGAACGTTGCGCACATCGCTGACGGCGAAATAGCTGTGCAACGCCTGGCTGATGCTGACGCTGTCTGTACAACGGTTGTGGCTGGTCAGGCTGATGTGCAGTTGATCGTCGAGGCGCAGGGTCAGGGTCAGATCGACCTGATGCGGCCAGCCCGGAAAACCGCCTTCGGGGTAGGGCAGCTTGAACTCCACCTTCAGGCTTTCACCTTCGGTTTCGATACCGCCCAGTTCCCAATCCATCGCCCGGACAAACCCGTGGGCGGCGGCCGGTTCTTCGCTGACACGCATCACCTGCACGCTCTGCGGGTTGCGTTCGAACTTGCCGAACCACGGCCAGCACACCGGCACGCCGGCGCGGATGCTCTGGCCGGTCTTGAACATGGCCTTGTCGTTCAGCCAGATGATCGGCGGCTGGCCGTCCACCTGATAACTGAGGATGTGCGCGCCTTGCTGGGCCACCAGCACTTCGGCCTGACCGTGGCGGATGCGCCAGCAGTTCAGTTCATCCAGTTTCACGGCTTCAACGTTGGGCGTGTTCATGGGACAACTCTCGATCAGCAACTTGGACGACTATCGACCGTGAAACGGTCGCGAGGTTTAACGTGCGCGTGGCGGAACCGAACGGGTGCGGCCGCTGCCATCGATGGCAACGAACACAAACACCGCTTCGGTCACTTTACGCCACTCGCTGGACAGCGGGTCGTCGCTCCACACCTCGACCATCATCTGGATCGAGCTGCGGCCGATTTCCAGGGTCTGGGTATAAAAGGACAATTGCGCGCCGACAGCCACCGGCACCAGAAACGCCATGCGATCGATGGCGACGGTCGCAACACGGCCGCCGGCAACACGACTGGCCATGGCAGTGCCGGCCAGGTCCATCTGCGCCACCAGCCAGCCGCCGAAAATATCGCCGAAGCCGTTGGTTTCGCGGGGAAGCGCGGTGATTTGCAGGGCCAGGTCGCCTTGCGGGATCGGATCTTCTTGTTCGAGCTCTATCATGCCGGGGGTGCCTCTGACCCGTGACTCTTCGTTGGGTATTGCTGGTGGTAGCCGTCTTCGGGAAAAACGATTCAGCACCGAACATACTACGTTCGTCACGTTTTCCATCAGGCGCCTAAGGAGAAACTCTGCGAAACCGGCTAATCCCGAGCAAGGGTCGGGCCAACGACGTTTTCGCACAGCAACCCCTTACAAACCGGAGCAAGGTTGCGAGTATATCGGTCGGTAGACTCCGCGACGACCGTCCGGTTCTGATTTCGACCGGCAAATACGCGCCTCTATGTGCTTTTTCGAACAATTTGCTATGGTGCCGAACCTGCCCGAGCCACAGCCAGCGTTGTTGTGGCGGCAGATCCGACTATAAGAGAAGACCTTGCCATGACCACAGCGCCCTCGAGCCTCGCGCAGCCCGACCAACCCGCACGACCGTTGACCCGCAATGACTACAAGACTCTGTCGCTTTCGGCCCTGGGGGGCGCGCTGGAGTTCTACGATTTCATCATCTTCGTGTTCTTCGCCACCGTGGTCGGCAAATTGTTCTTCCCGGCCGACATGCCCGAGTGGCTGCGCCTGATGCAGACCTTCGGCATCTTCGCCGCCGGCTACCTCGCGCGGCCGCTGGGCGGGATCGTGATGGCGCACTTCGGCGACCTGCTGGGGCGCAAGAAGATGTTCACCCTGAGCATTTTCATGATGGCCGTGCCGACCCTGATCATGGGCCTGCTGCCGACCTACGCCCAGATCGGCATGTGGGCGCCGATTCTGCTGCTGTTGATGCGCGTCATTCAGGGCGCGGCGATTGGCGGCGAAGTGCCGGGGGCGTGGGTCTTCGTTTCCGAACACGTACCCGGCAAGCACATCGGCTACGCCTGCGGCACCCTGACCAGCGGCCTGACGGCGGGCATCCTCCTCGGTTCGCTGGTCGCCACCGCGATCAACAGCATTTATACGCCAACGGAAGTTTCGGATTACGCCTGGCGAATCCCGTTCCTGCTGGGTGGCGTTTTCGGTCTGTTCTCGGTCTACCTGCGCCGCTGGCTCCACGAAACTCCGGTGTTCGCCGAACTGCAACAGCGCAAGGCGCTGGCCGAAGAGGTGCCGTTGCGCGCCGTGCTGCGTGACCATCGCGGTGCAATCGCGGTGTCGATGCTGCTGACCTGGCTGCTGTCCGCCGGTATCGTTGTGGTGATCCTGATGACGCCGACCGTGTTGCAAACGGTCTATCACTTCTCGCCGACCACCGCGCTGCAATCCAACAGCCTGGCGATCGTGTTCCTGAGCCTGGGCTGCATCATTTCCGGTGCGCTGGCCGATCGCTTCGGTGCCGGTCGGGTGTTCGTGTTCGGTTGCCTGGGTTTGCTGGCCAGTTCCTGGACCTTCTATCACAGCCTCGCCGATCATCCGAACTGGCTGTTCCCGCTGTATGCGCTGACCGGTTTTCTGGTCGGCACCATCGGCGCGGTGCCTTATGTCATGGTGAAAGCGTTCCCGCCGGTGGTGCGCTTCAGCGGTCTGTCCTTCTCTTATAACGTCGCTTACGCGATCTTCGGTGGCCTGACGCCGATGGTGGTCAGCCTGCTGCTGAAAGAAAGCGCGATGGGGCCTGCCTACTATGTGGCGGTGCTGTGCGGGATGGGGATCCTGGTCGGCGCGTGGTTGTGGAGCAAAGGTCGCTAAGCCACCTCACACTGATCGTTCCCACGCTCCCGCGTGGGAATGCATCCTGTGACGCTCCGCGTCACGTCTTGAAGCGGACGCGGAGCGTCCATGGCGGCGTTCCCACGCAGAGCGTGGGAACGATCTGTCACGACATGCTGGCCTTTCATCCAATTGTCATATTTCAGCCATAGAGTGTTCACACGGCCTGCTGATACTTGGCCCCGACTTAACACACCCTATCTGCTAGGAGTAAGGCATGAAACTGAAGCGTTTGATGGCGGCAATGACTTTTGTCGCTGCTGGCGTTGCGACTGCCAACGCGGTTGCCGCTGTTGACCCTGCTATCCCGAGCTACACCAAGACCACTGGTGTGTCGGGCAACCTGTCCAGCGTCGGTTCCGATACCCTGGCCAACCTCATGACCCTCTGGGCTGAGAACTACAAAAAAGAATACCCGAACGTAAACATCCAGATTCAGGCCGCTGGCTCCGCCACCGCGCCACCTGCGCTGACTGAAGGCACCTCCAACCTGGGCCCGATGAGCCGCAAGATGAAGGACACCGAACTGGCTGCCTTCGAACAGAAATACGGCTACAAGCCAACCGCTATCCCGGTTGCCGTGGACGCCCTGGCTGTTTTCGTTCACAAGGACAACCCGATCCAGCACCTGACCATGGAACAGGTTGACGCGATCTTCTCGTCCACCCGTCTGTGCGGCGCCAAGACCGACGTGAAAACCTGGGGTGACCTGGGCGTGACCGGCGACCTGGCCAACAAGCCGGTTCAACTGTTCGGTCGCAACTCGGTATCCGGCACCTACGGCTACTTCAAAGAAGAAGCCCTGTGCAAAGGCGACTACAAGCCTAACGTCAACGAACAACCAGGCTCGGCTTCGGTCGTGCAGTCGATCAGCTCCTCGCTGAACGGCATCGGTTACTCGGGCATCGGCTACAAGACCGCCAGCGTGAAAACCGTTGCTCTGTCGAAGAAGGGCAGCACTGACTTCATCGAAGACACCGAAGAAAACGCCCTGAACGGCAAGTACCCGCTGTCGCGTTTCCTGTACGTGTACGTCAACAAAGCCCCGAACAAGCCTCTGGCCCCGCTGGAAGCCGAGTTCGTGAAACTGGTTCTGTCGAAACAGGGCCAGGAAGTGGTCGTGAAAGACGGCTACATCCCGCTGCCAGCCAAGGTCGCTGCAAAAGCACTGGCTGACCTGGGTCTGCAGGAAGGCGGCGCTGAAGTCGCAAAAAAGTAACAGACTGAGTCAGGGGTGAACCCCGCCTGACTCACGTGTGGGGCCCGGCCCGCAAGCGGCCCGGCCCCCACACTCCCCGAATTCTTCTATCCACTGCCAGTGCCCTGCTGGCGGCGGATTTGGTGCGTCACTGCATTGTCATCTTTCTGTCATACAGGATCGCTAGGGTGTGCGCATGAATGATCTGGCCAATTCCAAAATGACTACGAACCCTCCCAAGCGCATTGACTTCAATACGCCTGAGTTGCAACGCAAGCGCCGCATTCGCGCGCTCAAGGATCGCTTCACTCGCTGGTACGTCCTCGTCGGCGGTCTGGCGGTGCTGGCAGCCATCACCCTGATCTTCTTCTTCCTCGCCTACGTGGTCGCGCCGCTGTTCAAAGGTGCTGACCTGACTGCGAAAGATGCAATCACCCCGGCCTGGATGCAGGACGCCGGCAAGCCGCTGATGATTTCGCTCGAAGAGCAAAATCAGGTGGCCATGCGCGTTTCCGACAAGGGCCAGGCGCTGTTCTTCGACATCGACAGTGGCGCTGAATTGAAGCGCGTCGATCTGCCCTTGCCGGCAGGCGCCAGTGTGACCTCCATCGGCGAAGACCAGCCGGGCCATCCGCTGGTGGCCGTGGGCCTGTCCAACGGTCAGGCGCTGGTGTTCCGTCACACTTATAAAGTCAGCTACCCGGATGGCAAGAAGACCATCACTCCGGCCATCGAGTACCCGTACGGCGAGACACCGATCGCACTCAACGAAAGCGGCGGTGCGCTGGAGCATGTCAGCCTCAATGCCACCGATTCGACCCTGATGCTGGTCGGCTCCACCGGTTCGCAACTCAATGTGCTGTCGCTGACCAGCGAAGAAAACATGATGACCGGCGAAGTCACCAACGAGCAGAAGCGTATCGATCTGCCGCAGATGACTGAACCTGTGAAAAACATCTTCGTCGACCCGCGCCAGCAGTGGCTGTACGTGGTCAACGGGCGTGCGCAGGCCGACGTGTTCAGCCTGCGCGACAAGAGCCTCAACGGTCGCTACAAACTGCTGGAAAACGCTGACGCTGAAGTCACTGCGACCACGCAACTGGTCGGTGGTATCTCGCTGATCGTCGGTGACTCCAAGGGTGGCCTGGCCCAGTGGTTCATGGCCCGCGACACCGACGGCGAGCTGCGCCTGAAGCAGATCCGCACCTTCCAGATGGGCACCACGCCGATCGTTGAAATTTCCGCCGAAGAACGTCGCAAGGGCTTCCTGGCCCTGGATGCCAGCGGCAAGCTCGGCGTGTTCCACAGCACCGCGCACCGCACCTTGCTGGTCGATCAAGTGGTCGAAGGCCAGGGCCTGTTCGGCCTGTCGCCGCGCGCCAACCGCGTGATCGTCGAAGCCGGCGGCAAGCTGCAACCGCTGCTGCTCGACAACCCGCACCCGGAAGTTTCGTGGAGCGCGCTGTGGAGCAAGGTCTGGTACGAGAACTACGACGAGCCTAAATACGTCTGGCAATCGACTGCGGCCAACACCGATTTCGAACCGAAACTGAGCCTGTCGCCACTGACCTTCGGCACCCTGAAAGCCGCGTTCTACGCGATGCTGCTGGCTGCACCGCTGGCCGTCGCCGCGGCGATCTACACCGCGTACTTCATGGCCCCGGGCATGCGCCGCAAGGTCAAACCGGTGATCGAGCTGATGGAAGCGATGCCGACGGTGATCCTCGGCTTCTTCGCCGGCCTGTTCCTCGCACCGTATGTGGAAGGGCATCTGCCGGGCATCTTCAGCCTGCTGATGCTGCTGCCGATCGGCATCCTGATCGCCGGTTTCACCTTCAGCCGCCTGCCTGAGTCGATCCGCCTGAAAGTCCCGGACGGTTGGGAAAGTGCGCTGCTGATCCCGGTGATTCTGTTTGTGGGCTGGCTGTCGCTGTACATGAGCCCGTTCATGGAGAACTGGTTCTTCGGCGGTGACATGCGCATGTGGATCTCCCACGACCTGGGCATCACCTACGACCAGCGCAACGCCCTGGTGGTCGGTCTGGCCATGGGCTTTGCGGTGATTCCGAACATCTACTCGATCGCCGAAGACGCCGTGTTCAGCGTGCCGCGCGGCCTGACCCTGGGCTCGCTGGCCCTCGGTGCCACGCCGTGGCAGACCATGACTCGTGTAGTGATCCTGACCGCCAGCCCGGGCATCTTCTCGGCGCTGATGATCGGCATGGGCCGTGCGGTCGGCGAAACCATGATCGTGCTGATGGCCACCGGCAACACTCCGGTCATGGAAATGAATCTGTTCGAAGGCCTGCGCACCCTGGCCGCCAACGTCGCGGTGGAAATGCCGGAGTCGGAAGTCGGCGGCAGCCACTACCGCGTGCTGTTCCTCTCGGCGCTGGTGCTGCTGTTGTTCACCTTCGTCATGAACACCCTCGCGGAACTGATTCGTCAGCGTCTGCGCAAGAAATACTCGTCGCTTTAAGCAAAGGTAGAAGTCTGTGAAACAGAACTCCCTGAAAGGATGGTTCAAGAGCGGCGCCCCCGGCGTCTGGATCAGCGGCGGCGCGGTGTCCATCGCGGTCATCATGACCATTGGCCTGCTGGCGGTGATCGCCGTGCGCGGTCTGGGTCACTTCTGGCCGGCGGATCTGATCCACGCCAGCTATGACGTACCGGGCCAGGGCCAGCATCTGGTCGTGGGCGAGGTGGTGCAGAAAGAAGAAGTGCCGCGCGCCCGTCTGAAGAGCGCCGGCCTGCCGGTGCCGGACGAAGGTCCGGAATTCATGACTCGCGAGCTGATCAAGGTCGGCAACCGTGACCTGAACGGCAACGACTTCACCTGGATCGTCGGCGAGTGGCTGACCAACCAGACCACGCCGGTGGAACTGATGGCGCTGGAGCGTCGTGAGTGGGGCAACTTCTACGGCTACCTGGTCAACGTCAAACAGGACGGCAAGGTGATCGCCGAAGGCGAAGCCGCCTGGCCTGAACTGCAAGCGCGGATCGATCGCGTGAACAAACTTGCCGCCCAGCTCAAGACTCTGGAAAAAGTCGATATCGGCGCGATCAACGCCGGCCTCGAGCGCATCCGTCTGCACGGTCGCAAGCTGGAGCTGGAAGGCAAGCTCGACGCCACCGCGCAAGCGGACATGGAGTCCGAGCGCGCCGAGCTGAACGCCCGCTATCAGGACATCGAAGCCCGTCTGGCCGATCTGCACGCGCAGTTCAACCGTGACGCCTTGACCGCTCGTGATGCGAACGGCAAGGAAATCGAAATCGGCCTGGGCAAAGTGGTTCACGCCTACCAGCCGAACGCGATGGGTACGTTCACCAAGATCGGTTTCTACTTCAGCAAGGTCTGGGAATTCCTGTCCGACGACCCGCGTGAAGCGAACACCGAAGGCGGGATTTTCCCGGCGATCTTCGGCACCGTGATGATGACCCTGATCATGGCGATGATCGTGACCCCGTTCGGCGTGCTGGCGGCGGTGTACCTGCGTGAATACGCCAAGCAGAACACCCTGACCCGGGTGATCCGGATCGCGGTGAACAACCTGGCGGGTGTTCCGGCCATTGTTTACGGCGTATTTGGTCTGGGCTTCTTCGTCTACGTGCTGGGTGGTTCGCTCGACCGTCTGTTCTTCCCGGAAGCGCTGCCGGCACCGACCTTCGGTACGCCGGGTCTGCTCTGGGCTTCGTTGACTCTGGCGCTGCTGGCGGTGCCGGTGGTGATCGTGGCCACCGAAGAAGGTCTGGCGCGGATTCCTCGCACCGTGCGTGAGGGCTCGCTGGCTCTGGGCGCGACCAAGGCTGAAACCCTGTGGAAGATCGTTCTGCCGATGGCCAGCCCGGCCATGATGACCGGCATGATCCTCGCCGTGGCTCGCGCCGCCGGTGAAGTGGCGCCGCTGATGCTGGTGGGTGTGGTGAAACTGGCGCCGTCGCTGCCGGTGGACGGCAACTACCCGTACCTGCACCTGGATCAGAAGATCATGCACCTGGGCTTCCACATCTACGACGTCGGCTTCCAGAGCCCGAACGTCGAGGCTGCGCGGCCGCTGGTATATGCCACGGCGCTGTTGCTGGTACTGGTGATCGCCACCCTGAACCTGTCGGCGGTGTACATCCGTAACCACCTGCGCGAGAAGTACAAAGCTCTAGACAGCTAAAGCCATTAGCCACAAGCGGCAAGCTACAAGCTACAAGCCGCTTTTGCTCAAACTTGCAGCTTGCAGCTAGAAGCTTGCAGCTACGAACGGAGTGAGACCCATGCAGCACGAAACACATACCCACGGCATCAACATGTCTGCCCTGGGCCGCGACAAGCAGAGCCTGAACCTCGAGCAGGAAACCGTGGCCATCGAAGTGCCGGGCCTGAGCCTTTACTACGGCGAGAAACAGGCGCTGTTCGATGTCAGCATGAACATTCCGAAACAGCGTGTGACCGCCTTCATCGGCCCGTCCGGCTGCGGCAAGTCCACGCTGCTGCGCACCTTCAACCGCATGAACGACTTGGTGGACGGCTGCCGCGTCGAAGGCGCGATCAACCTGTATGGCAACAATATCTACCGCAAGGGCGAAGACGTGGCCGAGCTGCGTCGCCGGGTCGGCATGGTGTTCCAGAAGCCTAACCCGTTCCCGAAGACCATCTACGAGAACGTGGTCTACGGCCTGCGCATCCAGGGCATCAACAAGAAACGCATCCTCGACGAAGCCGTCGAGTGGGCACTGAAAGGCGCGGCACTTTGGGACGAAGTCAAAGACCGTCTGCATGACTCGGCCCTCGGACTGTCCGGCGGTCAGCAACAGCGTCTGGTGATCGCCCGGACCATCGCCGTGGAACCGGAAGTGCTGCTGCTCGACGAACCGTGCTCGGCCCTCGACCCGATCTCGACCCTGAAAGTCGAAGAGCTGATCTACGAACTCAAATCCAAGTTCACCATCGTCATCGTGACCCACAACATGCAGCAGGCGGCGCGGGTGTCCGACTACACGGCGTTCATGTACATGGGCAAACTGGTGGAATTCGGCGACACCGATACCCTGTTCACCAATCCGGCCAAGAAGCAGACCGAAGACTACATCACAGGGCGATACGGCTAGCCGTACAGCTGCAAGCGGCAAGCTTCAAGCGGCAAGTTAGAAGCGATGCGGCAGGGAACACCACATAACAGCTTGCAGCTCGTAGCTTGCAGCTCTTGGTTAAACGCTTTTTCGGAGCGAACGCATGATTTCCAAAGAAGGCCTCACTCATCACATTTCCGCGCAGTTCAACGCCGAACTGGAAGAAGTGCGCAGCCACCTGCTGGCCATGGGCGGGCTGGTCGAGAAGCAGGTCAACGACGCGGTCACCGCGCTGATCGAGGCCGACTCGGGCCTGGCCCAGCAAGTGCGCGAGATCGACGACCAGATCAACCAGATGGAACGCAACATCGACGAAGAATGCCTGCGCATTCTGGCCCGTCGTCAGCCGGCGGCCTCCGACCTGCGTCTGATCATCAGCATCTCCAAGTCGGTGATCGACCTTGAGCGCATCGGCGACGAAGCGACCAAGATCGCCCGTCGTGCGATCCAGTTGTGCGAAGAAGGCGAAGCGCCGCGCGGTTACGTCGAAGTGCGTCACATCGGCGACCAGGTGCGCAACATGGTGCGTGATGCGCTGGACGCCTTTGCCCGTTTCGACGCCGATCTGGCGTTGTCGGTGGCGCAGTACGACAAGATCATCGACCGCGAATACAAGACCGCCCTGCGCGAGCTGGCGACCTACATGATGGAAGACCCGCGCTCTATCTCGCGGGTCTTGAGCATTATCTGGGTGCTGCGTTCGCTGGAGCGGATCGGCGACCACGCGCGCAACATCTCGGAGCTTGTGATTTACCTGGTGCGCGGCACCGATGTGCGCCACATGGGCCTCAAGCGCATGAAGGAAGAAGTTGAAGGGACAAGTGGCGAAACCGCTAATGTTCCGGGCGATGCTGACGATAAGTAAGATTGCCTGAGAAAAGCGCCCGGCCCTTTGGCCGGGCGTTTTTGTTTCTGCTTTTCATGGGCAGAACCGAATTAAAAAGCAGCACCCGCGAACGAAAAGTCCCGGCGTGACTGAAGAGTTTTGGCAATGTGCCATCAGCCAGCGTTATGCTTGCCGGGATTTTAATAGGGGTGTTGGATGAGCAAGATCAGTGTGTTGGTCGTGGACGATGCATCGTTCATTCGTGACCTGGTGAAAAAGTGCCTGCGTAATTACTTCCCGGGGATCCGCACCGAGGACGCCATCAACGGCAAGAAGGCCCAGGCCATGCTGGCCAAGGAAGCGTTCGACCTGGTGCTGTGCGACTGGGAAATGCCGGAAATGTCCGGCCTCGAACTGCTGACCTGGTGCCGTGAGCAGGACAACCTCAAGACCATGCCATTCATCATGGTCACCAGCCGGGGCGACAAGGAAAACGTCGTGCAGGCGATCCAGGCCGGTGTTACCGGTTACGTCAGCAAGCCGTTCACCAACGAGCAACTGCTGACCAAGGTCAAGCAGGCCCTGAACAAGGTCGGCAAGCTCGACACCCTGATGAACAGCGCCCCGACCAAGATGAACTCGGCGTTCGGCAACGACTCTCTGAGCGCGTTGACCGGCGGCAAGGCTGCCGTGGTTGGTTCCGCACCGACGGCTGCGGCAGTGAATCCGTTTGCCAAGCCTGCCGCTGCGGCCCCGGCACCTGCCGCCGCGCCACAGCGTGGCCTACTCAACAGCCCGCCCGTGAAAGCCCCGGCAGCCTCCAGCGCTCCGGCCGGCGGTCGCGGTCAGGGTCAACTGCGCCTGCCAAGCGGCACCCAGCAATGCGTGATCAAGGCCCTGAGCATCAAGGAAGCGCTGCTGGTGGTGAAACGCACCGACACCCTGCCGCAGATCCTCGATAGCGCCGTGCTCGATCTGGAGCAGGGCGACAACGCCGAAATCGCCCGCCTCAACGGCTACCTGCACGCCGTCGTCGCCCACGAGCCGAAACCCGACAGCGACTGGCTGCAACTGACCTTCCGCTTCGTCGACCAGGACGCGCAGAAGCTCGACTACATCTCCCGCCTGATTGCTCGCGGTACGGCGCAGAAGCACTTCGTTCCGGGCGCATAATCTTCGTCGCCTGACATTGATCGTTCCCACGCAAAGCGTGGGGACGATCATTCACGCCATTTTGAAACATCTGTCGACTAGCCTGGTCTGCTTCAGCTGCTAGGCTCATTCCCAGGCCTTACTCGACAGAACTTTTGCCCATGCCCCTGCGCCTGCTGTTTTTCTGTGGTCTGTTCATGGCCTCCACCTCGACTGTGGCCATGACGATCTACAAATCCACCGATGCCAACGGAGTGGTTTCGTACAGCGACCGTCCGAGCAAAGGCTCCCAGGTGTTCGTGTTTCAGGACCGGATGGTCGAGCGCCTCGAGCGCCAGGTCTATCTCGACATCAAGAAGCAGAAGGGCGCGGACGTGGTGTTCGTGCGCAACGACCTGTACGCGCCAGTCGAGGTTGCACTGGCGTTTACCGGGATGAGCAACGTGCGTGGCGCACCGGCGCAAACGATCCGCCGGGTACTGCCGGCGCGCAGCAATACGCGGCTGGCGTTGCTGACGGCGGTGTCCGGTGGCAAGCCGCTGGTGTATACGCCGATGTTCCAGTATTCCCTCGGTGACCCTGCTGGCGCGGCTCAGGGCTATCGCTATCCGTTTCCGTGGCGAGGCGGTCCGTTCCGTCTCAGCCAGGGCGCCAATGGCGATTACAGCCACTTCGGGCCGAAGAACAAATACGCGATGGACATCGCCATGCCGGTCGGTACGCCGATCATTGCGGCGCGCGCCGGAGTGGTGGTGAAGACCGAAAATTCCCAGAACGGGCGCGGCACCGATCCGTCCGGCAATTTCGTGCGGATCCTGCACGACGACGGCACGATGGGCGTGTACCTGCATCTCAAGCAAGGGTCGGTGAGTGTGCGTGAGGGGCAGCGGGTGACGGTGGGCAGTCCGCTGGCGCTGTCCGGCAACACCGGCAACAGCAGCGGCCCGCACCTGCACTTTGTGGTGCAGCGCAATACCGGGATGGGGCTGGTGTCGATTCCGTATCAGTTCAACCAGCCGCTGGGGGCGTTGCCCAACTTTGCGTTGGGCAAGCAGTAAACCCCGTCAGTCGAGCATCAGCACCTTGGCCAGAATGATCTTCGGACCTTTCATCTTCTTGATGATGATCCGCAGGCCTTCGACTTCAAGCACTTCTTCCTCTTCCGGCACCCGTTTCAGGGTTTCGTAGATCAGCCCGGCGAGGGTTTCGGCTTCGATGTGATCGAGGTCGATCCCTAGCAGGCGCTCGACCTTGAACAACGGCGTATCGCCCCGTACCAACAGTTTGCCCGGCTGGTAGGCGAGGATGCCGCGCTCGGCCTTGCGGTGTTCGTCCTGGATATCGCCGACCAGCACTTCCAGCACGTCTTCCATGGTCAGGTAGCCGATGATGTTGCCGTCGGCTTCTTCAACCACAGCGAAGTGCGAGCCGCCCTTGCGGAACTGCTCCAGCAGCTGCGACAGCGGCATGTGCCGGGAAACGCGCTCCAGCGGGCGGGTCAGTTCGGCGAGGTTGAACGACTCGGGAATGTGATCCAGCGCCGCCAGTTCCAGCAGCAGGTCTTTGATATGCAGCAGGCCGACGAATTCTTTGCGCTCGCTGTCGTACACCGGATAACGGCTGAACTTGTGGCGACGGAACATCGCCAGGATCTCTTTCAGCGGGGCGTTGAATTCGAGGGTGATCAGGTCTTCCCGGGAGTTGGCCCAGTCGACTACTTCCAGCTCGCCCATTTCCACCGCCGAGGCCAGCACGCGCATGCCCTGGTCGCTCGGGTCCTGACCACGGCTGGAGTGCAGGATCAGTTTCAGTTCTTCACGGCTGTAATGGTGCTCGTGATGCGGACCGGGTTCACCTTGACCTGCGATGCGCAGGATGGTGTTGGCGCTGGCGTTGAGCAGGTAGATCGCCGGGTACATGGCCCAGTAGAACAGGTACAGCGGCACCGCCGTCCACAGCGACAGCAGCTCGGGTTTGCGGATCGCCCAGGATTTGGGTGCGAGCTCGCCGACCACGATGTGCAGGTACGAAATGATGAAGAACGCAGTGAAGAACGAGATGCCTTTGACGACTTCGGCCGATTGCACGCCAACCGCGCTCAGCAGCGGTTCGAGAATATGCGCGAACGCCGGCTCGCCGACCCAGCCCAGGCCCAGGGAGGCGAGGGTGATACCGAGCTGGCACGCCGAGAGGTACGCATCGAGCTGACTGTGTACCGTGCGCAGGATGTGCCCGCGCCAGCCGTGCTGCTCAGCGATGGCTTCGACCCGGGTCGAGCGCAGTTTGACCATGGCGAATTCCGCCGCAACGAAGAAGCCGTTGAGCAAAACCAGGATCAGAGCGAAAAGAATCATGCCGAAATCGGCGAATATGGTTGCGAGGGACAAGCCAGGGGAAGGGTCCATGATGGAGTTTTGCGGGTTCCGTGTGATTCGAAAGAAAGAAAAATCCGCACCTGAAAGGCAGGCGCAAGTCAGCCAATGTAGCGGCTGACCTGGCGATTGCCTAGTCCGGCATTACTCAGCGGCGCTGATGACCCGTGCCTGGGCGACCTGGGCCGGGGCGAAATGGCAGGTGAAGGTGCTGCCATGACCGGGCACGCTGCTGATCTCCATACGTGCGCGATGGCGCAGCAGTACGTGTTTGACGATGGCCAGACCCAGGCCCGTGCCGCCGGTGTTGGAGTTGCGGCTGGAGTCGACGCGGTAGAAACGTTCGGTCAGGCGCGGCAGGTGTTTGCTGTCGATGCCGATCCCGGAATCCTGCACGCTGAGGTGCGCGCCTTGATCGTCGCCCCACCAGCGGATGCGGATGTTGCCCTCGGCAGGGGTGTATTTGACGGCGTTGAACACCAGGTTGGAAAACGCACTGCGCAGTTCCGCCTCGCTGCCCTTGAGCAGAATGCTGGTGTCGGCTTCCAGGGTGATGAGCTGATTCTTTGAGCCGGACAACTGCTGCGCGTCGCTCTTGATCGACTGCAACAGTGTGTCGATGTGCACCGGCTGGTTGTCCGACGGGTAATCGGTGGCTTCCAGCTTGGCCAGCAACAGCAAGTCGTTGAGCAGGGTCTGCATGCGTCCGCCCTGTTGCTGCATCTGCTGCAGGGCACGGCTCCAGCGCGGGTTCACTTCCTCGACGTTGTCGAGCAGGGTTTCCAGGTAGCCGCAGATCACCGTCAGCGGGGTGCGCAGCTCATGGGAGACGTTGGCGATGAAGTCTTTGCGCATCTGTTCCAGCTGATGGATACGCGTGACGTCGCGCACCAGCATCAGGTGTTCGTTGTTGCCGTAGCGCGTGAGGTACAGCTGGATGCGTACGCGATCGTTGGTCGGCGAGGGGATTTCCAGCGGTTCGGCGTAGCTTTCCTGCTCGAAGTATTCCTTGAAGCGCGGATGACGGACCAGGTTGGTTACCGGTTGGCCGCTGTCCTGTGGCGTCTTGAGGCCGAGCAGGGTTTCGGCGGCGCGGTTCCACCATTCCAGGTTGCCGTCGCTGTCGAGCATGATCACCGCGTCTTTCAGCGCGGCGGTGGACTCCTGAACGCGGTCGATCACCGCTTGCAGGCGTCCGCGTACCCGTTGGTCGCGGCGTTGCAGGTGGTAGATGCTGTCGAACACCTCGCCCCACAGGCCATAGCCGTCGGGCGGTGCTTCATCGGGTTGGTGCAGGCGCAGCCATTCGTGCAGACGCAGCAGTTGCTTGAGCGTCCAGGCCAGGTACAGGCCCAGGCCCGCCGCCAGACTCCAGCCGTAGTAGCCGGTGATCAGGCCGATCACCAGGCAGCCGGTGACCAGCAACAGCATGTGGCGAATCAGGGTGCCATGCCAGTTTTGGTTCACGGAAAATGCGGTCCTTGTCTACGGGGCTGGCGCTCGGCTCAGGCTTTGGTGGAGAACCGGTAGCCGGTGCCGCGCACGGTTTGTACCAGATTTTCGTAGGCGTCGCCGAGGGCCTTGCGCAGGCGCCGGATGTGCACGTCGACGGTGCGCTCTTCAACATAGACGTTGCCGCCCCAGACCTGGTCCAGCAACTGGCCACGGGTGTAGGCGCGCTCCTGGTGGGTCATGAAGAATTGCAGCAGACGGTATTCGGTCGGGCCCATCTCGGCAGGTTTGCCGTCGATGGTCACGCGGTGGCTGATCGGGTCGAGCAGCAGGCCGCCGACTTCGATCGGCGCTTCGCCATCGGTCGGGCCGGCGCGACGCAGCACAGCCTTGAGGCGTGCCACCAGTTCGCGTGGGGAAAACGGTTTGGTGATGTAGTCGTCGGCGCCGACTTCCAGGCCCTGGATCTTGTTGTCCTCTTCGCCCTTGGCGGTGAGCATGATGATCGGAATGTCCCCGGTCAGCTCGTCACGCTTGAGGCGGCGGGCCAGCTCGATGCCGGAGGTGCCGGGCAGCATCCAGTCGAGCAGGATCAGGTCCGGTTTGCGGTCGACGATGATGGCGTGGGCCTGCTGCGAGTTCTCTGCCTCGAGGCAGTCATAGCCGGCCATTTCCAACGCAACGGCGATCATTTCGCGAATGGGCGCTTCGTCGTCGACGATCAGAATGCTCCTGCCAACCATGCCTTAATCCTCTTGTCATTTAACTGTCTTGCGCCGCATTAGATAACGGAATTATTGCAGTCGTGTGACAGTATTTTAGTCCGGCGGCGATTGTGCAAATCCTGAACTAAGCTCTAAGTCCGAATCCTGACAACCACAAGAGAAGGTTTCCATGACTCAAATGACTGCTTCCTTTAAGGCTTTGCTGATGGCTGCCGCCCTGACTCTGCCTGGACTGGCGATGGCGGCCGAGCCGGCCATGATGAAAGACGGAATGATGGTCGACCACAAGGGCATGACGCTTTACACGTTCGACAAGGACAGTGGCGGCAAGTCGATGTGCAACGGCGATTGCGCCAAGAACTGGCCGCCGTTGATGGCGCCGGCGGATGCCAAGGCTGAAGGTAAATGGACGGTCATCAAACGTGATGACGGCATGATGCAGTACGCCTACGACGGCAAACCGCTGTACACGTTCATGAAGGATGAGAAGCCGGGAGAAATGAAGGGCGATGGCATGAAGGACGTGTGGCACGTGGTTCACGAGCACAAATAAACGCAAATGCCCTGTGGGAGCGAGCAAACTCGCTCCCACAGGTTCTGTGGATCAACGCAACGCGTAATCCAGCACGATCCCGACAAAAATCGCCAGCCCGGCCCAGTGGTTGTGCAAAAACGCCTTGAAGCAGCGCATCCGGTCCCGGTCGCGGGTGTACCAGAATTCCCAGGCATAGCACCCGGCCGCCACCAGCAGGCCGAGGTGGAACCAGATCCCCAGCTCGAATTTCGACCCCGCCAGCAGCAGACAGCACAGCGACAGTACCTGCAAGGTCAGGATGATCACCCGGTCGGCATCGCCGAACAGGATCGCCGTGGATTTCACGCCGATCTTCAGGTCATCGTCGCGGTCGGTCATCGCGTAATAAGTGTCGTAACCCACAGTCCACAACAGGTTGGCGATCCACAGCAGCCAGGCCGTTGCCGGCAACTCACCGGTTTCGGCGGTGAACGCCATCGGCATCCCCCAAGAGAACGCCGCGCCTAATACCACTTGCGGATAGTAGGTGTAGCGCTTCATGAACGGATAGGTGAACGCCAGCGCCAGACCGCCGAGCGACAGCCAGATCGTCGCCGCGTTGGTGCACAGCACCAGCAGGAAACTCATGCCCATCAGCAGCGCGAAAAACACCAGCGCCTCT
The DNA here is from genome assembly GCF_021601625.1 of Pseudomonas paraglycinae. GTDB lineage: Bacteria > Pseudomonadota > Gammaproteobacteria > Pseudomonadales > Pseudomonadaceae > Aquipseudomonas > Aquipseudomonas paraglycinae. The sequence continues at coordinate 33,669 of NZ_BQHR01000010.1, read as the reverse complement.
TTCGAGCTGATCTTGCCGGCAGCAATAGGTCGCTGCGCAGTGCGTTTGACGTGGCCGTCGACCTTGCGGTCGGCCCAGTCGTTGATCACGCAGCCGCCGGCACGGGTCAGCACCACGCCGAGGACGAAAATCACGATATTGGCCAGCGATGGCGAGCCTTTACCGGCAATCCACAGGGCCCAGAGCGTTGGCCACAGCAGCAGGTAAATGCCGATCGGCTTGTCCATCCGGGTCAGCTGGATGAAGTCCCAGGCGCGCGGGTTCAAGCGATTCAGGGATTTGAGCAGGCTTTGGTACATCAGCAGTTCTCCGGACGGGCGCGGACGGCTTCCCACATCGTAGGCAGGAAAATCTCCGCCACCAGTACGCTCAATGCGCCACGGTCGAAACGCGAACGCCGTCCCCACAGGCCGGCAGCCCGGGAACCTTCGGGCAACCAGTGTTCCGGGTAATGGCAGACTTCGATGGCGCGGCGCTGGAAGGCGTGATCGCAGAACAGCAGTTCGCCCAGCGAGCGGCTGCCCAGTTCATCCATGTGCAAGCCGTCGCCCTGCAAGGCACTGCGCGACGCCACGCTGCGGGCGAACACCCAGGCCTGGCCATGCCCGCGCAGATACACCTCGCGCACCCAGCCCTCGCTGCCTTCGGCCAGATCCAGCGCGGCGCATTCGTCGTCGCGCAGGGTCTGCCAGCCTTCGAACAGCGGCGTCACGCTGAAGCCGTCATCGGACAGGCGCGTCAGCCGGCGGGTCAGGGAGCCTTCGTCGAACAGCCAGTCGAGCGTGGATGTGTCGGGGAGGGGTGTCAGTTCGCTTTGCGGGCGCCACAGCGGAGCGTTTGTGTGTTGCACAATGAGTCATTATTGGCAGCAAATGAGGCGGCGAGCTTACCATGCTGCACCGCGAGTTTGATTGATCCGGGTCGCCGCTGCGCCGAACAGGCTTGCATCTGCCCGGCACGATCAGTACAAAACGCCCTGAGCCGGACGGCAGCGCTGCACCATCGACCGTCCGCGCCGGCTAAAGCCTGAACCCTGAGGAAGTACCTGAATGAAAAAGTGGCAATGTGTGGTCTGCGGCCTGATCTACAACGAAGCCGACGGCTGGCCGGATGACGGCATTGCGCCGGGCACCCTGTGGCAGGACGTGCCGGAAGACTGGCTGTGCCCGGACTGCGGCGTCGGCAAGATGGACTTCGAAATGATCGAAATCAACTGAGAAAACACTGAGGAGTAGGGCATGAGCGCACCTGTCGTAATCGTTGGCACCGGGCTTGCGGGTTACAACCTGGCCCGCGAGTTTCGCAAACTCGATGGCGAAACCCCGTTGCTGCTGATTACCGCCGATGACGGTCGCTCCTACTCCAAGCCGATGCTGTCCACCGGCTTCGGCAAGAACAAGGACGCCGACGGCCTGAGCATGGCCGAACCGGGTGCCATGGCCGAGCAGTTGAAGGCCGAAATCCGCACCCACACCCGCATCAGCGGCATCGATCCCGGCCACAAGCGTTTGTGGATCGGCGAGGAAGCAGTGAGCTATCGTGACCTGATCCTCGCCTGGGGCGCCGAAACCGTACGCGTGCCGATCGAAGGCGATGGCGGGGACCTGGTGTTCCCGATCAACGATCTCGAAGACTACGCACGCTTTCGCGCAGCAGCGGCCGGCAAGCGTCGGGTGTTGCTGCTCGGCGCCGGGCTGATCGGCTGCGAGTTCGCCAATGACCTGATTCTCGGTGGCTACGAGGTGCAACTGGTTGCACCGTGCGAACAGGTGATGCCGACCCTGCTGCATCCCGCGGCGGCGACTGCGGTGCAGGCCGGGCTGGAAAGCCTCGGTGCACGTTTCCACCTCGGCCCGGTGCTGACCCGTCTGCAAAAAGTCGCTGATGGGCTGGAAGCGCACCTGTCCGATGGCCAGGTTGTCCCGTGCGATGTGGTGGTCTCGGCCATCGGCCTGCGCCCGCGGATCGATCTGGCAGCGGCAGCCGGCATCCAGACCAATCGCGGCGTGGTTGTCGACCGTCACCTGCAAACCTCGCACGCCAACATTTACGCCCTGGGCGACTGCGCCGAGGTCGACGGGCTGAATCTTCTGTACGTCATGCCCCTCATGAGTTGTGCGCGAGCGCTGGCACAAACCCTGGCCGGCAACCCGACCGTGGTGAACTACGGACCGATGCCGATCACCGTGAAAACCCCGGTCTGCCCACTGGTGGTTTCCCCGCCGCCCCGGGGCCGCGAGGGCATCTGGACGGTCGAAGGGCAGGGCGCCGACGTCAAGGTGCTGTGCCACGATGCAGAAGGGCAATTGCTCGGTTACGCCCTGACCGGCGCGGCGGTGATGGAAAAACTCGCACTGAACAAACAGCTTCCGGCCTTGCTGGCGTAAATACCGGTCGTTCTGTCGGAATCACCCCGCTTTTGCCCCCACAAACGTCGCGGGGAGACTGGCGCCGCCCTTAACCGCGTGCCATCCTCACTCCCGTCTGCCGCAGAGTAGAGCCTGCGGCGCCTTGGGCGCTGTTCCAACGAGAACAGCACGGACATAACAACAAAAAACCGTCAAAGGGGCTTCACTAATGCGTAAACCAGAACTCGCCGCTGCAATCGCTGAAAAAGCGGATCTGACCAAAGAGCAGGCCAACCGCGTTCTCAACGCCGTTCTCGAAGAAATCACCGGCGCCCTGCACCGCAAGGACAGCGTCACGCTGGTGGGCTTCGGCACCTTCCTGCAACGCCACCGCGGTGCCCGCACCGGCAAAAACCCGCAAACCGGTGAACCGGTGAAGATCAAGGCCAGCAACACCGTTGCGTTCAAGCCAGGCAAATCGTTGAAAGACAGCGTCAATCCATAATCGCGGTAAACGCCCGGTCAGCCGGGCGCGCTGCATGAAAAATGGGCATACCGATTGCGGTCGGATGCCCATTTTTTGTGCTCGATGATTGGGGCCGGATCAGGCCGAGAAGAAGTACCGGGTCAGGTGAAAGAAGATCGGCGCGGCGAAACAGATCGAGTCCATGCGGTCGAGCATCCCGCCGTGGCCCTTGATCATCGTGCCCCAGTCCTTCGCGCTCAGGCTGCGTTTGATCGCCGACATGACCAGCCCGCCAAGGAAACCCATCACCACGATGACCAGCGACATCAGCAGCGACTGCCAGAAGCTGAACGGTGTCATCCAGAACATGCAGCCACCGATGAGCGTGGCCGACAGGCCGCCACCGACCAGCCCTTCGACGGTTTTCGACGGGCTCACCAGCGGTGCGACCTTGCGTTTGCCGAACAGCTTGCCGAACACGTACTGCAGCACATCGCTCATCTGCACCACGAATACCAGGTAGAACAGCAGCAGGGCGTTCTGACCCTGGAAACCCTTCAGGTCCAGCAACAGCAGCGCCGGCGCATGGCTGATGCAGTAGATGCAGATCATCACGCCCCACTGAATCTTCGCCGTGCGCTCCAGAAAGCCTTCGGTGTCCTGGCTCAACACGGCAATCGCCGGCAGCAGCAGGAATGCATACACCGGCACCAGCAGGGTGAACATCGAATACCAATGGGTGCCGATCAGCAGATATTGCAGCGGGATCAGGATGAAAAACGCCGAAAACAGCGCGTTATGGTCACCGCGTGCGGTCGGCGTGAGTGTTATGAACTCGCGCAGCGCAAACAGCGAAATGAAGCCGAACAGCACCACCGTCGCGTTGGGGCCGAGCAGCCAGGACACAAAGAAAATAATGACCATCCCCCACCAGGCATTCACGCGCTGGATGAGGTTTTCGATGGTCGCGATCGAGCTTTCGCTCTTCGCCCGCCGTGCCAGTACGCCGCCAATCAGCGAAGCCACCGCCAGCAACCCGGCGATTGCCGCGAAGAACCACAGGAACTTGGTTTCCAGACTCATTTCGACAACCTCACGATGGCGTCACGCGCCCGTTCCAGAAACGCCTGTTTCTCCTCGCCGGCGATTCGTTGCAGCGGGTCGCCGATGCGGATCGTACAGATGATCGGCAGCGGCACATGTTTGCCCTTGGGCATCGAGCGATGCAGGTTTTCCAGGTAGATCGGCACCAGATCGACGTCCGGAAAGGTTTCGGCAAGGCGGAAGATCCCGGACTTGAACTCCCCCGGCAGCGGCTGAGTGGAGCGCGTCCCTTCAGGAAAAATGATGATCGAATGACCGGCCCGCACCACATCGAAGATCGGCTCGAGCACGTTGGTACCCGGCGCAGGATTGCGCTCGATCAACACCGCATTCAGGCCTTTCTGCGAGATGTATGACAGAAAGCGGTTCTTGCCCCAGTAGTCGGCGGCCGCCACCGGTTTCACGTTCAACCGGGCTTCCGGCGGCAGTGCGGCGATGATCGCCAGGGTGTCCATGTGGCTGGTGTGGTTGGCGTAGTAGATGCGCTGGCGCGTGAGGTCCGGCGGGCTTTCCCAGCGGGCGGTCACGCCGATCAAGAAGCGCAGCACCGAAATCAGCGCATTACTGATCCACATGGGCCTTCCCCTTCAGTTGTCTGGCGATGGCCAGGGTGCGCGTCACGCAGGTCGCGACGGAGCCAAGGGCGATGATCACCAGCGCGATCAGCAAAGCGTAGTGGGTCGCGTAGTAAAGGGTTTCGAACACGTTCAACAGCAGCGCCACGGTCATCACCGCCATCCGGTGCTGCTTTGCCATCGGCCCCATGAAGCTCTGCGTGAGCCCTAGAGCGCCGCCGAACACACGAACATACGCTGTCAGCGCAGCGGCCAATGCTGCGAACCAGCCAAGATCGGACTGGCCGATGGCAAAACCCAAGCCGACGATCAGCAGGCTGTCCGCCACCCGATCCGGAAACTCGTTGTACAGGCTGCCAATGGCCGACTGCTTGCCGCCTTTGATCGCCACCATCCCGTCGAACAGATTGCACAGCAGCCGCAGTTGAATGCCGACGATACACAGGATCGAACCGGCCACGCCGTTATCGATGTACAGCGTCACCGCGCCGAACAGCGCGAAGAGCATGCTGATGACGGAGATCTGGTTGGGGGAAATGTCCCGCTTGACCAGTTCATCCGTGAAGCGTCTCGCCCAGCCCGCCGAGCGGGTCTTGATGGGCCGTCTGTTTTCATCCATTTGCCAATGTCCGTATCAGTGAGGAATTGCAGTGAGTTGTATTGTGGTCGCTGGCGGTAGACGGTGCCCGACAATCGAGTGGTCACCAGGAGTCGTAGGGGATGCCGTATTTTTCGATGTAGGCCTTGGATTCTTCATAGAGCTGCCTGTGTCTTCCGTTGGTCTTGCCACCGTAGGGACCTTTGGGATCGATCTTGCCCTGGACCCGCATGACTTCGGTCGACAAAAGACACTGGCCGCCCAGCCAGACCTTGGCGATGCCGCCTGGCGCGAGGCCGATGACCATCATATTTCGGTAATCCGTGATCCACTTGCCGTCTGCCCGACAGAAAACCCTCTCGCCCTTGAGCATGATCTGGCGAACTGAGTCCGGAATTTTTATGAAGGCTTTGTAAGTCTGTGGTTCGGCCATGGAATACCAGCGGACGAAGACCAGATAGGGCAGCGCGGCCCCCGTGACACGTCGACCTTTGCCTACCGGATGTTCCGGCCATCCTGGTGCCTGCCCACGGAAAGTGGCGGGTACGCCTTTACTGTACGGTCGCGGATAGGCAAATGCTGGAACTCCACCGGCTGTGTCCAGAAATACGCGTTTGTTGACGTCCACGACGTCGGCATTTTCGATCCAGGCCTCCATGTAGTCGGGTGTGAAAAACCTGAGCATCCAGCCGTCATAAGGCAGCAATCTTGTACCACCGGAAGTGCAGCCGCCCAGCAACACAATGAATATCAATGCAAAGCCAATCTTGAGCATGTACGAGTTCTCACGCATTAGGGTGCACCACACGAACAGACTGATCGGCGGGGCGGTTGATAAACAGGATGCTCAGCCCGGTTTCGTTGAGTCCCTTCGCAGCATTCCAGTTGGATGACAGATGAATGTAGCGTTGAGCGAGTAGCGCATGCTCGTTCAGGCTCAAATCGAGACTGCGGGATTCACCCAGCGCAAACATCATCAATTTTCGGGCGATACCCTTGAGCTCTCCCGGTAGCGCGTAACTCTGAGATTCTTGGTTAATCGTTTCGAACTCTACCCCGTGCCGGTTCGCCAGCTCCCGCATGATTCGCAGGTAAATCAGGGACAGGTCATTGCGCACAACTCGTTCGCTGTAGACCGCTGCGTAGACATTTTTTGATTTGCGCCGATCGCCCTTGACGTTGCTGGCCGTTTCCACCGCCCAGGTTTTGACTTGAAGCGTCAGCCCATAGAAATGCAGTTGGTCCTGAAGCCTGCCGAGTTCTTGCTCGGCCAACCGATAAGCGTTGGTCGACGACGAAGGGGTATTAAAGTCCACGTCGCGACTGCAGCGCGGCTTGCTCAGCAGTACCCGTTCGACAAGATTCGGTAAGTACCCGCCGCCCAAGTCGGAGTGGACGCCCGGCAACACAATGTCGGCGTTTCCGGCGCTGTTGAGCGAAAAGTTGTGGCGGCGTTCGTCCCGGGCAACCAGGTGCACAACTTTCTTTGCAATGTCCGGCGCCAGATACAGATTGACGCCGGGGTTGTTGGCGTCATGGACGCTGAAATCGCCGTCAGCCATGCTGCCTATGGCGGCAGCGGTGTCGAAGATGCCGATGAAGTTAATGCTGACATCGATGTTGGCCCGCCAGGAGAAGCTCTCAAGGAACAGTGACGAGTCCGCGGGAAGTAATTGCGCCAGCGGGCTTTGCTCGCCTTTCATCACTTCATTGGCGAAGTGTCTCGCAGCAGCGGCGCCGCGGCTGAAGCCGAAGATGTCGAACTGAACGGATTCCACCTTCAGGGTCGGGTTCGCCGACTCAAAAAGGCGAATCCCAGGAATGATGCTGGTCGGGCTTTGCTTGACTCTCGCCAGTACACCTTGTGCACCCGTGCCAGTCATTTGCGAAAAAACCGAGTCGTCCTTATCGGCACTCGTACCTATGCCCTCAAGATAGACCGGTATGTACGCGATGGTTTCCTCTTTCGCCAGTTGCCGCCCTTGGTCATCGCGATATAACTCATACAGCCTCGCCACATTGCTCGCATCATTCCCATAACTGTTATCCGGCACATTGCCCTGTCCGTCATACCCATGCATCTGGCAGAACTGTCGAATGTCCTCGGCTTCCTCCTCAAGATTCACATCCCGCGCATAGCAGCCCTTCACCTGTTCGCTGTTGAACAGATTGTTCCCCGTCCCATCGAAAAACACGCCGATCCGCAAGGTGATGCCAGCAGGTAACTCGTCTTCCAGTTCGACCTCTTCCTCCTCTTCTTCGAGTTCTCCTTCCTCCGCTGCTTGAGTGGAAGCAGTTGCTGGTCCTGCGGCCAAGGTACCCGCCATTGCGGCTTCTGGATGATCAGCGGCTCCGCTGGCGGACGTCTTTCCTCCCGCCACCATCTCGGTACTGCTGAAGATCCCGCCGCTGTCGATCACGATGTGGTGACCGCCCGCCTTCAGCGTGATGCTGGCGCCGGCATCCAGCACCACGCTGGCGCCGGCCTTGATCTGCACCTGCTGGCCCGCCTCGACGGTAATGATTTTCCCGGCCGTCGTCTGGCTGCTGCCCTGGATGCTTTCCCAACGATCGCGCCCGACCGCCAGCCGGCTGTCATGGAGAACCTGCCGCTCCATGTCGCGCTGGGCACGCAGGTAGACCAGTTCCAGTCCGGCGCGGTCTTCAATCGTAAATTCGCTGTAGCCGCCGGTGTCAGGCGAGCTGCGACTGCGCAGCACGGTTCGGGTCTTGTGCTCGGGCAGTTTGTAAGGCGCGGGCGTGACCTTGTTGATCACGCAGCCGGTAATCAGCGGCTTGTCGGGATCACCTTCCACGAAGGTCACCACCACTTCCGTCCCGATGCGGGGGAGGGTGACGACACCGAAACCGTTCCCGGCCCAGCTCGACGAGACCCGCACCCAGCAACTGCTGCGCTCACTGTTTAATTCGGTCCGGTCCCAGTGGAATTCGACTTTTACGCGACCGAACTCATCGCAGTAGATCTCTTCGCCTTTGGGGCCGGTCACCCGGGCGGTCTGGCTGACCAGTGGTAGCCTGCGTGCGGGAAGCGGCGGACGGAAAACTACCTCGGCCGGAATGGCGTGGAAGGTGTTGCGATAGCCTTGGGTAAAACCGTCCGCCGATTGAGTTTCGCTGCTAACCGACTCTTCGAGCACTTGCGGCTGCCGCCCGGTGTGGCTGATCCCGAGCAGCAGCCACAGATCGTTGCATTTCTGGCGAGGGTGTTCGGTCAGTTCAAGCAGATGGCCGCAGCGCAAGGTAGGTTGGTTGCTTTGACCCTCTGCCATTTCATAGTCTGCGCGATGGCGCTCCAGGGCCTGACGGGCCAGTTGCTTGCCACGCTTTTCGTTGGCCAGCGGCAACGGGTATTGGTAGTCCTCAAGCGTCGGGGTGAATTCGGCGCTGAAGCGGCTTTCGATTAAAAGCGTCGGTCGCCTCAGGTCATAGTCGCGTCGCGTGACCCGGCTTGTCCGGGTGGCGGCGCGCAAGGAAAACCTGCTGACTACTGGATATTCCGGGACCATCCCGCTATCCCGGCGATAGGGTGTGGCGCGCAATGTCGGGAGGAACACCGAGTCATCGGTGAACACCAGCAAATGGCCTTGCGCGGAGTGCTGGTGATGCCAGGCGATTCCGTCCTCGGCACACAAGCGCTGAATGAACTCGAAATCGCTTTCGTCGTATTGGGTGCAGTAATCCCGTGCTGCTAGGGGCTGGACATGGAAGGTGAACGCATCGGCGAGGATGCCGTGTCGCTTGAGTGTTTGCGTGATGATCTGCGGGACAGTCTGCCCCTGGTAAATCCGTTGATCGTGACTGAACTGCAAATAGTGGAGGCTCGGCACCAGTATCAGGCGATAGTGGGTCAGGCGTTTTCCCGACTCACCCGCCAACACATCGTCGATGCGTCCATGAATGCCTTCACCGTTCAGGCCGAACTGCAGGAAGGCAGGCTGACCGAGCAGGCCTTCCATATCGAAGTCGGGGTCTTCACTGACCAGTTCGACGTGGATGGCATAAAGGGTGCTGATGGTCTCGGTGCCTTCGAAGGCCAGCACCTTGAAGTCGTTGCGAACAGCGGGAATCTGCAGCGTAAAGCGCGCAGAACTGACAGCTCCAGACATACGCTTGTCCTTAAGCAGAGAGGGGAAGACGGCGTGATGTCGAAACCCTCCCTGGTCAGCGCACGCGAACATTGGCCGGCACGCTAACAAGGCGTTAAACAGATTTATGTAAGAAGGATCGCTTGTTTAAGTCGGAGCTTTCCGGGTTGTAAAACAACGTGGAAATTGTGGGAAATGGCTGTGAGAAACTGACGGCGAATGATTGGAATCCTGCGTAATAGTCTTATGCAGGCAAGGATCCAGGACTATTAAACATATAAATGCCATCAAATTGATGGCACTTTTAATGTTGTCTGTTGTCGCCAGTCATTTGTTAATAAATGGCGGTGTATTTTCGGAAGCGTCCTACTTCAAATTTTTTCGGGGTTTGTCATGCTTTCGCCGCTTACTTGTGGAACGAGCGTGCAGATGTTCTCGATGCCGCGCGCCGGCCGCTCTGGCCCAATGCTTTCGGAAGGGATAGGCTTAAAAGTGAAATATAAAGGGACATCAGGGAATCCCCTGTCACATATAGGGCGATCTCCTACAGCGCCCAATGAACAGTTCGTCTTGTTGTTTAATCGGATGCTTGCTAGTGGCCATCATAGTGATTACGATGCGCGCACTTGAAAGAGCAAACACTCAATTGGATGAGTCTTCCGACTGCTCTTCGATACTGTCCCGCGCCGCTGCAACTCCAATAGGCGCACGACCGTAATCCTAATAAAGGCCATGGATGTCCTACTCAAGCAAACTTTCCGCCCATTACCTCGAACTCGCTAAAGTCTCTGTTTCCAAAGAGAATTTTGCGGGCGAAGACGTTCGTTTCTCGAGCGAATTCGAGGCCCTGGAAAGCGAGCTGGCCAAAGCCTCGTCGATGCACGAAAGCGGGCAGATCGACTGGCTGAAAATTCGCGAAAACAGCGAAAACCTCCTGCGTACCCAATCCAAGGATTTGCGTGTCGGCGCCTGGCTGACCTGGTCGCTGTACCAGCGTGAATCCTTCCCCGGCCTGCTGGCCGGCCTCGGTTTTCTGCACCATTTGTCGGAAAACCACTGGGCCGAGATTCACCCGCTCAAACCCCGCACCCGGGCCGCCGCCATCGGCTGGCTGGTGCCGCGTCTTGAGCAGGTGATCACCGAGAACATCGCGATCAAGGAACAGCTGCCGATGTTCCGGCAGTTGTCCGAGCATCTGTCCGGTCTCGACGCCGCCTGCACCGAGCACCTGGGCGATGATGCGCCGCTGCTGCTGCCGCTTTCTCGCCGCCTGAAAACCATGATCCAGCGTGCCGCTGACAATCAGCCGGCACCCGGCGTGGTGGGTGCGGCGGTGGCGCAGGTCAAGCAGGCCGCCAGCCAGTTACTGGCTCCCGGTGCGCCGATTGACAACGAAAAAGAAGCCCACAAAGCCCTGCGCGCCCAGCAGGAAAGCGCCCGCCCGCTGTGCGCCTGGTGGCTCAAGCAGAAAGCCACCGACCTGCGCGCGCTGCGCCTCAACCGCACCTTGCTGTGGATGACGATCGATGCGGTGCCCGAGCGCAACGCCGAGCAGATTACCGTGCTGCGCGGGTTGCCGGTCGACAAGCTCAAGCAGTATCAGGACCGCTTCGATCAGGGCAAATATGCCGACCTGCTGGTGGAACTGGAGGCGAGCCTGGCGAAGGCGCCGTTCTGGTTCGATGGCCAGAGGATGGTCTGGGAATGTCTCCAGAACCTCAACGCCGAGCTGGCCATGCGCGAAGTGGAAATCCACTTCGCGCTTTTGATTCAGCGCCTGCCCGGCATCATCGAGCTGCGTTTCCATGACGGCGCGCCGTTCGCCGATCCGTCCACCCGGGCGTGGATCGCCGGCAACGTCATGCCGCACCTGCAAAGCGCCAGCGCGCCGCGCAAGGTCGAGACCGAGAACGTCGAAACCCAGCCAGCCTGGGAAAAGGCCTTGGAGGAAGTCCAGCCGATCCTGCGCAAGGAAGGCCTCAAGCCTGCCGTGCAGATCCTCAAGCAGGGTCTGCAATCGGCGCACGGCGGGCGCGAACGCTTCTTCTGGCAGTTCGCCCTCGCGCGGCTGTGCTTCCTGGCCAAGAAATACGAACTCGCCAAGAACCAGCTCGAAACCCTCGATCAGACATTACAGGACTCAGGCCTGCACGCCTGGGAGCCCGATCTTGCATTGGAAGTGCTGCACCTGCTGCACAGTTGCTGCGAGTTGTTACCGCAGAACCATGCCGTACGTGAACGCAAGGAAGAGATTTATCGCAGGCTGTGCCACCTCGACCTCGAAGTGGTACTCGAATAGGCCCCAGGGCCACAACCGCAAGGAGAAAAGCCATGGCCAAAGAAGGCTCGGTAGCCCCCAAGGAACGCATCAACGTCACCTTCAAACCCGCCACCGGCGGTGCTCAGGAAGAGATTGAACTGCCGCTGAAGCTGCTGGCAATCGGTGACTACACCCACCGCAAGGACGATCGCAAGATCGAGGATCGCAAGCCGATCAGCATCGACAAGATGACCTTCGACGAAGTGCTGGCCAAGCAAGAGCTGGGTCTGACGCTGAGCGTGCCGAACCGTCTGCAGGAAGATGGCGAGGCCGACGAGCTGGCTGTGCAACTGCGCGTCAACTCCATGAAGGACTTCAACCCGGCCAGCCTGGTCGAGCAAGTGCCTGAGCTGAAAAAACTGATGGAACTGCGCGACGCGCTGGTGGCCCTCAAAGGCCCGCTGGGTAACGCACCTGCGTTCCGTAAAGCCATCGAAGGCGTGCTCGCCGACGATGAATCCCGCGGTCGCGTACTCGGTGAGCTGGGCCTGAACGCCGCAGCTCCGGACGCTTGAGACTCCAGCAGCCAAGGAAGCCAACACAATGAGCACTAGCGCAGCACAACAGAACGCCGCAGAAAACGGCGAGTACAGCATTCTCGACAGCATCATCGCCGAAACCCGCCTGACGCCGGACGACGAAGCCTACGACATCGCCAAGCGCGGTGTGTCGGCGTTCATCGAAGAGCTGCTCAAGCCGCAGAACAACGGTGAGCCGGTCAAGAAAGCCATGGTTGACCGCATGATCGCCGAGATCGATGCCAAGCTCAGCCGTCAGATGGACGAAATCCTGCACCACCCGGACTTCCAGGCCCTGGAATCGTCGTGGCGTGGCCTGCAACTGCTGGTCGACCGCACCAACTTCCGCGAAAACATCAAGATCGAAATCCTCAACGTCTCCAAAGAAGACCTGCTGGACGATTTCGAAGACTCGCCGGAAGTCATGCAGTCCGGCCTGTACAAGCACATCTACACCGCTGAATACGGCCAGTTCGGTGGTCAGCCGGTTGGCGCGATCATTGCCAACTACTACATGTCCCCAAGCTCGCCGGACGTGAAGCTGATGCAGTACGTGTCCAGCGTAGCCTGCATGTCCCACGCACCGTTCATCGCCGCCGCCGGCCCGAAATTCTTCGGTCTGGAAAGCTTCACCGGTCTGCCGGACCTGAAGGATCTGAAAGATCACTTCGAAGGCCCGCAATTCGCCAAATGGCAGAGCTTCCGTACCTCCGAAGACTCCCGCTATGTCGGCCTGACCGTTCCGCGTTTCCTGCTGCGTAACCCGTACGACCCGGAAGAAAACCCGGTCAAGTCGTTCGTGTACAAGGAAAACGTTGCCAACAGCCACGAGCACTACCTGTGGGGCAACACCGCTTACGCGTTCGGCACCAAGCTGACCGACAGCTTCGCCAAGTTCCGCTGGTGCCCGAACATCATCGGCCCACAGAGCGGCGGCGCGGTTGAAGACCTGCCTCTGCACCACTTCGAAAGCATGGGCGAAATCGAAACCAAGATTCCTACCGAGGTTCTGGTTTCCGACCGTCGTGAATACGAACTGGCCGAGGAAGGCTTCATCTCCCTGACCATGCGCAAAGGCTCCGACAACGCGGCGTTCTTCTCCGCAAGCTCGGTGCAGAAGCCGAAGTTCTTCGGCATCAGCGCAGAAGGCAAGGCTGCAGAGCTGAACTACAAGCTCGGCACCCAACTGCCGTACATGATGATCGTCAACCGCCTGGCTCACTACCTGAAAGTGCTGCAGCGCGAGCAACTCGGTTCGTGGAAAGAGCGTACCGACCTCGAGCTGGAGCTGAACAAGTGGATCCGCCAGTACGTGGCCGACCAGGAAAACCCGAGCGCCGAAGTGCGTGGCCGTCGTCCGCTGCGCGCTGCGCAAGTGATCGTCAGCGACGTTGAAGGCGAGCCGGGCTGGTACCGCGTCAGCCTGAACGTGCGTCCGCACTTCAAGTACATGGGTGCCGATTTCACCCTGTCGCTGGTTGGCAAGCTGGACAAAGAGTAAGAGCGACTCATGGACGGATACGGCAGCCTTTTCGAGCGCCTCAACGGCGACGCGGAACAGCGCAAGGGCAAGAGCCTCGAGGCTTCGGCCATGGCGTCGGTGGCTGCCCATCTGGCCAAAATGCTCAGCACCCGGGCCGGCAGCGTGCAAACGCTGTCCGACTACGGGTTGCCCGATCTCAATGACATGCGCCTGAGCCTGCACGACTCCCTGAGTCAGGCCCGCCTGGCCATCGAAAGCTTCATCGAAGCCTACGAACCGCGCCTGAGCAACGTGCGTGTCATTTCCCTGCCGCGTGACCACGATCAGCTTCGCCTGGCCTTCAGCATCGAAGGCCTGCTGGAAGTCGAGGGTTTCAAGCGTCAGGTCAGTTTCGCCGCGCGCCTGGATGGCAGCGGTCAAGTGAAGGTCAACTAAGGAGAACCCCGATGTCTGGCAAACCTGCAGCACGCGTATCCGACCCCACCGCTTGCCCGCTCCCCGGCCACGGCACCAACCCGATTGCCGCCGGTTCCGGCGACGTGTTCTTCGACGGCCTCCCGGCCGCCCGCGAAGGCGATGCCTCCGCGTGTGGTGGTGCGATGGTCGGCGATCTGGCGACGACGGTTCTGATCAACGGCAAACCGGCCGCCACGGTCGGTTCGGTTGGATCTCATGGCAATAAAGTCACGGCTGGATCCGGGACGGTGATTATCGGCAATTCGCATTCGCCGGCGCCGTTTGTGCCGCCGTTGCCGGTGGAGATTCAGTGGCCGTTTAGTCAGCACTTTGTGGTTCGTAATCCTAGAACCGGCGCACCGGTTGCTGACCGGCCGTACACCTTGCGTACAGCCTCCGGTAAAGAGGTCAGGGGCGTTACTGATGCACAAGGTCGAACGAGGCCTATTGCTTCCCACCTCGCTGAAAGTGTCACGCTTATCGTCGAAGAACAGACTTCGCTCGTGATTGCTTAAGGGACTATCACATGCCGGCACCCACTCCTGTAACAGCTCAACTCACCCCTTCCTCTGACAAGAAGCCAGCGGAAGCGGCCGTCGATCATTTCCAGATCACAGATATTCCAGGTGTGATGAGAAAAATGGGCTGGAAGGAAAGCGCTCGAATCATGCAGCGTTGGTTCGACGGTGCGCCTTTCGTGATGTCCTCAAGTGAGAAGCGGGGACGTCTTGCCGTTGACAAGATCACCCAAGAAAAACTGTTTGATGATTTGGATTTTGAATGGCTTACCTCCTCCTCGCCCCACACAGGTGAAACCATCAAAGAGCTTATTGCGAAGGCCGCAAGCCCCAGTCAATACAATGAGCTTATTGGCCGTCAAAAGGGACTGACGCAATTAGCACCGGGGCTTTTGCAATTTATGACTTGCATGAGAACGCTTGGAGTTCTTGATGAGGCTAACCAGGACCTTGCTAGGGGTGCTCATGACTACAGTGCCCTGAGTGCAAGAATGCTGGAGTCTGCTACGCAATATAATTTTCGATCTATCGGGATTACCACTTCGGAAAAGAAGAATAACCCATTGGATGATGTGTACGGCACATTGGGTGGATTTGTTATTAAATTTGCAGTCACAAAATTCAGCACTACACCCAAGACGAAAAAAATGGCTGCTACATTAACGATTGAAGAAATTGGTTGTTATGTACGTGATACATATGAGTTTCTGAATGAAGATGGCAGCGACCAACTGCTTGGGTATTGGAATCACGACGGCGTTGTCAGGCCGAGCATTTTTGCATATTTAACTTCGCCAGAAACATATGAATCTGAGGGGAAGGTTTACTTCAAAGTGACCAACGATAGTTACAATAATTACCGCAGCAAGCTTGGCAAGGGTGGTGATTTGTTTGTGTACTCTACGGTCAAGAAAATTCCTGTATCCATTCATCATCGTTTTACCTCTGCAGATTTTGCAGAGTTTTCGCAACGATCAGCTAAGGCAATGCCATGAAAGCATCCCTTAGAAAGAGCTTTTTACTTTTTTCGTTGTGCGTGCTTGTGCCAGTTTTGGTTCTTTTGGGCTTGAAGGTGCTTAGCTCAAAGGCCGCGGAGCCTCTTTTCATTGACTGGAATGACTCAGGAAGCTGCTATATCGCAACGTATTCACCGAATTACAATTTTTTGGGTGTAGTGGCTGGTCGTGCGTTTAAGTACTTTAGCAGCCCGTATTTTTATCGCGTTTATACAAAAAATAACGATCTACTAAAAACATCAGAATGGTATCTCTGGCGGGATGAGGGGAGTCCCGGCATTGCACCCGAGTTTCGCGGAGAGATGATTGTTTATCCAGGCTCTGAAGGCTGGGAAAGTTGGATAGTTTCAGAGTGTCGTTGATGCCTGATTTAAAGGCGGCCTCGCTACCTGAGAAAGTTGGAGAGCGTTATTCATGCACGCAATGAGTTTGCAGGGGTATCTGGCCAGTGTTGCTGACAGTGATCTGTTTGGCTGCCTGGCCTTGTTGAGCTTTGTATTGCTCCTGACTGCCTCACATCGGGCGGCTCGAAATTCACGCCTTCACCGCGCACTAACGCTCTCGGTTTTGGCTGCTGTTGTAGCTATCCATGGCCTTGGATCGTGGTACGGAAATCTGAGACCAGCATGAGCAACTACTACCGTATCGCCATGTGCCTGTTTGTCCATGCCTTCGGATGTGTGGCCTACGTGTTTTTGAATAATGCAGTAGTACATGCCTACAAGCATCTGAACGGCGGGTTCACCACGCGTGGGGTCGCCATCGGTATTGCCAGCTACGCGATGTTTTACATTTTTCTCGGTGTCAATTTTATTGCTGCGCTGATTCCAAGCCTCGTTGCCAAACTGGTGATTCTGAGCCTTATGGTGGGCTTCATCCTGCTTTGGATGCTCCCCGACAACCCATTGAGAGCCTTGTTTTATGGCGTCGCTCAAGGTTGCGTCACCTTGCTGGCAATCCTCGCTTCTCAAGTCATCGAGTTGCGCTGGGTATTAAGAAACATCGCTGGACGCATCCAGCCGAACCAGCCTGAGAGTGCCATCCAATGATCAGGTCAGGTATCGAGCGTAATCCACAGGACAGTTATTCCATGAGTTCCACTACCAGGCAGGTAACCCGTGTCCTTTAACCACTACTACCAAAGCGAACTCACCGCACTGCGCCAGCTGGGTCGCCGTTTCGCCGAGCGTAGTCCGGCGTTGGCGCCGTTCCTGGGGCAGGCCGGGCGGGATCCGGATGTGGAGCGGTTGCTGGAAGGCTTTGCGTTTCTGACCGGGCGGCTGCGCCAGAAGCTCGATGACGAGTTGCCGGAGCTCAGCCATTCCCTGATGCAGTTGTTGTGGCCGAACTACATGCGGCCGCTGCCGGCGTTCAGCATTCTGCAGTTCGACCCGCTCAAGCGTTCCGGGCCGGCGCTGAAGGTCGAGCGTGACACGCCGATCGAAAGCGTGCCGATCGAAGACGTGCGTTGCCGCTTCCGCACCTGCTACCCGACCGAAGTCATGGCGCTGGATCTGGCCGCGCTGAACTACTCGGTGAAGGGCGATGGTTCGCTGCTCAGCCTGCGCCTGGAGATGAGTGCCGATGGCCACCTCGGCGAGCTGGAGCTGAGCAAGCTGCGCCTGCACTTTGCCGGCGAGCGCTACATCAGCCAGATGCTCTACCTGAGCCTGCTGCGCAACCTCGACGGCATCGAACTGATCCCGCTCGACGGCGCCGGCAAGCCGATCGATGGCGTGAGCGGCAAGCCGATGGCGTTCAAGATCCCGGGTGACCGGGTCAAGCCAGTGGGCTTCGCCGAAGAAGAAGCGTTGATCCCGTATCCGCTGAACACCTTCCGCGGGTATCGCTACCTGCAGGAATACTTCGCCTTCCAGGACAAGTTCCTGTTCGTCGATGTCCACGGTCTGGACATCCTCAAGGCGCTGCCGGAAGACACCCTCAAGCAGATGCGTGGCCTGGAATTGCGCTTCGACATCCGCAAGAGCGGCATCATGCGCATGCGTCCGACCCTGGATAACGTGAAGCTGTTCTGCACGCCGATCGTCAACCTGTTCAAGCACGACGCACTGCCGATCCGCCTCGACGGCAAACAGGACGAATACCTGCTGCTGCCGGCCGAATACGATCTGGAAAACTGCGGCGTGTTCTCGGTGGAGACCGTGACCGGCTGGAAACCCGGCGGCCTCGGTTATCAGGAATACGTGCCGTTCGAATCCTTCGAGCACGACCCAAGTTTCGACGTGCCCAACAGCCGTCCGCATTACAGCATCCGTCAGCGCTCGTCGCTGTTGCACGACGGCCTCGACACCTACCTGAGCTTCGGCATCCGCCACACCGAAGCCCATGAAACCCTGTCGATCGAGCTGGTCTGCACCAACCAGAACCTGCCGCGCAAACTCAAGCTCGGGCAGATCTGCATGGCCTGCGAAGAGACCCCGGAGTTCCTGAGTTTCCGCAACATCACCCCGGCCACTTCCAGTTTCGCGCCGCCGCTGAACCGTGACTTCCTGTGGAAGCTGATCAGCAACATGTCGCTTAACTATCTGTCGCTGGCCGACGTCAATGCACTGAAGGTGATTCTGGAAACCTACGACCTGCCGCGCTACTACGACCAGCACGCGGAGAAGGTCAGCAAACGCCTGCTCGGCGGCCTCAAGCACATCAAGCATCACCACGTGGACCGCTTGCACCGTGGTCTGCCGGTACGCGGTTTGCGCACCGAACTGACCATCGACCCGGAAGGGTATATCGGTGAGGGCGATCTGTTCGTCTTCGCCTCGGTTCTCAACGAGTTTTTCGCGCTTTACGCCAGTCTCAATTCATTCCATGAGCTGCGGGTAAAAAGCACACAGGGAGAGGTGTACCAATGGACACCACGTATGGGCCTGCAGCCCCTGCTTTAAGCGGGCTGACGAAGGTAATACGCGAGTACTCGCTGTTTCAGGCCGTGCTGCTGGTGATCGACCGGCTGCGCGATGCGCACCCGTACCTGAGCGAAG
Organism: Pseudomonas paraglycinae; assembly: GCF_021601625.1. Lineage (GTDB taxonomy): Bacteria > Pseudomonadota > Gammaproteobacteria > Pseudomonadales > Pseudomonadaceae > Aquipseudomonas > Aquipseudomonas paraglycinae. The sequence goes on along the minus strand of NZ_BQHR01000010.1, from coordinate 15,159 downwards.
ACGATTTGTACGACCAGCTGGAATTCCAGGCCAACCCGAGCCTCGGATTTCCGCGCAGCGACGTCGATCGCGTGGAGTTTTTCGAAGAGCACGGGCAGATGCGCGCGCGCCTGCGGTTCAACCTGATCGGTCTGGTCGGTTCCGGCTCGCCGCTGCCGGCGTTCTACGGCGAGCAAGCTTTGGGCGACAGCGAAGACGGCAACCCGACGCGCAATTTCCTCGACTTGTTCCACCATCGCCTGCAACGGCTGATGCTGCCGATCTGGCGCAAGTACCGCTATCGCGCGAGCTTCCAGAGCGGTGCGGTCGACCCGTTCTCGTCGCAGCTGTTCGCCCTGATCGGCCTCGGCGGCGACGAGATCCGCAAGGCCAAGGAACTGAACTGGAAACGCCTGTTGCCGTACCTCGGCCTGCTCAGCTTGCGGGCGCACTCGGCGGCGTTGATCGAAGCGGTGCTGCGTTACTACTTCAAGCACGAAGACCTGGTCATCGAGCAATGCATCGAGCGCCGCGTGGAAATCCTCGAAGAACAGCGCAACCGCCTCGGCTTCGCCAACAGCGTGCTGGGTGAAGACCTGGTGCTGGGCGAACGCGTGCGCGATCGCAGCGGCAAATTCCGCATTCACATCACCGAACTCGACTGGGAACGCTTCCACGAATTCCTGCCCATCGGTTTCGGTTACCAGCCGCTCTGCGCGCTGGTGCGGTTCACCTTGCGTGACCCGCTCGATTACGACATTCGCCTGGTGCTGCGTCCGGAAGAAATCCGCGAACTGCGCATTGGCGAGAAGAACGACTGTCGCCTGGGGTGGACCAGTTGGCTGGGCTGCGAGAAAGCAGACGGCGTGGTGACCCTGGGCAGCAAAATTCATTAAGGACGTGAGCCATGATCAACGTAGACCTGCAACAACTCATCCAGGCGCTGGACGCCGAAACCCGTCGCGATCTGGAGCGTTCGGCCGAGCGCTGCGTGGCCCGTGGCGGCAGCAAGATTCTGGTCGAAGACTTGCTGCTCGGCCTGCTGGAGCGCCCGAACGGTCTGCTCTCCCGCGCGCTGCAGGATGCCGATGTTGATGCCGGCGAGCTGAGCGCCGCCCTGCAATCGCGGGTCGAGCACAGCGCTTCGCGCAACCCGGTGTTCGCCCCGGAACTGGTGCAGTGGCTGCAGGACGCGCTGCTGGTGGCCAACCTTGAACTGGGCCAGACCTCGGTCGAAGACGCGGCGCTGATCCTCGCGCTGCTGCGCAACCCGATGCGCTACGCCGGCAGCCGCTACCAGCCGTTGCTGGCCAAACTGAACATCGATCGCCTGAAGGAATTTGCCCTGTCGCAACAGCCTCAGGCAGCGGCCAACGGCAAGCCGGCCGCCCCGGGCGAATCGCTGCTGGAGCGCTTCACCCACAACCTGACCCAACAGGCCCGCGACGGCAAACTCGACCCGGTGCTGTGCCGCGATGGCGCGATCCGCCAGATGGTCGACATCCTCGCCCGTCGCCGCAAGAACAACCCGATCGTGGTCGGTGAAGCCGGTGTCGGTAAAACCGCCATCGTCGAAGGCCTGGCCTCGCGCATCGCTGCCGGTGAAGTGCCGCAGGTGCTCAAGGGCGTCGAGCTGCTGTCGCTGGACATGGGCCTGTTGCAGGCCGGCGCCAGCGTCAAAGGTGAATTCGAACGTCGTCTGAAAGGCGTGATCGACGAGGTCAAAGCCTCGCCGAAGCCGATCATCCTGTTCATCGACGAAGCCCACACCCTGATCGGCGCGGGCGGCAACGCCGGCGGTTCCGACGCGGCCAACCTGCTGAAACCGGCACTGGCTCGGGGCGAACTGCGCACCATCGCCGCGACCACCTGGGCCGAGTACAAGAAATACTTCGAGAAAGACCCGGCGCTGGCCCGTCGTTTCCAGCCGGTTCAGCTGCACGAACCGACCGTGAGCGAAGCGGTGACCATCCTGCGTGGCCTGGCGCAGGTCTACGAGAAGAGCCACGGCATCTACCTGCGCGATGACGCGGTGGTTTCTGCAGCGGAACTGTCCGCCCGTTACCTCGCCGGACGCCAACTGCCGGACAAGGCTGTCGACGTGCTCGACACCGCCTGCGCCCGTGTTCGCATCAGCCTCGCTGCCGCCCCGGAAAGCCTGGAGCGCCTGCGTGGCGAACTGGCTGAAGGTGGCCGTCAGCGTCAGGCCCTGCGCCGCGATGCCGAAGCCGGTCTGCTGATCGACCACGAAGCGCTGGAGGCACTGGAAGCGCGTCTGGACGAAGCCGAAGCCGAAATGGTCGCACTGGAAACCCAGTGGACCGAGCAGAAACAACTGGCCGAGCGCCTGCTGGAACTGCGTCAGCAACTGGCCAAGGCCCGTGAAGCCGCTGCGGTCGAGCCGACAGTGACTGTTGAAGAAGACGCCGAAGGCACGGTGATCGAAACCGTTGCTGCCGAGGTTGAAGAAGGCCAAAGCGTCGAAGCGCTGGAAGCGCAACTCAACGAAACCCACAGCGCCCTGACCGCCGCTCAGGTCAAGGAGCGTCTGGTCAGCTTCGAAGTCTGCCCGCGTCTGGTGGCCGAAGTGATCAGCGCCTGGACCGGCGTGCCGCTGGCGCAACTGGCCCGCGAGCACAACGCCAAGGTCGCCAGCTTCGCCACCGACCTGCGCACCCGCATTCGGGGTCAGGAACAAGCCGTGCACGCCCTGGATCGCTCGATGCGCGCCACCGCTGCCGGCCTGAACAAGCCTGACGCACCGGTCGGCGTGTTCCTGCTGGTCGGCCCGAGCGGCGTCGGCAAGACCGAAACCGCACTGGCACTCTCCGACCTGCTGTACGGCGGCGACCGTTTCATCACCACCATCAACATGTCCGAGTTCCAGGAGAAACACACCGTTTCCCGCCTGATCGGTGCACCGCCAGGCTACGTCGGTTACGGCGAGGGCGGCATGCTCACCGAAGCCGTGCGCCAGAAGCCGTACTCGGTGGTGCTGCTCGATGAAGTCGAGAAGGCCGATCCGGACGTGCTCAATCTGTTCTACCAAATCTTCGACAAAGGCGTGGCCAACGACGGCGAAGGGCGCGAGATCGACTTCCGCAATACGTTGATCCTGATGACCTCGAACCTGGGCAGCGACAAGATCAGCGACCTCTGCGAAGACGGTGCGCGTCCGACCGCCGAAGTGCTGGAAGAAACCATTCGCCCGGTGCTCAGCAAACACTTCAAGCCGGCGCTGCTGGCGCGGATGAAAGTGGTGCCGTACTACCCGGTCGGCGGTCCGGTACTGCGCGAACTGATCGAAATCAAACTCGGTCGTCTGGGCGAGCGCCTGAACCGTCGCCAGCTGGACTTCACCTGGTGCCAGAACCTCGTCGATCACCTGTCCGAGCGTTGCACGCAAAGCGAAAGCGGTGCACGCCTGATCGACCACTTGCTCGACCAGCACGTACTGCCGCTGGTGGCCGACCGCTTGCTCGACGCCATGGCCACCGGTGAAAGCCTCAAGCGCGTGCATGCGACGCTTGACGGTGAAGCCAGCGTGACCTGCGAGTTCGCCTGAGGTGAGTGTGATGTTCACTCAAGTGCCGCAACCACTGCTCTATGCCGAAGCCTTGCTGGCGCAGTTCGCCAGCCTGTCGCGCGCGGCGGACGGTGCTGCGCTGCTGGGTGACTTCGTGCGCGGTCTGGCCGGGCTGAGCGGTTGCGAACTGACGCAGCTGTACTTGCTGGACGCCACGCACACGTCGCTGGGGATGAACGCCGAATGCCTCGACGGCGTGCTGCAACCGCGCAGCGCGGCGAGCCTGCCAGCGGATTACAACGGCGAGCAATTGTTGCAGTTCGCCCTGTGCCAGAACCGCGTGGTGAGCTTCGATGACCTGGGCGGCAGCCTGCACGAAACCAGCTTTCTGCCGGCATCGTCCACGCCGTGGCAGTCGCTGTTGTGCGTGCCGCTGGTCAATCAGCAGAAGGCTGTCGAAGGCCTGTTGCTGTGCGCCAGCCGTCGACATATCAACCTGCAAGGCTTCGCCGATTCTCTCGGCCAGCTCGGCTCGTTCGTGCTTGGCCAGCTGCATCTGCTGCAGCGTCTGCGCCAGCCAGTGGATGCGGCCGCGCCGGTCGTGCGCAGCCTGCCGAGTGCCAGTGGCTATGGCCTGATCGGCAAGAGCGCGGCGATGCGTCAGACCTATTCGCTGATCAGCAAAGTCCTGCACAGCCCGTACACCGTGCTGTTGCGTGGCGAGACCGGCACCGGCAAGGAAGTGGTCGCGCGGGCGATCCACGATTGCGGCCCGCGCCGGTCCCAGGCGTTCATCGTGCAGAACTGCGCGGCGTTCCCGGAAAACTTGCTGGAGAGCGAGCTGTTCGGCTATCGCAAAGGTGCGTTCACCGGTGCCGATCGCGACCGCGCCGGGCTGTTCGACGCGGCCAACGGCGGCACTCTGTTGCTCGATGAAATCGGCGATATGCCGCTGTCGCTGCAAGCCAAGTTGTTGCGCGTGTTGCAGGAAGGCGAGATCCGCCCGCTGGGTTCCAACGACACCCACAAGATCGACGTGCGCATCATCGCCGCGACGCACCGCGATCTGTCGGTGCTGGTCAGCGAAGGCAAATTCCGCGAAGACCTGTACTACCGTCTCGCGCAATTTCCGATCGAGTTGCCGGCCCTGCGTCAGCGCGAAGGCGACATCCTCGACCTGGCCAAACACTTCGCCGACAAGGCCTGCACCTTCCTGCAACGTGATCCGGTGCGCTGGTCGGACGCGGCGCTTGAACACCTGTCCGGCTACACCTTTCCCGGCAACGTGCGCGAACTCAAAGGCCTGGTCGAACGCGCAGTGTTGTTGTGCGAGGGCGGCGAGTTGCTGGCCGAGCATTTCTCGCTGCGCCTGGAATCGGCGCCGGCGTCGGAAGACCACTGCGGCCTCAATTTGCGCGAACGACTGGAAGCGGTCGAACGCAATCTGCTGCTCGATTGCCTGCGCAAGAACGACGGCAACCAGACGCTCGCCGCCCGGGAACTGGGCTTGCCGCGACGCACGCTGCTGTACCGGCTCGGTCGCTTGAACATCAATCTGGGTGATTTCGATGGGTAGGCGAAAGTCCGTCGGATTCACCTCGAAAACCTTTTTCAGCGCCGCCCGCAAGGGTCGGCGCTTTGTGCTTTGTCTACACCTGGAGACCCTCTGATGTCTGTTCGTCACTGGCACGCTGTCCTGCTGACCCTCGTCGTTCTATGCGGCCTCGGCGGTTGCAGCGGCAATTACAAATTCAACGATAACGATTACCGCCCGTTGGGTGATCCGCAGGCGGTCAATCGCGGCAAGTGACCGCAAGGAGCATCAAACATGGAATTGGTTTTCGAAATGCTGAACACCAAGCAGTTCGTGCCCACCGAGCTGTGCCAGCGGACCTTCAAACAGGCCGGTGGCGTGATCGGGCGGGGCGAGGACTGCGACTGGATCATCCCTGACCGCAAGCGTCACTTGTCCAATCACCACGCGATTGTCAGCTATCGCGAGGGCACGTTTTTCCTGACCGACACCAGCAGCAACGGTGTTCAGGACGGCGACAGCGGCGCACGCCTGCACAAGGGCGAACCGGTGCGCATCGAGCACGGCAGCACCTACGTGCTGGGCGACTTCGAGATTCGCGCGCGCCTGGTGCGCGACCCGGCGACGTTCGACGGTGAAGTCGGCCTGCCACGCGCCGCCGGCACCATCATTCCGGACGACGCGTTCCTCGACCTCGACCCGCTGAAGTCGCTGGAGCAGCAAGAGCGCGTGTACTCGGAATTCGAGGAAATGCTCGCGCCGGTTACCGATCCTGAAGACTCCCGTCAGCGCGCCGACTATGCGCGTATCGACATGGAAAGCCTGATGGTGCCGGAGCTGATCGTCGAGCCCAAGCCTGAGCCTGCACCGGCCCCGAAAGCGGTCGAGCGCCAGAGCGAAACCTTCTGGGACAAATTCGGCGCGGCCCTCGGCGTGAACGTGAAGAACCTCAGCCACGACGAGCGTGAAGCCCTCGCGCTGAACGCTGCACGTCTGCTGCGCCAGAGCATCGGCGGTCTGCAACAGAGCCTGCGCACCCGTTCCGAGCTGAAGAACGAACTGCGTCTGGCCCAGACCACCGTGCAAGGCACCAACAAGAATCCGCTGAAATTCGCCGTCGATCCGAGCGAAGCGCTGGACATCCTGTTGCAACCGCACAAGCCGGGCCATTTGCCGGCCGAGCAGGCGATCTCCCGGGCGTTCCGCGATTTGCAGGCGCATCAGGTGGCGCTGCTGACCGCCAGCCGCGCGGCGGTGCGCGGCACTCTGGAGCACTTCTCGCCGGAGCAGTTGACCCTGCGTTTCGAGCGCGACAACAAGCCGTTGCTCGCCACCGCTGGCGGGCGCTGGAGAGCGTTCAACCGTTACCACCATGCGCTGCGTCAGGACGACGACTGGAGCGAGCGCCTGCTGGCCCGCGATTTCGCCCAGGCCTACGAAGAACAGATCCGCCTGATCTCCACCCTCCACACCGACCACCAAGGATGATGCGCATGTCTCGCCGCTCGACCGCTTTTTTCAAGACGCTGACCGCGCTCACCCTGTTGGTGCTGCTCGCCGGTTGCTCGTCGCTGTCGCCGTATTCGAAAGTGACCAAAATCAACCTGAAGCTGACCGGCAGCGATCAGTTGAACCCGGACCTCAACGGTCGTCCGTCGCCGATCGTGGTGCGCCTGTTCGAACTCAAGCACCCGGTGACCTTCGAGAACGCCGATTTCTTCAGCCTCTACGAGCGCGCCAAGGAATCCCTCAACCCGGATCTGGTGGCCAGCGAAGAACTCGAACTGCGCCCGGGTGAAACCGTGGAGCTGAAACTCAGCGTGGAGGAGGGCAGCCGCTTCATCGGCATCCTCGCCGCGTACCGCGACCTGCCGGAAACCAAATGGCGCCACACGTTCCCGATCACGCCGCTGGAAGTCACCGAAGCCGATCTGACCCTGGATCAGGCCGGTATCCGCAAGACCAACGAAGTGCTCGCCAAGGCGGATGACTGATCATGAATACCCATAAAGTCATCTGGCAGGAAGGCATGCTGCTGCGTCCGCAGCACTTCCAGCACAACGACCGCTACTACGATCACCAGATGAAGACCCGCACCCGGTTGCTGGGCGGCTACACCTGGGGGTTCCTGAATCTGGAGATCGACCTGCAGTTCCTCAACATGGGCAAACTGGTAATCAGTGAAGCCTCGGGGATCCTGCCGGACGGCAGCCTGTTCGAACTCGGCGGCAACACCGAACCGCTGGCCCTGGACGTGCCGCCGAACACCGGCAACACGCCGATCTACCTGGCGCTGCCATTGGTCACCGGTAACCACATCGAGGCCCGTCGCCCGGAGCAGTCCGACGTTCTTGCGCGGTACACCGCGTATGACGCCGAAGTCGCCGACTCCAACGCCGGCGATGATTCCGCCAGCCAGGTCAGCTGCGGCCGTCCGGATTTCAAGCTGTTGCTCGGCGAGCAGCAGAGCGACCAGGCCTACGTGAAGCTGAAAATCTGCGACGTGCTCGACACCACACCGGACGGCGTGATCAGCCTCGATCCGGATTTCGTGCCGACCTACATTCAGGCCCACGCCTCCAGCTACCTGCTGTCGTGCCTGAAAGAAGTGATCAGCATGCTCGGTCACCGGGGCGACACCATTGCCGAGCGCATTCGTTCGAACGGCAAGGTCGGCGGCGCGGAAATCGGCGACTTCATGATGCTGCAACTGATCAACCGCACCGAACTGCTGCTGCGCCACTACCTCGGCCTGGAGCAGGTTCACCCGGAAGAGTTGTACCGCACGCTGCTGACGATGCTCGGCGATCTGGCGACCTTCTCCAGCGACAGCAAACGCCCGCGTCTGGACAGCCGTTACTCCCACGCCGACCAGGGCGCGAGCTTCCGCAAACTGATGGAGTCGATCCGTCAGGTACTGTCGATGGTGCTGGAACAGCACGCCATCGAACTGATCCTGCAAGCGCGTCAGTACGGGATCATCGTGTCGCCGCTGCACGACCACAAACTGCTGGGCTCGGCGTCGTTCGTGCTGGCAGCCAGTGCCAACTGCGACTCCGAAGAACTGCGCAATCGCTTGCCTGCGCACCTCAAGGTCGGCCCGGTGGAGCGTATCCGCCAACTGGTCAACCTGCACCTGCCGGGGATCAAGGTCAAACCGTTGCCGGTGGCCCCGCGGCAGATCGCGTTCCACTCCAACAAAACCTATTTCATCCTCGAACTCAGTTCCGAAGACCTGGCACAACTCGAGCGCTCCGGCGGCTTCGCGTTCCACGTGTCCGGCGAATTCGCCGAGCTTGAACTGAAATTCTGGGCCATCAGGAACTGACCGACATGATCAAGGACATGGAACACAACCAGGACGACAAAACCGTCCTGCTCGACCGTCAGGGCCATGGCCCGGCGGCGAGTCCGCTGACCGACTTCGCCGCGCCACCGCGCTTCGAACAACTGGAAGAACGGATGATCTACGCCGCGCGCCTGCGCCCGGCGGAAGCCTTCAACATCAGCCTCAATTCGCTGGTGGCGGCCTCGTCCGAACTACTGTCGGAAGTGGTGCGCCTCAAGCACAGTGAAACCCGCGAAGACCTCTACGCGCTCAACGAGCGCCTGACCGCCGGGCTCAAGCTGTTTGAAGTGCGCGCCCTGCACAACGGCGCCGAAAGCAGCCAGGTGATGGCCGCTCGTTACGTGCTCTGCACCGTGGTCGACGAAGCCGTCGTGACCACGCCGTGGGGCAACGAAAGCGAGTGGTCGCAGATGAGCCTGCTCAGCAGCTTCCACAACGAAACCTTCGGTGGCGAGAAGTTCTTCCAGCTGCTCGATCGGCTGTCGAAAAACCCGGTCAAGCACCTGCCGATGCTGGAACTGATGTACCTGTGCCTGTCCCTCGGTTTCGAGGGCAAGTACCGCGTGCAGGCGCGCGGCATGCTGGAACTCGAAGGCATCCGTGACGCCCTGTACCGGCAGATCCGTCAGTTGCGTGGCGACGTGCCGCGCGAATTGTCGCCGCAGTGGGAAGGCCTCAACGATCAGCGCCGCAACCTGGTGCGCATCGTGCCGGCGTGGATGGTGGTGCTGTTCACCTTCGTCTGCCTGGTGATGATGTATTCGGGCTTCGCCTGGGTCTTGGGCGAGCAGCGCGACACCGTTCTGCAACCATATCAGCCGCTTGATCCGGCCGCGGCCCAGCCGCAGTCGCAGCCGTAAACAGGGACGTGTGATGAAAAAGTTTTTCAAGAAAGTCGGCGCCTTCCTGCGCCAGACCTGGGTCTGGACCCTGCTGCTGGTGCTGTTCGTGGCGCTGCTGGTGTGGTTCGTCGGCCCGCTGTTGGCAGTGGATGACTACAAGTTCTGGGAAAGCGCGACTTCGCGTCTGCTGACCATCAGCGTGCTGTTCCTGATCTGGGGCCTGACCATGGTCTTCGTCAGCTGGCGCGCCGGTATCCGCAAGAAAGCCGTCGAAGAAACCGAAGACGGCCAGGACCGTATCCGCCGCGAAGAGTTGATCGACGAAGAGCAGAAAGAGTTGAAAGAGCGTTTCAAGGACGCCCTGAAAACCCTCAAGACTTCGAGCCTGTACCGCGGCCGCAGCGAGCGCTGGCGCAATGACTTGCCGTGGTACTTGCTGATCGGCCCGCAGGCCAGCGGCAAGACCAGCCTGCTGGACTTCTCCGGGCTGGAATTCCCGATCAACAAGATCGACCGCAAGCTGACCCGCGACACCCACGGCACCCGTCATTGCGACTGGTACTTCGCCGACCACGGTGTGTTGATCGACACCGCCGGCCGCTATCTGACCCAGCCGGATGCGGAAGTTGACGGCAGCGCCTGGACCACCTTGCTGGAGCTGCTGCGCAAGCGTCGTCGCGGTCGTCCGCTGAACGGCGTGCTGGTGACCATTCCGGTGGAAACCCTGACCGGTGGCAGCGAACAGGACATCGAAACCCTGGCCCGCCAGGTACGTGCGCGTCTGCAAGACGTCTATCAGAAGATGCACGTCGATGTTCCGGTGTATCTGGTGCTGAGCAAGGCCGACAAGCTGCTGGGCTTTGACGAGTTCTTCGACCAACTGACCCGCGAAGAAAGCGATCAGGTGCTGGGCACCAGTTTCCGCAAGGATCAGGTCGGCACCGACGTGACGGTGCTGCGCAACGAGTTCGAAGAGCTGCTGCGTCGCCTCAACAGCCAGGTGATCATGCGCATGCACTCCGAGCGCGACACCCAGCGCCGTGGCCGCATCCTCGACTTCCCGCACCAGATGGGCCAGATCGGCGAGCGTCTGTGCCTGCTGGTCGACATGGCGTTCACCGGCAACCGCTACCAGCGTGCGACGCAACTGCGTGGTTTCTACCTGACCAGCGCACCGCACCTGACTCAGGAAATGGATTCGACCACCGCCGGCATCGGCGCGAGCCTGGGCATGAGCGCCGGCGTGTTGCCGACATTGCGCAGCGGTCGTTCGCGTTTCATCCATCACTTGCTCAGCCGGGTGATTTTCCCCGAGGCCGATCTGGCCGGTCTGGACAAGCGCGAGCGCAGCCGCATCCACTGGGGGCAGCGTGCGTTGTACGTCGGCGCACTGGGTGCGCTGGTCCTGTTCGGCATGCTCTGGGCCGGTGGTTTCTCGGCCAACTACGAGCGTCTGGAAAACCTGCGCAATCTGGCGCAGAACTGGACGCAGCAACGCACGGCACTGTCGCCGCGCGATGACGCCATGGGTGCACTGAAAACCCTCGACACCAGCTACGCTGCCACCCAGGTGTTCCCGAAAAAAGGCGACGCGGCGTACCACGAACGGATGGGTCTGTATCAGGGCCAGGACGTCAATCCGGTGGTCAAGGAGGCTTACGAGCACGAGCTCGAAAAGCAACTGCTGCCGCGCGTTGCAACGATGCTTGAAGGCCAGATCCGCGCCAACATGAAGGACCGCGAAAAGCTGATCAACAGCCTGCGCGCGTACCTGATGCTGAACATGAAGGATCGTCGTGACGCGGCATGGCTCAAGGACTGGATCGCGGCGGACTGGTCGCAGCGCTACACCGGCAACACCGCGGTGCAGAACGGTCTGAACACGCACCTCGAGCGTCTGTTGCAGCAGCCGTTTATCTATCCGCTCAACGAGCAACTGGTGGCCCAGGCGCGTCAGATCCTGCGCAGCGAGTCGCTGGCGACCGTGGTTTACCGCATGCTCCGCGAGCAGGCGCGCAACCTGCCGGATTACCGTTTCAGCCAGCACCTCGGGCCGCAGGGCTCGCTGTTCATTGGCACTGAATACGTGATTCCGGGCTTCTACACCCAGACAGGCTATCAGCAGTATTTCTCGGTCCAAGGCGCATCGCTGGTGACCGACATCCTGCGCGACAACTGGGTGCTGGGCGAAGGCGCGGGCATCAGCGACATGGACTTGCGTCGCCTGATGGTCGAGCTGGAGCAACTGTACTTCCGCGACTATGCCAACTACTGGAGCGAGGCCGTTGGCCAGGTGGCGCTGCCGCCGATCAGCGATGCCGGTGAAGGCGCAGAGCAACTGGCGGGCCTGACCTCGGCCAACTCGCCGGTGCTGGCGCTGCTGACCGAAGTGCGTGAGAACACCCGCTTTCCGGCAGCTCCTGAACCGGTGGATGAAGCAGGTGACGCTGCCGATGCGCTGGCGGGGCAGAAGGGCAAACTGGGCAAGGTCGGCAAACTCGCTTCGGCGTTGACGGACAAGGCTGCGGCCATGAACGTGGCGAAGAACCTGCCGGACACCGCCAAGAAGTCCCTGCAACGTCGCTTCGAACCGCTGCACAAGTTGCTCGACGACAACAACGGTCCGGCCGCTGACCTGACCCCGGCCTTTACCGCGCTCAACGACCTGCAACTGCAACTGGCGGGCCTTGCCCGTTCCAGCACACCGGAGCAAGCCGCGTTCGAACTGGCCAAGACCCGCATGAGCGGCCAGCGTGATGCGCTGACCAATCTGCGCAATGCGTCCGGTCGTCTGCCGCGTCCGCTGAGCGTGTGGTTCAACGTGCTGGCCGAAGACTCGTGGCGCCTGGTGCTCAACGATGCCTACCAATACCTGAACGGCCGTTATCAGAACGAGCTGTACAGCGTGTATGGCAAAACCATCAGCAAGCGCTATCCGTTCAGCGCGTCGAGCACCAGCGACGTGGCGATCAGCGATTTCCGCGAGTTCTTCCGGGCTCAAGGCACCATCGACCGCTTCTTCGACAGCTACATGCGTCCGTTCGTCAGCGGTGATCCGGGCAACTACCGGATGCGCAGCATCGACGGTCGCAGCCTGCCGGTGTCCAAGGTCTTCCTCGACCAGATGGCGGCGGCCCTGAACATTCGCCAGAGCTTCTTCTCGATCAACCCGGCCGAGCCGACCGTGCAGTTCAAGCTTGAGCCGTACACCCTCGATCCGGCGGTCAGCCGTTCCGAGTTCAAGTTCGGTGACAAGACCATGGAATACCGCCACGGTCCGATCCTGCCCATGACCTTCAAGTGGCCGACCGATGCTGAAGACGGTCGCACCAGCCTGGTCATGGACAAGATGGCCGGGCGCCCGATCGGCATCGAGAAGAACTCCGGCCCGTGGTCGCTGTTCCGTCTGTTCGACCTGATGCAGACGGAGTACCTGACCGGTCGCGACGTGCTGGTGCTGAAAGCCGACGTGGGTGGCCTGCGCGCCAACTACCTGCTGACCAGCCAGCGCACGCCGAACCCGTTCGACATGGGCGTAATGCGTACCTTCCGTATGCCGGTGCAGCTCTGATGCTGGTGGCCAGTCCCTGGCGCAGCGCGGCGCGAACCGACCCGGGCAAGGTGCGGTCGCGCAACGAAGATGCCTTCCTCGACACCCCGCAGCATGGGCTGTGGGTGGTCGCGGACGGCATGGGCGGTCATCAGGGCGGCGACATCGCCAGCCAGTTGATCGTCGCCAGCCTGGCTGAACTGCCTCAGCACGAAGACTTCGACGAACGCCTCAAAGCCATCCGCCAGTGCCTGCACTGGCTGAACCGTCGCCTGGGGCAAGAGTTGACCGTCACCGCCGGGCGCCACGACAGCATCATGGGCAGCACCGTCGTGGCGCTGCTGGTGGAAGGCAATCGCGCGGCCTGCATCTGGGCCGGCGACAGCCGTTGCTACATGTGGCGCGGGCAGCGGTTGTATCAGCTGTCGAAGGATCACTCACTGCAACAGCAACTGATCGATGAGCAGCAGATGAGTGTCGAACAGGCGGCGGCGCACCCGGCAGCCCAGGCGTTGACCCGGGCGGTCGGCGCGGCGGAACAGTTGACCCTGGATGTGCTGGAACTCGAGGTCTATCCCGGTGATGTGTTCCTGCTGTGCAGCGATGGTTTGTATCAAGGCCTGAGCAGCGATGCCCTCGGCAACGCCCTCAGCCTGGCGGCGCCGCATGTGGCGCTGGAACGTCTGTTCGACGGCGCCCTGCGTGGCGCCGCCCGCGACAATCTGACGGCCGTGGTGATCCGCCAATGACTGAAATCGAATCCTCAGTCGATGACTTGCTGATGAGCGAGGAGCAGGCCAACAACCTGACCTATTTCGCTTTTGCAAAGCAGCACAACGCCGAACCCGCGCTGGCGCCAACCAAGGCCAGCGTCGGCGCACTGCCGGATGTTCTGGCAGGCCGCTACCACCTCGAGCGCCTGCTCGGGGCCGGTGGCATGGGAGCGGTTTACCGGGCCCGGGATCTGCTGCACGAACAGTTCGGCGATCCCGATCCTTACATTGCGCTGAAAATCCTCAGCGAAGAATTTGCCGAGTCGCCGGACGCCAGTGCCTTGCTCTACAGCGAGTTCGCCCTGACCCGACGCCTGCGCCACGACAACGTGCTGCGACCGCACACGTTCGAAGTGGACACCGATTGCCAGCGGGCCTTCATCACCATGGAACTCATGCGTGGCCTGACCCTGGACAAACTGCTCTGCGAGCGGCCGCTGGGCCTGCCGTGGAAAGAACTGCGCGACATCGCGCTGCCGCTGCTCGACGCGCTGGCTTACGCCCACCGTCGCGGCGTGCTGCACGGTGACATGAAACCGAGCAACGTCATGCTCAGCGAAGACGGCGTGCGCCTCTTTGACTTCGGTCTAGGACAAGCCGAGGAGGGCATCCTGCCCGGCCTGCCGCACCTGAGCCGCGAGCGTTTCAACGCCTGGACCCCGGGCTACGCCGCCCCCGAACTGCTTGAGGGCCAACCGCTGTCGGCCAGCGCGGACGTGTACGGCGTGGCCTGCGTGATCTATGAACTGGCGGGCGGCAAACACCCGTTCCGCCGCTTGCCCTCGACCCAGGCCCGTGACGAACACCTGGATCGCGAACTGCAAGCCCCGGCAAATCTGCCGACACACTGCTGGCCCGCGCTGCGCACCGCGCTGGCCTTTGACGCGGCAGAGCGCACCATCACTGCCGACCAATTGCGTGACGCCTTGGGCGCCACTTCGTCCTGGCTGCAGCGTTTGCGACTGCGGGCGTAACGGATGACATTCGAACAGGGAGCACTTTATGTTCAACCCAGCTAACGAAACGCACTTCAGCCTGACGGTCGAAGACTACGTGGGCGACCTGCAAGTCCTGTCGTTCACCGGCATCGAAGGCATCAGCCAGCCGTTCCGTTTCGACCTGGAACTGGTCAGCGAGAACCCGGATCTGGACCTGGAAAAACTCCTGCACAAACAGGCGTTCCTCGCCCTCGATCCGCAGGGCTCCGGCATCCACGGCCAGATCTACCGCGTGGCCCAGGGCGATGCCGGCAAGCGCCTGACCCGCTACAAGGTCTCGCTGGTGCCGCAGCTGCAATACCTGCATCACCGCACCAACCAGCGCATCTACCAGCAGATGTCGGCGCCGAAAATCATCGCGCTGATCCTCGACGAGCACGGCATCAAGGGCAACGCCTACAGCTTCCAGCTGAGCCAGACGTGCCCGGACCGCGACTACTGCGTGCAGTACGACGAAACCGATCTGCACTTCGTCCAGCGTCTGTGCGAAGAAGAAGGCATTCACTACCACTTCCAGCACAGCCAGAAAGGTCATCTGCTGGTGTTCGGCGATGACCAGACCGTGTTCCCGAATCTCGGCCAGCCGACGGCGTATGTGCAGGGCAGCG
>NZ_BQHR01000009.1 GCF_021601625.1 Pseudomonas paraglycinae | reverse complement strand
TCCCCCTCCACCGCCACCAACTTCACCCCAGGACTCACCCGCTCTCCCTGCAAAAAACTCCTCGGCGGTCCGTCGTTGAGGCTGAGTATCGCCACCGCCCCGCGACTCCCCACCATCACGCCGCTGACCTTGATCTCCACCGGCGCCGTTCGATTGGAAAACCACTGCAACGCCGGGTTGTCGCTGCGCGCAGCGAGCAGTTGCGGCGTAGCCGCCGGGGTGTGGGATTCGGCGGTGGTCAGGAGCAGGGATGACCAAGTGGCGATGCCGACGAGGGCGGCCAGCAGTGCGGCGGCCTGGATGATTTGGGGGGGTGAAAAGCGTGCGGTGAATCTCATGGGCTGAATCTCCTTTTAGTCCCGGTGACAAGACTACGCGGCAATTCTCACGGTTTTATTTCACACGCCTTACATGTTGGCCGTGCAGGATGGTTTTTTGGGACGGGGCTGGACGCAAGGGAGTGCGCATTCGATGAACCGGTGCAGGCAGCAGGGTTTTACGTTGATCGAGTTGATGGTGGTGCTGGTGATCATCGGTATCGCCAGTGCGGCGATCAGTTTGAGTATCAAGCCCGATCCGTTGCAGTTGCTGCGCAAGGACGCCGAGCGCGTGGCGCAGTTGCTGCAGATTGCGCAGGCTGAGGCCCGTGCGGATGGTCGGCCGATTGCGTGGTTGAGCGATGGCAAGGGGTTTCGGTTCAGTCGGCGCAGTGACAGTGGCAAGGGTTTTGATCATTTTGATCGGGACCCGCAGTTGCGGCCGCGTCCCTGGCAGAGTCCGAAGCTGGAGGTGCGGGTGGAGCCGAAGCAGAAAGTGGTGCTGAACGCGGAGTGGATCAATCCGCCGCTGCAGTTGACGCTGTCTGACGGGCTCAATCGGTTGAGTGTGCTGCGCGATGCTTCGGGCCGGATCAGCGTGCAATGAACAGACAAGAAGGTTTTACGCTGATCGAGGTGATGGTCGCGATTCTGTTGATGGCGGTGGTCAGTCTGATTGCCTGGAAGGGGCTGGACAGTGTCACGCGCGCCGACAGCCATTTGCAGGCCAGTGGTGAGCAGAGCGACAGCCTGTTGCGGGCGTTGAATCAGATGCAGCGGGATGTGGAGATGCGCGCCGGGATCGAGCTGACGGAGCCGAAGAAGGTCGGCACCGAGGATGAACCGGCGACGGCGCCGCCTGCGCTTACAGTGCGCAGCAGTGACAGCAAGGGGTTTCGGTTGGACATCATTCGTAGCGCGGCGGATCAGCCGGGGGCGTTGCAGCGGGTGCGCTGGTGGCTCAAGGGGGACACGTTGTATCGCGCGGTGGCACCGGCGCGGAGTCGGTATCCGTTGCCGGCGCCTACGGCTGGGGTGGCGGTTTTGGGTGAGGTGAGTGATTTGCAGGTGCGGGTTTGGGAGGCGGACAAGGGGTGGCGGCAGTTGAGCGGGAATCGGCGGGAGGATCCGTTGGGGTTGGAGGTGCGGTTGACTCGGGAGACGGCGCAGGGGGTGGAGAAGTATCGGCAGGTGATGGGGCCGTTGCAGTAATTGAAGTCACTGAGGTCCCTGTGGGAGCTGCGGTGCGACGATTCGACTTGCCAGCGATGGGGCCTTCACATCCAACATCTCATTGCCTGACATGCCGCTATCGCTGGCAAGCCAGCTCCCACAGGGTTTTAGGGTGTTTGTGGGTGTTGTGTTAGTTAGTTAGCTGAGGACGACTACGCCGCCCGGCAACTCGGTGCATTTGACGCCGTAGGCATCGCGAATCAAAGCGCCTACGCCGGCCAGTTGGTCAAGGGAGAAACGCGCCTGCACGCGGCGCTGGCCGAGTTCTCGGTTGAGCAGCAGCAACATGCCTGGGCGGTAACGGTTGATCTCGTCGATCATCTGGCTCAGGGTCGCGCCGTTGAACACCAGCACCTGCTGACGCCAGTTCATCACCGCCGCCGTGTCGACGCTTTGCACGGTGCCGACCTGTTGCGCGTCATAGGTCAGTTGCTGGCCCGGTTCCAGGCGCAGGCTACGACCTTCAACTTCCACTTCAACCGCGCCATCGAGGCACGTCACGCACACCTGTTGATCGAGGTTGCGCAGGTTGAACCGCGCCCTGCTCGCCCGCAACCAACCACCACCGGCCTGCATCGCCATCGGCAGTCGCGCGGTCTGCACTTCGACTTCGCCGCTGACCAGTTCAAACCCCTGCACGCCCTCATCCACCGAACGCTGGTTGATGCGGGTCTGTGTGTTCAATTCAAGGCTCAAGCCGTCGGCCGGTTCGACGCGACGTTGCTGGCCGACTTCGGTGATGTAATCAGCCCCAAGCCCTGAGAACCCGCCCGGAATCGTGCCGCGCACCAGCAGGAACGCCGCCGACGCGGCAATCGCGCCGCCGAGAAAGGCCCGACGTCCAAACCGGCGTGGTGCCTGCATCGCCTCGGCCGCCGGTTGCAGCAGGTGCCACAAGGCCTTGCACTCTTCGAAGGCGCGGGCGTGTTCGGGGCTTTGGGCGCACCACTGGCGCAGCGCTCGGGCATCGGCGACCGTGGCGCGGCCGGAGGTCAGCAGGATCAGCCAGTCGCGGGCTTCGCTTTGCAGACGCTCGGCAGGCGTGAGCTCGGCAGGTGTCAGACGGAAGATGTTCAAACGCACAGGTACTCGACGGGTTGATCGGGAGCTTCATTCACTAGACGGTTTTCCGGCCCCGCGACCGAACCGCTGAAACACTTTTCTTTCCAGTTTGGCCGCGCAGTGTCCGAGGGCAGCCTTGATTTCCTTCTCGACCATGCGCGTGGAGATGCCGAAACGCTGGGAGATTTCCAGGTGCGGCGCTTCTTCCAGCCGTGCGGCGATGAAGATCCGGCGGCGCCGCGCCGGCAGCTCGTAGAGGGCGCTGAGCAGGGACTGGATTTCCTTCTGGCCGCCGACCACGCGCATCGGGTCGAGCGCTTCGTCGCTGACTTGCAGCAGTTCTTCGACTTCACTGCCGGTGAGCAGTCGCGCATCGGCCTGGCGGCGGTCGGCGGCGATGTTCAGGGCCATGCGATAGAGGTAGGCGTTGGGCCGCAGCAGGTTCGGCGGCGCTTCCATGCGGTCGACCCGCAGGTAAGTTTCGTGCAGCACGTCGTTGGCCAGGTCCTCCGAGCCGAGACGGCGTCGCAGGCGCACCCGAAAGTCCTCGTAGGACGTCAGGAACAGCTGGACCATCGAACTTTGTCCGGCGTCTTTCATCCCCCGGAAACTCCTTCCCATTGTGTGCATTCCATGCGCTTTCCTGACGATTCGGGTAACAACAGCAACGTGACTGGCTGGCGCAATGCGCCGGGTGTCGGCCGGTCGATCTTGAGCGTGTGAAAACTGTCTACCAGCGCTGCATCGCGCCGAACATCGCCGGTCGAAGTGACCAACCGGTTGTGCTGCACCACGCCGTCGCGGCCGATCCACAATTGCAACACCGCGCGAAAACTGCCGGGCCGGGTCAGCGGCGAACGGCACAGGTTGCGCTCGATGGCCGCCTGCACCGCCGTGGCGTAGCTGCGGTTGACCGCTGCGCTGGCGGGGGTCGGTTTCTCCGCCGGCATCGGCACGTCCTCAACCTGCGCAACCTGCAAGGTGAACGCGTCGTTGCGGCTGTACTTGGCCATCAAGCCGCTGCCGCCGAGCATTCGGCGCAACGCTTCGGCAGCGGTGAATTCGCCATCCACCGCCAACGAACGTCGACCACGACTCAACTGACTGTCGACCAGCACCGCCATGCCGGTGGCGCGGCTGAACTGATCGAGGGCGCGGGCCAGTTCCTGGGCCGGGATGTGCAGCGTCATGCGCATCGTCGCCGGCATCGGGTCGGCGCCGGCGCTGCTCAGAAACAAGCCAAGCAGCAGCCCCAGACAGAGCTGGCGCACGAGCGCTGAGCGCACAACATCCTCCCTGGCACGGCCTCGCTGCACGGCTGATGTATCCCTGAAAACCGTCATCCTGAGGGCTGTTTATGAATCTGGTGTGACGGCCACTGCAAAAAAACCATCACGGGATCGGCGCGACCGTTGCACTAGACTCTGGAGCCAGAGCGGCCCCTTCGGGCCGGCCAGGAGGCACGCATGAAATCAGTCTGGAAAGTCGTCTTCGGCGGGTTGTTGCTGACGGTGTTGGGCGGTGCGCACGCGGAGGAGCCGCTGGGCTGCGTCGAGGTGACGGTGGGTGGCTACAAGGCGCCGAATTACGATTGCCTGAGCCAGCAGATGGGCAACAATCCCAATGGCGCGGCGGCTGCGCAGAAGAATCAGGAAGCGATGAATGTGCCGGTCAACAAGCGCCCGCCGAATCAGGTGGGGCTGGCGACGCCGGCGGCCACCAGTACGCGGATGGGCAACACGTTTGGTACGTCGGTGAAACCGCAGCGGCCACCGAACTAACTTTTACCTGATCGTTCCCACGCTCCCGCGTGGGAATGCAGCCCGTGACGCTCTGCGTCACTGGACGCGGAGCGTCCCTAGAGGCATTCCCACGCGGAGCGTGGGAACGATCACCGTGTGGGGGCGTGGTGCGTTCAACGCGCGGGCACGTGGAAGCGATCAACCGCTAGTGATCAATCGCTGGGAATCTGGCGGAAGCTCACCGCCAACCGGTTCCAGCTGTTGATGGTGCTGACGGCCATGGTCAGGTCCACCAGTTCCGTCTCGTTGAACTGTTCCCCCGCTTGCTGGTAAACATCGTCAGGCACACGGCTGTCAGCCAGCAGCGTGACGGCCTCGGTCCAGGCCAGTGCGGCCCGTTCGCGCAGGTTGAAGAAGCCGCTGTCGCGCCAGACCGCGATGGCGTACAACCGCCGATCCGTCTCCCCTGACCGCCGTGCTTCCACCGAGTGCATGTCGGTGCAGAACGCGCAGCCGTTGAGTTGCGAGGCGCGGATCTTGATCAGGTGCAGCAGCGGCGGTTCGATGCTCAGGCTGCTGGTCAGCGCTTCCAGGGCAATCATCGCTTTCATGGCTTTGGGTGAAGCGCTGTAGTAATCCAGACGCGGGGACATGGGCGGGCCTCGGGCAGCAGAAGAGTGATTTCACGGTAAACGCTGATTCGGCAACGTTACAGCCCCAATTCCACGAAAAAACGGCAGACCACTGCACCCGCGCCAAACACGATACCTGTGGGAGCGGGCTTGCTCGCGAAGGCGGTGTGTCGTTCACCTTTGACAGTGGCTGAACTGACGCCATCGCGAGCAAGCTCGCTCCCACAGGGTTTTGCGCCAATTTGGGGGATTTGCACTGCGCAACTTCTGCCGATACCGCATTCGGGAGTAATCTGGCCGGCACACTCAATCGCCCGGAGAGCCCCCTCGGTATGGAACTTCATGTCGTGATCAATGGCCGCAAGGATCTGGCCGGTCAGTTGTACCGGCAACTGCGCGACGCCATTGAATCCGGGCGTCTGGCCGCCGGCACGCAACTGCCGCCGAGCCGTTTGCTCGCCGAGCAACTGGGGATTTCCCGCAAGACCATTTCCGACACTTACGCGCAGCTGACTTACGAAAACTTCCTGACCGGAGTGATCGGCAAAGGCACTTACGTCAACGCCCGCTCAACGCCGGTGCAGCGCAAGCAAAGCCATTCCGAGCTGGCCAGTTCCGAGGTGATCGAGAGCTGGCGCAATCTGCCGGTGTTCCTGCGGCATCCGACGCTCGAGGGTTCGCTGCGCTATGACTTTATCGGCGGCGCTACCAGCAAGGGCCAGTTTCCCCAGGATGACTGGCGCCGCTGCGTCTCTCACGCGCTGCGGCAGATGGCCAATTCCAAAGGTTTTTACAGCGTGCCGGAAGGCCTGCCGGCGCTGCGCAATGCGATTGCCCGGCACATCGCGTTTTCCCGTGGTGTGAACTGTCAGGACGAGGACATCGTGGTGTGCAACGGCGCGCAACAGGCGCTGGACTTGATCACGCGGGTGCTGATCCGCCCCGGCAGTCTGGTGGCGATGGAAGATCCCGGTTATCCGCCGGCGCGGCTGCTGTTCGGCACTCACGGGGCGACGGTGGTCGGCGTACCGGTGGACGCCGAGGGCATTCAGGTCGAGCGGATTCCCGAGGGCACGCGGCTGATCTATGTGACGCCGTCGCACCAGTTTCCGCTGGGCATGCCGATGAGTGAGGCGCGGCGCGAGGCCCTGCTTGAGCGAGCCCATGAGCTGGGCGCGATCATCATCGAGGACGACTATGACAGCGAGTTCCGTTACGAAGGCCGACCGACCGATTCGCTGCACAAGCTCGATCAGCGCGGCATCGTCGCCTACGTCGGCACCTTCTCGAAAACCCTGCTGCCGGAGCTGCGACTGGGCTACGCGATCCTGCCGCCGGCGATTCTCGAAGCGGTGATCCGCGCCAAGCAGCTCACCGATTTGCACGCCTCCACCCTGCCGCAATGGGCGCTGGCCAAGTTCATCGCCGAAGGGTGTCTGCTCAAGCACATCCGCCGCTGCCATACCATTTACGCCCAGCGCCGCGAGCGGATCCTGGCGCGCATGGCCACCGACCTGTCGCCGTGGCTGCAAGCCGTGCCGCCCAGCGCGGGGTTTCATATGGCGGTGTTCTGCAAGGTGCCGATCGACTTGCCGCTGGTGATCGAACTGGCGAAGAAGGTCGAAGTCGGGCTGTACGCCATCGATGGCTTCTATTATCAGCAGCCGGCCAAAAGCGGGATGTACTTCGGTTTCGGCGCCATCGAAACCCTGGACATCGATATCGCGCTCGACCGCCTGCGCGACATTCTGCAACAGGTTGTTGGGTAGATTGGACTAAACGATTAACCGCCGATTGGTTATTGGTGATCCGGGGGTGCAGGCCTATCCTGCACAAGCGTTATCCCTCAATGAGCAGGATTCGTCCGGCCTGATTCAGGAGTGTGAGCAATGTCCAACGAAGTGATCAACACCGTACAGGTGCAGGCTGCCGCCGGCCGATCGGAGGAGCTGGGCAAGCAGCTGCAGAAGATCGTCGAAACCCTGCGCGAAACGCCGGGCTGCGATTCCTACATGGTCGACCGCTGCCCCGAGGACAGCCACCGCTGGACGGTCAGCGCCCGCTGGCAGTCGGAAGCGGCGATGCAGGCGCATTTCAATCGCCCGGAAGCTCAGGGGTTTATTGACTTGATCGACAGTCGTCTGGCCAATAGCGTGGATTTCAACTCCTTTCCGATCGTTTGACTTACTGACGCCATCGCTGGCAAGCCAGCTCCCACAAGGTTTTGTATTGTTCACAAATCATATGAACGACACAAAAAACTGTGGGAGCTGGCTTGCCAGCGATGGCGTATTTGAATGCGCTGCAATCCCCCAGATTGGTCACCTGATCTTCACGAGTATTGGCCGTTTGAATACCCCGGCCCGCGGACTACTGTGATGACCGACTCCCCCACTTATCAGGTGATCACCATGAAAGTCCTGCACTTGCTTGCCGCCCCGCTCGCCGCTCTGGCCCTCACCATCAGCGCTTCGGCACTGGCGCACGGCCCCGATTCCCCATCCGAGAAAATCTCGGTGCTGCAGGATCAGATGCTGAAAAACGTCCCCGGCAAAAAGGCCATGATGATCGAAGTCGATTACAAACCCGGCCAGTCCTCGATCGCCCACAAACACGACGGCACCGCCATGGCGTACGTGCTCGAAGGCGAGATCGTTTCCCAGGTCAAAGGTGAGCAACCGATCACCTACAAGAAGGGCCAATACTGGTACGAACCGGCCGGTTCCGAGCATTTGATCTCGAAAAACGCCAGCAAGAGCAAACCGGCCAAATTGCTGGTGTTCATGGTGCTGTCGCCCGATGAGAAAGTATTGATCCCCCTGGAAAACTGATTGCTGTTACGTCAGCCATAAATAAAAACGCTCAAATCGTCGATTTGGGCGTTTTTAATGCTGACCGCAATTAACCTGCCCGGCTTACAGCAAATAAAACTATTGGCCTCCTGATAACTTCACTGATTGGTCGTTTCATAAAACCGCCACAGGTTTAGTCTGATTCAACTGCCACAAACAGTGGCAACTTAAACTTTCCGACTGAAGTTGTTTCACGGGAGAAACACCATGAAACCTGCGTTCGCCAGCACTCTGTTCCTTTCACTGCTGACACTGACGGCCTGCTCGGTACCCACCGCGCCCAAAGCGGTATCGTCGCTCGACACGTTGCTGCCCCACCCGGTGGGCCGCAGCCACATGACCACCGTGAAGGCCGGCCCGGGCGTGTCGCTGGGCGTGATTTACAGCCCGAGCACCCAGACCAACCGCGACTACCTGCGCAACTACCAGGCCAACGCCGGCACCGGTTTCGGCCAGAGCTTGCTGGTGCAGCCGATCCACGATGCCTACGTCGCCACTTCGAAACCGGACATGGCGGTGGATTGGGTGAAAGCTTCGCTGCAACGTCAGTTCGGCTCGGTGACGGTGTACCCGGACATGCACAGCCTGCGTGCGGCCAATCCGGATGTGGTGGCGATCGTCGACACGCACAGCCAGTTGATTACGTCGCGCAGTTCAGACGTCAAGGCGGATGTGAGTGCGGATTTTTATGACGGGAAGTTCAACTATATCGGCACGGCCCAAGGGACGGATGCCAGAGCCTTGAGTCCGTTATGGGCGGATTACAAACGTTCGGAAGATATCGTGGCGGATATTAATGAACAGCAGAATGTGCAAGTTCGGGCGTTGCAGAAGTTTGACCAGTCGCTCAGTAATTTATTGACCAGGTCGGCAGGTAATGTGTCGATGCTTGATAGTAAACAACTACATAAGTTGCAGTGACTGTCAGGCCGCTGCCCTCACCCTAGCCCTCTCCCAAAAGGGAGAGGGGACTGACCGAGGTGTTTGTTAGAGTTACGCCGACGTGAAATACCGAGGCGAACTCAAGTGTTGAAAAACACACAAATCGGCTCCCTTTCCCCCTCGCCCCCCTGGGGGAGAGGGCTGGGGTGAGGGGGTTGGTTCTGTGCATCAACACATAAATACCGCCGAACACAGGCATGAAAAAACCCCGCCTCTTTCGAGAGCGGGGCTTTTTCATTCAACGGCTACTCAAGCAAGCTCAAGCTCCGCAGTCGCCGCAGCAGGCACGACCGCCTGACCGCTCAGCGCCACGTCGTTCAGCTCACGGTTGGCCACCGCGTACATGGCGTAGTCGGTGCCGCTGGCGGCACGGATTTCCACCAGCATCGCGCGCCAGCGTTCGATCATGGCGTCGTTCTGCTTCATCCACAGTGCCAGACGGGTTTCCACGTCCGAATCACCGCCGCCCGCTTGCAGAACGGCGATGGTGATCGCGCGTTGCTGCCAGTCGACGTCGTCGCGGAACGCTTCACGGGCCAGCGCTTGCCAGTTGTTTTCAACCGGCAAGGCGCTGATCTGCGAAATGTACCAGGTGATGTCCAGCGCGCTGCCCACAGCGAAGTACGCCTTGGCCACTTCGGCTGGATCCTGACCGGTCACATCGGCCGCTTCGATGATCGGCAGCAGCGTATAGAGGTGGGTAGTCCCCGCTACCATACGCGCCAGCAATTCCGGAACACCGGCGGCGACGTACGCCTGATAACGCTCTTGCCAGTTTTCGCGGATTTCGCCGCTCAGCAGCTCGTCCAGTTTCAGGCCCAGCTCTTTCAGGTGCGGACCGAAATGCGCGACGTCACGGGCAGCGTTCTGCTCGTTGCGGCGGGCACGCAGGAACCAGCGCGTAGCGCGACGGCCCAGACGCATCAGCTCGTCCATCAGCTCCAGTTGCACATCGGCGGAAACCTGATAGTCCAGCGCTTCGATCTGACGGAACCAGTGCGGGAGGTGGAAGATGTCGCGCACGATCACGTAAGCGCCCGCCACGTTCGCCGGAGTCATGCCGGTAGACTCTTTGAGCCTTTGAACGAAGGTGATGCCCATGTGGTTGACCAGATCGTTGGCGATCTGGGTGCTGACGATCTCGCGCTTCAGGCGGTGACGACGCATGGCTTCGGAGAACTTGCTGACCAGGGTCGGCGGGAACGCCGTTTCCATGTCGCGGGTCAGGTAGTCGTCGTCCGGCACCAGGGAGCCCAGCAGTTGCTCCTTGAGGTCGATCTTGCTGTACGAGATCAGCACCGACAGCTCTGGACGCGTCAGGCCATGGCCTTCGGCAACGCGTTCGGCCAGTTGCTCTTCGGTCGGCAGGAACTCGATCGCACGATCCAGCTTGCCACGGCCTTCCAGGTCGCTCATCAGACGCTTGTACTCGGCGATCCGCGCATAAGCACGGCGGGCCGCCAGGGACAGGGCCTGTGTCTGCTTGTAGTTGTTGCCAAGCACCAGACCACCGACTTCGTCGGTCATGCTCGCCAGCAACTGGTTGCGTTGCTTGTCGGTCATGTCGCCGGCCTGAACCACTTCGTTCAGCAGGATCTTGATGTTCACTTCGTGGTCGGAGCAGTCCACGCCACCGGCGTTGTCGATGAAGTCGGTGTTGGAACCGCCGCCATTGAGACCGAATTCCACACGACCCAGTTGGGTCATGCCGAGGTTACCGCCCTCGCCCACCACTTTGCAGCGCAGTTCGTTGCCGTTCACGCGCAGTGCGTCGTTGGCCTTGTCGCCGACATCGGCGTGGCTTTCGGTGCTGGCTTTGACGTAGGTACCGATACCGCCGTTCCACAGCAGATCCACCGGCGCCTTGAGCAAGGCGTTCAGCAGTTCGGTCGGGGTCAGCTTGTCGGCCTGGATGTCGAAGCGCTCTTTCATCTGTGGCGAGATGGCGATGCTCTTCGCGCTGCGCGAGAAGATGCCGCCGCCTTCGGACATGATGCTGGTGTCGTAGTCGGTCCAGGCCGAACGCGGCAGATCGAACATGCGCTGACGCTCGGCGAAGCTGGTGGCCGGATCCGGGTTCGGGTCGATGAAGATGTGCATGTGGTTGAACGCGGCAACCAGTTGCAGCTTGTCGGACATCAACAGGCCGTTACCGAACACGTCACCGGCCATGTCACCCACGCCGACTACGGTGATGCTGTCTTCCTGGACATTGATGCCGCGCTCGCGGAAGTGGCGCTGAACGCCAACCCACGCGCCCTTGGCGGTGATGCCCATTTTCTTGTGGTCGTAACCGGCCGAACCACCGGACGCGAATGCGTCACCCAGCCAGAAGCCGTAGTCGATGGCGATGCCGTTGGCGATGTCGGAGAAGGTTGCAGTGCCTTTGTCCGCCGCGACCACCAGGTACGGGTCATCGTCGTCATGCCGCACGACGTTGGCCGGCGGTACCAGTTTGCCGTCCTTCAGGTTGTCGGTGATGTCCAACAGGCCCGAAATGAAGATGCGGTAGCAGGCGATGCCCTCGGCCGCGATCTCGTCACGGCTGCCGCCCAGTGGCAGGCGACGCGGCAGGAAGCCGCCCTTCGCACCCACCGGCACGATGACCGAGTTCTTCACTTGCTGGGCTTTCACCAGGCCGAGGACTTCGGTACGGAAGTCTTCTTCACGGTCGGACCAGCGCAGACCACCGCGAGCGACGTTGCCGAAGCGCAGGTGCACGCCTTCGACGCGTGGCGAGTAAACGAAGATTTCGAACTTCGGCACCGGTTTCGGCAGCTCAGGGATCAAGTGCGGGTTGAACTTGAAGCTGAAGTACGACTTGTTCTGGCCGTTGGCGTCGGTCTGGTAGAAGTTGGTCCGCAGGGTCGCTTTGATCAGGTCCAGGTAACGACGCAGGATGCGGTCTTCGTTGAGGACTTGAACGTCGTCCAGCGCGGTCAGGATGGCCTGTTCCAGACGCTGTTGCTTGTCGTCCAGATCATCGCTGCCGAGCTTGCGGGCCAGGTAGAAGCGGGTCTTGAACAAGCGAGTCAGTTCGCGAGCGATGTCGGTGTGGTTGTTCAGGGTGCTGGCGATGTAGCCGAGGTCGAAGCCCAGACGAATCTGCTTCAGATAACGGGCGTAGGCACGCAGCAGCGCCACGTCGCGCCATGGCAGGCCGGCGGTCAGCACCAGACGGTTGAACGCATCGTTCTCGGCATCGCCACGGACGATGTGGACGAACGCGTCCTGCAGGGTGTCGTTGAGTTGCTGGATGTCCAGGTCCAGACCTTCGGCGGCGGTGAACGCGAAGTCGTGGATCCAGAACTCGCGGCCGTTGGTGTGACGCAGACGGTATGGGAATTCACCCAGCACGCGCAGACCGAGGTTTTCCAGGATCGGCAGTACGTCGGACAGTGCCAGCGGGGTATCGGCGTGATACAGCTTGCAATGCAGCTCGCGTGGGCCGGAGGCCAGCGGCTGGTAGAAGCTCATGGCCAGCGGCTTCTTCTCGCTCAGGTTGAGCAGGTGCTGCATGTCGACCACGGCCGAATGCGCTGCGAAACGCTCGCGGTAACCGGCCGGGAAGCCTTTCGGGAAGTCGGCCAGCACGTTGGTGCCGTTGGCTTCGCCGAAAGTTTCGACGGTCAGGGCGGCGTAGTCGTCCTGCCAGCTGCGGCAGGCCTGGATCACTTCGTTTTCCAGTTGCAGCGGGTCGATGTCGATGCGGTTTTTCGGGTCGACGCGCAGGATCAGTTGCACGCGGGCCAGCACGGACTCGGAGAAGAACGTCCAGAATTCGCAGTCGGAGGCTTTCAGGCGCTCCATCAGCACTTGCTGGATCTTCTGGCGAACTTCGGTGGAGTAGATGTCGCGCGGCACGTAGGCCAGGCAGTAGCAGAAACGACCGTACGGGTCTTTGCGCAGAAACACGCGGATCTTGTTGCGTTCCTGGATCTGCACGATCGACATCACGGTGTTGAACAGTTCGTCGACCGGGGTCTGGAACAGGTCGTCACGCGGCAGCACTTCCAGGACCTGGGCCAGTTCCTTGCCCAGGTGAGCCTTGGCCTGGAAGCCGGAGCGGCGCTCGATTTCCTCGACCTTGCGGCGGATGAACGGGATGACACGCACGCTTTCGCCATACACCGACGAGGTGTACAGGCCCATGAAGCGGTGTTCCTTGATCACTTTGCCGTCGGCATCGATTTCGCGAATCGACACGTAGTCCGGGTAAGCCGGACGGTGCACGCGGCTCGGATGCGCGGCCTTGGCGAACGACAGCAGGGTCGGTTCGCGCAGGTATTTCACGGCATAGTCTTCGATGTGGCGGTCTTCGTTGGTCAGACCGGTGCGCAGCATCTTGGTCAGGCCGAGGAACGAATTCTGGTCGTATTCGATGTGGCCGCCATCGGCCTGATCGACAACGGTGAATTCTTCGTAGCCGAGGAAGGTGAAGTGGTTGCCCACCAGCCATTCCAGGAAGCTCTTGATTTCGGTCTTCTCGTCGGCATCGACGGCGAATGCGCTGTTATCGAGCTTGGTGAGGATTTCCTGCACCTTGGCCTTCATCGGCTCGAAATCGGAGACCGCGACGCGGACTTCACCCAGAACCTGTTCCAGTTCCTTGCTCAGCACATTCAATTCGGCCGCATTGGCGCAGCGGTCGATTTCCAGGTACATCAGCGACTCGTGCAGAACGCCTTCGCCGGTGGTGCCTTTTGGCAGGATTTCCAGCAACTCGCCCTTGCTGCCACGACGCACGCTGAGCACGGTGGTCTGCAGGGTGTGGATGCTGTAACCGCGACGGTTCAGCTCGGTTCGCACCGAGTCCACCAGGAACGGCAAGTCATGGTGCAGCACTTCGACCGCGGTGTGGGTCGACTGCCAGCCGTGACGTTCGTAATCGGGGTTGTAGACGCGCACTTGCGGTTGCGCGTGATCGAAGCGCTCAAGCAGGCGCCACGCAGAGAGAGTACAGCCAGCGAGGTCGGAGAGGCGACGTTGGGTCAGCTCGTCCAGGGAAATGATGCCGAAGAATTGTTCAGCGAACAGCGCCACTTGTGGCAGTGCCTGTTCACTGATGTGCTGCGCCAGTGCCGCTTGCAGTTGGTGCTGGAAGTCGGCTTTGCTGGCTGCGGTGAAGAACGCCATCTGTGGTACTCCGCTTGGGCTTGTTATTGATGGAAAGCGTCGCGTGCAAAACCCCTTTCGGGGCGTTCCGTCGCCCTGTTCCTGATTCTCGGGCAGAGGAAACAGGGTGACAGGTGGGTGAAGCTGGACGAGACACTCAGGTCACATTCACCTTCCATGAATGGGCATCTGCAAAAACGACTGCCCGGCGCCGCTCGCGGGGCCATGGCAATGCCTTTACGGGTGCTCATCCGTTGCGCAGCTTAATGGGTGCGACAATGTGTCTGCTTGCGGTGCTGCGACATATTCGGTCATTGGCACGTAAACCAAGGCCTGCGCATCGGTAAACACTAGCATTCATGGGGCGGAACGCCGGTCTGAATGCCCGTTTTTACGGTACAGGCGTGCCAGGAATGACCATTGACCTGTGTCGCGTTCACGACACATCCTCTGACACTCTCACATGCAGAAATTCCCGGGGGCTGGCAGAATCGCGCCCAATTGCGACCAACAAGCCCGCCGAGGCAGGAATTCCCCATGCAAATGACCACCGCCCTTTTGATCGTCAACCCGTGCGACGACGAAGAAGACAACATGGCCATGCTCTGCTGCCACAGCGACAAGGGCGACATGTTCCTGATGAGCCGCTACCCGGACGAGGACGAGCTGGAGATCACGCTGGATGGCGAGCCGTCGACCCTTGATGGCGTCAAGGTCACTTTGACCAAAACCCTGTTGAAGATCGAAATCGCTGCAGCCGATGCCGATGCGTTGAACGGGGATGATGTGCTGGAAATCACTTTCAATCCGGACATGGTGGATCTGGCTGAGGTCGAGGAAACCCTGAAGAACATTCTTGATGGTACTGGCACCTATATCAGCCAGATTTGATGGCATCTGGGCCGGCCCTTTCGCGAGCGAAAGGGCCCGAAAGAACACCGCACCTACCCCACCCTACAAAATTCCAACAAATCCCCCGGTCATTTCCCGCACTTTGCGCAAAATGCCGTTAGTCGCCACCCCCTGCGATGGATTAAAGTAACGCCCCCAGCCCCGGCGTTATCCGAACGCCTGTGGCCTCCCTTTCCAGGAACAGTCATCGATGGAACATCGTGAAGCGCTGCTGGCGCTGCGAACCTTTCTTTCAACGCAGATTCTCGGCCAGGAAAAACTCATCGAGCGCTTGCTCATCGCCCTGCTCGCCGACGGCCACATGCTGGTCGAGGGCGCTCCGGGTCTGGCCAAGACCAAAGCGATCAAAGAGCTCGCCGAGGGCATCGAAGCCCAGTTCCATCGCATTCAGTTCACCCCGGACCTGCTGCCCGCCGACATCACCGGCACCGAGATCTATCGCCCGGAAACCGGCAGCTTCGTGTTCCAGCAAGGCCCGATCTTCCACAACCTGGTGCTGGCGGACGAAATCAACCGTGCCCCGGCCAAGGTGCAATCGGCGCTGCTGGAAGCCATGGCCGAACGTCAGGTCAGTGTCGGGCGCAGTACATACGAGCTGTCGCCGCTGTTCCTGGTGATGGCCACGCAGAACCCGATCGAGCAGGAAGGCACCTATCCGTTGCCCGAAGCCCAGCTCGACCGCTTCCTGATGCACGTGAAAATGGGCTTCCCGGATGCCGCCGTCGAGCGTCGGATCCTGCAACAGGCCCGCGGCGAAGCCCTGAACGGCGAAACCAAGCCCGAACGCCGGGTCAGCCAGCAGGCGATCTTCGCCGCGCGCAAGGAAATCCTTGGCTTGTACATGGCGGACGCGGTCGAGGAATACCTGGTGCAACTGGTCATGGCCACGCGCAACCCGGCCAAGTTCGACCCGGAAATGGCCGAGTGGATTGCCTACGGCGCCAGCCCGCGCGGCTCGATCGCCCTCGACCGCTGCGCCCGCGCCCACGCCTGGCTGGCCGGTCGCGACTTCGTCAGCCCGGAAGACATCCAGGCGGTGCTGTTCGACGTGTTGCGTCACCGCATCATTCTGTCGTTTGAAGCCGAAGCCGCTGGCATCGATCAGGATCGCGTGGTGCAACGGATTCTCGACGTCGTAGCCGTCGCTTGACCCCGATGAACGCCTCCCTGCCGTCCGAACCGGGCATCCGCATCAGCCTCGCCGAGCTGATCGAGATGCGTCACCGCGTGCGCGAAGTGCAGCTGTTTTCGACGCCGAGCCAGCGCAGCCCGCTGATCGGCCTGCATCACTCGAAATTCCGTGGTCGCGGCGTCGACTTCGATCAGGTTCGGGTCTATCAGGCCGGCGACGACGTGCGCACCATCGACTGGCGCGTGACGGCGCGGACGCAGGAACCGCACACCAAACTGTTCCATGAAGAACGCGAACGGCCGATTTTCATCATGGTCGAGCAAAGCACGCGGCTGTTTTTCGGCTCCGGGCTGATGTTCAAATCGGTGCTTGCGGCGCAGGCTGCGGCGCTGATCGGCTGGGCTGCGCTGGGTCACAACGATCGGGTGGGCGGGCTGGTGTTCGGCGACAACGAGCATTACGAAATCAAACCACGGCGCAGCAAGCAGAGCCTGTTGCAATTGCTCAACCGGCTGGTGAAGGTCAACCAGTCGCTGCACAGCGAGCGGGAGCCGGACCGCGACGCGTTTGGCGTAGCGTTGCGTCGGGCCCGTGAAGTGCTGCGACCGGGCAGTCTGGTGATCGTGATCTGCGACGAGCGCGCACTGTCCGACAGCGCCGAGCAGCAATTGAGCCTGCTGTCGCGCCATTGCGACCTGTTGATGCTGCCGCTGTCCGATCCGCTGGACCACGCCCTGCCCGCCGCCGGCCTGCTGAGATTCGCCGAACGCGGCGCGAAACTGGAACTCGACACCCTCAACTTCGACCTGCGCCAGACCTACCGCGCCCAGGCCGAAGCGCGGATCGCCCGTTGGGAATTGCTCGCGCAGAAGCTGCGCGTGCTGTTGATGCCGCTGAGCACCCAGAGCGAAATGGTCGAACAGATGCGCGAGTTCCTTAACCCGCAACGTCCGGGGAAAGGTCGATGAACGGCCTCGAACAACTGCAACCGCTTATCTCCCCGCCACCGATTGCCTTCTGGCCGCCGGCACCGGGCTGGTGGCTGCTGCTTTTACTGTTGCCGGTAATCGGTTTCGCGATCTGGCGGCTGCGGCGTTTCATTCCGATCAAGAAAAAACCGGTCATGCGCGCCGAACTGCCGCTCGATCCGGTGCGCATCGCCGCACTCGCCGAACTGGCGCAGATGCCCAAACCCTATGACGGCGCCCCGGCCGGGGCCTGGCTGCAGCAGCTCAACGGCTTGCTCAAGCGCCTGTGCCGCAACCACTATCCCTACAGCCAGAGCCACACCCTCAACGGCCGCAAATGGCTGGCGTTTCTCGACAACCGTTGCCCCGCTGCCGGCCTGACCCGCTGGATGGTGCTCGTCGAAGGCGCCTACAAACCCGAGTGCAAACTCGACGACAAAGCCATCGCCGGCCTGACCCAGGCAGTCGACACCTGGATCCGCAAACATGTTTGAGTTCGCCTGGCCATGGATCTTTCTGCTGTTGCCGCTGCCGTGGCTGATGCGCCTCGTGCTGCCGGTGGCCGACAGCGGCGAACCGGCGCTGAAAGTGAGTTTCCTGGGTGACCTGGAAGGCCTCGCCCGCCGCCGCGCCCGGGCCAACCTGCCAGCGTGGCGCCAGCAAGCGCCGTTCATACTGCTGTGGCTGTTTCTGCTGATCGCCGCCGCCCGCCCGCAATGGCTCGGCGAACCGCTGCCGATTGCCGCCAGCGGTCGTGATCTGCTGGTGGCGGTGGACGTGTCCGGCTCGATGGATTTCCCGGACATGCAATGGAACGACGAAGACGTCAGTCGCCTGTCGCTGGTTCAGCATTTGCTCGGTGATTTCCTGGAAAGCCGCGATGGCGACCGCGTCGGCCTGATCCTGTTCGGCAGCCAGGCCTACCTGCAAGCGCCGCTGACGTTTGACCGACGCACCGTGCGCGTGTGGCTCGACGAAGCGCGGATCGGCATCGCCGGCAAGAACACCGCGATTGGCGACGCCATCGGCCTGGCCCTGAAGCGCCTGCGCATGCGCCCGGCCCAGAGTCGGGTGCTGATTCTGGTCACCGACGGCGCGAACAATGGCGGCGAAATCGACCCGCTGACCGCCGCAAAACTGGCCGCCAGCGAAGGCGTGAAAATCTATCCGATCGGCATCGGCGCCGATCCCGAAGAAAGCGGCGCCACGGCGTTGCTCGGCGGCAACCCGACCCTCGATCTCGACGAACCGGCGCTCAAGGCCATCGCCGAGGTCACCGGCGGCCAATACTTCCGCGCCCGCGACGGCCAGCAACTGCAAGCGATCAAGGACACCCTCGATCAGCTCGAACCCGTGACTCAGCAACCGACCCAGGCCCGACCGGCGCAGGCGTTGTATCAGTGGCCGCTGGCGTTCGCGCTGCTGCTGAGCATTTTGCTGGTGGCCCGTGTGCTGTGGCCGGACAACCCGCTGCAACGGCTGTTCACCAAGGAGCTGTATCTGCAAAGCCCTCTGCCTGACTGGCGCGAGCGCCTCAAGCGCCTGCGTTTGCGGAGGCGCCGATGATCGCCCTCTGGCCGCACTGGTTCCGCCCCTGGTGGCTGTTGCTGCTGCCGGTGCTCGGCTGGCTGATCTGGCAGCTCTGGCACCGGCAGAAACGCGCGGGTCGCTGGCAGATGATTCTGCCGCCGGCCTTCCACGCCACGCTGCTCAGTGGTGGCAGCGGTCGCGACAGCAAATTGCCGTGGGTCGCCCTGAGCGTGGCCTGGCTGCTGACGATCCTGGCGTTGCTCGGACCGAGCTGGGAACGGGTCGAACAGACCAGCCAGAAACCCGCCGACCCGTTGGTAGTGGTGCTGGAACTGACCCCGGAAATGCTCGCCACCGACTCGCCGCCAACGCGACTGGAACAGGCCCGGCGCAAGCTGTTCGACCTGTTGCAGGTGCGCAGCGATGCGCAGACCGCTATCGTCGTTTACGCCGGCAGCGCCCATACGCTGGTGCCGTTGTCGGATGACCTGGCGACCAGTCGCAATCTGCTCGACGCGCTCAAGCCTTCGCTGATGCCGGAAAGCGGCCATCGCGCCGATCTGGCAGTGAGCAAGGCGCTGGCGCTGCTCAAGCAGGGCGCGTTGGGTCAGGGGCGGATTCTGCTGATTGGCTCTTCGCTGTCGGAAGAGGAGCGCCAAGGCATTCGTCATGCGCTGAGCGGCCAATCGGCGCAATTGTTGATGCTTGGTGTCGGCACCGCCGAGGGCGCGCCGATTGCTCAGGAGGACGGCAGTTTCCTCAAGGATGAACAAGGCGCGATCCGGGTGCCGCAACTCGACAGCCCGGGCCTCGGTGCCTTCCTCAACGCAGTCGGCGGCGAGTACCGCAGCGCACGGCTGGATGAATCCGATCTGGGCGACCTCGGCCTGCTCGATGGCCCGCGCAGCCTGCGCGACGATGGCCAGACCGTGCGCCTCGACACCTGGGCCGATCAGGGTTACTGGCTGCTGTTGCCGCTGTTGTTGCTCGCCGCGTGCGCAGGGCGGCGTGGCTGGCTGTTCTGCCTGCCGTTGCTGCTCGCGTTGCCGCAACCGAGCTATGCCTTCGACTTCGAAGACCTGTGGCTGCGTCCCGATCAGCAAGGCCTGCATCTGCTCAAACAGAAGCGCCCGGCCGAGGCGGCGAAGCATTTCGAAGATCCGCAATGGCAAGGAGTGGCGTTGTACGAGGCCGGCGACTACAGTGGCGCCGCTCAGCGTTTCGCCGAGGGCAACGACGCCCACGCCCACTACAATCGTGGCAATGCCCTGGCCAGAAGCGGCGAGCTGGAAGCGGCGCTGGACGCCTACGAGCAGGCCCTGGAACGTCAGCCGGATCTGCGTCCGGCACTGACCAACAAGGCGCTGGTGGAAAACCTGCTGAAACAGAAAAACGCCCCGCCGCCGGCCGAACCGCAAGACAAACCGGCGCAGCCAAACCTACCGGGCGATGAACCACCGCCAACGACCGCTCCGCCGCCAGCGGTCAAAAGCGAAACCCAGAGCGAACCGCAAACCGGTGAGTCCGCCAGCGAACCGCCACCGACCACCCCGCCGCTGCCGGGTGCCAACGAGTTGCCGGACAGCGAACCGGGCGAGGAACAGAACACTGCGCCGCTGCTGCGCCCCAATGAGGACACCCTCGAAGGCGAGCAACAGCAGGCGCTGGAACAGTGGCTGGGCAAGATCCCGGATGATCCGGGCGAACTGCTGCGACGCAAATTCTGGTACGAACAGCAACAACATCAGGATCAGGAAAACATTCGATGACCCGTTTCACCGCTCTCTTGCTGCCCCTGCTGATCTGCACGGCCACCGCCCAGGCGGCCGAGCTGACGGCCAGTGTGGATCGCAGTCGCCTGAACTCCGGCGAGACGGTCGAACTCACCCTCGAATCCAACGATGTCACGCAGTTCGGCAAACCGGACCTGAGCCCGCTGGAGCCGTTGTTCGAAGTGCGCGGCACGCGTCAGGTCAACCAGTTGAACACGCTCAACGGTGACAACCGCGCCACCACTCGCTGGATCATCACGTTGCTACCCAAGCAGAACGGCAGCGTTGAAATCCCGCCGCTGAAATTGGGCGAAGTCGAGAGTCAGCCGATCACCGTGCAGGTGATCGAGAGCGACACCCGTGAGGAGAACAACGCCCGCGAACCAGTGTTCATCGAAGCCAGCCTCGACCAGACCAGCGTCTACGTGCAGGCCCAGGCCATCCTGACACTGCGTATCTACCATTCGGTGTCGCTGTACGACGACAGCAGCCTGACGCCGTTGCAGATTGCCGACGCGCGTATCGAGCAACTGGGCGAAATGCGCACCTACGAAAAAGACATCAACGGTGTGCGCCATGGCGTGATCGAGATGCGCTATGCGATCTATCCGCAGCACAGCGGTTTGCTGAGCATCGCCCCGCAGACCTTCAGCGCCACACTGGTCGATACCCAACCCTCGCAGGACGCCACGGCGCAGGGGCCGAAGCCGGGCAAACTGATGCGCGTCAGCTCCAGCGCCACGTCGCTGACGGTCAAACCCAAACCGATGACCTACCCCAGCGATGCGCCTTGGCTGCCGGCCCGCAGCCTGAGCCTGAGCGAAAGCTGGAACCCGGAGCCGGAACACACGCAAGTCGGCGACTCCCTGACCCGCAGCCTGACCCTCAAGGTCGAAGGCCTGGCCAGTTCGCAACTGCCCGCCCTGCCCGCCACCGAAGCCAACGGCCTGCGCCGCTACCCGGATCAACCGGTGCTGAACAACCAGAGCAGCGACCGCGGCCTGATCGGCAGCCGTGAAGAGCGCGAAGCGCTGGTGCCGAGCCGCAGCGGCTCGATCGAGTTGCCAACGGTAGACGTGGTCTGGTGGAACACCTTCGAAGATCACCTGGAACACACCAGCCTGCCGGCGCGCACCCTGCAGGTGGCGAACAACCCGAGCCTGCAAGTCGACACCCCGGCCGGCAGCGCGCAACCGCTAAGCGCCGCCGACAGCGAAGCCTTGTGGTGGTGGAAACTCAGCACCTTCGTTTTCGCCTGCACCACCCTGCTCGGCTTCGGCCTCTGGTGGCGTGCCCGCTGGCAACCGGCGATCCTGCGCGCCGCGCAAACCGGCCCAAGCCCGCGCACCCTGCTCGACGACATCAAACGTGCCAGCCAGGCCAACGACCCCCACGCCACCCGCCAGGCCCTCGACGCCTGGGCCCGTCAGCAACCGGAAACCCTGGCGGATATGGCGGCGCGGTTTGTGCCGCTGTCGGATGCGCTCGATGGTTTGAACGGAGCGCTGTACAGCGAGACCGGGCAGCACTGGCAGGGTGAGGATCTGTGGCGGGCGATCCGGACGATTCCGACGGCGGAGCGGGTGCAGGATCCGGTTGGGGATAGTGGGTTGCCGCCGCTTTATCCGAAGTAGGATCGCGATAAACATTGCGTCGGGGGTTGCGTTTGAAAGCCCCTTGCAAGGACTAAGCAGTTTATAAATGAATAAACTCGAGATCTGCCCACCCCGCCGCCTTCCTTGATTTTATAGAAACCTGAGTTTCCAATAATCACTCCCCTCTTTTACCCAATATCGTTCTCTATCGGGAATCAGGAAATTGAAATCAACGCACTGAGCAATCCAGCCAGGGTATGCGGATTCTTCGTGACAGCGGCCATAGTCCATATGCATGTATATTTTTCTGTCAAAGTTCACATAGAACTTAGGAAGCCGCGAAACAAAAATATTAGCCAACTTGAATTCGTCAACACTCAGCGCTTCGCCCGATAAATAATGCTGCTCTATTCGTTCAAATAGCTTCCCGTCGGGTTCAAACAGGGCATCCAGTTCCAGTGGAGAGAGAACCTTTCCTTCTGAAGCCTTGAGATACTGCGGAAAGTTCTCTGCAGTCAACCTCAACACCCCTCCTCGAAAATTCTTGCACGCCAGCTCATACTGCTCTTGAGTTATATCCCCGCTTTCCAGGTAGGCGCGATAATCTTTTTCCGCATCAAGGCAGAAATTATATTTCTCATCAACAACCCAGAAACAGCTACCGCAACATACAAAAAAACCAATACTTTTTTCGCCTTCCCAGAGATCATCACAAACTGCTTGATTCAATATCATTCCCCGAACTCTTTTAAGAATCCACCTTCATTTTTTTGCGGAAATTTTTTATGCAAGTAAATCCTATAACTTGAAGGCGCTGCCTCGATGAGAGCGGCAACATTGTCTCCTCGGGCTGAAGAACAGTCGACTATGGATTCTACAAAGTAATAACGCTGTTCCGCCCCTTCACCCAGGCAACGTTGAAGATCCTTAAAGAAAATCAAAAGACTTTGGAATGAATGGGCAGACACCAATGCACTCCCTAAAAGTTCATACGCTGAAATATAGTAGGCGTTTTCCACAACGCCCTGCGCGCCGCCCAGATCAGACAATGCCATCTCCAAGAATTCGGCCGAGAGCAGACCCGAAGAGATCAGCAACTGTAAAAACTCTTCAAAAAGTTCATCAGGCAAACGTGTAGTCGACATTCTCTCCCTCCAAACCATCACCGCTTAAACCGGACGAATCATGTCCACACTTGCTGACCGTCAGTCGTAATCCATACTACGCCAGCGGGAGCCGTGGTCAAAAACCAGAGTCCAACACCATCAAGATCATCGCCCCCGGGGCAAGCAGGCCACGCGAGCTTGATAAGATCAATTTGCTCATCAATTCCACCCGTGAGAAATTTTCCATCCAGCGCGAGTTTTACGTGTCCCTCAAGCATCAGATCAAAAAAGGGGACAGACTTATTTAATCAAATAAATCTGCCCCCCCTTTTACTCGCCCCCCTTTACTCATATATTTTCTCCGAAATAATTTCCAACTCATCCCACAAATGGGACAGACCAATACTGCTCATATAAGTCATGTAATCCACAAATCCGGGAAACTTTATTTAGTCGATCGAGAACCACGTCGCTTCGCACTCAGGGCAAATAAAAATAATCGATTTATTCGCTTTTATCATCGCTCTGAGAACGTCGTCCTGCTGACATCGTGGGCAAATCACATACACCTCTCTAAATATACAAATGGGACAGATTTATTTAATCAAATAAATCTGTCCCCTTTTGTGGTGCTTTTGTGGTGTCACTTTTTAATACGCCCCCTTCTTTATCTATCCACCTGAAAAAACGTAATCACGGGACCGTAGTTACTTTCCGAATCTGACACTTCAACAAAGAATTTTTTTTCAGGGAACTTCTCTTTCAACACCATCCCCCATGAAAACGCCAATACGTTGCGCAACTGCAAAAAAATGCTGTCCGACACATCATCTGCGCACTGTTCAAAAAGTTCATAAACATGCACGTTATTCATAACCTGCTCTACTTTCCGAATATCATGCATTTCAGCCATACGCGCAGCGAAGGTTTCTGAAGCAAAATTACGCTCCAGAAATACTCCTCCCTCGCATGTCAAAAAATCAGGAAAAAGCACCTTTGAAAACAACAACATCTGCTCAGGGTGGCATTGATCACTGATATAAGAAAATATATCCAGACCTTGTTGTTGAGCCCACTGATTTTTCCAAGTCTCATACTTGACAGCGTCTGTGACAGGTGGAATTGAGTAGATCCCATTCATGGTATTTCTTCCGGAGTTACGCTTCTAGGAGGCGCTTTGGTGGATGGTGACTGAACTCTGACTGATCCGTCAGGTAACGTATTCCTACCATACTCAATGACGTGAGGAGTCGGTACCCCTGCGTGAGGAGCGCCAGTAACATCTACTCGCTTGATGATCATGCCTTCCGCATCATATACAGCATAACTGGTGATATTCCCTCGGTTGTCAGCACGATAGAGAGTCGCCCCCTTAGGCCCCAACAAGCTGAACCTTCCGCTGACCTGCGTAGCATGTTCCAAGGGTCCTCCAATCAGATTGGCAGCATTTCTCGGAGGGGGGAATGGCGGTGGAGTATGAGGCGAACCACCGCCGGCCGAACCTTTGTTCGTCATTGAGAGCACTCTGCCGCCCACTTTTACACCGAGCGACTTGAACTCCCCCAAGGCCGCATCTACCAGGAAACGCGCAGCAACGACGTAGTTGTTACCGTCTAGAGGGTACTTGATGTTGCCTTTCCGATGCTCATCCTTTGCATGTTTGTTGCTCTCTCTCAAGCTGTCCTCTGGCGTTTCGGTAAAGAAGGCGGCCAAGTTAATAGCTGCACCATCTTTCAACTCTTCAACCTGCTTGCCTGCAGCAAAATTAATCAGGGCATTTGTAACCATGCTCACCATGAATTTCATCGGCCCCATTACTGCTTGGGCTGCAATTGCAGCTGTCTCTAGCTGATTGCGCTTTTCAACAGGTAAGGAATTAGCAACCACCAGCATCTTGCCCAATTCACCAAGGGCTGCCTGTCCCATTGGGATGACCGTCTTTGTGATTCTGACTGCATCAAGATAAACGACGTTAGTTCCCCCACTGCCGTCGTTTGTTGGTTCGATGATGATGTTGCCTTCATCAACTTCCTTCGTCATCTCCTTATCGTAATCTGCAGCCAGATCCGCGAATCGCTTGAGTCCTGCAAGCACCTCCGGATCGAGGGAGTCCATATCTGAAGGATTTTTTCCCTGTCGAACAAAATTCTTGGTGATAGCCAGTGCTTGCTCATCGCCAAGCTGCTTGCGGAGGGAGGGAGAGACCTCGCTGATATCGACTAATTGTGCATTGATTGCCTGTTTCAGATTGGCCAAGAAACTGGCACCTGCCATGGCTTCCTTGACCATGTTCTCCTTGAACTTAGTGATGCTATCGTCCCAACGGTCAAGTGTTTGGAGCGAATGGCTCACCGAGTCGATAGAAGAACTGCTGACGTAAAGATCAGTACGATGCTCTTCGTCCTTGGTGATCTCATACGCTTTGTTCACATCACGATTGAGACCCGCCGTGGAGTCCTGCCCGGAGGCCTTGTCGTTACGCACGACAATCTGACCCTCGCCCACTGTAGCGTTCAGCGTCTGCTGACGATCCTTGTCGTACTTATAACCCTCCACGGCCCAGCTATTTTTGCTCTCACCTTCCATGCCCTTGTTCGGCTTGTCAGCCTGAGAACCACCGCCACCGCCGTAACTACCGCTGACATTGAGGTAATAACCGTGCTCGTTATCCTTGCCGGTGATGTTGCGATAGCCGAGGGTGTCGGTGTCGAGCTTGAGGTTGCCGTTATCGGCAGTGATCACCGAGCCATCAAGTTGCGTATGTTTTTCGGTACGGATATCGACTTTGCTTTTGCCGCTGATAACCGTCTGGTTGTCGACCCAATTGGTTTTGCCGTTGGTTTCGCCGTAACCCAGCGAGCCACTGACCGTTGCACCGAAGCTGACCGCGACAGTCAGGCTGGCGTCGAACTCTTTGCCCTCGACCTTGCCGGTGTTCGGAACAGAGGACACGGTCAGGTTACGTCCTACATCACCAATAACTTCATCACCGCGCAGAGTGGCGCCAGCAATCGTAGTATCACGCTCGCTTTCGAAGCTCAGCTTGTTACCTGCATACAGGTACGCTTCCTGCTGCTTCACGCCTTCGCGGTTCAGATCGCCGATGCCGACATTTGCCGAGCCATAAACGCCGAAACCATCCTGGCCGGCGATGATGCCGCCCTCCGCGCCCCAGCTACGGCGATCATGTGAACTCTCATAGGCGTTTTGCGCCGACAGAATGTTCAGATCGTTACCGGCCTTGAGGGAGATGTCCCGCGCGGCAATCGCTCGGGTGCCGATCAGGGTCAGATCATTTTTGGCATCCAGGTTAATACTACCGCCGGCATTCAATTGGGTTGCCGTCGAGGTCCCCTGAGTCGATTTGTCCTCGGTACCCGCATTGCTGACCCCGACACCCAGCTTGAAGCCACCGGTGGTGCCGCCCTTGACGCCGCCCTTGCTCTGAGTCGAATGTCCGGAGCTGTCTTGCGAGCCGTGCGCGACATCAAAGGTGATGTCTTTGCCTTTGACATTGATGTCACGCCCGGCATTGAACTGGCTGCCACTGACATTGACACCGTTGCCGGCATCCAGTGTGATGTCATTGCCCGCCGAAAGCGTCGATGGCCGCTGTGTCACCGAACTCTGTGTATTACTGGAGCTGACGCTGGAGGCGCCGATATGCCCGTCAGATTTCGGTCCGCTAAAAAACTGATCAAGGGTATCAACCGATTTTAATACGCTTGAACCTTTGCTGACCCCGTCTTCACCTTTACCCGTCCCCTTGAGGCCATCCATCGTGTTGCCGATGTTGTAGGCTGTTGTCGCGGTGATGCCGTTACGCTTGATGCTGTCACGGATGGTGACTTCGCTAGCCTCTTCCTTGGCATCGATGTTGATGTCGCGATCCGCCTTGAGGCGAATGTTGTTTTCGGCTGCCAGATCGGACCCTTGCTGGTTGATGTCGCGACCGGCAGTTACATTGAGGTTCATCCCGGCATCGATGGAACTGCCCGCAGCTGTGTAGCCTTTACTGTTTACACCGTGCTGGATGGTTTCACTGCCAACGAACGTGGTGAAGGCGTTGCTGTCGATGGTCTGCTTGAGACCAACGCTCTTGTCCGTCTCCCAGCTGTTGCTGCGATGGTTGTCGATCGAGGCGACCACATTGACATCGCGACCGGCATCGAGCGATACGCTGTTTTCGGCACTGATACCACTGCCAATGACATTGATGTCGCGTGAAGCGTCGAGAATTGCATCGCGCCCCGCGTTAACCTGACTGCCGACACTGTTGGAGCGAACAACCTCGCGCCCGCCGTTGTGCGAGGAGCCAACAGTGATATCGGCACCCAGCCCCGGTGTGCCAGCGAACACACCGATTGTGTCCTTTAGCGACATACCCAGTTTTTTCTTGTATTCCTCAGCCCGGCTGTAGGCTTGGTCGTCGGCAGACGACAGGGTGATATCACCTTCCTTGTCTACGAGACCGGCATGGAGTTCGGCATCGTTGTCAGCGTTAACTTCACTGGCATTCAGACGAACATCACGCCCCGCCAGAACTACAGCGTCATGCCCGGCACTCAACTGGCTACCGACCTGGGTAACAGAGGTCTGCAAGTGGCTACTGCCACTTTTTGACATGCCGAAGGCGCCAGTCTTGGTTTTCTTACTGTAAGACCCAGATTCTTCGGTGGCAGAAAGCACTGCGACGTCGTTGGTTGCACCGACGACCAGATCATTACCGGCCTTCAGCTGACTGCCGATGACAGTGACATTGCGTCCGCCATCAAGACTGACAGCACCGTCTTCGCCCTTGGACGAATTAACGGTGAGGTCGCGCCCGGCTTCAATCACCGAAGCAACGTTCTCACTCTCATAACTCTCGGTCTGGGTAGTCTTGCTACGTCCGAACGAGCCTTTTTTCTTCTTGTAGTAGTAGGACGAACTCTCGTCCTTGGCGGAAGCAACCGTGATGTCCTGAACCGCATCCAGGCTGACGTTTTCCTCGGCCTTGATACGACTGGCGATGATGCCCAGATCGTTGCCCGCGTCCAGCGCGATATCACGTCCGGCGTTCAGTACGGATGCTTGTTGAGTGATGCTGTGGGTTTCGTTGGCGAACCTCTTGCCACGCGAAACGTAGTCACTTTCATTGGCCGCCGAGGTAATGATGATGTCATTACCGGAGTTGACACTCAGATCCCGCTTGGCATCCAGCCGGCTACCCACAATCGCCACATCACGATCGGCACTGATCGTCAAATCCCGCCCGGACTTCACTTCAGCGCCATGCTGAGTAATGGTCTGATTGAGGAAGCTACTGCCACGCCCCGTGGTGCTGCGATCCTGCACCGAGGTGATGTTGACGTCGCGATCGGCGTCGAGGGTCATGTCACGGCCGCTTTGCAATACACCGCCGATGTTGTTGATATCCCGGCCAGCGCCGATTGTCAGGTCATTGGCCGCTTCGATTCGTGAGGCGTTGTCCAGTACATCGCGGTGGAACAGGTTGCCGCCACGGTTGCCGTCGATGCTGAACACATCGCGCTGGTTGATCACGCTGCCGTTGGTGGCCGTCAGGCTGACATCCTTGCCGGAGATGATGCCGCCGGACTTGTTGATGATGTCGTTGCCGGCCTTGAGGGTCAGGCGTTCGCCGGCTTCGATCAGGCCGGTGTTGGTCAGGTTGTTGCCAGCCTCGGCCGACAGGTTGTTGGAGGCACGCAAGGTGCCGGCGTTGTTCAGGTCGCCGCCGGCGATCAGGGTCACGTCACCGCCCTGGATCAGCGCGCCGTTCGGCGCCAGGCGGTTGTTGGCCTGGGCCAGGTACAGCACTGGCACCAGGACTTTTTCGCCGTTCACTTCGTGCTCTTCGAGCCAGACGATGTCGTGGGTCAGTGCCGCCACTTGCTGAGCCGTCAGGGTCACGCCGAGGGACAGATTGAGCTGATCCTTGCTGGCGACCGCGTTGTTCATGAGGTACTTGAACATCGCTTCGTCGGAGGTCTGGCCGTCGATGAAACGCTGGCCGGTGCGGGCGACCACGGCCTGCTGCACCATGCGCTGCTCGAACAGGCCGTCACCCAGGCGTTTGGCGCTGGTGTCGGGGTCGTAGCCGAGCTTGCCCAGCAGGTAGTCCGAGCTCATGAACTGCTTGAGGTTGGTCAGCGCCGGGTTGGTTTCGATCAGGTACTTGTGCGGGTTGGAGCGCACGCTGGTGTCGGGCAGGCCCTGTACGCGCGGTACGTCGAACGAAACCTGGCCACGGTTGGGCGCCAGTACGCCGACCGGTCCGTCGCCGGCCACCGGGCCTACGTTGAACTGTGCGGTCTTGTCGTTGAGGTTCAGCGAGGGAACGCCGCTCAAGGCCAGATCGCGTTTTTTCTTCGAGACCGGGTCGTTCTGGTCGAACTGCAACGCGGTCGCCGACCGTGCGGGCATGCCGTCCGAACGCTGGGTGGCGCTGGCGGCAATGGTGCCGATGGTCCAGTCGCGATTGGCTACCAGGTCTTGCTCGCTACCGCCCTTGTGGCTGAGACGGAACAGACCGTTGTCGCCGGTTGGCAGAGTGAAGCCCGGCAGGGACAGCGGGTTGACCTGTTGTTGCGCAAGGTCCGGCGGCAGCTGGGAATTGATGCGGATGACCGTCGGGACCACCCCGCCACCCAGTTGAGTGGAGCCCAGGC
This sequence comes from Pseudomonas paraglycinae, assembly GCF_021601625.1. Classification (GTDB taxonomy): domain Bacteria; phylum Pseudomonadota; class Gammaproteobacteria; order Pseudomonadales; family Pseudomonadaceae; genus Aquipseudomonas; species Aquipseudomonas paraglycinae. The sequence continues at coordinate 254,706 of NZ_BQHR01000009.1, read as the reverse complement.
GAGACGCCCCGCCCGCCGATGCATTGCCGTTGCGAACGACGCCGTTGTCGAGTTTGTTTGTTGCGTTGATGTAGACGGTGCCGCCTGCCTGGACTACTGCGTTGGCGTTTGCAGTCGGGCTGCGTTCAACGATGGTATCCCTGAAATACGCTGCATTCTTGGCGGCGTCAGGTGCCTCTACTCGTACCCCGTCATTGTAGTGGGGCGCTGGAATGTAGAACTTGCCGTCATAATCGAGATGGAATGAACCGAATGCGATATATCGAGCCGCCTCATTACCCGCCGTACGACTGCGCACACGCGTCAACGATTCAACCTCATTGACGTTCCAGACATGCAGGTTGGGTCTGGCAAATGCACCTTGCCCCGCGATATAGCCGAGCTCCCCGGAATCGTAATCCGGATCGTTAGCCGCGTTGTAACTCAAGACTGCTTCCCAGAATCTCGGGTCTTTGGGAGCGTTGAACCAACGGGTAACGGTGTATTCACCGACAGACGCCCCCTGGTTGGTAAAGTTCTGGACATTAAGCGTCAGGTTGCTGCCCGCGCTGACCACGGAGGCGTTGTTTATAAACTCGCGGCCATTGCCGGTCAGGTTTCGACCTGCCGTCAAAGTGCCCGAAGCCGAGTCCTTAACAATGGTTGACTTGTAGTTTTCAACCCAGACCATATGACTCGGGGAACCTTCACCTTCACTGAACTCACCGAAAGAAGTACAGCTGTAGCAGCGAACACCAATCGCCCCGGAGATCAACCCGCCCCCGGCAGCCACCTCAAACACATCCTTGCGGTTCTCGATGTGATCCGCCGCCAGGCTCAGGTCACCAGTGCTCTCGATGGTCCCGGAAATGTTGTTGATCGAGGAACTCCAGCCATTGCTGTCGTCCCGGGCGATGCTGATGTTGCCGATGCCGTAGATGTCGGCATAACGGTTGGTCAACGTACCGACCCGCAACGCCATGTCATCGCCGCTGAAGATCAGCCCGTTCTGGTTCAGCAGGGAATTGCTGTTGATCCGCAGCTTTCCACCGCCACCAAGAGTGCCGTTGTTGACCAGAGAATCGGCATTGACAGTCAGTCGATCAGCCGAGGTGAGGCGCCCGAGGTTGGTCAGGCTGCCGCGACTGGTGATCGTGGACTCAGAGGCGCCGGTGATGCTCGCCGCGGCAGTCACATCTATCTGCGAAGCGGTGAGGCCCATAGTGCCAACGCTACTGATCCGGCCATTCCCGCCGTAGCTACCACCCAACTGGATATCCATGCCGCCATCACTGGCAATCAACCCGTCGTTGTACCAGTTCACCCCGCGCCCGGTGAGCTGGTTCGAGGCCAGCACCTGGCCGCTGGCCGTTAGCGTGAAGTTGTTGACGTTGAGCGTCAGGCGCCCGGCCTGAATCACGCTGCTGTTGGTCCAGCTGTCGGCGTTGAGGGTCAAGCCGCCGCGAGTCACCAGCGAGCCGCCGGCGTTCATCACGTTGGCGGTGGAGATGTCGAACTCGCCCACGCCCACGTGAGTGACCGACCCACCGGCGTTAAGGAAACTCGGCGCTGCCAGAGTGAAATGAGTGTTGGCGGTTTCCACCAGACCATTGCGGTTGTCGAACTGGCTGCCGATCTGGAAGTCAGTCTTGCCGCTGGTTCCGAGGGCGCGCAGTTTGCCGCCCTGGTTGTCGAGGTTGGTGGCACGCACAGCCAGGGTGCCGGCGCTTTCGATCAGACCACCACGGTTGGTCAAACTCGTGCCCGCACCGAGGTCGATAACGCTGCCGCTGACCTGGCCGGCATTGTTGTTCATCGAGCCGGCGCTGACTTTTACCTGGCCTTTGGCGTAGATGCCGCCACCGCTGTTGTCGAGCGCATTGGCGCCGGCATTCAGCAGGATGTCGCCGGTGTTGGCAGCGATGCGGCCGCCGTCGCTATAGATGCCGCCGAGGGCGCGCAAGTCGAGGCGACTGCCTTCGATCTTGCCGCCCTGGCCGTTGCGCAACACACCGGTCAGACGGGTTTGCAGCAAGCCCTTGAGGCTGGACAGCACCCCACCCCGACTGTCGAGGCTGGCGGCGGTGATGTTCAGGTCACCGGTCTGGGCGATGAGTTTACCGCCCTGGTTGTCGATGGCCCCGGTGCCGGTGTTCACGGTCATGGCGGTGAAACTCTGCACCGCGCCCTTGCCGTTGTTCAGCGCGGCGGCGGTCAGGTTGGCGGCGCCATCGCGGCTGGAGATCAGGCCGTCGCCGTTGTTGTGCAGGGTGCCGTCGGCCTTGAGGTCGAGTTGGCCGTTGGCCGAAATCGTGCCGCCCGCGCTGTTGTTCAGATCACCGTTGGTCAACAGGTCGAGCAGGCTCTGGCTGATCAACTGGCCACCGCGGTTGTCGACGCTGGCCGAGCGCTTGATCACCAGCGGCCCGGTGCTGCCGAGGGCGCCGTTGACGTTGGTCAGGGCACCCAGCAGGTCGAGGGTGACGCTGCCCTTGCCGACCAGGCTGCCGCCGCTGTTGTCCAGTTGCGTACCGGTGAAGGTCAGCGCTTTGCTGGCCGTGATCCGGCCACCGGCGTTGTTCAGGGTGGCCGCGCGAACATCGAGGGTGTCGCCGCTTTCGATCAAACCGCCGGCGCCGTTGCTGATCGTGCCGCCGGTGATGGTCAGGGTCTGTTTGCCACCACTGGTGACGGTGCCACTGGTGTTGTCCAGGCGGGTGGCCTTGATGGTCACCTCGCCGATGCCGCCCAGCCCGCCGTTGCTGTGGTTGATCAACGCACCGCTGAGGTCGATGTTCAGGTTGCCGAGCAGGCTGGAGACGCTGCCTTCCTGACTGTTGTCGAGAGTGCCGCCAGTGACGGTCACGCCCTTCCAGCCAGAGATCAGACCGCCCTGGTTTTTCAGCTCGGGCGCGGTGAGGGTCAGTTGATCGTTGCTGATCAGGTTGCCGCCCCGGTTGTCCAGGCTGTTGCCGGTGAGGCTGAAACTGTTGACGCTGGAGATTTCACCTTTCTGATTGTTCAGGGCACGCAGCGTGGCGATGCTCAGCACGCCCTTGCTGTTGATCACGCCGTTATGGTTATTGAGGTCACGCAGGTGGGCAATGCTCAGCAGGCCTGTGCTGCTGATCATGCCGTCCTGGTTATTCAGGTCTTGAGCGGTAGTGCCCAGGTCAATGGCCAGGCCGGCAATGCCCACCAGCGTGCCGCCGTGGTTATCCAGACCGGTGCTGTTAAGCGTCAATTGTTGCGCCGCCTTGATGCTGCCTTTGTTGCGGTTGCTCAAGAGGCCGTCGACGGTCACCTCGAGATCGCTGTCGCTCAGCAACACGCCGCCATCGCTGTTGTCCAGGCTCGCCGCCCGGATCTGCAATGCTGCGGCGGCGATCTTGCCCTTGATCGAGGTCAGGGCCTTGTCGATGGTCAGGGTCAGTTTCTGGTTGCTCAGCACCTGGCCGCCGCTGTTGTCCAGCGACGTGGCGATCAGGTCGAAGGCCTGTTCGCTCGAAATCTCGCCGCCCCGGTTGTTCACCTCACCGAGGTTTTTCAGCAGCAATTGGCCCGGTGCCGTGATGAAGCCGTCCTGGTTGTTCAGCGCACCGCCTTTCAGATCAAGACTCAGGTTGCCGGTACTGAACAGCTTGCCGCTCTGCTGATCGAGCCCCTTGAGGTTGGCCACCAGAGCATTGGCCGCGCCGATGCTGCCGCCAGTATTGGTCACTTGATCTGCGTTCAACTCCAGTCGATCGGCCGAGTAAATGCTGCCCTGACTGTTGTTGAGGTCACCGGTGTTGATGTTCAGGCCGGTCTTGCTGCTGATGACACCCTTTTGCTGGTTATCCAGCGCACTGCTGTTGATCGTCAGCGCGGTGTCGGTGAGCAGTTTGCCGCCCTGGTTGCTGACGGCGCCTCGGGTGTCGACCGTGAGGTTTTTGGCGCTGGAGAGCGTGCCGCCGTTGTTGCTCAGGCTTTGGGCATTGATCGCCAGTGCGCCTTCGCTGATCAGGCTGCCCTGATTGTTGTTCAGGTCCGATGACAGGGTGATCGCCAGGTCTTTGCCGCTGCTCAGACGACCGTTGTTTTCCAGCGTCTGCCCGGTCAGTGTGAGACCGCTGTCGCCGCTCATCAGGCCCTTGTTGTGGTTGATGACCTGGCCCACCGTCAGCGCCAGATTGCCGCCGGCAGCGATGTAGCCGCTGTCGCTGTTGTCGAGCCAGGCGCCAATCAGGCTCACACCGGCCTTGCTCGACAGTTCACCGCTGCGGTTGTCGACGCGGTCAACGGTGAGTGTCAGCGCTTTTGTGGACCCCACCAGACCTTCCTGACGGTTGTCCAGACGGGCGGCCGTGACGCGCAGGCCATCGTCGGCGATGACTACGCCGGCCTGGTTGTCGAACAGGTCGGTCACGGTCAGGTCGACCTCGCCGCGCCCACGGATTTCGCCACCGGTGTTGTCCAGGCTGGCACTGCGGCTGTCGAGGCCGGCAGAGGCAATCAGGCCCTTGATGTTGCTCAAGGCCTGATCGACAACCAGCGTCAGCTTCTGGTTGCTCAGCAACTTGCCGCCGTCGTTGTTCAGGCTTTGCGCATTCAGGCTCCAGGCATTCGCACCGGAAATTTCACCTGCGCTGTTGTTCACCTCGGCGAGGTTTTTCAGCAGCAGCTGACCCGGCGTATGCAGGTTGCCGCGCTGGTTGTTCAACAAGCCATGGTTCATGTCCAGCGTCAGGTCAGCGTTGCTGAACAGCTCGCCGCCATCCTGCTCCAGCGAAGTGACCGACACGTCGAGTTGCTGCTGGCTGCCGATGCGCCCGCCGGAGTTGTCCAGGTGGGCGGCTTTCAGCTGCAGGGAGCCGTCGGTGGCCAGGCTGCCTTCATGACGGTTCTTGAATTCACCGGTGGTCAGCGTCGAATCGGCCTTGGCGCTGATGATGCCCTGGTCGCTGTTGTCGAGGCTTCCGCTGTTGAACACCAGGCCTTTTTGCGAGGCGATCAGACCGCCCTGGTTCAGCACTGCGCCGGTCGAGGTCAATGCCATCGCCTCAAGGCTCGACAGTTTGCCCAGACGATTGTCGAGGCTGCCGGCCTTGAGGGTCAGCCGTCCTTCGCTGCTGACCAGACCGCCCTGGTTGTCCATGGCTTCATCGAAGGTCAGTTGCAGATCCGCTTGGCTGACGATCCGCCCGCCGACGTTGCTCAAACCAATGCCACTGAGCGTGCTCGCACCCTTGCTGAAAATCAGGCCGTTGGTGGCGTTGATGATCTGCGCGACCTTCAGGCCCAGCGTGGTGTCGGACAACACCTTGCCGCCTTCGCTGTTATCCAGACGCGCACCGTTGACCAACAGCGCTTGCTGGCTGGACAACGAACCGCCGCGGTTGTCGATCTGCTCGACATTCACGGTCAGGTTTTTCAGCGAGCCAACCAGGCCGTCCTGGCGGTTGTCGAGGTTTTTGCCGGTGAGCAGCAAATTGCCTTCGGCGACCAGTTCACCGCCCTGCTGGTTCAGGGTGTCGATGTTGGCGTCGATATCGGCCTTGCCGGAAATTCGCCCGGCAGCGTTGTTCACTTCGCCGGCCTTGAGCGTCATCAGCCCGGTCGAGGTCAGCAGGCCGCCATTGCGGTTGTCCAGCGTGCGGCCTTCAAAAGTCAGTGCCGCTTTGCTTTCGAGCCGGCCCTTGTCGCGGTTGTCCAGTTCGTCGACCAGCGCTTTCAGCGCCTTGTCCGAACGAATCACACCGCCACGGTTATCCGTGTTGGCACTGCTGACCGTCAGGCTGTCGAGGCCGGAAATCTTGCCGGCGCGGTTGTCCAGGCGAGTGGCCTGCACGTCCATGGCACCGTTCGCCTGAATCAGGCCCTTGCTCTGGTTGTTCAGCTGGCCGCTGATGCGGGTGGTCAGCGTGCCTTCGCTGATCAACTGGCCTTGCTGGCTGTTGTCGAGACTTTGCGCGCGCACGTTCAGGGCAGTCTTGCCACCGAGTTTGCCGGTGGTGTTGTTGATCGCTCCCGACGCCGTAATGTCCAGCATCCGCCCGGCCATCATCAGGCCGGCGACGTTATCCAGCGATGTGACCGTCAACACGGTGTCGGCCTGGCTGCTCAGTTCGCCGTTGCGATTGATGAGCTGCCCGACCGTGCCGGTCAGGTTGCCCGCGCTGTTGATCACGCCCTGGGTGTTGAGCACCTGACCGGCGTTGAGGTTCAGGGAGGCGCTGCCGAGCACGCGGCCGACGTTGCGGTTGTCCAGCGAGCCGGCGGTAACACGGGTGTTCTGGCCGCTGAGTGTGCCGCTCTGGTTATTCAAAGTCTGTGCGGCGTTAACCGTCAGGTTGCGGCTCGCGACCAGACCTTTGCCACGGTTGTCGATGTTTTGCGCGCTCAGGCTCAGATCACCATTGGCATTGCGACTGCCATCAGCATTGACCCCGGCTTCAATGGCCCCGGCGTTGGTCAACTGACCGCCCGCACTGAGGCTGATGCTGTCCCGCGCCGCGAGAGTCTGTCGGTTGGTCAGATCGCCCTGAGTCTGTACGTTCAGCGAGGTGCCGGCGTAGACCGCCGAGCGGGTCTCCAGGCTGGCGGCCTTGACGTTGACCGCGCCGGTGGCCGAGGTTTCGGCCAGGCTGAGCTGGCCGTTGGCGTCGAGCTGGATGTCACCGCCGCTGGCGATCAGTTTGCCGTCGAGTTTCACCCCGACCCCGGCTTCGGTGCCGACCAGTTTGATCGCACCGGCGTACATCCCGCCCAGCGCCGAAGAGTCAATGGCCAGTTGCGGTTTGGCGCTGCCGTCGTCAGCGCGGGCCGTGGCGTTGAGGTTGTTGGCGTTGACGTCGTTGCGCCCGGCAACGATGGTCAGGTTTTTCGCCTGGATCTCGGCGTTGATCTTCGCCGAGCGGGTGATGATTTCGAAGCGGTCGACATTGGTTGCGTTAAGCCCCGCGCCCTCGATGGCGACGCTGCCCTGATCGACCTGGAAACGGTCGAGGCGACCGCTGCCATCCAGCACCGGTTTGCCGGTGGTAAGGGTGACGCGTGGTGTGTTGATGAAACCGCAACCGTTGCAACTGATGCCGTACGGGTTGGCGACGATCACCCGCGCCGACTGCCCCGCCACTTCGGTGTAACCGCGCAACTGGCTCGAGCTGCCACCGATGACTTCGTTGAGGATCGCCTGTGCCGAACCACTGTTTTTCAGGTGCGGGTTATCAATGATGTAGCCGCCCAATTGAGTGGACGAAGCCTGGTTGGAACCGTTGTTGAGGATGACGCCCTGCGCGCTGACGTTGTAGTCATGAAACTGGTTGTGCGACAGACCCGCCCCGTTGGGCGTGGCGATGTTGATGATCTGCACGCCGTTGCCGGCGCGGTCGAGCGTAGTGCCAGGGTTGGCCACCACAATGCCGTCGGCCTGTGCCCACATCGGTTGCCAGAACATGACGTTGGCCAGCAAAAACGCCAGTCCTCGCTTGGGCATACCGCAGAACTGATCACGGCTTTTTACGGCGGCAGATGGCAGGCGAGCGAGAAAGGAGAACTGACGAACGTCCATGTAAAGGTCTCAATGCACAGGCAGGATGGGCGATTTGAAGGCAGGCGCGACGATCCCGACGGGGTTGCGGATGGCGCCCGTCAGAGCAAAATCGGATAGGGCTAAAGTTGCGCAAGGCGATCAAGCGTTGCCCGGACGATCACGGCAAAAGCCATGAACGCCTGTTCGTTCCCTCGTAGCGGCACACTGATATCAAATTAATGGCGCGATATTAGATGGCCACTATTTTGGCGTCAATTATTGGATGCGACGACCCGGCGTTGCCGACGAACGGTCATCATGCCGTCAAATACCCTTCAACTGACGTCCCCGGGCAGGGTCAGCGCCTCCTGGCGCAATAATCTGTAAACTCTCCCCTCTTTCGCCGCCCCTCTCATCCCGGTGGCCATCACTTCTTTATATTGCGGAGTCAGCCTTGCGTCTGTTTCACACCTCCGACTGGCACCTTGGGCAGAACCTGCACGGCCAGGAACGCGATTTCGAGCACGCCTGTTTTCTCGAGTGGCTGCTGCGCCAATTGAAGCTGGCGCAGCCGGACGTGCTGCTGATTGCCGGCGACATCTTCGACACGGTCAATCCACCGGTCAAAGCCCAGGAACGCCTCTACGACTTCATCGTCAGCGCCCATGAACAGCAGCCGTTGCTGACCATCGTGATGATCGCCGGCAACCACGATTCCGGTTCGCGGATCGAACTGCCCGCGCCGTTGATGCGGCGTTTGCGTACCCATGCGCTGGGCAGGGTGTTGTGGCTGGATGACGGGCAACTGGATGCGGAGCGTCTGTTGTTGCCGCTGCCGAATGCGTCCGGCGAGATTGCCGCGTGGTGCCTGGCGCTGCCGTTCCTGCGGCCTGCCGAAGTGACCGGCGCGCATCTCGGCGACAACTACCTGCGCGGCATAGGTCAGGTGCATGAATGGCTGATCGAAGCAGCGAATGCCAAGCGCCAACCGGGCCAGGCACTGGTCGCCATCAGCCACGCGCACATGGCCGGTGGTTCGGTATCGGAAGACTCCGAGCGCAGCCTGATCATCGGCAACGCCGAAGCCCTGCCCGCCAGCCTGTTCGGGCCGAGCATCAGCTATGTCGCCCTCGGCCATTTGCACAAGCCGCAGAAGGTCAACGGTGAAGAACGGATTCGCTACAGCGGTTCACCGATCCCGTTGTCATTTTCGGAAATCAGCTATCAGCATCAGGTGCTCGACGTCGTTCTGGACGGCGAAACCCTGGTCAGCGTCGAGCCAATGCTGATCCCCCGCTCCGTCAATCTGCAACGCCTCGGCCCTGCGCCGCTGGCGGAAATCCTGCTGCAACTGGCGGACCTGCCGAATATCGACCTGCTGGCCGAAACCCAGCGTCAGCCGTGGCTGGAAGTGCGGGTGCGCCTCGACGAACCGCAGCCGGATCTGCGCCATCAGGTCGAAAACGCCCTGCAAGGCAAGGCTGTGCGACTGGTGCGAATTGCCGCCGAATACGCCGGCAACCGGGGCGCTGACGGCGCCGAGGACGGCAGCGCGCTGATCGAACTGGACCAGCTCACGCCGCAGGAATTGTTCAGCCGCGCCTGGCTCGACAACTACGGCAGCGAGGTCGATGAGCAAACCCTCAAGGACTTCGCCGAGCTGCTGCAAGACGTCCAGATGGAGAGCGAGCAGCCATGAAGATTCTCGCCATTCGTTTGAAGAACCTCGCTTCGCTGGCCGGCCCGTTCGAGATCGACTTCACCGCCGAACCGCTGGCCAGCGCCGGACTGTTTGCGATCACCGGCCCGACCGGCGCCGGCAAAAGTACCTTGCTCGATGCGCTGTGTCTGGCGCTGTTCGGCGCCGTGCCGCGTCTGAACAACACCGGGCGTGACGCCAAAGTGCCGGACGCCGACGGCGAAATCGCCACCGGCGACCCGCGCACCCTGCTGCGTCGCGGCACGGGTGAAGGCTTTGCCGAAGTAGATTTTGTCGGCGTCGATGGCCGTCGCTATCGCGCGCGCTGGGAAGCCAACCGCGCTCGGGAAAAGGCCGGCGGCAAGTTGCAGGCCAGCCGTCAGAGCCTGCGCGACATCGATCAGGATCAACTGCTCGCCAGCCAGAAAGGCGAGTACAAGACTCAGCTTGAAGCCGCGCTGGGCCTGAACTTCGAACAATTCACCCGCGCCGTGCTGCTGGCCCAGAGCGAATTCAGTGCGTTCCTCAAGGCCGACGACAACGACCGCAGCGAACTGCTGGAAAAACTCACCGATACCGCGCTCTACACCCGCCTCGGCCGCCGCGCATTCGACAAGACCAAGGAGGCCCGCGAAGCCCACAAGCAGTTGCAGGATCAGGCTACCGGCGTGACCCCGCTGGCCCCCGAGGCTCGCGCAGAACTCGACGAGCGCTTCAATGCCGCCCAGCAACAACTCAAGTTGCAGCAGGCGCAGCTCAAACAAATCGAGCAGCAGCACGACTGGCTCAAGGAACTGCTGCGGCTGCAAGACTCGCAACAGGCCGCCGCCGAACAACTGCGCAGCGCCGAGCACGAAAGGGAGTCGCTGGCCGGTGAGCGTCTGAAGCTCACCCGCCTCGAACAACTTGCCCCGCAACGGCACCAGTTCGCCCGCAAAACCGAACTTGATACCCAGCTGACGCCACTCGCTGCACAGATCCACGCGCATACCCAGCAACATAGCGAGCTGACCGAGCGCCAGACGCGACTGGAACAGGATCTCGCCGCAGCGCAGATCGCCCTGACCCAGGCGCAAACGCAGCTGAGCGAAAGCGCGCCGCTGTTGCGCCAGGCTTTCGAGGAGCAAAGCACCCTCGCCCGCCTTGCCAAGGACGTTGCGTCCGGCACCGAAACGAAGCACGCCGCAGAGCAAGCCTGCACTCAGGGCCAAAGCACGATCCAGTCCCTGCTCGATCAGCAAAAACAGGTCGCCGAACGCTTGCAGCGCATTGCCGCTGATCTTGAGCAAAGCGCTCACTTGGCACCATTGAGCGAAGCGTGGAATGCCTATCGCGACCGCTTGCAGCAACTGATGCTGATCGGCAATCGGTTGAACAAGGGCCAAGGTGAACTGGCCTCTCTCGAAGAAAACGCCACTCGCGCCAGCGAAGCGCTCGCCACGCAGAAGCAACAGCTGGAAGTATTGTTCAAGGAGGCTGGTGCCGAACCGGACGCGGTCGCCGAACAGATCGGCATCCTCGGCACTCTGTTGCAGGACAACCGCAAGCAGCTGCGCGCCATTGAAGACCTGACGCGCCTGTGGGCCAGTCAGCAGGAGCTGGACAAACGCAGTGCCGAACTGCAACAGCGTCAGCTCGATGCGCAACAGGAGCGCGAGCGCCTGACCCAGGACGGGGTGAAAACCAAGTCCGAGCTGACTGTCGCCGAACAGACCCTCAACGTCACCCGTGAATTGCTCGAACGTCAGCGTCTGGCCCGCAGTGCCAGTGTCGAAGAGCTGCGCGCGCAGTTGCAGGACGACCAGCCGTGCCCGGTCTGCGGCAGCAACGAACATCCGTATCACCAGCCGGAAGCCCTGTTGCAAAGCCTCGGCCGTCACGACGAAAGCGAGCAGGCCAGCGCGCAGCAAGCCGTCGATCAACTGAAGGAAAAACTCACCGAGCTGCGCGCCAGCGTCGGTGGCGTGATTGCCCAACAGAAAGAGTTGCTGCAACAGCAGGAACAACTGGCTGCTCAGCAACAATCGCTGACGCCGAGCATCGAGGCGCATCCGCTGGCTGCGTCGTTGCTGAATCAGGACAGTGACAAGCGCGCCGCGTGGCTGACTCGCCAGAACGATCAACTGAACCAGAGCATCACCCAGGACGAACAGCGCCAGACCGCCCTGCTCACGTTGCAACAGGATGCGGCGCGTCTGACCCAGCAATTGCGTCAGGCCGAAACCGCACACCACCAAGCGTCGCAGCACCTGAGCAATCAGCAGCGCGAGCTGAGTGCTGATCGCCAACGCCTGGACGAAGAACTGGCGGCCTTCGCCACACTGCTGCCGAGCGACACCCTCGACGCCTTGCGCGCCGAACCGGCCGCGACCTTCATGCAGCTTGACCGGCAGATTGCCGAACGTCTGGCGCAAGTCGATCAACAGAAGGAAGAGCTGGCCGAACAGCAACAACGCCAGCAGACGCTTGAGAAAGAACAGGACCGCCAACAGGGCCGTGTGCAGCAGCTGCAAAACGCTGAGCAGCAGCTCAACACGCTGACAGGGCAACAACAGGCCAGCCAAGAGAAGCTTGCGCAATTGCTGGGTGATCACACCTGCGCCGAGCATTGGCAGCAGCAACTGGAACAGGCGGTGGAACAGGCGCGCAACGCCGAATCCACGACGACTCAGGCGCTGCAGGACGCGCGTACGCAGCTCGTGCAAATCGCCGCCGAACTGAAAGCGCAGCAGGAACGTCTGCAAGCGCTGGAAACCGAAGACCGCGATCTGGCCGGCAAAATTGCCGACTGGCGCGCCCGCCATCCGGAGCTGGATGACGGTGGCCTCGAAGACTTGCTGCGGGTCGATGACGCGCAAGTCGATGAACTGCGCCAGCGCTTGCAGCGCAACGAAAAAGCCGTTGAACAGGCCAAGGTGTTGTTGCAGGAACGCGATCAGCGCCTGCTCGATCATCAGTCCCAACACAACGGCAATCTGGATGCCGAACAACTCGCCAGCGCCCTCGCCGACCTGCAAAACCAGTGCACGGCCAGCGAACAGCAATGCGCCGAACTGCGCGCCGAGCAGGCCGAAGACCAGCGGCGCCAGAATGCCAATCAGGCGCTCGCGCAGCAGATCGCCGACGCCTATGCCGAGTATCAGCGCTGGGCGCGGCTCAATGCGCTGATCGGCTCGGCCACCGGCGACACCTTCCGCAAGATCGCCCAGGCCTACAACCTTGACCTACTGGTGCATCACGCCAACGTGCAGCTGCGGCAACTGGTCAAGCGCTATCGCCTCAAGCGTGGCGGCAGCATGCTCGGCCTGCTGGTGATGGACACCGAAATGGGCGACGAACTGCGCTCGGTGCATTCGCTGTCCGGTGGCGAAACCTTCCTGGTGTCGCTGGCCCTCGCGCTGGGCCTGGCCTCGATGGCGTCGAGCACGTTGAAGATCGAATCACTGTTCATCGACGAAGGTTTCGGCAGCCTAGATCCGGAATCCCTGCAACTGGCCATGGACGCCCTCGACGGCTTGCAGGCGCAAGGCCGCAAGGTCGCGGTGATTTCCCACGTGCAGGAAATGCACGAGCGGATTCCGGTGCAGATTCAGGTACAGCGCCAGGGCAACGGTTTGAGCACACTGGAGGTGAAATGAACACGCTGTATTCCTTCCGCCGCTGCCCGTACGCGATGCGGGCGCGGATGGCCCTGCGTTATTCGGGTGTGCCGATTGAGATCGTTGAAGTCAGCCTGAAAGCCAAACCGGCCCAGATGCTGGCGATCTCGCCCAAGGGCACGGTGCCGGTGCTGGATGCGGACGGTCAGGTGATCGATGAAAGTCTGGAGATCATGCGCTGGGCGCTGGCGCAGAACGATCCGGATGAGTGGTTGCTGGGGGGCGATTCAAGGATCGCCGAGTTGATTGAAGCCAACGATCAAGTGTTCAAGATTCACTTGAATCGCTACAAGTACGCCGAGCGTTATCCGGAACAGCCGATGGAGGTTTATCGCGCGGAAGGTGCGTTGTTCTTGCAGCGGCTCGATGAGCTGCTCGAGGGTCGCGATTACTTGTTGACCGCGCATCCGAGCCTGGCCGATATCGCGCTGTTGCCGTTCGTTCGCCAGTTTGCTCACGTTGATCGTGACTGGTTTGCACAGACGCCTTACGTGCGGTTGCAGGCCTGGTTGCAGCGGTTTCTGGAATCGGAGCTGTTCACCGGCATCATGAAAAAGTAGGCACGTTACGCCAGCACTTCACACATGCCGATGGCCGAGCAATCCACTTCGAACGGACCAAGAAATCCGCTGGCGGTTTTCACTGGCGGATTGCCGGCCAGCAGCCCCAGCGCATTGGCCCGTTCGATGTTGTGAGCGATGCTGTGATTGGCCTCTATGGCCCGGGCCAGTCCACCGACCGAGCCCTGACCGAATCCCAAAAGCGAAGCGCCGTTGGTCATGAACGCCAGTCCGGCAATGACCCAGAGTCTGTAGCCTTTCATGCTCCGCCGACTCCCGCGAGTTCAGCTGAATCCACCGTCGCGTTTTGCGAGCGGAGTTCGAACTGGATGCCGGGATGGGCGACGTCGATTGGTGCTTCGAAGCTGTGTTGCGACTGCGACGCCAGACTGACAAACAGCACCATGACCAGGTACAGACCGATGGCCACGTAGGCGCCGCGTTTAGCGGAAGTGATGATTGAACTGGCCATGATGTGTGCTCCGTGGACAATGTTTCGAGGTCCACAGAATCGATCAAAAAAGCCGGGGTAACCACTCAGGGTTTTCCATAGTAACCATCAGCTTCGTTGATTATTTAGCCGGTCTATCTCGCTGTTTGAAAATAGCTGTCGTCGGTCGTTGCGCAGGCAAAAAACTGCCCAAGGCTGCGATCTTTTGATTTTGCTTTTTGAGAAACAAGATCAAAGGATCGCAGTCTTGGGCAGTTCCAGGGTGTGACGGAAATTTCAGTGTTGAGCTTTGTGATCCAGCGCGGCGTAGAAGTTGGCGCTTTGTTGCAGGTATTTCTGGGTGTAGCTCTGGGTGTGGGATTTTTTGTCGCTGATTTCAACGTTGGCACTGGCTGGCAGAGCCACGGTGGCGGAGATGGCGGAAGCGGCGATGATCGAGAAGAGATTGAAGTTCATGGTGGTAACCCTCGTGTTCAGTTGGCTTGCTTGCCCGGTTGGGCCGTGAAGCAAACTTAACGCTCGAGGGTCTATCGCTTGAAATGCTTTGCAACATTACCTGTTATCAGCAGGATTAATACATAGCTTCAGGCCCCGCAAACCGGGGCCTGCGGCTTATTGACGCACGAGAAACTTCAGATCGCTCGGGGCGTCCATCGACAGTTTTTGCACGGTTTTGCCCAGCAAACCGGTCTTGTCGTCGCGCTCGACCACGACAATCTGGTTGCTCTTCTGGTTGGCGATCAGCAGGAATTTGCCGCTTGGATCGAGGCTGAACTCACGCGGGTGATCGCCTTCCACCGAACGTCGTTGCAGTTCCTTGAGCTGGCCACTGGCCGGGTCGATGGCGAACACCAGCAGCTGATTGGCGGTACCACGGTTGCTGACGTAGAGGAATTTGCCGTCGACGGACGCGTGCAGCGCGGCGGCGGCTTTGTCCGACGTCGGCTGGCCGGCAGCCAGATCGACCAGTTGCGTCTGGGTCAGGACGCCGTCCTTGTAATCGAACACTGCGACCTGAGCACTCATTTCCATGGTCAGCCAGGCATGTTTGCCGTCAGCGCTGAACAGCAGATGACGCGGGCCGCTGCCGGCTGGCAGTTGCACCGACGCGGTTTTCGCCGGGGTCAGCGGCAGTTCCGGGTTGGCTTTCGGGTCGAATTGGTAGATGAAGACCTTGTCCGCACCCAGGTCATTGGAGAACACGTAACGACCGTCCGGCGAGGACACCGTCGAGTGCACGTGGTTCGAGGCTTGGCGCTCGGGATTGACCCGGCTCGCCGGGTGCGCGCTCATCTGCACCACCGGTTTGAGCTTGCCGTCGCTGCCCACCGGCAATACCGCAAGGGTGCCGCCCGGATCTTCAACCACCGAGTAGTTGCTGACGAACAGATGGCTGGCGTCGCCGCTGAGGCTCGAATGGGTCGGCTCGTTGCCCAGGCTCTGCACTTGATTGATCAGGGTCAGGGCGTGGGTCTTCGGATCGATGGAATAACTGCTGACGCGGCCGACCGGATCTTTCTGGCCCGGGCCGTTTTCGTTGACCACGAACACCCGGTGCTGATCCTTCGAAAGGGTCAGCCACGACGGGTTTTCGCTCTTGATCACTTGCAGCGGTTTGGCGGCGATCTGGCCGGTGGCGCTGTTGAAGTTCATCCGGTAGATGCCTTCGCTGGTGCCGGCGGTGTAGGAGCCCACCAAAAACTGGAAGCTCTCGGCCGAGGCACTGGAAAGGCCCATCGCGCCGACACTGCCGGCCATCAGCAATGGCCAGAATTTACGCATGTTCATTCAGTTTCATCCTCGTCGTCGGCACTGCTCAGTACGTCACCGAGGCACACCAGACGGTGTTCGCCAACGGTTTTGGTGTCGCTGGAAAAACCGACGATCAACCAGCTCTGCAGGTCTTCATCAAACGTCGCCGCCGCCACCTGAGCCGGGGTGAATTCCCAGTGCTTGGCGGTACGGCCATCGATGCATTCGATGTGCAGGTTGTCGTCTTCGTCGAGGGCGAATTCGAAAGCGTGCAGGCCGTCGATTTCGACCATACCGCAGTGTTCGAGGGCGTTGAGAAGGGTGTCGGTTACGGCAGTCATGGCAATCATGTCTTTCAGGGGGAAAGGGCCAATGATAGCTCAAAGCCCCGCTCTTGATCGTTCCCACGCTCTGCGTGGGAATGCCTCAAGGGACGCTCCGCGTTCCAGCTCTCGAATGGGACGCAGAGCGTCCCGGGCTGCATTCCCACGCGGAGCGTGGGAACGATCAACGAAACGCAGCGTGGGAACGATCATGGCATGGGGCTTAGAGGGCTTCGCGCGATGGCTTGCCGTCGACCAGCCGCTGAATACGCAGCGGGTTGGCGTTTTTCAGCGGTTCCGGCAGCAGGCTGTCGGGGTAATTCTGGAAGCACACCGGACGCAGGAATCGATCGATCGCCAGCGTCCCCACCGAGGTACCTCGAGCATCGGACGTCGCCGGATACGGACCGCCGTGAACCATCGAATCACAGACTTCGACACCGGTCGGATAACCATTGAGCAGGATCCGCCCGACCTTCTGTTCCAGCAACGGCGTCAGCTCCGGGAAGCGCTCGAAATCCGTCTGCTCGCCGATGATGGTCGCCGTCAGTTGCCCGTGCAGGCCATTCAACGCCGCGCTCAACTGCGCCTGATCGGCCACTTCGACAATCACTGTGGTCGGGCCGAACACCTCTTCCTGCAGCACTTCATCGCCATCGATCAGCAGGCGAACATCCGCTTTGAACAACTGCGGCTGCGCCTGATTGCCCTGTTGCGGATTGCCCGCCAGATGCTCGATGCCAGCGTGCACCAAAAGTTTTTCCACGCCCTTGCCGTAGCTGCCGAGGGTCCCGGCATTGAGCATGGTTTGCGCCGGTTGATCACCGATCAGCGCCGCGACTTGCTCAACGAATGCGGTGAACTGTGGCGAACGGATGCCGATCACCAGGCCCGGATTGGTACAGAACTGACCGCAGCCCTGCACCACCGACGCTGTCAGATCGCGAGCGACCGTTTCCGAACGCACGGCCAGCGCCTGAGGCAACACAATCACCGGGTTGATGCTCGACATCTCGGCGAACACCGGGATCGGCTGAGGCCGCGCGGCAGCCATGTCACACAGCGCCCGTCCGCCCCGCAGCGAACCGGTGAAACCTACCGCCTGAATGGCCGGATGTTTGACCAGCCATTCACCGACGCCACCACCGTAGATCATGTTGTACACACCGGCCGGCATCGCGGTTTTTTCTGCTGCACGGATCAGCGCATCGGCGACCAGCTCAGCGGTGGCCATGTGGCCGCTGTGGGCCTTGAACACCACCGGGCAACCGGCCGCCAGCGCCGACGCGGTATCGCCGCCAGCGGTGGAGAATGCCAGCGGAAAATTGCTTGCACCGAACACCGCCACTGGGCCGAGGCCGATGCGGTATTGGCGCAGATCCGGACGTGGCAGCGGCTGACGATCCGGCAACGGCAAATCGATCCGCGCACCGTAGAAATCACCGCGTCGCAGGACTTTGGCGAACAAGCGCATCTGGCCGCTGGTGCGCCCTCTTTCACCTTGAATCCGCCCGGCCGGCAGTGCGGTTTCGCGACAGACCACGGCGACGAAATCATCGCCCAGCGCGTCCAGTTCATCGGCAATCGCATCGAGAAACTGCGCGCGGCGTTCGGCGCTGAGGCTGCGATACGCCGGATACGCCGCCGCAGCGGCTTTGGCGGCGGCGTCTACTTCCGCTTCCGTGGCCTGAATGAAATCGTGGGGCAGTGCTTCGCCCGTGGTGGCGTCCACGCTCTGCAGCTTGACGTTGCCCGCCGCACTGCGACGACCACCGATGTAGTTGTGACCGAGAATCTGAGTCATGGGATCTCCTTAAAGGGTGCCGATGCTGTCCGGTTCGAATGCCGCTGCGACCGGAGCGATGCCGTTGACCAGCGGTGCGCCGAATTCGGCCTGGCTGATCTCGAACACGTCGCCCGGCTGAGTGCGAATGCCATCGGCGAACGACAGGGTCGCGGTGCCGAAGAAGTGAATGTGCACGTCACCGGGACGCAGGAACTGGCTGTACTTGAAGTGGTGGTATTCGAGGTTCGCCAGGCTGTGGCACATGTTGGCCTCACCGCTGAGGAACTCGTTCTGCCACAGCACTTCACCGTCGCGCAGGATGCGGCTGGTGCCCGCCAGGTGTTGAGGCAATTCACCCGTGCGAAGTTCCGGGCCGTAGCTGCAACTGCGCAGTTTCGAGTGGGCCAGATACAGGTAATTCTTGCGCTCCATGACGTGATCGGAGAATTCGTTGCCCACCGCGAAACCGAGGCGATACGGCTTGCCGTCGTGGCCGATGATGTAGAGCCCGGCCATTTCTGGCTCCTCGCCGGCGTCTTCGGCAAACGGCGGCAGCGGGAACGGCTGACCGGGACGCACAACGATGCTGCCGTCGCCCTTGTAGAACCATTCCGGCTGCACACCGGCCTGCCCCGCCGCCGGTTTTCCGCCCTCCACGCCCCACTTGAAGATGCGCATGGTGTCGGTCATCGCCGCCTCGTCGCCGGCCTGCTGGTGCATCTTGTCCCGGGCCGAGGCGCTGCCGAGGTGCGTGAGGCCGGTGCCGCTGACCAGCAGGTGCGCCGGGTCCGGGTGGTCCAGCGGTGGCAAAATGCGCAGTTTGGCCAGCAATTCGGCGTAATCGTGACTGATGCCGAGGCCAAGGGTTTGCACTTGCTGCGCGAGGGTGCTGCCAGCCTCGATCGCGGCCAGGGCCAGATCGCGAACCGTGCGCGCATCTTGTACTTCACGCACGAGGCCGTCCTCGACCACCCCGACACGGCGCTCGCCGCTACTCAATTCGAATTGAACCAGATGCATGATGTTCTCCTGTTAAAACAAATCCTGGATCGAAATCAGGTACGCGTCGCACCCCGTGCACTCGCTGCAAATTGCTCGACTGGCAGCACATGCTTGCGCTCCAGCAAGCGATAGACGACACCCGTCAGAATCAGCCCGAACACCATCACCCCGGACAGGAAGTACAGGCCCGAAGCGAGGTTGCCGGTGTATTCCTTCAGCGCGCCGATCACGAACGGGCCGATGTAACCGCCGAGGTTGCCCACCGAGTTGATCAACGCGATCCCGGCCGCCGCGCTGGCACCGGCAAAGAACCGCCCCGGCAGCGTCCAGAACACCGCCGTGCAGGAAAACAGCGCGAACGCCACCAGACACAACGCCGCCAGTTGCGCCACCGGCAACGACAGCCACGCGCTGAGGAACAGGCCGATCGCGCCCAGCACATAAAGCACCGCCAGATGGCCGTAGCGATCATTCAAACGGTCGGAGCTGCGCGGAATGATCAGCAGGCCGATGATCCCGAAAATGTACGGCACCGAAGACACGAAACCTGTCACCAGATCGCTGCCGCCGAACTGTTTGATCAGGGTCGGCAGCCACAGGCCCAGGCCATAAATGCTCAGGGTCACCGGCAGGTAAAACAGCGCCAGCAGCAGCACGCGTTTGTCTTTCAGTGCATGCAGCGGATTGCCGTGACGGGTCTGGCCGTATTCCTGCAGGTCCTTTTTCAGCTCGCCGGTCAGCCAGTCCTTTTCGGCCTGGTCCATCCATTTCACTTGCTGCGGGCCGTCCGGCAGCCAGCGCAGTACCGGCCAGGTCAGCAGGATCGCCGGGGTGCCGATGACGATGAACAGCCACTGCCAGCCATGCAGGCCGAGGATGCCGTCCATGCCCAGCAAACCGCCCGAAACGGGGCCGGTGATCATCATCGCGATGGGTTGGGAAAGGATGAACAGCCCGAGGATCTTGCCGCGATGGCGCACCGGAAACCATTGGGTGATGTAGTACAGAACGCCGGGAAAGAACCCCGCCTCCGCCGCGCCGAGCAGAAAGCGCATCACGTAGAAACTGTGCGGGCCCTGGACGAAGGCCATGCCGATGGTGATCGCGCCCCAGGTGATCATGATCCGCGCAAACCAGCGCCGCGCGCCGAAGCGTTCGAGCATCAGGTTGCTGGGGATTTCAAACAGAAAGTAGCCGATGAAAAACAGCCCGGCACCGAGGCCGTAGGCAGCATCGCCGATACCGATGTCGGCGCCCATGTGCAGCTTGGCGAAGCCGACGGCCGAGCGATCCACATAGGCGATCAGGTACAGCAGGATCAGGAAGGGAATCAGTTTCAGCGTGATGCGCCGGACAAGCCGCAGTTCCTGGCTCATGAGATCGGTCTCCGATTGTTGTTTTTATGGAACCTCGGGGAACGCCTCTCGCGGAAAATCGCCAGGGCCATCCCTCCGTCGAAAACGACTATATAGTAATACTAATTATGCGACAACACTTCCAAATCGACGATTTTGCGCATATGTTTAGCCGAAGCTCGCAAACAATAGTCTTACAATAAGAGAATCGATCATGTCTGATAAGAAACTCACCCTGCGCTCCGCCCAATGGTTTGGCACGGCCGACAAGAACGGCTTCATGTACCGCAGCTGGATGAAGAATCAGGGCATCGCCGACCATCAGTTCCATGGCAAGCCGATCATCGGCATCTGCAACACCTGGTCGGAACTGACCCCGTGCAACGCGCACTTCCGCCAGATCGCAGAGCACGTCAAACGCGGGGTGATCGAGGCTGGCGGCTTCCCGGTGGAATTCCCGGTGTTCTCCAACGGCGAATCGAACCTGCGCCCAACCGCCATGCTCACCCGCAACCTGGCGAGCATGGACGTCGAGGAAGCGATTCGCGGCAACCCGATTGACGGCGTGGTGCTGCTGACCGGTTGCGACAAGACCACCCCGGCCCTGCTGATGGGCGCAGCCAGTTGCGACGTGCCGGCGATCGTCGTCACCGGCGGGCCGATGCTCAACGGCAAGCACAAAGGCAAGGACATCGGCTCCGGCACCGTGGTCTGGCAGCTCAGCGAACAGGTCAAGGCCGGCACCATCACGATTGATGATTTCCTCGCGGCCGAGGGCGGCATGTCCCGCTCGGCCGGTACCTGCAACACCATGGGCACCGCGTCGACCATGGCTTGCATGGCCGAAGCACTGGGCACGTCCCTGCCACACAACGCGGCGATTCCGGCGGTGGATGCGCGGCGTTATGTGTTGGCGCACATGTCCGGCATGCGTGCGGTGGAGATGGTTCGTGAGGATCTGAAACTGTCGAAGATCCTGACCAAGGAAGCCTTCGAAAATGCGATCCGGGTCAACGCAGCGATTGGCGGTTCGACCAACGCGGTAATCCACCTCAAAGCCATCGCCGGGCGCATTGGCGTCGAGCTGGATCTGGACGACTGGACCCGCATCGGTCGCGGCATGCCGACCATTGTCGACCTGCAACCGTCCGGGCGTTTCCTGATGGAAGAGTTCTACTACGCCGGGGGATTGCCGGCCGTGTTGCGCCGCCTCGGCGAAGCCAATCTGATTCCGAATCCGAACGCGCTGACCGTCAACGGCAAATCCATCGGCGAGAACACCAAGGACGCGCCGATCTACGGTGAAGACGAAGTGATCCGCACCCTCGACAATCCGATCCGCGCCGACGGCGGCATCTGCGTGTTGCGCGGCAACCTCGCGCCACTGGGCGCGGTGCTCAAACCGTCAGCCGCAACGCCGGAGCTGATGCAGCACCGTGGCCGCGCGGTGGTGTTCGAGAACTTCGACATGTACAAGGCGCGCATCAACGACCCGGAACTGGACGTCGATGCCAACTCGATTCTGGTGATGAAGAACTGCGGGCCGAAGGGTTATCCGGGCATGGCCGAAGTCGGCAACATGGGGCTGCCGGCCAAGCTGCTGGCGCAGGGCGTGACCGACATGGTACGTATCTCCGATGCGCGCATGAGCGGCACGGCCTACGGCACCGTTGTGTTGCATGTCGCGCCGGAAGCGGCGGCCGGCGGGCCTTTGGCGGCAGTGAAGGAAGGTGACTGGATCGAGCTGGACTGCGCCAGCGGGCGTTTGCATCTGGACATTCCGGACGCTGAACTGGCGGCGCGCATGGCGGATCTGCAAGCGCCGCAGCAGCTGTTGGTGGGTGGGTATCGTCAGTTGTATATCGACCATGTGCTGCAGGCGGATCAGGGTTGCGATTTCGACTTCCTGGTAGGTTGCCGAGGGGCTGAAGTCCCCCGCCATTCCCACTAACACCGCCGTCCCCCTGCCCTGATCATTCCCACGCTCTGCGTGGGAATGCAGCCCGGGACGCTCTGTGTCCCATTCGAGAACTGGAACGCAGAGCGTCCCTTCAGGCATTCCCACGCGGAGCGTGGGAACGATCATTGCCTCGCTCCAGATTACGCCGTGCCTGCTATGATGCGCGGCATCTCCATCGCTCAGGATCGCGCCACTCCCCATGGATTACCGCAAACCTTCCGACCGTAAAAGCATGCACTCGCGCATCGTCCAGGAACTGGGCATGCAGATTGTTTCCGGACGCTTTCTGCCCTGCGACAAGCTGCCCGCCGAAGCCTTGCTCTGCGAGGAATACGCGGTCAGCCGGCCGGTGTTGCGCGAAGCCACCCGAGTGCTGGTCGCCAAGGGCCTGGTGTATTCGAAACCGCGCGTCGGCACCGTGGTCAAGCCACGCCGCGAATGGCACATGCTCGACCCGGACGTGCTGCACTGGCTGATGCAAAGCAGCCCGCAGAACGAGTTCTTCAACGTCCTGACCAGCGTGCGCAGCATCATCGAACCCGCCGCCGCCGCCCTCGCCGCCCAGCACGCCACCGATGCCGACATTGCGTCGATTGCCGAGGCTTACCAGCGCATGGAAGCGGCGCCGACCCCGGAAGCCTTGCTGCAACCGGATCTGGACTTTCACAGCCGGATCGCCGATGCGACCCACAACGATTTGCTGGCCAATCTGTGCAACATGCTTGCGGTGGCGATTGCCGAGGCGTTGAAGCATTCGAATCAGCGGCCGAATCTGCATGAGCTGGCGTTGCCTCGGCACAAGGCGATTTTGACGGCGATCGAGAATCGGGATGCGTTGGGGGCTCGGCATGCGACGTTGGTGCAGCTGGATGATGCGCGCAGCGCCTTGAGTGTTGTGCTTGGGGCGGATCTTTCGTAAGCCTTTAGTCCGCCTGCCCTCACCCTAGCCCTCTCCCAGGGGGAGAGGGCACCAATCCGGGGATATTGGAGAGATACACCGACTTGAACGATCTGCCTTGAATCCGTAATTGACTCGGTTTTTCAGGTCGATGGTTGACGAAGCACAACCCGGTCAGTCCCCTCTCCCTTTGGGAGAGGGCTAGGGTGAGGGGGCTTTTGCTCTCACACCATAAAAAAAGCCGCAACCCTTCAAGGTTGCGGCTTTTTCATTTCAGCCAACCGGATCAGTGAGCAAACAGAGAATTTCCCTTCTGCCCCGCCAGTTTCTCCGGCTTGATCAGGAACTTCGCCAGTGCCGGCAATAGCCACAGCGCACCGAACATGTTCCACAGCAGCATGAAGGTCAGCATCAGGCCCATGTCGGCCTGGAACTTGATCGCCGAGAAGATCCAGGTGCACACGCCGATGGCCAGGCACAGACCGGTGAACAGCACCGCTTTACCGGTGGATTTCAGGGTCTGGTAATAGGCTTCCTGCAGCGGCAAACCGGCACGCAGGAAACTTTCCAGGCGGCTGTAGATGTAGATGCCGTAGTCCACGCCGATGCCCACGCCCAACGCCACTACCGGCAGCGTCGCTACCTTCACGCCGATACCCATGAACGCCATCAGCGCGTTACCCAGCACCGAGGTCAGCACCAGCGGCAGCACGATGCACAGGGTCGCCGCCCACGAGCGGAAGGTGATCATGCACATCACCGCCACGCAGATGTACACCAGGATCAGAATGGTCAGCTCGGACTTCTTGATCACCTCGTTGGTGGCCGCCTCGATCCCGGCGTTACCAGCCGCGAGGATGAACTCCAGGCCTTCCTTGTTGTTTTCCTTGGCGAAGTCCTGCACCGCATGCACGGCGCGATCCAGGGTTTCGGCCTTGTGGTCGTTGAGGAACACCAGCACCGGCGCCAGCGAGCAACTGTTGTTGTACAGGCCGTCGGCCCGGGCGATTGAGTTGTTCAGCACATCCGGGTTGCGCGACAGGGTTTCCCATTTCAGGTTGCCCTCGTTCATGCCCTTGATCATCTGCTTGGACACGGTCACCAGCGAGATCGCCGACTGCACGCCCTCGGTGTTCTGCATCTTCCACATCAGTTCGTCGATCGGCGCCATGGCTTCATAGCGCGAGCAGCCTTCGGACTTGGTCTTGACCATCACCACCAGCACGTCGGAACTGGTCGAATAGTTGCTGATGATGAAGTTGTTGTCCTTGTTGTAGCGCGAGTCCGGACGCAGTTCCGGCGCGCCCTGGTCGAGGTCACCGATTTTCAGGTTCTGGCTGTACCAGAGACCGCCGCCGAAGGCGACCAGCGCCAGGGCGATGGAAATCGGCGCGACTTTCGGGTTGGCGAAATTCGACAGCAGACGCCAGAACGGATGCTCGCGATGCGCGTCCTTCTTGCTCTTGGCGATGGCGCGCTTGCTGATGCCGACATAGGAAATCGCCACCGGCAGCAGGATCAGGTTGGTGAACACGATCACTGCCACGCCGATGGAAGCGCCGATGGCCAGCTCGCGGATCACGCCGATGTCGATGATCAGCAGCGTGATGAAGCCGACGGCGTCTGCCAGAATCGCGATCATCCCCGGCAGGAACAATTGACGGAATGTCCGCCGTGCGGCCGTCAACGCGTTGTCCGCCTCACCGGATTGCAGGGCGATACCGTTGATTTTCTGCACGCCGTGGGAAATGCCGATGGCGAAGATCAGGAACGGCACCAGCATCGAATACGGATCGAGGCCGAACCCGAAGAAGTGCATCAACCCGAGTTGCCAGACCACCGCCACCAGCGTGGTGCTCAACACCGCCACAGTGCTGCGCAGGCAGTTGGTGAACCACAGCAGCAGGATCAGGGTGATGACGAAGGCGATGCCGAAGAACATCACCACCATCACCAGGCCGTCGATCAGGTCACCGACCTTCTTGGCGAAGCCGACGATGTGGATCTTGACGTTGGGGTTCTGCGCTTCGAACTTGTTGCGGATCTTGTCTTCGAGCTCATGGGAGAACTGGCGATAGTCCAGCGCCAGCAACTTGCCCTGGTCCTGCGGGTCCGGGTAGGACTCCAGCAGCGGGATGTCGACGATGCTCGACTTGAAGTCGTTGGCCACCAGACGCCCGACCTGACCGGACTTGAGCACGTTGTTGCGCAGCAGATCGAGGCTGTCCTGGGAGCCATTGTAGCTCTGCGGGATCACTTCGCCGCCGGCAAAACCTTCCTCGGTCACTTCGGTCCAGCGCACGCTCGGGCTCCACAGCGACTTGAGGCCGGAACGGTCGACGCCGGAGATGTAGAACACCTCGTCGTTGATCTGACGCAGGGTCTCCATGTACTCCTTGGAGAAGATGTCGCCATCCTTCGCTTCCACCGAAATACGCACGGTGTTGCCCAGGTTCGCCAGATCGTTGCGGTGCTCCATCATCTTCTCGATGAACGGATGCTTGAGCGGGATCATCTTTTCGAAACTGGTGGACGGGCGGATCAGCGTGGCCTGCCAGAACAGGAAAATGCTGACCAGCAGGCAGATCACGATCACTGCCGGGCGGTTGTTGAAGATCAGGCGCTCAAGAAACGTCGCCTTGTCCTGATGATGAGTGCTCAAGGAAGTCATAGCCCCGCCTTCTTATTATTGATTCGGCTCATTTGCCCAGCTCGGCGCCGTTCGCAGTAGTGACCCGCACGCCACCCTGCCCGCTCAGGATCAGATTGCCGTTGCCGGCGGCGGTGACCGACGACAGCGAGATGCGATCCGGACGGTTGAACACGCTGAAGGTTTCGCCGTTGTCGCTGCTGCTGACCACCGAGCCGCCGTTGCCGACGATGACGATGGAGCCATCTTCGAGCAGTGTGGCACCGGACAGGCCGAACTCCAGCGAACCGCGCGCAGCTTTCAGTTCGACCTGCTCCCAGGTGCTGCCGAAATCGGTGGAGCGGTAAAGGTTGCCGCGCAGACCGTAGGCCAGCAGGGTTTGCGGCTGCGCCGTACCGATCACGCCGAACAGCGAGCCTTCGTACGGGCCTTCGAGTTTTTCCCAGGTCTGGCCCCAGTCGGCGGAGCGGAACATGCTGCCCGACTCACCGACGATGAACAGGCCGGCGTCTTTTACGGAAGCGATGGCGTTGAGGTGGAACTGGTCTTCGTTGTCGAGGCGGTCGCTGACGTCTTCCCAGTTTTTGCCACCGTCGGTGGTTTCCAGCAGCGCGCCGTAGGCACCTACGGCCAGGCCACTGTTGACGTCCTTGAACCAGACGTCGAGCAGCGGCGACTCACGCTTGAGGTCTTCGAACTGTTTGGTCCAGGTCAGGCCGCCGTCTTCGCTGGCGAGGATCTGTGCGTCGTGGCCGACGGCCCAGCCGTGCTTGTCATCGACGAAATACACGGCGGTCAGCAACTGGCGGCTCGGCACTTTGGCCTGGGTCCAGGTCTTGCCCTGATCGTCGGAATAGAGAATGTGCCCGCGATCCCCAACCGCCACCAGCCGGGTTCCGGCGTGAACGACATCGAGCATCAGGCTTTTCGAGGCCTTGGCCGATTCGGTGGAATAGACCACGTCGGCTGGCGCTTCGGCGGCGAGAACCGGCGCCGACAATGTGGCAAAGCCCAGCAGAGAGAGTGCTGTGGCCAGCAACGCGGTGTTGCGTAACGCCGGCGGGCGGCAACGACTCATAGACCTTCCCCTGTTTATTATTGTTGGTCATGGACCTTAAGGGCGCCGCAAGGGTGCTCACGGTGACTGCCTGGTCACAAGCATAGTCCTGAAACCCGCCATCCAGAGCCCCTTCGGAAGCTGGCTCATCCTATCGGGCATTCGAAACGTCTGACAATCGGCGCAACGTTATCTTTTGTTAACCGCGAAGGAGCGGGGTTGCGAGCGAATGGAGGGGTATTCGCCGGGTTGATGAACCCGCATCTGGCCCCTCGTCAAAAATAATCATCCAGCTTCAACCTCTGAGCCGCGTCATCTTTCAGAACCCGGATCGACTGCATGTCGCAAGGCATAGTCTCGAAGACATAACCCTTGGCCCCGGGAATTGCGACAACCGCTTTTTTTTCACTGATCAATGCCGCTCTGGCGCCATGGGGCATCCCGGGGATGGCGCATTCGCGCGGATGAAGATGAAACGAGGCGAATACCAGAGCTTCCTGAACACCTTCTTCGACATGTTTGAGAACAAAAACCCACACACTCCATGAACTGCTGACGGTGAAAAGAGACACGCCGAGGACAATCCAGCGCATGGTCGCGCGCCTGATGTGGCTACGACCGGATTTGTATTTTTTCCAGAACGGCGCTGACAGAGGATCGCGCTTCGCCGACTCGCGGAATGTCGGCTTCACTTCATTCATGAACATATATGTGACGATGACAATGAGACTGCCCAGCATCGTCGCGGCGTATAGCCAAGTGAATGCAAGTATCAGCAACGTCAGCGTCTTTTGTGCGACGGGAAACTGGGTGGCTTCGACTCGCGTGTAGTGAACGATGAAATAGTCAGCCCAGGCACTCGCAAACTGGCCGATACCCAACGTTATCAAGGCCGCGGTGAGGGCCAGCCACCAGAAGTTTTCCCTGAATTTGGCGACCAGATTGAAATATCTGATCGAGAGGACCAATGAACTCAGGCACAGGGTGACCCATACCTGCAAGACCACACTCAGATCCGCAGGGCTGCCCAGCCTGGTCCATAAAGCGAGCAACAGCAGCAGCGCCAGCGACACAAGGGTCAGCGCCGCCAGATACTCGTCGACCCCCCACCATCGAATGCTGTAGTTGAGCTTCCAGGGCCAGTGTTTCGAACCTGTTCTGACAAACATCGGGCCATCCATGCAGCGTCTGGCCACTTCCAGTACGAAAGCGAAAATCAAATAGGTAGCAATGTAGGGGAGCATTGATCGCGAGCGTCCTTTCTCTCAGATCGGACAATGTTATCCCAAGCCTTCCGCTTATCCGATCAACGCCTCTAAACATTTGAACTGCCGCCCCTGAATGGCGTGGCGCTTGCGCATGCCGTCCATCTGATCTCGTACAAATTCGAATGGGAGGCTTGCACGATCGGTATTATGGTATACCATCAGACGCACAGACACTCTTTATCCCCTACGGAGCAGCTCATGAGTTTCGAAATTCGCAAGATCGTCAGCTATGTCGAAGAGACCTTCATTGAAGGCGGCAAGGCTTCCGACACCCCGGTGACCATGGTGGGCCTGGCCGTCGTGATGAAAAACCCGTGGGTCGGCAACGGCTTTGTCGAAGACCTCAAGCCGCAGATTCGCGCCAATTGCTCCGACCTCGGCGCGATGATGGTCGAGCGTCTGGTGGGCATCATCGGCGGTGCCGAGAAGATCGAGGCTTACGGCAAAGCCGCGGTGGTCGGCGCCGACGGCGAAATCGAGCACGCGTCGGCGGTGATCCACACCCTGCGCTTCGGCAATCACTATCGCGAAGCGGTCAAGGCCAAGAGCTACCTGAGCTTCACCAACAAGCGCGGCGGTCCGGGCACTTCGATTCAGATCCCGATGATGCACAAGGACGACGAAGGCCTGCGCTCGCACTACATAACCCTGGAAATGCAGATCGAAGACGCCCCCCGCGCCGACGAAATCGTCGTGGTGCTCGGTTGCGCCGACGGTGGTCGCCTGCACCCGCGCATCGGCAACCGCTACATCGATCTGGAAGAACTGGCCGCCGAAAAAGCCCAGTAATCACAATAAAAAAGGCATTGCAGGAGCGCTCCATGATTCGGCTCACCGCTGAACTCACCCCGGCCGGCACCAGTTATCTGGCGACAGGCGTTGGCCAACCCGTGGTGTTGATCCACGGCGTGGGCCTGAACAAAGAAATGTGGGGCGGCCAGATCGTTGGCCTGGCCACGCAATACCGGGTGATCGCCTACGACATGCTCGGCCATGGCGCCAGCCCGCGACCGGCCAGCGGCACCGCCCTACTCGGCTATGCCGATCAGTTGCTGGAGCTGCTCGACCACCTGCAATTGCCCGAGGCGTCAGTGATCGGCTTTTCCATGGGCGGTCTGGTGGCGCGGGCGTTTGCCCTGCATTACCCGGACCGCCTGAAAAGCCTGGTGGTGCTCAACAGCGTGTTCAACCGCAGCGAAGAGCAACGCGCCGGCGTCATCGCCCGCACCGCTCAAGCTGCCGAACACGGGCCCGACGCGAATGCCGAAGCGGCACTGTCGCGCTGGTTCAGCCGTGAATATAAAGCGGCCAACCCGGCGCAGATCGCCGCGATCCGCCAGACCCTGGCCGGCAATGATCCACAGGGTTACCTTACCACCTACGAATTGTTCGCCACCCAGGACATGTACCGCGCCGACGACCTGGGCAGCATCCAGGCGCCGACGCTGATCGCCACCGGCGAGCTGGACCCCGGATCGACCCCGGAAATGGCCGAGCAACTGGCCGCGCGCATTCCCGGTGCGAAGGTTGCCGTGCTGCCCGAGCAACGGCATATGATGCCGGTAGAGTCGCCACGGCTGGTGAACCAGACACTGCTGGAATTTCTCGACACCGCACACGCCCGACAAAACCATATAAAGGGGATCGTTGCATGACGCTCGCACGCTTCCAGATGTGCATCGGCGGAGAATGGGTCGACGCCCTCTCCGGCAAGACTTTCGAAAGCCTCAACCCGGCGCTGGCCGAACCCTGGGCCGAATTGCCCGACGCTGACGAAGCCGACGTCGAACGCGCCGTGCAAGCCGCACAAACCGCCTTCGACAGCCCGGCATGGCGTGGTTTGACCGCCACCGCGCGCGGCAAACTGCTGCGTCGTCTCGGTGACCTGATCGCTGAAAACAAGGAACAACTGGCGCAGCTGGAAAGCCGAGACAACGGCAAGCTGATCCGCGAAACCCGGGGTCAGGTCGGTTATCTGCCGGAGTTCTTCCACTACACCGCCGGCCTCGCCGACAAGCTCGAAGGCGGCACCCTGCCGCTGGATAAACCCGATCTGTTCGCCTACACCGTGCACGAAGCCATGGGCGTGGTCGCCGCGATCATTCCGTGGAACAGCCCGCTTTATCTGACCGCGATCAAACTGGCGCCGGCGCTGGCGGCGGGCAACACCATTGTGATCAAGCCCTCCGAGCACGCCTCGGCGACCATTCTCGAACTGGCGCGCCTGGCCCTCGAAGCCGGGATTCCGCCGGGCGTGGTCAACGTCGTCACCGGCTACGGCCCGAGCACTGGCGCCGCCCTCACCCGCCATCCGCTGATCCGCAAGATCGCCTTCACCGGTGGCGCGGCCACGGCCCGGCATGTGGTGCGCAGCAGCGCCGAGAACTTCGCCAAGCTGTCGCTGGAACTGGGCGGCAAGTCGCCGAACATCATCTTTGCCGACGCCGATCTCGACAGCGCGATCAACGGCGCCATCGCCGGGATCTACGCGGCGTCTGGCCAGAGCTGCGTGTCCGGTTCGCGACTGCTGGTGCAGGATGAAATCTACGACGAATTCGTCAGCCGACTAGTGGAGCGCGCCCAGCGCATCCGCATCGGCAACCCACAGGACGACAGCAGCGAAATGGGCCCGATGGCCACCGCGCAGCAACTGGCGGTGGTTGAAGGTCTGGTGGCCGATGCCATCGCCGAGGGCGCGCGTCTGCGTCTGGGCGGCAAGCGCCCCAGCGGCATCGGTGACGGCTGGTTCTACGAACCGACGCTGTTCGAATGCGATCGCAATTCGATGAAGATCATGCAGGAAGAAGTCTTCGGCCCGGTGGCTTCGGTGATCCGGTTCAAGGATGAAGCCGAAGCGCTGGCGATCGCCAACGACTCGCAGTTCGGCCTCGCCGCCGGCATCTGGACCCGCGACCTGGGCCGCGCCCATCGTCTGGCCCGGGACGTGCGTTCGGGGATCATCTGGGTCAACACCTACCGCGCGGTGTCGGCCATGGCACCGATCGGCGGCTTCAAGAACAGTGGCTATGGACGCGAAAGCGGCATCGATTCGGTGCTGGCCTACACCGAACTGAAAACGGTGTGGATCAACCTCTCCCAGGCGCCGATGCCTGATCCGTTTGTGATGCGTTAGGAGTCCTGCGACATGATCGAACCCGGCATTTACAAAGACGTCATGAGCTCGTTTCCGTCCGGGGTCACGGTGGTCACCACCCTCGACCCGGATGGCGGCATCGTCGGCATCACTGCCAGCGCCTTCAGTGCGCTGTCGATTGATCCGGCGCTGGTGCTGTTCTGCCCCAACTACGCTTCCGACACCTACCCGGTGCTGCGCGACAGCAAGAAGTTCGCGATCCATTTGCTGTCCGCCGACCAGACCGCCGAGGCCTACGCCTTCGCCGGCAAAGGCAAGGACAAGGCCAACGGCATCGAGTGGCATTTGAGCGAGCTCGGTAACCCGATCCTCGCCAAAGCCACGGCGATCATCGAGTGCGAACTGTGGCGCGAGTACGACGGTGGCGATCACGCGATCATCGTCGGTGCGGTGAAGAACCTGATCCTGCCGGAGCAACCGGTGACGCCGATGATTTATCACAAGGGCAAGCTCGGCGCTTTGCCGACACTGGGTTGAGCGGAGAAACACATGAGCAACGAAAAGTACGAGCAAGGCCTGAAGATCCGCACCCAGGTGCTGGGCCAAGCCTATGTGCAGCGCTCGATCGAGAACGCCGACGACTTCACCCGCCCGCTGCAGGAAATGGTCAACGAATACTGCTGGGGCCACGTCTGGGGACGCGAGGGCCTGTCGCTCAAGGAGCGCAGCATGATCAACCTGGCGATGATCTCGGCGCTCAACCGCCCGCACGAACTGAAACTGCATGTGCGCGGCGCCTTGCGTAACGGCCTGAGTCGTGAGCAAATACGCGAAATTCTGCTTCAGGTCGGTATTTATTGCGGCGTCCCGGCAGCCGTGGACAGTTTCCGGCTTGCCCGTGAAGCCTTCGCCGAAGCCGACGCCGAGGCCTCCAGTTAACCCCTCGGCTGTTTTGATGCCCGTCTGGCATGGACAGCCACCTTAAAGAGCGGACCCCATGAAACGCCTGCCACTCGACGACAGCTTCAAGGTCAATCGCAACCCCGTCACCCTGCGCGAAATCGTGCTGGATAAACTGCGAAGCGCCATCATGAACTTCCAACTGCTGCCGGGCGATCGCCTGGTGGAGCGCGATCTGTGCGATCGCCTGGGCGTGAGCCGTACGTCGGTGCGTGAAGCCTTGCGTCACCTGGAATCCGAAGGTCTGGTGGAATTCGCCGACGCCAAGGGCCCGCGCGTGGCGATCATCACCCTCGCCGATGCCGTCGACATCTATGAACTGCGTTGCGTGCTCGAAGGCCTGATCGTCCAGCTGTTCACCCTGCGCGCCAAGGCCAAGGACATCAAGGCCCTGGAAAAAGCCCTCGACGAGAACCGCAAGGCGCTCAAGGACGGCGAGTTGCAGCAGGTGATCGACTCGGTGCAGGGTTTCTATGACGTGCTGCTGGAAGGTTCCGGCAACCATGTCGCAGCCACTCAGCTGCGGCAGTTGCAGGCGCGCATCAGCTACTTGCGCGCAACGTCGGTGTCCCAGGAAAACCGTCGCGGCGCCAGTAATCACGAGATGGAAAAAATGGTCGAGGCGATCAAGAGCGGCGATCCGCTGGCGGCGCATCAGGCGTGCGTCGATCACGTGCGCGCTGCGGCTGCCGTCGCTCTCGATTACCTCAAGCGCAAACAGGAAGAGACCGGCGACACACCGCCAATCACCCTGCCCATCGCGCTGAAAGAACCGCGCATAGGTCACTGACATGTTCAGCCCGAGCTTTTGCCCGAAATGCGGTGGCGCTGACCTCGGTCAGCAAGTGCCGCCGGGCGATACGCACGAGCGCCTGATGTGCCGCGGTTGCGGCTACATCCACTATGTAAACCCGAAGATCATCGCCGGCTGCATCATCGAGCAGGACGGCAAATACCTCTTGTGCCAACGGGCAATTCCCCCGCGTCCCGGCACCTGGACCCTGCCCGCCGGTTTCATGGAAAGCGGCGAAACCACCGAACAGGCCGCCCTGCGCGAAGTCTGGGAAGAAAGCGGCGTACGCGCGGAGATCGTCTCGCCGTACTCAATCTTCAGCGTGCCGAAGATCAGCGAGGTCTACATCATCTTCCGCGCACTCGCGCTGGAAATCACTGGCGAGTACGGTCCGGAAACCCTCGCCTGCAAATTCTTCGCCCCCGAAGACATCCCCTGGGAGCAGATCTACTACCCGGCGATCCGGCAGATCCTCGAACGCTACATCGAGGAGCGCCAGGCCGGGGTCTATGGCATGTACATGGGCAATGACGACAGCGGCAAGATTCATTTCATGCGTTGATAGTCACCTTCCTCCTTTTCTGATCGTTCCCACGTCGAGGCGTCGAACCGTCCGCGTGGGAATGCCTCTTCGGACGCTCCGCGTTCGGCACTTCAGGGACGCGGAGCGTCCCGGGCTGCATTCCCACGCAGAGCGTGGGAACGATCAGACTGTTTACGGCGCCATCCCTTCAACGATGACAATCTCCGCCCTCGCCCATTCCTCGCGATAGCTCTTCGCTTCCTGATACGCCGCCGAGCGGTAGCACGCCACGGCCTGCTCATAACTGTCGAATTCAATCACCACGCTGCGCTGTGGCGTCGCCCGCCCTTCCATTGCTTCGCTGCGCCCGCCTCTGGCTAAAAACTTCGCGCCGAACTCGGCGAACGCTTTCGGCGCGCGCTGGGTGTATTGGCTGTAGTGATCGGGATCGTTGATGTCCACGTGTGCAATCCAGTACGCCTTCATAGTGACCTCTTGGTTGATTTTGTATTATGGTATACCACGAAATTCATCCACATCGAGAGTCCAGCATGGCCTTCAACAGCATCGAAGAAATCATCGAAGATTATCGCCTCGGCAAAATGGTGTTGCTGGTCGATGACGAAGATCGGGAAAACGAAGGCGACCTGCTGCTGGCCGCCGATCGTTGCACACCCGAGGCGATCAGTTTCATGGCCCGTGAGGCTCGGGGCCTGATTTGTCTGACGTTGACTGACGATCATTGCCAGCGTCTGGGGCTGGAGCAGATGGTGCCGAGCAATGGCAGCGTGTTCAGCACCGCGTTCACGGTTTCCATCGAAGCGGCGGTCGGCGTGACTACCGGCATTTCCGCCGCCGACCGCGCGTGTACGGTGGCCGCTGCGGTGGCGCCGAACGCACGCGCTGAAGACCTGGTGCAGCCCGGCCATATCTTTCCGCTGCGCGCCAAGGAAGGTGGCGTGCTGACCCGTGCCGGTCACACCGAGGCTGGTTGTGATCTGGCGCGGCTAGCGGGTTTCACGCCGGCCTCGGTGATCGTCGAGGTGATGAACGACGACGGCACCATGGCGCGTCGTCCGGATCTGGAAGTCTTCGCCCGCAAACACGGGATCAAGATCGGCACCATCGCCGACCTGATCCACTATCGCCTGAGTACCGAACACACCATCGAGCGCATCGGCGAACGGGAGTTGCCGACGGTGCATGGCACGTTCCGTTTGATCACCTTCGAAGATCGCATCGAAGGCGGCGTGCACATGGCGATGGTCATGGGTGAATTGCGCCGTGAGGAACCGACGCTGGTGCGGGTGCATGTGATCGATCCGCTGCGGGATCTGGTTGGCGCCGAGTACAGCGGGCCATCGAACTGGACGTTGTGGGCGGCACTGCAACGGGTCGCTGCCGAAGGGCATGGCGTGGTCGTGGTGCTGGCCAATCATGAGTCGTCCCAGGCGCTGCTGGAGCGCATTCCGCAACTGACTCAGCCGCCTCGGCAGTTCAGTCGTTCGCAATCGCGGATCTATTCGGAAGTCGGCACCGGGGCGCAGATTCTGCAGAACCTGGGCGTCGGCAAGCTGCGCCACTTGGGCCCGCCGCTAAAATATGCCGGGTTGACTGGGTACGATCTTGAGGTGGTTGAGAGCATTCCATTCACCGAATGACCCTGTTTGCCAGATAGCCGGTAAGGCAAAGTGCTTGCACAAAGTTTGGAATACCATAATATGATATTCCATAGACCGGACGACCTGAAAAACCGTCCAGCTACTGCTCCCGACAGGCGGGCAACAACGCAAGCCCGCTCAAAAACACAACAATGAGGGCGTAAAAATGGTGTTGAACAAAGCTGCAACCGCGATCTTTTTTGCGGGACTGCTGAGCGTGACCGGTCAGGCCGCGATGGCCGCCGAGAGTGTGAACTTTGTCAGCTGGGGCGGTAGCACCCAGGATGCGCAGAAACAGGCCTGGGCCGATCCGTTCAGCAAGGCCAGCGGCATCACCGTCGTGCAGGACGGCCCGACCGACTACGGCAAACTCAAGGCCATGGTCGAGAGCGGCAACGTGCAATGGGACGTGGTCGACGTCGAAGCCGACTTCGCCCTGCGCGCCGCCGCCGAAGGCCTGCTCGAACCCCTCGATTTCAAACAGATCCAGCGCGACAAGATCGACCCGCGTTTCGTCAGCGACCACGGCGTCGGCTCGTTCTTCTTCTCCTTCGTCCTCGGCTACAACGAGGGCAAGCTCGGCGCTAACAAGCCGCAGGACTGGAGCGCGCTGTTCGACACCAAGACCTTCCCCGGCAAACGCGCCCTCTATAAATGGCCAAGCCCCGGCGTACTTGAACTGGCCCTGCTCGCCGACGGCGTAGCAGCCGACAAGCTCTACCCGCTGGACCTCGATCGCGCCTTCAAGAAACTCGACACCATCAAGAAAGACATCGTCTGGTGGGGCGGCGGCGCGCAGTCGCAGCAACTGCTGGCCTCCGGTGAAGCGAGCATGGGCCAGTTCTGGAACGGCCGGATCCACGCCCTGCAGGAAGACGGCGCACCGGTCGGCGTGAGCTGGAAACAGAACCTGGTCATGGCCGACATTCTGGTCGTGCCAAAGGGCGCGAAAAACAAGGACGCGGCGATGAAGTTCCTGGCCAGCGCCAGCAGCGCGAAGGGTCAGGCTGACTTCTCCAACCTGACCGCCTACGCCCCGGTCAACGTCGACAGCGTGGCGCGTCTGGACTCGACGCTGGCCCCGAACCTGCCGACTGCCTACGCTAAGGATCAGATCACTCTTGATTTCGCGTACTGGGCCAAGAACGGTCCGGCCATCGCGACACGGTGGAACGAATGGCTGGTCAAATGAAAATGGCGGCCACCGCATCCCGTCCCTCCACTGCCACCGGGAGCGCCGCAAGCGCTGCCGGCCCGGCTTCAGGCAAGGCGAGTGCAATGGCGCAAGCCCCGTCCCTCAAGCAACGCTGGCGCGGCGCCGGCAATCTCGCGCCGGCGCTGTTGTTTCTCGGTCTGTTCTTTCTCGCACCGCTGATTGGCTTGTTGCTGCGCGGCGTGCTCGAACCGGTGCCGGGCCTTGGCAACTATGAGCAACTGTTCGCCAACTCGGCGTATGCGCGGGTGCTGTTCAATACCTTTTCGGTGGCGGGACTGGTGACGATTTTCAGCCTGCTGCTGGGCTTTCCGCTGGCCTGGGCAATCACCCTGGTGCCACGGGGCTGGGGCCGCTGGATCCTCAACATCGTGCTGCTGTCGATGTGGACCAGCCTCCTCGCCCGCACCTATTCGTGGCTGGTGCTGTTGCAGGCGTCGGGCGTCATCAATAAAGCCCTGATGGCCATGGGCATCATCGATCAGCCGCTGGAAATGGTGCACAACCTGACCGGCGTGGTGATCGGCATGAGCTACATCATGATCCCGTTCATCGTGCTGCCGTTGCAGGCGACCATGCAGGCCATCGACCCGATGATCCTGCAGGCCGGTTCGATCTGCGGCGCGAGTCCCTGGACCAACTTCTTCCGGGTGTTCCTGCCGCTGTGCCGGCCGGGTCTGGCGTCCGGCGGATTGATGGTGTTCGTGATGTCGCTCGGTTACTACGTCACCCCGGCGCTGCTGGGCGGGGCGCAGAACATGATGCTGCCGGAATTCATCATTCAGCAGGTGCAGTCGTTCCTCAATTGGGGCCTGGCCAGCGCCGGCGCCGCGTTGCTGATCGTCATCACCCTGGTGCTGTTCTACGTCTACCTGAAGCTGCAACCGGAATCCCCGGTTGGCGCCAGTAACGCGAGGTAAGCCGACATGCTCCTGACGCCCAATGCCATGAGTCGCCGGATGCGCTTCGGCCTGTATTTCACCACCGGGCTGATCGGCCTGTTCCTGCTGTTGCCGATCGTGTTCATCGTCCTGCTGTCGTTCGGTTCGTCCCAGTGGCTGGTGTTCCCGCCACCGGGCTGGACGCTGAAATGGTACGTGCAGTTCTTCTCCAACGCCGACTGGATGAGCGCAGCGCTGGCCAGCCTCAAGGTCGCGGTGCTGACCACGATCTGCGCCGTCGTCCTCGGTTTGCCGACGGCCTTTGCGCTGGTGCGCGGACGCTTCCCCGGCCGGGAAATGCTCTACGGTCTGTTCACCTTGCCGATGATCGTGCCGCTGGTGATCATCGCGGTGGCGGTGTACGCGCTGTTCCTCAAGCTCGGCTACACCGGGACGATGTTCGCCTTCGTCGTCAGCCATGTGATCGTCGCGTTGCCGTTCACCATCATCTCGATCATCAATTCGCTGAAGCTGTTCGATCAGTCGATTGAAGATGCGGCGGTGATCTGCGGTGCGTCACGCCTGCAAGCGGTGTTCAAGGTGACCTTCCCGGCGATCCGTCCGGGCATGGTGGCCGGCGCCCTCTTCGCCTTCCTGGTTTCATGGGACGAAGTGGTGCTCAGCGTGATGATGGCCAGCCCGACCCTGCAAACCCTTCCCGTGAAAATGTGGACCACCCTGCGCCAGGACCTGACGCCCGTGATCGCCGTCGCCTCGACGCTGCTGATCGGCCTGTCGGTATTGGTCATGGTGATCGCCGCCGCCCTGCGCCGGCGCAACGAAATCAGCGCCTGAGCGCCCAGGAGTACGACATGAGTGCCGTGATCAAAGACGCATCCCAGCAGAGCGACAAACTCCTGGTCAGCCTGCGCAACCTGAACAAGCACTACGGCGATTTTGCGGCCGTGGACAATATCTCGCTGGACATCAAGGACGGCGAATTCCTGACTTTCCTCGGCTCCAGCGGCTCGGGCAAAAGCACCACGTTGTCGATGCTCGCCGGCTTCGAAACCCCGAGCAGCGGCGAGATCCTGGTCAACGGCCAGTCGCTGGTGAACGTGCCGCCGCACAAGCGCGACATCGGCATGGTGTTCCAGCGTTATTCGCTGTTCCCGCATCTGTCGGTACGCGACAACATCGCGTTCCCGCTGGCGATCCGCAAACTCGCTGCAGCCGAGCGTGACAAACGCGTCGATGCGATGCTGAAACTGGTGCAGCTCGAACAATTTGCCCATCGCCGCCCTTCGCAACTGTCTGGCGGCCAGCAGCAACGAGTCGCCATCGCCCGGGCGCTGGTTTACGAACCGCGCATTCTGCTGATGGACGAACCGCTCGGTGCGCTGGACAAGAAACTGCGTGAAGACTTGCAGGATGAATTGCGCCAGCTGCACCGCCGCCTCGGCATCACCATCGTCTACGTGACTCACGACCAGGAAGAAGCCATGCGCCTGTCCCAGCGCATCGCGATTTTCAGTCACGGCAAGATTGTCGGGCTCGGCAGCGGTTATGACCTTTATCAGAATCCGCCAAATGCGTTTGTGGCGTCGTTTCTGGGTAACTCGAACTTTCTCAAGCTCAAGGCGCAGGGTAATGCGGCGGCGAATTTTGAGGGGCAGGCGCTGTCGATTCGCCTGACCGCTGGATTGCAGACCGGGCAGGATGTTTTGCTGATGGTGCGTCCGGAGAAGGCGTTGGCGTTGAGTGTGCAGCAGGCGGCGAGTGAGCCATTGGGAGCCGGCTGGAACGAGGTTTCGGCGAAGGTGGTCGAGGTGTTGTTTCTGGGTGAGAGTCAGACTTGCAGTGTGGTGACTTCGGGTGGCACGTCCATGACCGTGAAAGCATTGTCGGCGGCGGGGATGCCGCTGAAGGCTGGAGATCCGGTTCGGGTGCGTTGGGCGACGGCGGATGCTTGCGTCTATACCGAGTGGGCTGAGAGCGATTTGAACAAAGCGGCGGGGGCTCATTAACACCGAGTCGCCTGCCCGCCCTCACCCCAGCCCTCTCCCGGAGGGAGAGGGAGCCGATTGGGGGATATTGAAGAGATATGCCGACCTGAAGGAGCTGCTTTGAATCCACAATCAACACGGTCTTTCAGGTCGATGTAGTGCGCCAGACAACTCGGTAGGCTCCCTCTCCCTCCGGGAGAGGGCTGGGGTGAGGGCCAGCAGACGACTCGGTCTCACTTGATAGCCGCAAAACCTTCAATTTCGTCAGGCCACGCGGTCAACACTTCGAATCCGTCTTCCGTCACCGCAATCATGTGCTCCCACTGCGCCGACAACGATTGATCCTTGGTCACCACCGTCCAGCCATCCGCCAGACTTTTCACATGCCGCTTGCCGGCATTGAGCATCGGCTCGATGGTGAAAATCATCCCCGCCTTCAGCTTCAAGCCCTGCTCCGGATAACCGTAATGCAGCACCTGCGGTTCATCGTGATAGACCTTGCCGATCCCGTGCCCGCAGTACTCGCGCACCACGCTGAACCCTTCCTTCTCCGCCAACGTCTGGATCGCATGCCCGATGTCACCCAACGTGGCGCCCGGCCGAACGACGCGGATACCGGCGCACATCGCGTCGTAAGTGGTCTTGATCAGGTGCCGCGCCTCGGGCGTCGGCTCGCCGACCACGTACATGCGGCTGGTGTCGCCGAACCAGCCGTCCTTGATCACCGCGATGTCGAGGTTGACGATGTCGCCGTCCTTCAGCACACGCTTCGAAGGAATGCCGTGGCAGACCACTTCGTTGACTGACGCGCAGACGGTTTTCGGGAAGCCGTGGTAACCGACGTTGGCCGGTATCGCCTTCTGCACATTGACGATGTAGTCGTTGCACAACTGGTCGAGTTGATCGGTTGTCACGCCAGCCTTGACGTGCGGCACCAGCATCGCCAGCACCTCGGCGGCCAGTCTGCCGGCCTCGCGGGATTGGGCGATTTCGGCCTGGGTGTTGATCTTGATCGGGTTTCTCATGCCTTGGCCGCCTCTTTGACCGAGGCGTTCTGCGCGGCATCCGCCAGTGCGCAGACCTGCTGCAGATCCAGACCACCCGACTGTTCGGCGCGAATCAGCAACCGGCAAATAGCGTGGTGATCAAGATCGGGATACAGCTCGGCGAGCATGCCGATGCGCATCCAGTGTTCGGCCTGCGCGTTGATCGAGCGGCTGAGTGCGTTGCTGGAGATGCGCAGATTCTCGTGCATGTCCTCTGAAATCTTTACGATGCCCATGGCAATATCCGATACGAAGTGTATATGGATCGTATATTAATCGTGCATCGCCCGGGATTGCAAATTTGCGTGCCCGGTAAATCGCGGGCAAAAAAAAGCTGCCCGGAAGGCAGCCGAATCATGAAAAGCACGCGATGTATTGGGGGCAAGTATGGGCAGCCGATAATGACAGTGTCATGACAGCGATGAATTCACTGAACCGCCCCGCCCGCGTCATCAGGTTGTCATCGAACCCGCGGCAGAATCCTCGCAAACCGTCCCGCGCCTCCCGACGGATGATTTGCAAGGATCCCCATGAAAGAAGACACCTCGCTGTTTGCCGCCATCGACCTCGGTTCCAATGCCTTTCGCATGATGATCGGCCAGTCGGTGCGCAGCAGAAAGGGCTTCATGATTCAGGAGGTCAAGACCTTGCGCGAGCCGGTACGACTGGCCGAAGGCTTCGACGGTCGGGCACTGGATGAAATGGCGCTGGATCGCGGCTGGCAGGCGCTGGCGCGGTTCGGCAAGAAGCTACGCGGTTTCGAGCCCGGTCGTGTGCGTGCGGTGGCCACCAGCGCGGTGCGCGAGGCGGACAATGCGCAGCTGTTTCTGGCCAGCGCGGAACGGCATCTGGGGTTTCGCATCGATGTGATTTCCGGCCATGAAGAAGCGCGTCTGGTGTACGCCGGTGTGGCCCACACTCTGCCGGTCGCCGATGACATGCGTCTGGTGGTCGACATTGGCGGCGGTTCCACCGAGCTGATTCTGGGCCAGGGTTCGCAACCGCTGCTGACCGAAAGCATCGCCCTCGGCAGCGGCACCTTGAGCACGCGTTACTTTCGCAACGGCGAGATTTCCGCGGGTGCGCTACAAGAGGCCGAACGGGTGGCCATTCTGCAATTCGAAAAAGTCGCCCGCCGTTATCGCGCTCAGGGCTGGCAGCAGACGATCGGCTCTTCGGGCACCGCACGGATGCTCGCCAAAGTGCTCAAGGCCAATCGCCTGAACGATCATGGCGAGAGCGGCATCACCTACGGCGGCCTGTTGCGGTTGTCGTTGCGCCTGCTGGAAGTCAGCAATGTTCAACAGCTGAAACTGGCCGGCCTGCAACCCCACCGCCAGAGCATTCTGCCCGGCGGCCTGGTGGTCATGCTGGCAGCGTTCAAAGTGTTCGGGATCTCGCAAATGGTGCCGTCCGAACCCGGCTTGCGGCTGGGTGTGCTGCACGGTCTGATGAGCAACCACTGAGCGGTTTTCGCTGCAGGATTTTCACTGCCGGATCAAGCGCTTCGTGACGCCGAAGGCGCCCTTTCAATACTCGATGACGCCTGCGTATAAACCCCTGCAAATCACTTCCTTCCCCTCTCCGATTTCGTTCTATCGTTAGATCGAAATGGCTTTATTTCCGGCCGTTTAAAGGTTGCGACAGCTCAGGTCAGAGCCTATGTTGCACGCGAGCTTTTTCCCCGCGAATGGAACGCGATCAACACCACAAAGAGGTGAAGAGATGTCAAAGGATTCACGCCCTGCCGTACTTGGGCTGATCGGCAATACGCCGCTGGTACAAGTCACCCGCTTCGATACCGGTCCCTGCACCCTGTTTCTCAAACTCGAATCACAGAACCCCGGCGGTTCGATCAAGGACCGCATCGGTCTGGCCATGATCGACGCCGCTGAACGCGATGGTCGACTGCAACCGGGCGGTACGATCGTCGAGGCCACCGCCGGCAACACCGGTCTGGGCCTGGCCCTGGTCGGCCGCGCCAAGGGCTACCGCGTCGTGCTGGTGGTGCCGGACAAAATGTCCACCGAAAAAGTCCTGCACCTCAAGGCCATGGGCGCCGAAGTGCACATCACCCGCTCCGATGTCGGCAAGGGTCATCCCGAGTACTACCAGGATGTCGCCGCGCGTCTGGCCAAGGACATTCCCGGCGCGTTCTTCGCCGACCAGTTCAACAACCCGGCCAACCCGCTGGCCCACGAGTGCAGCACCGGGCCGGAAATCTGGGCCCAGACCGAGCATGACCTGGACGCGATCGTGGTCGGCGTCGGCTCGGCCGG
The DNA here is from genome assembly GCF_021601625.1 of Pseudomonas paraglycinae. Classification (GTDB taxonomy): domain Bacteria; phylum Pseudomonadota; class Gammaproteobacteria; order Pseudomonadales; family Pseudomonadaceae; genus Aquipseudomonas; species Aquipseudomonas paraglycinae. The sequence goes on along the minus strand of NZ_BQHR01000009.1, from coordinate 212,338 downwards.
CACGCTGACCGGCCTGACCCGTTTCTTCAAACGCGTGCAACCGGACCTTGAAATGGTCCTGGCCGACCCGGTCGGTTCGGTGATGGCTGAATACAGCCGCAGCAAGCACTTGGGCACCGCCGGATCCTGGGCGGTGGAAGGCATCGGCGAAGACTTCATTCCGTCGATCACCGACCTGTCGAGCGTGCGCAGCGCCTACTCGATCAGCGACGAAGAGAGCTTCGATCACGCCCGTCAGTTGCTGAAAGCCGAAGGCATTCTGGGTGGCTCGTCCACCGGCACCCTGCTGGCCGCCGCGCTGCGTTATTGCCGCGAACAGACCGAGCCGAAACGCGTGGTCAGCTTCGTCTGCGACACCGGCACCCGTTACCTGTCGAAGGTCTACAACGACCAGTGGATGACCGATCAGGGCCTGCTGCAGCGCAAACGCTACGGCGACCTGCGCGACCTGATTGCCCGACGTTTCGAAGACGGCAAAGTCGTCAGCGTCGGACCGGACGATACGCTGATGACCGCCTTCCAGCGCATGCGCCTGGCAGATGTTTCGCAACTGCCGGTGCTGGTGGATGGCAAGCAACTGGTCGGCGTGATCGACGAGTCGGACATTCTGGTGCGGGTACACGAAGACGCCTCGCTCTTCAGCAAACCCGTCGCCAGCGCGATGACCGACAAGTTGCAAACCCTCGCCCCCGGCGCCACGCTGGCTGAACTGGAAGCCGTGCTCAGCAGCGGCCTGGTGGCCATCATCGCCGACGCGTCAGGCTTCCACGGCCTGATCACCCGCGTCGACATGCTCAATCAATTACGGAGATCCCTGGCATGAGCCAGCACGACAAGAACGCCCGTCAACAGGGCTTCGCCACCCGCGTGATCCACGCCGGGCAAACGCCGGACCCGACCACCGGTGCGCTGATGCCGCCGATCTACGCCAACTCCACCTACCTGCAAGACAGCCCCGGCGTGCACAAGGGGTTTGACTACGGCCGCTCGCACAACCCGACGCGATTTGCCCTGGAGCGTTGCGTGGCGGATCTGGAGGGCGGCACCCAGGCGTTCGCCTTCGCGTCCGGGCTGGCAACCATTTCCACCGTGCTCGAGCTGATCGACGCCGGGTCACACATCGTCTCCGGCAATGACCTGTACGGCGGCACGTTCCGCCTGTTCGACAAGGTGCGCCAGCGCAGTGCCGGGCATCGGTTCAGCTACGTCGATCTGGCCGACCTGTCGGCGTTCGAAGCATCGTTGCAGGACGACACACGTATGGTCATGGTGGAAACGCCGACCAACCCGTTGCTGAGCCTATCCGACCTCACCGCCATCGCGCGCATCTGCAAGGCCCGCGGAATCATCTGCGTGGCCGACAACACCTTCGCCAGCCCGTGGATCCAGCGGCCGCTGGAACTGGGTTTCGACATCGTGCTGCACTCGACCACCAAATACCTGAACGGTCACTCCGACGTGATCGGCGGGATCGCGGTGGTCGGTGACAATCCTGCGCTGGCCGAGCGTCTGGGTTTCCTGCAGAACGCTGTCGGCGCCATCTCCGGCCCGTTCGACGCGTTCCTCACCCTGCGCGGCGTGAAGACGCTGGCGCTGCGTATGGAGCGTCATTGCAGCAACGCACTGGAGCTGGCGCGCTGGCTGGAGCAGCAGCCGCAGGTCAAACGCGTCTACTACCCGGGTCTGGAATCCCACCCGCAGCACGAACTGGCCAAGCGTCAGATGCGTGGTTTCGGCGGGATGATTTCCTTGGATCTGAACAGTGATCTGGCGGGCGCTCGGCGCTTCCTGGAGAACGTGCAGATCTTCGCTCTGGCCGAAAGCCTCGGCGGTGTGGAAAGTCTGATCGAGCACCCTGCGATCATGACTCACGCGACCATCCCGGCGGAAACCCGTGCCAAGCTCGGCATCGGTGACAGCCTGGTGCGTCTGTCGGTGGGTGTCGAGGACATCGAAGACCTGCGTGCGGATCTGGCGCAGGCGTTGGCCAGTATCTAAGGCCCGAGAACGTCAAAGCCCGCACGAGGCGGGCTTTGGTGTTTGAGTAGGCGGCCAGTGCTGGTCTCTGGCTTACGAGGTTTCTCAGGACTCCCACAGTACAGGCAATGTGCTCTGCTGCTTCACACGGCATAAGGGCTGGAACCCAGCGCGGGGTTCTTTCTAACCGTGTACCCTTCGGAACGCGCCCAACGCTTCCTCGCTATCCGCTTGCGCATCAGTCTGCGTCTTCGCCTACATTCTTGAGCCTAGCGAACACGCTACATTGCGCTACGCGGTTTTTAGACTGATTGTTTTCTAGCGCAGGCCTTCAAGGAAGCGAACCGACTATCGCCTTCACGACCCTTCAGCCTGCCTTCCGCCGAGGGCGAACTATACTTTTCAGTTCGCTGTCCAGATTTCCTGTAAACCGTCGACACCCGTGCACCTTCCGGTGCCCCCGTGCCATTCACCAATCTGGTTGACCCCGGGCCGACGAGCCTTCCGTCAATGAACGAATGACGGGTAACGCTCGGTTGCTGTTTGGCTGATGGGGCGTGGAGAAAATCATGAAGCACACGCTTTGGCCGGGCCTCGTCCTGGCAGTTGCGGCAACGGTGGCAATGCCCAATGTCTGGGCTGCGAAGGCGCAGGCATTGGCGTCGGATGGGGCGGATCATGTGGGTGCGGGGGCGGTTGCTTCTGATGGTGCCGATCATGTTGGCGCTGGTGCAGTCGCATCTGATGGCGCAGATCATGTCGGTGCTGGCGCCGTTGCTTCAGACGGCTCCGATCATGTCGGCGCAGGCGCTGTCGCCTCTGATGGCGCGGATCACGTCGGCGCCGGAGCAGTTGCCTCTGACGGCTCAGACCATGTCGGCGCAGGGGCCGTTGCTTCTGACGGTTCCGATCATGTCGGTGCAGGCGCTGTCGCCTCTGATGGCGCGGATCGCGTTGGCGCTGGAGCTGTAGCTTCTGACGGCGCCGATCACGTTGGTGCAGGTGCAGTCGCCTCTGACGGCGCCGATCACGTAGGTGCTGGGGCCGTTGCCTCTGACGGTTCCGATCATGTTGGCGCTGGAGCGGTCGCCTCTGACGGTTCCGACCATGTCGGCGCCGGCGCAGTAGCTTCTGACGGCTCCGACCACGTCGGCGCCGGCGCCCTCGCCGCCGATGGCGCAGACAAAGTCGGTGCCAACCGGCTCGCCTATTCCCGCGCAGGCGTCGGCTCCGACCAGGTGGCTTCCGCCCTCATGAGCGGCAGCTATTCGGACCAGTTCAACAGTCCTCAATAACCGCTATCGGCGCAACCAGCCCACCGCTGGTTGCGCCGTACTAGCACATTTGTGCTAATCGACCACCCCGATCCCTGGCGTTATATTCCCTCGCAACCCCCGACGCTTCCCAGCATTGCCGCTGTGCAGTGCGCGGGATCGTTGTGCCTGGAAAAACAACAACACCAAGGAAGAAACACCATGAAACTGCAGCTCAGCCTCGCCAAGATCACGGTTCTCGGTGCCCTGCTCCTCGGCGCCAGCGGTTGCCAGACCGCCAAACCCACCGAAGACAGCATGCGCGAACGCGCCCAGACTGTTATCGGCCAACCCGTCACCAAGATCGGCAACATCCGCAATGACAGCACCCTGACCTACTACACCGCCTACACCGCCGCCGGCGAATACAACTGCGAGCTGCCCAGCGGCGCGATCATCGCGGTGGCCAGCATGGGCATCATGACGCCTCCGCTGTCTTGCCTGCCCAAAGGCGCTTCGCCGATTCCGTACCAGTAATCCGGCGCAGAAAAACCGTTCCAGTGCCTCTTCTCATCCGGTAAAGGATTCCGTTCGATCATGAAAACACTCATCGCCACCCTCAGCCTCGCGGCCGTCGTTCTCACCGGTTGCGCCACTCCAAAACAATGGGAAGCCACCGGCGGCAGCAAGACCGACGGCGTTGTCCAGGTCTCCTATGAACTGGGCCAGTTCGAGAGCGGGCAAACTTCCGCCGCTCAAGGGTTGGCCACGGCTGAAGACCGTTGCAAAGTCTGGGGCTACAAGAGCGCCGAAGTATCGGGCTCGGAGAAAAACATCTGCCGCACCATGGGTCAGTACAACTGCCTGCAAACCACCATCACGCAGGACTATCTGTGTAAGCGCTGACCACTTCGGTCTGCCGGTCGCGCAGCGCACGCAAGGTCGCGCGCAGCTCGGCCGGGCGTACCGGCTTGGACAGAATGGCGATCTGCCGATCATGCAGGGCCGCCTGGATTTTTTCGATGTCATGCCCGGTGATGATCATGGCCGGCACCGCATAACCGCGCTGACGGCGAACCTCGTCGATGCACTCGATGCCGGTACTGTGGGAACCGAGGTCATAGTCGGCAACGATGATGTCGCAGTCGGTGACCATGCCCTGCCCGCTCAGCTCGGCCTGCACAACGCAGCCCCACCGTTCGAGCAACGCCGAGGTCGCCAACAGAACGTTGCGATCATCCTCCACCAGACAAACTTTCAACCCCGTAAGTAGCCCGACTTGCCGTGCCTCCTCACGATTGACAGGCACCTGCGGCGGCGCGAGTGGCAGTCCATGCAAGGTCACCGCCGTGCCATGCCCCAGCCGTGAGCGGATCGCGACGTCGACACCGATCAATTGCCCCAGACGCCGGACAATCGACAGCCCCAGACCCACCCCTTCAACGTCCTTGTCCCGCAGTTGGCGCACCCGATAAAACTCCTCGAACACCTTGGGCAAATGCTCTTCGGCGATGCCGTTACCGCGGTCATAGATCGCGATGGCCACCCCCGCGCCGCGCTTGCGCACACCGATCAGCACCGGCCGGTGCGCGCCGTATTTGAAGCAATTGGAGAGCACGTTCTGCACCATCGTCGCGAGCAACGCCGGATCGGTGCGCACCCAGTGCTCGCAAGGCCGCAAACGCAGCTCCACACCTGCCCAGCGTGCAGCTTCGGCATTCTGGCGGATCAGATCCGCCAGCCATTCACCCAGCTCAAGCGTCTGCAAGCGGGGCAGAATCCGCCCGTTGTCGAGGGTGTAGAGATCGAGAATCGAGCGAAACAGCTGCGACACGTTGAGCAGCGAGCGGTCGATGCTGTCCACCAGCCGCCGCTCCTCTTCGCCCAGCCGCGACTCGCGCAGGCACGCGGTAAACAACCCGATGGAGTGGATCGGCTGACGCAGGTCATGGCTGGCCTGGGCCAGGAAACGCGACTTTTCCAGATTGGCGGCGACCGCTTCTTCCGATGCCTTGCGCGTGCGTTCCAGCAGCAAGTGCGCATACACCGGAATCACCGTGCTGGTGATCATCAGCATCAACACCATGAACGGTTGCGCCTGCCAGTACGGCGTCAACCGATAGACCGCCAGCAGCGCCAGCAACGCCAGCACCGTGGCGATCGCCAGGTAGCGCGAGCCGTAGCGCATGCCGTTACCGAGATTGACCCAGACCATGACGGCATAAATGGGCAACGCCGCCTCGCCGCCGACCACCAGCCCGAAACTGGTGCCGGTGTAATCGTGAAGCATGCCGAAAATCCGCCGCGCCGGATAATGTCCCGGCCAGCGCACGATGGCCTGGCGCAGCACGACGGAGGCCAGCAAAAACAGGGAAATGTAAGTGACCACCGGCAGATAGGTATCGAAGCGCTGGCCCGGCAGGAAACCGAGCACGGCCATGTAAACCAGCGCGATGCTGGCGATGATGATGCGCAGATTGGCCTGGTCAAGCTCGGTGTTCTTTTCGAACTTCATGGGGGAACGTCCTTGTGCAGCAGTCGTCATAAACGCACGAATCAACAGGCAATGCCTTCGCCCGATGCTAAGGTGCATGCCATGAGCAATGCAGACCCAGGGAGGGTTGCGCCATGGCGTGCCGAATCATCATAGCCGACGATCACCCGTTGTTTCGCGAAGCGTTGCTGCGCACCGTCCAGCGTCTGCTGCCCGAAGCCCTGATCGAAGAAGCTGGCGACCTCGACGCCGTGCTCGCCCTGCTGCCGGCCGGTGATGAGCCCGACACCTTGATCCTCGACCTGCGTTTTCCCGGCCTGACCTGTGTCAGCCAGCTCGCGGAACTGCGCCGACGTTTGCCGCGAACCACGCTGATCGTGGTGTCGATGGTCGATGACGAGGCGCTGATCGGCGACGTCATGGCGGCCGGCATCGATGGTTTCATCGGCAAGAACATCGCACCCGATGAGATGGGTCAGGCGATCCGGGCGATTCGTGAAGGTGAGGTACTGGTGAAATTCGCCCCGTCCGGCCTGCTGCCGCTGGACACCGGCACCGCCCTCACCCCGCGTCAGCAAGAGGTGCTGCGGCTGATCGCCCAAGGCAAGACCAACAAGGAAATCGCCCGTGAACTGGATATTTCGCCGTTCACGGTGCGGATTCATGTGTCGTCGTTGTTGCGGGTGCTCAACGTGCCGTCGCGGGCAGCGGCGGCGGTGAAATATTCCGGAGCCTTGTAGCCTGCCTCCAGTTCAGCCTTGCGGGTGGACGGTCAGTGCTACCAGTTTCACCACAATCGGCCGGACCACGAGAATGCACAGAAACGCCACGGGCATCGCCAGTTTGTAGGCGTGCAGCGTATTGCTAAGGTAATCGGCATCAATTCCGAAATTGGAGGCGGTGATTACCAGCGACATCAGAAACGCCATGATGATCGCCATGTACAACGCGAATATGTACGGCATGGCACGGGCCGACAGCTTGCGCGGGCTGAATACTGTGTTTCTTGGAGAGAGTCTCTGATTCATGTCAGTCCTTGTTGACCGAAGTGGATAGGCGCCGAGCACCCTAACAAGTCTGCCACCCCGTAACTAGACTGATTGCCGTGAGCACTTTATAAACAAAATCTTATGAATTTTCTTTGCCAGGATCCACGCATGAACCTCTTGGGTGCAATCGATTGTTTTATCAAAGTCGTTGAGGCGGGATCGATTGTCGGGGCCGCCAAAACCCTCGGGGTGAGTGCCGCCGCCGTCAGTCAGACCCTTGGTCGTCTTGAGAATCACCTCGACACACGCCTGCTGCAACGCACCACCCGCAGCATGGCGTTGACGGAGAGCGGTTCGGTGTATTTCGAGAAAGTAAAACGTATCGCGCTCGATCTGGAGTCCGCGCAGAGCGCCATCAGCCACGCGCAGACGCAACTCCAGGGACACTTGAGTATCGCCTCCACCGCCGGGTTCGGGCGCCATGTATTGGCCCCGGTCATTGCCGGTTTCGCCGAACGCTACCCGCAGTTGACGCTTGAGCTCTCGACGTCCGACCGCAAAATCAATCACCTCCACGAAGGTATCGACTTGAGTCTGCGCATTGAGCCGCAACTGGAAGACGGCATCATCGCGCGCAAGGTTGCGACGGTACCGTTCGTGATTTGCGCCAGCCCTGACTATCTGCAAAAGGCCGGTCGCCCGTCGACTCCGGCGGATCTTCAGCAACACGCCTGCCTGGCGTTTCGCTATCCGCTGGACGGACGGTTACTGCGCTGGTGGTTCGTTGAGCAGGGTCAGCGCTTTGAGGCTGGGATCAATGCGACCGCCATCAGCGACGATATCGACGCCCTGGCGCAAATGGCTGCTCATGGTGCCGGGATCACCCGACTGGCGGAATTCGTTGCCGCGCCCTATCTGGAGAGTGGTCAACTGGTCTCTTTATTCGAACCGGGCGGCTCGACCTTTGCCAGCGCCGCGCCGCTCGAGATCTATGCCTGTGTGCAGGAGCGCGCCGCCATGACTTCCAAGGTCAAGGCCTTCACCGAATTTTTGCAGGAGTTCCTGCATACCCGCTGGCCCGCTCGATGAGGATCAAGGATCAACCTGCGCCATCAGTTCAGGCACCGATTCCTGGCGTTTCGCATAGCGCTGCGCCAGCACTGCGCAGACCATCAGTTGAATCTGATGGAACAGCATCAGCGGCAGAATCAGCACGCCAATCGTGCTGCCGGCGAACAACACCTGCGCCATCGGCACACCGGTGGCCAGGCTCTTTTTCGAGCCGCAGAACAGAATGGTGATGCGGTCTTCCAGATTGAAACCGAACAGTTTGCCCAGCACTGTGGACGCCAGCAGCACAAGCGCCAGCAGGACGCAGCACGCCACGACCAGCCCCAGCAGTTCGATCACCGGAATCTGGTGCCAGATGCCCTCGTTCACCGCTTCGCTGAACGCACCGTAGACCACCAGCAGAATCGAGCCCTGATCGACGAACTTCAGCCAGTTCTTGTTGCGACCGACCCAGGCGCCGATCCAGCGACGGGCGATCTGACCGGCAATGAACGGCAGCAGCAGTTGCACACTGATTTTCACGATTGCGTCGAGGGTCGAGCCGCCGTCGCCGTGGACGTTCAGCAGCAGCGTCACCAGCAGCGGCGTGAGGAAAATCCCGAACAGGCTGGACGCCGCCGCGCTGCAGATCGCCGCCGGAATATTGCCCCGTGCCAGCGACGTGAAGGCAATCGCCGATTGCACCGTGGCCGGCAGCGCACACAGGTACAGCATGCCCATGTACAGCTGATCACCGATCAGCGGCGACAACAGCGGTTTGAGCGCCAGCCCCAGTAGCGGGAACAGGACAAAAGTCAGGCCGAACACCAGCAAATGCAGGCGCCAGTGGCCGGCGCCAGCGATGATCGATTCGCGAGACAGCTTGGCACCGTGCAGGAAAAACAGCAGCGCGATGGCGATGTTGGTCAGCCAGCCGAAACCGGTCGCGACCTGGCCGCTGGCGGGCAGGAAGCTGGCCAGCAGCACCACGCCGATCAGGGTCAGGGTGAAGTTGTCGGGCAAAAATCGTGGGCGCGTCATGGTTTGTTCATCCGGGGGTTGCCAGTACGTGGCAGCGACTCTAACGTGACTGGAATTTACCGACTAACGCCGAAGAAACCACAGATGCCGCCAAAAGGACACGACAAGAGCGTCAGACGCAGCATTCCCGGGCTGCCCAGCCTGCCGCGTCCGCTGTACGGACGTACCGAATCTCTGCCCAATCGCGCGTTGACCCGCCGTCACAGTCATCCGTGGGTGCAGTTGTCCTACGCGATCCAGGGCGTGCTCGAAGTGCAGACCGCCGTCGGTCGTTTCGTTGCGCCGCCGGAGCGTGCGGTGTGGATTCCGGCGGGCATGCCGCATCGGGTATTCAGTTCGCCGCACACGGAAATGCGCAGCCTGTACATCGATTGCAGCGTCGCCAGTTGGGCACCGGAGCGGTGTCATGTGCTCGGCGTCAGTGATCTTTTGCGTGAGCTGATCCGGGCCTTCAGTCAGATACCTGTCGAATATGACCAGAGCGGCCCGCACGGGCGCCTGGCTCAGGTAATCCTCGATCAACTCGCCGATGCTCCGCCCATCGATCTGATGCTGCCACTGCCGCAAGACAGTCGTTTGCGTCAGATCTATCAGAGCCTGGAGCAACATCCGGAACAGCAGACCACCCTGGCGCACTGGAGTGAAAAATTCGGCGTGACCGAGAAAACTCTGACTCGGCTGTTCCTGCGCGACACCGGTTTGACCTTCCGCACTTGGCGCCAGCGCCTGCGTTTGCTGGGTGCGCTGACACCGCTGGAACGCGGCGAACGCGTCACCGACGTGGCTTTGGCCTGTGGTTATGACTCGACGTCGGCGTTTATCGCGGCGTTTCGCCAACAGTTCGGCGAGACACCGGGAGAGTTTTTCCGATGAAATTAACCGATATTTATCGACTTTATGCATGCCATTGGACAAATTTCAGGGTAGAGTTTCGCCCATCAAGAATCTTTGACATCTTTCGACGATAACAATGATCAACCACCCTTTAGCGAACCTGTCGGCGGTAACAGCATGATCGAAGTCACTGAAGTTTCCATTGCCCAATTGCGCGCGGCGCTCGAATCCGGCCAGACCACCGCGGTTGAACTGGTCCAGGCCTACCTGGCGCGCATCGACGCCTTTGACGGCCCGGACACCGCCACTGCCCTGAACGCAGTGATCGTGCGCAACCCTGAAGCACTGAAAGAAGCGCAAGCTTCCGATGCCCGTCGCGCCAAGGGCGAAACCCTCGGCCCGCTGGACGGCATCCCTTACACCGCCAAGGACAGCTATCTGGTCAAAGGCCTGACCGCCGCGTCCGGCAGCCCGGCCTTCGCCGATCTCGTTGCCCAGCGCGACGCGTTCACCATCGAGCGCCTGCGGGCGGGCGGTGCGATCTGCCTGGGCAAGACCAACATGCCGCCGATGGCCAATGGCGGGATGCAGCGTGGCGTCTATGGCCGCGCCGAAAGCCCGTACAACGCTGACTACCTGACCGCGCCGTTTGCTTCCGGCTCGTCGAACGGTGCCGGCACTGCCACCGCTGCAAGCTTCTCGGCATTTGGTCTGGCGGAAGAAACCTGGTCGAGCGGTCGCGGCCCTGCCTCGAACAACGGCCTGTGCGCCTACACCCCGTCGCGCGGGGTAATTTCGGTACGCGGCAACTGGCCGCTGACGCCGACCATGGACGTGGTGGTGCCGTACGCCCGCACCATGGCCGACCTGCTGGAAGTGCTCGACGTAGTCGTCGCCGAAGACACCGACACCCGTGGCGACCTGTGGCGCCTGCAACCCTGGGTGCCGATCCCGAGCGTCGCCTCGGTGCGCCCTGCTTCCTACCTTGAACTCGCCGTGAAAAGTGATGCACTGGCCGGCAAACGCCTGGGCGTGCCGCGCATGTACATCAACGCCGACCCGGAGGCCGGCACCAGCGACGAGCCGGGCATCGGCGGCCCGACCGGGCAACGCATCAACACCCGCGCTTCGGTGATCGATTTGTGGAAACAGGCGCGTCAGGCCCTCGAAGCCGCCGGCGCCGAAGTGATTGAAGTGGATTTCCCGCTGGTCTCCAACTGCGAAGGCGATCGTCCGGGTGCGCCGACCGTGTTCAATCGCGGCATCGTCTCCAAAGAGTTCATGCACCACGAACTGTGGGACCTGTCGGCCTGGGCCTTCGATGATTTCCTGCGCGCCAACGGCGACCCGAAACTCAACCGTCTGGCAGACGTCGACGGGCCGAAAATCTTCCCGCACGACCCGGGCACCCTGCCCAACCGTGAAGGCGACCTCGCTGCCGGCATGGACGAATACGTGCGCATGGCCGAACGCGGCATCACGCCGTGGGATCAGATCCCGACGTTGCCGGACGGCCTGCGCGGTCTGGAGAAGACCCGCAAGCTCGACCTCGAAGACTGGATGGATAAACTCGGCCTCGACGCTGTGCTGTTCCCAACCAACGCCGACGTGGGTCCGGCCGACGCTGACGTCAACCCGGCTTCGGCGGACATCGCCTGGAGCAACGGCATCTGGGTCGCCAACGGCAACCTCGCAATCCGCCACCTCGGCGTGCCGACCGTCACCGTGCCGATGGGCGTGATGGCCGACATCGGCATGCCGGTGGGATTGACGTTTGCCGGTCGCGCCTATGACGACTCGACGTTGCTGCGTCTGGCAGCGGCGTTTGAGGCGACCGGTTCCATGCGTCTGGTGCCACCACGCACGCCAGCGCTGGCGGCAGGCAAGTAAATGCAAAACGGCGGGATCGATTGATCCCGCCGTTTTTTTATCGCTCTGCCAACTCTTCCAGCAAATCCGCCGAAGGCACGAAAAACAGACTGCCGGTGACCGCCGTGCTGAAGTCCAGCAACCGGTCGTAGTTGCCCGGCGGCTTGCCGACAAACATGTTCTCCAGCATCTGTTCCAGCGGCTCCGGCGAACGCGCGTAGCCAATGAAATAAGTGCCGAACTCCCCCGCACCGGGCCGGCCGAACGGCATATTGTCGCGCAGGATTTTCACCTCTTCGCCGTCCTTGGTGATGGTCGTCAGCGCGCTGTGGGAATTGCTCGGTTTGACCGAATCATCCAGTTCGATATCGGACAGTTTGGTGCGCCCGATCACCCGTTCCTGAGCTTCGACCGGCAACTCATTCCATGCCTTCATGTTGTGCAGATACTTCTGCACCAGCACGTAACTGCCACCACTAAACACCTGATCTTCATCGCCCACGAGGGTGAAATGCTCGGCCTTTCGGCCGACCGGATTTTCCGTGCCGTCGACAAAACCGATGATGCTGCGCATGTCGAAATAGCGGAAACCCTGCACCTCGTCGGTCACCGTCACGGCGCCATCCAGCGCCGACAGCAACTGCGTCGCCAGCTCGAAACACAGATCCATCTGATCGGCACGAATGTGCAGCAACAGATCGCCAGGAGTGGAAACAGCGCGGCGCCCTTCCACACCGAACTCGCGAAAGTCATGCAAGGACGCCGGGCGCGGACTGCCGAACAGGCGATCCCAGGCGCTGGACGAAAAACCACAGACGCAGGATAGGTTGCCCGAAGGAACGCGCTTGCCAACCGAGCGCGTCAGCCCTGCGATATCGGCGCACCAGCCGCGGACTTTTTCGGCGGCTTCGGCCTCGGCGTTTAGGGTCGCCACGATGAATATGGCAGCGCTGGTGATCGGGCTGCAGACGGCTTGAGGATCTGGCGTGTCGATGATCGTAGCTCCCAAAGTGGTGGACTGACTCGACAGCGAGGTTAGCAAAGAAGTGCTGAATGAAGTATTACCCGCGCTCTGCCCGTGTCGACCGACACTTCGTTATTCACGAACAATACCCACGAAATAAACGATTTTTCTTTGCCGGAAGGCTCCTACTAGCATGGCCCCGTCTACCCCGAAAAACATAAAGACAGGGAGAACGGCATGCACCCCATCAACATCGGCGAACCCTGGATGTGGGTCGCCTTCATCGTTTTTGTCCTCGCCATGCTGGCCGTCGACCTGTTCGTCTTCGGTGGGCGCAAGGCGCATCGGGTTTCGGTACGGGAAGCCTCATCCTGGGTGATCGCCTGGTGCATGCTGGCGATGGCCTTCGCCGGGTTGCTCTGGTGGTATCTCAACGGCGAATTCGGGCCCGAAATCGCCAAGGTCAAGACCCTGGAATTCCTCACCGGTTACCTGATCGAGCAGTCGCTTTCGATCGACAACATGTTCGTCTTCGTGATGATCTTCAGCTACTTCGCCGTGCCGCCGGAGTTGCAGCGCCGGGTGCTGCTGTACGGCGTGCTCGGGGCGATCGTGATGCGCGCAGCGATGATCTTTGCCGGCGTATGGCTGGTGTCGCAGTTCACCTGGCTGCTGTATGTGTTCGGCGTGTTCCTGATCATCACCGGGATCAAGATGCTGGTGTTCGCCGAGCAGCAACCGGACCTCGATAACAACCCGCTCCTGCGCTGGGTGCGCGGGCATCTGCGGATCACCAACGGCTTTCACGGCGAGCGTTTTTTCGTGCTGCAGAACGGTGTGCGCTGGGCCACGCCGATGTTTCTGGTGCTAGTGCTGATCGAGGCCAGCGACCTGATGTTCGCGGTCGACAGCATCCCGGCGATTTTCGCGGTGACCACCGATCCTTTCATCATTTTCACCTCGAACATCTTCGCGATCATGGGGCTGCGGGCACTGTACTTTTTGCTGGCGGACATGGCCGACCGTTTTCATCTGCTCAAGTATGGGCTGGCGCTGGTGCTGGTGTTCATCGGCGGGAAAATGACGGTGATGCCGTGGTTTCACATGCCGGTGGAGTGGTCGCTGGCGATTGTTGGCGGGCTAATTCTGGCGTCGGTGGTGCTGAGTCTGATCCTGACGAAGGACAAGTCGCCTGAAGAAAGTCAGGCGAAATAACGGCCGAGGGAGCGAACGGATTCGCTCCCTCGGCTTTGAGCTTATTTATCCGACTTGATACTGGTCCACACCCGGGTCCGCACCCGCTCCAGTTTCTGCGGCAACGGCTGCACCACGTAAAGTTTCTTCAGTGCTTCGCTGGTCGGCGTCAGGTTCGGGTTGCCGGTGATTTCCTTGTTGATCAGCGGCAGCGAATCCTTGTTGGCATTCGGGTAGCCGAGGAAGTCGCTGATCGAAGCGATGACCTTCGGATCGAGCAAGGTGTTGAGGAACTCGTGGGCCTCTTCGACGTTCTTCGCGCTCTTCGGAATGGCGAAGGTGTCGAACCAGATCGGCGCGCCTTCCTTCGGCAGGCGCCAGTCGACCACCACGCCGTTGCCCGCCTCTTTGGCGCGGTTGCCGAACTGGTAGAAGCTGCCGGAGTAACCGATGGCCACGCAGATGTCGCCGTTGGCGATGTCGGTCATGTACTTGGCCGAGTTGAAGTAGGTGACGTAAGGGCGAACCTTGAGCATCAGGTCCTTGGCTTTCTCATAGTCGGCCGGGTTCTGGCTGTTCGGGTCCAGGCCCAGGTAATGCAGGGCCTGCGGCAGGATTTCCGATGGCGAATCGAGCATCGCCACGCCACATGATTTCAGCTTCTCCATGTTCTCCGGTTTAAACACCAGATCCCAACTGTCCACTGGCGCATTCTCGCCGAGCGCCGCCTTGACCTTGGCCGGGTTGAAACCGATCAGCACCGTGCCGACCATGTAGGGCACGCCGTACTGGTTGCCGGGGTCGTTGGCGTCGAGCAGCTTGAGCAGCGCCGGGTCCTGGTGACTCCAGTTCGGCAACTTGGACTTGTCGAGTTTCTGGAACACGCCGGCCTTGATCTGGGTATCGAGGAACTGGTTCGACGGCACCACCAGGTCATAGCCGGAGTTGCCGGTCAGCAGTTTGGCTTCGAGGGATTCATTGGTGTCGAAGGTGTCCCAGGTCACTTTGATGTTGCTTTTGGCGGCGAAATCCTTGGGCACCGAAGGCAGGATGTAATCCGCCCAGTTGTACACCCGCAGTTCGCGCTGTTCGGCCTGTACGGCGCTGGCCAGCAGCGTCAGCCCGCAAACAGTGGCGCCCAGAATGCGTTTCATCGTGACCATGTTGTGTTTCCCCGAATGCAGCGTGAGTCGATGGTTTTTATGTTCTGTACACGGCAGCGGCTTGCAAATCAGCCAAGGGCAAGGAAGGTGCAGCATCTAGTTGTGGCTTCGATTCTTCCTGACAGCGTAGACGCGGCACAGTAGCCCGTTGGCCAAAAGGGGATCGAAATGGCCAATTTGCATGACCGCCGGAATGCGGAAACAACAATGCCCGACGAAGTGCCGGGCATTGTTTGAACCGCCTGCGAACCCTCAGTCGGTAAAACCCAACCGCGCCGCCCTGCTGTGCTGCGTCTGCCCACGGGTCGCAAGGCAGTAATACAGCGGGCATGTCACGATCAGGCCGACCAGCCACGACAGGTCTGCACCTTCCACCAAGTTGGCGTACGGCCCGACATACAACGACGTGTTGGCAAACGGCAGCTGCACGATGATGCCGATGAAGTAGGCAATGATTGCGTGCAGGTTGAAACGCCCATAAATGCCGCCATCAGCGCGGAAGATCGAGGCGATGTCGTAACTGCCGCGCTTGATCAGATAGAAGTCGATCAGGTTGATCGACGCCCATGGCACCAGTACCAGCAGCAACGCCAGAATCAGCCCGATGAACTCGGAAATGAAATCCGCCGATGCGCCCAGCGCCACCACGCAGCAGCCCGCCAGCACCACGCTCGACAAGATCACCCGCACCTTGATGCTCGGCGTCCATTGGCTGGCAAAGGTCTGGATCGAGGTGATGATCGACAGCACCGCGCCATACAGATTCAGCGCGTTGTGGCTGATGATATTGAGCAGGAACAGCACCATCAGAATCTGCCCCAGCCAACCGGTGGACTGCTTGACCGCCGCCATCGCTTCGGTGCCTTCCGGGGTTGCCAGCACCGCCACCGCGCCGAAGGTGAACGACAGTATCGTGCCCAGCGTGGCGCCTAGATAAGTCGCGATAAATGGTCTGCCGATCCCGATGTCCGCCGGCAGGTAACGGGAATAGTCGGAGACGTACGGCGAAAAGCTGATCTGCCAGATGATCCCCAGCGACACCGTCGCCAGCCATCCCGAAAGATTGAAGCTGCCACGGGTTAAGAAGTCCGCCGGCAACTCATGGGCAAAGATGTAGATGAACCCGGCCAGCAGCGCGCTGCCCATCACCCAGGTGCCGATGCGGTTGAGCGTGTGAATGAAGTTGTAGCCAATCACGCCGATGGCCGTGGCGCTGAGGGCGCCGATCAGAATGCTCAACGGCGCCGGCACCGACGGCGCAATACCGACGATGGATTTGCCGGCCAGCACGATGTTGGAAATGAAGAAGCCGATATAGATGATCGCCGCGAAGAACACGATCAACAGCGCACCGTAACGCCCGAACTGGCCACGGCTCTGGACCATTTGCGGAATGCCCATGCGCGGGCCTTGCGCCGACGCCAGGGCGATCACCACACCGCCGATCATGTGCCCCAGCGCAATCGCCAGCAACCCCCAGAACAGGTCGAGATGAAACACCTGGACCACCATCGCGCCGGTGACTATCGGCAGTGGCGCAATGTTGGTGCTGAACCATAGGGTGAACAGGTCGCGGGCCTTCCCGTGGCGTTCCGCGAGTGGGACGTAGTCGACCGTGTGATTCTCGATCAACGGATCTTGCCGGGACATCTGGGACATATAAATGAACTCGATTGGGTCTGTTCTTATCGTTGTATGAAGCCAAACCGGGGGTGCTTCGTGGCCGCCCCTCAGATGCAGACCATATTATGGTATTCCAAAATTTTCACAAGACTGATCCGCTGTTTGCGACGGCATCTGATCCGGCATCCTCCCTGATAGCCAGCGTTTACGGCTAGAGCAAAGCCCCGTAAATGCTGAGTTTCCAACGGATGAACCACGTTTATCGTTTCACCAAAAAAGCGCTTGCAATCGATGTATTACGGTATACCATCAGACCCATAAACACATAAAAACACGCTTCACCGCACTCGAGGATTGACCAATGATCGATGCTGCCGTCTACAAACAAGTCATGGGCTCGTTCCCGTCCGGCGTTACCGTCATCACCACGCTGGATGACGACGGCCAGATCGTCGGCCTGACCGCCAGCGCCTTCAGTTCGCTGTCGATGGACCCGGCCCTGGTGCTGTTCTGCCCCAACTACAGTTCCGATTCCTACCCCGTCCTGATCAAGAACAAACGTTTTGCCATTCACGTGCTGTCCGGCGGTCAGCAGAGCGAAGCCTATGCCTTCGCCCGCAAAGGCAAGGACAAGGCACAGGGCATCGAGTGGAGGCTGAGCGAACTGGGCAACCCGATCCTGGCCAACGCGACAGCTATCATCGAATGTGAGCTGTGGCGCGAATACGAAGGCGGCGACCACGCGATCATGGTCGGCGCGGTGAAAAACCTCATCGTCCCTCAGCAGGACGCCGGCCCGCTGGTGTACTGCCACGGCAAGATGGGCACCCTGCCCGCCTTCGCCTGACCCGCACGATTGCACTTAAACAGGCCGGCAAGCGACCGGCCGACTCCCAAGAGATTCGAGGTAGCGTCATGAAATTTTCCCTGTTCGTACACATGGAGCGCTGGGACGAAAGCGTCAGCCACCGTCAACTGTTCGAAGACCTGACCGAACTGACGTTGATGGCCGAGGCCGGCGGTTTCAGCACCGTGTGGATCGGCGAACACCACGCGATGGAATACACCATCTCGCCGAGCCCGATGCCGTTGCTGGCCTACCTCGCGGCCAAAACCACCACCATTCACCTGGGCGCCGGCACCATCATCGCGCCGTTCTGGCACCCGCTGCGGGTCGCCGGTGAATGCGCCTTGCTCGACGTGATCAGCAATGGCCGGATGGAAGTGGGCCTGGCGCGTGGCGCCTATCAGGTGGAATTCGATCGCATGGCCGGCGGCATGCCCGCCTCAAGCGGTGGTCAAGCGCTGCGGGAAATGGTCCCGGTGGTGCGCGCGCTGTGGCAAGGCGACTACGCCCACAACGGCGAGATCTGGAAATTCCCCACCTCCACCAGCGTGCCGAAACCGATCCAGAAGCCAAACCCGCCGATGTGGATCGCCGCCCGCGACCCGGACTCACACAACTTCGCCGTGGCCAACGGCTGCAACGTGATGGTCACGCCGCTGATGAAGGGCGACGAAGAAGTCCTCGACCTGAAAAACAAGTTCCAGACTGCCCTGGACAACAACCCGGATGTGCCGCGTCCACAATTGATGGTGCTGCGTCATACCCACGTGCACTCGGCGGATGACCCGGAAGGCTGGAAGGTGGGCGCGAAAGCCATCTCACGTTTCTATCGCACGTTCGATGCGTGGTTCGGCAACAAAGAAGTGCCGGTGAACGGCTTCCTGGCGCCGAGCCCGGAAGAGAAATTTGCCGGACGGCCAGAGTTTGAGCTGGAGAGCCTGCACAAGACGGCCATGATCGGCACGCCGGAAGAGATCATTCCGCGAATCAAGTACTACCAGGAACTCGGGGTGGATGAGTTCAGTTTCTGGTGTGACAACAGCTTGCCGCATGCGGAGAAGAAGAAGTCGCTGGAGTTGTTTATCAAGCATGTGGTGCCGGCGTTTCGTTAACCACTCTGCTGATTGTATCTGCCAAAAACGCCCTGAGAATCCAGGGCGTTTTTTTGTGCAACGCTTCGGAAGCTTATTCTTTTTCTTGGCGCTAAATTTTGAGGTTGGGTGGAGCAGAGTGAAGTCACCTACCCTTCAGCTCATTCGACTGGCATACCGTTATATGGATTACCAACATCGCTGCCAAACTCGACGATTGCGCTTTTGATTTGCGCAAAAACATCCGGTGACATATCGAGCGCGCTTTGATTCTTCATAAACTCAAAAAAGCTCACGAGCCCAAGACGCGAACAAACGCTAATTGCTGCATCAGCCGCATCGAAATCAAAGCCGTCCCACGAAGAGATCAGAACCCCCTCAACTTTCTTTTTTAACTCCTCACACAAACCTGTATATGTATGCCACTGCCTATCGCTTAGCTCCAGGAGATTTTCCATAAAAACGGCTTTCTGTTTATAGGCATGCACTCCACCGACAAGATAAAGAAACTCTTCACGCAAGTCATCGACGGACATTGAATCTGGAAGATTGCTGTAGTACGAAGACTGCTTAATCATTCTTGCACCTGAATGAATGAATGGATTGACACAAAACGGGACATATTTATTAAACCAAATAAACCCGTACCTTTTCTAATCTAAAAAAACATTCAACTAGACTTAAAGCCTTTTTTTGAGTAACGCTCCTCTAATTTTTCAGCAGATCTTAAAACACTAACCCTTTCGTCTGGATAGAAATAAGAGTAAATATCAGCTGCAATTATCATAAGGAAAACGTAGTCAGCCACCGGAATGTTTGAAGTCTCCACTTCGCCCAAAAAGAAACAGACCTCACCAAAATTTTCTGGATCATCCCAGTCCTGATCAAGGGAGTAAAAAAAGCCTTCACTCACTGAAAATCCATACCCCCGCGAAGCGTCGTGAATAAACGCTGGAAAATTAGTCTTCCCTCTAACCGTAGCAGCCTCTATCAAATGGTAAAGATCTTCACAATCTAAGCCAGTTGAAGAAAACGAATCTTTGAGACTCTCTAGCCAAACCAAATTATTTATCATTTTGTCCTCGGCGGCATAGTAATAAATTAATTAGTCACTCCTCCACTCTTGCTATTACGCGACCCCTTTTTTTTAAATTTTTTCGCCCTTCGTATATCAATCCATCCACTTCACTTCAAAATCAGCTAGCTGAGCTTGAAGCCCGGCCTCATACTCAAACCAGTAATCAAACCCCTCGGCATCACTTTTTAAGTAAAGATAATACCCAGCAGTGTCGCCATCACTGTCATCAACAACAAAAATACTCCAACCAGAATATTCGCCAGCGACAACAACACCCTTCTGAACGATAGACATATTTACATCCTGGCATGCGTAGGGAACATGATTAGTAGCAATCAAAAGTGGACAGATATATAAAATCGAATAAATCCGCACATTTTTCCTGGCATTTCACAGGCTATTCCACTCTACACTACTCTTCGCCGGGCTATTTGAAGGAGTAAAAATCAGAGGCAATTTTCTCGTCATCCTCATCAATCAGCTCATACCGAATACAATCCAGCCCGCCTTCAACCCCCGACACATAAAGATCCATGAACTGTGTCAAACCACCACCACCCCCTTATTTCCAAACCACCTACGTTAAAAAAAAGTGATCACTATATTCTTTGCTCCGGGACGCGAAGACTTCGCCAACGTCATTAACAAGTTATAACTGGAAAGTCCATCTTCCGAGTCCAGATGAAGACTTTCCACATAAACATATTCGCGCAAAAGCCCATTCAACGCGTCGACATTACTCAATGGTTAACCCTCGTTTCTTGACCATTGTTACCTTCACCTGGCACGTACTGATGAAAAATTTGAAAACCTGGTACAGATTTACTAAGACCAATAAATCTGTCCGCATCCGCTACCCCTTTCAAACCGATACGGTGCCCCCTCTTTTGCACCTTTAATTTATCGAGATCTCCTCCAACTCGACTCCCTTCAACTGAGTTTCCTCTAGCACTGAAAAATCATCAGAATTGTCATGCAGCCCATGGGACACTACAAAACTCTTGCCGCCTGAAAAACTAAAGCGCAAGCCAACTTCGCTTGGGCACTGGCTCTCCACCGCATTCATGCGCACACGCTTAAGTATCGTTACATTGCTTACACAGCAGCGGATCAATCGCTTCCAAAAAACAGTAGATAACCTTCCAGACTCGGAGATAGCGAATAGTTCTTCATCGCTATCCAAAGAGGCCGGACCTTGACCCACAACCCTCGCTGCTTCATCCCAAACGATGACACTATTCAGAGAAGGGTCACTCGAAAAGCCAAGAATTACGCCATCCTCAAAATAGATAGCTAAAGGTCCGGCAGTTAATGAGAAGGCTAATTCTTCCTCGATACCACACTGAGCAGAAACTTCCGAGGCAGGCCACCAGCTATACCTAACAAGCTTAGAGACTCGCTTGCCAGTGAGCCGTCGAAGAAGCTCAATTGTCATAGACGGTATCATTGAGATCATGTTTAGCACCTATTTAAACGGACCATTCTTCTGTGCTACCAGAATCAACTAATCGATAGTTCGGATATCATTTCTCCGTCAGATAAGTTTTAACACTTTCAGGTCATGTCGAAAAAACTCTGATTCACCGGCAGGCACTCCCACCAAAATATTATCAATTCCATTTTTTGCCACTTGCTCTTCAAGCAGTTGGCGCGCTCGAAAATACCATTCCTGATGCCATCCGCCAGATAGAACCAACAAGATGACCCGCCACATGAAGCTCTCTACTGGCCGCTCAAAAACGTTTTCAAATTGATAATCGACATATCCCATTATCTGCTCATGAGGCCACCCCTTCCTCACTGCATGATCACGGCACCCCTCGTAATAACACTCCAGCGCCCATGACTTAAGGACTTCGTAAGTAACGCGTTCTTCGTGCAACATCTCAGGTTCCTTTTTTCTTGGCTGGACGAATTAGACCACCATTATCAAAAACATTAACTAACAAAAATAGCAAAAGGGGACAGATTTATTAATTCCCTCCCCTTTTCTCTCCTACCTAATAACGAATCCACTTTCCTGTAGGTATTAACGTTGGACCAGCGGGGTCAACTAAATAAAGCCACTCTGGGCCATGACCAACCGTACCGATCAAAACACCTAACGTATCAGGATGATCGGGCATCGCACCTGAATGGATTGCACCGATATTAAAAAAGTAAAAAAGGGGACAGATTTATTAATCGAATAAATCTGTCTCCTTTTCCTTTGGCTAATGGCTGTCTTCTCGCTTTTCCCGTTTGCGCTCAATATCCAACGGCAAAACCATGCTAAGTGCATGCATCGAGGATTGAAAAACACAATGCCTCACTTGACCTGGGAGATCCGACAATTTTAAAGGAACGGCCGGCTTAGCTATCAGCCTATATCCTCCGTCATCAAAAACATCATAACTAAAGACCCCTCTACCGGCCATTTCAGAAAAAGACTTCAAATAACGTTGGCGCTCTATATCGCTATTAAACCCTGGTAGGTTTTTCTCAACAATTTCAACGCCACAACCAGCAGACATTGTAAGAATGTAATCATATACTTCTTCGTAGGCTGAAATTGATTGCCTTACAAAATCCGGAACAAAACCGCGTCCACCTGTCGCGAAATGCAATACCGTTCCGTCCAGGCTCGACGCAAACCAGTCCAAATCATGGAGCTCCAAAAATTCCTGATCCATCTCCATCATTCTTCTCCGAACATGTTGATGCAGTTTTGACAACGAGGAATTACCTCACAGAAAACAAAAGGGGACAGATTTATTAAATATAATAAATCCGTCTCCTTTTCTCTAAATAAATCAGCCCCCCTTTTCTCTTTCTCTTTTTTCTCTCCGACCTAATAACGAATCCACTTTCCTGTAGGTATTAACGCTGGACCAGCGGGATCAACCAAATAAAGCCATTCTGGCTCATGACCAACCGTACCGATCAAAACACCTAACGTTTCAGGATGATCGGGCATCGCACCTGAATGGATTGCACCAACATAACTACCTTCACCGTACGAATTGCGTAACTGATAACGTAATGAACCATCAGCATTATAAATCGCGGCATTGTTTGGGTACCCAAAAAACCATGGAGCCTTGGAGCATTTGAATTTGTTAGGTTTTTGCTCAAACACCACCAACACTCCTGTCCTATCAGGGAGTATGTAGGGAATACCAGCAGCAAGGAATCGGACCTCTTCACCATCCTCAACGACTATAAAAGTCACCATATCTACCACTGGACTAACCTTTACATACTTAAGGTGTTTCATTTCAACTTCAAAATCAGTCTTGCATCCCTGCCAGTCGTAGAACTCTTCAAAAACTGTTCCATCAGCATGGACTATCTCATTCCGAACACAGAAAACAAGATCATTCATTTCAACAACCTCAAGCTTTCATCACCATATGACTCAGGAGTTGTAGGGGGATTTTATCCATGAAGTCAATGTGATGCGTGATGCGCACCACCTGAAAGCCTAATATTCGGACCAAAAAGGTGACGGACTAAAAAGGGGACGAATTTGTTAAAGCAAATAAATCCGCCCCCCTTTTTTCCTAATATATACCTAACAACCTAAGATCACCTTTAAATTCTGCCACTTCATCAGAAGGCAGATCTTCCAAGACAGAGGACAGTTCAATCTCCCCTAACAATTTAGAGATGGTATCCAGATGATATTTCTGGACCTTTTTCGGAGATCGCCCTGCCGAAAGAATAAGTGCTATAACTTCTAGCATTAACTTTTCAATAGGCAATTCAAATGAGCTTTCAAGCTCGCCATAGGCATAACCCACTTCACTTTCACCTTCAGCCCATGAGCTTTGGTGGCTGAGCTTGACCTTGCAATAGCTATAATAGCTACCCAGAAACCAAGCTCGGATTTCACCATAAGTCACTCTATCTTCCATTACGGCGTCTTCCTCGGGGGGCGCAACATAACACCCTGATTATCAAGAATATTGACGGCAATATTGGGGTACTTTGCCTTAAACTGCTCAGCCACATTCAGACAGCTGGCACAAGCCGCTTTCTCCGTAAGGATACTTACTGTTCCTCTTGCGGAGGTATTTCTCCCCAACTGGTCAGCAATATTATCTAGAATTTTGCATTCCGTATCTAATCCCCAACAAACCAAGTCTCCAGCTTTATTGGGTACAGATTGAGCGACAAAATTCCCATTTCCGGACCCGATAAGCCCTTTACCAGCATCAGAAACTTGGCTGAAAACAAAAGGGGACAGATTTATTAAATCAAATAAATAAGCCCCCCTTTCTCTCCGACCTAATAACGAATCCACTTCCCTGTAGATATTAATGTTGGACCAGCGGGGTCAACTAAATAAAGCCACTCTGGGTCATGACCAATCGTACCGATCAAAACACCTAACGTATCAGGATGATCGGGCATCGCACCTGAATGGATTGCACCGATATAGCTACTTTCACCATACGGATTAAAGAGCTGATAACGTAATTTTCCGTCAACGTTGTAGATTGCAGCATTATTAGGAAAACTGAAAAACCAAGGAGCGTGTGGAACACTAAACCTAGAAGGTTCCTTTTCAAAAATCACTAAAACCCCGGACCTACCAGGTAAGATATGAAGCGTTTCAAGTATCGGGATATGAATCTCCGCACCACTCTCCAGAACCATTTTTTGCCGAAAACTTACAACCTTGTGCTCTTGCGCATACCGGATATTTTGCTTTATTTCATCAAAGCTGCTACTAGCTCCATCCCAGCGAACAAATTGCTCAGACACTAACCCGTTACCGAACTCGCGCCTTGTAACAACTTCACTAACCAAATCTATCACTTAAGCGACCTCACTGAGCCCATATCAACTTCATAGAGTTCTGGGTTAGTTCGAGGCGATTTATCCATAAAGTTCACCTGATGCCCTCCTCCAGGCAAGCGATTCCCGTTTTTGGGTAAAAAAGGGGACGGATTTATTAATTCAAATAAATCCGTCCCCTTTTCGAGCCTCTTTGTCGTCTCCTCCCCCGTAGTATTTTACACTAGCTGAAGGACCTTCATATCCAGTAAGAGCCCCTCTATCTCATCTTCATTTGCATCATTAAAAATCACTTTCAAGTCGGTTTCAGCCAATAAATTTGCAATTTGCTGACGATGGTATTTTTCAGCAGCAGGAGCCCTCCCTGCAGCCAAAACAATGACCAAAACCTCTACCATAAGTCGCTCAAGTGCTGGTGCAGCTGCATCATAAATCTGATCGTACGCATACCCAAACTCAAACTCATCAGGAGCCCACTGCTTTTCACCTATAAGTTTTGCCCGGCAATACTAATAATAACAATCAAGCAGCCAAAAACGCATTTCTTCGTAAGAGCTTTTGCTGGTCATTTTACAAGCCACTTTTTGAAAAGGGGACGGATTTAATTAATTAAATCCGCCCCCCTTTTTTCAGTCCCATTTTTTCATTTTTTTCACTGGGAAATTTCCACTTCCAGAACCAATTAACAGACCTGCTCCCCTTTTACTTTACCATTGCATTCGAAGCCATACCTTGAGCCGTGTCAATTTAAGTTTGGCCATTGTGCAAGATGACTTTCTATTGATGTTATTAAAAAGCCTGAAAAGCTATCCCAAGCTTTAGCGATCGAACTTTGACCTTCAAAGAATTGAAACACTGGCGGATCGTCAGAGACGGGCAGAAAATAGTTAACTTCATATCCTTGATGCATGCAGAAGACCTTAGCATCCGCAGGTAGAAGGCCAGAGAGACTTAACTCATCAAGCAACTCTTCCGCCTCCAGTTTGAGGTTAAACAATCTCGGATAAAATATATCTACACCACAAAAAATCTTACCAGCCGAACGTCCCGCAATCGTCAAAAAATCACGATATGCCAACGGAATTTCACAACCAAAATGTTGTTCAACTGATGCAATATCCACTTCGGAGCAACCAACAAGATTAGGCTCTGAAATCACTCCTCGCAGCACTAACTCGTGAAAAATATCCCGAACGCTCTTCATCTTGGCTTTCCTGTTTCTACGTTAGCAATCACTCCAAGCAAACAAAAGAGTAGACAAAAGGGGACGGACAACAAGAGCAACGAAAGGGGCAACAAAAGGGGGCAGATTTATTAAATCAAAAGACAAATCAAATAAATCCCACTTTCCTTTTGTTCCTTTTTCTACTTTTACTAATTAGTTATAAATTAATAGAAAAAATTAAAGATAAGAACCAATCAAACCCTCTGAAATATCATCACATGACAACCGTAAAAGGTGAGCCAAGGTAAAGCCTAGCTTTTCAAAAAAAGGTTCACTTGAAGAAACATTTCCATATGCCGCACAACAAATATCTACCCGACCTCCATCAGCACCAACGGTATCCGCTAGCCCGCGTTTCATGCCAGCAACGGATGCGGCTGCATAATTTGCTGGCAAACCAAAATACGCCACCTCAAAATCATCTATAAGAGAGCCCTCATAGACTGCAGAATTCGGTGAGTGGTTAACAACGTTTACTCTAAACTCTCCAGTTTCCGCTAGGTAATGCAACCCAAGCATCGCGTACAAGGTCCTGGCACCCCTAGGCTCCATTGCTTCGAGCACTATGCTTCGCACTCCAGCCAGTTCAGCCCGGTCATTTACACCAGCGAAATCAGACTTATGAACTCTGAGCCATCTACAATCAGAAACATGAGGCTCATCGCACCAAAACCGAAATTTACCCAGTCGCCCAAAACCACCACTAATAATCATTGCTGCCCCCAAAACTTTAACCAATTAGGATTGAAAGACCCAGGCTCAGCAGCGTTAATAATCAAATAAATCCGTCCTCTTTTCCGTTCGGGACCATAGACGACAGCATGCCCATTTCCAGATTGGTGTAAGAATTTAAGAAAAGTGGACAGATGAATTAAATAAAATAAATCCGCACCCTTTTCTTTCTATCCTACTTACACACTCCCAATCTAAACACTTAGCACTAATGAACTTACATCACCAGAGCTTAAAAACTCTTGAAAACAAGAAATAACAATCCCTATATCTCTTGTAATCAAACTCGCCTGATAGCAATCACCCAAAACGTCAATCAGTTGTGTTCCAGCTGACGCATTATTAAGGGTACGTACGACGTGTTCCCCATCATCCAGGTATTGATTTAACATTAGAAGGTAGTTTCCAGAATCAGAATAAAGATTTATTTCGTAAGGTCCAGCTTCAGGTACAGGGGTAATAGACAACGAAGTGACGCCATCGAATTTACTATACTCAAATATAATGGATTTAACATCTTCCATAGTCGGCTGATTAACAAGAGGTATTTGTAATCTACCGTGTTCAGGACTAAGCGTATACCCTCCGATCACCATCTATTTTTTCTCCTTAATAGACTTCATACCTGGCTCCCAGTAGTAGTTTTTCGGCAATCCTGTTTTATCATCTATAGCGCTTACGGTTAAAGATTTCAACTCAGCCTTTTCTGCGGCAGCGGCTATGTCGCCTCTGCAGAATCCGCATACGTCCTTTCCAGCGACTGTCATGGACATGTCCGCTCCCGCGGTTTTACCAGCGCTATATGCTTGCTGAATCACTCCGATTTCAGCGTGGGCATCTTTCATATTTCCATTTGGATAAAGCTTGCCAGTGTTCGTAGCGGCTTTGTTTGCAATTCTATCCGTGATCAACGACGGTATTTTTGGGTCCGCCTCATTAAGCGGACGAGAGGTTTGATTGACGTCCTGGAAGGTCTGTCCTCCTACCGTTCCCTCTGCCGCCACTTTGGGTGCAGCACCCTTAGCCGTTCCTCCTATTACATTTCTCTCGAGCAGCGCAGCGGTTTCCGAATCCGTAAGCATGCTTGTTGCGTTCGCATTTTTGGGCACTTCCGGCCTTACAACTTCCGCAATCTGCTTACCGGGCTTGGAGTTGGTTACAGAAAGCTCTCCAGTTACCGCAACTTTTGGCCCTTGAACATTCGGAAGGCCAGCACCTGCTACCCCGAGCGCGCCAACTACGATGTTCCCGGCCGCGTTCCAGATGTCGCCATTGATCGCCTGCTTGGTACCAAATCCGATCTGGAAAACACCGTCGACGGCGGCAGCGATACGAATGCTCGTACCCAGTGGACCGGTCAATCCGTACAAAGCCGGATTTCCAAGATTCGACAAACCCTGCTGTTCGTTATTGATGCGTAAGTAGCCTTGAGCGTCCTTGAAGATCAGTTCGTTTTCAGTTTTTGTCCGGGTCCAGACCAATTGATCGAACCATCCACCGGCCATGGCACGCTGAGCATCGGCAAAAGCATTTTTGGCTTCGGTGGTCCCGGCGTAACGGTATAGCTCCGGGTTCTCGGGGCCATTGCTGATTAGCTTGCTGACCCGGGCATTGACCTCTGCCAACGTCGAGTTTTCCATCTCTTGGGCGGCGTACACTTGGAGGTAAGCTGCTAACTCCGTGCGCTCCTGTGGTGTCAGAGAATTTCTGTCCAGGCGGAACTTGGCGAGCAGATCATCACTTCGGTGATCCGCGCCTTCCAGTCGCACCAGTCGCTTAGCAGGATCTATTGCTCCTGTTTCCTTGAACTCCTCACGTGCGTTATCACGTTCCGCCTTGTCGTGCTTCCCAAGGAAGTTGTATTGCGTTGCGTTTGCCGCCACCGTCGCTGCGACGCCCAGATCGCCATCGGAAGCTGCCGCTCCCAACACACCCACGACCTGCGAGAGTGCGAGGAGGTTCGCCTGAGCCTGAGCGTATTCGGCGCTTCCTTTTACGAGATTTTTAGGAAGGAGCCTCTCTCCAAGAAGACCGATCAACACTTCGTTGGCGCCCCCTGCGATGGCACCCGTACGGAAGTCACCGCCCGTGGCCTCAGCCAGCAAACCGCCCAATCCGGCGTGCAGGAGGATTTTCCCAACGCTCCCGTCTTTCAGGGAAAGATCACCGATTTTCCCGGCCCCATAGGCGCCACCGATGGCCGCAGCGGTGCCCACTGCAGAACTCGCAAAATTGTCTTTCAGGCTGCCGCCGTAAACAGCGGTTTTGATCAAGGCATCCGAACTCACCTTGATCGCCACAATCTTCAAGCTCTCGGGATTCAGTCCAATTGCGCCTGGGTCGTAGTTGAGGCTTTGGGTAACGCCCGCGGTTGCTGCCGCCACGACATAGCTTTTAAGCGCTTCCTTGGAGGTAACGTCCTTTGCAATCTTGCCCAGATTGCCTCGGTTGTCGATGGTGCTGACGGCGGCCTTTGTCGCTGCGGTAACCGCAACGGATTGCAGAATCATGCTCGACATCGGACCGATAACTGCTGCCATCACGATTGCAATGATCAGTTGCGAAGCTGGCCCAAGGCCCGAGTTTTGATATTTGAACGACTCGTGGATTTCCTTGACTTGCCTCCAGTCGATGTCTCCTCGCGCTTCTGCCTGCTTGAGCCAGGCAAGTTGAGGATCGGCCTCGACCATTGCGTCAATGGCTTGGTGCACGCTTTGCTGATCGACATGTTTGATATCGATCTTCAGCCCGTCTACAGCTTTGATCGTAAGCTTTCCAGATGCGATCAGATGACTCTGACGCAGCGTTTCATCGTTATTGCCCCGGCCTTTTGACGAAGTCCAAAAAGCATCTCCATCGCTTTTGGTATGGCTCTCGTCGTGAGAATCCTTCACCCCTTCAAAAACAATCGCCCCACCACTGTCCAGCGTGATGTCCTTGCCACTTTCAAGCTTCGCCACCTGATAGCGCTGATCCCCCTCGCTAACCAGCGTGAGATTGCCCCCGGTCTTGATCTCGCTCCCCACATGAGTGATCTGGGTAACTTCGTCGCGCTGCATTTTCTTGGCGCCGAAACCACCCTTCTCCTTCATGTCGTACAGGGTGTAATCCTTGTTCTGCGCTGCCAGCAGACTCAGGTCATTACCCGCATACACATAGGCTTCATTGCCCGCGCTGATCTTGCTCGCCACCAATGTGGTATCGCGGCCGGAGTTGGTTTTGACGTCGCCACCGGCGATGAACTCAGCGGCCTTCTGGACGGTGTGATTGTCTTCTTCGTGGACGCGTTTCTTGCCACTTTTGCTGTTGGTTTCGACATTGTGTTCGTCGCTCGCCGAAGCCATGTTCAAGTCTTGTTTCGCGTCGGCAAGCAGATCGCCTTTGGCTTGTGCCATACTGGCGAGGACGTTGATGTCGCGACCGGCGTCAAGCTTCAGGTTGTCGCCACTTTTCACGCTGGACGCGAGGTTTTCCACGGTTGTGGTGACGGTCGAGCGATGTCCGCCGTTCTCGATTGTGTGGATCTCGTTGACGTTCTGAACCGCCAGTAAGTTGATGTCGCGGGTCGCGCTCAGGTCTGCATCGGCGCCGCTGTTGATCGTGCCGGAGTTGGTCAAGTCACGGCCGGACTTGATGCTCAACGTATCGCGGGCGCTGATGTTGCCGCCGTCATCAAGGGAAGTGCGCAAACCCTGCCCCGGGCTGTAAGTCACGGCGGTCCGGTCGTTGACGATGTCACCCTTGAGGGTGCTCAGGCTGACCTGATTACCGCGAATATCACCGGCCAGCGCATTGCGGATGCTGTCGGTGGCCATCAGGCTCAGGCGTTCGTTGGCCTCGACCAGACCACCGTTATAGAGGCTGCCTTTGACATCTGCCGTGAGGTTGTTGGTGGCCCGCAGAGTGCCGACGTTGACCAGGTCGTTGCCGGCGATCATTTCCAGATCACGCCCCTGAATCAGGCTGCCGCCGCGCACGTTGCGCGACTCGGCCTGCGCCAGATACAGCACCGGCACAAGCACTTTCTGACCGTCGACGACGCGCTCTTCCATCCAGACGATGTCATGCGTCAGCGCCGCCACCTGCTCCGACGTCAGGGTGACACCCACCGTCAGATTCAGCTCGTTTTTGCTGGCGAGCGCGTTGTCCATCAGGTAACGGAATTGCTCGTAATCGTTGTTCAAGCCACCGGCCAGAAAGCGCTGGCCGGTCTGAGCCAACACTGCATCGCTGATCAAACGCGATTCGTAGCGACCGTCGCCGAGGCGGCGAGCGGCCTCATCGGCGTTGAAATTGAGCTTACCCAGCAGGTAGTCCGAGCTCATGAATGGCGCGCTCTGAGTCAGCTCCGGATTGGTTTCGATCAGGTAGCGGCTCTGCGGATTCGGGCTCTGCACGAACATGCCGTAAGGGCCTTTCGGAAGCCTGAATGTCGAAGACGCGGTTGGATCTACGGCAGCAAACGGCACCCCACGGAAATCAACCGGGACGAAGCTGATCTGCTTCACGCCGTCCGCATCCACCTTTTCGATGCGAGTGACGTCCTTGGCGACCTGAACGCTGGCGGCGCTGCTGCGCTTGCCCAGATTGATGTCGACGACACCCACACCGGTGGCTTTTTCGCTGTCCAGATTTCCGGTGAGCTGATCGTAAGTATTGTTGTAGAGCTTGCCGTTCTGGATGGAGTCAGTGACGTTGAGGCTTACCGTTCCTCCCGCCTGCAGGGTGGCCGGATACAAGGTGTTGCCATTGGGAGACCAGTTTATTGGTACGTTGCTAGGGTGGGAGAAGCGACTGTCATTGGTTACGGCGACCAACTCGTTGAAGCGTGCCTCATCGAAATTCCCCTGCTGCGTCTGCGCGTTGAACGCCGGGACTTCGATGAACTCCATCCGGTCCCACAGACTATTGTCGATCCTGCCAGGCGTGCCAATCGATTCTGTCGAAGTGCCGGAGCGCGATTCCGCGCCGAGGTTTAATGAGCGGTCGGCGGTTACCGTTAGGTTGCCGTTCGCAGCCATCAAGCTGTAGCGGTTTTCGACATTGCTGGCATGAATCGTCAGGTTTTTGCCCGCGACGAAGCGTGATGCGGTCGAGTCTTTGAGAACCACATCGTTATAGGTCCGATCAATAATGATCGTGCCTTTTTTCCAGCCATCGTGGCCACCGCAATGCTGCCCGCAAATCCATCTGATGGAGCCGGAACTGCCGCCCTGCGACATTTCGAAAACCGACTTGGCGTTTTCCACCGACATCGCATTGATGTCGATATCTCCCTCGCCCTCGACCGTCCCCGACAAGTTGCTGAACAACGCAGCACGACCACCACCCACGGCGTCGACCGTGAGATTGCCCCGGCTGTAGATATCGCCGTAATAGTTGCTCAGGCTGTTGCCATGCAACTTCATCGTGCCGCCGCTGAACAGCAGCGTATCGGCTCCGTTGGAGATGCCGTTGGCGGCGTTGAATTCGAGATTGCCCTGGGCGCCCAGAGTGCCTTTGTTGTCGATCCGGGCAGCCGTCACCGTAAGGTTCTGGTTGGCGATCAGCCGACCGAGGTTGTCCAGCGTGCCGCGCAAGGTCATCACGGTATCGCCACCGCTGACCAGCCGCCCGTCCTGTTGAATCACGTCGCTGGCGTTGATGGTGAGTTTCTGCTGAGCCGACACTCGACCGCTGTTGATCAGGTTGCCGCCAAGGGTCAGCGACAGATCGCCATCGCTGAGCAGTTGCCCGGCGTTGTTCAGATTGGCGACATTCAGGTTCAGCGCCGAAGCACTGGCGATGCGATCCCCGACATTGAGGTTCAAATCCTGCGAACTGGTGTAAGTCAGCCCCCCATTGAGTTGCCAGGTGCCCACACCATTGACCGCCGCAACATCCCAGACGCCGTTGCCCAGACCGGTAAGGCTGCCCTGGGAGCCGGTCAGGTTATTCAGATCCAGGTCAAACAACCCTTGCGCGGCGTGACGAACGCTGCCGCTGAGGTTGTTGAGCTGGGCACCGCCAAGCTGCAGATCCTGGCTGCCGATCTCGATGGCGCCGTTCTGGTTGTTCAGATTGCCGTTCAGTTTGATCTTGCTGAAGGTGCCGCCAAGTGCGCGTATCTGCCCGCCAGCGCTGTTATCCAGTTGGTCGCCGATCAGTTGCAGATTCGTCGCCGACTCGATCAGTCCGCCCTGATTGAGAATCTGGCTGACCGCTTCGAGACCCAGCCGATTGCCGCTGATCTCACCACCCGCGTTATCCAGACGGGTGCCATCGAAAGTGACCTGACCTTTGCCGAAGAGCTTGCCGCCATGGTTGATCAGGCGTGTCACGGTCAGCTGCAAATCGCCCAGCAGGCTGGAGATCAAGCCGGCCTTGCCGTTGACTGCGCTGTTGTCGAGGTCGGCATTGGTGATGTCGAGCGTGTCAGCCTGTAGCGTGCCACCCTGGTTTTGCAGGTTGCCGGTGCCCAGCGCGAGTTCTGCGTGGCTGCCATTGGCGAGGATCGCACCCTGCTGATTCAGTACGGTACTGCCGACGATTTTCAGACCATCACTACCGGCAACAATCTGGCCCGCATCACGGTTGTCGATGGACGTACTGGTGATGTCCAGGCGCTGCCCGCGCAATGTGCCGCCGCGATTGTCGAGTTCGACCAGTTGTTCGAGCAGCAGGTGTTGCTCAGCGGCGTCGACCACGCCCGTGACGTTTTTGAAGACACCGGCAATTTTCAGCGCAATGTCGCCGCCCGTGCCGACGATGCCGCCCTTGTCGCTGTTGTTCAGCTGCGTGGCGTTGACTTCGATGGTTTTGCCCAGCAACACACCGGCACTGTTGTCGACCGTATCGCTTTCGATGTACAGGTCGGCATCGCTCTGGATCCGGCCTTTTTGATTGAGCAGTTGCGACTGACCGGTAACGTTTTGCTTGAGAATCAGCCGAGCGCCGTCAACACCCGCCGCCAACAGACCGCCCTCGCCGTTATCGAGGCTGGCGGCTTGCAGGTCGAGGCGATCGCCGATCACCCGCCCGCCCCGGTTGTCGATGTGGCCATTGCGAGCGACCAACAGCAACTGTTGCGCAGCCACCACACCCTTGCGGTTGTCGATACTGCCGGCGTGAACATCCACGTCACCCTGGCTGGCTTGCAGTCGACCCAAGGCATTGTTCAGGTGCTGGTTGACGACCAGCGTGAGCTTGCCGGTCTCGGCGCTGATCGCGCCTTTGTCATTGCCGGTGAGATTGTCCAGCGTCGCATCGACAACACCGCCGAGCAGTTGGCCGTTGGTGTTGTCCAGATCGCGTGCAGTCAGGTTCAGGGACGTGTTGCCCTGAATCAGGCCCTGAGTGTTGTCCAGGTCTTCGCTGGCCAGCACGCTGTCATCGGATGAAATCGTGCCTTGGGAGTTGTCGAGCTTGCCGCGACTGGTGACCTCAAGGGATTTGCCGGTCAGGCTGGCATTACGGTTGTCTATGCTCTGGGCAGCGACGCTCAATCGATCCGAGGCTTGAAGCTTGCCAGCGTGGTTATCGAGGTCCTGATCCAGTGCCAGATCAAGATTGCCGTTTTCGGCACTGATGACACCCTTGCTGCTGTTATCCAGTCGGGTGCCGGTGATCCGAATCGAATCGGCGGCCAATGTGCCGCCCTGATTGAGCAACTCGGCGCCCGACACAACGAGGTCGGTCTTTGCCTGGATCTTGCCTTTGCCATTGTTCAGACGTTCGTGGGCGACGACCTTGGTTTCGCCCTGGCTGGCAGCAATCAGGCCGCCAGCGTTGTCGAGTAGCCGGGTATCGATATCCAGACGTCCGGCGATGATTTTGCCGTCATCGTTTTGCAGCGCCCGCGCATTGAGTTTCAGACTGCCGCCGGCGATTTCGATACGACCTTTGCGGTTGTCCAGACTGTCGACGGAGAGCGTTGCCGCCTGGCCGTCGGCGAAGCGGATCAGACCACTGAGGTTGACGATTGCCGGGACGTTGAAGGCCAGGCTGGTCTCGCCGTAAATCCGGGCGTCAGCCCCTTGGTTGAGCAACCGAGTGGCGCTTAGCGCGACGTCTTTGGCCTGGACGATACCGTTCTGGTTATCGAGCACACCTGCGGCACTTGCGCTCAGCGAGCGACTGGCCAATACGCTGCCACGGTTGCTCACCGAGCCGCTGTTGATGGACACATCGCCATTGCTGTTACGGCTGTTATCCGCATTCACTCCGGCTTCAATCACGCCGGCGTTGGTCAATGTGCCGACGTTGGTCAGGCGAACGCTGTCCCTGGCGGCAAGGCTTTGCTGGTTGACCAGATCCTTAGCGGTTTGCACGGTCAATTGCGTGCCCGCGTAAACGGCCTGCTGCGCCTCAAGAATGTTGGCCTTGATGTCGACCGCATTGCTGGCCGTGGCCTTCGCCAACGTCAGTTGGCCATTGGCGTCGATCTGGATATCCCCGGCGCTGGCCGCCAGTTCGCCTGCCAGTTTCACGCCGACACCGGCCTCGGTGCCCACCAGTTTGATCGCCCCGGCGTACATCCCGCCCAGCGCCGAAGAGTCGATCGCCAGTTGCGGTCTGGCGCTGCCGTCATCGGCACGCGCGGTGGCGTTGAGCGTTTCGGCGTTTACATCGTTGCGACCGGTGGTGATGTTCAGGCGTTTGGCGTGGATCTGCGCGTTGATCTGCGCACTGCGGGTGAGGATTTCAAAGCTGTCGACAGCGCTGGCATCCAGACCTTTGCCATCGATGGAGACGCTGCCCTGATCGACTTGAAAACGGTCCAGTCGACCCGCGCCATCGAGCACAGGTTTGCCGGTGGTCAATGTCACACGCGGCGTATTGATGAAGCCGCAGCCGTTGCAACTGATGCCATACGGGTTGGCCACGATCACCCGCGCCGACTGCCCCGCCACTTCGGTGTAACCGCGCAGTTGACTCGGACTGCCACCGTTGACTTCGTTAAGGATGGTTTGCGCCGCCGCACCGCGCAGGTTCGGGTTGCCGAGAATGATTCCGCCGATCTGCGTCAGCTGCGTGCGGCTCGTAGCGTTGTTGAGGATGACGCCTTGAGCATCCACGTTGTAATCGTGGAACTGGTTATGCGAAAGACCCGCACCGTTGGGCGTGGCGATGTTGATGATCGGCACGCCATTGCCTGCCCGGTCGAGCGTGGTGCCGGGCGCACTGACCACGATTCCGTCTGCCTGCGCCCACATCGGCTGCCAGAACATGACGTTGGCCAGCAGGAACGCCAGTCCGCGTTTGGGCATGCCCCAGAAGTGTTCACGGTTTTTTACGGCAGCAGAAGGCTGACTGGCCAGAAAGGCCAGTTGGCGGAAGTCCATATCAGAATCTCGGAAAGGGCAAAAACTAGAGGAAGAAATCCACGCGGAAATAGATCGGCGCTTCGCGCTCGGTCAGCACGTCAGGGCGTTCCAGGGAGTGGGCAAAGGTCACGCTGGCCGCAACGTGTTCGCCCCGGGCAAACAGTTCCAGCGAGTTGCTCGACATGCGCCCATGCTGGTCACCGTTGTAGCGGTCACCACGGATCACGCCCTGATCGTAACCGAGGCTGGTGCCGTATTCCGCGAACACCGGGCGCAGCCATTCGGCGTTGATCGGGCGCGACCAGCGCAGGTCATTGCGCCAGTAGCCACCGCTGTCACCAGACAGCGATTGATCCTTGTAGCCACGGATCGAAGACGACCCGCCGAGGCTGGTACGTTGCGGGCTGAACAACACGTCTTCACTGCGCTGGCCGGTCATCAGGCTGCTGAAGGTGAAGGACTCGCCCCACACTTTGAATGGCTGCAGATAGCTCAGGGTTGCGGTGTATTTGCGGTAACGCGCATCCGGCTCGCCGGGGCCCGGGTCGTGACTGCCCTGAGCGTCGAATGCACCGATGCCTTCCTGCATGCCGGCGTCGAAGTTGACGAAGGCGCTGCCGATACGCCGCCCGTGGTTGAAGCCGAACTGCGCTTCGCTGATGCGGTTGCTGCTCAGCTTGAGCTTGCTGTCTTCAATGAAGTTGTTGGTGCGCAGATACGACAGGCCGGCGTTGAGGGAGGTCTTGCTGACCGAGTCGCGGTGGATCACCCGCTCGGCGCGCAGCTGATGGTTTTCGCTGTCGCCGGTCTGCTTGAAGTTGTAGCCGTTGGCCGCGATTTGCGAGCGGTACTCACTCTGGCTGTAGGTGTAGCTGAAGTTCCACCAGCCCCACGGCAGGTTGTAGTTGAGCATGGCGTTGTTGGAGGTGTGCTGGTGATCGGTCATCGCATCGTGACCGCCGCGCAGACTCAACTGATCAGCCAGACCCAGCGGGCTGTCCCAGTCGAATGTCGTGCCCCATTGCTGCTCACCCGTGCTGCGCTGGCCATCGTTGCTGCGCGACAGTCCGGCGCGCCATGGTTTCTGCGGGGTGTTGGTGACCAGCACCTCACTGCCGCCGACGTTCTTGCCTGGCGACAGCTCCATCTTGGCCTGGTTGGAAGGGAGGCGATTGAGCTGATCGACCATTTGCTCGATCTCGCGCAGGTTCACCAGCTCACCGGCCTTGCCGGGAAACGCCATCGACAACTCACGCTCAGAGAGCTTGCTGTTGTCGGCGCCTTTCAAGCCCTCGAGTTTGCCTTCGACCACCAGCACTTTCAGGTGCCCGCCGGACAGATCCTGCTGTGGCAGATAAGCACGGCTGGTCACCCAACCCTTCTCGATGTAGTGATCGGTGATGACCTTCAGCACTTCATTCAGCTGAGGCACACCGAGACACTGGCCGATGTAGGGCTTGAGCAAACGGCTCTTGTCGTTCTCCGACAGGCTGTCGGCGCCTTTGAGCTCGATGTCGTTGATCTGAAAGCAACGTGTGTCGGCGGGGGCTTCCGGCTGCGCCGGCTTGGCCTCTTTACCGGGCAGATCCTTGAGCTCTTCGAGCCGCCGCTGCTGCTCTTCGAGCAGACGATTCTGGCGTTCGCGGATCAGGTCGGTTTCACCGGGGGTGGGTGCTGCAAGTGCGGTTTGGAGTGGAGAAAGGCATAGCAAAGCCAGGCACAACCTCGCCACGAGGGCGGGTGAGGACATGTTCGATCCCTCGAGACGGAAACTGATATCAGAATAGTGGCGCGATAGTAATGAGCCACTATTCTGACGTCAATTTTTGTCATTACTAAATATGTATTGCCGACCAGCGGCATCAGTAAAAGTCTTCCGGAATCGGTGAATCACATCATCTCAATGCTCAACCGCCAGTTTCGTCGCCACATCTTCCGGCGCCAGCACCCGACCATCGGCCGACAGCAACTGAAGCTTCCTGATCGGCTGACGCTTCTGCGCATCCACCATCACCGACCCCGGCTCGCCAGGCTCGAACATGAACTCCCCACCCCACTGCGACAACGCAACGATCACAGTTTGCAACGCCCGACCCTTTTCGGTCAGCACGTATTCCTTGTAAGCGCTGCCATCGGACGCTGGCACCAAGCGCAGGATGTCGCGCTCGACCAGCCCTTTGAGCCGGGTGCTCAACATGTTCTTGGCGATTTCCAGGCTCTTCTCGAAATCGCTGAAACGACTGATGCCTTCCAGCGCATCGCGGATGATCAGCAACGACCACCAGTCACCGATCAGATCGAGTGTCCGGGCGATCGGGCAGGCATTGCCCGCAAGGCTTTTGCGCTTCATTTCGGGTGTCTCCGGCAAAACGGCAGGTTCGATGCGGTTGCATCTTACAACTCATGCCGTCAAATCGTTAACGCGTGCGGCTCGAAACTTAGCACCTGCGTACAAGTGGCCAATGCCCTTTGTCGCGATAGTGAACGCTGCCATCACGGCATCCTCGCAGGCCCACACCCAAGGAGTTTTCATGAGCACGTTCACGACCCAAGACGGCACCGAGATCTATTTCAAGGACTGGGGCAGCGGCAAGCCCGTGCTGTTCAGTCACGGCTGGCCGCTGGATGCTGACATGTGGGAATACCAGATGGAATACCTGAGCAGCCGCGGCTATCGCACCATCGCCTTTGACCGTCGTGGCTTCGGCCGTTCCGAGCAGCCGTGGACCGGCTACGACTACGACACCTTCGCCGATGACATCGCGCAACTGATCGAGCACCTGGATCTGCGTGACGTGACCCTGGTCGGCTTCTCCATGGGCGGCGGCGATGTCAGCCGCTACATCGCACGCCACGGCAGCGAGCGCGTTGCCGGACTGGTGTTGCTGGGCGCGGTGACACCGCTGTTCGGCAAGAAACCGGACTTTGCCGAAGGCGTCGACAAGTCGGTGTTCGACGGAATCAAGGCTGGCCTGCTGAAGGATCGTGCGCAGTTCATCGCGGACTTCAATGCCCCGTTCTACGGCACCAATCAGGGTCAGACAGTCTCCGATGGCGTGCTGACCCAAACCCTGAACATCGCCCTGCTGGCCTCGCTCAAAGGCACCGTGGATTGCGTCACTGCATTCTCGGAAACCGACTTCCGCCCGGACATGGCGAAAATCGATGTGCCGACGTTGGTGATTCACGGCGATGGCGATCAGATTGTTCCGTTCGAAACCACCG
Source organism: Pseudomonas paraglycinae (assembly GCF_021601625.1). GTDB lineage: Bacteria > Pseudomonadota > Gammaproteobacteria > Pseudomonadales > Pseudomonadaceae > Aquipseudomonas > Aquipseudomonas paraglycinae. The sequence continues at coordinate 173,602 of NZ_BQHR01000009.1, read as the reverse complement.
GCAAACAAGCGGCCGCGCAAATCAAGGGCGCTGAACTGAAAGTCTACGCAGGTGCGCCGCACGGCTTTGCGGTGACTCATGCGCAGCAATTGAATGAAGACCTGCTGGCGTTTCTCGATCGCTGAGTCCTTGTGATCTGAACACGCCTTGAAAAGGGCCGTCGACTATCCTGTCGGCGGTCCTTTTTTTTGTTGTCTCGGATTCCGGTGCCAAGGTGAAGCCCCGTATTTACGGAGCTTTCAGGCCTCTGCATCACGTTTTTATCTTCACATGCCAGCTTAATAATATTTTACCGATAACCACCCCCTCCCTAGTCTGATCCCAAGCACAGAGAACAGGTCGACAGCGACCTGAATCCAACGGCCTCGTGAGAAGGGATCAGAGATGACCACTGAAATAATAAAAACAGACACGCTTGTTGTCGGCGCCGGTCAAGCGGGTGTGGCCATGAGTGAACACCTGAGCAAACTCGGTGTGCCGCACCTGGTGCTGGAGCGCAGCCGCATTGCCGAACGCTGGCGCACCGGGCGCTGGGACTCGCTGGTGGCCAACGGTCCGGCGTGGCACGACCGGTTTCCGGGGATGGAATTCGATGATGTCGATCCGGACGGTTTTGCCCACAAGGAACGTGTCGCCGATTACTTCGAAGCGTATGCAAAGAAATTCAACGCGCCGATCCGCACCGGCGTCGATGTGAAAAGCGTAGTGCGTAATGTCGGTCGCCCGGGCTTCACCATCGAGACCTCCGAGGGCGTGATCGAAGCGGCCCGCGTCGTCGCCGCCACCGGCCCGTTCCAGCGTCCGGTGATCCCGGCCATTGCACCGAAAGATGAGCGTCTGCTGCAGATTCACTCGGCTGATTATCGCAACCCGCAGCAGTTGCCGGCCGGCGCAGTGCTGGTGGTCGGTGCCGGTTCGTCGGGCGTGCAGATCGCCGATGAATTGCAGCGCTCGGGCAAGCAGGTTTACCTCTCGGTCGGCGCCCACGACCGCCCTCCCCGCGCTTACCGCAACCGTGATTTCTGCTGGTGGCTGGGCGTGCTCGGCGAGTGGGATCAAGCCGCGATGAAACCCGGCCGCGAGCACGTGACCATCGCCGTCAGCGGTGCCCACGGTGGCCGCACCATCGACTTCCGTGGTCTGGCCCATCGCGGCATGACCCTGGTCGGCGTCACCGAATCGTTCAGCGACGGCGTGGTGACCTTCAAACAGGACCTGCGCGACAACCTCAAGCGTGGCGACGAGAACTACCTCGCGCTGCTGGATGCCGCCGACGCCTACATCGAACGCAACGGCCTCGACCTGCCGCTGGAACCGGAAGCCCGCGAGACTTATCCGGATCCTGAATGCGTGAAAAACCCGCTGGCCGATCTCGATCTGGCCGCCGCCGGTATCACCTCGATCATCTGGGCCACCGGGTTTGCCGTGGACTATTCGTGGCTGAAAGTCGCCGCGTTCGACGACAACGGCAAGCCGCAACACCAGCGCGGTGTGTCCAGCGAATCGGGCGTGTATTTCCTCGGTCTGCCGTGGCAGTCGCGACGCGGTTCGTCGTTCATCTGGGGCGTGTGGCACGACGCCAAGCACGTGGCCGATCACATCGCCACCCAGCGCAAATACCTGGCCTATCGCGATGCCGAACAACGCGAAGCCGCGCTGCACAACAACGCTGTCGACACCGTCGACGCTTGATTTCCCTCTTCAATCCCGGCGCCCGTCGCGCCGGGTCCGAATTCGTCAGGAGCCGCACATGAGTCAGCCAACCCACACCCGCATCCGCATGTTCAACACCAAGGACACTTACCCGAACCAGACCCTGGACAACGACCTGTGCCAGGCCGTGCGCGCCGGCAACACCGTGTATGTCCGTGGTCAGGTCGGGACCAATTTCGATGGCGAACTGGTCGGTCTCGGCGACCCGCGCGCGCAGACCGAACAGGCCATGCGCAACGTCAAGCAACTGCTCGAAGAGGCCGGCAGCGACCTGAGCCATATCGTCAAGACCACCACTTACCTGATCGACCCGCGCTACCGCGAGCCGGTGTATCAGGAAGTCGGCAAATGGCTGAAGGGCGTGTTCCCGATCTCCACCGGGCTGGTGGTGTCGGCTTTGGGTCAGCCGCAGTGGCTGATGGAAATTGATGTGGTTGCGGTGATTCCCGAGTAATTCGACCTTAGCGAAAGGAGGCCACACATGACATTTTCCATCGCCGCCCGCTGCCCCGAAACCGGTCAGTTCGGCATCGCCATCAGCTCCTCCAGCATCGCCGTCGGCGCCCGCTGCCCGTGGCTGTTGCCGGGGGTTGGTGCGGTGTCGAGCCAGAACATCACTCTGCCGTCGCTCGGCCCGGAAGTGCTCGCCCTGATGGAGCAAGGTCTGGCGCCCGAGGCGGCGCTGGACAAGGTGCTGACCCGCAACGGCTACAGTCAGTACCGGCAGATCACGGCCATTAACCACCTCGGCCAGACCGCGCATTTCAGCGGCGCGCAAACCTTGGGCGTGCACAACGCCGTGTCGGGAGAGCAATGCGTGGCGGCGGGCAACATGCTCGCCGGGCGCTCGGTGATCGAAGCCATGGTCAGCGCGTTCGAAGAAGGCGAAGGTCAATTGGCCGATCGCCTGATCAAAGCCCTGCACGCCGCCCAGGCCTTGGGTGGTGAAGCAGGTCCGGTGCATTCGGCAGCCGTGGTCGTGGTGGGTGAACTGACCTGGCCCATCGTCAACCTGCGGGTGGACTGGGCCGATGAAGACCCGATCGGCCAACTGCAAAAACTGTGGGACGCCTATCGCCCGCAGTTGCAGGACTACATCGACCGCGCCCTCGATCCGGCCAAGGCGCCGGGCTACGGGGTTGCCGGAGACGACCGATGAGCGACAGCGTCGCGTTGCTCAAGACGCTGGTGGGGTTCGACACCACCAGCCGCGAGTCCAACCTGCAATTGATCGACTTCGTGCGCAGCTACCTCGAAAGTTTCGACGTGCCATGCGAGCTGATCTACAACGATGAGCGCAGCAAGGCCAATCTGTTCGCCACGATTGGCCCGGCCGATCAGCCGGGCATCGTGTTGTCGGGGCACACCGATGTGGTGCCCGTCGATGGCCAGCCGTGGACGCTGCCGCCGTTCGAACTCAGCGAGCGTGACGGCAAGCTTTACGGTCGCGGCACGGCGGACATGAAGGGCTACATCGCCTGCGTGCTGGCGCTGGTGCCGTCGTTGCTCGAAGCACCGTTGCGACTGCCGGTGCACATTGCTTTGTCCTATGACGAAGAAGTCGGCTGCCTCGGCGTGCGCTCGTTGCTCAAGGTGCTGGAGCAGCGTCCGGTCAAACCGCTGCTGTGCATCATCGGCGAGCCGACCGAACTCAAACCGGTGCTCGGGCACAAGGGCAAACTGGCAATGCGTTGCGATGTCCAGGGTCATGCCTGTCACTCGGCCTACGCGCCGCTCGGAGTGAACGCCATCGAGTGCGCCGCCGAGCTGATCGGCGAGCTGGGACGCATCGGCCGGCAACTCAAGGACGAGCACCTCGATCCGCGTTTCGACCCGCCGTACTCCACGGTGCAAACCGGCGTGATCAACGGTGGCAAGGCGTTGAACATCGTCCCCGCCGACTGTCGTTTCGACTTCGAAATCCGCGCCCTGCCCTCGCAGGATCCGGCGGTCGTCGCGCAGCAACTCAAGACCTATGCCGAACAGCAAATGCTGCCGCGCATGCGGGCCGTCAGCGAGCAGAGCGATATCCGTTTCAGCGAACTGTCGGCCTATCCGGGGCTGGCCACCGATGCCCGAAGCAAGGCTGCGCAATTGATCGCCACGTTCTGTGGTTCGGACGATTTCGGTACTGTTGCGTTTGGGACCGAAGGTGGCTTGTTTGACGCAGTGGGGATTCCCACGGTGGTGTGCGGCCCCGGCAGCATGGATCAGGGCCACAAGCCGGACGAGTTCGTCAGCGTCGATCAGCTCACGGCCTGCGATGAAATGTTGCATCGAATGTTGGCGTCTATTCGCCTTTGAAAGACCGGTCTGGCTGCTGGATCAAGTCCGCAGCCGAGCCGCAATAACACCGACAGACAGCTGCTCCGATGGAGGTCAGCTGCGTTGTCGTTCATGGCGCTGAAACGCCCGAAACAGAGCGTTTCAACCTGACCGGAGAGCCTCGTTTTTTTAACGCCTGAAGCAACAAAACTACTAATTTATCTCTCCCCTTTCCTTGCCCATGATCAACCCCAACAAGAAATGCGCCGTCCGTGCCGGCGCTCACTGAAGTACGTCCACGTACTCGTCCTTGCCTTGGAGTTCGTCATGGCCACCTCTGCAACAACGTCCGCACCGCTCATTGAAAAACATACGATCGGCTATGTGCCGCCCGAAGATCGCCACGGAAAGGTTCGGGATCTGTTCACCCTCTGGTTCGGCGGCAATATCGCGCCGTTGCCCATCGTCACCGGCGCCCTCGGCGTGCAGTTGTTTCACCTGAATCTGGTATGGGGCATCGTCGCCATTCTGGTTGGCCATCTGGTCGGCGGTGTGCTGATGGCGCTGCACTCGGCGCAAGGCCCGCAGATGGGCATTCCGCAGATGATCCAGAGCCGCGCGCAGTTCGGCTCCCTCGGCGCATTGCTGGTGGTGCTGATTGCCGGCGTCATGTACATCGGCTTCTTCGCCTCCAACATCGTGCTGGCCGGCAAGTCGCTGCATGGCGTGGTCGACAGCGTTCCGGTGCCGGTCGGCATCGTCATCGGCGCGCTGGGCTCGGGAATCATCGGGATCATCGGTTACCGCTTCATCCACGTGCTCAACCGCATCGGCACTTGGGTGCTGGGGATCGGCATCGTGGTCGGCTTCGGCTACATCCTCACCCACATCCAGACCGATGACTTCCTCACTCGCGGCAGCTTCAACATCTCGGGCTGGCTTGCGACGGTGTCGCTGGCGGCGCTGTGGCAGATCGCGTTTGCGCCTTACGTGTCGGACTACTCGCGTTACCTGCCGGCGAATGTGCCGGTGGCGGCGACTTTCTGGACGACCTATCTGGGATCGGCGCTGGGCTCGAGCCTGTCGTTCGTGTTCGGCGCCGTTGCCGTGCTGGCAACACCGGTGGGCATGGACACCATGGACGCGGTGAAACTCGCCACCGGCGCCATCGGCCCGTTGATGCTGGTGCTGTTCCTGCTCAGCGTCATCAGCCACAACGCCCTCAACCTCTACGGCGCGGTGCTGTCGTTGATCACCCTTGTGCAGACCTTCGCCTACCGCTGGATTCCGACCGCCAAGAGCCGCGCAGTGATTTCGATCATCGTGCTGCTGGCCTGCTGCTTCGCTGCGGTCGGCGCGTCGGCAGACTTCATCGGCCACTTTGTCGACATGGTGCTGGTGCTGCTGGTGGTGTTGGTGCCGTGGACCGCGATCAACCTGATCGACTTCTACGCCATTCACAAAGGCCAGTACGACATCGGCTCGATCTTCCAGGTCGATGGCGGCATCTACGGCCGCTACAACCCGCAGGCCTTGCTGGCGTATGCGATCGGTATCGCGGTGCAGATTCCATTCATGAACACGCCGCTGTACGTCGGGCCGGTGTCGGCGCACATCAACGGCGCGGACCTGTCGTGGGTGGTTGGCTTGCTGGTGACCTCGCCGCTGTATTTCTGGCTGGCGACTCGTGACAGTGCTTATCGTCGGCGGCTGACTTCCGGAAAACTGGCGGGCAGTCTGTAAGCCATTCGTTCTGCGCTGACACACGAAGGCCCTCGCAAATGAGGGCCTTTTTTGTTTTGGATGGAGCCATCTATTTCGCCTTGAACGCCTCACGCCGCGCCTGTCGTTCCGCGGCGTACGCCTCTTGCGGCTGGCTGATCAAATCCTCACGGCGCAACACTTCACCGCAGTGATCGCACATCGGTCCGAGGCCGGCGCTGTGGTTGCAGTTCTTGTGGGTCATGTTCACCGCCAGCCCTTCCTCCGGCGACTTGCACCAGGTCTCGCCCCAGGCACGTAACGCAATCACCACCGGGTAAAACGCCTCACCCTTTGCAGTGAGGTGGTACTCGTAGCGTTTCGGCCGCTCGTTGTACAAGCGGCGCTCGACCAGCCCGTCCGCCTCCAGGCTTTTCAGACGGGCGGCGACCATCTGTGGCGTACCGCCCGTCTGGGCCAGGATCTCGTCGTAGCGATGGCTGCCCATGAACAATTCGCGCAAAACCAGCACCGTCCAGCGGTCGCCGACGATCGACTCGGCCCGGGAAATCGGGCACAGCGTGTCGGGAAGACTATCGTTTACAGCCATCAGGGCTTGCCTCTTTCACAGTTACTATGATTATCATATCAACACGATGCGGGAACAAGCCCTGAGCATCGATCACTCTCATTGCCGGAGTACATCGTCATGTCGAAACCTCTCTATCCGCTCGACAGAACCGCCTACCTGCTGGTCGATCCGTACAACGATTTTCTCTCGGACGGCGGCAAGATCTTTCCGCTGCTCAAACCGATGGCCGAGCAGAACGGCCTGCTCGACAACCTGCGCAAACTCGATCGCGCCGTGCGGGCCCTGCCGATTCCGGTCGTCATCGTACCGCATCACCGCTGGGTAAAAGGCGACTACGAGAACTGGGATCATCCAACCCCGACCCAACAAAAGATCATGCACATGCACCACTTCGCGCGCGGCGAATGGGGTGGCGAATGGCACCCGGATTTCGCGCCGAAGGACGGCGACATCGTGGTCCAGGAACACTGGGGCTCCAGCGGTTTCGCCAACACCGACCTGGATTTTCGCCTGAAGCAGCAAGGCATCACTCACGTGATCATCGTCGGCCTGCTGGCCAACACCTGCATCGAAGCCACCGCGCGCTATGCGTCCGAACTCGGCTATCACGTCACGCTGGTGCGCGATGCGACCGCCGCGTTCAAAGAGGAAATGATGCACGCCGCCCACGAACTCAACGGCCCGACCTTCGCTCATGTCATCACCACTACAGACGAACTGATCGCCAACCTTCAGTCGCAAGGTGACGCAAAATGACTCTGACCGGCCACATGCTGATCGGCGCCACTGACGTCGCCGCCACCGAGGGCACGATGAAGGCGCTGAATCCAGCGACCAACACGCTGATCGAGCCGGATTTTGCCTTCGGCGGCGCGGCGCAAGTCGATCAGGCTGCAACCCTCGCCGACGCGGCATTCGATAGCTATAGCCACACCTCGCTGACCGAACGTGCGGCGTTTCTGGAAAGCATCGCCGACAACCTCGACGCCGTGCGCGAAGAAATGGCTGCCCGGGCCGCGCTGGAAACCGGCCTACCCCATGCACAACTGGAAGGCGAAGCCGCCAAAGCTGCGACCCAGTTCCGTCAGTTCGCCGAGGTGGTGCGCAGGGGGCGCTTTCTGCAACTGGCGATAGACCCGGCGCAACCTGATCGCCAGCCGCGACCACGGATGGATCATCGCCTGCAGAAAGTTGCCATCGGCCCGGTGGCGATCTTCGGTGCGAGCAATTTTCCGATCTCCTATTCGGTGGCCGGCGGCGACACCGCGTCGGCACTTGCAGCCGGTGCGACGGTGATTCTCAAGGCGCATAACGCGCATCCTGGAGCCTCGGAAATCCAGGCTAGCGCCATCCGTAAAGCGGTGCAGAAGCATGGCTTGCACGAGGGTGTTTTTTCGATGGTGCGCGGTGGCGGCAATGCCATCGGTGAGGCGCTGGTCGATCATCCTTTGATTAAAGCGGTGACGTTCACCGGTTCAGAGGTGGGCGGCATGGCGCTTTATCGTCGCGCGCAGTTGCGGCCTGATCCGATTCCGGTTTTCACCGAAATGACCAGCGTCAACCCGACGTTCATTTTGCCCGCAGCGCTGTCCGCGCGTGGCGGCGAAATCGGCGATGGCTTTATCGAGCGGATGCTGGTGAATGTCGGGCAGGCCTGTCTGTGTCCGTCGATTCTGATCGCGATTGAAGGCGAAGGTCTGCAAGCGCTGCGCAATGCGATGATCAAACGGATCAGCGAAGCGCCAGCGCGTACGATGCTGACGCCGGGGATTCACGGGTCATACGTTAACGGCCTGGTGGCGATGGAAAGCGTGGGGGCGAAGCTGGTGGCAGTCGGCGCACCAGCGGATGGCCAATTTGAAGGCCGCTCGGCGCTGCTGGAAGTTGACGGTCAACGCCTGCTCGGCGAACCGGCGCTGGCCCATGAAGTGTTCGGTCCGGCCGCGTTGCTGGTAACGGTCAACGATGAGGAAGAATTGCTGGCGGTCGCGCGGTCGTTCAAGGGCCAACTGAGCGCAGCCATTCACCTTGAAGACCGCGATCTGGATCTGGCCCGGCGTCTGCTGCCGATCCTCGAACGCCGCACCGGACGCATCGTGGTCAACGCCTTCGCCCATCCGCAGGAAGTGACCTTCGCCACCGTACACGGCGGGCCATTCCCGGCCACGTCGGACAGCCGCTTCACCTCGGTCGGCATGACCTCGATCGAGCGCTTTTTGCGGCCGGTGGCGTATCAGGGCTTTCCGAATGCGTTGCTGCCGGAGGTGTTGCGCGACGGCAATCCACTCGACTTGCCCCGCAGCATCGACGGCCAATGAAAAATGCCCGGTTCGGCGGATCACCGAACCGGGCACGCTTTTCAATCAAATGAGCAGGTCTTCATGGAGAGACCCGAACCCATAGGGTCAATTCTCTTCTGCGCGCACCACACCGCGCTCTTCCAGCAAGCGCACAAACATGCTCAGACTGCGCGAAACCGTACCCCGCCGCCATACCAGCCACGTCGTCAGATAGCGGAAATCCGACGCCAGCGGCCAGACACTCACCGTCGCGCAACCGGGCATGCTCTGCAGCATGCTGCGCGGCATCAAAGCCAGACCGGCGCCCGCGCTGACGCAGGCAAGCATGCCGTGATAAGACTCCATTTCAAAAATCTTGCCGGGCACGGCAGCATCGGTGCTGAACCATTTTTCGAAGTGATGGCGATAGGAGCAGTTCGAGCGGAACGCATAGATGTTCTCGCCGTTCACGTCCGCCGCGCGCTGGATCGGCCCGTGATGCAGTGGCGAGATGATGACCATTTCTTCTTCGAACGCCGGGATGCCCTCCAGCGCCGGATGCAGGACCGGGCCGTCGACGAACGCGGCCGCCAGTCGCCCGGAAAGCACACCGTCGATCATCGTCCCGGACGGCCCGGTCGACAGGTCCAGATCGACCTTCGGGTGTTGCTGGTTATAGGTTGCCAGCAAACCGGGAATCCGCACCGCCGCCGTGCTTTCCAGGGAGCCCAGCGGGAACGCGCCTTGCGGTTCCTCGCCGGCCACCGTGGCGCGGGCTTCCTGGACCAGGTCAAGGATGCGCCGTGCGTACTCGAGAAAACTCCAGCCGGCCGGCGACAGGCGCAAGCGGCTTTTCTCACGGATGAACAGGTCGACGCCCAGATCTTCCTCCAACTGTTTGATGCGGGTCGTCAGGTTCGACGGCACGCGATGGATCTGCGCCGCCGCCGCGCTGATGCTGCCGTGCTCGGCAACAGCCTTGAAAATTTCCAGTTGCACCAGATCCACAGTCATTCTCCAATCGTGAAAGAAACGATCTTTATTATTCAGTTTCCAGAAACCAAACGCCACCCTACTCTGAGCGCATCCACTGACCTCGCAGGACGATGCCATGAGCCCGATTTCCAGCCAGACCCACGCTATCTCGATCAATCCCGCCACCGGCGAGCAGATCGGTCATTACGCTTTCGAATCCGCCGAAGCCCTCGACGCTGCGCTGACCCGCGCCGCCTTCGGCTTCAACAAGTGGAAACGCAAACCGCTGCAGGATCGCTCCCGCGCCCTGACTGCGCTGGCCGGCGCGCTGCGTGACAGCAGCGAAGCCATGGCGACCATGATCACCCAGGAAATGGGCAAACCGATCGCCCAGGCCCGTGGTGAAATCGAGAAATGCGCCAAGCTCTGCGAGTGGTATGCCGAACACGGCCCGGCCATGCTCAACGCCGAAGCGACGCTGGTCGAAGGCGGCAAGGCGCGCATCGAATACCGTCCGCTCGGCCCGATCCTCGCCGTGATGCCGTGGAACTTTCCGATCTGGCAAGTGCTGCGCGGCGCCGTCCCGGCGCTGATCGCCGGCAACACCTACGTACTCAAGCATGCACCGAACGTGATGGGCAGCGCCTATCTGTTGCGCGACGCCTTCACCCGCGCCGGTTTCGCCGATGGCGTGTTTGAAGTGATCAACGTCACCCCGGAAGGCGTTTCCACCGCCATTGCTGATCCGCGCATTGCTGCCGTGACCCTGACCGGCAGCGTCCGCGCCGGCATGGCCATCGGCGCACAGGCCGGTGCCGCGCTGAAGAAATGCGTGCTGGAACTCGGCGGTTCCGATCCGTTCATCGTGCTCAACGACGCCGATATCGACGAAGCCGTGCAAGCAGCAGTGATCGGTCGTTATCAGAACTCCGGCCAGGTCTGCGCCGCCGCCAAACGTCTGATCATCGAAGAAGGCGTAGTCGAAGAATTCACCCGCAAATTCGTCGAAGCCACGCGCCAGTTGAAGATGGGCGATCCGTTGTCCGCCGACAACTACATCGGCCCGATGGCTCGTTTCGACCTGCGCGACGAACTGGATCAACAAGTGCGCGACACCCTGGAAGAAGGCGCCACCCTGCTGCTCGGCGGCGGCAAAGTCCAAGGACCGGGCAACTACTACGAGCCGACCGTACTGGCCGACGTCACCGACCGCATGACCTCGTTCAAGCAGGAACTGTTCGGCCCGGTGGCCTCGATCATCACCGCCCGCGATTGCGCCCACGCCGTGGCCCTGGCCAACGACAGCGAGTTCGGCCTGACCGCCACGATCTACACCGCCAACGTCGCCCTGGCCCAGCAACTGACCAGCGAACTGGAAACCGGCGGCGTGTTCATCAACGGCTACTCCGCCAGCGACCCGCGCGTGACCTTCGGCGGCGTGAAGAAAAGCGGTTTCGGCCGTGAGCTGTCGCACTTCGGCGTGCGCGAGTTCTGCAATGCGCAGACGGTGTGGCTGGATCGCCGTTGATCCAATGAAAAAAGCCCGAAAGCATTTTGCGCTTCCGGGCTTTTTCATTTATGCCGCAGCCTGTTGGGGTTCCGACACCGTCCGATCTCTGCTTAATAGCCCCAGCACCACAGCCGCCGACACCAGGGTGATGATCGTCAGGATGTGCAGCAGATACTGGAACGCCGAGGCGTAACCCTGCACCAGCCGTTCGTTAGCCAACCCCGGAACTGTGTTGATCGCATGGGCCATGTCGCCAGTAGTCACCCGGTGCGCAGTCTCGGCAATCAGCTCTGCGTCTGCACCGCCGGCCACTGCTTGTAGATCCGTGTGTAGCAGCGAAGCAAGAATCGCCGCGACGCTGGCCAACGCAATCCCCTCACCCGCCACCCGCACCGTGTTGAATATCCCGGCCGCCATACCGGCGCGCTCTTTCGGCACCACGCTGACCGACAGTCCATCCATCAAGCCCCACGGCAGACCCGCGCCGATTCCGATCAATACCATCGGCACCACCAGCGCAAATTTCGGCTCGTCGACGTTGTACAGGCTCAGCCAGTGCAGCCCCACGGCGGCAATCAAAAAACCCACGCCCGACAAGACTCCCGCCGAAACAAAACGTGTCATGGACGCCGCAAGCATCGGCACCACCAGCATCGGTGCCGACAGCGCCAGCAACAGCAGACCGGCATCGATTTCACTCAAGCCTTCGACGCCGATAAAGCGCAGCGGCAGCATGACCACCAGCACGATGTAGCAATAGCAGGTGCCGATCGGCAGCATCTGCACGCCGACGAAGCGCGGAAAGCGGAACAGCGTCAGATCGAGCATCGGGCGTTTGACGCGCATTTCGATGAAGACGAACAGCGCCAGCAACAACGCGGAAGCACCCAACAGACCGACCACTAACGGACTGCTCCAACCGCTTTCGGGCGCCTGGATCACTCCGAACGTGAACAGCGCAAGCACCGAGCTGAACGTCACGGTACCCGCCCAGTCGAGACCGCTGGCGTCGGGGTCGCGGGTTTCACGCATGCGCGGCAGGCCGAAGACCATCGCGATCACACCAATCAGCGCGGTGAACACAAAGATCGCGCGCCAGTTGAACGCCTCGATCAACGCTCCGGCCACCAACGGGCCGAACGCGAGACCGATACCAAACGTGGTGCCGAGCATGCTGTACGCACGGGTGCGCGCATGACCTTCGAACTCCTGCGCCAACGCCGCCGAACCGCTGGCCAGCGCCGCAGCACCGGCCACGCCCTGAATCGCCCGCAACACATCCAGCCAGAACACCGAAGGCGCCAGGCTCTGGGCAATCGACGCTGCGGTGAACAACAGCATGCCGGCGGTGAACAGGCGCTTGCGTCCATAGACATCGGCCAACGCCCCCGCCGCCATCAGCAGACTGCCGAACGACAACATGAACGCATTGGTGATCCAGGTCAGCGCCACAGGGCTGCCGCCCAGGTCACGGCCGATGGCCGGCGTCGCCACCGCGCCACCGGTAAAACTTAACGGAAGGACCAGCGCCGACAGGCAAATGGCCGCGAGGATCAGCAGCTTGTCGCGCGTGCCTTGGTGTTGGGAGACGTTTGTCATGATTTCATCCAATGAAAAGAAAATCAGGCTGCGATCAATAGAGCGCAGCCTGCGATAGCTTCAACGAGGGGCTAGGTCAGTCCTTGAAATCCGTGGACAACGCCAGCTCATTCCACTCGGCCAGTTCCTGCGCCACCAAACGGTTCTTCGCTTCGATCCGCGCAATCGTGTCGCTGCCCAACGCCAGCCGCTGCGGCGGGTTCGGTGCGTTGACCAGTGCCAGCATCGCTTCGGCAAACTTCACAGGATCGCCCGGTTGTGCATGGTTGGCCGCTTCGGCAAAGGTGCGCATCTTGCCGACGGTTTCGTCGTAGTCCGGCAGCACCAGTGCGGTCTTGATCAGCGATTGCTCGTCGAGGAAGTCGGTGCGGAAGAAGCCCGGTTCGACCACCGTGGCATGAATGCCCAGCGGCGCCAGCTCCTGATGCAGCGCTTCGCTGATGCCTTCCACTGCGAACTTGGTCGAGCCATAGACACCCCAGCCCACGTAGGCCTGATAACCGCCAATCGACGAGATGTTGATGACCCGTCCGCTGCGCTGGGCGCGCATGTGTGGCAGGACGGCGCGGGTGACGTTGAGCAGGCCGAACACGTTGGTGGCGAACAGGCGCTCGGTTTCGCTGGCGCTGGTTTCTTCAACGGCGCCCAACACGCCGAAGCCGGCATTGTTGATCAGCACGTCGATGCGACCGAAGCGCTTGATGCCTGCTGCCACCGCTTGGTGGGCTTCCTCTTCGCGGGTGACGTCCAGCCGCACGGCCAGCAGGTTCGGGTGTTCGCCGAGGCGGTCGGTGATGTCTTGCGGGTTGCGGGCGGTGGCAATCACCGCGTCACCGGCACGCAGGGCCTGTTCAGCGATAAGGGTGCCAAAACCACGGGAAGCTCCGGTAATCAGCCAGGTACGCATATCAACTCCTCCTGTCGGTGACCCTGGCGAGATTGCCGGGCCTTCTTGATGAGTTGAGTCGACTTTAAAGCCGTGCTACTGATGTGATAATCCCAACAAATTTGCATGACTTTGTGAAAGGCGCTCACAAATGAAAAACCCGTCCACGACGGATCTGCCGATCTTTCTCTGCATTGCCCAGCACCTGAATTTCAGCCGTGCGGCGGTGGATCTGGGCCTGACGCCGTCGGCGCTGAGCCATTCATTGCGAGCGCTGGAAAATCGCCTCGGCGTGCGCCTGTTCAATCGCACCACCCGCAGCGTGGCTCTGACCGAGGCGGGCGAACGGTTGTATGCGCGGCTGAAACCGGCGTTTCGCGATATCGAAGATGCGCTTGAAGACCTCAATCACTTTCGCGACAAGCCCTCGGGCAATCTGCGCATTACCTCCGGGCGCCAGGCGTGCGAGCTGGTGCTGCTGCCTATAGCCAGCGAGTTTCTGAAGATTTACCCGGATATTCGTCTGGAAGTAGTCGAGAGCGATGCGCTGCTGGATATCGTCGCCTCCGGATTCGATGCAGGTGTACGCTTCGGCAACCGGCTGGAAGCTGACATGGTGTCGATGCCCATCGGACCGAATCTGCGTTCAGTGGTGGTCGGCTCACCCGGCTTTTTCGAACGACATCCCGCGCCACAGAAACCTGAAGATTTGCATGCCCTTCCCTGCATCCGACATCGGTTCCCGAGCGGTTCGATGTACCGCTGGGAATTCGAACGCGGTGGCATTGAACAGGAAATCGAGGTCAACGGCCCCCTGACCCTGGGCGATGTCAGCCTGATGATCGGCCCGGCGTTGCAGGGCTTGGGACTGGCGTATGTGTTCGAGGACATGGCTCGCGAGCACTTGGCGAGCGGACGGCTGGTGCAGGTGCTGGCGGACTGGTGTCCGTACTATCCCGGCCTGCACCTGTACTACCCGAGCCGACGCCATGTACCGGCGCCGCTCAAGGCGTTTATCGACTTCGCCCGCAATGCCCGCGAGGGCAAAACGAGCTGAGCCGTTCTACAGATACTTCAACCAGGCGATGTCACGGCGTCGGGCCTTCAGTGCCGAAAACCAGCGCACGGCCGGGAACAAAGCGACCGCCAGCACCATCGCCGACAGCCACACCGCCGTAACCGACGAGAAACCGAAATAGGTGCCCTGATTGAGCCCGAACAGCGCCACGCCAATCAGGTACAACACCTTCAGCGCATACAGGTGCAGCAGGTAGAAAAACATCGGCGCCGAGCCGAACACCGTCAGCCAGCGAATCCAGCGTCGATCCTGCGCGCGTTCGAACACCAGCAACAGCAGTAGCCCGACACTTACCGTTAACGTGATGAACAACAGCGACGGCGGGTATTTGGTAATGTTGAAGAAGCTCATCAGGGTTTGCAGACCGCTGTCACCGAAGGCCCAGGGTTTCTCGCCGTAACCGTTGACCAGTCGTAGTCCGACAAAGCCCAGCAACCCGGCGACACCACCGATCAACAAACGGCGCTGGCGCACGCCGGCATCGGCTGCGCGAGCGAACCACGGCCCCAGCGCGTAACCCAGCCCGATCACGCCGATCCACGGCAACAACGGGTACGAGGTGCGCAGACGCAAAGTCTCGCCGGCCTCGATCCAACCGCGGTCATGCAGGATTGCCCATGGCACGTGCAGTGCCGACTCCGTTGCGAAGTGCAGTCCGTCGAGCAGGTTGTGCCCGGCGACGATCGCAACGCTCAACGTCAGCAGCAGCCAGCGTGGCAGCCAGACCAGCAGCGACAGCGCGATCATGCTCAGGCCGATCGCCCAGATCACTTGCAGGTAGATCACGGTCGGCGGCAGCTGGAACGTCCAGGCGAAATTCACCAGGGTGAATTCGAGCGCCACCAGAAACAAACCGCGCTTGAACAGGAAGGCACTGACGTCAGCCTTGCCGTCGTACTTCTCGCCGAACAGCCACGCCGACAACCCGGTCAGCAGCACGAACACCGGCGCGCACAGATGTGCCAGGGTGCGGCTGAAGAACAGCGCCGGTTCCGTGCTGGCGATGTCCATCGGGTCGCTGACCTGTCGATGCAGCAGAAAGGTTTCGCGCACGTGGTCCAGCAACATGAACAGAATCACCAGGCCACGCAGCGCATCAATGGACAGCAACCGGCCAGTGGCCGAGGGGGCAGAACGGGTAACCGCAATCGTCATGGAAGTATCGCAATCGAAAGGTTGATCGATGCAGCCGCCCGAAAGCGGCCGCATAATTTGCGTTACCTTATAACATGAAAAACCGATCCAATCGCCAGTGGTTCTCAAGCAGCGATCACGCGGTACGCAGGGTTTCCAGCACGACCTGCAACGGATGGCGTAACTGTCGATCGGCTTGGCGCTTGACCTGACTACGGCAGGAATACCCGGTGGCCAGCGCCTCGCCCTTCTCCACCGGCGCCTCGATCTGCTTCGCCCAGGATTGCTCGTAGATCACTGCCGAGGTCTCGCGATTGCGCGCTTCGTGTCCGTAAGTACCGGACATCCCACAGCACCCGATGGCCTGGGTCGCCAGCTTCAGGCCGACGCGCTCGAACACCTGCTCCCATTGCCGGGTGGCGGCCGGGGCGTTGGTTTTTTCGGTGCAGTGCGCCAGCAGGCGGAAGGTTTCGTCGCGGCGCGTTCCGACTTGCTCCGGCATGACCTTGAGCAACCACTCCTGCACCAGCGCCACCTCCGGGCATTGCTCCATCCCAGGGACTTTCAGATATTCCTGGCGATAGACCAGAGTCATCGCCGGATCGAGCCCCACCAACGGCACCCCGATCTCGGCCAGCGCGCGCAACTGCCCGGCATTGCGCAACGCCGCGCGATTGAACGCCGACAGGAAACCCTGCACGTGCAGCGGCTTGCCGTTGGCACTGAACGGCGCCAGATAAACCTGATAACCGAGACGCGAAATCAGCTCGATCAGATCCGCCAGCAGCGGCGCCTCGAAATACCGCGTGAACGCGTCCTGCACCAGCACCACGCTGCGTTCACGTTGCGCCTGGGTCAGCGCCGACAACACCTCGACCGACGCCGGCTGAACCTGCCAGCGACGCATCGCCGCGTGGAAATCGAAACGGCTGAGCAACGGCACATCGACCATGCCGCCAAGGCGCTCGATCAAGCGCCGGCTGAACGAGGCGCCCATCAAGCCGTTGTAGAGCAACGGAATCCGCGCCATGTACGGAATCGTGTACTCCAGCGAGGCAATCAGATAATCCCGCGCCGGCCGCAGATAACGGGTGTGGTACAGCTCCAGAAACCGTGAACGGAAGTCCGGCACGTTCACTTTCACCGGGCACTGCCCCGCGCAGGACTTGCACGCCAGGCACCCGGCCATGGCGTCGTACACCTCGTGGGAAAAGTCCTGTTCCTGTGCACGGCTGTTGCGCCAGCGCTGCAGCAACGTGCTGAAAAACGGCGGACGGCGACTGGCATCGGCCAACACATCAACACCCGCCTCGCCCTGCAAACGCAGCCATTCGCGAATCAGCGAAGCGCGGCCCTTGGGCGATTGCGCGCGCTGGCGGGTGGCTTTCCACGACGGGCACATGGCGTCGTCGGGATCAAAGTTGTAGCAGGCGCCGTTGCCGTTGCAGTGCATGGCCGCGCCGTAGTCCTGCCAGACTTTCTCGTCGATCTGCCGATCGAGTTCGCCGCGCAGGGTCACTTCGTCGATCTTCAGCAATGCCGCGCCGGGAATGTTCGGCGTGGCGATCTTGCCGGGGTTGAACTGGTTGAACGGATCGAACGCCGCCTTCAAGGCTTGCAACGCCGGGTACAACTCACCGAAGAACGCCGGCGCATATTCCGAACGCAGGCCCTTGCCGTGCTCACCCCACAGCAGGCCGCCGTAACGCTGGGTCAACGCGGCGACGCCGTCCGACACCGGGCGCACCAGTGCGGCTTGTTGTGGGTCTTTCATGTCGAGAATCGGCCGTACGTGCAGCACGCCGGCATCGACGTGGCCAAACATGCCGTATTGCAGCTTATGGCTGTCGAGCAGGTCGCGCAGTTCGGCGATGTACTCGGCCAGGTGTTGCGGTGGCACGGCGGTGTCTTCGACAAACGGCTGTGGCCGCGCTTCACCGGCGACGTTGCCGAGCAGACCCACTGCGCGTTTGCGCATGCCATAAACGCGATTCACCGCTGCATGACCGACAGCCAGCGTATGGCCCAGGCGCTCGACTGTGGCGTCAGTGCCCAGGTGCCGGACGAAGGCCTCGACCCGACCTTGCAGCTCCTCGGGATCGTCACCGCAGAACTCCACCAGGTTGATCCCCAGCGTCGGCCGCTCGGCGCTTTCCGGAAAGTACTCGGCGACGCCATGCCAGACGATGTCCTGCATCGCCAGCAACAGCACTTTGGAGTCGACGGTTTCAATCGACAGCGGCTTGAGCGCCATCAGCGCCCGGGCATCGCGCAAGGCATCCATGAAGCCGGCGTAGCGAATGTTCACCAGCATCGTGTGCTTGGGGATCGGCAATACGTTGAGTTTGGCCTCGACCACAAACCCCAGCGAACCCTCGGCGCCGCACAGCACGCTGTTGAGGTTGAAACGGTTGTCGGCCTCGCGCAGGTGCGCCAGGTCGTAGCCGGTCAGGCAGCGATTGAGATCGGGGAAGGTTTCCCGGATCAGCTCGCCCTGCTCATCAATGATCTGCCGCGCACAGCGATACACCTCACCGGCCCGGCCCTCGCGAGCACACTCCGCTGTCAGCTCGCTTTCTTCCAGCGGGCGACCGTGCAAGCGCTCGCCACCCCGCAGGACCATGTGCAGTTCCAGCACGTGGTCGCGGGTCTTGCCGTAGGTGCAACTGCCCTGGCCGCTGGCGTCGGTGTTGATCATGCCGCCGACCGTAGCGCGGTTGGAGGTCGACAGTTCCGGGGCGAAAAACAGCCCGGCGGATTTCAGGGCGGCGTTCAGTTGGTCCTTCACCACACCGGCCTGCACCCGCACCCAACGCTGTTCAACGTTGATTTCGAGGATGCGGTTCATGTGCCGCGACAAGTCGACGACGATGCCATCGGTCAACGACTGGCCGTTGGTACCGGTGCCGCCGCCGCGAGGCGTGATCACCACTTTCTGGTACGCCGGTTCGGCGATCAGGCGCGCCAGCAGCGCCACGTCGTCGGCGTCACGCGGGAATACCGCCGCTTGCGGCAAGCGCTGGTAGATCGAGTTGTCAGTGGCCAGCACCACGCGGCTGGCGTAGTCGGCACTGATTTCGCCGCGAAAACCGCCGGTTTCAAGGGCTTTGAGAAACTGTTGGTAATCGGTGTTCAGCGCGGTGGAAGGCGACAGCTGGGCAATCATCGGGAGGGCAATCTCGGTCAAAAACGGGCCGTGTGGCGGTGAACAGTTGTGCGCAATGAATGATTGCGTCACGCTCCCGCCATCTCATAGGCCTTATGTTCATTGCAGAGCGACGCCGGGACAACCGTAAAATCGACCCGCAATCCATGACTAAAACGAATGAATCCGCGAACCCTCACTCCCTCGATGTCGTTGCTGCTGGCGTTTGAAGCCGCCGCACGCCATGAAAGCTACACCCGCGCCGCTCACGAACTGTCGCTGACTCAGAGTGCGGTCAGCCGTCAGGTGCAGATACTGGAAAAGATGCTCGGGATGCGCCTGTTCAGCCGCGAAGGCCGGCGGGTGATCCTTACCGACGTCGGGCGCATGTACCAACGCGAACTGTCCGAAGCCCTCGGCCAGATTCGCAGCGCGACGTTGAAGGCCATGGCGTTTGGCTCGGGCATTCACAGTTTGCGCCTGGCGACCCTGCCGACTTTCGGCTCGAAATGGCTGCTGCCGCGCTTGAAGGACTTCTACACCGCGCACCCTGGCATGACGGTGCACCTGCATTCACGCATCGAAACCATCGACTTCGACACCAGCGAAATCGACGCGGCGATTTGTGTCGGTGGCGGAGACTGGCCGGGGCTGACCGCCCACCGCCTGCACACCGAAGAACTGGTGGTGATCGCCAGCGCGCAGCTGTCCGATGCCGAACGTCTCACTGCCGACGAGGATATCGCCGGGCAACTGCTGCTCAACGTCAGCAGCAACGCTCAGGCCTGGTCCGAGTGGTTCAGTCATCACGCCCTGCCCCATCGCAGCATGCGCATCGGGCCGAGTTTCGAGATGACCTCGCACTTGATCCAGGCCGTGCGCGCCAATATCGGGATCGGGCTGGTGCCGAGGATTCTGGTGGAAGATGAATTGCACAACGGCGAGCTCTTGCAACTGGGTGAACCGATCAGCAGCCGGCGCAGCTATTACCTGGTGTACCCGGCGCGTAATGAGTCGCTGGCGTCGCTGAAGGCGTTTCGCGACTGGTTGATACGCACGCTCTGAAACAACAGAGGGCGCCGTTTGGCGCCCTCTGGTTTTGCTCGATCAGAACCGCGGCTTCAGCGCTTTCCAGTCAGGTTTGTAGCGCTGCATCTGCCGCACATCATCGCGCTGGCGAATGCCGCAGGTCAGGTACTGGTCATGCAGCTTGCCCAGTTGATCGTGATCCAGTTCCAGCCCCAGGCCCGGTGCACGCGTGATCTTCACGCAGCCATCGACGATCGGCAGCTTGCCGCCCTTGATCACTTCTTCATCCGGTTCCTGCCACGGGTAATGGGTGTCGCACGCGTAATCCAGATTCGGCACGGCGGCCGCCACGTGAGCCATCGCCATCAGGCTGATGCCCAGATGTGAGTTGGAATGCATCGACACGCCGAGACCGAAGGTGTCGCACATTTTCGCCAGCGTTTGGGTGTCGCGCAGGCCGCCCCAGTAATGGTGATCGGCGAGGACAATCTGCACGCTGTTCAACGCGACGCTACGGCGGAATTCGTCGAAATCGGTGACCACCATGTTGGTCGCCAGCGGCAGCCCGGTGCGTTTGTGCAGTTCGGCCATCCCTTCGAGGCCCGGGGTCGGGTCTTCGTAATACTGCAGGTCATCACCCAGCAACTCGGCCATGCGGATCGAGGTTTCCAGCGACCAGTTGCCGTTGGGATCGATGCGCAGCGGATAACCGGGAAAGGCCTTTTTCAGCGCCTTGATGCACGCCACTTCGTGCTCCGGCGGCAGCGTGCCGGCCTTGAGCTTGATGCTCTTGAAGCCATAAGCCTCGATCATTCGCGCGGCCTGGGCGACGATCTGCTGTTCGTTCAGCGCCTCGCCCCAGTTGTCCGGTTTGTACGGTGAATCAACGTGCTGCGCATACTTGAAAAACAGGTAGGCGCTGAACGGCACTTCATCACGCACCGCCCCGCCCAGCAGGTCCACCAACGGCACATTCAAATAGCGCGCCTGCAAGTCGAGAAACGCCACTTCGAATGCCGAATACGCGTTACTGACGGCCTTGCTGGCGTGGGAACCGGGCGCCAGTTCGGCACCCGCCAGACTGGTTGGTTTGTTGGCAGCGACCGTGGCCTGAACGATGCGACGCAGCTGACTGAGGTTGAACGGATCGAGGCCGATCAACTGCGATTGCAACTGTTGCTGGATCGCCAGCGCCGGGGCATCGCCATAGCTTTCGCCGAGGCCGATGTAACCGTTGTCGCTCTCGATCTCGATGATCGAGCGCAGGGCAAACGGTTCGTGGATGCCACTGGCGTTGAGCAGCGGCGGATCACGGAAAGCGATCGGAGTGACGGTGACACGAGTAATTTTCAAAATGACGCTCCTGTTGAGTCGGAATCAGTGGCTCGCCACCGGATTGGCCGTCGGCGCAACGGCGGTCTCGGGTTCAGGCTTTGCCGGGGTTTTGCCTTTGGTGCCGGGCGCCATGCGGGCGAAGAAAATCACCACTGCTGCCACCAGCGAAGTTGCGGCCAGACCATACAGGCCGCCCTCGATGGAGCCGGTGGTCTGCTCCAGAAAACCGAACGCGGTCGGCGCAACGAAGCCACCCAGATTGCCGATGGAGTTGATCAGCGCGATCACCGCCGCCGCGATGCGCGCATCCAGATAGCTTTGCGGAATCGGCCAGAACAGCGCCGAAGCCGCCTTGAAACCGATGGCCGCAAAACAGATCGCGACGAAGGCGAAAATCGGCCCGCCAGTGGTGGACATGAACATGCCGAACGCAGCGATCACCAGGGTCAGCGCGACCCAGGCCTGCTGGAATTTCCACTTGCCGGCCAGCGCCGCAAAGCCGTACATCGCGACGATGGAAATGATCCACGGCACCGAGTTGAGAAGTCCGACCTGGAAATCGCCGAGGTTGCCCATTTTCTTGATCATGCTCGGCAGCCAGAAGGTGGCGCCGTAAATGGTCAGGGCGATGGAAAAGTAGATGAAGCAGAACAGCGCGATCTGCCGGTCCGCCAGCAATTTGAACATCGATGGTTTGGCGACGTGAGTTGCTTCACGGGCACGTTGTTCTTCGGCGATTGCTGCCACCAACGCTTCACGCTCCTCCTCGCTCAGCCACTTGGCCTGGCGCGGATGGGATTGCAGCCAGAACCAGACAAACCCGCAGAGCACCACCGACGCGGCGCCTTCGATCAGGAACATCCATTGCCAGCCGTGCAGGCCCAGACCGCTGATATGCAACAGCGCGCCGGACACCGGGCCGGATATCACCGAAGCAATCGCCGAACCGCTGAGAAACACCGCCATGGTCTTGCCGCGCTCCGAGGCCGGCAGCCATTGGGTGAAGTAATAGATGATTCCAGGGAAGAACCCGGCTTCGGCAGCGCCCAGGATGAAGCGCAGCACGTAGAAACTGGTTTCGCCTTTGACGAACGCCATGGCCATCGCCGCTGCGCCCCAGGTGAACATGATCCGCGTCAGCCAGACGCGGGCGCCGTAGCGTTGCAGAAGCATGTTGGACGGCACTTCAAACAAGGCGTAACCGATGAAAAACAGACCGGCGCCAAGGCCATAGGCGGCAGCACCGATACCCAGATCGGTTTCCAGATGACTGCGCACAAAACCGATGTTGACCCGGTCGATGTAGTTGACGATGAACATCACCACGAACAACGGCAGCACATGGCGCTTGACCTTGGCGGTGGCGCGGGCGAGTACCGTGATGTCTGGCGGACTCTGGAGGGTTTTCAAGGGGCGACTCCCGATCTTTGTTTTTGTAGGGAAGGCCTGTTCAGGCGTAGAGCGATCATGGACGGGGCAATTGATCCCGTCTAATCTAACCTGGCATTCGATTGATACCTGGATTAGATCAATGTTCGAATTGACCCAACTGCGCTGCTTCACCACCGTCGCCACCGAACTCAACTTCCGCCGCGCCGCCGAGCGGTTGAACATGACCCAGCCGCCACTCAGCCGGCAGATCCAGTTACTGGAACATCATCTGGGCGTCGAACTGTTTACCCGCAGCACGCGCAGTGTCGCGCTCACCGCCGCCGGCCGGGCGTTTTTCATCGAAGCGCAGAATCTGCTCGAACGCGCGCAACAGGCTGCCGTCACCGCCCGGCGCTTTGCCGAGGGCGATATCGGTTCGGTGAACATCAGTTTTGTCGGCAGCGCGGTGTACGAATTTCTGCCCAAGGTCATCGCCGAGGCGCGCCTCAAGCAGCCGCAGGTGAAGATCGACCTGACTGAAATGAACACCTATCAGCAACACGAAGCTCTGCGTGCCCGTCGCATCGACCTGGGCATCGTCCGCGCGCCGTTGCTCGAGCCGGGTTACGCCACCGAATGCCTGGTGCGCGAGCCGTTTGTGCTGGCGGTGCCGAGCGGCCATCGACTGGCGGAGGCAGACGACGTTTCAGTGAAGGATCTGGATGGGCAACCCTTCCTGATGTATTCCCACGCGGCCTATCCGCCGTTCAACGAATTGCTCACCGGCATGCTGCGCTCCGCCCGGGTCGCTCCGGATTACGTGCAATGGCTGGGGTCTTCGCTGACGATTCTGGCGCTGGTCAATGCGGGCATGGGCCTGGCGCTGGTGCCGCGTTGCGCGACCAGTGTGGTGTTCAGGAGTGTGGTGTTTCGCGAGATCGATCTGGGCGAAGGGGTTGAGAGCGAGCTGCATCTGATCTGGCGGGAGAACAACGACAACCCGGCGTTTGCGATGTTGCTGGAGGGCATTCGCCGGGCGGTG
Source organism: Pseudomonas paraglycinae (assembly GCF_021601625.1). Taxonomy (GTDB): domain Bacteria; phylum Pseudomonadota; class Gammaproteobacteria; order Pseudomonadales; family Pseudomonadaceae; genus Aquipseudomonas; species Aquipseudomonas paraglycinae. The sequence continues at coordinate 149,948 of NZ_BQHR01000009.1, read as the reverse complement.
AAGGATGGATGGGGCTAGGAATGGGTATGAGGATATGGAGGGTACTTCGGCGGAGGAGGTGCCTTTGATGCCTCGATCAATGGTTTCTCCAGCCGCTTTCCGTCCGGCCCTACAAAAAGACGCTTTATATGTGGCGGTATTGGTTGTGATGCCCTGGCGGTCATGATGAACCCTCTGATACAGGGCTGAATTCAACCCATTTAACCCTTGTGGAATCTATCAACAAAAATTCCGCACTAATAGGCACCTCCGTTCCATCCTCGTTGATCCAGCAGGGATACTGCATCACAAACTGCCCGCTGGTTGACTCGGGTGGCCAGTCAACCGGCCACCCTAGAACGCGCCTTTCATCATCCAAATGCAGGGTGATAACGCGATCATATTTCGCAAATGCGCTGAACCATTGACCGGGGTAGGAAGATTGTTTCGTGACGTTTCTGCTGCGCAACCAACCATGTAACTTGCCATTCGCTGACAGGCAACAGGCCAACAACCCGAGTACCAGCGATGCAAAAAATGCCCACAACGCTTCAGCCTTCGCATCCCACTTCCCTACAGAAAACCCCTTCTCCCCCACCCACACACAAACCGCTCCAACCCCCAACACCATCCCGTGAATCACAAACGTGAAAATCAACGCCTGCACAATCTGCCCGAACGTATCCGGCCGTTTGAACGCCGTCAGGGTGTAGAAAATCCAGGCCGAGACAAACCCCGGGATCAGGTACTGCAACAGCGGAATCACTTCTTTCACCAGATCATCCATGATCGGTCGCTCCTTGAATCAAAAACAATCCTCCAGAAACAGCAATGCCGGCCCGTAATGGGCCGGCATTCAAAGCCTAGTGCACGCTGGAAAGACGCTTGCGATCAAGTGTCACGGGGCATTACGCATCGTAGAGAAAACAGGGAGCCGTGAGGATTAGTCACAGCCGTGGCACAAAGAAGATCAAACAGGGATTTCTTCAGGTAACCGATGCTCGCGACAGATCAGTTCGATTTCCGGCGGGGCCAACGCTTCGCCGGTCAATCCGCAGACGGCGCCGGCAGTCGATGTCTGGTGGAAGCGACAAGTCCGGCAAAGCCCGTAACTGGGTACGTTTTCGCTGCGTTGAATGTTGCGCAGCAACTCCAGCAACAAGCCTTCCAGATCGCCGGCACGCGCGCCCATGCGTTGCGCGGCATTGCTCAGGAATTCCGGCGGCATCACTGCGTCGATCAGTTCGCGCGCAGTGGTCGTCAGTTCCAGATGCACGCTGCGCTTGTCTCGGGCGTCCGGAACCTTGGTCAGAAAACCATGGGTCTCCAGCGCCTTGAGCGACTGCGACACGGTGCCCTTGGTCAGGCCCAGATAATCGGTAACCGCCAGCGGCGTATTCGAATAGCGGTTGCACCGCGCCAGGTACAGCAGCGCGCTGAGTTGAATCGGTTGCAGTTCGGCCAGCAGCGGGTGCTCGCGAAACCACACCCGGGTCAGGCTCGACAATCTTTCCAGCAGGTCAAACAACACGGTCATCGCCTGTTTCAATGGGATCGATAAATAGTATCGTTTAAAAACCTTATTGACAAAAAACAGTGCCACCTTAGGATTGCGGTGTCGATTCGAAACTTAAACGCACATCGAGGCATTCCATGAAAAGCGCATTGGCATTGACCATCAGCACGCTTCTGGCAACACAAGCCTGGGCCCACGGACCTGAAGGCATTCACAGCGAACCCGGTAAAACCGACGCCGCGTTCGATCTGGTCCACACCCGTGTTTTCAAGGACGGCAACACCCTGGTCTTCGAACAATTGGTCGATGGCAAGGCCGGCAGCCGCGTGCCGACCGCCAAGGGTTCATTCGCCGGCGCCGAGGTCTACAGCTACGTCTGGCCCACCAGCCTCGACAGCGGCGCCGTCGGTTTTGAAGCGAACTCAGGCATTCTCGCCCTCGCTCTGACCTCGCATCCGGACTTCGATGACACCCCGCAGTTGGATGAAAACAAGGATGGCAAGAAGGACAACGATGGTGGCCTCTGGCACTCGCACTGGGTGGTTCTGAGCAAGGATGAAAGCTGCGGCCCCGGTGGCCTGAAAGTGCGCGACATCCCCAAGGACGCCAAACCGAAACTGCCCGCGACCTGGCCCGGCGCGCCGATTTACATCGACTCCCCCGGCTACGACCTGAGTGTGAAACAGAACGCCGCGCAGATCCGCGTGCCGCTGGCTGCCGTCGGTTTCCCGCAAAGCTTCAACTATGACGGCGTCACCGCAGCGCTGAAGGTCAATGCCGACCTGCACAACCCGCTGCTGTGTGTCAGCAGCGTCTACGACATCGCCTCGGGCAACCTCTCGCTGCCCGGCACCTGGAAAATGCAGGAGAGCCAATAATGTTCGTCAAAGTATTCGATACCCACGTGCGCACCAAAGATGGCCGCTATCTTCATTTCGACGTGCTGACCGATCGCGAAGCCGAAGCAGCGAAAGCCTACGCTCGGCAGTTCCTGATGGACAACGGCTTGCAGGACGAAGACATTTCCCAGAGCCAGTGTCTGTTCTGCCACAGCGAGCCGGCCAATCCGCAGGTCGCCAAGGCCATCGCCGAAGACGGCTATTTCATCATCACCCTGCAAGGTTTCGAGGAGTAACGCCATGACCCGTTATCAGCCGTTGAACTGTGATCTGCACGACTACCTGGAAATCGCCTGCCTGCGCGGCTATCAGCTGGACATCGAGCTGATCGACGGTCAGCGGCTGATGGCCCGGGCCGTGACCACGCGAACCAGCAGTGACAAAGAAGAATTTCTGGTGATCGAACAACTGGGCGCGCAACAGGAAATTCGCCTCGACCAGTTGCTCGCCATCACACCTCAGGAGACCAACGCCGAGTTCGGTCGGGTGGTACTTACCGGAGAGGTCTGCGGAATCTGAACGAAAAAAATCCCGCCCAGCGTCAACCGGGCGGGATTGTCTGCGACACGTCGTTTTACGCGACCACGGGAATCATCGGATCCGCAGCCGCCAGCGCGCTCGCGCGGTCAGCCGCCGGCGGGTAGATCCACTGGGTGTTGATCTGGGTCTTGAGCGACTTGCCCTCTTCCTTGACCAGTTTCACCTGACGATCCCAGCCTTCGGTGTACACCGCGCCCCAGGCGCCGAGGTCGAGGCAGGTCACGTACTTCGGTTGGCTGTACGGCGTCGGGTCGACACCCAGAATCTGCGCCGCGACGTTGTTGCCGGCGTGACGACCGAGGGAAATCGCGTGCTGGCAGGTCATCAGGGCGAAGTTGCCGACATCGTCGGTGGCCGCGTAAGCCACGTCGCCGGTGGCGAAGATGTCGTCCTGGCCGATGACTTTCAGGTTGGCATCAACGTGCAGACGGCCCTGGCGATCACGCTCGGCAGGAATCTGTTCGGTCAGGGAGCTGGCGCGCACACCGGTGGTCCAGACCACGGTTTTTGCCTCGATGCGCTGGCCGTCCGACAGGGTCACGCCGTTTTCATCGACCGACAGCACCGACACACCCAGTCGCCACTCCACGCCCAACTCTTCGCTAGCTTCAGCAATCGACACGCTGATGGCTTCGCCCATGGAAGCGCCGACTTTCTGCCCACGGTCAACGATGATCACTTGAACCTTGGCATCAGCGCCCAGCACAGCCCGCAGACGCGCCGGCATTTCAGTGGCGGTTTCAATACCGGTGAAACCACCGCCAGCGACGACCACGGTGTTGCGTGCCTGGCTTTCAGGCTGACCGATCAGGGAATCGAGGTGGTTTTCCAGGCGAATGGCGGCTTCGATCTGGTCGACGTCAAACGCGTATTGCGCCACGCCCGGGGTGTCCGGCAGGGCCAGGCCGCTGCCGGAGGCCAGTACCAGTTTGTCGTAGTTGAACACCTGCTGCGCACCGGCTGCGTCGGTGTAGCCCACGGTTTTCGTCTGTACGTCGATGGTGTTCGCCGCGCCCTTGATGAAGTTGACGCCGACCGCGTCGAACAGATCGCCCAGCGGTGCTGCCAGTGTGTGGGCATTCGGCTCGTAGAAACGCGGACGAACGCGCAGCTCGGCCTGCGGCGCCAACACGGTCACGTCGATGTTGTCCCGATTGTGAATGTCGACCAGACGCGTGGCGCTCAACGCCGTCCACATGCCACCGAAACCTGCGCCGATTACCAGAATGTGCTGTTTCATTGTTCTCTCCAGGCACGAAGCCAAGTCACTGAATGAGGTTGAAGGATTCACATCATCGGGAGCGGACTCGGCTGTATTTTTCAAGAACGCGGAAGGCTGCTCACCGGATAACGGCGACTCTATTGGTCGCCTTTAGATCCAACAAGTCAGATTTTGTGATGATTAGCATCGAAAACTTCGATAGCTCAGATTGAACTGAGCCACCCTCTTTAACTCGTTGATTTAGCTGAAAACCAAGAAAAACGGGATCCTCATAGCCAAAAAACCAAAGCGTTCCCGAATTGTTTGCCACGAACAACCCTGATAACATCGGCGACAAATACAGTCGGAGATAGTTATGTCGCTTTACAGTGCGGGGGTCGAGTACGGCATTCACTGCCTGGCCTTTCTGGTGGGCAGCGGCGGTGACAGTCGTGAAGCCAGCGTGCGTGACCTGGCAGAGCTGCAAGGGGTGCCGCTGGATTACCTGGCGAAGATCTTCACCAAACTGGCCAAAGGCAAACTGGTGGAATCCACCGGCGGTGTGCGCGGCGGCTTCACTCTGGCGCGTCCGGCGGACGAAATCACCCTGCTCGACATCGTCAATGCCATCGATGGTCCCAAGAACATTTTCGAATGCCGGGACATTCGCGGACGCTGCGCGCTGTTCGACGGCTCCCCGCCGGACTGGGCGCTGGACGGCACCTGCTCGATTCACGCCGCGATGATGACCGCGCAAAAGCGCATGGAAGAAGCCCTCGCCCAGCAGACCATCCTCGACATCGCCAGAAAGGTCGGGCGCAAGGCGCCGGCGGGCTTCAATAGCCAAGTGGAAGACTGGATGCAGGATCGCCGGGAAAAGAAAACCGGTGGCGCGGGCATTCCGCTCACCGACATCTCGGACTGAGCCCGATCAGCAGGCAAAAAAAAGCAGAAACCGATCTCCGGTTTCTGCTTTTTTATTTCGCCATTACAGGCAGTCGCGCACCGCTTTGCGCAACGACCCGGACTTCGCCCACGGCGGCCCCTGGTACAGGGAAACGCGGCTGCCGTCCTTGTACTTGACCACATCGAGAATCTCGTCGGCGGTGACGATGCTCGGCGCGGTGATCCGGTAGCCATTTGAAATCGCTGTCTGGGACGTCTTGGCAACGTCCTGCTGCCATAGCGGCAATACACATGCGGCGTAGTCCTTGGGAGTCTTGTCGCTGGTCTTGCTGACATTCGGCTCGCCCGGCACCAGTGACGCAGGCAACGAACAACCGGCCAATGCCGCCATCAGCATCCCTCCGATCAACATCCGCATAGTGATTCCTTCATCTGAAAAAACGCAAATGTACCCTGTAACTGTTCGGACATCCATCGTAGCGCTCTGCCAGTACTCCCCGAAAACCGGGCCATTCAGCTCACCGACAGAAGACCTTGCCCCACACCGGAAAAATGCGGCTACTCTGTTTTACCGAGAATGTTCCGGAGGTGATCATGCGGCTCAATGAATACGAACACGAACTTCAGCGTGACCTGCAAAGCGTGGCATCGGACCTGAGATGGTCGGCGGTGGACCTCAAGCGCATCGCCGAGCAACTGCGTCAGTCGGGCAACGAGGCGGACGCCCAGGCGGTACTGCGATCCTGCGAAGTGCTGCAAAGCGATGAAGAACGCCTGCAACTGTATGCCCGGGAAGTGAAAGCCCGCGCCATCAGCCGAACCAAAGTCCACTGAAACCCACCCGGTCCACAACAAAAAGCCCCGGACATCCGGGGCTTTTTCTTCACAGACCTTCAGTCTGTCTTGCGGCCGCGTGCGCGGCTTTTGTATCCCGGCAGCGCTGCGGCGTACGCCAGCGCTTCCTCGCGACTGGCAAACGAAGCGAGCCGGTCACCCTGCGTGCAGACCCGCCACGGGCCGTTGTTCACACTGAGTACGTCGTAGCCATTCATGTGCATTTTGTTCAGCATCGCCATGCTCATAGGCACCTCCTGTCTGGTAACGAACTTTTTCACCTTACACCCGCAATGCACCGCCGTGCCGACCGAACGTCGCACCGCGGCCGCGTCAAGTCTCCGGCACTTTTGCCGCTTCCAGGCACTCAGAAGCTCTAAACCGGTAGCGGCCCAAATATTGCTAATTCATGACAAATTTATGACAACCGGCAATCGGGTAAAACATGAAAGTACGAGCAACCGTCATCTGCGAACAGGATCGACACATTCTCCTGGTGCGCAAACCCAGGTGCCGCTGGACGCTTCCGGGGGGCACCGTCGAACCGGGAGAAACCCGCGCGCAAGCCGCCGTCCGAGAACTCAAGGAGGAAACCGGGCTGGACAGCGATGACATGCTTTATCTGATGGAATTGCAGAACGGCAGCACCCGCCACCACGTCTACGAGGCATCGGTGCTGAACATCGATCAGGTTCGCCCGCTGAATGAAATCGTCGACTGTCTCTGGCACCCGCTGGATGCGGTGCAGAATCTGAACGTCAGTGACGCCACGCTGAGCATCGTCCGCGCCTTTCAGCGACGCCTTTGACCCTCAGCCGGCGAACGCCCGGCGACCGGCGCTCATTTCCGTGCGCAGTTCACCGATGAAATTGGAGATGTCACGAATGGTGACCAGATGCTCCGGGGACACCCCGTTGAGCAACAGGTTGACCCGCCCGCTGTCGGGTTCGTAAACCTTGATCTGCAAGAGTCCCTGCGCCGTTTCGGTGCAATCGCAATACAGCGGCGAGAAGCCGGATTCGACGATGCGGCAAATGTCGGTAATGGCAATCATGGGGGCACGCCTCACAGGCGTTGGCTCGGGCAACCCGATGAGCATAGATGAGCTTTTGTCGCCTTGCTCTCACCGACACCCGCAAAATTTGCCAACCGCTTCACATCTTCAAGTCGCCGCTCTCAATGGGCGTCATGGTCCCAAATCCAGTTCCAGATCCCCGGCAGATTCACCGGTTTCGACGACTCGCCCACCGTGCGCGCCAGCGCGGCTTTTTCCAGTGCTGCGCGATCCTCATAGAACGGTTTGTCCGCCAGTCGCACGCCGGTGGCGGCGGCGCTGTCGAGCAGAATCTGCAAGTACTCGCGGGTATGGCGGGCGGTGTAGCGGTTGAGATCGTGGAAGGTCACCACCACCGGAATCACCCCGTCCACCGTTGGCAATTCACCGAGGGCAATCCGTTCCCGGACTTCCGACAGCTGACGCAGCATGTTCGCCCGCCGCCGGGGGCTGGCGTTGAAGCCCCAGATCTTGCCGTCGTTGGCGCTCAGGTCAGTCAGCAAAACCTGCATGTGGTGCTGCTGATAGGCGGCGAAGGTGCGTTTGTCGTAGTTCCAGAACGGCGGACGCAGCAATGTTGGCGGCGCGCCGGTGATCGCCGCGATGTCCGCCGAGCCGTTGGTCAACGTGGTTTCGAGCTCATCCGGGTCGAGCAATCGATGATTGGTGTGCCAATGGGTCGCAGTGTGAAAGCCCAGAATGTGCCCTTCAGCGTGCTCGCGGCGCATCACCTGCCGGCCGATCTCACTGTTGCCCGCTCGCGGCGCGCGGGTCTGGACGAAAAACACCGCTTTGATCCCCGGTTGCAGCGGGTTGTCCTTGAGGCTGTCGAGCACGGTGTCGGTGGGATTGAAAAAACTGGAAGCGCTGGGCCCGTCATCGAAGGTCAACAGAAAGCGCACAGGCGCCTGCTCTTTGAGCCGGGCTTCTGTCTGCGCGGTCATTTCAATGGGAGCGGCGATGCACCCGGCCAGCCCGACGGCCACCGCCATCGCGCAGAAAAGCTTGAACCACTGTGTCATGTTTTGCCTTGAGCCCGACCGTTGCGGTCATGTTGTCGATTGGCAAAACTCCTTCGCCGCTGCTGCCTCCCTGCGACCCATTGAGATGGGCCGAGGTTGGATAAAGATACACAGGGTTTGGTTCCGGCGCTCGCTCAGCGTGCCAGTGCCTGTTGAAACGAGCTGTCGATGATCCCCGCCGTGGCCAGCGGAGCCGGCAGCGCCTTGACCTTGAACAGGAAGTCGGCGGTGCTTTGCAGATCGGCGGCGGCCTGCTGATCCACCGGGCCGACCGTCATGTGCGCCTGGCGCAACCAGTGCCGCGAAACCTGCTGATCGAGGTTGGCTTTCTTCGCCCACAGGTCGGCGTATTCGTCGGTGTGGCTGTCGACCCAGGCCCGGGCCTGCTTCAGGCGCCCGAGGAAATCGGCGATCGCTTCGCGTTTGCTGTCGATGGATGGCGCCGACGCCGCAATCGCGCTCAAACCCGGCATCAGGTTTTTCGCGGTGAGAATCGGCCGCGCACCGGAGAACACGATCTGCTGGGAAATGTAGGGTTCCCAGACCGGGAACGCATCGATGCTGCCTTGCGGTAGCGCCGCCGCTGCATCGATCGGCATCAGCTTGACGAAGTCGACGTAGTTCTCCGGCAAACCGCCCTGCTCCAGTGCCCGCAAGGTCAATTGCTGACTCCAGGCACCCGGCCAGTAGGCGACTTTTTTGCCCTTCAGGTCCTCGATGGTTTTCACCGGAGAATCCTTGGGCACCAACAGGGCGATGGTGTCCGGGTTCTGTCGCGACACCCCGATCAGTTTCACCGGCGCCTGTTTGGCAGCCAGAAACAGAAACCCCGAATCCCCCAGGAAACCCAGATCCAGGGATCCGGTCTGCAACGCCTCGGCCAATGGCGCGGCAGCCTGGAAGTGTTTCCAGTCGACCGTGTAAGGCGCGTCCTTCAACACGCCGGACGCCTCTATGGACGCGCGGATGTTGTAGTAATTCTGGTCGCCGACGTGCAGGACCAAGGGTTCGGCAGCGTAGGTCAATGGCGTGGCAAACAGTGCGCTGGTCAACGCGGCGCGTAGGAAACGTGAGAGCTTCATGGCGAGTCCTGCAGAGGGATTTTTATAGACCATAACGCTCTTACAAATCAGATTTTAAATTCGATTTCCGCATAAGCTCAGCACCTTCCCGCCGCACTGTTGGCCGAGCAACAGTGGCTCGGCACAGTGTTTTCCCTGCAACACTTCCGACCTGAAAAACCGGCGTCAAACCCCGTAAATACGGGACAACGCGCACATGGCACAGAGCCTGCAATATTCCATTCATGCAGGAAGCATTCGATAAAAATATCTTTTTGGACATAAGAATCTGTTGCCTTGCCGGAGCGTGCCCATGAAATCCCTCTTACCGTTTTCCCGCGTCAAAACGCTGCTCGCGGCCTGCGCAGTCGCCCTGAGCCTGCACCCTTTCGCCCACGCTGCCGAAGCGCCGCCGGCCGAAGTGCATCTGGATTACGCCTATTACTCGCCGGTCAGCCTGGCGCTCAAACATCTGGGCTACCTGGAAAAAGCCTTGCCCCAGAGCAAAGTCAGCTGGGTGCTGAGCCAGGGCAGCAACCGCTCGCTGGAGTACCTCAACAGCGGCGGCGTGGATTTCGCCTCGTCGGCCAGCCTCGCTGCCGTGCTCAGCCGCGCCAATGGCAGCCCGATCAAATCGGTCTACGTCTACAGCCGCGCCGAATGGACCGCGCTGGTGGTGCGCAAGGACTCGCCGATCCAGTCCGTCGCCGACCTCAAGGGCAAGAAAATCGCCGCTACCAAAGGCACCGATCCGTACCTGTTCACCTTGCGCACCCTGCAACAGGCCGGGCTGAAAAAGGACGATGTGGAACTGGTGCACCTGCAACACCCGGACGGCCGCACCGCGCTGGAGAAAGGCGATGTCGACGCCTGGGCCGGCCTCGATCCGCACATGGCCGCCAGCCAGGTGCAGGCCGGTTCGCGCCTGCTGTACCGCAATCGCGACTTCAACAGCTACGGCGTGGTCAGCGTTACCGAGCAATACGCCAAGCAACACCCGCAAACCATCGACACCGTGATCAAGGCCTATGAGCAGGCCCGCGAGTGGTCGGTGAAGAACCCCGAAGAATTGGCCAAGTTGCTCGCCAGCGAATCCGGCCTGCCGCTGGACGTGGCCAAACTGCAACTGTCGCGCACCGACCTGAGCAGCCCGCAACTGACCACCAGGGACGTGCTGGCCTCGAAAGCCGCCGCGCCGATTCTGGTCTCCGAAGAACTGGTGCGCCGTGGAGTGAATGTCGACCAGGTCATCGATCAGTTGATCGACACCGGTTTCCAGCAAGTCGCCGCCGCCCAGTAACCGATCAGGCTCATGACAAGTCCGCGCCCGTCGCGGATTTGTCGTGAGCGGAGAACCGTCCATGAGCAACGACTTGCCCGCCCGCCTCGCCTTGTCGGCACCACGGCGAAAACTCCCACTGCTGAATCCGCTCTGGCGCCGGCGCCTTAAGGGCCTGGCCCTGCCATTGCTGATCGTGATCGCCTTGGAATTTATCGTACGCATCGGCTGGCTGCCGTCCTACCAGATGCCGGCGCCGAGCGAGATTGCCCTGACCCTTACAGATCTGGCCGAAGGTGCCTTGTGGAAACACATCGGCGCCAGTCTGATTCGCGTGCTGCTGGGGTTTGCCATCGGCGCGAGTCTGGCGCTGGTGTTCGCCGCATGGGTCGGCCTCAGCCGCGAAGCCGAGGCCTATCTGGAACCGACCTTCGCCGCGCTGCGTTCGATTCCCAGCCTGGCCTGGGTGCCGCTGTTGTTGCTGTGGCTGGGGATCGACGAGACCTCGAAAATCGTCCTGATCGCCATCGGCGCGTTCTTCCCGGTTTACGTCAACGTGGTCGCGGCGATTCGCAACATCGACCGCAAACTGGTGGAGGTCGGGCATATCTACGGTTTCAGTCCGCTGCAACTGGTGCGACGGATTCTGTTGCCAGCTGCCCTGCCCGGTCTGTTTACCGGATTGCGCAGCGGCATGAGCCTGTCGTGGATGTTTCTGGTGGCGGCCGAACTGATCGCGGCGACCAAAGGGCTGGGTTACCTGCTCAGTGACGGTCGCGAGACTTCGCGACCGGACATCGTGCTGGCCGCGATCATCGTCCTGGCACTGCTCGGCAAACTCAGCGATGGCCTGCTGGCCATATTGGAACGCCGCTGGCTGGTCTGGCGCGACGCCTTCACCGGCCAGGGCAGCAAGGATTGAACCGTGCAACTAAACTGAAGCCTTCAGGCAGCTGGTTCGCCGGAGGATCGGCCGATGTGCGGAAGACTGTCGCAATACCGTGGCATCCACGATTTCGTCGCGGTGCTGAGCATTCCCGATGCGCTGATCAATCACGTCGGCGACGCACCGCTGGCGCATTACAACGCTGCGCCCACCACGTCACTGGCGATCCTCCATCAGCACCGACAACGGCTATACGCCGACAATCTGCGCTGGGGCTGGCGCCCGCACTGGGCCAAGGATCGCGCTGCGCCAATCAACGCGCGGGTGGAAAAAGTCGCCCACGGGCCGTTCTTTCGAGCGATCTGGCGCCATCGACTGATCGTGCCGGTCGACAACTGGTTCGAGTGGGTCGATGCACCCGACAAGAGCCGACAGCCGTGGCTGATTCGTCGCGCCGACCATCAACCGGTGTTCTGCGCCGCCATCGGCCAGTTTCCGATACCCGGCGAACCTCCACGGGAAGACGACGGCTTCGTCATCATCACCGCCGACAGCGAAGGTGGCTTGCTCGATGTGCATGACCGTCGCCCGATTGTGCTGCACGCCGATCGGGTACAGGAATGGCTCGATCCCGCCACGCCCACCGAGCGCGCCGAGCAGATGCTGCTGTTTGAAGCCGAACCCAGCGAAGCGTTCCAATGGCACAAAGTCGGCAAAGCGGTGGGCAACTCCCGCAATCAGGGGTCTGAATTGATTGAAGCGGTGACGTAAATAAATGCCGATGCGGTGCGTTATCAAGAGCAGGAATTCACGAATTGAATCCTGCGCGTTACACCCGGTGTTTCAAACGCGAAACATTCAACATAAACAGTCGTTTGATTGAACTAACCGCCTGTCTGACATTTCAACCGTCATACATACATTTACAAACACTACGGATAGCATGCGCGCCGCATTTCCTTTTGGCATACCAGTTGACCAAAGAGTCAGCAAAACCAGGAATACCCCACAAACTTAACAAGCCTTGCAGAGAACTAAGTTGCGCGACGATTTTGCAATCAAACAGGTCACAGGCCTGGAGTGTATTCATCTGTCCACGACAGAACGCTTTCAACTCGACTGTTTTATCGGCCACTACATAAAGACTCGAAACCTGCGTGACGTACCCGATATCGACCGCATCCTGCGCGCCACACTCGAAAACTATCCCTGCCACCCGCCGGTGATGGTCAACGAGCTGAATGCCTGGATCGACAAGACCTTGGGTTATCGGGCCTCCCACCCCGATTTCACGCAGCTGGACGATCTTTGATGAAACGAAAAAGCCCCGCAATCGCGGGGCTTTTTCGTTGTGGCGTTCAGGGTTTCAGCGGGCGTTCCTGATCACGGTCGGACAACTCGCGGCTGTCGTCATGCTTCCAGGTCTGCTCCTTGTGTTTCTCCCGCTCGATCTCTTCTTCGCTCGGCTCGTCATCTTTTTCGGGACGTTTCTGCTCGGTTGCCATGTTCACCTCGCTAATGGAATTCATCCATTAAGCGTAGAACTTAAAGCCACCAGCGCAATAGAAAGAAGAACGCCATGCTCAATAGCATGCTAAGCAATGTATTACGCGTGTAGATCACCAGACCGATTGCCACTAGTGAGCTCAGCAGATAAGGGTTATCCCACTGCAGATTCAGTTGTTTGTCCGGCATGAATACAATCGGCCCGCAAATCGCGGTCAACATGCCCGGCACGGCAAACCCGAGAAACTGCCGCGCGTTACTGCTCAAACGCACCGGCAGGCGCGGTTCGAGAAACACGTAACGGTTGAGGAACACCAGAATCCCCATGCCGAAAATCACTGCCCAGACCATCATGTGCGCTCCCGATACAGCTTGTTGCAGATAAACCCGGCGGTCATGCCGGCCAGGCCCGACAGCACCAGCGCCGAACCCCATTGCCAGTAGCTGAACAGCACCGAGCAGAACAGCGACACCGCCACGCAGACCACCGTCGGCACATTGCGCACCACCGGGGTGATCAGGGCAATGAAGGTCGCGGCAATCGAGAAGTCCAGCCCCAGATGCTCAAGCCCCGGAATGCTGCTGCCGAGCACGATGCCGGCCAGGGTGAAGAGGTTCCAGGCGATGTAAAACGTCAGACCCACGCCCAAGGCGTACCAGCGGTTGAACTGCTGACGATCATGCTGACTGGTCAGAGCGAACAGTTCATCAGTGAGCAAAAAGCCCAGACCGATACGCCAGCGCCCCGGCAACGGCGAAATCACGTGGCGCATGCTCATTCCATAAAGCAGATGCTGCGAAGTCAGCAGCAGCGTGGTCAGCAGAATCGAGAAAATCCCCGCGCCGCCCTTGAGCATGCCGATCGCCACCAATTGCGCAGCGCCGGCGAACACGATGCTCGACAGGCCCTGCCCTTGCAGCGGTGTGAGGTTGGCTTCGATCGCCATGGAGCCGGCCAGCAGCCCCCACGGCGCGGTCGCCAGCGATAACGGTATGATCGCCGCGGCTCCGCGAAGGAAGGCACTGCGCGGCATTAATGAGTCAGACATAACACGCTTCAACCGTGAGACAAGGCCCCGGACTCTGCCAGCAAACGCCCGTTCATGGCTTGAACAATCTTGCGCAGTTGGCGCAAATCCTTCCGTCAGTCATTTACCGGCGTAACATGGCAACCATTCACACACGCGTCAGGGAGACGACATGCTGTATCGAATAGCCGCCGACGGGCTGGTGCTGTTTCATTTGCTGTTCATTCTGTTCGTGCTGTTCGGCGGGCTGCTGGTGCTCAAGTGGCCGCGGCTGATGTGGCTGCATTTACCGGCGGCGGCCTGGGGCGTGGCGGTCGAGGTGTTGCACCTGACCTGTCCGCTGACCTATTGGGAAAACCTGATGCGCCACGCCGCCGGGCAGACCGAATACGCCGGCGGATTCATCGAACATTACATCTGGCCGATCATCTACCCGGCGGGGCTGACCCCGCAGATTCAGTTGGTGCTGGGCAGCGTGGTGCTGGTGGTCAACCTGCTGGTGTACGGGCGCCTGATTCGCCGCTGGAAACTGCGGCGCGGCGCGCGCATTCCGTTTTAACGCGCTTTCAAGGTTTCCAGCCAGGCCGGATCGAGGCGCGTCTGATCGGTATCCAGACCGAGCGCCTCCATCCGCGTCTTGTGTGTTTCGACTTCCCGGTGCAATTGCGCGTGATCGCTGGAGTTACCGTCCAGTTCATGCATCTGGGTCAGCCCCAGGTGATAGAAACGCAGCACCTTCATCGCCACCGGATCACCCTTCTCCACCGCCGCCGTCACCTGATGCATCACATTGGTGACGCTCATCAGGCTGCGCTTGAGCCGCCAGCCGTACACCGCCGGGGCCATCCAGGTCTGGTTCCAGAAACGCCCGCGCAGCAACGCCGCTGTCAGCAGAAATGCGCCAAATACCCCGCCGACATTGAACCGCAGGTTATCCCCGCCCGGTTCGCCGAACAGCGCCACCGCCGCCGTCGAAAACGCCATCGCCAGCACCAGAAACAGCACCGCGATGATCAGCGTGCTGCGCCGGGTCTGCTGGCGATAAGTGATGGCATTGATCGGTTGAATCTCGAACATCGCGACAGGCTTCCATGGCTTGAAATAAAAAGAGGCCGGCGCATTATCGCCTCTGAGGCGGATTTAGCTATGCTGGAGCTCCTTTTCATCTTTTCAAAGTCCAACGGGGACATGGCGATACCACGCAGATCGTGCCATCTTCATTCATGGATACACACTATTCGGATGCCATTGGCCATGCCGGCAATGACATCGTTTTAAGGATCACTGCATGACCCAACGACACGTAATCAATGCCTCGGTCAGCCCAAAAGGCAGCCTCGAAACCCTTTCCCAACGTGAAGTTCAGCAACTGAGCCAGGCCGGAACCGGCAGCACCTACACCCTCTTTCGCCAGTGCGCCCTGGCCATCCTCAATACTGGCGCCCATGTCGACAACGCAAAAACCATTCTTGAAGCCTACAAGGACTTCGAAATCCGCATCCACCAGCAGGATCGCGGTGTGCGCCTGGAGCTGTTGAACGCCCCGGCCGACGCCTTCGTCGACGGCGAAATGATCGCCAGCACTCGGGAAATGCTGTTCAGCGCCCTGCGCGATATCGTCTACACCGAAAACGAACTCGATGCCCTGAGCATCGACCTCAGCACCTCCCAAGGCATCAGCGACTACGTCTTCCACCTGCTGCGCAACGCGCGCACCCTGCGTCCGGGCGTCGAGCCGAAAATCGTCGTGTGCTGGGGCGGCCACTCGATCAACACCGAAGAATACAAATACACCAAGAAAGTCGGCCACGAACTGGGCCTGCGCAGCCTCGACATCTGCACCGGCTGCGGCCCGGGCGTGATGAAAGGCCCGATGAAAGGCGCGACCATCGCCCACGCCAAGCAGCGGATTCACGGTGGCCGTTACCTCGGCCTGACCGAGCCGGGCATCATCGCTGCCGAAGCGCCGAACCCGATCGTCAACGAACTGGTGATCCTGCCGGACATCGAAAAACGCCTGGAAGCCTTCGTCCGCGTCGGCCACGGCATCATCATCTTCCCGGGCGGCGCCGGCACCGCCGAAGAGTTCCTGTACCTGCTGGGCATCCTGATGCACCCGGACAACGCCGGCCTGCCGTTCCCGGTGATTTTGACCGGGCCGAAACACGCCGCGCCGTACCTGGAACAACTGGACGCCTTCGTCACCGCCACCCTCGGCGAAGCGGCGAAGAAGCACTACGAAATCATCATCGACAACCCGGCCGAAGTGGCGCGGCAGATGACGGCGGGGCTCAAGGCCGTGAAGCAGTTCCGCCGCGAACGCGCCGACGCGTTCCACTTCAACTGGCTGCTGAAGATCGACGAAGGCTTCCAGCGCCCGTTCGATCCGACCCACGAAAACATGGCCAACCTCAAGCTGCACCGCGATCAGCCGCCCCATGAACTGGCGGCCAACCTGCGCCGCGCGTTCTCCGGGATCGTCGCCGGCAACGTCAAGGACAAGGGCATCCGCCTGATCGAGGAACACGGGCCGTATCAGATCCGTGGCGACGCCGCGATCATGCAGCCCCTCGATCTGCTGCTCAAAGCCTTCGTCGCCCAGCACCGGATGAAACTGCCGGGCGGCGCGGCGTATGTGCCGTGCTATCGCGTGGTGTCCTGACTAGAAGCGACCAGTGCCCGAAGCGCAACGCTTCGGGCACTCCTTATAAAAAGAGCGAACCATGGATCACATCAACCACATCCTGATCGTCGACGATGACCGCGAGATCCGCGAGCTGGTCGGCAATTACCTGACCAAGAACGGCCTGCGCAGCACCGTGGTCGCCGATGGCCGGCAGATGCGCAGCTTTCTGGAAGCCAACACGGTCGACCTGATCGTGCTCGACATCATGCTCCCCGGCGATGACGGGCTGGTGCTGTGCCGCGAACTGCGCGCCGGCAAGCACAAGGCGATCCCGATCCTGATGCTCACCGCCCGCGACGACCAGACCGACCGCATCCTCGGCCTGGAAATGGGTGCCGACGATTACCTCACCAAACCCTTCGCTGCCCGCGAATTGCTGGCGCGGATCAACGCCGTGCTGCGCCGCACGCGAATGCTGCCGCCCAATCTGCTGATCACCGAAACCGGACGCCTGCTCGCGTTCGGCCGCTGGCGCCTGGACACCACCGCCCGCCACCTGCTCGATGAAGACGACACCATGGTCGCCCTAAGCGGCGCCGAATATCGCCTGCTCCGGGTGTTTCTCGATCATCCGCAACGGGTGCTCAGCCGCGATCAGTTGTTGAATTTGACCCAGGGTCGCGACGCGGACCTGTTCGACCGCTCCATCGATTTGCTGGTCAGCCGCCTGCGCCAGCGTCTGCTGGACGACTCCCGCGAGCCGACCTACATCAAGACCGTGCGCAACGAGGGTTATGTTTTCTCCTTCGCCGTGGAGATGCTCGCCGAATCCTGACGGATTTGTATCGCTCTGTATAAATTCGCCGCGCAGATACGTAATCCGCGTTTTCGGGCCGCAACACCACATATCAGCGATACACCCTCGCGTTTGAATGAACCCACCAGAAAGCACTGGTTCACTCATCTCAAACGCAAGGAGAAGCACCATGTTCAAGTCCTCGAAATCCCTGGTACTCGCAATCAGCCTGTTCAGCGGTTTGGCCCTGGCCGACCTGGCGTCCGCCAGCTCCCAGCCGCTGGTTGCCGAATACGGCTCGGAAAACCTGCAGAAGGATCGCGTAGCCGAAGGTGGCGCGGATCGCTTGCAGGAACTGCGCGAACGCGTGGCTGAAGGCGGCGCGGATCGTTTGCAGGAACTGCGTGAGCGCGTCGCCGAGGGCGGTGCGGACCGCTTGCAAGAGCTGCGCGAACGTGTCGCCGAAGGGGGTGCCGATCGCTTACAGGAACTGCGCGAACGTTCGGCCCGCAGCGTACTGGTCGCCGAGAACCGTCCCGAGTTCGGCTCCAAGTACCAGCGTTACTGATCGTTTGTACCGCCGTTGTCGATTCCTGCCGGGGGCGCTCTGCCCCCGCAGCGTTCACTACCGATAAGCCTTGTTCTCTGACACAAAAGCCCGCTGTTTCCCCACGACAGCCGCCATGGCTCGTACTAAGCTGCGCGATTGATTTGTTCAGGGACGATCCATGAAACGATTTGCCGCCTGTCTGCTGTCCATGCTGGCCCTGACGGCCACCGCGGCGGATCTGCAACTGCTCACCGACAACCACCCGCCCCTGCATTTCATGCAAGGCAATCAGCTCGCAGGATTCGGTGTGGACGTGGTGCAGGCTCTGGCGACCCAGACCGGCGACCGCATCCATCTGCAACAAGTCCCGCTGCTGCGCGCCCTGCGCATGGCCAGCGACACGCCCGACACCGGCGTATTCACCGTGCTGCGTACCGATGCGCGCGACGATCGCTATCAATGGGTCGGGCCGCTGATCGAAGTCGAAACCGCGCTATACGCCCGCGACAATCTCCAGCCTCCCGTGCACAGCCTGCGTGAAGCCGATCACCTGGGCCGGATCACCGTACCGCGCAAATGGCTGGTCTACAGCTATCTGCAAGGGCAAGACCTGAACAACCTCTACGGCGTGGAAACCCCGGAGCAGATGATGCGACTGTTCAGCCTGGGGCGTACCGATTTCGTGGTCTCCGATACCTGGTCCAAAGCCGCCCTCGCCCGCGAACAAGGCATGGAACCGGGACGCTTGCAGTACCAGATCCCGTTGATGAAGCAGAACACCTACATTGCGTTTTCGCCGCAGACCGATCCGAAACAGGTCGCACGCTGGCAGCAGGCGCTGGATACATTGCGGGCCGACGGCCGTCTGGAGAAGCTGCGCCAGCGCTGGCTGAGCAATACCCTACCGCGCTGATCGCGCATCAACACCTTCGATAACAACTATGCGCAAGGGTGTTTTCACATCAAAACCCTCCAGCACTACAGTGGGCCCCATCTTCTCCCCACTCTCTGGAGCAACATCATGAAAGACATCATCGCACTCGGCTTCATCGTTTCCCTGATCGGCGCCACCTCCGCCATCGCTGCCCCACACGCCAGCACCCCGGTTGTCGCAGCGGCGACCATTGGCCAGTCCGGCACCCTGAACGTCGACACCGTCAGCATCGATGCCGAACACAAAGGCAGCCTCAACCTGCAACAGAACGCCGAACAGACCAAACTGTACGTCGCAGAAAACCGCCCGGAATTCGGTTCCAAATATCAGCGCTACTGAGTGATCGGTTTGAGCTGCCAGAAACAGGAAACCCCGCCGAAGCGGGGTTTCTTGCATTTGGGCATCAGCGAACCAGTCGCGCGGCCAGTGCCTTGGCCTGCAACGCCACATCGGTGACGGCGGTGCTTTCCCACCACATGCCACGCAACGGCGGGCCCATGGCAAACAGGCGGTTCGAGACCCGGCCCTCGACATCCAGCACCGCACCGTCCACCTCTGCCGCGATCCCCAGTGCCAGCGGCCCTGGACGAACCAGACCGCGCGCCAGCAACTGCTGCGGCAAAGGTCGCGCGACCCGGCGCCAGTCGTATTCGATGCCGCTGGAATTGATCAACGCCGCGCCCTGCAGCACGCGGGTTTCGGCCTCGCCGCGAGGGCGAATGAGGATACTCACGCCGTCGCCCGATGCAGGCTCAAGACCCTTGTAAGACGCCGCATGAATGCGCAATCGCCCTTCCCGGTGCAGACGCTCGACCAGTTCCGCACTCAGCGGCGGCGAACGATGGTGATGACTTTCCCACCACGGCCGCACATGCCGCACGAATTGCCGGCGCTGCACATCGCTGGCCTGACTCCATAACCGGCCGATGTGCGCACGCACGGTGTCGAGCGGCGCCTGCCAGTCGATGCCCTGTGCGATGGCGTCGCGGCAATGCCGGCGCAATTCGCGCAGTAACTGGCGTGGTGTGCGAATGCTGTGATCCTCGGCGAGGAAGTCCACCCACGCGGGCGGTTGCCGACGCACATGGGGCAACAACCCGTGCCGGGAAAACACCTCGATCGGCCCGCGATGCCCGGCCTGCTCCAGCGACACCACGGCATCGACCATGGTCAGGCCGGAACCGATGATCAGCACCGTCGATTGCGGATCGAGCTGGCGCATTGCCGCGACATCCCACGGATCGAGTGCCGCCGCGTTGAGACCACTGGATTCTTTTTGCGGGGTGCGGGCAGCCGGGAACATCCCGGTCGCCAACACGGCAAAAGCCCCGAGCAATTGCTGACCGTTACTCAAGGTGAGCTGCACGGAATCACTGGAGGCCTGAACATCGACCACTTCGGCGCGCACATGCTCGACCGTAGAACCGTGTTGCGCGCCAACCTGCTGCGCTTCGGCGAGACGCTGTTGCACATACACGCCAAACAGCCCCCGAGGTGGAAACAGTTCGCTGACCGGCACATGTTGCTGATCCGACTCCGGCCAGCCGCCACCGGCGATGTGAGCGGTCAGCCACTGGGTCAGGTCATCGGTATTGTCCGGATCGACGCTCATCCGCGCCGCGTTGCCGTTAAGCGTGTGGCCCAGTTCCACCGCACTGTACGCTTCGCCCCGGCCCAGCTCGGCCCGGGGCTCGATCACCAGAATCTTTCTGCGCCCCGGCAAACGCAGCAATTGCACCGCCAGCATCGTGCCGCTGAGGCCGCCGCCGACAATCAGGATGTCGGCGTGACGCAGTGCGGTCGTATCGGTTTGAGTCATGCCGTTCTCGCTGCAGAGGGTTTGCTCAAGGCAGTGTCATTCAGACGCTGCGAAGGCGTCTAGACGGACGCGACTTTTTTCTCCTGCCGATGCAGCTCGCCGAGGTTTCGATAGACGCTGCCCGGATGAACCTCCGGCAGTCTCGGCCCTTCGCCAAACAGCTTCTCGCGCAAGGTCCCCGGCGCGTACTCGGTCTTGTAGACCCCGCGCTTCTGCAACTCCGGCACCAGCAGTTCCACGGCGTCGATGAAGGTTTCGTGGGTCAGCGCGTAGGCCAGGTTGAAGCCGTCGACGTCGGTTTCGTCGACCCATTCCTGCAACAGGTCCGCCACCGTTTCCGGGCTGCCGACGAACAACGGGCCGAAGCCGCCGATGCCGACCCAGTCAGCCAGTTCGTTGGGGGTCCAGACCTTGTTCGGATCCGCCGTGGAAAACGCCTCGACCGCCGATTGAATCGCGTTGGTGTGCACATGCTTGAGCGGTTCGTCCGGTTTGAAGCGGCTGAAGTCGATGCCGGTCCAGCCGGAAATCAGCGCCATCGCGCCTTCGTAGCTGACCCAGGATTTGTATTCTTCGAATTTGGCTTTGGCCTTGGCGTCGGTTTCGCCGAGGATCACGGTTTGCAGGTTGAAAATCAGGATCTTCGACGGATCACGCCCGGCCTCGGCGGCGCGGCGGCGGATGTCGGCCACGGTTTTCTTCAGCAGCACTTTCGACGGGGCAGCGACAAAAACGCATTCGGCATGCTCGGCGGCAAACTGCTTGCCCCGGCTGGAAGCACCCGCCTGATAGAGAACCGGCGTGCGCTGCGGCGACGGTTCGCAAAGGTGAATGCCCGGCACCTGAAAGTGTTTCCCGTGGTGGCGGATCTCGTGAATCTTGCTCGGGTCACTGAAGATCCGCCGTTCGCGATCGCGCAGAATCGCGCCCTCTTCCCAACTGCCTTCCCAGAGTTTGTAGCAGACCTCCAGGTATTCCTCGGCGAAGTCGTAGCGCGCATCGTGTTCAGTCTGGGCTTGCTGGCCGATGTTCTTCGCGCCGCTCTCCAGATAAGAGGTGACGATGTTCCAGCCGGCACGGCCCTTGGTCAGGTGATCGAGGGTCGACAGGCGCCGTGCGAATGGATACGGATGCTCGAAGGACAACGAAGCGGTCAGACCGAAACCCAGGTGCTCGGTGACCAGCGCCATCGGCGGAATTAATTGCAACGGATCGTTGACCGGCACCTGCGCCGCCTGCCGGATCGCCGCTTCGCCATTGCCGTTGTACACGTCGTAGATGCCCAGCACATCGGCGATAAACAAACCGTCGAACTTGCCGCGCTCGAGGATTTTCGCCAGATCGGTCCAGTACTCCAGATCCTTGTACTGCCAGGAGCGATCCCGAGGGTGAGCCCACAGGCCCGGCGACTGATGACCGACGCAGTTCATGTCGAAGGCGTTGAGACGGATTTCGCGGGGCATCAGACGTTACTCCCGATGTTCAGGAGGCGTTTAGCGGTTTGATTTGAAGCGATCATGTGAGGCGACTCCGTGGTTTCCGGATGAGGATCCAGAACCCATAGCAGGAGTCATGCCTGAATACATTTTCTTTATTTATCAATAGATTGAGATAACAACCTAAAGCAGTCTGCACGCAGGATGGAGCAAACTGTTTATCCGCTGTCGGCCCTGCAACAGTCAGATCACCACATTGCGCACGAAGCGCGCCGCCACTTCCCCGTCATTGCGATAGGTGTGCGGCTGGTTGCTGGCGAACATGAAAAACTCCCCGGCGGCGATGCGCTGGGGTTGATCGCCGAGCATCAGCGTCAGGCAGCCTTCGAACACGAAAATCTGCTCGCTCCAGCCTTCGGCGTCCGGTTGCGAGGGATAGACCTCACCCGGTTGCAGGCACCATTCCCACTGCTCCACCGCGCGGGTGGCATTGGCCTTGGATAGCAAAACGGCTTTGCTGCCGGGGATGCTGCCGGCCCAGGCCAGTTCGTTGATCCGGCCGGGATCGCGATTGTCCGGGGCCTGGATCAGATCACTGAAGGCCACTTCGAGGGCTTCGGCGACGCGGTCGAGGGTGGTCAGGCTGACATTCTTCTCGCCGGCCTCGATGGCCACCAGCATCCGCCGGCTGACCCCGGACTTTTCCGCGAGGGCCGTCTGGCTCATGTCGGCGGCGTGGCGCAGGCGCCGGACGTTCTGGCTGACGTGTTGCAGGACCGAAGCCCGCTGAACGGAATCTTTGTGCACTATATTGCTCACTGGCTGGAGTTGGGCAGTATACTGCGCAACATTTGGCGCATTGTGCGTCTCCTCCTTAAAAGTGCGCAAGGTCATGACGTCAGCCAATCCCTCCCAATCTTCCCTGCGGTTTTCCCGATTCAGCAAAGCCGAGTGCGTGCTGGTGCTGATCACCATGCTTTGGGGCGGCACCTTTCTGTTGGTGCAGCACGCGATGACCGTCAGCGGTCCGATGTTTTTCGTCGGCCTGCGCTTTGCTGCCGCCGCGGGCATCGTTGCGCTGTTCTCCTGGAAGCACCTGCGTGAGCTGACCCTGTTCGAACTCAAGGCCGGTGCCTTTATCGGCGTGGCGATCCTGCTCGGTTACGGTTTGCAGACTGTCGGTTTGCAGAGCATTCCAAGCAGCCAGTCGGCGTTCATCACCGCGCTGTACGTGCCGTTCGTGCCTCTGCTGCAATGGCTGGTTCTCGGCCGGCGCCCGGGTTTGATGCCGAGCATTGGCATCATGCTGGCGTTTACCGGGCTGATGCTGCTTTCCGGGCCGTCCGGTGCTTCGCTGAATTTCAGCCCCGGTGAAATCGCCACGCTGATCAGCGCCATCGCGATAGCAGCCGAAATCATCCTGATCAGCAACTATGCCGGGCAGGTCGATGTGCGTCGCGTAACCGTTGTGCAACTGGCGACGACTTCGGTGCTGTCGTTTTTGATGGTGGTACCGACCGGCGAGGCGATTCCGGACTTCTCGTGGCTGTTGCTGAGTACGGCTCTGGGCCTGGGCGCGATGAGTGCGGCGATTCAGGTGGCGATGAACTGGGCGCAGAAAAGTGTTTCGCCGACCCGAGCGACCTTGATCTACGCCGGTGAACCGGTGTGGGCCGGGATCGTCGGTCGTATTGCGGGTGAGCGCCTTCCGGCCATCGCATTGGTGGGTGCGTGGCTGATCGTGGCGGCAGTGATCGTCAGTGAATTGAAGACCAAAGGCAAAGAGACACAAACGGTCACGGAAGAATTGGAGCACGAGACCGAAGGCTAAACGGGGGTTTTACGGCTACTTTGTAGGATTCAGAGACATCCTCGCGTTTGGCGATCCGGGAGCTGGCACGTATGATGCTTCACAAACTTCCGCAGATTAGAAGCCTATGTCCCTGATAGTTCTACTGCTTCTGCCTTTTCTGGGCAGCTGTCTGGCAGCCGTGCTGCCGCACAACGCACGTAACGCCGAATCCCTGCTGGCAGGTCTGGTCGCACTGATCGGCACTGTCTCGGTCGCGCTGCTATACCCGCAGATCGCCCACGGCGGCGTGATTCGCGAAGAATTCACGTGGCTGCCCAGCCTGGGCTTGAACTTCGTCTTGCGCATGGACGGCTTCGCCTGGCTGTTCTCGATGCTGGTGCTGGGCATCGGCACCCTCGTTTCCTTATATGCCCGTTATTACATGTCGCCGGACGATCCGGTGCCGCGTTTCTTCGCGTTCTTTCTGGCGTTCATGGGCGCCATGCTCGGGCTGGTGATCTCCGGCAACCTGATTCAAATCGTGTTCTTCTGGGAGCTGACCAGCCTTTTCTCGTTCCTGTTGATCGGCTACTGGCACCACCGCCACGACGCGCGCCGTGGTGCGTACATGGCGTTGATGGTCACCGGTGCGGGCGGATTATGTCTGCTGGCGGGGGTCATGATCCTCGGCCATGTCGTCGGCAGCTATGACCTGGACAAGGTCCTGGCCGCCGGCGATCTGATTCGCGCACATGCCCTCTACCCCATCCTGCTTCCCCTCATTCTTATCGGCGCCCTCAGCAAAAGCGCCCAGTTCCCCTTCCACTTCTGGCTGCCCCACGCGATGGCGGCGCCCACACCGGTTTCGGCGTACCTGCACTCGGCGACCATGGTCAAGGCCGGGGTTTTCCTGCTGGCCCGCCTGTGGCCGTCGCTGTCCGGCAGCGAAGAATGGTTCTACATCGTCAGCGGCGCCGGGGCCGCCACCCTGCTGCTTGGCGCGTACTGCGCGATGTTCCAGAACGACCTCAAGGGACTGCTGGCCTACTCGACCATCAGCCATCTCGGCCTGATCACGCTGCTGCTCGGCCTGAACAGCCCGCTGGCCGCCGTGGCGGCGGTGTTCCACATTCTCAACCACGCGACCTTCAAGGCTTCGCTGTTCATGGCCGCGGGGATCATCGACCACGAAAGCGGCACCCGCGACATCCGCAAACTCAACGGCCTGTTCAAACTGATTCCGTTCACCGCCACCCTGGCGATGGTGGCCAGTGCATCCATGGCCGGCGTGCCGCTGCTCAACGGTTTCCTGTCGAAAGAAATGTTCTTCGCCGAAACCGTGTTCATCAACGCCACGGCGTGGGTCGAAGCCGCGTTGCCTATCGTCGCGACGATTGCCGGCACGTTCAGCGTGGCCTATTCACTGCGCTTTACTGTTGATGTGTTCTTCGGCCCGACCGCCACCGACCTGCCGCACACCCCGCACGAACCGCCACGCTGGATGCGCGCGCCAGTTGAGTTGCTGGTGTTCACCTGTTTGCTGGTAGGGATTTTCCCGGCACAAGTTGTAGGCCCGTTGCTGGCCACTGCCGCCTTGCCGGTGGTGGGTGGCGTGCTGCCGGAATACAGCCTGGCGATCTGGCACGGCCTCAATGCACCGATGATCATGAGCCTGATCGCCATGTCCGGCGGTATCGTGGTCTATCTGCTACTGCGCAACCAGCTCAAGCGCGGCCGCTTCAAGTATCCGCCGCTGGCGGGCCGCCTCAACGGCAAGCGAATGTTCGAGCGCAGTCTGGTGGCGATGATGCGCCTGGCCCGGCGGCTGGAGCGGCGCATCGGCACCAAGCGTCTGCAAACCCAGCTGTTCCTGATGGTGTTGGCGGCAGTGCTGGCCGGCCTGATCCCAATGCTGCACAGCAGCCTGAGCTGGGGCGACCGGCCGAAGATCCCTGGCTCGATCGTGTTCGTGACCCTGTGGCTGCTGGCAATCGCCTGCGCCCTCGGCGCCGCGTGGCAGGCCAAGTATCACCGTCTCGCGGCCCTGACCATGGTCAGCGTCTGCGGGCTAATGACGTGTGTGACCTTCGTCTGGTTCTCGGCGCCGGATCTGGCCCTGACGCAACTGGTGGTCGAAGTGGTGACCACGGTGCTGATCCTGCTCGGCCTGCGCTGGCTGCCACGGCGGATCGAAGAGGTTTCGCCACTGCCAAGCAGCCTGCGCAAGGCGCGGGTACGGCGTCTGCGCGACTTGCTGCTGTCGATTGCCGTCGGTGGCGGCATGGCGCTGCTGTCCTACGCGATGCTGACCCGCCAGACGCCGAACGACATTTCTTCGTTCTACCTGAGCCGCGCCCTGCCCGAGGGCGGCGGCAGCAACGTGGTCAACGTGATGCTGGTGGATTTCCGTGGTTTCGACACCCTTGGCGAAATCACGGTGCTGGCCGCCGTGGCACTGACCGTGTTCGCCCTGCTGCGTCGTTTCCGCCCGCCGAAAGAAAGCCTGCAACTGCCGGCCCAGCAGCGCTTGCTCGCCCCCGACGTGGTCACCGATCTGGTCAACCCGCGCTCGGCCAGCGACACCGCGCTCGGTTTCATGATGGTGCCGGCGGTGCTGGTGCGTCTGTTGCTGCCGATTGCGCTGGTGGTGTCGTTCTACCTGTTCATGCGCGGGCACAACCAGCCGGGTGGCGGCTTTGTCGCCGGTCTGGTGATGTCGGTGGCGTTCATCCTGCAATACATGGTCGCCGGCACCCAGTGGGTCGAGGCGCAAATGAGCCTGCGCCCACTGCGCTGGATGGGCACCGGCCTGCTGTTCGCCACCGTCACCGGCCTCGGGGCGATGGTGGTGGGTTATCCGTTCCTCACCACCCACACCTGGCATTTCAGCCTGCCGCTGCTGGGTGACATCCATATCGCCAGCGCGCTGTTCTTCGATATCGGCGTCTACGCCGTGGTGGTCGGCTCGACCTTGCTGATCCTCACCGCCCTCGCCCACCAATCGGTCCGGGGCCACAAAACCGCTGCCGCCAAAGGAGCCGTCTGATGGAAGAAGTCATCGCAATCGCCATCGGCGTGCTCGCCGCGTCCGGGGTCTGGCTGATCCTGCGGCCAAGGACATTCCAGGTGGTGATGGGCCTGTGCCTGCTCTCTTACGGCGTCAACCTGTTCATCTTCAGCATGGGCAGCCTGTTCATCGGCAAGGAGCCGATCATCAAGGACGGCGTGCCGCAGGATCTGCTCAATTACACCGACCCGCTGCCCCAGGCGCTGGTGCTGACGGCCATCGTCATCAGCTTCGCCATGACCGCTTTGTTTCTGGTGGTGCTGCTGGCCTCACGGGGCCTGACCGGCACCGACCACGTTGACGGAAGGGAGCCCAAGGAATGACGGCGATGACTCACCTGATCGCCGCACCGATCCTGCTGCCGCTGCTGACCGCCGCCATCATGCTGATGCTCGGCGAGAAGCACCGACCACTGAAGGCGAAAATCAACCTGTTCTCCAGCCTCCTCGGCCTCGGCATTTCAGTGATGTTGCTGCAATGGACCCAGACCACCGGCGTTCCCGGTTCGATTGGGGTTTATCTGCCGGGCAACTGGCAGGTGCCGTTCGGCATCGTGCTGGTGGTCGATCGTCTGTCGGCATTGATGCTGGTGCTGACCGGAATCATTGGCGTCAGCGCCCTGCTCTTCGCCATGGCCCGCTGGGACGGCGCGGGGTCGAGCTTCCACGCCTTGTTCCAGATTCAGTTGATGGGACTTTACGGCGCATTCCTGACGGCGGACCTGTTCAACCTGTTCGTATTCTTCGAGGTGCTGCTCGCCGCGTCCTACGGTTTACTGCTCCACGGCTCGGGCCGGGCGCGGGTGTCGTCGGGGCTGCATTACATTTCGATCAACCTGCTGGCCTCGTCGCTGTTCCTGATCGGCGCTGCGTTGATCTACGGTGTGACCGGCACGCTGAACATGGCGGATCTGGCCCTGAAGATCCCGCTGGTGCCGGAAGCCGACCGTGGCCTGTTGCACGCCGGCGCGGGGATCCTCGCCGTGGCCTTCCTGGCCAAGGCCGGCATGTGGCCACTGAACTTCTGGCTGGTGCCGGCCTACTCGTCAGCCAGCGCACCGGTGGCGGCGATGTTCGCGATCATGACCAAGGTCGGCGTCTACACCTTGCTGCGTCTGTGGACGCTGCTGTTCTCGAGCCAAGCGGGCGCTTCGGCTTACTTCGGCGGTGACTGGCTGATCTACGGCGGCATGGCGACCATGGCCGGTGCGGGCGTGGCAATCATTGCCGCGCAACGCCTGGAACGCATGGCCAGCCTGAGCATTCTGGTGTCGGCGGGGATCCTGCTGTCGGCCGTGGGTTTTGCCCAGCCGAACCTGATTGGCGCCGCGCTGTTCTATCTGGTCAGCTCGACCCTGGCGCTGAGCGCGCTGTTCCTGCTGGCCGAGTTGATCGAACGTTCGCGCACCGCCATCGAAGTGCCGCTGGAAGACGAAAACGAACTGCTGCCGCGTCCGCAGGAATGGCAGCGTCCGGTCAAGGGCATCAACCTCGACGACGATCAGAAAGCCGTGGTCGGTCAGGTGATCCCGTGGACCATGGCCTTCCTCGGCCTGAGCTTCATTGCCTGCGCGCTGCTGATTATCGGTATGCCGCCGCTGTCCGGTTTCATCGGCAAGCTGAGCCTGATCGGCGCCCTGCTCAACCCGCTGGGCCTCGGCGCCGGCGAACCGATCTCGAATGCCGCATGGGCGTTGCTGGCCCTGCTGATCCTCACCGGACTCGGCTCGCTGATGGCGTTCTCGCGCCTGGGCATCCAGCGCTTCTGGTCGCCCGAAGAGCGCCCGTCGCCCCTGCTGCGCAAACTGGAATGCGCGCCGATTTTCCTGCTGCTCGGGCTGAGCATCGCCCTGACCTTCAAGGCTGAACCGCTGCTGCGTTACACCCAGGCAGCAGCCGATGCGCTGAACAATCCGCAGCAATACGTAATGGCGGTGCTCGGCACCCGCGCCGTGCCGAGCCCGGAAGCCAAGGCTGCGCTGCTGGAGGTGCAACCATGAAGCGTCTGTTCCCTGCGCCGTGGCTGTCGCTTGCGCTGTGGTTGCTCTGGCTGGTGCTGAACCTGTCGGTCAGCCCGGGCAACCTGCTGCTGGGTGCCGTACTCGGTTTCTGTGCCCCGCTGATGATGCGCAAACTGCGCCCGCAACAAATTCACATCCGCCGCCCGGGCACGATCCTGCGATTGTTTCTGCTGGTCGGGCGCGATGTGATCGTCTCGAACCTGCAGGTGGCCTGGGGTGTACTCAACGCCGGTCGTCGGCCGCTTCGTTCACGCTTCATCAAGGTGCCGCTGGACCTACGCGACGCCAACGGTCTGGCGGCGTTGTCGATGATCTGTACGGTCGTGCCTGGCACGGTGTGGTCGGAGCTGGCGCTGGATCGCAGCATTCTGTTGCTGCACGTCTGGGATCTGGATGACGAGGCGCAGTTCATCCAGCACTTCAAGGTCACTTACGAGCGGCCGTTGATGGAGATTTTCGAATGAGCCCGCTGCTGTCGAACGCGATTCTGCTGACGCTGTTCCTGTTTTCCCTGGCCATGGTCCTCACGCTGGTGCGCCTGTTCAAAGGCCCGTCGGCGCAAGACCGGGTACTGGCGCTGGATTACCTGTACATCGTCGCCATGCTGATGATGCTGACCCTGGGGATTCGTTATGCCAGTGACACCTACTTCGAAGCGGCGCTGCTGATCGCGCTGTTCGGCTTCGTCGGCTCGTTTGCTTTGGCGAAGTTCCTCCTGCGTGGCGAGGTGATCGAATGAACGCTGAACTGTCTCTCTGGGTGGAAATCCCGGTGGCGATCCTGCTGGTCCTCAGCGGCGTGTTCGCCCTGATCGGCGCGACCGGCCTGCTGCGGATGAAAGATTACTTCCAGCGCATGCACCCGCCGGCGCTGGCCTCGACGTTGGGCGCGTGGTGCGTGGCGCTGGCGTCGATCATCTGTTTTTCGGCGCTCAAGTCCGGGCCGGTGCTCCATGCATGGCTGATCCCGATTCTGCTGTCGATCACCGTACCGGTGACTACCCTGTTGCTGGCGCGAGCGGCGTTGTTCCGCAAGCGTATGGCCGGAGATGACGTGCCGGCCGAGGTCAGCAGCCGGCGCACTGAAACCGGCAGTTAAATCCAGGCAACAGCCAACAGCCCGGCTCCCAATATCAGACACAGCGGCGAGTAAACCCAAGTGTCGAGCCGGGCGAACCGCGACCCCTTCACTTCCTTGAAAAACCCCACCAGCTCCGAATCGCCGATTGCCCGTGCAAACATCAGCAGCGCAATCGCGCTGATCACCCATTGCAGCGCCCAGTGATGCACGGCGGGCAGCCACCACCCCACTCGCATGCACACCAGTGCGGCAATCAGTAGCAGGGCTGCCGCCACCACCAGCGTGATCCAGCCTGACGGCTTGAACGCCGGCCTGAGCGTCAGTCCGCCGTTGTCCACCGGAACCTGCGGCACCACCGCCACGGCCGCCCACTGCCCACCCATCGCCCAATACACATGCATCAGGCTGATCACCGCAAATATCGTCACCAGCCATTGAGCCAACACAAAGGTCATGGTCGAGAATCCTTTAAAGGGATTTGAACAAAACATCCTAGTCGGCATTTTTCCATGTGCACGACCGGTCGGCGGTGCGGTAAAGTGCCGCCCCATGAAATTCACCCGTACCGATCGCTCACTGCTGGCCTGGATGCTCTATTGCTGCGTCCTGTTCAACGTGTTCGCCTGCAGCATCGGTCACGGACAAATGGTCGGCATGCAGCTCAACGGTATCGGCGGCCAGTTCTGCGCCGTCGACCCGAGCACCCAGGCGCCGCTCGCCTCGAATCCCGCTGAAGAAAAACTGCCGACCCTGGCCAAGGCCTTCGGTTGTCCGCTGTGCTCCACCGGAGGCATGGGCCCGGCGTTCAACTCCAGCCTGACCCTCGCGATCCTGCCTGAACAACACAGCCCGCCGCTGCCGGTCATCGTCAGCGCCGACCTCCCTGCCCGCTTCATCTGGCCTTCGGCCAACCCTCGCGCCCCGCCCCTCGCCTGAGTGTCCTTGCCTTTTTGATTTGTCAGCCTACTGCGCCAACGCGCGGCGTTCGCCTGTGCGCTGACTCCTAGACAAGTATTCAGGATTCAATCGATGAAACAACTTACCTTGCTGGCGAGCCTTTGCGGCTGCCTGTCCGTCAACGTCTGGGCGCAATCCACCGTGGATCTGGCGCCGATCACCATTGACGGCGAGTCCGGCGTCGAACCGGGCCTGAGCCTCGACCAGTCCAGCGGCATGGCCTCGCGCCTTGGTTTGAGCGTACGCGACACTCCGGCCTCGGTGGCGATCGCCAACCGCACTGACATCGAGCGTCACGGTTCACAAAACTTTCAGGACGCGGCCAACACCTTGCCGGGGGTGAACGCCAGTGCGCCGCCGGGCTTTGGCGGGTTCGTCTCCTATCGCGGTTTTACCAGCAGCCAGATCACCCAGATGTTCAACGGCGTCAACGTTTCCGGCGGACTGGCACGGCCCGTGGATTCGTGGATTTATGACCGGGTGGAACTGGTGGGCGGTCCGTCGTCACTGATCAACGGCGCCGGCTCGGTCGGTGGCTCGCTGAACTACGTGACCAAACTGGCCACCCGCGACGAGCAAGCCATCGAAGGTCGGATCAGCTACGGCACCTACGACACTACCGAAACCGCATTCGGCCTCAACCACGCGCTGACCGAACCCGGCGCCGAGGTGCAGCATTACGCGCGTCTCGACGTCAGCCACAACACCAGCAACGGCTACATCGACCGCCAGGAGCGCGATGCCTGGAGCGTGGCGTTCTCGTTGCTCAGCGACCTGACGCCGAACCTGTCGCACACCCTGGCCCTGGAATATCAGGATGAACACGAAGACAGCCCGTATTGGGGCACGCCGGTGCTCAACCCCAAGGCCGGCGAACTGAAGATCGACAAGCACAATCGCTTCAATAACTACAACGTCGAGGATGGGCGCTACGAGCAGCGGACAATCTGGGTGCGCTCGATCATCGACTACCGGATCAACGACAGCACCACCCTGCGCAACACCCTCTATCACCTCGACAGCCAGCGCGATTACCGCAACCTGGAAACCTATCAATACAACGCCGACAACAGCGCGGTGAACCGCTCCACTGCGTATCAGGTGCGACACCAGGGCGAGCAGAACGGCAACCAGTTCGAACTGCGCCACGACAACAGCCTGTTCGGCCTCGACACCACCTGGTCCGGCGGATTCGAGTACAAGGTCAACCAGACCACCAACTCGCCGCTGAACGTCAAAGGCGCCAGCACGGTGAACCCGAACAACTACCGACCGGGGCATTTCTATGACATCCCCGGAACGATGCCGGGTTTTGTCAGCGACAAGACCAACGAAGTCACGACCAAAGCGCTGTTTGCCGAAAACCGCTTGGCACTGACCGACAAGCTCTCGCTGCTCACCGGTCTGCGCTATGACGACATCGACCTCGACGTGACCAACCATCGCACGGTGACCGCGAGTAACCCGCGCCATCTCAAACGTAGCTGGGAACCGGTCACCGGGCGCGTCGGCCTGACATACCAGTTCATTCCGTCAGCCAATGTGTACGTGCAATACAGCACCGCCGCCGAGCAACCCAATGGCACCCAGGACTTCGATGTCTCGACCGGCAAGCAATGGGAAATCGGCAGCAAGTTCGACTACCTGAACGGGCGCGGCTCGGCGACAGTGGCCGCCTACACCATCGAGCGCAAGGACTTCGCGGTGACGGATCCACTGGACCCGACCAGCAGCATTCCGGTCGGCCAGCAGACTTCGAAGGGCATCGAGATTGCCAGCTCGCTGCGGATCACCAACAAGCTGCTGGCCGAAGGCAACTTCGCCTGGGTCGATGCGCAATACGACGAGTTCAACGAGAAGAACGCCGCCGGCGTAGTGGTTTCGCGCAAGGGCAATACACCGACCAACGTGCCGGACCGGGTCGGCAATCTGTGGCTGACCTACGATTTCTCGCCGCAATGGCAAGGCGGAGTCGATGCGCGGTACGTGGCATCGGTGTTCGCCGACACGGCCAACACCATGACCGTGCCGTCATACACGCTGTTTGGCAGCTTTCTCAGCTACAAGGTGGACTCGCACACCACCGTGACCGGGCGGGTGCGCAACCTGACGAATGAGGTGTATGCCGAGTTCGCCCATGTGTCGCCGGCGTATTACCTCGGCTCACCGCGCACCTTTGAGCTGGCTGTGCAAACCCGCTTCTAAAAGCTTCGCGGGCAAGCCCGCCCCCACAGGAATCGATGTGTTTTCAAAGCTCAGAGCACACCGAAAAACCTGTGGGAGCGGGCTTGCCCGCGATAAGGCCCATCGTTACGGCCTCTATTTCAAATCAGCTGAAACCTTATCTGCCACATCCTTCGGTAACCAAGCCTGCCACACATCCGGATGCGCCTTCATGAACGCCACCGCCGCATCCCGGGGCGCCGTGTGTTTCTCGCTCATTTCGGCCAGCGCCTTGTTCAGGTCATCAATCGGAAAATCGACCTTGCTGAAAAACTCGGCAATCTGCGGATACTGCTTCTGGAACGGCGTGGACACCCCGATCGACAGCTTAGAGGCCAGTGAACGGGTCGGTTTCGGATTGGGATTATCGGCGTCGGTCAGGGTCTTCCAGGCCTCGGCATCAAAAGGCGGCTCTTCCAGCTGAATCAGCTTGAACTTACCGAGCAGAGGGGTCGGCGACCAGTAATAGAACAGCACCGGTTTGCCCCGACGGATCGATGAGCTGATTTCCGCATCCAGTGCCGCACCGGAGCCGCTGCGGAAATTGACGAAATCATCCTGCAAGCCATAAGCCGTGAGCTTCTGCTTGTTGACCACCTCCGATGTCCAGCCGATCGGGCTGTTGAGGAACCGTCCCTTGCTCGGGGATTCCGGGTCCTTGAACACATCCTTGTACTTCTTCAGATCGCTGACACTGCGCAGCTCCGGCGCCAATGGCTTGATGCCTTTGGCCGGATCGCCCTTGATCACGTACTCCGGCACCCACCAGCCTTCGGTGGCGCCTTTGACCGTGTCGCCCAGGCTGACGACCTTGCCTTCGGCCTCGGCCTTGACCCACACCGGACTGCGCCCGGCCCACTCTTCGCCGATGACCTGAATGTCGTTGTTGGCCAGTGCGGTCTCAAGAGTGATGGTGGTGCCCGGCAAAGTGTCGGTCGGCAGGCCGTAACCCTTCTCGACGATGATCCGCAGGACGTCGGTGATCAGGCTGCCGCTTTCCCAGTTCAGGTCGGCAAAGTGGATCGGCGCCTGTGCCGCGCTCACCGCAGGCACCGCCGTCATCAAGCCGAAGGAGGTCAGGCCAGCGGCCAGCAACCGTCGAAATCCGTTCATGCTTTTGCACCTCGTGCTGTTCACAGCAATAGCAGGATGGCCTGACAGAAGACCGCAAGCCTCTGAATACTCAGTCAACTGACTGTAGACGAGGTTCCTACTTTTTCAGGGGCATGACACGGATGAGGCTACTTTTCAGACATTTCCTGCAGGCTCTTCAGCTCGCGTCTGACCATGCTGGCGTATTCCGCAGGCTGCAAGGCGTAGATCTGCGAGGCGACCCACCCCAGCCAGGCGGCCTTCATTTCGGCCTTTGCAGTGAACAATCGACGTGCTTCTTCACGGGCGCTGTCGAGGTTCTGCAAATGGAAATCGGCGCGGCTCACTCGCTGGCCTTGAACGTCACCAGTTCGCCCTTGCGCCACTTGGCGGCCTTGGCGGTGACGGCTTTCAGGGTCTTGGTCAGGCCTTCCTGCAGTTGTTGATTGGCGGCGAACACGGTGACCGCGCTGTGGCCTTCCTTGAACACGATGGCATGGCCGTCGGCCATGGTGACGAACGCATAGTCGCCCAGACCGTACACCGTCATTTTGATTTCGCGAAAGCGGATGTCCATCTTGCCGCCTTCACGGCTCGGCAGCACCGACGCGCTGAAATGATCGCCGACCTTGAGCTTGAGGCCAGGTTTGTCATCGACCACCAATGCGCTTTCGGTGTCGATCTCGGCAACGTAAATGCCTTCGGCGTTCTGCTCGGTGATGTAAACAAAACGCGATTGAAACTGCTTGACCAGCTTTGCCCGCAAATCACCCAGCACGAACAAAGCATGCATATCGAGGTTACTGACTGCCAAAGAAACATCCCCACACTTGAAAAGAGTGCCGTACGCGAAAAGCGCGCACGGCAGAAAAAATCGGCCAGGCCGAAGGTGTTGCGCGATGACTCGAATATACGCCTGAGCGAGCGAAGTGCTCATCCAACGCGAGGTCCACAAGACTACTGGAATGCCACTCACGAAACCTGCAAAGACGTTCTCCAAATGTTGAAGGAAAACGCGTCACGGTCAGCCAGAGAAAACTGACTACGAACTTTAGGGAAAAAACTCACCAAGAAAATCACTTTTCCGACATATCGCACGCAAAAAATTGCTTTAGATAGTGCCATGCCGTCAACAGGTGTTGGCGATTCTAGAGCAGCGATGCTGTTCACGACTACCCGCAACACCCTGTAAATGCGGGTCAATCCATGAAAAGGAATTCATATGTGCACTATGACGCATTTTGCCGTGACTCACGAACCTGCCTTTGTCCTGAACACTCCAGGCTTTGAGACTGTTCCTACAATCGAGTCTTGCGGTCAGGCACCGTTGTTTCAGGTGATCCCGGCGGGCAATGGCTTTTTCCATATCAGGGAAAAGTCGACGGGGCTTGTCAGAGGTTTCCGCGAGGATCACAACGCCGCCTGCGCCCTCGCCCGTTCACTGGAATCGCGGATCGAACTCCTGGCCGACGAGCACCTCAGATAAAGAGAGTGACCGACCCCGCCATCCTTCAAGGAGTACACCATGGAACTGCCTGCTTACAACCTGACAACCCTGTTCGATCAATTAGGGCTGCCTTCGGAGGAAACGGCGATCGACGACTTCATCGAAGCCCATCCGCTGGACGCCGATACCAAGCTGATCGACGCCGACTTCTGGAGCCCGCAGCAGGCGCAGATGCTCAAGGAGTGGCTACGGGCCGATGGCGAGGAAGCCATCATGGTCGATGAGCTGAATGTGCGCCTGCACCGGGGCAAGTAATCTTGATCAGTGCAGGCTGTCACCGGTTTCAGCGCTCAATTGCGCAAGCCATGCGGCCCTGCAATCTTCCGCCTCGTTACGACTTGCAAACGCAGTGCCCCGGCGTTCGCCATTGAGCAGCACCACCCAGCAGACACTTTGCCCCATCGCGCGCAGACCGGCGGGTACACCGCTGCCGATCATCACCGCGACATCGACTCTGCATTGCATGTTGACCTCCCAACTTCATTAGCAACCTAACTATATGGGCATGTTAATGATTTGGATCAAGAGGAAACAGCAACGCCGCTGCACAGCTTAATTGCAGTTCCGGCAACAATGGCTCAGCGCGGCTTCTCCGGTTTATAGCCCAGACGCAACCCGCCCCAATGCCGGCCCTTGACCACGATCGGCACCGACAGATCATGCATCAACTCGCCGGTATCGCGGGTGTAGGTCTGCAACAGCACGGGTTGCTGATGGCTGCCGCAGCGGATGCCGGTGCGGTCGGCGAATTTGCGTTTGGTGCGGTTGTTCACGGTATCGACCTGTGCATCCCCGGTCAGCGGCTGGCTGAATGCCTGATTGTGGGTCGGCACGTAACCCTGCTGCGTACAGGCGATGGCGAACACCAGGCCTTCGTGGCGCGGCAGCAACGGTTCCTGAATGGCCGGCAGCACCTGATCGGTGTAGCGATCAAAACGAGTCTGGAACTTGGCGGGCTGGGTGTCGGGAATCGGCTGATACTGACGGTCGAAGAGGTCCTCAAGACTGATGCGTCCCTGCTCGACATCGGCCTCGAACCGCGCGGCAATCTGGCTGGCCCCTTCGCGGGCGAGGTCGTAGATGCGCTGGTGATAGTCGTCCAGCCCGACTTCGGCCAGGCGTTCGCTGATGGTTTCTGCCTGCCCTTCCATCTGCACGGCGGCCTCGGCCAAGCGTCGGGTCTGTTGGTCGCTGATCGCCAGATCACTGCGCATCTGTTCGATGGCAGTGAACAGGCTGTCGAGCTGTTCACGATTGGTTTCCGCGCCTCGGGCGATTTCGCCGACTTGGGTTTCTACGCCGGCAGCCAGTCGCGCGATGTTTTCCAGGTGCTGACCGGTGTGTTCGACTTGCTCGACGCCCGTGTGCAAATCGTCGGAGAGCTGGCGGATCTGCTCCACCACCTGCGCCGTGCGTTGCTGGATGTCGGCGACCATCTCGCCCACTTCGCCGGTGGCCGTCGCAGTACGGGCCGCCAGACCGCGTACTTCGTCCGCGACCACCGCAAAACCGCGACCGTGCTCGCCGGCCCGGGCCGCTTCGATGGCGGCGTTCAATGCCAGGAGATTGGTCTGACTGGCAATCGACTGAATCACCAGCGTCACGCGCTGGATGTCATCACTGCGCTGGCTCAAGGCTTCGATCAGTTCGCGGCTGGCATTGGCGCGCTGGCTGAGTTGATGCATGCGCGTGATCGAGTCCACCAGTTCGGTGCGCCCTGCTGCGCTGCTGTGATGGGCTTCGCTGGCAGCGTCCAAGGCTTCACGGCTGAGCTGCGAAGTGGCTTGCTCAGTGGCGATCATGACTTCAGCGTTGTTGACGATCTGCGCGGCGGCGTCGAGTTGCGATTGCAGCTTGCCGGCCAGCTCTTTGACGGAAAACGCAACGCCGGCGGCTGACAGCGCGTTATGACTGGTTGTGTAGGAAAGGTCGCGAGTCAGCTCGGACATCGCGTTATTGCTATCGATCGGTTGCGCATCGGGGACCGCCCGGGAACGCAGGCGCGGCAGCCAGACGATCAGCACCGCCAGCGGCATGCCGACGTACAACGGCCATTCGCCCAGGCTCATTCCGGCCAGCAACAGCATCAGAGCGATGCTTTGCAGGGTCGGCGTCAGCCAGCGATTCTTCGGCAAAACAACTGGTGCAGGCAGAGCCGCAACCAGAGATCCATCTCTCGTCATTTTGTTACCCCACGCTTGTTCTCATTGTTGTGACTGCATTAAACGCCACTACAACGCCATTATCCATGGTCCGTTAGTCGTGGGTCTGTGGCAGGTCAATGGAATGGTGCGGGGACTTTCCGGCAGACGAGAAAAAGCAAAGATCGCAGCCTTTTGCAGTTCCCTTAGGAGCTGCAAAAGGCTGCGATCTTTTCGCGACGACCCGCATTGAAGGGGTCGCCTCAGGAATCAGGCCTGACGCTGGTGCTTGTCGATCTGCTCGTGACGCTCTTGAGCTTCGATGCAGTACTTGGTGGTCGGGCTGATCAGCAGGCGTTTCAGGCCGATCGGCTCGCCGCTGTCGTCGCACCAGCCGAAGCTGTCTTCCTTGATACGCTCAAGGGCCTGCTCGAGTTGCGGCAGCATGCGCTGGTCGCGATCGATCGCGTTTACCAGCCAGGTGCGCTCTTCTTCCACCGATGCGGCGTCCGCCGGGTCAGCCGGGGTGTCCAGGCTTTCGATGGCAATACGGTTCTGCTCAATGCGCTCATGGGTTTCGACTTTCATGTTCTGCAACAGCTCTTGAAAGAAAGCGTGTTGCTCGGCATTCATGTAGTCATCTGCCGGCATGGCCAGCAACTTGTCCTTTGTCATTGATATCTCTATAAAAAACGTGCATTAAGGCGAATTAGGGAGCGTTCCGGCGAACCGCCTGCGGTCATCGGAAAGGCATCGTTTATTGCAAACGCCACCCGGCACTCAATTTACGAAGGGGCGGCAGTCTAAGGCCCGTTTGAGGCCTCAGCAACTGTAAATACCGGGAATTCGTCCGACAAGGCCCGGAAACTGCTCTGACACAGGCTTCACAGCGCTCATCGGAGTGCGTTTATAGCAAGAAATTCAGTCGAGCGGCTGTATATAGAAGACAAACGTCGGACGAGCGGCGCTTTGTCGCAATTCGTTACGGTCACTGACCGCAAAACCCTCCCCTCGCAAAGACTGACAAATCCCCCCAACCTCGGCTACGTTATGCCCTCCCCGGTTCGACTTGAAGGAACGCGTCATGAAACTGATCGGCATGCTGGACTCCCCTTACGTGCGCCGCGTGGCGATCTCTGCCAAATGCCTAGGGGTCGAAATGGAACACGACCCGGTCTCGGTGTTCCGCCACTTCGAACGTTTCCAGCAGATCAACCCGGTGGTCAAGGCGCCGACCCTGATCCTTGATGACGGCGAAGTGCTGATCGACTCGACCCTGATCCTCGACTATCTCGAAGCCCTGTCCGGCAAAACCCTGCTGCCCGCCGACCTGCCGCAACGCGCCAAAGCCTTGCGCCTGATCGGTCTCGGCCTCGCCGCCTGCGAAAAAGCCGTGCAGCTCTACTACGAACGCAACCTGCGCCCGGCCGACATTCAATACCAGCCGTGGGTCGAACGCGTCGAAGGCCAACTCGCCGCCGCCTTCACCGCCCTTGAACATGAACTCGAAAAACACCCACTGCCCACCGACGGCCCTCTCCAGCAGGACGGCATCACTCTCGCCGTCGCCTGGAGCTTCACCGGCCTCGTCGTCCCCGACCAGATCGACGCCGATCACTTCCCGCGCATCGCCCAATACACCGCGTACGCCGAAAGCACCCGGGCGTTCATCGACACCCCGATGACCTGACCATGAGCGCCACCGAAACCGCCGCCCCGGCCCTCAAAGAAATCTTCAACGCCGAACGCCTGCAACACATCGCCACAGAAATGAGCGCCGTGTACCCGGCGTTCAAGGCCAAGGCGTTTCTCAAGCACGCCAACGACGGCCTCGCCGACCTCTCCGTCATGCAGCGCATGGCCCGCGTCAGCGAAAGCCTGCATCACGTGCTACCGCTGGATTACGCAGATTCCCTCGCTGTCCTGCGCGAACTTGCCCCGCGACTGAACAGCGGCTTCGTCAGCATGTGCCTGCCGCACTACGTCGCGTGCTACGGCGCGCACGCGTTCGACGCTTCCATGGAGGCCCTGAAATACTTCACCACCTTCGGTTCCTCTGAATTCGCCATCCGCCACTTCCTGCGCAGCGACCTGGAACGCTCGCTGGAACTGATGCACGACTGGACCCAAGACGAAAACCACCACGTCCGAAGACTCGCCAGCGAAGGCAGCCGCCCTCGCCTGCCGTGGTCGTTTCGGCTGGAACCGGTGCAGGCTGATCCA
Organism: Pseudomonas paraglycinae; assembly: GCF_021601625.1. Lineage (GTDB taxonomy): Bacteria > Pseudomonadota > Gammaproteobacteria > Pseudomonadales > Pseudomonadaceae > Aquipseudomonas > Aquipseudomonas paraglycinae. The sequence continues at coordinate 109,974 of NZ_BQHR01000009.1, read as the reverse complement.
CACTTGGCCGCCGGAATTCTTGACCGGTTGAAAGCCGATGAAAGTTTGTACGTGCGCAAGTCCGTGGCGAATCATTTGAATGACGTGACCAAAGAGCATCCGGAGTGGGTGCTGGACACGATTGAGGGGTGGTCGCTGGAGAACAAGCACACGGCGTGGATTGCCAAACATGCGTTGCGGAGTTTGATCAAGCAGGGGAATTCTCGGGCGCTCACGGTTATCGGTGCGGGGGCGAAGGCTGAGGTTGAGTTGCTGGATGTGAAGGTGGAACCGGCGGTTGTGCGGCTTGGGGAGACGATTACTTTGTCGTTTACCGTTCGATCGTTGGTGCCAGTTGAACAGCGGTTGGTGATTGATTATGCGATTGACTATGTGAAGGCGAATGGCGGGACTTCGGCGAAGGTTTTCAAGTTGAAGACGTTGGAGCTGGCGGGGTATGGGAGTGAGGTTGTGGCGCGGCGACAGGTGATCAAGGATTTCACTACGCGCAAGCACTATGCAGGGGTACATACGGTGCATGTGGTAGTTAATGGGGAGCGGTTGGGGAGTACTGCCGTTGACATCATCACTTAATAAGCGTCAAAAATGGTCTGCTCATCGGATGACAACCGAAAGTAGCAGGTACGTTGGATCTTGAACCGAATGATAACCTCTCCAACTACTGAGCTCGCAAAGGAACGCACATGATCGATGGTCCCGCTGTTTTGACAGTTTTTTTGGTTTACCTGGCCGGTGTCGTTATTCCAGGACCCAATTTCGTTGCGGTAGTCCACAAAGCGGTCGCTGCGTCGCGGCCAGAAGCCTTGGCCTTGGTGGCAGGCATTGTATTGGTCAACTTACTCTGGGCCACCTGTGCAATAGCAGGTATCGGCGTTGTATTTGCTGCGTTTCCTTGGGCGGCGCTGATCGTAAAAGTTCTGGGGGCCGCCTATCTGATGTGGTTTGGACTCCGACTGTTGCTAAATGCCGGAAAGACCGCGCTTGCCCCCAATAATGATGCTGCCGTCGGAAACTTTCGGCAGTCATTCATTCAAGGAGTCATCACGAACATCGGCAACCCAAAATCCATGGCCTTCTACGCCGCTATTTTCTCAGCGGCAGCCCCCGCCCACGTGTCAACAAGCACGTTTTTGTCGATGCTGGCAGTCGTAGTGGTGGTTTCAATGACTTGGTATGGAATGGTCGCAATCGCTCTTTCGCAACCTGACATCGCGTCAGCGTATCGAAGGAGGAAAAAAGCTATTGATCAATTATGCGGTGGTTTGATTTTGTCTCTGGGGATCCGGCAGCTTGTTCAATAAGTCAGGGAGGAATGCGGGCAGATTTAAAAATGGGACGCATCTATTTATCAAAAGAGCCGCCCTATCTTTTCCGACTCGCCCCCGTTTCCCAAGAATTACCAACTGCCATACGGAATGCCGAATTTGTCGATATAACGCTTGGATTTTTCACTGACCGGATAGGCGTAACGTCCTTGGTTCTTACCCTGACTAGGCCCTAACGGCTCAATCTCTGCTTTCGCCCGAGCGACCTTGATCGCCTTATGACACGAGTCTTTAACCCAAGCCTGCACCACCCCGCCGGGCGCCAGCCCCAAGTAAACCGACGCCATAAACCGCGCCTCTCGTTCAGGTGTTTGCGGGCAACGTTTGCTGGTGGATTCCAACATCAATTGCCTGGCATGTTCTGGAATATCCACCCAGGCTTGCCAGGTTTTCTTTTCAACGATTGACTGCCATCGAACATATATCCGAACGGGAAGATCGGCACCCACTACTCGCTTCCCGCTGCCGTCCACTATTGACCAGCCGCGAGCCGACTCGGTGCCGTCCTCTGGCTCGCCACCGGCTGCGGAGCCACCATTGGCCTTGAAGTAGACCTTGCCGGTAACGTCCTGCACAGAACTGTCCTCCACCCAAACCTGCATGTAATCAGGTTCGATGAATGCCAATTCCCACCATTCGGATTTGGGGTCGTTTTTGCCTGATAGCGGGTCAGCAGACTGGCAGCCAGCCATGAACAACGCGCAAAACAGAGTGACGAGTAATTTCATTACCAGAGCGTCCAGTCAGGTACGTGAGGATGTTGTACGCGAATTGAGTCTGCGGTAGGAGCATTGATATAGACCGCGCTCATTCCGCTGCCATCTCTGCGGCCAAGGGGGTGGTTCCAGTTTGCGGACGTGTGAATGTACTTCAGTTTCAACAGCTTTTCTTCTTGCGGAGTAACGCTGTAGTCACCCGCCAAGAACCGATCACACAACGCTTGAAGCTCTGAAGGAACAGCCAATTCCGGTGTATCCGGAATGTCTTTAAAGCGAACGCCCTTCTCTTTCGCCAACTGGTGCATCAAGCGCAGGTACACCCGGGAGAGCATGCCACTCACCGGACGTTTTAGTTGGACGGCGGCGTACACCCGTTTTAGGCGCGGACTGAGCCGATCTTGTAACGCATTAGGCAAGGGCAACGCAGCTGGCGTGACAATCTCCAGCATTTCCGCAGGCCAACCTTTGGCAAGCAACTGACCCTTCACTATCTCTGCATCACGATAAATCGAGGTTGTCACAACATCAGTATTCTGCGACACGTCCAAGCTTTGCATGGGGCTGACGAGTACATTCTCTTGTGCTTCTTCGAGGTAACCACCACCAAGGTCGGAATGAACTCCCGGTAAAACGATTTCCAAATGATCGGGCTTGACGCGACTCAAAGCGAAATTCGCCCGGCATTCATCGCGGGCAGTCAGCTGGACGACATCAGAGAAATAGCGACGATCCAGGTACAACCTGATGCCAGTGGCAACAGGGCTTTTGATATTGCCCAGATTTGACCATCCGGCAATCGAGGGTACGGTGTCGAACAGACCAATGAAGCCCATGTTGATGCTGCTTTTGTATTGATCATTGAAAGTAGAACTAAATCCTCTCGCACTACTGCGCATCACATCCCCAAGAGGGCCCTGCTTTCCGCGTGCAATTTCATTGGCAAAATGCCGAGCGGCAGCAGCTCCACGGCTGAAACCGAACGTATCGAATGTCAGAGAAGTAATTTCGCTCTCAGGATGGCTAGCCAGTACCCCTTCAATACGCAGTTTGATCTCTGAAAACGAAAGCTGAACACGACCTGCAACCCCCGTCTCACCTCGACCAGTGCCGGCCCCAAGCGTGCTGTCCTCCATGCCTGAGCGAGTACCGATCCCCTCGACATACACCATGCGAAAGGCTTGCTTCTGCGAGCCGTCTCCTTCGGCTTTCTGAGGTGCGTAATACAAGTCACTCAGTTTCTGCACATTGCTGGTGTCGTTACCGTAGCTGCTGTCCGGATCTTTCATGAACGGCTTACAACTGGCATCAATATCTTGAGCCGCAATCGGATGATGAGCACCACACAGAAGCCCGGCCGCAGCATTATTGGCATTATTCCCCGTACCATCGAAGAACACTCCGATCCGCAGGGCTATGCCGATTTTTTCACGTGCCGATGCCGGTTCCTTCCCGTGTTTCTCATACTCAGCCCAACGCTGGGCATGAATATCGACGGGGTCGGTTCCTTTGTTGCGATAGTTTTTAGGCGGGTTGGGAATGTAGCCACTCAATCCTTGATTCCTTCTTCTGATCCTTGAAGAACGGGCCGAAGGGTGACAGCGGAAATCGGGGGGCGCAAGGCGTGGCCGCGTGCCAGCACCTGGCGCTCTTTCTCCCTGCCTGCAATGGTGGCGCCGAGCCACGAATGATATGGTTCAGCCTCAAAACCAGGGACGACACCTCGTGCACAAACAATGTCTGGCAGCAGCAGTAACCTTCGCCATCAGTTTTTCCGCCCTTGCCTCTCCTGTGCCGCAGGAAGAGCTAGAAGAGTGCCAACGAATAGAAAACTCGGCCAAACAGGTCATGAAAACCAGGCAGCAAGGCGTGCCCATGGCTTCGGTGATGGAACTGGCCGAAGCGGCAGGTAAGCAGAACGAGTATGTGGGTGAGGTGTTCAAGTCGTTGATTCGCGAGGCGTACGAGATTCCTCAATACTCAAGCGAGAGTTTGCAACAGAAAGCGATCAGCGATTTCCATTCCAATTTCTACAAGGCTTGCATCGTGACGGCGGAAAAGAGAGCAAACGCCAACGGTTGAGCTTAACGAACAAAAAAGGGAGCAGATTCAGGTAGTGAATCTGCTCCCTTTTTCTGAAGGGCTCCTGTTTCAGTTTTCGGGCCAAAGCGCCCCATCACCTTCACCAGCACTAAAAGCTGCCCCCTCAATGTGATAAACCTGCGGCTCCTCCGAAAAATACCTCTCAAGCCCTAGCATAAAGACCCTGTGATCCTCCCCCGCCTCAAACTCCGTATGAGCCTCAAGCGACTCCCACCGCACGATCAAATTGAACCGCTCCGGCGTTTCAATCCCCTGCGCAAGCATGTGCCCGCCATACCCATTCGCGCGGCGGAGCAAAGGCGCAACCTCGGCAAATGCACCTCTGAACTCATCAACACGTTCTTTATAAACGGGCAACAAAGCGATCTCATAAATCATGACGCATCCCCCGCAGAACCCGCCCGAAGCGACGGCTCAACCGCAATCGCGATTTTCCCTTGAAGACCGTTGTTGGGACTTTCCAACCGAGCATGGGCCAGCGCAATCTCCGCAAGCGAATACACCGCGCCAACATGTGGTCGCAGTTGACCGCGCTCCACCAGGGCACTCAATTCATCGAGCTTGCCGCGGTTCTGGCGGGTGAACACGAAGTGATAGCTCGCGTTCTTGCCCCAGGCTTGGACGAGGTTTTGTGGCCGGGCGATGTCGACGATCGAGACCACGCGGCCAAGTTGTGCGAGGGCGTCGGGGCTGCGCGACAGGGTGTCGCCGCCGATGGTGTCGAATACCACGTCCACTCCGAGGCCATTGGTTTCTCGCAGGATGGCGTCGACGTAGTTGCCCTTTTCGTAGTCGATGATCACATCGGCGCCCATACGGCGGACGAACTCGGCGTTTGCTTCGCGCGCGGTGGTGAACACTTTGGCGCCCATCGCTTTGGCGAGCTGGATGGCGACGTGTCCGACGCCGCCTGCGCCACCGTGGATCAAGATGCTCTCCCCCACTCTGAGCGCCGCCCGCACGATCAGGGCTTCCCACGCCGTCCCGCCCACCAGGCTCAAGCTGGCCGCTTCGAGGTGGCTCAGCGAGGAAGGCTTTTTGCCGATGATGCTGGCGGATGCTACGTGATACTCGGCATAGCTGCCGGGGCCGTCGAAGATTTGCGGCGTGTACCAGACTTCGTCGCCCGGCGCGAAAGCCGTCACGCCGGGGCCAACCGCCTCGACTACGCCGGAGACGTCATGTCCGGTGATGGCTGGCAGTTGCACCAGATCCTGATAGTCGCCGCGTCGGACTTGATAATCCAATGGATTGATCGAGGTGGCGTGTACCCGGACCAGCACTTGCCCCGCTTTCGGCACGGGCTTGGGTACGTCGCAAAGTGTGAACGATTCCGGGTTGCCAAATGATTCAAGCAGCATCGCTTTCATGTTGAATCCTCGTATCGACAATAAGGGATATCGAGATATCTCGATATCATGCGGTAAATTTTTTTACAGCTCTTTCCCTATGACCTCGGCCAAGGCGCTGATGTTGGCTTCATTGCGCTTGTAGTAGGTCCACTGACCGATGCGCCTGACTTCAACCAGGCCCACACGCTGCAGCGTTGCAAGATAACCGGACACCGTTGACTGCGAGAGTCCGATGCCCTCTTGAATACTGCTCACACACACGCCCACCGTGTGAACGTCGCCCTCGTCCTGCGGAGGGAAGTTCTTTACGGGGTCTTTCAAGCCTTTCAGGATTTCAAGCCGTACCGGGTTTGAGAGTGCTTTGAATACTTCGATCAGGTCCATGCGGCGAGAATATCGAGATTGTTCGATATGTCAATACGCTGATTGACCAACGGAAAGCATCTCGCCTGCCGAGAGCCCGGCAACGCTCGTCAAACCGCCAGAACGCAGCAAGGTACCTGGTAAAGAATGTGCTCGGTGGTACTGCCCAACCATTTGCTCAAGCCCCGGTTGCGAACTCTTCCCATCACGATGACATCGACATGCTGCTCGTCGGCGAACTCGCTCAGCACAGTGACTGGCCGGCCTTCAACGAAGTGGCGCTGACTGGAGGCCACACCGAACTGCCCGGCCAGTCGAAGAAACGATTTTTGCAGGTCCTCGCGCAGTGACCGAGTCAGCTCGGCCAAGGGCGATCCTCCCATGTCCGCCAGGTACGCGGCGGAAATATCGCAGGCATAGAGCAAGTGCAACTCGGCGTCGCACTGAATGGCCAGGGCACTGGCCTGCCGGATGATCTGCTCGTTCAACGAGTTGTCGGCGGACTCGGTATCCGATACCTCGACCGCCGCCAGCACTTTACGAGGCAATACATAGCCGCTTCCGCCCACCAGATACACAGGTACCGGACAATCGCGCAGCAATTGCCAGTCCAGCGGCGTGTAAAACGCGCGCCTGAGGGTCGACACCTGTTCGATTTCCTTGATCAGCAGATCGGGCCCATACGCTTTGACGTGATCAAGGATGCGCTGCTCCACATCAGCGGCCCAGTCCACTTCGGTGGTCACCTCGATCCGCCTGCCGCGCAGATTGACCGCCCGGGCTTCCAGCGTCTGCCGGTGTTCCTCAAGAAATGCTTCGCGTGCCTGTGACCGGTTGCCTGTTTCCAGCAGCGACAAACCGTCGAGCGAGGGAATCAGCGCCAATATGTGCAAGCGCGCGCCACTGGCCTTGGCCAGCGCCGCGGCATGGTTGATCGCAGCGGACTCGCGCAGGAGCGGATTGATGATCAGCAACAACCGTTGATACTGGCTCATAGAGACCTCTCGTCAGATCCAGGACCTTGCACTTCGGTTCGAACGACCGGCCCTACCGCCAGGATGCTGCCGGGTACCGAATACAGCGCCCGCTCGGTATTGCTACCCATCAACCGGTCAATACCTGCGCGGTGCACCGTGCCCATCACGACCACATCCGCCAGGTATTGCTCGACAAACTCGCTGATGACTGGCACCGGCAACCCCATCACAAAATGGCGTCGCTCGGGCGGGATCCCGTAGCGATCGGCGAGGTTGATGAAAGCCTGGTGCAGGGACTGCCGCAGCTCCTCGACAAAATCCACTCCCCATCAGGCACCGACCAGCGGCGCGTCGCCATTGAAGGCCGGTGACAGGTCATAGGCGTAGAGCAGGTGCATGGGCGCGTCACATTGCGTGGCCAGCGCGTTGGCAGTCTGAATGATGGTGTCATTCAGACCGCTGATCTGGATCTCGGGATCGAACGGATCCACGGCCGCCACGATCCGATGCGGCAGGCTGTAACGGACCTCGTTGACCAGATGCACGGGCACCGGACATTCGCGCAGCAAATGGCAATCCAGCGGCGTTATGAAAACCCGCTTCAGGAGGGGTTCGAGCATCACATCCTTGATCAGCAAATCAGGTTTGAGGTCTGCGACAGCCCGCAGGATATCCAGCAGCGCGTGGGTGGTGAACACCACGTTCACCGTCACCTTCAGTCCCTGTTCCGAGAGTAGCTCAAGCTGATCGGCTACCCAGCGACGGTGGTGGCGCAGATAGCGCTGATAGCCGACCTCATCGATTTTGTCCTCCCACAGGCGAACCACGGGTGCCGGTTCAGCGAAGACCCGAACGTCCAGCGCCGCCCCGCTCGCCTTGGCCAGCGCCACCGCGCGCAGCATGGCGGGCGTCTGATGCAGGGTCTGGTCGGCGACCAGCAGCAAACGTTGATATTGCCCCATCACACACCTCCGCAAGACAACCGCAGGCTTTGAGACTGAGCCTGCGCGACTGGCGCGCAGTTGATTTACATCAACTTCGGACCATTCAACATCGCCGGTCTCTGACCCAGATCAGATTCCTGCCCATTGAGCGGCGTAGAAAGAAAGCGACTGCGGGGCGCTGTGTCCCGCACCCGTCTTTAAAACCGCAGGGAGGGTCTCCTCATGCTCACCGTCAAAGACCACAACGAACGAGCCGCCAATGCCTATGCCTCGATCGCCGGACAACACTGGATCGAAGCACTCAGGGACGGTCGCCATGTGCTGATCCGGCCACTTTCGGAAAAGGACCGGGAACGCGAATATGCGTTCATCAAACGCTTGTCTCCGGAGTCGCGACACATGCGCTTTCTGGCGCAGATCAACGAACCGTCGGGCACGATGCTGGATCAATTGATGGACACCGATAATCGCCTGCGCCTGGCCTACGTGGCGCTGGTGCACGACAACGGCCAATTGATCGAGATCGGCGTAAGCCGCTATGCCGCCACGGGTGAACACGAGTGCGAATGCGCCGTTACCGTCGCCGATGAATGGACGCACCTGGGACTGGGGACCCTGTTGATGGAGCACCTGATCTCGGCGGCACGCAAGAATGGAATGCATCGGATGTATTCGGTCGATGCTGCCAGCAATGCCCCGATGCGTGACCTGGCCCGGACGCTGGGGTTTGAACGGCACAATGACCCTGACGATCCCCGCCAGGTCATTCACAGCCTGTACTTGTAGCCTCTGCCGCCGGCGAACGTCCGTACGGGCGATCGCCGGTGCTCCGACGCTAGAGTCCCCTGCCCGGCTTGACCGCCAACACACTGCACGGTGCCCGGTGCAAGAGTTGTTCGGCGGTGGTGCCCAGCAGTTTGGTCAGACCCAGGTGCTGCACCGTACCCGCCACGATCATGTCGACATTTTGCTCTTCGACGAATCGGCAAATGGCCGGTACCGGCGCACCTTCGATGAAATGACGACACTCCTTCGACACGCCATGACGCTCGGCCATCGCGGCAAACGCCTCATGCTGTGCTGTGCCCAGTGCCTCGTAGATACCGGTGGCCAGCGGCAACGCGCCGACCCCGAAGTCTTGCGCATAGGCGGCGGTCCAATCGTAAACGTGCAACAACTGCAGCCGGGCATTGCACACCTCGGCCAGCTTCGATGCGGCATCGATAATCTGGTCGTTGAACACCAGATCCTGATCTTCGCTGCGCAGCACGTCGATGATCGCCAGAACATGACGGGGGCGAGGGTTCAAGGCGTTGGTCACGAGGTGTACCGGGATCGGGCAATCGCGCAGCAGTTGCCAGTCCAGCGGAGTAAAGAACACCCGTTTCAAGGCCGACTCTTCATGAGCATCCTTGATGATCACCACCAACGGTATCTCATTGATGAATTGCAGAATCTCCGCGTAAGGGTCCTGGACCCAGACCACTTCGCTCGTGACAACGATCCCGTGTCCACACATCCGGGTCGCCTGTTCTTCAAGCCAGTGGCGATGCTTCTCCAGGTAGGCTTCACGGGCCACGGCCACCTGTTCGGGGGCAAACAGCCCGGCCACTGCCAGCGCCTGTAAATAATCGAATGCCACGATATGCAGCGGTCTTTGCAGCGCCTGCGCCAATGCCAAGGCACGATCGAATGCCGGCGTGTGGTGCATGGTGGGCGGAGCGATCAGCAGCAGGCGGGGTTCCTGTGACATGGTGCACCTCGGCATTGAGCGATGGCAGGGAATGAGTCTCAGGCTGCCCCTTTTACCGACCACCACTTTGATTTTTGTCAGTGTCCAGTCAAATCGTCGCTCGATCCACCAGCAGACCGGCCCACATCGCGGCGGTCAGCAGAATCTGACCGGGTATGACATACGCGGCGAAGCGTCGTCCGCCACTGATCCAGGCCACCAGGCACTTGCTCAACGCGTTACTGCTGACCGCCAGCAACACGGGTGGCGCAATGGCGCTGTAAGCCAACAGGCCACCCTTGGCGAGGGTGGCGATTGAAGCCGTGGAAGAATGGGCATCGGCGAATCCGCTTAGCACGGCAGTCAGCATCACGCCCGCCTCGCCAAAGTGATCGAGCATCAACGAAGACAAAAACGTCACGCCGGCCATGGTCAACGTGACCGCCAGCGCGAGCTTGAGATTGAACGCCCCGCCGACCTTGATCGGTTGGTTCGCAGCGACCGCAGGCCTGGGGAACAGCAGGCCCAGGCTGAACAGCAGCGTTACGCCAAATCCGGCCAGCAACGGCCCCCACAGGTACGGCAACAGCGCGGTGTCGACCGCGCCGACGATCAGCGCGACCTGCGCCGCCGTGGCCAGGTTCGACAGCAGGGCCGCCGCACTCAGTACCTTGAGGTGCTCCGGGTCTTTGCGGGCGATATGCCCCATCGCCGCAATCGTCATGGTGCTGGAGGCGAAACCGGACGCGATGGCGCTGACCGCGTAGCCGTAGCGCACACCCAGCGTGCGCATGGCGATATGCCCGATGGCGCCGACGCCCATCAGCAACACGGTCAATGTACAAAGGGTGCGCAGGTTGAGTGCCGAGTAGGGACCGATGAACCGGTCAGGCGTCAGCGGCAACACCACCAATGCTGCGATCAGCAGCACCAACCCATCGCGCATCTCCGCTTCGCTCAACTGGCTGCGGGCGAAGTGATGGAGTTTCTGCCGGTAAGCCAGCAGCCCCGCCATGACCACGCCAATGGCGATTGCCAGTTCCGGCGCTGTGCCGCATAGCGCGCCCAGTACCAGCACCGTGAGCAAGGCCACTTCGCTGGTCAGCCCCGGATCAGTGCTCAGGCTGCGCCAGTAAGCCACGCTGATCAGCAGCGCCAGACAGCCGCCCACAATACCCAACAGCAGTGCGCCGCCCACTTGCATCGCGACGTAACCCAGCAGCGCCGTGATCGCGAACGTGCGCAACCCGGCACAGGCACGGCTGTCGCCGCGCCCTTTATGCCGCTCGCGCTCCAGACCGACCAGCATGCCGATACCCAGCGCTGCGGCGGCCCCCGCCAGACCCAGTGCGTCGTTCATAGCGCGACGGGGTCACCGGCGCGCGTGACCCTGGGTCGTGCAACCGGCGCTGTATCGACAATCGTTGGCCACACATGAGGCGCATCGATCCGTGCCTTGAGCTGATCGACAAAAGATTGCGCAGCGACCTTGCTGTCAAACCTGACCACGAATGCATCCATTCGCACGATCCATTGATCGTCGCTCGGTCCACTGATTTCAATGTTCATCATCACCTCCAATCGCCGAAAGCAATCCGTCATGCAGTCACCGTTACGTCCTTCGAAGCAGTGTCGTGAGCTGCCATGAATAGGCTGTCGCCGATGCTATTGCGCCTCAGCGTCAGGCTGAACATTGCAGTCATGTACCGGGGTGGGCGCTGAACCAGACTGCGCCGGGCTACGTGTCCGACACTTGATAATGATCAACAATCCACGCCGCAAACGGTCAGGGTAATCCCTGTGTCAGCGCTCACATCGTGGCGGCGCCCAGGCAAAAACACGGTGTTTGTTCTTTCTGATCTAGATCAAACGGCGTCTGAGTGTTCCCGCAGAAATTAGAGTCAGCATTCACGCCAACGCATTCGGTGAGTGCATACCACCTCGTTTCCCGGAGGCTCCCATGGCTACGCACCTGCAAGGCACGCATTCAACTGTTCCTCCCACCGGTCAACCGATGACGGGCCGTTTGCAAAAGGTCGAGAGCAAACGGCTGTCCCTGAGCCTGCTGATTGCGCTGGTGGTCGGCTCGATGATCGGCAGCGGCATTTTCAGCCTGCCGCAGAACATGGCGGCCAGTGCGGGCGCCAGGGCGATTCTGATTGGCTGGTTGATCACCGGTGTCGGCATGCTCTCGCTGGCATTGGTTTACCAGACACTGTCCAACCGTCAACCGGCGCTGGATAACGGCGTATTTGCCTACGCCCGGGCATTGGGCGGCGAATACCTCGGGTTCAATTCGGCCTGGGGCTACTGGATCAGCGCATGGATCGGCAACGTCAGCTACCTGGTGATTCTGTTTGCCGCGCTAAGTTACTTCTTTCCACTGTTCGGCGAAGGCAACAACACAGCGGCGATTGTCGGGGCGTCTGTGGTGTTGTGGTCGCTGCACTGGATGATCCTCAGCGGGATGCGCACGGCGGTACGGGCCAACGCGCTGACAACCGTGGCCAAAATTGTGCCGCTGCTGCTGTTTATCGGTCTGGTGATGGCGGCCTTTCAACGGCAAACATTCAGCGTTGATTTCTGGGGTTCGCCGGCGCTGGGCAGCACCCTTGACCAGGTCAAAAGCACAATGCTGGTGACGGTCTGGGTATTCATCGGCATCGAAGGCGCCAACGTGTTTTCCGCCCGGGCGGCAGAAAGGGCCAATGTCGGACGCGCCACGGTTATTGGTTTTGTCATCACCCTGTTGCTGCTGATTGCTGTGTCTCTGTTGTCGCTGGGCATTCTCAGGCAACCGGATCTGGCAGCCCTGAAAAATCCATCCATGGCCGGTGTGCTTGAAGCTGCGACAGGACCTTGGGGAGCCGTTCTGATCAGCATCGGCTTGATCATCTCGGTGGGCGGAGCCCTGCTCGCCTGGACACTGCTGGCGGCGGAATCGGTATTCACGCCAGCCAGGGAAAACGTCATGCCGGGCGCACTGGCCGAGGAAAACAGCCGTGGCGTGCCGAATCACGCCCTGTGGATCACCAATGGCTGCATTCAACTGTTTCTGTTGCTGACTTTGTATTCAAGCGCCAGCTACCTGGCGCTGATTTCCCTGGCCACATCGATGATTCTGCTGCCGTACCTATTCAGCGGCCTTTATGCGCTGAAGCTGGCCTGGCAAGGGCAGACCTACGAGGGACATCTGGGCCTGCAAATACGCGACGTGGCCATTGCCCTGATCGCCACCCTGTACTGCGTGTGGCTGCTGTACGCCGCCGGGCCGAAATACATGCTGCTCAGCGCTTTGCTCTATGCCCCAGGCTCATTGATTTACCTGGCCAGCATGAAATCGCGCCAGGGACAACCGCTCAACGGCCCCGAAACGGGACTGCTGATCATCATCTGGACGGCGGCGGCCTTCGCCGGCTGGATGCTGTGGACCGGGGCACTGACGCTTTGAGGCCAGTGCCCGCGCCGTATTTTTTTCCAGGGTGGACTCGCGTACAGGACATTTGCAGCCTGCCCTTCATCTGAGAGGAGTCGTCAAAATGAGCAATTCCGTGAAAAAAATGCCGATCCATACCGAGGACAAATCGAGCCAGCTGCCCCTGCCATCAGACCCGTGGCGCCCTCTGGAAAAACTCCGGCAACAGGTTGATCGCCTGTTCGAAGATTTCAATCGCGGTTCGGCGCTGTCGCCGTTCAGCCGTGGACTGTTCGATGTCGAACCCTTCTGGCGGCGCGAACTGAGCAGCCACGGCCTGCCTGCCGTGGACATCACCGAAAAGGACAAGAGTTTCGAGATCACGGCCGAGTTGCCCGGCATGGATCAAAAGAACATCGAGCTCAAGCTGTCCAACGGCAACCTGATCATCAAGGGGGAGAAGAAAGAGGACAAGGAGGAAAAAAGGAAGGGCTATCACCTCAGCGAGCGTCACTACGGCTCCTTCGAGCGAGTATTCAATCTGCCCAAGGGTGTTGATGCCGAGAAGATCGAAGCCAGCTTCAGCAAAGGTGTGCTGAACATTTCCCTGCCGAAAAAGCCCGAAGCCATGAAGGCGGACAAGGTCGTGCCGATCAAGGCCGACTGACCGCCTGACAGCCTCCGCCCGATAACGGCGGGGGCTTTTTCATCAGAGTCGCGAATGCTCTGGGGCATCGGTTTCGCCTAAATCCACGCTGTCACGATACTCCGGCACCGACACCGACCATCCCAGTTCCAGGCTGATGCGGCGGCGCAACGTATCGGATGCATTGGGTTCGCCGTGTACCACGAAGGTGTGTTTCGGCGGCCGCTTGAATCCACGCAACCACTGCATGATTTCATCGGTGTCAGCATGCGCCGACAGGGTTTGCATGGGTACCACCTCAGCGTTGATGGGTACGTCCCTGCCATGGATGCGTACGCTGGGAGCGCCCGCGACAATCTGCGCCCCACGGGTGCCACCGGCCTGAAAGCCCGGCATCAACAATGTGTTGAGCGGGTTGGGAGCCAACGCCTTGAGATGATGGACGACCCGCCCTCCCGTCGCCATGCCGCTGGCAGCAATGATCACTGCCGGCGTGCGCAGTTGATCAAGCTCTCTCGAGTCCTGGACCGTCCGGACAAACTTCGCGACATGGCACATGCCGTCGCAGTCCTGCGCAGACAATTTGTGCTCGCTGCGAAATCGCTGATACAGGTCCGTGACATCAGTAGCCATGGGGCTGTTCAGGTAGACAGGAAGATCGGGAATCGCTTTTGTGCGTTTCAATTGATACAGGTGGTACATCAGCAATTGGGCACGTCCGACTGCGAACGATGGCACCAGCGTGATGCCTCGGCGCAACGCAGTACGGTTAATGACCTCGGCCAACTGTTGATGCGGTGATTCGGCTGGATGCCTGCGGTCGCCGTACGTTGACTCCACCAGCAGAAAGTCTGCTTGCTCGACCGTTTCCGGGGCTAGCATCAAGGGATCATCCGGTCGGCCAAGATCCCCTGAAAACACCAGGGACCGTCCGTCGGCAACCACCGTGACCGTCGCTGCGCCCAGGATATGCCCGGCGCAGTGTAGTTCGATAATCATGCCGGGGATGATTTGAACCTTGTGACGCAACTCCACCGGCCGTAACAGTTTCAATGCTTGTGCCGCATCTTGCTCGGTGTAAAGCGGCTGCGCCGGGTTATGCTTCGAGAAGCCATGCCGATTGGCGAACTCAGCCTCTTCTTCCTGCAATCGGCCACTGTCCAGCAACAGGATCTTTACCAGTTCACAGGTCGCTGGCGTGGCGTAGACCGGGCCGCGATAACCATTGCGTACCAGTACCGGCAGATAGCCGCTGTGATCAAGATGGGCATGGGTCAGTACAATCGCGTCAAGACCGCCGAGAGGGAGCGGGAACGGGTCGCGGTTGTGCAATCGCAGTTGCTTGTAGCCCTGGAACAGGCCGCAATCGATCAGTACATGTTGATCATGATGTTCCAGCAAATACTTGCTGCCCGTCACCGTGCCCGCAGCACCCAGAAATGTGATTCGCATGGCCGTTTCCTTGAACGCTCAGAGGAGCACTATTGAGCGCTCCTTCTGGCTCGGGAGCCGTTGATTTTTATCAACTGCAGGCCTGACAGCGCTGACTTTCACTCGGAGGGCTGCGGCGGTTTGACGATCATCAGACTGCAGGGAGCCTGGTTCAACACGCTCTCGACGATACTGCCGATGAACCGGTGTTTGCCGTCGGGATACAGCGTGCCCAGCACCACCATGTCAAAAGCGTGCTGCCGGGCAAACAGGCCGATGACCTTTTGCGGGATGCCGGTCAGCAAGTGTCTGCATGAACTCTGGATGCCATAGCGTTCGGCGAGTGCTTCGAAAGCTTCTTGCTGGGCGTCCTCGATTGCACCTTTCAGACTGCCATCCAGGCTGCCTGTCGGCACACTTGCGGCCCCATCACCCATAACCGCCCAGCAACCGACATTGAGCAGGTGCAGCGTCGCGTCGCAGCCGGCCGCCAGTGTGGAAGCGAGGTCGAGTATCCGGTCGTTCAACCCTTGCGTCAGTTCTTCCAGATGCGACAGATCGACCGCCGCAAGAATTTTCATTGGCCTGGCATGCCCGGCGTGGGTCACCAGGTGCAGGTGTGCCGGACATTCGCGCAGCAAGTGCCAGTCCAGCGGGCGATGAAAGGCGCGGTCGAGTGCCGGGACGTAATGGGTATCCTTGATGACCAGGTCCGGATGAAAGTCATTCACGTACTCAAGCACGTGCGCCAGGTTCGATCTGGCCCAGACCACTTCAGTGGTCACGTTCAAGCCAATGCATCGTTTGAAGCGGGCCTGCTGCTCCAGCCAGTGCCGATGCACTTGCAGATACCCTTCCCGCGCCTGGGCCATTGCTTCCGGTGCAAACAGCCCGGCCGCTGCCAGCACCGGGACATAATCGAACGCGACGATGTGCAACAGCGCTCCGCTCGCACCACCCAGCGCATAGGCGCGTTCAAAGGCCGGGGTCAGGATCATTTCACCCGGGGCTATCAATAGAATGCGTTTGAGTTTGAGCATCACGTGCCTCTCCCCGAAACGTGTATCTGGAAGATTGCAAACTTCATTTCCTGTGCCGGAACCCGGGCGTCGAAGCACGCACAAAGGCTTGATGCATGACGTCCCCCAGCGTGGTCACAACAGGCAATGCTGTCGTTCAAGTATCTGGCGGCGTTCGTGCGCAGTACTGATTTTTATCAATTGAGTCGGCGTTGCGTCACAGCAGTGATGCATGACTCATTTCCAATACGCCTGGATATTCGACAGCAACGGCTCCGTTCGTCGTTTCAGCTGGGCTCACGACACTTTTTGCGTGTCCAAGGCGCCTTGAGAACTATGCTCAACAGGTGACGGGGAGGGTTTCCTGGTGGCAGAAACTCGCGCGTACCACGACCAGCATCTCAAAACCGCATGCTCCAGTTGCAGCGTGCTGGAGCTCTGTCTGCCGCTCGGCTTGACCGGTGGGGAAATCGAGCGTCTGGACACGCTGATCGTGCAGAGATCGAAGGTCAAAAAAGGTGTGGCGCTCCACCGTGCCGGCGACCCCTTGCGCTCGCTTTATGCCGTGCGGCTGGGCTCGTTCAAGACCAGCGTGCTGTCGATCGACGGTCGCGAGCAAGTCACCGGGTTCCAGATTGCCGGTGAAATGCTCGGTCTGGACGCCATCAGTTCGGATCTGCACACCTGCGATGCAGTCGCGCTGGAAGACAGCGAAGTCTGCCCCATCCATTTCGGTCATCTGGAAAAACTGGCCAGGGAGCTGCCATCACTGCAGCACAACCTGAACAAGATCCTCAGCCGGGAGATCGTTCGCGATCACGACATGCTGATGATGCTGGGCAACATGAGCTCGGATGAACGCTTGGCAGCGTTCCTGTTGAACATGTCGCAACGCTTGAACTCTCGTGGTTATTCGTCGCGCTGCTTTGTGTTGAAGATGCGTCGGGAGGAGATCGGCTCTTACCTTGGCCTGCGCCTCGAAACCATCTGTCGCGGCATCGCCCACCTGCGCGACATGGGGCTGGTGGAAATCACCGGCCGCGACGTCACCATTCAGAACATGGATGGGCTCAAGCAGTTGATCGTCGGCTGCCATCGTCACCTGCGGTGACCCTGCCGACGGGAGCGACGTCATGCGCGCCATGGTTCTGCACCGCCCCGGCCAGCCTTTGATACTTGAAGAGCGGCCCATTCCCACGCCCGGCTCACACCAGTTATTGATCAAGGTTTTGGCCTGCGGGGTGTGCCGTACCGATCTGCATCTGGTCGACGGTGAGTTGCCTCAGGCACGGTTGCCACGGGTGCCGGGGCATGAGGTGGTCGGCGCCGTCTCGGCCGTCGGTAGCGATGTCGGGCCCGAATGGGTCGGCCGAAGGGTCGGCGTTCCCTGGCTGGGCCGAACCTGCGGTCAGTGTTCGTTTTGCCGCACGGGCCGGGAAAACCTTTGCGACAAGGCCCAGTTCACCGGTTGCCATCTCGACGGTGGTTATGCCGAGTACCTCGTGGCCGACGCCCGTTTCTGCCTGGTCATTCCTGAAACCCTTTCCGATACCCAGGCTGCGCCGCTACTGTGCGCAGGGCTGATCGGTTTTCGCGCATTGCAAATGGCCAGGGAGGCGCGCCATTTGGGGCTTTACGGTTTCGGGGCTGCGGCGCATCTGGCGATTCAGGTCGCACGCGCACGCAAACAGAAGGTGTATGCCTTTACACGACCGGATGACAGCGAAGGCCAGCGCTACGCCCGATCGCTGGGCGCCGAATGGGCCGGGCCTTCGGATCAGCCACCGCCACACCTGCTCGATGCCAGTCTGATCTTCGCCCCGGTCGGGGCCCTGGTGCCGTTGGCGCTGGCTGTCACGGCCAAAGGGGGGGGCGTGGTCTGCGCCGGAATTCACATGAGTGACATTCCGGCCTTCCCCTACCGGCTGCTGTGGGGCGAGCGCAGCGTCCGCTCGGTGGCCAACCTGACCCGCGAAGATGGCACGGCTTTTTTCGCGGAGCTGCAGCACGCCCCGGTGCACTGCGACACCACCCTGTTTGCGCTCGAAGAAGCCAATCAGGCACTGGAGCGATTGCGCGCCGGGCAATTCAACGGCGCGATCGTGCTCGTCCCGTGAGCGGCAGGACCTGCACCTTCACGGTGTAATCGCCACTTTCATCACTCCGTCACGCTGGTGCGCAAACAAGTCATAGGCTGCTTCGATGTCATCCAGTTTGAATCGGTGAGTCACCAGCGGTGACAGGTCAACCATGCCGCTCTGCACGACCGCCATCAAACGCCGCATACGCTCTTTCCCGCCGGGGCACAGGGTGGTGACGATGCTGTAATCGCCCAACCCGGCCGCAAAGGCGTCGAGGGGTATGTGCAGGTTGCTCGAGTAAACACCCAGGCTCGACAAGCGGCCGCCCGGACGCAGCACGCGCAACGCCGATTCAAAGGTACCTTGTGTGCCCAGTGCCTCGATCGCGACATCGACACCGCGCCCATCGGTGAGGGCCATGATCTGCTCGACCACATCGCCCTCGCGAAAATTGACGACATGCGTGGTCCCCAATCGACGCGCTACCGTCATGCGTTCGGCCACCGCATCGACACCGATGATCGTGCTGGCGCCTTTGAGCCGGGCACCGGCGACTGCACACAGACCAATGGGGCCGAGGGCGAATACGGCGACGCTGTCGCCGATGCTCACCTCGCCCCGTTCGGCACCGGAAAAACCGGTGGACATGATGTCAGGACACATCAGCACTTGTTCATCACTGAGGCCGTCCGGTATTGGACACAGATTGGCCATGGCATCGGGCACCAAGACGTATTCGGCCTGGCAGCCATCGATGGTGTTGCCGAACTTCCACCCGCCGATGGCCCGGAAACCATGACGAGTGTCCGGCCCGTCCTGAGAACCACAGCCACACAGGCAAGCATAACTTTGCCCACTGGGAGTGATGGCGCCGGCAATCACGCGTTGCCCCTCTACAAACCCGCGCACCTGTGATCCCAGACGCTCGATGAAGCCCACCGGCTCGTGACCGACCGTCAAACCCTGCGCCACCGGGTATTCGCCGCGCAGGATATGCACATCCGTACCGCATATAGTCGTGGTGGTTATTCGAATCAAAGCGTCCTGCGGGCCAACTTCGGGGATCGGCTTGTCGTCGAGCACGATGCGATTGTTCTCGACGAAAATCGCGGCTTTCATGGTGGCCATGAGCATTCTCCTGAGGGATTCGACTCGTAACCCAGCCTGCGCCGCACGGTCTGGCCAGCGTTTGATAATGATCAACAATCGACGACATCCACCTCGATTGACCACCCGTCTGACGGCGTTCTGCCGACTATCGGTTGTTTGACAAAGATCAAACGGCCACCCCGCGCCTGGCGCAGCCTGTAACCATCGGTTCAAGTGTCCTGCCAAAGGAGAGTCGTCATGTCAGAGCAATCGCGTTACATGCTGGTCGCCTCACCCCTGATGGAAAACAACCCTGCCTTCGACCGTGCAGCGGCACTGGCCAAGGCGGCGGGCGCGGCCCTGCACATCGTGGCTTTCGATTATCTGGAAGGTCTGGCGACCGCCAGCATGGTCAACGAGCAAGCACTGGAACAGATGCGAATCGGCTATATCGAGCGTCATCGTCAGTGGCTCGAAGAGCGGGCGCATTCGATGCGCAAGCTCGGGGTCACCGTCACCACGGAAGTGGTGTGGGTGGAACGGCCCTTACAGGAAATCCTCATTCACCTCAGAGAACAGCCCATGGCGGCGTTGATCAAGGCGCTGGAGCCGGAATCGCTCCTGTCACGGTTGATGTTCACCCCGCTGGATATTCACCTGCTGCGCGAATGCCCGGTGCCGCTGCATTTCGTCAGCCATGTCGGGCATGCCCTGCCGCGCAAGATCCTGGCCGCCGTGGACCCGTTCCACCGTGACGGGCAGTACGCCGGCTTCAACGACCGGATCCTGCGCGAGGCCGCCAAACTGGCCAGCCTGTGCAATGCCGAACTCGACGTGCTGTATGCCCATGATCTGTCATCGATCAGCGCCAATGAATTCGGCTTCGACAATGCCTCGGCGTTCTTCTCCTCCAGCGCCGCCAGGTCCCTGTTCGATGCCCAGGCCGAGGCGTTCCGCGAACTGGCCGAGCGCAACGGGATTGCGGACGAGCGTCAGCACATGGTCATGGGCAACCCGGCCAAGGTGCTCTTCAGCTACGCGAGCGGGTATGACATCGACATGATCGTCATGGGCCGCGTCGGCCATCGCGGCGCAGGCCGGCTGGTCGGCAGCACGGTAGAACACCTGCTGTACAAGATTCCGTGCAGCGTATGGGTGGTGTCGCCGGAACACCTGGCTGACTGAGCAGGCCTGGTCCTCAGGAGCGATTGCGCCCGCCCAGCATCCGGTCCAGGGTGTCGTCGCCAACCCAGTAATGATGGAACAGTCCGGCAGCGGCGTGCAGGCCGATCAGCCAGTAACCGGCATTGCCGATCAGCTCGTGCCAGTACTTGATCTGCTTGGCCAGGTCCGGATCGACCGCCACCGGCGCCGGCACATGAAAGCCGAAATACGGAAAAGGTTTGTCGCCGGCCGCGAGCATCAGCCAGGCCAGCACCGGGGTGGCGATCATCAGCCCATACAGCGCCAGGTGCATCAGGTGCGCGATTGCCGTCTGCCAGGCAGGCGGTTTGGGGGTGATCGGCGGACGCGGCGTCAGGCGGCCAAACAGGCGCACCCACACCAGGACGAAAATGCTCGCGCCGAACACTCCGTGCAGGCCCATTAACAGGCCCCGCGCTTCGCTGCCTCGGGGCATGAAGCCTTTGATTTCAACGCAGGCATACACGCCCACGAACAGCGCCAGCATCAGCCAGTGCAAGGTTATCGACAGTTTTCCATAACGGGGTGCGGCCATGTCGCGGGTCATAGTTGCCTCGTGATTGTTGTAAGCGACGGCCGACTCGTTCGGCTGTCTCGATCCGGTTGCCGGGCGAACCGACGGCGTCACACTGCCGTGACAGTCTTAAGACAATCTGAAGATCCGTCGTTCGTTAACCTTTTTTCACCTTCAGACTTCGTTAAGAAATGGTCCGGATACTCCACTCAAACCTATTGAGGGAGGCGTTCAGCCCATGCCCGATTCTGACTGGAACATCCACCTGCCCCTGCGTTTTGGCCAAGGCGAAACAACGCAGATGCAGCTGTCGAGCGCCCAACCCGGCGACGCTCAACGGGCGGCGTTCGAAGCGTTTATTCAACAACGTTTTCGCAAGGCCCACGGCGCCGATATCCGCCATTTCATGCCTGAACTGTTTGGTGTGCACAACGACTCCGGGGACTTGTGCGCGGTCGCTGGAGTACGTCGTGCGCACCTTGAACCACTTTTTCTCGAACGTTACCTGGATGAACCGATCGAGCCGTTGATCAGCGCGGCGGCAGACCATCCGGTGGAGCGCAGCGCGATTGTCGAAGTCGGCAACCTTGCCGCCAACGACACCGGCAGCGCGCGCCTGAGCATCATTGCGATCACTTATCTGTTGGCCATGGGCGGTCTGGAATGGGTGACCTTCACCGGCAATATCGGGCTGGTCAACAGCTTCCATCGCCTGGGTCTGAAGCCGGTGACGCTGTGCGCCGCTGACCCGGAGCGTCTGGGCGATGACCGTCACCACTGGGGCAGTTACTACGAAAGCAAACCCTGGGTGCACGTGGGCAATATCCGCTCCGGTTTCATCCATCTGCGCAACATCGGTCTGTTCAGTCGGCTGGGATTGCCGACTTCTGTCGAAGGAGCCTGCCATGTCGCTTGAACGTCAACGATTCCAGGAAACCCTGCGCAGCCATGCAGGGCGCAATGACAACGCGCTGGCGTTATGGGGCGACACCCTGAAAGTCAGTTACACGACGCTGTACGCCGAAGTGATGTACCGCCAGCAACGCTTGCGCGATGAAAACGTGAAGGTCATTGCCCTGGCACTGGACAACGGTGTCGAGGCCATACTCTGGGATCTGGCGGCGTTGTTTGAAGGCTTGACGTGCGTGCCCCTGCCGCCGTTCTTCAGTCCGGCACAACGTGCCCATTGTCTGGAACAAAGCCAGGCCGAAAGAGTGATCGCCGAACCGGAGCTGGAGCCAGAATTGCTCGCCGCCGGTTATGAACAACGCGGTGAATTCTGGTGCCGCGCCTTTGAAGGCCCGAACCGCCTGCCAGTCGGCACCGCCAAACTGACGTTTACCTCCGGCACCACCGGCACACCGAAAGGCGTGTGCCTGAGCGCCGACAGTCTGCTGCGGGTCGCTCGGGAGCTGGAAGAGGCCAGCAAACCCACAGCCCCTCAACATCACGTGGCGTTGCTGCCGCTGGCGATCCTGCTGGAGAACCTCGGGTGTTACGCCGCGCTGTACGCCGGCGCGACGCTGAGCGTGCCGAGCCAGAAAACCCTGGGCATCCAGGGCGCCAGCGGCGTCGACCTGCCGCGCTTGCTGGGCTGTCTGGCCAGCCGGGCACCCGAGAGCCTGATTCTGGTACCGCAATTGCTGTTGCTACTGGTCAGCGCTGCCGAACAGAAAGCCTTCGATCCGCAATCGCTGCGCTTTGCCGCCGTTGGTGGCGCACGGGTTTCCGAGGATCTGCTGCACCGCGCGCAACGGGTCGGCCTGCCGGTCTACGAAGGCTACGGCCTGTCCGAGTGCGCCTCGGTAGTCTGTCTCAACCGGCCTGGGGCTCGACGTCCGGGCAGCGTCGGGCGGCCCCTGCCCCACGTCGACGTGCGCGTGGCCGAAGACGGTGAGGTGTTGATCAAAGGCTCGACCCTGCTCGGTTACCTTGGCGAACCGGCGTACACCGATGAGTGGTGGCCCAGCGGCGATCTGGGCGAGTTCGACCCGGAAGGTTTTCTCTACCTCAAGGGCCGCAAGAAGCATCAGTTCGTCACCAGTTTCGGGCGCAACGTCAACCCGGAATGGGTCGAGTCCGAACTGACCCAGCGCCATCACATCGCCCAGGCCTTTGTTTACGGCGAGGCCTTGCCGCACAACCACGCCCTGCTCTGGCCGCACCGTCCGGACTGCACCGATGCTCAGTTGGCGGCCGCCGTCGCCGCTGCCAACGAGGCCTTGCCCGATTACGCCCAGGTGCATCACTGGACACGTCTCAAACAACCTTTCACGGCCGCCAACGGCCTGCTCACCGCCAACGGTCGCCCGCGCCGTGAGGCAATCGTCGCGCAGTACCGTGCCGTGCTTACCGAATCCGCCCTTTCCGAGGAATCCGCACCATGAGTTTTTTCGACACCCTGCAAGAAGCCACGCACCAGGAACGCCACGAGCTGTTCAATCTGCCGATCATCCTCGATGCGCTGCAAGGCAAGGTCAGCCTTGAAAGCTATCGCGCGTTTCTCGCCCAGGCCTACTACCACGTGCGTCACACCGTACCTCTGATGATGGCCTGTGGTGCACGCCTGCCGACGCACCTGGAATGGCTGCGCAAAGCCGTATGCGAATACATCGAAGACGAATACGGCCACGAGCAATGGGTGCTCAACGACATCGAGGCCTGTGGCGGTGACCGTAACGCCGTGCGTGATGGCCAGCCGTCGCTGCCGATCGAGCTGATGGTCAGTTTTCTCTACGACCTGATCGCCCGAGGCAATCCGGTCGGGCTGTTTGGCATGGTCAACGTGCTGGAGGGCACCAGCATCGCCCTGGCCACCCACGCCGCGGGCAGTATCCGCGAGCGTCTGGCCCTGCCGGAAACGGCGTTCAGCTACCTCAGTTCCCACGGCTCGCTGGACATCGAGCACATGCAAACCTATCGCCGGCTGATGAATCAGTTGGAAGATCCGGCCGACCAGGCGGCGGTGATCCATGCCTCGAAAGTCGTCTATCGGCTCTACACCGACATGTTCCGCGGCCTGCCCCGTGACGCGGAGGCTCAACATGCAGCTGCATGAAGCCCGTGTGGTGTTGACCGGTGCCAGCGGCGGCATCGGGATGGCGATCACGCGTGCCTTGTGCGCTGCCGGTGCGCAGGTCCTGGCGGTCGCGCGGCATCAGGAATCGCTGCGCCCGTTGCTTGACCTTTACCCACAGAACCTGTGCTGGGTCGCTGCCGACCTGACATTCCTCAGCGACCGCCGCAAGGTGCTGGCCGCCGCCGAGGCCATCGGCGGCATCAACCTGCTGATCAACGCCGCCGGGGTCAATCATTTCGCAATGCTGGAACAGCTCGACGACAGCGACATCAACGCCATGCTGGCGGTGAACATCAGTGCGCCGATCTGCCTGACCAAACTGTTGCTGCCGCTGCTCAAGCAGGCCGACAGTGCCATGGTGGTCAACGTCGGCTCGACCTATGGTTCGATCGGTTATCCAGGTTATGCCAGTTACTGCGCGACCAAGTTTGCCTTGCGCGGATTTTCCGAGGCCTTGCGCCGAGAGTTGGCGGATACCCGGGTCGGTGTGTTGTACGTGGCGCCCCGCGCCACACGCACCGCCATGAACAGCCCCGCCGCCCAGGCATTGAACGACGCACTCAAATCCAGCGTCGACGATCCGCGAGCCGTCGCTGCCGCCGTGATCCATGCGATTGCCGGTGATCGCCGCGACCTCTATCTGGGCTGGCCGGAGCGCTTCTTCGTACGCCTCAACAGCCTGCTGCCCAATCTGGTGGATCGCGGCTTGCGCAAGCAATTGCCATTGATCCGTCGCCTGAGTGAAAAACCTGAAAACGAGACGCCGAAACCATGAAAAAAATTCTCGCCTGTTTGCTGCTGGGCGCCCTCAGTCAAAGTGTCTGGGCGCTGGACGCTGCCGATCAACAACGCCTCAACAGCATCCAGCAGAGCTGGGCGCACATCCAGTACGAAACACCGGAAAAACAGCGCGCCGCTGCATTTGAACAGTTGGCCGTCCAGGCAACGCACTTCGCCACGGAACGTCCGGCCGTCGCCGAGGCCTGGATATGGAAAGGCATCGTCACCAGCAGTTGGGCCGGTGCCGAGGGCGGGCTCGGGGCCCTGGGCAAAGCCAAGGACGCCAAAGCCGATCTGGAAAAATCCCTGAACCTCGACCCCAAGGCATTGCAAGGTTCGGCCTACACCAGCCTCGCCGCGCTGTACGATCGGGTACCGGGATGGCCGATCGGGTTCGGCGACAGCGACAAGGCTGAACAACTGCTCAAACAAGCCCTGCAACTCAACCCGGACGGCATCGACAGTCTGTACTTCTGGGGCGATCACCTTTACCGTCAAAAACGCTACGCTGAAGCCAAAGCAGCGCTGCTCAAGGCCCTGCAAGCCGCTCCTCGCCCAGGCCGGGAAAGTGCCGATGCCGGGCGCCGCAAAGAGATCGCTGCGTTGCTGGTGGACGTGAACAAGAAACTCGACTGACAGGAGTCCGTGTGCGTTTATTACTGATCGAGGATGACGTGGCCCTCGGCGAGGGCATTCATCAGGCGCTGGGGCGCGAGGGTTACACCGTCGACTGGCTCAAGGACGGCAGCAGCGCCCTGCACGCCCTGCTCAGCGAAACCTTTGATCTGGCGGTGCTCGATCTCGGCCTGCCGCGCATGGATGGGCTCGAAGTCCTGCGCCGTCTGCGCGCCAGCGGCTCGAACCTGCCGGTGCTGATCCTCACCGCCCGTGATGCCACCGAAGACCGCATCGCGGGGCTGGACGCCGGCGCCGACGACTACCTGATCAAACCCTTCGACCTGGCCGAGCTCAAGGCCCGCCTGCGCGCCCTGCTGCGGCGCAGTGCCGGACGCGCGCAGATGCTGATCGAACATGCCGGCATCAGCCTCAACCCCGGCACCCAGCAAGTCAGCTACCTGGGGCAGCCGGTGGTGCTCACGCCCAAGGAATATCAGTTGTTGCACGAACTGCTCTCGCCGCCGGGTCGGGTCATGACCCGCGACCACCTCACACAACTGCTCTACGGCTGGAACGAAGAAGCCGAAAGCAACACTCTCGAAGTGCACATTCATCACCTGCGCAAGAAATTCTCCACCGACCTGATCCGCACCATCCGTGGTGTGGGTTATCTGGTGGAGGAGCGCCGATGACCTCGATCCGGCGCCGCACCCTGACCCTGATCATCGGCCTGATGCTCGCCGGTCTGACCGTGCTCAGCCTGTTCAATCTGCACGACAGCAACCACGAAATCGCCGAAGTCTACGACGCGCAACTGGCGCAGAACGCACGGTTGCTGCAAGGCGTGATGCGCATGCCGTTGCCGGGGCAGGAGCACGCGGATCTTTATCGGGCGTTCAACTCGGCCCTGGCTGAAGCCGTGCCCAAGGGTGACGGCCATCCCTACGAGAGAAAGCTCGCCTTTCAGGTCTGGAATGCCAAGGGCGAGGTCCTGGTGCATACCGCCAGCGCGCCCTCCTTCAGCACGCCGCCGATCCAGCCAGGCTTCAGTGATGTGGTGGATTTGAACAAGCGCCACTGGCGGGCGTTTGTCCTGGAAGACCGACAGAACGGTTTGCGCATCTGGGTGGGTGAACGCGGTGACGTGCGAGCGGATCTGGTTGACCGGATCGTCCGCCATACCCTGTGGCCGAACGTGATCGGCAGTCTGATCCTGGCGGCGATGATCTGGCTGGCCATCGGCTGGGGGCTCAAGCCCCTGGCCAATATGGCGGCGACGCTACGCGCCAGGCACAGCGGCTCCCTAGAACCGCTGCAACTGACGCCGCTGCCCAGCGAACTGGAACCGATGCAGGCCGCGCTCAACCGCATGCTTGCGCAGATCCAGGAAGTGCTCGGTCGGGAACGCCGGTTCATCGCCGACGCCGCCCACGAAATGCGCACGCCGCTGGCGGTTCTGCGGGTACACGCGCAAAACCTGCTGGAATCCGGCACCGAGCAGGAACGTCGCGAGTCACTCGAGTTTCTGATTGCCGGCGTGGATCGAACCAGCCGACTGGTCAATCAGTTGCTGACCATGGCCCGCCTCGAACCCAAGGCCAGTGCGCCTGCCAACCAACGCATCGACCTTGGCGACACCGTGCGCAACAGTCTGGTGCAACTCACGCCATGGTTGCTGAGCAAGCATCTGGAACTGGCCTTCGACGTCAGCGAACAACCTTTTCCAGCGTTCGCCGATGCTGCCACCATCGACATTGCCCTGAACAACCTCATCACCAACGCCGCCAACTTCTCTCCGGAGCAAGGCGTGATCAGCGTGCAATTGACCCAGACCGACGGGTTTTACCATTTGAGCGTTGAAGATCAGGGACCGGGTATCGATGAAGCGGACCGGGCACGATTGTTCGAACGGTTCTACAGCCGGGGCAATCCCGAGGGCGCGGGCCTGGGGCTGACCATCGTCAATACCATCGCGACGCGTCTGGGCGGGCGAATCACAC
This sequence comes from Pseudomonas paraglycinae, assembly GCF_021601625.1. Lineage (GTDB taxonomy): Bacteria > Pseudomonadota > Gammaproteobacteria > Pseudomonadales > Pseudomonadaceae > Aquipseudomonas > Aquipseudomonas paraglycinae. The sequence goes on along the minus strand of NZ_BQHR01000009.1, from coordinate 82,587 downwards.
TGGAAAACCGGGTCGAGGGCGGTCTGAGGGCGACGCTGTCGATTCCCGCCGGTTGAACAAGTCTTGCGACCGTTGAGTCATGGCGCACCCATCGGCGGCGCCTTGCCTTGCAGGACCATTGAGTCGGCATCGGATCGCTGCGCCGTCTCCGGCACCGCCACCCAAAGCAGCACCAGCGCCGCCATCGCTACCCCCGCCAAGGTCAGGAACGCAGCGCTGTATCCCGCCTCCTGAACCACAATCCCCGCCAGGCTATTGCTCAACGCTGCGCCCAGTCCAAACACCGTCGAAATCGCCCCGAGGCTAACATTGAAATGTCCGGTCCCCTGCGTCAGGTCTTTCACCACCACCGGAAACAGCGCGCCGAAAATCCCCGCGCCGATGCCATCGAGCAACTGCACCGAAACCAGCCACCACGGATCGTTCGACAGCACATACAACACGCCACGCAACGGCAAAATCAGAAACCCCGCCAGCAGCAATGGCTTGCGCCCCCACAGATCGGCCTTCGCCCCCACCAGCAGCGCGACCGGCACCATCACCAGTTGCGCCGCGACGATGCAGGCAGACGTGAGCGGCGTGGCCATCTGCAGATTGGCCTGCGCCAGCTTCTGACTCACCAGCGGCAACATCGCCGCGTTCGCCAGATGAAACAGCGCGCAGCAAATCGCAAACATCAGCAACGGTCGGTTGGTGAGCAACACGGAAAAGCCCGAGGGCTGCTTGCCCTGCCCCGTTTCGCTGGGCTCCAGTCCTCGGGCGAGATCGTGGTCAATCGCGTCTGCCGACACAAAGGAAACGGCAATCACACTGGCCAGCGCCATGACCGCCATCAAATAAAACACCGCGACCGGGCCGAACAGGTACGCGGACAAACCGGCCAACAACGCGGCGCAGGCGTTGCCGGCGTGATTGAAAGTTTCGTTGCGCCCGGTTCTTCGCGTGAAGGCACGAGGCCCGGTAATGCCGAGGGTGATCGCGCAAATGGCCGGCGCGAAAATCGAAGCGGCGACGGCACTGATAGCTTGCGTCACCGCCACCAGGCTGAACGACGTCACAAACGGCAGCAGCAGACAGCTTGCGGTGACCACCAGCGCGGCAATCGCAATCAGCGACCGTTTGAAGCGTGTGCTGTCGACCAGCGCGCCTGCCGGGGTCTGCGTGATGAGCGCGGCGATCCCGGCAATCGTCATCACCAGACCAATGCTCGCCGGCTCCCAGTGATGAACCGCCAGCAGGTAAATCGCCAGATAAGGACCGAGCCCGTCACGCACGTCGGCGAGGAAGAAATTCAGGCTGTCGAGGGACAGGTTATTGCGGCGATCGAGGTGAGTGGCCACGGGTAACGTCTTCGTTGTCGAGGTTCTGCGAGATGACTCAACCTCCGCAAATCGAATGACCTTTTGCCAAGCGTTTTAGTTGCATGAAACAGCTTCTTTACTGGCCCATCAACAATTCGCGCTCGCCTTCGCACAACCCCACCACGTAATCCCAGACCACCCGCAACCGCACCGACTTGTGCAACTCCCGCCGCGTACTGATCCAGTAACTGCGCTCGATGCTCTCATCGGGCAACAGCGGCACCAGATCCGGGTCCGACGCCGCCATGTAACAAGGAAGAACGGCAATGCCGAGACCTGAGCGCGCCGCCTGCTGCTGAGCGATCACGCTGGTGCTGTGAAACACCACCCGTGGGTTGCGGCAGAAGCTGTTGAGAAACATCAGCTCCTGACTGAACAGCAGATCATCGACATAGCCGATCCACGCATGCCGGCCAAGATCCTCGCGGCTGCGCAGCGGCGGCGCACCGCCCAGATAGCTCTGGCTCGCATAGAGGGCGAGCTTGTAATCAGTCAGTTTGCGGGTGACCAGCATGTCCGCCGCCGGCCGCTCCAGGTGAATGCTGATTTCCGCCTCGCGGTTGAGAATGCTGACGAAGCGCGGCACCGCCACCAGCTCCACTTCCAGCCCCGGATAACGCTCGAACAACCCGATCATGCGGCTGGCCAAAAACATGATGCCCAGCCCCTCCGTCACGCCGACGCGAATCTTGCCCAGCGGTGCGGTGGATTGGGTGATTTCTTCCTGAGCCAGCAGCGCGACGTTTTCCATGGCTTCGGCATGTTTGAGCAGCGCCTCCCCCGCCGGGGTCATTTCGTAGCCTTGGGCGTGCTGGACGAACAGCGCGGTGCCGAGGCTTTTTTCGATGGCCTCGATATGCCGGGCGACGGTGGCGTGCGTGGTGTTCAGGCGGCGGGCGGCAGTGAGCAAGCGGCCGCTGCGCTGCAACTCGAGAAAGAACCGCAGGTCGTTCCAGTCGAACATGGCTTGTCCTTGTCGGCTATCGTCAGGGAGCGCTGTTTGAAAACGCACAGCGGCTGCGCAAAAACTAACATTCTTTTGACGAAAGCTAACAACTAGGATGACCGACAACAAAAACAATAAGCGAGGTCAGGGAATGCAGACTTCCCTCGATGAATTCGATTACATCGTGGTCGGTGCCGGGCCGGCCGGGTGTTTGCTGGCCAATCGGCTGTCGGCGGATCCACAGCAGCGCGTGCTGTTGCTGGAGGCCGGCGGGCGCGACAACTACCCGTGGATTCACATCCCCGTGGGTTACCTGTTCTGCATCGGCAACCCGCGCACCGACTGGTGCTTCAAGACCGAAGAACAACCGGGCCTCAACGGCCGCGCGCTGAGTTATCCGCGCGGCAAGGTGCTGGGCGGCTGTTCGTCAATCAACGGCATGATCTACATGCGTGGCCAGGCCAACGACTATGACGGCTGGGCCGCCGAGGGCAATCCGGGCTGGGCCTGGAATGACGTGCTGCCGCTGTTCAAGCAGAGCGAAAATCACTTTGCCGGCGCGGCGGACTTTCATGGCGACAAGGGTGAGTGGCGAGTCGAACGCCAGCGCCTGTCGTGGCCGATTCTCGATGCGTTCCGCAGCGCTGCCGAACAGAGCGGCATCGCCAGCATCGATGACTTCAACCAGGGCGACAACGAGGGTTGCGGCTACTTTCAGGTCAATCAGAAGGCCGGGGTGCGCTGGAATGCGGCGAAGGCGTTTCTGAAGCCGATTCGCGATCGGGCCAATCTCACGGTATTGACCGAAGTCGAAGTGGATCGCGTTCTGTTTGAAGACGGCCGCGCCTCGAAAGTCAGCGCCCGTTGGCAAGGTCAACAAAAGAGTTTCAAGGCGCGCAAGGAGATCGTGTTGTGCGCCGGCTCCGTGGGCTCGCCGAGCATTCTGCAACGCTCCGGAATCGGCCCGCGTCCGCTGCTCGAAAAGCTCGGGATCGGCGTGGTGCATGAGCTGCCGGGCGTCGGCGGCAATCTGCAGGATCACCTGCAACTGCGGCTGATCTACAAACTGGAAAACGCCCGCACCCTCAACCAGATCGCTGGCAGCGTGTGGGGCAAGATGGGCATGGGCCTGCGCTATCTGTATGACCGCAGCGGGCCTTTGTCGATGGCGCCGAGTCAGCTGGGCGCGTTTGCCCGATCCGGGCCGGAACAGACCTCGGCCAACCTCGAATATCACGTGCAGCCGCTGTCGCTGGAGCGTTTTGGCGAACCGCTGCACAGCTTCCCTGCGTTCACCGCGTCGGTGTGTGATTTGCGGCCGCAGAGCCGGGGCCGAATAGAGATCCGTTCCGCCGATCCGCAAGAAGCCCCGCTGATTCAACCCAATTACCTCAGCCATCCCGAAGACCTGCGCGTGGCCGCCGATGCGATTCGCCTGACCCGGCGCATCGTCAGCGCCCCGGCCCTGCAAGCCTTCAACCCGGTGGAATACCTGCCAGGCGCCAGCCTGCAAACCGAAGAACAACTGCACGAAGCGGCGGCGAAGATCGGCACGACGATTTTCCACCCGGTCGGCACCTGTCGCATGGGTAATGACGCGGACGCGGTGGTCGATGCGCAACTGCGGGTGCATGGCGTGCCGGGCCTGCGGATTGCCGATGCGTCGATCATGCCGCGCATTACCTCGGGCAACACTTGTTCGCCTACGCTGATGATTGCTGAAAAAGCGGCTCAGCTGATTCTCACCCCAACCGCCCGGAGTTTTCCCGCCGAAGAAAAAGCACTGACCGCACTCTCTTGACCAAAGGAACAGCGGCGCACGCCCACAAGGTCGGCGCCGACAGTGGAAACAAGAAAAACAATCACTGTGAGGGATACCGATATGTCAGAACACGCTCAACCGCTGGACGCCGTGCGCAGCACGGACGCCAGCCCCGATACCCGAAAGGTCATCTTCGCCTCGTCCCTGGGGACGGTGTTCGAGTGGTATGACTTCTTTCTCTACGGCGCCCTGGCGGCGGTCATCAGCAAGCAGTTCTTCGCCGGAGTCAACGACACCACCGCGTTCATCTTCGCGCTCATGGCGTTTGCTGCAGGCTTCATCGTGCGGCCGTTCGGGGCGCTGGTGTTTGGTCGATTGGGGGACATGATCGGGCGCAAATACACCTTCCTCGCGACCATCATCCTGATGGGCGTGGCGACCTTCGCCGTGGGCCTTCTGCCTACCTACGCCAGCATCGGCATCGCCGCGCCGATCATTCTGGTGATACTGCGCATGCTGCAGGGCCTGGCCCTCGGCGGCGAATACGGCGGCGCTGCGACTTACGTGGCGGAGCACGCGCCGATCGGCAAGCGCGGTTTCCACACCAGCTGGATTCAATCCACCGCGACCCTCGGTCTGCTGCTGTCGCTGCTGGTTGTGCTCGGTTGCCGCTACTTCACCGGCGATCAATTTGAAGTCTGGGGCTGGCGCATTCCGTTCCTGCTGTCGATCGTGCTGCTGGGCATTTCCACCTGGATTCGCCTGAGCCTGCATGAGTCGCCGGCCTATCTGAAGATGAAAGAGGAAGGCAAGACCAGCAAGGCGCCGATCCGCGAATCCTTTGGTAAATGGGAAAACCTCAAGGTCGTGCTGATCGCACTGTTCAGCATCAACGCCGGCCAGGCGGTGACCTTTTATGCGGCGCAGTTCTACGTGCTGTTCTTCCTCACCCAGTTCCTGAAAATGGACCCGGCGGTGGCCAACAGTCTGCTGATCATCAGCGTGGTGATCGGTGCACCGTTCTTCATCATTTTCGGCTGGCTGTCGGACAAGGTCGGGCGCAAACCGGTGCTGATGCTCGGCCTGCTGCTGGCCACGGCGCTGTACTTCCCGATCTTCAAATCCCTGGCCCACTACGCCAACCCGGCCATCGACCACGCCAGCCGTCAGGCACCGATCACCGTGGTGGCTGACCCGGCGACCTGCACCTTCCAGTTCGATCCGGTGGGCAAGGCCAAATTCGACAGCCCGTGCGACAAGGTCAAGACCTTCCTGGTCAAGCAAGGCCTGCCCTACTCCAGCGTCGCCGCCCCAGCGGGCAGCACGGTGCAGGTGAGCGTCGGCGATGTGAAACTCGACGGCTTCGACGAAGCAGCCTTACGCGGCGCCATCACCCTCGCCGGTTATCCGCAACAGGCTGACATGCAGCAGATCAACAAACCGATGATCGTGGCCCTGATCGTCGGCCTGATCATCATCTCCGCCATGTGCTACGGCCCGCTCGCGGCGCTGATGGTCGAACTGTTCCCGACCCGCATCCGCTACACCTCGATGTCCCTGCCGTACCACATCGGTAACGGCTGGTTCGGCGGTTTCCTGCCGACCGTGTCGTTTGCGCTGGTGGTGTACACCGGGGATATTTTCTATGGGCTGTGGTATCCGGTTTTGATCACCGGGGTGAGCCTGGTGGTGGGCATGATCTGTTTGCGGGAGACCAAGAATATCGACCTCGACAAGAACTGATGCAGGCTGTCGCTGACGGGGCAGTTCCTCGTCAGCGACGTACCGTGCGGCCACTCGTCGGCGCTGTAGAACTTCTCGCGGGTCCCAATTTGCTTCGGCAAAAACTCGTCTACGATAAATCAGACCAATAGACCCTACGACGCAGAAAAGCGTTCGTGGCGTGGGGGTACGAGCCTCTGGACCCGAGGATCCTCCCATGCCTGCCAGCCTGTTTTCGTTCGCCAAAAATTCGATCACCCTCGACGCCCGTCCGGATCGCCTGGATCTGCGCGATCGCCTTTTCACTCCACGGGCGCAATCACTCCCCGCCTCCTTTCCGTCGGACGAGGACATTACCGGCAAACTGGCCGATTACCTCGGCCGGGGCATGGTGCTGTATCAGGGCAACGAAGGGGCGTGTACCGGTTTCGGACTTTCGGCGGTGATCAACTACCTGTTGTGGCGGCGTGACAGTCAATCGGTGCTGACCAGCCCGCGCCAGCTCTATCACCTGGCCAAGCTCTATGACGAATGGCCGGGTGAAGACTATGCCGGCTCCAGTTGCCGTGGTGCGTTGAAAGGCTGGCACAAACACGGTGTCTGCGAGAGAAGTCTCTGGCCCTACACCGTCGCACCGAACGGCTCGGTACCCGACTTTGAGGCACCCACCGACAACTGGGCAGAGGATGCCGTGACGCGGCCCCTGGGTGTTTACTATCGGGTTGAAAAGGATGACATCACCGCAATGATGGCGGCGCTGTATGAAACCAATGCGCTGTATGTCTCGGCCAATGTGCACAAGGGCTGGGATCTGCCAGCCACAGGCAAACCGGGTCCCAAGGTGTTCCAGAGCACCTCCCAGCTGCCTGTCATCAAGTGGAAATCAAAAGTCGAAGGCGGCCATGCCTTCGCTCTGATCGGCTACACCCACGAAGGTTTTATTGTGCAGAACTCCTGGTCCACAGACTGGGGCTTTTCGGGCTTCGCGATCCTGACCTACGAGGACTGGCTGGCCAACGGCACCGATGCCTGGACCGTTGCCCTCGGTGTGCCGATCAAGCACGGCGCCATCACACGCAGCACCAGACCTTCGAACAGCCGCAACGTTGTTCAGTCGGCATTTCTGGGGGCCCTGCCCTCCGCAAGCGCAAAGCGCGAGGGCATGTCACTGCTCTCCTTCGATTCTTCGATGGTTACCCGCAAGGGACCGCCCGCTCTGACCACGGATCAAGCCTATGGAATGACCGTGGTCATGGAGAACAACGGCAGCATCGGCCCGCGCCTCACCGATGTAGAGAATGTGCGCGCAGGCGTGGCCCGAATCGTCCGGGAAGCTCCGAAGGTCTGGTACGGCAATCTTCCTGATGCAACCCGACCCGACAAATTGCGTATCGCCGTGTTCTCCCACGGCGGGCTGAACAACGAAGCCGACTCGATCAAGCGCATTTGTGCGATGGCCCCGTACTTTCTCGAAAACGGTATCTATCCGTTATTCGTCACCTGGCGCACCGGGGTTCTGGAAACGCTGATGGACATCGTCAAGGACACATTGCCCGGCTTGTTCCCCGAGGCAGGCGGCTTCGGTGACATTTTCAAAGTGGTCAAGGACAAGGCCGCCGAAGGCCTCGATCGCACGGTGGAAATGATCACCAAAAAACTCGGTGGCGACCAGTGGAGCCAGATGAAACAGAATGCCGAGGCCGCAGCGGTCAGCGGTTTCACGCCCCGTGGTCTTGTGGAAATGACCCTGAACCTGCAGGCGCTGGTCAATGATCTGGGCGCCGATAAAGTCGAACTGCACCTGATCGGGCATTCGGCGGGGTCACTGATCAACGGACATCTGATTCGCCTGCTCTGGGCCAGGCACCTGCCAATTGCAACCTCGACCCTGATGGCTCCCGCGTGCACCCTCGATTTCGCCAACCGGACTTATCGCAGTGTCATCGAAGGTGGCGGACTGCAACGCGATGATTTCCACATGCACATCATGTCGGACAAGCGCGAACAGGATGACAATGTCATCGGTGTCTATCACAAATCACTGCTTTATCTCGTCTCCCGTTCCTATGAAGAATTGCAACGCATGCCCCTGCTGGGCATGGCCAAGAGTCTGGATGGCGCGTACCAGGATTTCAGCGATCCCAAACTCAGCGAATGGAACATCGCCGCGCAAGACATGACGACTCAATGGAACGCTTTTTTCTGGGACAACGACGTTCCTGCCGGCTTTGCCGCGACCGGTAGCGGTCTCACGCACCCCCGGGCGTCAACCCTGCACATCTATAACGACCCGAAAATGACCTATGGGCCACACACCAAGGCCGACACCTCGCATGGCGGGTTCGATAACGACTTGAACGTGATGACCACCACACTCAAGAACATCCTTGGGCTCGACGCCGACGCCAGGCTGGATCAACCCTTCATTGACCTGGATTATTGAGCTACGGAGAGCGCTCATGGCTCCTTCAGTCATCGCGCCACCGGGCGCACAGACGTTGCTGCACAGTGTGCAGATTCAGGCCAATGACCCCTGGTGCCCGACATCGGTAATGCTTGCCGTCGGTCAACGCTATTTCTTCCGCGCCACCGGCAACTGGTTCGACTGGCACGAAGAACACAACGTCAACGGCGCGGCCGTCCCGAAGCTGAAACTGTTTCTGCCACTCATCCGGTGCAAGGCACAAGGTGCCACATGGTTCACCCTGATCGGTTCGATCGACAAGGATTCGCACAGTTTTTTTCCCATCGGTGATGGCAGCCGCTGGCCGAACGGTTGGGTCGCACCGGCCAGCGGACAACTCAGGTGCTTCGCCAACGACGTGCGGTTGATGTATCGCAACAACACAGGCGCGATCACCCTGCAGGTCTGGACTTAGGTGCCTTCCTGTCGCTATGCAGAAGTGCTGAACAGTCTGGACGTAGCAGCACCCTGAAGACGTCGTTCGGACTCAATGAATGGAGCCGGCAACGCGCCGGTTCCCGAGCGTTTTTTCCGACAAAAAGAGACTGCCGACATGAATTACGAAAGTGAAGACGCACTGGCAAAAATCAACCTGGCCATCTGGCAACATGAGCAGCCCGCACAAAAAATGGCACCGGGCGCCGCTGGGGGATTCTTCTTTGGTTCCGATGGTGTGGATGTAGTTGCCCAGGGAGATTCCTGGTTCGACTACTTGCCAGGGGTGGACATCATCAAATGGCTCAAGCTGACATCCGGCTACAAGATCAAGAACTTCGCCACGGGCGGCGACACCCTGGAAAATATGGTGTACGGCACTGAAATCAAAGAAGGATCATGGACCCGGAAACCGACGGAATTCGTCGAGGTACTGGCAGAAATCAAACGCACGAAACCGGCGTTCTTTCTGTTTTCGGCCGGTGGCAACGACATCGCCGGGGACGAGTTCGCATCGTTTCTGAACCATGCCGACAGTTCGCCTCCTTCTCTACTGCGAACCGCATACGTCACCGACATCATCGACCGGGTGTTTCGAGGTGGTTACGAAGACATGATCAAGAAGGTCAAGGCTGCCAGCCCCAAGACCAGAATCATCTTCCACGGCTACGGCCGCGCCGTTCCGACCGGTAAAGGTGTGGTCAACATCGGCAACTATCGCTTCATCGGACCGTGGATCCGTCCGTCGCTGACCCGCAAGAACATTCTCGACCCACAGGTGCAGCGCAAGATCGTGGCGGACTTTATCGATCAGCTCAACGTGATGCTCCAGTCAGTCGCCAACAGCCATCAAGACGTCTACTTCCTCGACCTGAGAAACTTGATCAACGACGATGACTGGATCAACGAACTGCATCTGAATGCACTCGCATACAAACGTGTAGCGCAGGTGTTCGAGAATAAAATGGACGCACTGTTATCACCGAAGCTGGCGGCCATCCAGACGAAAGCCAAGGCGGTCGCACAGGCGTCGTTCCAGTTGCTTGAACAATCGTTGGAGAGCACCCAACCGGGGGCGCCGGCCCAGGCTCATCGTGCGGCAGCTGCGCCACCACCGGCCATCAAGCACACACGAAGCCGCAAAGCGGAGTCGGCGAAAGCCAAATCGACGACCCGGCGCAAAGGCAAGTGAGCATCAACCGGCCGCCCTCTGCGGGCGGCCGGTTGCGTTCAGACCTCGGCATCCAGCAATTCGAATTTCACCTGATCAGGGTAGAACGCAACATAGTCCTTGATTTGACTGACTGATATTTTCGGATGCTCGTACGTCCACACCGCATTCGCTCCTTCATGCCCCGGCACTTGCAGACTGAAATAGTTGGCATCGCCCTTGTACGGGCAGTAGGTGGTGTGGTCGGTGCGGGCGAAGTATTTCTCGTCGATATCCTCGCGCGGGATGTAGTAGACCGGCGGGTAATTGGCTTCGAGCAGCACCAGCGCTCGAGCCGAGGCGGCGACTTGTATGCCGTGGAATTTCACAAGGAGGCAGCCTGGCTGCTCGGCGATGGTGATGACGGGACTGGGACCGGAAGTTTTCATCGGTTTCTCCTGACTGCGGCGAAGGCACCGGTTCAGGTATAACCCATGCGGGGGAATCTCGTCGGGTTCGCAGCCGAACGGTTTTTCTCCGATCAGATATGACCGCCGCTTGCGGAGGCGGCGGATTCTGGTTTCATATCACGCCCAAAACGCCCACCGACAGGAGTCATCATGCGCAAGGATTACCTGGCTTTTTTCATCTCGCTGTTCCTGTCGCGGCTGGCGGACCAGATCCTGTTGTTCATCGTGCCGTTGGTGGTATTCCAGACCACCAACAGCGCGTCCTGGGCGGGGCTTGCATTCTTCGTCGAGTCGCTGCCGCGCTTTCTCGCGTTTCCGCTGTGCGGGGCCCTGTGCGACAAGTTCTCGCCCATCAGAATCCTGCACATCAGTCAGGTCTACCGGGCGCTGCTCTGCGTGCTGGCAGTAGGGCTTTATGCCGTCTTCGGCGGTATCGCATGGCTGGTGGTGCTGTCGGCGCTATGCGGCGTGCTGACTACTCAGGGCATCATGGCCCGCGAAGTGCTGATGCCGCATATTTTCCAGCACTACAGCTACACCAAAACCCTTTCCTACTCGCAGATAGCCGACCAGACCGGACTGGTTCTGGGGCCCTTGGTGGCGGCATTGCTGCTGGAGTTTTCGGCTTGGCACTGGGTGGTGCTGTGGGTGGCCGGACTGTTCCTGCTGGCCGACCTCAGCATGCTGGTGTGGCAACGTTTCAGCCGTATCACTCTGGAGGTGTTCGAGCAGCATCAGGACATCTGGCTGCAGCCTCTGCGCATCGCTTTCAGGCATATCCGCGAACTGGCGGAGCTGAAAAAGATCATCACCCTGGCAGTCGGGGTCAACCTGATTGTCGGGGTCACCCTGGCCACTTCGGCGGCCATGGTGCTCGGTCAATACAGCGCCGGCAAGGACGACTACGCCGTGCTGCAAGCGGCTGGCGCGGTGACCACCATCGTGATTCTGTTTTTCCTCGCCCGGGTGGTATTGCCGTTGCGCGTACTGGGTGGCGTTGCCTGTTCGATGCTCGCCGCCGGCGCCTTCATCAGCGCCCTGAGCCCGAACCTGGCGGGTTATGTGCTGGGTTTCCTGCTGATCGTCGGTTTCGACAAGATGTTCAACGTTTACATGCGCAGCATTCGCCAGCGAGTCATTCCCCCGCAGGACTTCGGCAAGACCGTGGGCGTGATCACCCTGCTCAACAACTTGTCGCAACCGCTGGCCGGTCTGCTGGTCGCACTGCTCGCCGCGCCATTGGGGACGCAACGTGTGATTCTGATTCTGGCCGTGCTGGCGACGCTGCTGGGCGTGGCGGCTCTCTGGTGGTTTGCCAGAGTACGTAATGCCCACGCCACGTCGATCCTCGAGACCGAGCAGTAACGGATTTCACTGTCGTAGAGCGATGTCCAAAAACAAAAAAACCACAGCCTGCGAAGGACTGCGGTTTTTTCGTTTCAGATTTTCCGTTTTCAGATCAGGCGACGATATCGGTCGCCACGGCCTGCCCCACCACACCCACGGCGAAGTCCACCGAACCCTGGCCTGTAAGGTCGATCATCAGGCTGGTCTGGTTGGTCTGTTCGAAGTACGTAAGGATCGCATCGCCCGCGTGCCCGGTGAAGCCGCTGACGAAGTTCAGCGTGGCTGCGCCGGTGGCGAACCCGGCGATGCCCGACAGGTCGATCTTGTCCAGGCCGCTGGTGAAATCCATGATCCAGTCCGGCGCAGTCATGGTCGAGTCGCTGGCCGCACCGAACACGAAGGTGTCCGCGCCCTCACCGCCCCACAACGAATCACCGCCGCCACCGCCGTAAATGATGTCGTTGCCGGCACCGCCGATCAGGTCGTTGGCCGCCGCGTTGCCGATCAGCAGGTCATTGCCCGAACCGCCAATGGCGTTTTCCACGGTCACGCCGTGGGCGATGGACACGTTGCCCACCAGACCGCCGACGTCGGAGAACGAACCTTCGTTGAGGTTGATCTTCTGGTTCTGGCTGAAGCCGGAGAAATCCAGGGTGTCGTTACCACCGCCATCCCACACCGAGAACACCACTTTGGAGGTGTTCGACGTGGCGCTGTAGAAATCGCGATCGGCGTTGGAGTTGAAGCCGTACACGGTGTTGTCGGCACGGGTTTGGAAGTTGGCGCCGTAGAGTTTCTGCACCGCGACGATGTCGTCCATCAACGGTGCCGAGGCGTAGGCGCCACTGCCGTCCTTGCTGAAGTTCTGGTCGGTGTTGGCTTCGCTCCAGTAGCTCATCAGGCTGTAGCCACGGGTGTCTTCGGCGTATTTGGCGTCGCCGTAGGTCGGGTTGCCGTTGCCGGCGTTGTAGGCGCCCGGGTGCGACAGGCCGAGGGTGTGGCCGATTTCGTGGGTCAGGGTCTGACGCCCGTAGTTGTTGGTGTCCGGGGTCTTGTTGACCTGGTACTGATCGTTGATCAGGTACCACGATTGGCCGTCGTAGCTGCTGCCCTGCGGCAGGTAGGCGAACGCTGCGCCGCCGGTGCTGACGTCGTAGTTGCCGAAGGTCATGTGACCGTCCCCGCCCTTGCCCTCGGTGAAGGTCACGTTGGCCACGTCCGACCACGACTGCATCGCCAGCACGGCCTGGGCTTTCTGCTGGGCGCTGAACTCGCTGAAGTTGCCGAGTTTCGGGTTGTAGTTCGACGGTTTGTCGGTCAGGAAGGTGTAGGTCAGATCAATCTTGCCGTCGGCGTTCTTGTCCTGCCACGACATGCCCTTGCGCAGGATTTCGTCGGCGGCCTGGTCGGCGGTGAACGACGGTTTGCCGTTGACGGTCCCGGTGCCGCGATCGTACAGGTGGCTGAAGGTGTCGACGGCGGTGAAGGCGCTGCTGGCCTGGGAGGAAGGTTGAGACATGGTGTACGTCCTTGTTTCTGAAGAGTCAGTGTCAGACAGAAAAACGGCGATCTTCTGGCGAGATCGTCCTGTCACTCGCCTTGTCAGGCAGATTGAACCTGCCACAGCCGCCAACGGGGGCGCTAATCAATTTCTCGATAGCGTCCCGGATTGCCCCGACGCACGCTGTCATGACCGGCAATCCTTTTATCTGTATATCCATACAGATAAAAGTTGCCCGAACGCCCGACTCAGGCCATTCTGTGCGCCTCTTCGGGCAATGATCGACGACGGTGGTTATGCGGCTGTACCTCTGTGAAAAACCCTCCCAGGCCAAGGATATTGCGGCCGTACTCGGCGCCAAGCGTCGGGGCGACGGCTGCTGGCTGGGAACGGATGTCACGGTGACCTGGTGCATCGGCCACTTGCTGGAAACCGCCCCGCCGGACGCCTATGACGCCAGATACAAGCGCTGGGTGCTGGCCGACCTGCCGATCATCCCGGACAAATGGAAAATGACCGTCAAGCCGCGTACCGCCAGCCAGTACAAGGCGGTCAAGCGCCTGCTCGGCGAGGCCAGCGAACTGATCATCGCCACCGACGCCGACCGCGAGGGCGAGATGATCGCCCGGGAGCTGGTCGAGCATTGCCGCTATCGCGGACCCATCCGCCGTTTGTGGCTGTCGGCGCTGGACGAAGCGTCGATTCGCAAGGCGTTGGCGTCGCTCAAACCGGGTGCTGAAACCTTCAGCCTGTATCACTCGGCACTCGGGCGCTCGCGGGCGGATTGGCTGATCGGGATGAACATGAGTCGGCTGTTCACCCTGCTCGGCCGGCAATCGGGCTATCAAGGCGTGCTGCCGGTGGGCCGGGTACAGACGCCGACCTTGCGACTGGTGGTGGATCGCGACCGCAGCATTGCCGATTTCGTGCCGGTCGCGTACTGGGCCATCGACGTGCAACTACTGCACAACGGCACGCCATTCACTGCGCAATGGCGTGCGCCAAACGATGCCTGTGACGATCAGGATCGCTGCCTCAATCAAGCCCTCGCCCAGCAAGCGGCCGCCGCAATCAGCAGCGCTGCCAGCGCCCGGGTGATCAAGCTGCGCACCGAACGCATGCGCGAAGTGGCGCCCCTGCCCTTCGATCTGGGCACCTTGCAGGAAGTCTGTTCGAAGAAACTCGGTCTCGGCGCCCAGGAAACCCTCGACATCGCCCAGGCCCTCTACGAAACCTACAAAGTCATCACCTACCCGCGCAGCGATTGCGGCTACCTGCCCCTGAGCCAGCACAGCGAGGCGCCGGGGATTCTCGCGGCGTTGCGTCAGGCCGACCCTAGCCTCGAAACGCTGCGTGAGCATCTGGAGCCACAGCGCCGCTCTCGCGCCTGGAACGACGCCAAGGTCAGCGCCCACCACGGCATCATCCCGACCGCTGCTGCGAAAAACATGGAGCGCCTGACCGGCAAGCACCGCGCGGTCTACACGCTGATTCGCGCACGGTATCTGGCGCAGTTCCTGCCCAATCACGAATACGACCGCACCCAGGCCGATTTCGATTGCGCCGGGGAAGCCTTGCGCGCGGTTGGCAAGCAGATCATCGAGCCGGGCTGGAAACGCGCGTTGCCCGAAGCGCTGGCCCCGGCCAAGGGCCGAGAAGCCCCCGCGCCGCAAACGCTACCGACGCTGACCCAAGGTGCCGAATGCGCCGTGGCGGACGTGAAGCTCAAGGACCTGTGGACACAGCCGCTCAAGCCCTACACCGAAGGCGACCTGATCAAGGCGATGAAGAACGTCGCCAAACTGGTGGAAGATCCGCTGCTCAAGCAGAAACTCAAGGACACCACCGGCATCGGCACCGAAGCCACCCGCGCCTCGATCATTCAAGGGTTGCTGGATCGTGGTTATCTGGTGAAGAACGGCAAGGCGCTGTCCGCCACCCCCGCCGCCTTCAGCCTGATCGACGCCGTGCCGCGCGCGATTGCCGACCCCGGCACCACGGCGATCTGGGAGCAGGCGCTGGACATGGTGCAGAGCGGCGAAATGAGTCTGGAAGAGTTCGTCACCAAGCAGGCCGCGTGGATGAGCAAACAAGTGACCCGCTGCGCCGGACTGAGCCTGACCATCAGCGGCCCGCCGCCTGCCGGTAAGGCCGCTGCGCCATGGAAGAACAAACGCAAGACCACCCGGCGCAAAACCACCGGAACCAGCAAGCGTGCGGCAAAACCGGCAGCCAAATAGCCCGCTGCACGCTACTGTTTCTGCAGTGATGGTCAGGAGGCAGCCGCATGTCTGTCATCGAACTGCGCGTCGCCCGGCGTGACGAACTGGACACCCTCGAAAACCTGATGCAGTTCTACACCTATGACTTCAGCGAGTGGCTGCCGCTGAAGCTCGGCGGGCATGGGTTCTTCCCGATCCAGTTGAAAGACGATTACTGGCGCCAGCCGGCGACGCGGCCATTCCTGATCCACGTTGACGGTGAACTGGCGGGATTCGTGACCGTGGATGACCACCTCCTCATCGAAGGCGCCGACTACAACATCGGCTATTTCTTCGTCAGCCGACGCTGGCGTGGCCAAGGCGTCGCGCAGTTTGTCGCCTCTGCCCTCTTGAGCCACCTGCCCGGTCGATGGCAGATTTTCCATGTCGACGCCAACCTGCCTGCACAGCGGTTCTGGGCCCGGCTCATCCCTGAGCTGAGCGGCGGCGACTTTACCCGCCAGACCAAAACAGTGGACGGCTATCCCTGCACGTTCTACTGCCTGCGCAGCCTCTCTCCCGCTGCCTGACCGCCGCTTTTTTCATTCCAGAATGACTTTGTCCGACAATATGTAGTGACCAAAAATAATCACTACAAAACCGTTGACGGCATCGTTTTGCTTTTGCATGATGCAGACGTCTCCCCGATCGGGAGCACTGGCAACACGCTTGAGCAAGCTCGTCTGACCGCCGAGCTGTTTTTTCCGGATACACGCTGCCCACAAGGCAGATTGAAGAAGCTGACCTGGCCTGAACGTCCAGTACAAGGACGAGAAGCGCTGGCGAAAATTCTCAAGACGCTTGTGGTCGACCCTGAAAACGTCGTCAAGGAGCCTCCCGGTTTTCGCTGCTTCTCCTCGTTGTGACGCTATTGCGTAGCAGTTATTCAACACGACTACATGCAACAGACGCATGACCCCGTACTTCACACGGGCGACCGCTGACGTCCTGGTTTCGGTGCCAGGGATCAACTAACCGATGGGCTACCTGTATTAGCGAATCAACTTTGAAAGATCACCAGACTGGTCAAGGGGCAATATCATGAATCTGAACAATCAACCTACTATCGAAGAACTGGCTCGTATGTTCGCGGCGCAAAAAGACAGCCACGACAGCCATATTCTGTGGATCAGCAAGTCGGGTCAGGTCCATATCGACTGCCTGTCGCCCCATGCTGGTGAAGAAGAGTTCGACCGGAACAACCAGAACCTGCTGGCCCGCCTGAAGATGTACCGTCGCGGCCACGGCTATGTCGGCAAGAAAGCCGCGGCCGACAAGGACTTCATCGGTAATGTTCTGCAGACGCTGAAACAGGCGTGGGACTCTATGCAGAACAAGAACGAAGTTCGGGTGATTGATCGGTTCTGCTAAGTTAAAACTTCAATAAACAAAAGGGCCTGCTTCGAAAGCGAAGCAGGCCCTTTTTATTGCTCGCAAAAAAAGCTCATGAACGAGTTTCCAGCACCAGCTTCATGAACGCCTCAGCCGCCGCACTGTGATAATTATTCTGGCGCCGCAACAACGCCGCTCCCCGCTGCGGCGCCTCGCTTTCGACACGCAACCGGCGCAACGCCCGGTCCTCGGTCGCGATCGCCTCAGGCAACATGGTCGCAATCGGCGCATGCCGGATCACTTCCAGCAACGTACTCACCGAGTTCACCTCGATCTGCACCTTGGGCGTGATGCCGTGCTGACGGAAATACTCGTCAATCGATAGCCGTGTGATGAAATCCGGCGCCAGCAAGGCGAAATCCAGCTGCGCAATGTCATCCGGGGTCAGCACCGATGAGCTGTCGTACAGCGGATGCTCGCGCCCGACCATCACCCCCAAAGTCTCGACAAATGCCGGAATGCATTCAATGTCCGGATTGCGCACTGGCGTGAAGGCAATTGCAATATCCAGCGAGTCATCCGCCAGCCCGGCCTCGATGTCATCCATCGACAACTCGAAAATCTCCAGGTGAATCCCCGGATACCGCGCCACGTAATCGCGCACCAACGGCCCGACCAGATACGCCATGAACGTCGGCGTCATGGCCAGGCGCAGCGAGCCTCGGGTCAGATCCTTCACGTCATGCAACGCGCGCTTGCCCGCCTCCAGCTCCACCAGCACCCGTCGCGCGCATTCGATATAGGCCTGCCCGGCGTCAGTCGGTTTCACCGAGCGCGAGGTGCGGTCGAACAGATCCACCCCGAGGCTTTCTTCCAGTTGGCGGATCTGTTGCGACAGGGTCGGCTGCGACACGTGCAGCGCCTCGGCCGCCCGGGTGAAGCCGCCGTGATCGGCCACGGCCAGCAGGTATCGCAAATGTCGCAGCAGCATGGGACGCTCCATCTATAGGCAGTGCTTATGCCTTGCATTGTATATCGGTCTTGGACGCTATGGATCAATCGGCAGAAGATGAATCCCACACAGCAAGCCAACCCCGAAAGGAGAAGCACCATGCAATCCCAAGCCTACAACGACAGCCGCATCGCCCTGACCACCCGCGCCCTGGATGCCAAGGCTGAGAAAAACCTGTCGTGGCAGGACCTGGCCGACGGCACCGGCCTGAGCCTGGCCTACGTGACCGCCGCCCTCCTCGGCCAGCATCCACTGCCCAAAGCCGCTGCCGAAGTGGTCGGCGACAAGCTTGAGCTGAGCGCTGAAGACGTCGCCGCCCTGCAAATCATCCCGCTGCGCGGCAGCCTCGACGGTGTGCCGACCGACCCGACCATCTACCGCTTCCACGAGATGATCCAGATCTACGGCACCACCCTGAAAGCACTGGTTCACGAGCAGTTCGGCGACGGCATCATCAGCGCGATCAACTTCAAGCTCGACATCAAGAAAGTCGAAGACCCTGAAGGCGGTTCCCGCGCCGTGGTCACCCTCGACGGCAAGTTCCTCCCGCTGCGTCCGTTCTGATCCCTCCCGGGCCCGCACCCCGCGTGCGGGCCCCTCCAAACCTGAATTGCCAAATCGTAACCCCATCTGTCTGGAGGCTGCCCCATGCAAAAAATTCTGCTGACCCTTGCCCTGCTCGCCGGCCTTTGCACTCAAGCCCAGGCCGATGACGAAGCCGTCGCTTACCGCTACGGCATGTCGCTGGATATCGCTGAAGTCGTGAGCATCACCCCGGTCGCCGACGTCTGCGGCGTAGTGCCAGTCGAGATGACTTACCTCGACAGTCACGGCGCAAAACACATTCTTCAATACAGCGAATTCGGCACCGGCTGTTCGAACTGAGAGGACACACCATGAAAAACCTGATCGAAGGCTTCCTGAAGTTCCAGAACGAAGCGTTTCCGCAACGCACTGAACTGTTCAAACACCTGGCGACTACCCAGACGCCGGGCACCTTGTTCATCACCTGCTCCGACAGCCGCGTCGTCCCGGAACTGCTGACCCAGCAAGAACCCGGCGAGCTGTTCGTGATCCGCAACGCCGGCAATATCGTGCCGTCCTACAGCCCGCATCCGGGCGGGGTTTCGGCGACGGTGGAATACGCGGTCGCCGTGCTCGGCGTGACCGACATCGTGATCTGCGGCCACTCCGATTGCGGCGCGATGACCGCCATCGCCCAGTGCAAATGCATGGATCACCTGCCCGCCGTCAGCGGCTGGCTGCAACACGCCGAGTCGGCGAAAGTGGTGAATGAATCGCGACCGCACGCCAACGACGCCGCCAAACTGAGTTCGATGGTGCGGGAAAACGTGATCGCGCAACTGGCGAACATCCAGACTCACCCGAGCGTGCGCCTGGCCCAGGAGAAAGGCCTGCTGAATCTGCACGGCTGGGTCTACGACATCGAGACCGGCTCGATCGACGCGCTGAGTGCCGACCGCCGTACCTTCGTCTCGCTGGCCGAGCAACCGTCGACGTGCGCGGTGTACGGTCAGGCAGTCGATGCTGCTTGAAAACACAACGCCGCGCCCGTCATTGCGACGGGCGCGGCGTTGTTCTGTTCAGCGTTTTACGCCCAGATCGATTTGCGTCATGCGGCTGCGTACGGTGAACACACCGTCACCGGAGAGAATCGCGCTGCGGGCAAACAACCGGCCGCTTTCCCAATTCGAAAGCCCCAGCTCCGGCTTGTTCAGCGCGTACTGGCCATCGACCCAACGGGTAATCCCGTTGCCCACGAACGGCGCGTTGACCGCGCTGTAGAAACGCTCCTGAACCGCCGCGTCTTCGCTGATCAGCGACACCGTGAACTGCGGGCTGTAGCGATTGAACAGCGCGATGGCCTGATCCAGATCGTCGACGATCATCAGGCTGGTTTCCGGGGTTTCTTCCCATTCCCACTCGCGGCCCAATTGCGCTTCTGGCAAGGGCTCGGCCAGGGCTTCGGTCTGGTAACCCTCGGCGCGATAGACCTCGACCGTCGCGTTCTGCCAGTCGCTCGGCAGATAGCTTTCGCTGCCTTCGACGATGTGCAATTTGCAGCCCTGACCGCGCGCGGTACCGGCCTGCTGCAAGGCATCGAGGAACAGCGGCACCAGTTCGGCAGCACGGTCGCGCTGGATCAGGCAGACGTTCAGCGTGTTGCAAACCTTGCGATCCAGCGAGTTACGCACCACAGCGGCAAAGCGCTTGGCGTCGGCATCGCAATCGGCGATCAACCACGCGCCACCGGTGCCGTGCAGGCTGACGGCGGTACCGGCCTGCTGGGCGATGCTGCCCAACTGGCTGACCGCACGGCCCGAACCACGGGCCACCGCCAGCGACAGACGCCGGTCGGCGAACATCGCCCAACCGGCGGCGTGGTTGACGCTCTCCACCAGCGACACCGCACCCGCCGGCAGACCGGCATCGGCCAGCGCCGGGTTCAGGGCGTGGGTGACGATGGCTTGCGCGGTGCCCAGCGCATCGCTACCGATGCGCAGCACGGCGGTGTTGCCGGTACGCAGAACGCCAGCGGCGTCGGCGAAGACATTTGGCCGGCCTTCGAACACGAACGCGACGATGCCCAATGGCGACACCACCTGCTCGACCTTCCAGCCGTCATGCTCGACGCTGCTGATCACTTTGCCACGGGTGGCCGGCGCATCACGCCAGGCGCGCAGACCTGCGATCATGTCGCGGCGCATGCGCTCGTCGGCGAGCAAACGGGTAGTGGAACGACCGCGCGCCTTGGCCCGTTCGATGTCGGCAAGGTTGGCGGTTTCGATCAGTGCCCAGGCGTCCGGGTTTTCCAGGCGTTGGGCGAACAGATCAAAGAAGCGGCTGATGGCCTCATCCGGCACCGCAGACAACGCGGTAAACGCCGCTGCTGCGCGCTCTATCGCCACCGACGCGGCCTGCTGATCCACCACCGGAATCAGCAACAGCTCGCCGCTCACCTGCTCCACCAACAGGTGGTCGCCGGGTCGGAAACGCTCGGCCAGTTCGGGGCTGACCACGGTGACGCGGTTACCGGCGAAAGGGATAGGCGTGCCAGCGACGAGACGTTCGAGCGCGAGAGACATGGAGCGGATTCACCATATTGAGGGCGGCCGGAAAATGTATAGGTTGGCCTCCCTCAACGCAACACAGGCTCAGAACACCGACCAGCCAATCCGCGAACTGAGCATTTCCAGCGCCGCCATCCCCGCCAGCGAGTTGCCCGCCGTGTTCAACTCAGGCGACCACACGCACACCGTGAACTGCCCCGGCACCACCGCGACGATACCGCCACCGACGCCGCTCTTGCCCGGCAGGCCGACACGGTAGGCGAAGTTGCCAGCCTCGTCGTAGAGGCCGCTGGTGGCCATGATCGAGTTGACTTGCTGGGTCTGGCGTCGGCTGAGGATCTGTTCGCCGCTGTGTTTGCAGAAACCGTCGTTGGCCAGGAAACAGAAGGCTCGGGCCAGGTCGATGCAGCTCATGCGCAACGCGCAGTGGCTGAAATAGCTGCGCAGCACCGCTTCGACGTCGTTGTGAAAATTGCCGAAGGATTGCATCAGGTAAGCCATCGCTGCGTTGCGCGCGCGGTGCTGATACTCGGAGTCGGCGACCTTGCCGTCGACCATCACCTGCGGGTTGCCCGACAGCCGCCGCACGAAATCGCGCATCGACAACGCCGGTGCCGCAAAGCGCGACTGGTTGATGTCGCAGATCACCAGCGCCCCGGCATTGATGAACGGATTGCGCGGACGGCCGCGTTCGAACTCCAACTGCACCAGCGAGTTGAATGGCTGGCCGGATGGCTCGTGGCCCAGACGTTCCCAGATCGCCTCGCCGGAATGTTCGATGGCCTGCACCAGGCTGAACACCTTGGAAATACTTTGCACCGAGAACGGCGTCTCGGCATCGCCGGCGCAATACATCTCGCCGTCATTGCCATATACGGCGATGCCCAATTGATTGGCCGGCACGGTGCCGAGGGCGGGAATGTAGTCAGCCACCTTGCCCTGCCCGATCAGGGGCCGGACAGCGTCAAGGATCTCGTTCAACAGCGCTTGCATGCCGGGTCTCGAAGTCTCGCCCCATGGGATTGCGGGGACACCGTGGCTAGACGCTGCGCCCGGCAATCGAATCACACCGGCGCTCTGTATCGCAGTGTGTACGGCCCGACGCCCGACACATCCCGCGCACAAATCCGGCCCTTCGCGACACATCAGCGATACAGCCCGGCGTTCAAATGAACCTGTCGATCGGCAGCCCCGATCAAGCCTTTGAACTCAAACATCGCATCGGAGATTCACCATGACCAAGCGCTCGAAAACCTCCCTGACCCTCGGCCTGCTGCTTGCCGGTGGCCTGGCCCTGTCCAACGCGGCTTCGGCTTCCGAAGCGTTCAGCGTCAAGCAACTGGATCACGGCTACAGCCAGTCCCAGGCCAAGGCCGACTCGGCGGAAAAAACCTCGGAAGGCAAATGCGGCGAAGGCAAGTGCGGCGCCGGCGAGTAACCCTTTTCACGGGGCACGTTGGTGCCCCGTTTTCTTTCGAATGAATGGAGCCTTCCCATGACCACAGCTCTCTCGTCGGCCGTCAAAGGCCTGCACCTGAACCTCGACCGCGCCGGACAGTGGCTCGCGCCGCTGACCTTGCGCCTGTTCATCGCCTGGGAATTTTTCGAATCGGGGCTGGAGAAATTCAACGGCCAGAACTGGTTCGAAGACATTCAGGAGCGGTTCCCGTTTCCCTTCGACCACTTGCCGGCGACGCTGAACTGGGAGCTGTCGATGTGGGCAGAGCTGATCTGCGCGCTGGCGATCCTGATCGGATTCGGCACGCGGATTTCGGCGATTTCGCTGATTGTCGTGACCGTCGTCGCCACCGCTGCCGTGCACTGGCCGGCGGACTGGTCATCGCTGAGTGAACTGGCCCAGGGTTACGCGATCACCAACAAGGGCTTCGGCAACTTCAAACTGCCGGCGATCTACCTGGCTGCGCTGGTGCCGCTCGTATTTGCCGGGGCCGGCAAGTTGAGCGTGGATGCGTGGCTGGCGCGGTTTTTCTGGAAACGCGCCAGCCGCTGAGGATCAATGCGCCCGGTCCAGCCCCGCCAGCAACGCGCTGTCGCGGCTGTAGATGTCCGGCGCGTAAAGCACGCGGCCCTGGCCATCGACCTGCGCCGTCCAGTAAGTCATGAGGATCGGCACCGGATTGCTCAGGCGGAATTCATGGGTGGTGCCGGTGGCCAACAAGGTGTCGGTGCGCGCCTTCTCCGCCGGGCTGAGCAGGAAATCGCGCAGCTTCATCGGATGCTCGACCCGCACGCAGCCGGAACTGAACGCCCGTGGCCCCTTGTCGAACAGCGCCTTGCTCGGCGTGTCGTGCAGGTACACCGAGAACGGGTTGGGGAAACGAATGACCATCTGCCCCAGCGGGTTGCGCGGCCCGGCGTCCTGACGCAGAAGGATGTTGCCGGGATTGTCCCAGTCGATGTCGGCGGCGGCCAGCGGCTGGCCGTTGGCGTCGAGCACTTGCAGGTTCTGGCGGCTGAGGAAGGTCTGATCCTTACGGATTTCCGGCAGCTTGTCCTCCTTCCAGATGGTCGGCGGCACGGTCCAGGTCGGGTTCAGGGTCAGACGCGTGACCCGGGATTTGAGCAGCGGGGTCTGGCGTTCGGCGCGCCCGACCTGGGTGCGGGTCTGCCACACCGGCAGGCCACCCTGATAAAGCGTCAGTTCGGCAGCGGCGACGTTGACCAGCAAACCGTCCGGCTCCATGTCCTGGGCCATCCAGCGGAAACGTTCAAGGTTGACCCGCAACTGTTCGCGGCGGGTCAGCGGACTGATGTTGAGCTCGGCAATCGTTCCCGGCCCGACCACTCCGTCGGCCTGCAACGAATGGTTGGCCTGAAAGCTCTTCACCGCCTCCACCAATACGCCGTGATAAGCGTTGTCCGGCGTGCCGACCACACTGCTCAGGTAGCCTTCGCTGTAGAGCCGGCGGGCCAGTTCCGGCACGCGTTTGTCTTCCATGTCCGGACGCAGCAACGGGCCGTTGCCCACCGACGTCCATTGGGGCAAGGCTTTCAGGCGTTGAGCTGCGTAGAGATGGCGCAAATTCTGATACTGCGCCAGCTGCGGTCGGGCCAGATCGAAGGCAGCCGGAACGTTGTGCACGCCCGGCACGGCGATCGCCAGCAATTCAGCCTGACGGTCGCGAGGCGTTTCGTCGGAATGCCACAGCGGTTCGAAGTGCGATTGCAACAGGCGGCCGTAATGCAGATCCTGCAGGGCTTGCAGGTAGTAACGGCTGATCTCGATGTCGGCGCACAGTTCGCCGTCCTGCGGGGCGGTGAGCGCCACCGGATAGCGTTTCGGATTCAGGCCATCGTCGGCCAACAGCTGCAATTGCGCATGCAAGGCCGGCAATTGCCCGCCATCGGCCCACACCGGCAGCCAGTCCTGCTGCTGGTAGAATGCGCGCAATTGATCCAGCGCCGGGCCGTTGAGGCTGGTGCCGATCGTCGGGCACGCCTGGGGCAGGCTGATCAGCGCAGCCTGCAGCGGGCTCTGTGGCTCGATGGGCATTTCCGTCGGCACGGGCGGCAGCGTCGGGAGTCCCGGCAACGGCTCTTCGGCGCAAGCGACAAACGGCGCAGCGAGCAAACAAATGCTCAAGTAGCATGCGTACTTTTTGAACAACTGCTTTACTCCAATCCATGGCCGTCTTGATTGACGGTCAACCTTACCTCAGGTGCGGTGCACAGTCAGGCCCGATTCGCGGGCTTGCCGGGAACGACTGGACGTCAGGAGCCTAAGTGCCAAACAAGTAGCAAGTGGAGACTCACTTTAAATGTTGACGTTTTTGCGCCGACTTCTGCTGACTGCCACCGCCCTTGGCGTGCTGACCAGCCCAGCCTTTGCCGCCGGCACCACTTCGCCGGTTCTGTACACCAGCCTCGCGCACGCCGCTCCGGAACTCAATCCCCAGGCGCTGAAAGGTGCCTTGAACGCCATGCAATGTGCGATCAACAACGGCGCGAAGCAGTCCCGTCACCTGGCGATCATCGACTATTCGCAGCCGTCCACCGAGCGCCGGTTGTGGATCTTCGACCTGACCCGGAAAAGACTGGTGCTGCGCGATCTGGTCGCCCACGGCTCGAACTCCGGGGAAAACTTCGCCACCCGGTTCTCCAACCGTGAAGGCAGTTTTCAGTCCAGCCTCGGCCTGTTCCGTACCCAGGAAAGTTACCAGGGCACCCACGGTTACTCGCTGCGCATGGACGGTCTGGAACCGGGCGTCAACGACATGGCCCGTGACCGCGCCATCGTGATCCACGCCGCCGACTACGTGAACCCGTTCTGGAGCAAACGTACCGGCCGTCTGGGTCGCAGCCAGGGTTGCCCGGCCGTGCGACCGCAAGTTGCCAAACGGGTGATCGACAGTCTGAAGAATGGCCAATTCATGTTCTCCTGGTACCCGGATCAGCAGTGGCTGAAATCCTCGCCGTACCTCAACTGCCAGCCACAACAGATCGCGAGCATTCTCAGCACGCACGCCAGCTGAATACTCTGTGGGAGTGCGCTGGCTCCCACAGGTTCGGTTTATTACAGATTTGTCATCGAGTTGTCGGTTTGCCGAGCGGATCGCCCGGTAGCTTGAAGTTGTCCCGGCCCAAACGCCGATCAACTTCAACGACTCGAGTGACCCATCATGAAAACCCTGATCCTCGCCTTCACCGCCCTCCTCGCCACCGGTTCCGTGTTCGCCGCCCCTGCACCGGACGCTGCCGTCATTCATGACAAAACCGGTTTCTTCGTGCACCTGGATGTCGACAAAGTCCTCTCCAGCACCGATATTTCCCAGGCCTGCGGCGTGATCCCCGCGCAGCTCAACTACCTCGACCACCAGGGCCGTGAACATGTGCTGGACTATCAAGTGCAAGGCAGCGGCTGCACCAACGACCATTGAGGCGCAGTAGCCATGAATATCCTTGTTGTCGAAGACGAACCCAAGGCCGGCAATTATTTGCTCAACGGCTTGCAGGAACTGGGCTACAGCGTGAGTCTGGCCCGGGACGGCGCCGACGGTCTGCACCTGGCGCTGGAGTTCGACTTCGACGTGATCGTGCTGGACGTGATGATGCCGAAAATGGACGGCTGGGAAGTCCTGCGCCGGCTGCGCAAGGAGACCGACACGCCAGTGCTGTTCCTCACCGCCCGCGATGACATCGCCGACCGGGTCAAGGGCCTGGAACTGGGCGCCGACGATTACCTGATCAAGCCGTTTTCCTTCGCCGAACTGGTGGCGCGCCTGCGCACCCTGACCCGGCGCGGGCCGATCCATGAAGAGGAGCAATTGCAGGTGGCCGATCTGCAGATCGACGTGCTCAAGCGTCGGGTCACCCGCGCCGGCAACCGGATCACCCTGACCAACAAGGAATTCGCCCTGCTGCAACTGTTCGCCACCCACACCGGCCAGGTGCTGTCGCGCTCGCTGATCGCCTCACGGGTGTGGGACATGAATTTCGACAGCGACACCAACGTGGTCGATGTCGCCGTGCGCCGCCTGCGGGCGAAGATCGACGATCCGTTCCCGCTCAAGCTGATCCACAGCGTGCGCGGCATCGGCTACCGCTTCGATACCCAGCCATGAAAATCGCCGGCACTTACTCCCTGACCTTGCGTCTGGCGCTGGTCTTCGCCGTGCTCGCCTTCGCCGCGCTGGGAGGCCTGGGCGCGGCGCTGTACAACCAACTGGAAGCTGCTCTGATTCGCCGCGACGACATCCAGTTGGTCAGTCGCGTCGATCAGTTGCGCACCTTCCTCAACGACAGCAACACCCTGGAGCTGATCAAGAACAAGCCGGCGCTGTTTCAGAACATGCTCGGCAACCGCGAAGCCTTGCTGACCATTGGCGCACCCGGCCAGCCGCCGTTGCTGGTGGTCAACCCCGGCAACCTCGCCACTCCGAACTTGCCCGCCGTACCGATCGATCACCCGATGGCCCTGAGCGATGTACAGCACTTGCCGAGCGTCGACGGTGTGCCATTTTCGGCGGTGGCGGCGACCATCGACTCGGGCGATCTGGGCAACCTGCAGGTGCTCACCGGACGCCTGATGACCGAGCGCACGGCAATGCTCGCCAATTACCGGCTCAGCGTGTACGGCCTCGCATCATTGGCGGCGATTGTGCTGGCGCTGGTCGGCTGCCTGCTGGTGTATCGCGGACTGCTGCCGTTGCGGCGGATTGCCCGGCACGCCCACGGGATCGGCATCGCCAACCTCGGCGAACGCCTCGACCGCCACGGCACGCCTCGGGAATTGCAGCCGATGATCGAAGCCTTCAATGCGATGTTGGACCGGCTCGACCGAGGGGTTGCGCAACTGAGCCAAGTCTCCACCGACATGGCCCACGAACTGCGCACACCGATCAACAACCTGCTCGGGGAAACCCAGGTCGCGCTGCAACAGAACCGCAGTGTGGACGCCTATCAGCAGTTGCTCGCCTCCAACGTCGAAGAACTCGAACGGCTGGCGCGGATGCTCGACAACATGCTGTTTCTCGCCCGCACCGACCCGGCCGGCGCGCTGAGCCAGCGGCAGGAACTGGACGCCGGCGATGAGATGCAACGCATTGCCGATTACTTCGAAGGCCTGGCCGCCGATGTCGGCGTCACCATCGAGGCCAGTGGCAGCGGTGTGATCTGGGCCGAACCGATGCTGCTGCGTCGGGCCCTGGCCAACCTGTGCGCCAACGCGATCAAGTACGGCGCGGCGGATTCGACGCTGCAGGTCGAAGCCATCGCCGAAGCGGACGGCAGCTACCTGCGGGTACGCAATCAGGGCGCGACCATTCCGGCGGAACATCTGTCGCGGTTGTTCGAGCGCTTCTACCGCGTCGATCCGTCCCGCGAGCGTTCGGCCCAATCCAACGGACTGGGCCTGTCGATTGTCGCGACCATCATGCAATTGCATCAGGGCCGCTACAGCGTCAGCAGCGCTGATGGTGTTACCTGCTTTGAACTGTTCTTTCCGGCACGGGAGACGCGAGACGCAGGTGTGTGAAGGCACCGAGCGCAAACGCCGCGAACATCAATGCCGAGGCCACGCCGAAAGTCATGTGCAAGCCGGCCGCAATAACTTCGGCCGGTGCCTGAGTCGGATCGTCCGTGGCCAAGGCAAACACCGCGCCCATCGCCGCCGCCCCGGTGATCAACCCCAGATTACGCGACAGCCCGAGCATGGCCGAAACCACGCCGCGCTGTTCCTGAGCAACGCCGGACATCAACCCGGTGTTGTTGGCAGCCTGGAACAGCGCATAACTCAAGGCCACCACCGTGATCGGCAGCACGTATGCAAGCACTCCGAAACTCACCGTAAACAGCGCCAGCAGACCGCAACCGCAAGCCAGACCGAACAACGCGCCCGGCACCATCCGCCGCGCTCCGAAACGATCCACCAGCCGCCCGGCCGGTACGCCGCTGAACGCCGCCAGCAACGGCCCGATCGACAGCACCAGTCCTACCTGCGTGCTGGTGAGGCCCAGGCCTCGGCTCAGGTAAAACGGCCCGACCACCAGCGTGGTCATCATCACGGTCGTCACCAGCAAGGTCAGCGCCAGACTGCTGCTGATTCGCGTGTCGGTGAACAGTGACAGGTGAATCAGCGGCGCCTTGCTCCGCTTCTCGACCAGGATGAACAACCCCACGCCCAACAGGCTGAGCAACAGCAACGTCGGGGTGAGTCCTTCAACCGTCATCGCCAGCGCGTAGGCCGCCAGCGTCAGCATCAACACGGCGGTGCCGGGATAATCAAATGCAACACCCGAGCGCACGATTCGATCCTTCGGCAAATAGCGATACACCAGCCACGCATTGAGCAAGCCCAACGGCACGTTGATTACAAAGATCGACTGCCAGCCGACATGCGCCATCAACAGCCCGCCGAGCGACGGCCCGAGGGCGGTGCCGGTCGCCGACATCGTGGCCAGCAACCCCATCGCACTGCCGGCCCGGGATTTGGGCACCGCATCGGCCACCAATGCCACCGTCAGCGCGAACATGATCGCCGCGCCCAGGCCCTGCACCGCCCGCGCACCGATCAGCCAGGCGAGGCTCGGCGCCAGTGCGCACGCCAGTGAAGCGGCGGTAAAAATGCCGATGCCGATCAACAGCAAGCGCCGCCGACCGAAGCCGTCACCCAGCCGCCCGACGCTGACAATCAAGGTAGTGACCGCCAGCAGGTAGGCCAGCACGATCCATTGCACCTGTTGAAACGTCGCATCGAACGCCGCCGCCAGCGTGGGCAATGCGGCGTTGGCGATACTGGTGTCGAGCGACGGCATCAGCATCGACAGTGCCAGACTGGTCAGCGCCCAGCGGGCTGAAGGGCTCAGGGGTTCTCGGTGCATGGGGGGCTCACAATGCAGAAGTCATGGGACATAGCCTGAGCCTCGACAATACGAGGCGCAAGACGCATGCTTTGCACTTGATACCTGCATGGAACGCCACGTCATGAATGCACCGGATCTGAACCTGTTGATCACCCTCGACGTGCTGCTGAGCGAAGGCAGCGTCGCCCGCGCCGCCGAGCGCCTGCGTTTGAGTCCGTCAGCCATGAGCCGGGCGCTGGCCCGGCTGCGGGAAACCACCGGCGATCCGCTGCTGGTGCGCGCCGGTCGCGGACTGGTGCCGACCCCGCGTGCGCTGGAGCTGCGCGACCGGGTCAGTTATCTGGTGCAGGAGGCCGAAGCGGTTTTGCGCCCGGCAGAAGTGCTCGATCCTGGCCAGTTGCGGCGCACCTTCACCCTGCGCAACACCGACGGTTTTGTCGAAACCTTCGCCGCCGCCCTGCTCGCCCGCATCGCCGAAGAGGCGCCTGGCGTGCGCCTGCGCTTTGTGCAAAAAGCCGACAAGGACAGCACGCTGCTGCGCGTAGGCCGGGTGGATCTGGAAACCGGCGTGGTCGACGACAGCACCGACCCGACGCTCCACAGCCGCATCCTGTTCCACGATCAGTGGATTGGCGTGGTGCGTGAGGGGCATCCGTTGAGCAGCGGAAAGATCAGCGCCAAACGCTTCGCTTCGGGCCAGCACATTCTGGTGTCACGCCGTGGGCGCAGCAGCGGACCGGTGGACGAAGCGCTGCTCGCCTTAGGCCTGACGCGGGACATCGTCACTTCATTCGGCGGATTTTCGGCGGCGCTGACGCTGGTCCGTGAGTCGGACCTGATCGCCACCGTTCCGGAACGTCACACCAGCAAACTGCGCACGGGCCTGCACAGCTTCGCCCTGCCATTCCGGATGCCGGACATCAGCGTGTCGATGCTCTGGCACCCGCGCATGGACGCCGACCCGGCGCACCGCTGGTTGCGCCATTGTGTGCGCGAAGTCTGCGCCTAACGCGCGTCCCCGCCTGCGGGTTTGTAGAACAGGAATTTCCTGGTCTCGGCGGTTTTTCTGTATTCCTTGGCCCAACTTGGATGAACATTGCGGTCGTGGAAATACAGCGCGCCGCGGGTGCGATCGGTGAGCTGGCGGTTCAGCGCCTTGCCGGCGATTTCCTTGGCCAGCGCGTATTCGGCATCTTCCTTGACCTGATCCGGACGCCCGTCGCACCACCAGGAAAACTGGCAGCTCTTGGTTTCCGAGCCCTGCTTGACCACCTCGCACACCGTGCCCGGAAAGCCGTCATGCCCGAGGCGATTCATCACCACACTGGCCACGCCTTCCATGTCGGCATTGTCCTTGCCCTTGGCTTCCCAATAGATACTGCGCGCCAGACAGGTGATCGGGTCGTCCAGCGGAGCGGCGCCAGCGGGGTCGACCGCCTGCGCTTCGGTCGGGGTGATGGCTTCGGATTTGGGTGCCGGGGGCGCGTCGGGTTTGTCGGCGGCCTTCTCTTCCAGAACCTCGGCTTTCGCTTCGGCCTTTTCCTTGATCGGTGCCTGATCGGTGGCCAGTGCCGCGCCGCTCAGCAAGGTCAACGCAAGACAGCAAAGCAACCCGTTCAATTGCATGATCATTCTTCCGGCAGGGCCCGATGCGGGCAAAGTTTTACGTGGTTGAGACGCCCGGATCTCGGGCTCTTCGCGAAGTGTAGACGGCAATTTTCACGGCATCGTTCCGCAGAAAAATCCGCGTCGGGAAGAAAAAGACATTGCACGAACCGGGGCCCTTTCGCGCATGATGTGCGCACTCAGCCCAAGGGAGATTTCCATGCGCTTCATGCCATCCGTTCTGCGACTCGCCGCGTTGTCCGTGGGCCTGGCGCTGGCCACTTCGGCCATGGCCACCGACGAGTCGCAATTGATCGAATCGATCAACAGCTACCGCAGCCAGCCGCAGCGTTGTGGCAGCCAGGCGTCCAGCGAATTGCCGCCGCTGTCGGCCGATCCGCGCCTGATTCTGCCGGCCAGCGGCGTGGTGGATTTGCAGCAGGCGATGTCCAGCGCTCGCTACCCGATGGTCAACGTGCAGGCGATTACCCTTAACGGGCCACGGGATGCGGCGTCGGCGATGAAGGCGATTCAGGAGAGCTTCTGTCAGGTGGTGCTGGATCCGCAGTTCGTCGATATCGGCGTCAGCCGCGCTGATCGTGACTGGCGCATCACCCTCGCCCGGCCACTGCTGTCCGCCCGCCTCGGCGACGGTCAGGCTGAAGGACAGAAACTCCTCGAACAACTCAACGCCGCCCGCGCCCAGCCGCGCCAGTGCGGCGGTCAGGCATTCGCAGCGACAGCGCCGCTGGCGTGGAACGCGGTACTCGGCGGCGTTGCCCAGGAACACAGCCGCGAGATGGCCAACAACAATTATTTCGACCACAAGGACCGCAACGGCGGTACTCCCGGCGACCGCGCCGAACTGGCCGGTTACAGCGGTCAGCAGGTCGGCGAGAACATCGCCGCCGGGCAGGACACGGTGCAGAAAGTCGTCGCCGGCTGGCTAGCCAGCCCCGGTCATTGCGCCAACCTGATGAACCCGCAATACCGCGAACTTGGCGCTGCCTACGCAGTCGATCCGAAGAGCAGCGCCGGGATTTACTGGACTGCGATGTTTGGCGGGGAGTAAATCCCGCACAATAAAAAACCGGAGCCAGGCTCCGGTTTTTTTGTTTTCAGTGGGTTCTCATCCCCGCCGCATACATCGCCAGCTTCAGCAGGCTCGCCACTACCGCCAGCGAGACCACGCTGCCCAACCAGATCAGCAGCAGCCAGCCCAGACGCTTGTACCAGGGGCTGGATTTCACCTCACGCGAATCAATGGTAGCCATCGCCAATCCTCACTTTGCCGCGGAACACGTAGTAGCTCCAGAAGGTGTACATCAGGATCACCGGCAGGATGAACAGCGCGCCGATAAGGGCGAACAACTGACTGGTGGCCGGTGAAGCCGCCGCCCACAGGCTGACCGACGGCGGGATGATGTTCGGCCAGAGGCTCAGCGCCAGCCCGATGTAACCAAGGAACATCAGCACCAGGGTGAACACGAACGGCCAGTGGGTGTGGCGCTGACGCAGCGAACGCAACAGACCGAACAGCGCCAGCACCGCCAACACCACCAGCCCGGCGAACACGGTCAGGTGCGCATGGTTGAACCAGCGGCCAGCCAGTTCCGGGTGCAGTTGCAGCGTCCACGCGCCGATCACCACCACCATCGCCAGCAGCAGCCACGCCAGCGGACGGCTGTAGTGACGCATCCGCGATTCGAGCATGCCTTCGGTCTTGACCAGCAGCCAGGTGCTGCCGAGCAAGGCGTAAGCAATCACCAGACCGACGCCGCAGACCAGCGGGAACGGCGCCAGCCAGTCGAGACCACCACCGGCGAACTGTCGATCCACCACCGGAATCCCCGCCACATACGCGCCGATCACCACGCCCTGGGAGAACGTCGCCAGCAGCGAACCGCCGATGAATGCCCAATCCCACAGATGACGTTTTTCAGCCGGCGCCTTGAAGCGAAACTCGAACGCCACACCGCGGAAAATCAGCCCTGCGAGCATGAAGATCAGCGGCAGATACAGCGCCTCCAGAATCACCCCGTAAGCCAGCGGAAACGCGCCGTACAACGCCGCGCCGCCGAGCACCAGCCAGGTTTCGTTGCCGTCCCAGACCGGTGCGACGGTGTTCATCATCACGTCGCGTTCCTGCTCGTCGCTGATCATCGGGAACAGGATCCCGAGGCCTAGATCGAAGCCGTCCATGATCACGTACATCATTACCCCGAAGGCAATGATCACGCCCCAGATCAACGAGAGATCGATACCTTGAATACCCATGACTCAACGCTCCTTTTTCAGTGGATCCGGGTCGCGGATTCGAGGTTGTCGGTGACCGCCGACAGTGGCCGGCGCGGGGTCTGCACCTGAGTGCCTTCGGGCGGATGTTCGTGGTGCGGCTGCGGGCCCTTGCTCACCAGTTTCATCATGTAGCCGATACCCACGGTGAACACCGAGCAGTAGATGACGACGAACAGCGCCAGCGAGGTGCTCATCTGCGCCACCGAGTGATGGGACGCCGCGTCATGGGTTCGCATCAGGCCGTAGACCACCCACGGCTGACGCCCGACTTCGGTGGTGATCCAACCCGCCAGCAGCGCGATCAGGCCGCTCGGCCCCATCAGCAGCACCAGCCGCTGGAAGCCGCGATGCCGGTAGACCTTGCCATTGCGCCGCAACGCCAGGCCCAACACACCGACGAGGATCATTAACATGCCCAGCCCGGCCATCACGCGGAAGCTCCAGAAGATCACGGTCGAATTCGGCCGGTCTTCTTTCGGGAAGCTCTTGAGTGCCGGGATCTGCTTGTCGAGGCTGTGGGTGAGGATCAGGCTGCCGAGGTACGGAATCTCGATCGCGTATTTGGTCTTCTCCGCCTGCATGTCCGGGATGCCGAACAGCACCAGCGGGGTCGGCCCGTTGTCGGCGTTTTCCCAGTGGCCCTCGATGGCGGCGATTTTTGCCGGTTGGTGTTCCAGAGTGTTCAAGCCATGGGCGTCACCGACCACCGCTTGAATCGGCGCCACGATCAGCGCCATCCACAGCGCCATGGAGAACATCTTGCGCACCGGTTGGGTGTCGTTGCCACGCAGTAAATGCCAAGCCGCCGAAGCGCCGACAAAGAACGCCGTGGCGACGAATGCGGCAATCGCCATGTGCGCCAGACGGAACGGAAACGACGGGTTGAACACGATCGCCAGCCAGTCGACCGGCATCACTCGACCGTCGACGATTTCGAAACCTTGCGGGGTCTGCATCCAGCTATTGGAGGCGAGAATCCAGAAAGTCGAAATCAGCGTACCGATGGCGACCATCACCGTGGCAAAGAAGTGCAACCCTCGGCCGACGCGGTTCCAGCCGAACAGCATCACCCCGAGGAACCCGGCCTCGAGGAAGAACGCGGTCAGCACTTCATAGGTCAGCAACGGCCCGGTGACGCTGCCGGCAAAGTCAGAGAATCCGCTCCAGTTGGTGCCGAACTGGTACGCCATGACCAGCCCCGACACCACGCCCATGCCGAAGTTGACGGCGAAGATCTTCGACCAGAAGTGGTAAAGATCGCGGTAAGTGTCGTTACGGGTTTTCAGCCACAGGCCTTCGAGCACCGCCAGGAAACTCGCGAGACCAATGGTGATCGCCGGGAAAATGATGTGGAACGAAACCGTGAACGCGAATTGAATTCGCGCCAGGTCCAGTGCCTCCAGGTTGAACATGATGATGTCCTCATCAAGGCTGAAAAGCGGCAGCACACGGCCGGGCCACCGCCAGGCGCGAACGCCTGCAGCCAGTCAAAATGCAAAAGGGTTGGATCGCGTGAGTCGGCTACGCCACCGACGACGGGATCAGATTGCTCGCCTCGGCCGCTTCGAGGCGGATCGCCACGAATTTGGAGGTCGGTGTGTAGGTGCGATCACCGTAGCTTTCCAGCGGCACCAGCGGATTGGTTTCCGGGTAGTACGCGGCAGCCTGCCCGGCCGGAATGTCGTAGGCGATCAGGGTGAAACCGCTGACCCGACGCTCACGCTCGTCATCCCACAGCGCTACCAGATCAACCTTCTGTCCCGGTTCAAAACCGAGCCGGCGGATGTCCTGCTCGTTGGCGAACACCACGTCGCGCATCCCGTATACACCGCGATAACGGTCGTCGAGGCCGTACAGCGTGGTGTTGTACTGATCGTGAGACCGCATGGTTTGCAGGATCAGATGCGGTTTGACCGGCAGGTTGCGCACGCCTTCGCTGATCAGATGTTCCGGCAGCACACACGGGGTGAACTGGGCCTTGCCGGATTCGGTTTTCCAGATCCGGTCGGAAGCGTTGTTGCCGAGGTGGAAACCACCCGGGATCAGCAGCTTCTCGTTGAAATTCTCGAAGCCCGGAATCACGTCGGCGATCAGGTTGCGGATGCGCCCGTAGTCGCCCACCGCCCATTCCCAATCGATCGGGTGCTTGCCCAAAGTGGCGGCGGCGATCCCGGCAATGATCGCCGGCTCGGATTTCAGATGGGCCGACTTCGGCTTCAGTTGGCCGAACGACAAGTGCACCATGCTGAAGGTGTCTTCCACCGTCACGCCTTGCGGGCCTTCGGCCTGGACGTCGATGTCGGTACGGCCGAGGCACGGCAGAATCAACGCATCACGCCCGGTCACCAGATGGCTGCGGTTGAGTTTGGTCGAGATATGCACGCTCAGGTCGAGTTTGCGCATCGCGGCGTGGGTGCGCGGGGTGTCCGGCGTAGCTTGAGCGAAGTTGCCGCCGAGCCCGATAAACACCTTGGCTTCGCCACGTTCCATGGCACCAATCGCCATGACCGTGTTGTGGCCGTGCATCCGCGGCACTTTGAAGTTGAAGCGTTTTTCCAGGGCGTCCATCAGCTCGGTCGGGGCCAGTTCGTTGATGCCCATGGTGCGGTCGCCCTGCACGTTACTGTGGCCGCGCACCGGCGACAGCCCGGCACCCGGACGGCCGACATTGCCGCGCAGCAGTTGCAGGTTGATGACTTCCTGCAGGGTCGGCACCGAGTGCACGTGCTGGGTCAGGCCCATGGCCCAGCACATGATCACGCTCTTGGCCCGGGCATACATGCGCGCTGCCAGTTCGATGTCATGCAGCGGCACACCGGACTGCTCGACGATGTGCTCCCAGTTCGTGGCATCGACTTCGGCCAGGTAGCTGTCGAGACCCGAGGTGTGCTCGGCAATGAAGGCGTGATCGAACACCGGTTCGCCGCCGGTGGCCTGGGCTTCACGTTCCCATTGCAGCAGGAACTTGGCCATGCCGCGAATCATCGCCATGTCGCCGCCCAAGGCTGGACGGAAGTACGCGGTGTTGGTCGCTTCCCAGCCGTTGCTGAGCATCTCGATCGGGTTTTGCGGATTCTGGAAGCGCTCCAGCCCACGTTCCTTGAGCGGGTTGATGCACACCACTTGAGCGCCGCGTTTCACCGCTTCTCGCAGCGGTTCGAGCATGCGCGGGTGGTTGGTGCCGGGGTTCTGGCCGATCACGAAAATCGCATCGGCGTGGTGCAGGTCTTCATAGACCACCGTGCCTTTGCCGACGCCCAGGCTCTCGCCCATGCTCACCGCGCTGGCTTCGTGGCACATGTTCGAGCAGTCCGGGAAGTTGTTGGTGCCGTAGGCGCGGACGAACAACTGATAGAGAAACGCCGCTTCGTTGCTGGCGCGCCCCGAGGTGTAGAACTCGGCCTCGTGAGGCGATTTCAGGCCTTTGAGGTGCTTGGCGATCAGCGCGAAGGCATCGTCCCAGGTAGTTTCCACATAGCGGTCGACCCGCGCGTCGTAGCGCATCGGATGGGTGATCCGGCCCTGGTATTCGAGCCAGTAATCGCTTTGTTCGGCCAGGGTCGAGACCGTGTACTTGTTGAAGAACGCCGGATCGACCAGGCGGCCGGTGGCTTCCCAGTTCACCGCTTTG
This sequence comes from Pseudomonas paraglycinae, assembly GCF_021601625.1. GTDB lineage: Bacteria > Pseudomonadota > Gammaproteobacteria > Pseudomonadales > Pseudomonadaceae > Aquipseudomonas > Aquipseudomonas paraglycinae. Next base: position 45,877 of record NZ_BQHR01000009.1, on the reverse strand, counting down.
GCGCCGTTCTCGCAGAACTTCAGCATGCTCGCGCCGGGCGCTTCACCCCAGGCGCAACCGGGGCAGTCGAAGCCGCCGTTCTGGTTAGTCTTGAGCATGGCGCGAATGTTTTTCAGGGCGTTTTCACTGCCCAGCCAGTTCTTGGTGAGGCTGATGACAGCGCCCCAACCCGCAGCGGCGCCCTTGTAGGGTTTGTAACGGTCGACTTGTGACATGGGACTTCTCCATGACGATGCACACAGGCAAAAACCTGATCGGGTTTAAACAGCGACGACTGACTTTCAAGTTAAAAGAGCGGTCGTTTCGTTTGACGGGGCCAAGGATAGGAACCGCTGCAAAAACTTGTCTAATCGCTATTAATGACTGCGTTATCGAAAGCATCTATCACGGCGTTAAACCCTTTGAATACGGGCACTTGCAAAACTAACAAGCGATAAACCCGGAATAATTATTTCATCATCGACAGCATCAATCGGCCGGTCATTAAGAGTGATTGGACGCTGTCTCAAGTTGCTCATAACCTGCGCCGACCCAATCCCTTCAATAGCGGATTTCACCCAAGCGAGGCTGTCATGTCAGAGCGCGTCTTGATCGATGGTTACAACCGCCGCGTCGACTACCTGCGCATGTCGGTCACCGACCGCTGCGACTTTCGCTGCGTGTATTGCATGGCCGAAGACATGCAGTTCCTGCCGCGCCAACGGGTGCTGACGCTGGAGGAGATCTATCAACTGGCGCAGGGCTTCGTTGCGCTGGGCACCCGCAAGATCCGCCTGACCGGTGGCGAGCCGCTGATTCGCCCCGGCGTCGTCGGCTTGTGCAAGCAGATCGCCGCCCTGCCCGGCCTGCGCGAACTGTGCCTGACCACCAACGGCTCGCAGCTCGACAAACTCGCCAGTCCGCTGTTCGACGCCGGGGTCAAACGCCTCAACGTCAGCCTCGACAGCCTCGATGCCACGCGCTTCAAGCAGATGACCCGCACCGGTGACCTGGCCCAGGTGATCGACGGCATCGACGCCGCCCGCGCCGCCGGATTTACCCGCACTAAACTCAACTGCGTGGTGATGCAGGGCCGCAACGATCACGAGATCAACGATCTGGTGCAGTTCGCCATCGAACGGGATCTGGACATTTCCTTCATCGAGGAAATGCCGCTGGGGATCATCAGCGAACACAGCCGCGCCGAGTCGTTCTTTTCCAGCACCCAGGTGCGCGAAAAGATCGCCGAGCGCTACACCCTGATCGACTCCGCTGAGTCGACTCAGGGCCCGTCGCGCTACTGGCGGCTGGCGGAAGCGCCGCACATCCGGCTGGGGTTCATCTCCCCCCACAGCCACAACTTCTGCGGCACCTGCAACCGGGTGCGTCTGACCGTCGAGGGGCGTTTGCTACTGTGTCTGGGGAACGAGCATTCGGTGGACTTGAAGGCGGTACTGCGCGCCCATCCAGGCCAACCGGAACGGCTGGAGAAAGCCATCATTGAAGCGATGAAACTCAAGCCTTACCGGCACAACTTTGAAGTGAACGACGACGTACAAGTGGTGCGTTTCATGAACATGACCGGCGGTTGATCCGCCACGTTTTCAAGGCAGAGAGCCGCATGATCATCCGACCCAAGGTCAATCAATTCGCCATTCTCTTCACCCTCAAGGGCTCAATCGCCAAGCGCATCGCCCTGCGCGCCCTGATGGTCACGCTGCTGGCGTCGGCCATCGTGCTGGTGGAAATGCTCCACCCGAGCAACTTCACCAAGGTCAACGCCACGCCGTTCACCTTGCTTGGTCTGTCGCTGTCGATCTTCATGAATTTTCGCAACAACGCCTGCTACGACCGCTGGTACGAAGCGCGCAAGGCCTGGGGCGAAGTGATCGTGCATGTGCGCTCGCTGATTCGCGAGACTCATGTGATCCGCGAATCGGTCCAGCGTCGCCTGTTGCTGCTCAACCTCGCTGGTTTCGCCCATGCACTGAATGCGCGGTTGCGCCGGGAAGACGAAGCCGCCGCCAGCGCCCAATGGATCACCCCGCAGCACGATGCGCAGGTGCCGGATTACAGCGGGCGCATCCTGCAGACGGTGGGTCAGCAATGCTCCGATCTGCACGAATCAGGCGATCTCAGCGAATGGCGTTACATGCTGCTGGCCAATCACCTGACCAGCCTGACCCAGGCGCAGGCGGTGTGCGAGCGGATCAAGAACACGCCGCTGCCCTTCCCTTACACCCTGCTGCTGCACCGCACGATTTACCTGTTCTGCATCCTGCTGCCGTTCGCCATGGCCGAACCGCTGGGCTGGCTGACGCCGCTGTTCACGGCGATTGTCAGCTACACCTTCTTCGGGCTGGATGCGATTGCCGATGAGCTGGAGGACCCGTTCGGCCGGGATGAAAACGATTTGCCGACCGATGCGCTGGTGCGGGGTATCGAGCGGGATATTCTGGCGGAGCTGGGGACTGAGCCGTTGCCACCGGCGCTGAAACCGGTGGACTACGTCCTCAGTTAATCGACTGCCTCCCCCTTCGGGGGAGGGAAAGTCATCAATCCAGATGCGCCCAGGTCATGCGAAACGACGCGCCGCCCCACGGCGAATCGCCGACCTCGACCTGCCCGCCATGGGATTGCGACACCCGCCGCACCAGCGCCAGACCGAGGCCGAAGCCGCCCGTGCGGCGGTCGCGGCTGGCGTCCAGGCGCGAGAACGGTTCGAAGATTTTCTCCCGGCCTGCCAGCGGCACACCCGGCCCGTCGTCGTTGACCTGAACTTCGTACTGATCGCCGATGCGCACCAGCGACACTTCGACTCGCTGCTCGGCATAACGAATGGCATTGCGCAGCAGATTGATCACCGCCCGCGCCATGAACCGCGGTTCGATCCGCACTTCATCGACCCGGCAATCTACGATCAACAGCTGCACCCCGGCGGCCTCGGCTTCCAGCGCCACGCTGCCAACCACGCTGTCCAGCCAGTTGGCGGCCTGGATGTTTTCGCGGGTGATCACCGTCGCGCCGCGTTCGAGGCTGGCGTAGGTCAGCAGTTCGGAGACCATTTCTTCCAGCTCGCCGAGGTCGGCGTACATGTCGGCGATCAGTTCGCGGTTCTGGCTGGCGTCCGGTTGTTGCTTGAGCTGGTCGAGTTCGAACGACAACCGGGCAATCGGCGTGCGCAGTTCGTGGGAGACCGCGTTGGTCAGTTCGCGCTGATTGGCGATCAGGCCTTCGATGCGCGCGGCCATCAGGTTGAAGTGACCGGCGAGGTCGCGGATGTTCGAGCGTTTGGACAGCTGGATCCGCACCGAAAGGTCGTTGTCACCGAAACGCTCGGCGGCGAGGCGCAGTTTTTCCAGATCGCGCCAGTGCGGACGAACCCAGAAGTACAGGACGATGCCCAGCAGCACCGCCAGCATCAGGTAAGCCCCGGCAATGTAGAACGGCATCAGGCTCGGCTCGGGCGGCAGTTTGATGCTGAGCAACTGCGAACCACCGTCGATATTGCTGATGAACTGGGTGTAATCGTCGCGGATCACCAACAGATCCTGAGCCAGTTCGGCTTTCTCCTGATCGTTAAGGTTCAGTTGGTCAGCCTCGACCAGGCTCAACGTCAGCCCGTAGTGCGGCCGCAAGGCTTCCAGTTGCGCCTCGCGCGCCGCGCCCTGCTGGTCGCGCATGTGTTCGACCAGCGACCACGCTTGGCCGCGAACCGCCTCACGGTTGTAGGCCTGCATCTGGTTGTCGAGCAAGGCGTTGAAGGTGTGCTCCACGGTTTGCAGCGCCGCCACCAGCCCGACCGTCATCACCAGAAACAGCCCCAGAAATAACCGCAGCATCTACAACTCCCACGCGAACGGATTGAACAGGTAACCCTTGCCCCACACGGTCTTGATGCAGACCGGCTCGCGAGGGTTGTCCTTGAGTTTGTTGCGCAACTTGCTGATGTACACGTCGACGCTGCGGTTGAGGCCATCGAAGGCGATGCCGCGCATGCGGTTGAGAATGTCATCGCGCGACAGGATCTTGCCGGCGGCGCTGGCCAGCAGCCACAGCAGCTCGAATTCCATGGTGGTCAGCTCGATCAGCTCGCCCGCCAGACGCACTTCGCGGCAACTGCGGTCGATGATCAGATTGCCGAACTCCAGCGAACTCACTACGCCGCTTTCCGGTACTTGCCGGCGTTGCAAGGCACGCAGGCGCGCGAGCAAAACAGGTGGCTTGATCGGTTTGATCACGTAGTCGTCGGCCCCGGACTCCAGGCCCAGAATATGGTCGAGGTCGTCTTCCTTGGCCGTCAGGATGACGATCGGCGTGTCCGACACGCTGCGGATTTCCCGGCACACGTGCAGGCCGCTCTGCCCCGGCAGCATCAGGTCGAGCACCACCACTTTGGGCTTGAATTCGAGAAACGCGGCCACGGCCAGATCGCCGCGATGCACCGTGCGTACCTCGTAGCCGTGTTGTTCGAGAAAGTGGGCGATCAGTGCGGCCAGCCGCTCATCGTCTTCCACCAGCAGGACTCTGCCAAAACCCAGGTTATCCATAACAACCGCCGCCAACCGCTTTGTGAAGTGGGCGACATTATGCGGGCATTCAATGGCGAGACGTTTATCGCAGGCAGCAAAAACCGGCCTCTGGGGCCGGTTTTCGTTGATGTTTCATACTCTTAAGAGTTTTTAACAATTCATGCCGCGACGGGTACGCCACTGTGGAAACGGAATTCCTCGTCCGGTGACTCGATCAGGTCCTGCTCGGCGGCGCGGACTTTCTCGATCACCTGGGCGATGTCCTTGGCGTCACCGTACTGGTAGGCCAGTTTCAGATAACCCTGGAAATGCCGGGCCTCGCTTTTCAGCAGGCCGAAGTAGAACTTGCCGAGTTCTTCGTCCAGATGCGGCACCAGCGCTTCGAATCGCTCGCAACTGCGCGCTTCGATAAAGGCGCCGACCACCAGGGTGTCGACCAGTTTCACCGGTTCGTGGCTGCGCACCACTTTGCGCAGGCTCGAGGCATAACGGCCGGCGTGCAGCTGGCGCAGTTCGATCTTGCGTCGCTTCATGATGCGCATCACCTGCTCGTGGTGCACCAGTTCTTCCCGGGCCAGACGCGACATCATGTTGATCAGATCGACGTGGGAATGGTACTTGGCGATCAGGCTCAACGCGGTGCTGGCGGCCTTGAACTCGCAGTTCTTGTGGTCGATCAGCAGGGTTTCCTGATCGGCCAGCGCGGCTTCAACCCAGGCATCAGGCGTGCGGCAACCAAGGAATTCGTGGATTTCGGGAAGGATCATGGGGCTCACGGTCAAAAGGTGTTCGAGCGAAGGGCGCCGATTATACCGGCCTGCCCGCAGACCACCAGCGGCCCGCGTTGATATGCATCAAGTCGCAGACGGATGCGCAGCAACTATAGTTGTGCAACGCCGTGCCTTTTCATTGCTGGAGACTCACTCATGCAAGCCATTCGCAGCATTCTGGTGGTCATCGAACCCGAACACGCGGAAAGCCTGGCGCTCAAGCGCGCCAAGCTGATCGCCGGGGTGACCCAGGCCCATCTGCACCTGCTGGTCTGCGACAAGAAGCACGATCACGCCGGTATGCTCAGCGTGCTCAAGGCCGCGCTTTTGGCGGACGGCTACAGCGTCACCACCGAACAGGCGTGGAACGAGAGCCTGCACGAAACCATCATCGACGTGCAGCAGGCCGAAGGCTGCGGACTGGTGATCAAGCAGCACTTCCCCGACAGCTCGTTGAAGAAGGCCCTGCTGACCCCGGCGGACTGGAAACTGCTGCGCCACTGCCCTACTCCCGTGCTGCTGGTGAAAACCGCCGGTTCGTGGAAGGACAAAGTGATTCTGGCAGCGGTCGACGTGGGCAATGCCGATGGCGAACACCGTCATCTGCACACCACGATCATCGACCATGGGTTCGACATTGCCAGCCTGGCCAAGGGGCATCTGCACGTGATTACCGCCCATCCGTCACCGATGCTGTCGGCGGCGGACCCGACGTTCCAGCTCAAGGAAACCATCGAGGCGCGCTATCGCGAGCAATGCCGGGCGTTTCAGGCTGAGTTCGACATCGATGACGAGCATTTGCATGTCGAGGAAGGTCCGGCGGACGTGTTGATTCCGTTCATGGCGCACAAGCTGCAGGCGGCTGTGACGGTGATCGGTACCGTGGCGCGCAGTGGCGTATCCGGTGCCTTGATCGGCAACACGGCAGAGCAGGTGCTGGATCAATTGGAGAGTGATGTGCTGGTGCTCAAACCGCAGGAGGTTGAAGACCATTTGGTGGAGTTGGCGGTGAAGCATTAAGTATTAGGGCGCCTGTAAGGCCGTTATCGCTGGCAAGCCAGCTCCCACAGGGACTTAGGTGTGCACTCCAGGGAGAGCTTTACACCATCATTGTGGGAGCTGGCTTGCCAGCGATAGCAATAGATCAGTCGCCGAGGGCGTCCTTGAGGAAACCGGGCGCGATGTAGCGCTGATAGTGTGCTTCCGACAGCAGGAAAAATTCCCGATCAATGGCATCGCGCAGTTCCGGCAGGTTCCAGTCGCGAAACTCCGGCAGCAGCACCATCCCGTAGGCTTCCAGATTAATGATCACCCGCGCGCCCCGGGCGATCAGCTGATACGCCCAGCAATATTCCGACTGATGCGGCACGAAGCGGATCTTGCGCTGTTCCAGTTGCAGACGCAGGCGCGCCGGGTCGAAGACCTCGACCTTGCTCGCCATCACTTGTGACAGCAATTGCTCAAGACGCAGCCACACCGCACGCTTTTCTTCCTCGTTGTAACCGTTCCAATGGATCACTTCGTGGTGGAAACGCTTGCAGCCACGGCACACCAGATCACCGTAAACGGTGGAGCAGAGGCCGACGCAGGGGGTCTTGATGGTCTGATTGGGCATAAATGGGCAGAACACTTGAAACGCGGAACAGGTCGGCATGTTAGCCCTTTGTCCGCCATTCATCACCCCTCAAACGTCAGGGGCAAGCGCTGGATCAAGGTTTGCCCGAGCCGCGCACAACGCAACCAAAGTCCAATAGAGCGCGACTTACCTTTAAATTTTTTTTGCCGTAGAATCAGCCAGCCTTTTTAGGCGCCAATGTCCGTTAGAAGCTGTTTTCAAAGCGTCACGAGCACAGTCGTTCCTTCAGAGCGGTGTTGGCGTAGGGTTTTTCCAGCGGGGAAAAGCCCAACGCCAACCCTCATCAGCTCCCCGTTCTGCAGGCGTAAAACTTTGAAAGCAGCTTCTGTAAGGAATGCCCGGTAATTCTGGCTAAGCGGCCCACAACGCCACGCAGCGCATGAGTACGAGCATTTCGGGATGAGCGTCCCGGACACCCATTTGGGACCACTGATGAGGGTAATAACTGTGCTTGAAGCCTACCGCAAACATATCGAAGAGCGTGCAGCCCTGGGTATCGTTCCCCAGCCGCTTAACGCCGAACAAACTGCAGGCCTGGTCGAGCTGCTGAAGAATCCTCCGGCTGGCGAAGAAGCTTTCCTCGTTGACCTGATCACCAATCGCGTACCACCAGGAGTGGACGAAGCCGCCTACGTCAAGGCCGGTTTCCTCTCCGCACTGGCCAAGGGCGAAGTCTCCTCCCCTCTGCTGGACAAGAAGCGCGCTGTAGAACTGCTCGGCACCATGCAGGGCGGCTACAACATCGTGACCCTGGTTGAACTGCTGGACGACGCCGAGCTGGCGCCAGTGGCCGCCGAAGAACTCAAGCACACCCTGCTGATGTTCGATGCCTTCCACGACGTGGCTGAAAAAGCCAAGAACGGCAACGTTCACGCCAAGGCCGTGCTGCAATCCTGGGCTGACGGCGAGTGGTTCAAGAAGCGCCCTGTACTGGCCGACAAGATCAGCCTGCGCGTCTTCAAGGTCACCGGCGAAACCAACACCGACGACCTGTCCCCTGCCCCGGACGCCTGGTCGCGTCCCGACATCCCGCTGCACGCCCTGGCCATGCTGAAAATGGCCCGTGACGGCATCGTTCCGGACGAGCAAGGCAAGACCGGCCCGATGAAGCAGATCGAAGAAATGCGCGGCCAGGGCTTCCCTATCGCCTACGTCGGTGACGTGGTCGGTACCGGTTCCTCGCGTAAATCGGCGACCAACTCGGTGCTGTGGTTCTTCGGCGACGACATCCCTTACGTGCCGAACAAGCGCGCTGGCGGTTTCTGCTTCGGCAGCAAAATCGCTCCGATCTTCTACAACACCATGGAAGATGCCGGCGCACTGCCAATCGAGTTCGACGTATCGAACATGAACATGGGCGACGTGATCGACCTGTACCCGCACGCTGGCAAAGTCTGCAAGCACGGTACCGACGAAGTCATCACCACCTTCGAAATGAAGACCCCGGTCCTGCTGGACGAAGTCCGCGCCGGCGGCCGTATCCCGCTGATCATCGGCCGTGGCCTGACCGAGAAGGCTCGCGCCGAACTGGGTCTGCCAGCGTTCGACCTGTTCAAGAAGCCGGAAGCACCGGCTGAAAGCACCAAGGGCTTCACCCTGGCGCAGAAAATGGTCGGCAAGGCTTGCGGTCTGGCAGAAGGCAAAGGCGTTCGTCCTGGCACCTACTGCGAACCGAAGATGACCACCGTAGGTTCTCAGGACACCACAGGTCCAATGACCCGTGACGAACTGAAAGACCTGGCGTGCCTGGGCTTCTCCGCTGATCTGGTGATGCAGTCCTTCTGCCACACCGCGGCTTATCCGAAGCCGATCGACGTGACCACCCACCACACCCTGCCTGACTTCATCATGACCCGCGGCGGCGTTTCCCTGCGTCCGGGCGACGGCATCATCCACTCGTGGCTGAACCGCATGCTGCTGCCGGACACCGTCGGTACCGGTGGTGACTCGCACACCCGTTTCCCGATGGGCATCTCGTTCCCGGCCGGTTCCGGTCTGGTCGCGTTCGCCGCTGCCACCGGCGTCATGCCGCTGGACATGCCGGAATCGATCCTGGTGCGCTTCAAAGGCAAAATGAAACCTGGCATCACCCTGCGTGACCTGGTTCACGCCATTCCTTACTTCGCCATCCAGAACGGTCTGCTGACCGTCGAGAAGAAAGGCAAGAAAAACGCCTTCTCCGGCCGCATCCTGGAAATCGAAGGCCTGGAAGGTCTGACCCTGGAACAGGCGTTCGAACTGTCCGACGCCTCGGCCGAACGTTCGGCTGCCGGTTGCACCATCAAGCTGTCGAAAGAATCGATCACCGAGTACCTGCAGTCCAACGTCACCCTGCTGCGCTGGATGATCGGCGAAGGCTACGGCGATGCGCGTACCCTGGAGCGTCGTGCTCAAGCAATGGAAGCCTGGATCGCCAACCCGCAACTGATGGAAGCCGATGCCGACGCCGAATACGCCGAAGTCATCGAAATCGATCTGGCCGACATCAGCGAGCCTGTACTGTGCGCGCCGAACGACCCGGACGACGCCCGTCTCCTGTCCAGCGTTGCTGGCGAGAAGATCGACGAAGTGTTCATCGGTTCGTGCATGACCAACATCGGTCACTTCCGCGCTGCCGGTAAGCTGCTGGATCAGGTCAAGGGTCAGCTGCCAACCCGTCTGTGGCTGTCGCCGCCGACCAAGATGGACGCTCACCAACTGACCGAAGAAGGCTACTACGGCATCTACGGCAAGGCTGGCGCACGCATGGAAATGCCAGGCTGCTCGCTGTGCATGGGTAACCAGGCACGCGTTGAGCCGAACAGCACCGTGGTGTCGACTTCGACCCGTAACTTCCCGAACCGTCTGGGCGACGGCGCGAACGTCTACCTGGCCTCGGCTGAGCTGGCGTCCGTTGCTTCGATCCTGGGTCGCCTGCCGACCGTCGAGGAGTACATGGAATACGCTGGCAAGATCGACAGCATGGCGGCCGACGTTTACCGCTACCTGTCCTTCGACCAGATTGCCGAGTTCCGTGAAGCTGCTGCGAACGCCAAGATCCCTGTCGTTCAAGCCTAACGCTGCAACGCAATGAAAAACGCCGCCCATCGCGAGATGAGCGGCGTTTTTTTTATGCCTACCGAGTAAGGCCTATCCCCGCGTTGATCGTTCCCACGCTCCGCGTGGGAATGCAGCCAAGGACGCTCTGCGTCCCGAACCGTGACGCAGAGCGTCACAAGAGGCATTCCCACGCAGACGGTTCGACGCCTCGACGTGGTGACGATCAATCACAAACCATACAGGCACAAAAAAGGCCGACCTGCGAGGCAGGTCGGCCTTTCTGTTTCACAAGATCAAACGGGATCCTGTGTTGAACCTCAAGCAGTCAGCGAGTAGATCAACGCCGAAATCGCCACCAGCCCCACTGCGGTGACAAACACGTTCGACATCTGCCCACGATAACGGGCCATCGCTGGCACTTTGCGGATCGCATACATCGGCATCAGGAACAGGATTGCCGCGATGACCGGGCCACCGATGGTTTCGATCATGCCGAGGATGCTCGGGTTCAGGGTCGCCACGATCCAGCACACTACCAGCATGAACGCCGCCACAATGCGGTCCAGGGCCTTGGCGCCCGGACGCTTGCCGCTTTTGACGATCAAGCCTTTCAGGCCTTCGCTGGCACCGATGTAGTGACCGAGGAACGACTTGGAGATCGCCACGAACGCAATAAGCGGTGCTGCGAACGCGATGGTCGGGTTGCTGAAGTGGTTGGCCAGGTACGACAGGATCGACAGGTTCTGCGCCTTGGCTTCCGCCAGTTGCTCCGGCGACAGGGTCAGTACGCAGCTGAACACGAAGAACAGCACCATCACCACCATCAGCAGATGGGCGCGGGACAGGATCTGCGAGCTGCGCTCGTCAGCGTGAACGCCATAACGACGCTTCTGATCCACCGCAAATGCCGAGATGATCGGCGAGTGGTTGAACGAGAACACCATCACCGGAATCGCCAGCCACAGCGTGTGCAGCAGCGCCGACGGTGCCGGCACTTGCGAAGCGGTGGTCAGGATGCCGCCGTTCCAGTGCGGAATCAGGTACACCGCCAGGAACAGCAGCGCGACGATGAACGGATACACCATCAGGCTCATGGCCTTGACGATCACTTGCTCGCCGCAGCGCACCACGGCCAGCAGGCCGAGGATCAGCACGAACGACAGCAGCGCGCGCGGTGGCGGCGTGATGTGCAGTTGGTGTTCGAGGAAACTGGCGACCGTGTTGGTCAGGCCGACGCTGTAGATCAGCAGGATCGGGAAGATCGCGAAGAAGTACAGCAGAGTGATCAGCGCGCCGGCCTTGATGCCGAAATGCTGTTCCACCACGTCAGTGATGTCGGCGCCTTCGCGACCGGAAAGCACGAAGCGGGTCAGGCCGCGGTGTGCGTAGAACGTCATCGGGAAGGCCAGCAGCGCGAGGATCACCAGCGGCCAGAAGCCACCCAGACCTGCATTGATCGGCAAAAACAGGGTACCGGCGCCGATGGCCGTCCCGAACAGTCCCAACATCCAGGTAGTGTCATGGCGATTCCAGCTCGACAGTTCGGCTGGTGCTGCCGCTTCAAAGCGTTGTTCCACGCTATTGGCCTGATCATTCATCCGGTCGGATCTCCGCATTCCGGTCACTTGCCACTCGGTCAGGACGCGTCGGAAAAAACCGACAGACATGCTCCGGCCGAAACAGGGGCGCGATTCTCCGCGATAAATGAGCAGAAGCAAAGACTTAGCTGAGGAATGGTTGTACGGAGCAGATCGGAGACTTGTCGCTTTTGGGAAAAAGCCTGTCGGCGCCAGATACGCGACATGTCGTTTTATGACATGTACCGGCGCCGAATGAGCCATGGGAAAGCCCGATCAGATCGATCGGGCCAATATGAAGCCGAGGAACATGCAAAAGATGCCCAGACCCATCAACCCCCAGATCGGGCGCATTTCTTTCCTGTCTTTGATACGTATTTTTTCGGCCCACTCATCGTGTTCCCGTTCCAGTTGTTCCATTCTGGCTTTGGCGTCATAGGTGCTCATGTTGATTTCCTTTTGAGTCATGTGTCTGAAGATTGCGAAAACGAACGCTCAAAACTTGAAAAAGACGCCTGCCAATGCCGCGCTTGCCGTCAACACGCCGGCCACCACCGCAACTGGATAAAAATACGTCTCCCACTTCAGCTTCTTCTGTTCCGCCATAAGCTTCTGCCGCTCAGCTATCAGTTTTCGCGTTTCGTTATGCAGCCTGTCGAGTTCCAGGTTTTCGCGGTTGTTCTGAAGCATTGGCCTTCCTTGGCTGATGGCAATTTCCGTCCGGATTACTGCTTCGTCATGAAGAACGCATCCCGTCCTGCTCTCTATAATTCCGCGCTTCTCACCCCGCCGTATAGCGGATGAATCCGGCAGCACGTGTAGGCAACATCCGTAAATCCCGCAGGACGGTGCGTCCATTTCCTAACGTTTTTAAACAACCTCACTGACCGGCATTTTTCGGCTATACCCAATGGCGAATTGACTGACATTCCCGTCCAGTCCCCCTCGCCTGTGGAGCCATCCCATGCCCCTCGTCCGCGTCGACATCAAGAAGAACCCGGACCCGACGTTCGCCAAACGCATTGGCGAAGTGATCTACGCCGCCCTGCGCAGCGAGATCAATGTGCCGGAACACGACAACTTTCAGGTGCTGGCCGAGCACGACGACCAGCACTTCGTCTATGACCCGCAATACCTGGGGATCCAGCGCAGCGACGGCATCGTGTTCATCCAGCTGACCATCAGCGAAGGCCGCACCGTCGAGATGAAACAACGGCTGTTCCAGACCATCGCGCGCAACCTGAACCAGCAACTGGCCGTGCGCCAGGAGGACGTGTTCATCAATCTGGTGGAGGTGAAAAAAGAGAACTGGTCGTTCGGCAACGGCATCGCCCAATACGTGACCTGATCCTGTGACCGCCAGCGCCGACGTCACCTTCTGACGAAGCACCCGCGCGCTCCCCGCATCAGCTCCTACACTGCCTGATGCGGGTCAGTGCCGGCCATTGCCAAACCGCTCTGGAATCAGCACTCTGAACAGACTTTTGCGCCCGAAGACCGACGATCACAGGAGCCGAGCAATGCCCGCCACCGTTCTGGTACTGGTTGAAACCATCAATGACTATTTGCCGATTCTCGAGCGTCAGGGTTTTCACCTGATTCTCGCGCCGACCCCTGCCGAACGCGCGCAAGCCATCGCCACCCACGGGGCACGGATCGACGCGGTGCTGACCCGTGGCCCGCTGGGTTTATATGCTGAAGAAATCGCGGCCTTGCCCGCGCTGAAAATCATCTGCGTGATCGGCGCCGGTTACGAGCAGGTCGACCTGCAGGCCGCCAGCGACCGTGGTCTGACCGTGACCAACGGCGCCGGTGTCAACGCTTCGTCGGTGGCCGACCACGCCATGGCGATGCTGCTGGCGCTGGTGCGGGACATTCCGCGCTGCGATGCCGCGGTGCGTCGGGGCGAGTGGCCGAAAATCATGCGCCCGTCGCTGGCCGGTAAGCGCCTGGGGATTCTCGGTTTGGGCGCAGTGGGGATGGCGATTGCCAAACGCGCAGGCCTGGGCTTCGACATGGAGATCAGCTACCACAACCGTCAGGTGCGCAGTGACGTGCCTTACGCGTTCTGCTCGACGCCAACCGAACTGGCCCGGGCCTCGGACTTTCTGGTGGTCGCCACGCCCGGCGGCATCGGCAGCCAGCATCTGGTAACCCGCCCGGTGCTCGATGCCCTGGGGCCCAACGGTTTTATCGTCAACATTGCCCGCGCCAGTGTTATCGCCACCGCCGACCTGATCAGCGCGCTGGAACAGCGGCGAATCGCCGGCGCAGCGCTGGATGTTTTCGATCACGAACCGCAAGTACCCGATGCGCTGAAGGGCCTGAGCAACGTGCTTCTCACCCCGCACGTCGCCGGGTTGTCACCGGAAGCCACCCAAGGCACCGTTGAGCTGGTGGGCAAAAATCTGGTGGCGTTCTTCTCCGGGCAACCGGTGCTGACGCCGCTCCAGTTGCCGCCGAAACTCAACAACCAGCGCGTGCACTAAAGCACGCCGAGTAAGGTCCACAGACGCCGGGATTCGGCGTCTGCCGAAATCAGCTCGCCGAGCAACTCACTCAACGGCTTGTTGCCCCACTCGACCCCGCGCCGGATCAGATACGGCACCGGGCTGTGGGGTTCGGTGCGGGCCAGGTACTCGGCGATCAGCAACAATTGCCGATAAGCCTCTTCGCGACTGGCCGGTTCGCGATTCACTGGCGCGGCTTCGGGCGCGGTCGTGACAGGAGCTTCAACCGGCGAGACCGCGACCGGTGCAGGCGGCGGTGCCGACAGTGGTTGTTGTGGGTGCATGGCGATGAACTCCTGAACCAGGGTCAACAACGCTTGAAGGGTGTCCTGCAACGGCCCGAGCCCCGGTCCCTGATCTCCCAGATACGCATCGCACCAGGCATCGAGACGCTGCAGGTGTTGCAAGCTCAGCAGCAGATTGCCTTGATGACGCAGCCAGAATGCCATGGGCGTGGCCCGCACCTGTTCGATGAGTTTCTTGTGTTCGCTGCGGGCGGTTTCGGCCGACGCTTTTGCGCCTTTGGAGTCGTTGGCCTGCACCTGTTGCACCTGAATCCGCCGCCAGGTTTCGAGGGTGTAACCCTCAAAATCGCTGTTGTTGGCGCCAAATAAAGGCACCCGGGTCAGCAGCACTTCGCTGTATCGTCGCACCAGCCACTCCAGCGGAATCGCCCGCCACGACTGGTCACCGTCGTCGGCCTGCGGATGCAGATGTTCGGGATAGCGCTCACACAGACCGGCAATCAGCGCCAGACTACCCGGCAGTCCATCGAGTGCCTGCAAATGCAGCCAGGCCTCGCCCAGCCAGGCGCTGAGCATCAGGTCCTTGCTGCGCTCGAGCAATAACGTGGTGGTCAGCCGCTCGACTTCCGGCCAGTTGGCGCGTTTCAGGGTCGACTGCCAGACACCCGTGGGCAAACTCGCGTCGTCCTCGCGGCGCAGATCGCGCAACTGGTCGTACTCGCGCTCATAGCGCAGATCCGCACCACAGGGCGCGTCGTCGCTGATGGGCGCGAGCAACTGATCGATCAGGTCCGGCAACGGGGTCGATGGCAGGCTCACAAATCCTCCTTCTGGACTTCAAGGGCGGCGGTGGTGCCGGTCACCTGGAACGGTGAACGCGGCGCGCGGGTCGGCAATGGTGGAATCGAAAGCGGCAGTTTCGAGCCCTGGCTCATCAGCGACACGCGCACGAACATCCGGGTGAATTCGCTGGTGAGGCTGTCGTTCTGCGCGGTAACCGGCAAACGCAGGCTCAACGGAAAATCGGTGTAATCCATGCTCGGCTGGCGCTGCACCGAGAAGTGCGCGCGCATCAGGCGCAGCAGCGACCATGGCCCGCCGTACTCCCAACCGGCCTCCAGATCGCGCACCACCAGGTTCGGTTGCAGCGGGTCATTGACCGGACGCTCCTTGCCGTTGCGCGCCCAGCGCAAGGTCAGGCGGATCGGCTGACCAGGCATCCAGCGCAGGTTCGGCTGATCGGCAGCGGGATAGCTGATCTGCTGATTGCCGGCCAGCAAGCCCCAGGCAATCACTTGATCGGCGCCCTTCTCCTCTTCGCGGTCGGTGCGCCAGCGCACGTCCAGCTCGACGCCGAGAATCCCGCTCTTGTCGCGCACGAAAAGTGGCGTCAGCCAGACGCTGGCCTGCTTCACCCGGTTGAGAAAATCTTCTGCCGCCAGCCGCTCCGGGGTCTGGCTCAGGACCAGTCCGGCCTGGGCCACCGGCAAGCGCTTGTCGATGATTTCCAGAAAGTGCTGGACCCGCGCCGGGTCGGCATCCTGCGCCTGCACGCCGTTGGCAAACGGAAAGCGGTCGGCCAGGTATTGATTGAAGTAGGTGGCCAGCTCGTTCCACGCGGCGGCCGCCTGTTGCTGTTGCAGAAACTGGCAGCGTTGCAGGGCCGACTGTTGCAACTCCACCGCCCGCATCGCCAGGGTGCCGCGCCCGCCGGTCAGATTGGCGGTCTGCAACACCTGCACGCAGGAACCGGTGTCCATTTCAATGAAGTCGCGGCTGACCAGTTGCTCGATCTGCGCCGGTGAACTGGCGGGGTTGGAATCCTTGTACTTGAGCAATTCGTCATTGAGCGCGCTGAACTGGGTCACGCGCTCGTAATCCAGCGCCGACAGATTGCCCTGCTGGGTCTTCAGCCACTCCAGCGCCGGAGCGCGACGCTCGGTGATGCCGAGCATGGTGTTGAATTGCTGCTTGAGGCTCAGTTTCAGATCCTGCACGTCGCTGGCGCCGTAGAGTTGCAGGCCGAGGTTTTTCGAGCCGTCCCACTGACTGATTTCCGTGCGGCCACCGAACAGCGGCTGCGCGGTGATTTCATCCAGCCCGCCAACGATCTGCGCCATCGCCCGGCGGTTCAGCGCCCCTTGCAGACGTGCCGCCAGATCACTGCGATGGACTTCGATAAAGGCTTTTTGCAGGTTCATCGCCTGCACGGCCTGCACGTTGAACACCGCGTAGGGATGAGTCTGGTCATCGTGATCCTTGAGACTCAACCACATCGCTTGCGCGGCGGCAGTTTCGGCCGCTTGCAGCAATGCTTCGCGATAGGCCGGCGGAATGCGCGGCAACTCTTCGGCGACGTAGCTCTTGTAGCTGGCGAAATAATTCAGCGACTCGTTGAGGTCATCGCCGTCCACGGTCTGACCCTGCCTGTTGACGCTGTCCTGACTGGCGCGCAGGGCAATCGAGACGAAGTCACGCTTGAATAGCGCCTGCACCGCGTTGTTGAGCTTGACCACCTGATCCTGCAACGCCAGTTGCCCGCTGCCCTGCTGCACCAGCAGATTGCCCCGCGAACCCACCTGGGCGATCCATTGATCGCGAAAACTCTGCTGCAACTTGCCGGCCTGCGCATCAAGCTGCTGCTCTACGGGCGGGCCCAGCAATGAACTCTTGCGCACCTTGTCGAGAAATTCGCGATAACCCGGCACCAGTTCCTGACCCTTGCCGCGACTCCAGGTCGAGTTGGTCAGGGCGATCGCCGCTTGCAGGTCGTCGATCAGCGCGCGCAGGTCTTCCAGTTCGGTGAGGCTGTTGCCACTCCCGGCTTCAAGCTGTTCCAGATGCAACTTGAGGTAGCCGGCCTTGCTGACGAAGTTGTCGGCCAGAAAATACTGATCGAGCCAGCGCTCCATCAGCCCGGTGAAATTACTCACGATCAACGGCCGTTCAACGCTCAGATCCAGCGCCTGCAAGTCGCCGCCATCACTGGCTGCGAGCAGCCGGTTGTAGTAGGCGGCATGGGGCAAGGTGCCGGCGTTGAGGTTGAGTGACAGCGCGCTGTTGCTCAGCTGCGCCAAATCCTCCAGCGGCGTCCGCTGATTGTTCTGCACCTGAGCGAACAACTGGTTCTGTTGTTCCAGACGCAAGGCCCGCTCGACCAGATCCGTGGCCTTCTGATAATTCTGCCACTGCGCCGGGTCTTCGCTTTCGACGCTGGTACGCCGGTCGGTGGCGCGGATCGCCTTGATTTTCGCCAGCTCCGCGACCAGCAGATCGTGCAGCGGTTGCAGCATGTGGCGCTGGGTCGATCTGAACACTTCCTGTTCGAGTCGCCCGTCCAGCGAAGAAAACCACGACGTCGGAAAGGCCAGCGAAACGTAGTGCCAGTGCGGCGCCCGTTCCAGCACCCGCCAGAAGTTCTGCACGTTGCGCCGGGTCGGCTCGACCCGATGCTCGTCGTCGGTGACCGCCACGTAATTCTTCTGTGCGCCTTGCAGCAGCCGCGCCAGTTCATGAGCGTCCTTGACCGATGCGTGCCAGACCCAGAACATCGCCACCGCCCAGACCACCCCGACCACCAGCGCCACCCCGGCGGTCACTCGCTGCCAGCGCTGGCGCAAGCGCAACAGGCGCGGCACGCCCTGGGCCAGTCCGCGTTCGCCGACGATTCGCTGGCGCCACAACTGACGCACAAACGCACTTTGCTGCAGGCCGCTGTCATCGGCAGAAAAACCGTCCAGCGCATCGTCGGCCGGCTGATTGGCCGTCAGGTAAACGCCACGAAAACATGGCGCCTCGCCCTGAGCGTTGCCTTGAAACACCGGCTCCAGCACGTTCTGCAAACCGCGGCGCAGGATTTCCAGACGTTCCGGCAAGGCGTACAGATCCGCACTCAAATGCCCGGACAAGGTGCCGATTTCGATCACCGCTTCCGCCACCGCACGGTGCAACCGATCCAGCGCCTGATCGCTCCATTGCCCCTGCCACACCGCATCGCGGGCATAGGGCGACGACCAGCCCAAGGTGCGATCGCGGGCCTCGTCCGGCAAGGCGCTGATCAGTTCCTGAAATCCCGGCAGTTCTTCCAGCCCGGTGATGACCACGTACACCGGCAGGCTCAGACCAAAGCGCTGCAACAGATCGATGAAACGCCGACGCGCCGCCAGACCGAGCTGCGTGGCCTGTTCCAGATTGCTCAGCCGACTGACCGGCACCGTCCAGATCACCCCGTCCAGCGGCCGCTTGCTGCGCAGGCGCAGGATCAACCCGAGCAAGCGCCACCAGCCGCCGCGTTGCAGGTGCATGCCGTCTTCCGGCAGAAACAGCGCCTGCGGCACCACCAGCACCGCGCCTTCGGAGTCCGACCACCAACGGCCGAACCACGCCGGTTTGTCAGTGGGTTGCAAACGCCATTGAGTGGCGAGTTGCGCGCCCTGGGTTTCATCGCCGAGCATCAGCAGCCACGGCATCTGATAACGGTCGTGGGCGCCCTGCTCCTGTTCCATGTGCCGCACGGCGGCGTAGAAACTGCGGATCGCCGCGCCGCTCTGGGTGCGCAGCCACCACACCGCCACCGCGATGATCACCAGCAGCAGAAGGATGGCGACCACCCAGGCCACAATCGTCAGGGTACTCATGAGTCTTGCTCCGGCGCCGTCAGCGTATCGGGCGCCTGCAACACCGGCTCCAGTTCCTGACGGATGTCGCGCCACAGAAACTGCCCGAGCCCGGTCAGCAGCAGAATCATCGCCAGAATGCCCAGCGCCAGACGAAAGCCATCGGGCAACGCCGTGCGCACCGGCAACTGCAAGGGTGTCGCCAGCGAAGGCTGTACCAGTCGCTGACTGACACCCGCGTAATCGGCCTCGTCCTGCCAGGCAAACGTGAACAGGGCCCGCCGCCATTTTTCCCGTTGCACCTGACCCTGCTCACCGCGCAGGCGTCCGTGGAAACCGAGGATCAGGCACTGCAAATACACGTTGGCCAGATCGCGAGTGGTGGGCTGCTGTTCATCGAGCAAGGTCTGGATCGCCGCCGGCACTTGCTCGCCGGCCTGACGGCTGGAATACAGTCGCGACTCCAGGGGTTTTTCCTGCCAGGCACTCTGGCCCGGCCACGGGCTGAACAACAGGGTCTCATCGACCAGCGCGACAAAGGCATACACCAACGCCTTGACCTGTTCGGTCGCCGAATCGCCCACTCGGGCAAACGCGGTGCGCCACAACCGTTGCGAAGCCTGGGTCGAGAGTTCGACCACGGTTTCGACCAGCGCCGCTTCGTCCTCGCTGTCCTTGGGCAACTGGCTCCAGTCCTGCGACCACTGCTGCCACGTCTGGCGGAACGCACTGCTCAGCGGAGCGTCCTGCAACCCGAGGCTTGCGGCACTTCCTTGCGACATACGACGTTCCTTGTGTGATCAGGCACGTTCACTGTTCTGGGCGACAAACAACACCACTTGCCACGGGCTGCTGGTCAGCCGGGTGGCCGGCGCGGCGATCATCAGCGGCAGTTGCGCGTCGAACCAGCTGCCTTCGGCGGTCACCACGAACAACCGGGTGTCGTCGCCGACGCTGTAAGCCACCTGCTCGCTGCGGCTCATGGCCTGATGCGTCAGACCGCTCATGCGCTGGCGGCTGAGCAACGCGATGTGCGGCGCCGAAGCGATGATCGCGCCCCGCAACCACTCGCCGGCTGCCTGCTCGCTTGCACCGTTGGGCATGCGCAGGCCGATGACCAGACGCTGGCTCGGTTGCTCGTCCGGCAACTGAATGGAAAAGCTCTGCTCGCCGCGCTCGAACGCGATGCTGCGATAACCGGCGCGGATCAGTTCCAGGGTGTTTTCCAGCCAGTCGAGCAACGGTTCGTAACCGCGCTGCAATTCGAGAAAATCCAATGGCGCAAAAGCCGGCACGCCCGCCAGCGGATCCAGCGCCGACCACGCACCGGCGAGTCCCAGCAGTTGCACATAAATGCTTTGCGGATGAGCGACACGACTGATCAGCGCCCCTTCCACTTCCGGCAACCGCGCCCACAACGCCGTCATCTGCCGACGGATTTCCAGCGCGTCATCCTGATTGCCGGCCTGCAGCGCCTGGCGCAATCGCCCGCCGAGAAACAGGCACTTCTCCCGCGCCCGCGCGCAGAGCCCGGCCACCCGTCGACCCAATGGCGATTCCGGCAGCAGGACCGGTGTCGGCGGCGTGTACGGCAACGGCAGGAAACCGCCGCCCTCCTTGCGGATTTTCAGCAGCGGCAGGCAGATCGAATCGGCTTTGTTCAGTTGCGTACACAGCCGTGGATTGGGACGCCACACCGTGATCGATTCAGGAAATTCACCGCTGGTGAGATCCGGTAACGCCTCGCCGACCACCGATTGCAGACGCCCCTTGAGCGGCAACAACTGGCCGGCGCGCCACAGCGGACTGATCGCCAGATAAACCGTCACCGTCGCATCGTCCGTGGCGTCGATCGCGGCAGCGATGTCCAGCTCCAGCGTCGGGTCAACGCCGACTTGCAGATTGACCGGCAGACCGTCCGGCATCGTCCCTTGCAACGACAGCACCCGCAGCACCCCGGCACTCATCGCCGAAGGGTCGAACTCCATGTGGCTGATCCCGAAGAACCATGGATTGCACGCCTGAGCCAGATGCGCGCCGAGCGCCTCGGCCCGCAGGCCCTGTAACTGAAAATGCTGTGGCAGCAATTGCATGCCTTCATGCCAGCAGACCGCGTCAGGTAGCAGACTCATACGACTCCCTTCGACTGCACCGCGAACCGGCGGCGGACGGTGTGTTTCAGTTTTCCTTGCTGACCAGGCTCATCTCGCGACTGTCGAACTTGAGCCATGCGTCGCTCTGATCGTCCAGCCGCAGGCGGTGCGCTCCGGGAGTGTTATAGCTGGCGAAGACCAAAAGTCCAGCCGCCCGCTTGCCCCCCAAAGGGAACGGCTGGCGGTCGATGAATTGCCCCGGCACCAGCTCCAGCCCCCACACGCTCATCAGCTGACGATAGTCGCGCTGGTACTGCTCGCGCTCGGCAAACCACTGACGGGCACTGATGCCCGACAGTTGCTTGAGCAGATCCGGATCGTTGACCGCGATGAAATCCACGGCGATCGGAGTGTCGTCATTGGCCTTGGGAGCGACGTCGAGGGTCAGGCTGTCGAGATCGACTTTCGGCCCGAAAAACGAACAACCGGCGAGCAGCACAAACCCGATTGTTAGAAAAAGTCGTGCAGACAAAATGAATTTTCCTTTTCGCCAGTCAGTCCAAAAAAGTTTTTCGCTTGCATTTTTATAGACCTGTTCTAGCGTCTTGGGTAGTTCGGTTCCTACAGCCGAATGAGGAAGGTTTGTCAAAGGAACGACAGGTCATCTGCCACCCTTTCTAACCTGTGGTCCAGCAAGGGAAAGCGATGAACGGGCCTCCCCGATGCATTGCGCCCGCTCATCGCATCGGAGTCCGCCGACATGGCAGAAAGTACCCAGCACAAGCTCGACCGGGTTCGCCCGCCCCGCGTGCAAATCACCTACGACGTCGAAATCGGCAATGCCATCGAGAAAAAGGAATTGCCGCTGGTAGTCGGCATCCTCGCCGACCTCTCGGGCAAGCCGCTCGAACCCTTGGCAAAACTGACCGAACGCCGTTTCACCGAAATCGACCGCGACAACTTCAACGACGTCCTCGCCTCCATCGCCCCCCGCGCCACGCTGCAAGTCAACAACACCCTCAGCGGCGACGACAGCAAGCTCAACATCGAACTCAACTTCAAGCACATCGACGACTTCGACCCGGTCAAGGTGGTGGAGCAAGTCACGCCGCTGCGGCGCCTGTTCGAGGCCCGCCAGCGTCTGCGCGACCTGCTGACCAAACTCGACGGCAATGACGATCTGGACAAGCTGCTGCGCGACGTCATCGCCAACACCGAAGGCTTGCAAGAGATCAAGTCGGCCCGCCCGGACACCGCTGTCCCGGCCGCTGATGCCGAAGCTCCGGCCGAACCGCAA
Source organism: Pseudomonas paraglycinae (assembly GCF_021601625.1). Classification (GTDB taxonomy): domain Bacteria; phylum Pseudomonadota; class Gammaproteobacteria; order Pseudomonadales; family Pseudomonadaceae; genus Aquipseudomonas; species Aquipseudomonas paraglycinae. Next base: position 23,583 of record NZ_BQHR01000009.1, on the reverse strand, counting down.
GCCTGATCGTCCACCTGACCGAGGAAGAATTCGCCATGCCCGCCGCCGCCCAGAATCAAGCCAGCGAAAATGCTGCCGCCGAGACTTTATCCCTGCTTGATCGAATCATCGCCGAGGGCCGCATGGCCCATGACGACAGTCAGCAGGATTACGCCCGCGACATGCTCGCGGAATTCGCCACCCAGGTGCTCGACGAAGGCATGGCCATCGACAAGGACACCGTGGCGATGATCAACGACCGCATCAGCCAGATCGACGAGCTGATCAGCGCCCAGCTCAACGAAGTGCTGCACCACCCGGACCTGCAAAAACTCGAAGCGTCCTGGCGTGGCCTGCACATGCTGGTGCAGAACACCGAAACCAGCACCCGGCTGAAACTGCGCCTGCTCAACGTGACCCAGAAAGAGCTGCAGAACGATCTGGAAAAAGCCGTCGAGTTCGACCAGAGCGCGCTGTTCAAGAAGATTTACGAAGAGGAATACGGCACCTTCGGTGGCCATCCGTTCAGCCTGCTGGTGGGTGACTACACCTTCGGCCGCCACCCGCAGGACATCGGCCTGCTGGAGAAACTGTCGAACGTCGCCGCGGCCGCCCACGCCCCCTTCATCGCTGCTGCCAGCCCACGGCTGTTCGACATGAACAGCTTCACCGAACTGGCGGTGCCGCGTGACCTGTCGAAAGTGTTCGAGAGCCAGGAGCTGATCAAGTGGCGCTCGTTCCGCGAAAGCGAAGACTCGCGTTACGTCTCCCTGGTGCTGCCGCACTTCCTGCTGCGCCTGCCTTACGGCCCGGACACTTCGCCAGTGGAAGGCATCAACTACGTCGAAGACACCAACGGCACCGACCACAGCAAATACCTGTGGGGCAACGCCGCGTGGGCGCTGTCGCAACGTATCACCGAAGCCTTTGCCAAATACGGCTGGTGCGCGGCGATCCGTGGCGCTGAAGGCGGCGGCGCGGTTGAAGGTCTGCCGGCGCACACCTTCCGCACCAGCTCCGGTGATCTGTCGCTGAAATGCCCGACCGAAGTGGCGATCACCGACCGCCGCGAGAAGGAACTCAACGACCTCGGCTTCATCGCCCTGTGCCACAAGAAGAACAGCGACGTCGCGGTGTTCTTCGGCGGCCAGACCACCAACAAATCCAAGGTCTACAACACCAACGAGGCCAACGCCAACGCACGGATCTCGGCGATGTTGCCGTACGTGCTTGCGGCCTCGCGTTTCGCCCATTACCTGAAGGTGATCATGCGCGACAAGGTCGGCAGCTTCATGACCCGCGACAACGTGCAGACCTACCTCAACAACTGGATCGCCGACTACGTGCTGATCAACGACAACGCACCGCAGGAAATCAAGGCGCAGTACCCGTTGCGTGAAGCGCGGGTGGACGTCACCGAAGTCGCCGGCAAGCCTGGTGCCTATCGCGCGACGGTATTCCTGCGGCCGCACTTCCAGCTCGAAGAGCTGACCGCGTCGATCCGCCTGGTCGCGACCCTGCCGCCACCGGTAGCCGCCTGACCTGCCTGCGCCCGCAGGATTTCCTGCGGGCGCGCCCCTGTTTGCCTGGCACGACACCTTTCAGGAGTTTCAAGCGATGGATGCAATCATTCTCGACCTCGGCGGCGACATCAAAGGCGACAGCCTGCTCGAGGGTTACGCTGACAAGATCGAAGTCATGTCCTACAGCCACAACGTGGCGATGCAAGTCACCAACGACGTCAGCAACTCGGAGCGCACCTCCGGCAAGCCTCACGTCGGCGAGTTCACCCTGACCAAATTCGTCGACACCTCCACACCGTCCCTCAACGAATACTGCTGCGCCGGCAAGCCGATCCCGGAAGCCAAGATCACCATCGGCCGTAACGCCGCCGAAGGCAGCGGGCAACTGCTGCCGTTCATCATCTACACCCTGACCAACGTGGTGATTTCCAACGTCAGCGTCAGTGGCGGTACCGGCGGCAAACCGGTGGAAACCCTGTCCCTGAACTTCACCAAGATCAAATGGGAACTCACCGCGCAGAAAGACGACGGCACCAAGGAAGGCACGGCTGCCTCGACCTGGGACATGGCCGCCAACAAGCTCGTCAGCTAACCCGGCGGCGCGGCCATGGCAGGCACCGGCTTACTTCCACCGCTGTTCGAACGCCTCGCCTGGAGCGAGGGCGACGGGGCGCGGGAGTTCGATCGGCAGGATTTGCTCGACTCGGTGCACACCGAGCTCGGGCGCCTGTTCAACACCCGCCGTGGCCCGCGCCCCCTGACCTCCCCGCCCCGCGTCATCGACTACGGCATCGCCGACTGGAGCGCCCTGCAACAACAGCGCAGCGATGACCGGCGTCGTCTGGCGCGGGACATTCGCGAAGCCATCACCCATTTCGAACCGCGCCTGCTGCTCGGCGAAGTTCAGGTCAATCCCCTGCCCGAGCACCCGCAACGCCTGAGCATTCGCCTGCTCGGCGAGTTGCGCAGCGGCACGCAGCACCGGCCGGTGGCGTTTGTCATCGAGCCCGGCAACGAAGGGCTGGAGGTGCGCCATGAGCGACTCGATTGACCCGCAACTGCTCGACTACTACCAGCGCGAACTGACCTGGCTGCGACATGCCGGCGGACAGTTTGCCGAGCGCTATCCTAAGGTCGCGCGACGGCTGGAACTGTCCCCCGGCGAATGCCCCGACCCACACGTCGAACGATTGCTGGAAGGTTTCGCCCTGCTCGCCGCACGCCTGCAACGGCGGCTGGATGACGACTACGCCGAATTCAGCGACGCATTGCTCGAACAGCTTTATCCCCTGGCCATGTGCCCGTTGCCGTCGTGCGCGATCGTCCAGTTCGAACCGGACCCGAGCAAAGGCAACCTCGACGGCGGCTATCCCCTCCCCCGGGACACGCCATTGTTCGTCACCACCAGCAAGGGCGAGAGCATTCACTTTCGCACCAGCGCCGCCGTGCGTTTGTGGCCAGTCGAAGTCAGCGAAGCCTTGTTGCTGGGTAGCGATGAAGCCCAGGCGCTAACTGGCGTTGCGCAGTCCCGTTCGGCGTTGCGTCTGAGCCTGCATTGCCTCGGCGACAGCCAGTGGTCGGAACTTGGCATCGAACACTTGCGCATTCACCTGGCCGCATCACCAGTGATCAACGCCAGCCTCTATGACCTGCTCGGCGCCCACGCGGTGCAGGTGTTGGCCGGCTCGCCGGGGAGCATTCCCGCCCGCGTGAAAGGCCTGCCGAAGATCGTCGGATTCGCCGACGACGAAGTGCTGCTACCGGACGAAGATGGCGTGCATCCGGGCATGCGTCTGCTGGCCGAGTACTTCGCATTCCCGGACAAATTCCACTTCTTTGATCTGCCCCTGTCCGGTGTTTCGAGTGACAGCCAGACGCTGTATCTGTACATCGTTTTTGACCGGGCCCCGGCCGGCCGATTGCACTTGCAGGCCAGCGATATAGCGCTGGGCTGCGCGCCGGTGATCAACCTGTTCCCGCGCACTTCGGAGCCGCTGCGCCCGGACGGCACCCGCAGTGAGTATCGACTGATCGCCGACAGCCACCGGGAAAACAGCGTCGAGATCCACAGCATCCGCAGCGTGCGCGCCAGCTCCGCCAGCGGTGTGCAGCGGCTGCCGGCGTATTTCGGCAGCCAGCACAGCAGCGGTGACCGGCAACGTTACTGGCATGCGCGGCGGGTGAACGGGCAGACGCCGAACCGGCTCGGCAGCGATCTGTTGGTCAGCGTCGTCGACACCCGTTTCGAACCGCAGACCGATCTGCCCGATTACAGCCTGACCGCCGAACTGCTCTGCACCAATCGGCATCTGGCCCAGAGCCTGCCCGCCGGTACACCGCTGGGTTTCGAACGGCCGGGTCCGGTGGCGTGGGCACGCCTGCGCAATCCCCCGAGCCCGCAGAGCCTGCCGCGTCTGGACGGTGATTCGCGCTGGCGGCTGGTCTCGCAACTGACCCTCAATCATCTGTCGCTGGTCGAAGGGCCGCAGGCACTGGATGCGCTGAAGGAAATCCTGACCCTGCACAACCTGCGCGATGAAGCCAGCGCCCTGCGCCAGATTGAAGGTCTGCTGAGCCTCGGTTGCGAACGAGTAATCGGCCATGTCGGCGCCGACGCCTGGCGCGGCTGGCGCAACGGGCTTGAAGTGCAATTGCAGCTTGATCCACAGCATTTCGTCGGCAGCAGCGCGGTGTTGTTTTCAGCGGTGCTCGCGCAATTCTTTTCGGTGTACGCCACGGCCAATCGCTTTGTGCGCACGGTGCTCATGCAGGCAGACAAGGAGGTCAAGGCATGGCAACCCCAAGCCGGCATGCCCCTGTCGCTCTGACCCTGAGCCAGCGCCTGCGCCGTGATCCACAGGCGTTCGAATGGTTGCAGGCGTTGCTGTTGCTGGAGCGCGAACAGCCCCAGGCCGACGCCCTTGGTTCGGGTACATCGCCACAGGCCGAAGCGCTGAAATTGCGCGGGCCGCTGACGCCGTTGTTCGCCGCCAGCCAGATCGAAAGCCTGGAAGAAAACCCCGGTGAACCGCTGACCCTGAACTCGCCGATGTTCGGCCTCGGCGGCCCCGACGGCCCGCTGCCTTACGCCTATCAGGAATGGCTGCAACAACGTGCGCGGGCCAAGGATCACGCGCCCGCCGAGTTCCTCGACCTGTTCCAGCATCGGCTGCTGAGCCTGCTATACAAGGTGATGCGCAAACACCGGATCGCCCTCGGTTTCACCACGCCCGGCGCTTCGCCCGTGCAGGCGCAATTACGGGCGCTGACAGGGTTGTTGCCCAAGTCCCTGCAGGAACGCCAGGCGATTCCCGACTGCGCCGTTCTGGCCTGCACCGCGTTGTACGCCGATGGCCGCCGGTCATTGGCGGGGTTCGCGGCGATTGTCCGTGAGCAGTTTTCCGTGGCGGTGGAACTGAGCGCTTACGAGGGGGCGTGGCGTGAGATTCCACGTGCCAGCCGCAGCGTCATGAAGGCCGGCGGACGCAATCTGCAGCTCGGCTGCAGTGCTGTCGCCGGTACTCGGGTCTGGGATGAACATGCCGGGATTCGCCTGACGCTGGGGCCGCTGCCATCGACGCAGGCCGCGCGCTTTTTGCCTGACGGTGAGGCGCATCCGGCACTGGCCAGCCTTGCTGCGCTGTATTTCGGCCCGGATCTGGACGTGAAACTGGTGCTGCTAGTGCGCGGTGCGGGGCCGCTGCAACTCGGCCGACAAACCCCGGCCCTGCTGAGCTGGAACGGTGGCCTGCAACGCCAGACCAGCCTCGCCGTGCAACGGATCGAAACCCGCCTGCGTCAGCTGGAGATTACCTGAAATGGAACTGGCCAGCCTGATCGGACGCCTCAACCCGGACAACCGCCGCGCCCTCGAACGTGCCGCGCAACGGTGCTTGCAGCGCGGGCATCACTTCGTCGAGATCGAGCATCTGTTGCTGGAGTTGCTGGATATCGAGGGCGGCGATTTTGCCTTTCTGTTGCCACGTTTTGGATTGGAACGGGATGCGCTGACGGCAGAGATCAACAAGGCGCTGGAGCTGTTCAAGACCGGCAGCACGCGCACGCCGGCGTTGTCTTCGCACACCCTGGGATTGCTGGAAGACGCGGTGGTGCAGGCCAGTGTATTGGGCATCGACAGCATTCGTTCCGGCTTGCTGTTGCTGGCGCTGATCGATCGCGACGAGCGCCGCAGCCTGCTGCTCAACAGTGCATCGTCATTGCTGCGAATTCCGAAAGAAGCCTTGCGCGCAAACCTGCTGGAATGGACGGCAAACTCCCGTGAGCACGTTGGCCCGCGCTCTGTGTCTTCGGGGAGTCCAACGCCCCGGCAAGACTCTGTGCTCGATCAATACACCCAGGATCTGACCGCCGACGCCCATGCCGGGCGCATCGACCCGATCGTCGGTCGCGATGGCGAAATCCGCCAGTGCGTCGACATTCTTCTGAGACGCCGGCAGAACAACCCGATTCTGGTCGGCGCACCCGGAGTCGGCAAAACTGCCGTGGTCGAAGGCCTGGCACTGCGCATCGCCGCCGGGGATGTGCCGCCGTCGTTGCAGGAAGTCAGTTTGCGGGTGCTCGACCTTGGTTTGCTCCAGGCCGGGGCCGGGGTCAAAGGCGAATTCGAACAGCGGCTCAAAGGTGTGATTGACGCGGTTCGCAGCGCCGACAAGCCGATCATCCTGTTCATCGACGAGGCCCACACCTTGATCGGCGCTGGCGGTGCCGAGGGTGGCAGCGACGCGGCCAACTTGCTCAAACCCGCGCTAGCCCGAGGAGAGTTGCGCACCCTGGCCGCGACGACCTGGATGGAATACAAAAAATATTTCGAGAAAGACCCGGCCCTCGCCCGCCGCTTCCAACTGGTGCAGGTGGAAGAGCCGGACGAAACCACCGCCGTGGAAATGCTACGTGGCGTCGCCGCCAAACTCGAACAGCATCACGGCGTGCAAGTGCTGGATGCCGCGATCCACGAAGCGGTGAAACTCTCGCACCGCTACATCTCCGGCCGCCAGTTGCCGGACAAGGCCATCAGCGTCCTCGACACCGCCTGCGCCCGGGTCGCCCTCGGCCAGCACGACGTGCCGCCACCGCTGGAGAGCCTGCGCCACCGTCAGCAAAGCCTCAAAGAAGAAGTTGAACGCCTGCGCCGGGAACAGGCCACGGGGCTCGATCACCGCGAGCGCATCACCCTGCTGGAAAGCGAATCGAAGACCAACGTCCAGGCCATCCGCGAACTGGAAACCCGTTGGAGTGAAGAGCGCGTCGCCGTGCGCGAACTGCTCGACACCCGTCGCGAGTTACTGGCGCTGAGCGAAAGCGCCGACAGCGACAAGCCCGACGAAGCCATCGACAGCCGCATCGATCACCTCGCCGCCGAACTGCTGCGGCTGGAAGCCGGCCTCGATGCGATTCGCCAGGACGATCCGCTGGTGCCCGAACAGGTCGACGGCAAAACCGTCGCCGCCGTGATCGCCGGCTGGACCGGCATCCCCGTCGGCAAAATGCTCGCCGACGAAGCCCACGCCGTGCGCACCCTCGGCACACGCATGGGCCTGCGAGTGATGGGCCAGAGCACTGCGCTCAACACCATCGCCCAACGATTGCAGGCCTATCGTGCGGGTCTCACCGATCCGCAAAAACCGGTTGGCGTGTTTCTGCTGGTCGGCCCCACGGGCGTTGGCAAAACCGAAACCGCGTATGCGCTGGCCGATGCCTTGTACGGCGGCGAACGCAACCTGATCAGCATCAATCTCTCGGAATATCAGGAAGCCCACACCGTCAGCCAGCTCAAGGGCGCACCACCCGGCTATGTCGGTTACGGCAGCGGCGGCGTGCTGACCGAAGCCGTGCGGCGCAAACCGTATTCGGTGGTGTTGCTGGATGAAATCGAAAAGGCGCATCCGGATGTGCTGGAAGCGTTTTACAACGTGTTCGACAAGGGCTTGATGGAAGACGGGACGGGGTTGGTGGTGGACTTCAAGAACACCGTGATGCTCGCCACCAGCAATGTCGGCGCCGAGTTGCTGCTCGATACACCGACTGCACAACTCGGCTCGGAAGCCTTCAACGAAGCACTGCACAAAGTCCTGCTGCAAGCCTTCCGCCCGGCGTTTCTGGCGCGCATGACGGTGGTCGCGTATCGGCCGCTGGATGAGCAGACGCTGGAAGGGATTGTGTTGGCGAAGCTGGAAAAACTGCGGGGCCGTTACAAGGCGGCTACCGGCAAGCAGTTCGAGTTTGATTCGGGAATCGTCAAAGCCGTGCTCGCCAAATGCAGCGCAGCAGGCGCGCGGGATGTCGAGAACGTGCTGATGACGCAGGTGACAGGGAAATTGGCGGAGTGGGTGTTGGAGTAAATGACGTACTGTCATTGAAAGCTAAAAAAATACAGGAGTTAATGGAATGCCGTTACCCAGCGCGCCTCAACAGAGACCTGTTATCAACGTTTTGTCACCGCACAATCCCAACCATCTCTGCATCCTCAGTGTTGTGCTGGGTGTCATCGGGCAGCATGTCACCACCAAGAGCCCGGAAGAGGTACAGGCCTACACTCACCCTGGTGAAAGTACCATTTATGTTGCAGCGAACAAAAATGGCGAGTCATTGATTGCCGCCTGTGAGGTGCTTCTAACCGCCATACACCCCGGTGGTAGTAATGCACTCATGGAAGCGGCCAGAATTCTCCATGTGTTGTTCTCGGAAACGGACCGAGTGATCAATCAGAACATCCCGGAATACGAGTTGCAGGAAAGCTGGCTGAAGAGCAATCAGGTTGGTAATAAAAATGGCAATTGGGCGACAGACGAAAACTCCAAACTGGTCAGATGGAAGTTTCTCGATCGCGCGCCGATCATTCCTGACACCAAACTTTACGTTACCAACATGCCCAGCAAGACCGCGAAGGAAAAGGCAAGGGTCGCCGAAAAAATTCTTGAATTGACCTACAACCCCCGCCTCAACACCAAACAACTCAATAACCTCTTGAATTTGGTCAAGGCATTCAAAGAGCAGAAACCATTGCCACGTACGGTGGTGCTGAGCCCGATAACAAAAATAACCAACACTCCTCCAACACCGCATGCCCTGCAATATGTAGAGAATGATGGCTACCATGCGGAAATTTCGCTGATGCGAGCTTTGATTATCGGCAGTGGCTTCAAACCCGTTATCAAGGGAAATCTGGGCGGTAAAAAAGCCGCATGCGCAAAGTGCAGTGCCTGGTTCAGCAAGGTTAAAACGCTGTCGGCGAACCAGATTGATCCTTCTTTTCCAAACGAAGCTGAATTCGGTAATTTGCGACCACAACGACAATCACCTACCAATTGGGCGGCGCCAAAGTTCTCCCCCCACGTTTTTTCCTCGACTGACTTCACTGTTTTCAAAACGGTGTATGAAGGCGCCGGCAAGGTCACGACAAGCGCAGAAGAAGAACTCATGGAATTCACTTGAGGCTGGTCAGCCCATCACAACAGAGTCGCCAACGTCTACGTTCAGGGGATTTAGGGGATTTAAGGGGACAGATTTATTTATGCGAAAAAAATAAATCCGTCCCCTTCAGGAGAGCAGCAAGCCTATTGGTAAATTTTCAAGATTGCAGGCCTTTAACGGGACTAACGCCAATGCCATTGAATCCGGAATACAAATCCACCACTGTCAACGTAAACGGTAGCAACGTCACGGTGCCTCTTTATGCAAAGGCAACTTTGACATCGACCAACATGACCGGCGGCTCGGGTCCGGATCAGTCCTTGCGACCACCGGGATTCGTGTCCGGTACTTGCCCGGAACATCATCAACGAGGGCATCTGATTGGAAACAAGCTGGGCGGCAGCGGAACCGATCTTCGGAATCTGGTAACACTGACCGAAGGTAGCAACCATCCAATCATGTATGAGTACGAAGCCATGGTTTACGAGTACGTGAAGAAGAATCCCGGGATCGAGTTTGTGTATCAAGTCACCGCACAGTACGACACCTCGCGCTACTTGGTTGCGCAAGTTGCACCCGGTGGTTCGACATCCGGGGCTGCCAACAATCCTTACTGCCCGCTTCCCTGCCCGGAATCTTTACGAATCGACTTTTTCTACGCAGAAGCACCTGGAAAGTTGAATTACCCATTGATATATCGGGTTTTGACGGAGCATGGTGAAGGCTGGAACACTGGACCGCTCTATATTCTCAACGGCGTGTACAAGTTTCACGAAGGTAGCCCGAAACATGTCGCCCAAGGCTGCTGGGCATCGTGAGGTGACTATGAGCTTCGATATTTTCCCGACACTCGAACACGAGATAAGGCTGAGCCCTCCTGAGCGCGCGGTCACACTGATCGCTGCCTGCAATACCAATGAAATCGGCCGATTCAATATTCGTGAAACCGTCTATCAAACACTCATTGGCTCCAGACCCGAACAGCGAAAAACTCAGTCCTGGATATTTACCTCCAGTGTGATCCGCGCACAGACGGACAGCCGCGATCGGGTCATGGTGTTTGTCAGCGTCAAGAAAAAATATTTGAAAAAAGTATCTGACTCACTCAATGGATGGAGCTGCCCCCACGGGACGCCAATGCAGGTCATCAAAGTTCAACATGGCATCGCATCCTCACAACTTGTTTTTGCGAATTCTTGATCGGAGGCAATGCGGATGCCCCGCTCCACCGACAGCAACACTACGCTCTCCCTCACCGCCACCTCGCTGTCGGCGCTTTACCCTGAGTCGCTCTCCGGTGAGGAAACCCTGAACAACCTCGGCGTTCAAACCCTCAACGGATTGAATGACGGTACCTCGCTCACCCTCACCAGCGCCGTTGCCACCCACGTCACCACCACCCTGCACAACGACGCTCAATTGCGCCCGTTCGATGCCTTGGTCGCTGAAATTCGCCAACTGCCTGCCGATGCCACCGCCGAGCGCTATCAGTTGGTTTTAAGACCGTGGCTCTGGTGGTTGACCCTGGCCAGCAACAACCGCGTATTCCAGAACCTCACCACCTCCGACATCGTCACCACAATCTTCAAAGCTCACGGTTTCACCGATTTCAAACTCTCACTGACCGGCAGTTACACCCCACGTGAATACTGCGTGCAGTACGGAGAAACCGATTTCGCCTTCGTCTCGCGCCTGCTGGAGGAGGAAGGCATCTTCTGGTTTTTTACCCATCAAGACGGCAAACACACGCTGGTGCTAGGCGACAGCAACGACGCCTTCGTACAGATCCCCAACGGGCCGAAGGTCAAGTATCTGGGTCAGCAATTGGGTGAGCGCGAGCTGCACGGCATCCGCTCAGGCCAGGTTTGTCTGCAAGCGGTGGCCGGGGTGTACAAGGCGACGGATTACGAGTTCACCACGCCGACCACTTCACTCTATGGCCAGGCCGAAGCCGTGGCCGGACCGCGTTCGATCTACGAGCATCCCGGCGGTTACAACGCCAAGGCTCGGGGCGATGCGTTGACCAAGCAGCGGGTCGACGGGCTGCGCAGTGAAGAGAAACGCTTTGTTGGCGAAAGCGACTGCCGCTGGCTGATTCCAGGCCACTGGTTCACCCTCGACGGCCACGAAAACGCGAGCCTGAACATCGACTGGGTCGTCACTCGGGTGACCCATGACGCCAGCCACGAAAGCTATCGCAATCGCTTCGAAGCAATCCCCAAGGCCACGCCGTTTCGTCCGCAACGCCTCACGCCCAAACCGCGCATGCACCCGCAGACCGCCATCGTAGTCGGCAAGTCCGGCGAGGAAATCTGGACCGACGAATACGGCCGGATCAAGTTGCAGTTCCCGTGGGATCGCGACGGCAAGAATGACGAAACCAGTTCCTGCTGGGTGCGCGTGGTGCTGCCGTGGAGCGGCAAGGGCTTCGGCATGCAGTTCGTGCCGCGGATCGGTCAGGAAGTCATCGTAACCTTCATCGACGGTGATCCGGATCGGCCGCTGGTCACCGGTTGCGTGTACAACGGTGACAACGCCCTGCCCTATGCCTTGCCCGCCAACCAGACCCAATCCGGAATCAAGACCCAATCGTCCAAGGGGGGCGGTGGTTTCAACGAACTGCGTTTTGAGGACAAGAAGGACGCCGAGGAGGTGTTCCTGCAAGCGCAGAAAGACTTGAAGATCAACGTGCTCAACGACACCACCGCCACCGTCGGCCACGACGAAACCCTCACGGTGCAGAACGCCCGCACCCGCACGGTCAAGGACGGCGATGAAACCGTGACGCTGGAGAAGGGCAAACGCAGCGTCACGATCCAGACCGGCAGCGACAGCCTCGATGTGAAGGACAGCCGCACCGTGAAAGTCGGCGCCGACCAGAACCACAGCACCGGCGGCAACTACACCGACAAGGTCACCGGCGATTACAGCCTGACGGTGGACGGCAACCTGACGATCAAGGTCAGCGGCACCCTCACCCTGCAAAGCGGCGGCAGTTTCACGATCAAGAGCGGTGCAGATCTGGCGACTTCGGCCAGCACTTCGATCACCCAGAAGGCCGGCACGGCCATGACCAATCAGGCCGGTACTTCACTGGACAACAAGGCCGGAACCACGCTGACCAACGACGCCGGCATCAGCCTGACCAACAAGGGCGCGGCCTCACAGACCGTGGACGGCGGCGGCATGCTGACCATCAAGGGCGGGCTGGTGCAGGTCAACTGACAAGGGGAAGCCATGGCGATCACACCACTGGATCTGCAGCAGGATGACAAACACCTCAAGGGGCGTTTGCAGGACGGCCAGCTCGACGGCCCGTTGAACATCAAGGATGACGGGCGCAAACAGGCGGACCTGAATTACAGCCAGGGCGAATTGCAGGGCACGTCCCTGCTCTATCACCCCAATGGCAAGGTCTCGGCGCAGATGCCGTTTGTGCGTGACAAGCTGCAAGGTATCGCCAGTTTCTATGCGCCCGAAGGCTGGTTGCAGCGCAAGGCCAGCTATCGGCGCGGGTTGTTGCATGGCGAGGCGTTCAATTACTTTCCGGACGGGCAAGTGGCGGAGGCCGAGTTCTATCGCGATGGCGTGCGTGAGGGGCGCTATCAGCGCTTTCATCCCAACGGCAAGCCAGCGGTGGATGCGCGTTATCTGAATGGGCAGTTGATGGAACCGGAGCAAGGGTTTGCCGAGGACGGGCGGCCGCTGGATGCCGATGGCAAACCGATTTCCCGGGTGCGCTGGTGGTTTCGCAAATGGACGGATCCGGCGCAGGCCTGACTCAGGGAATCAGCATCTGCATCTGCCCCGGCATCACGATCTTGATCACCCCCGCCCAGTTGCACATCAACGTGCTGTTGGCATCGATCGCCGGCATCCCGCCCAGCAGCAAGGTCGGCGCACCGCCGGGGATCCACGGCGTGGCGGTCGCCGGAATGCACGGCATCGGCGTCAGTACACCCAATGCTGCAGCCGTGGCGGCGGCGACCATCGGGTTGGCCATGCTCATGCACATGCCGAACGTGGTGACGTTGACCAGCGGAATGTGATCCATGATGTTCGCCGCCGGCATCCCGCCGGTCAGCGTGCGGTTGACCGGCAGCACGTTGAGCACTGCCGGTGCGGCACCGAAACTGCATTGCAGGGTGGCGCTGGCACAGACTTGCGGGCAGCCCATTTCAAAGCTCCTTCGTGAACAAGGCATACGCGCTAAACCTTAGTCGCCAGCGGCCCCGCGCGCACATTCCCAAAGGTGATTATCGTCCAACACGCTAACCTATAAGACCGAACCGCGCTTGTGACGACCCGAGCGCGCCATTAGATTAGCCAATGATGTCTGGCCTCCAAAATAAGCAGAAGGGATAAGCATGGCGCTTACTGACCAGTCCACCCGTATCCGCTCTGGCGAAGAACTCGATGCCAGCCTGATCGATCCGTACCTCAAGGCGCACATTCCGGGCCTGACCGGCACGCCGCAGATCAGCCAGTTTCCCGGCGGCGCGTCGAACCTGACCTACCTGCTGGAATACCCGGACCAGGAATTCGTCCTGCGCCGTCCGCCGTTCGGCCACAAAGCCAAGTCCGCCCACGACATGGGCCGCGAATTCCGCATCCTCAACCAGTTGCGCGATGGCTTCCCGTATTGCCCGAAAGCCTACGTGCACTGCACCGACGATTCGGTGATCGGCGCCGAGTTCTACGTGATGGAACGGGTCAAGGGCATCATCCTGCGCTCGGACCTGCCGCCGGAACTGGGCCTCGACCCGGCCAAAACCGAAGCCCTGTGCAAGAGCTTCATCGACCGTTTCGTCGAACTGCACCGCGTCGATTACAACGCCTGCGGCCTCGGCGATCTGGGCAAACCGGAAGGCTACGTCGCCCGCCAGATCAAAGGCTGGAGCGAGCGTTACGAAAAAGCCCTGACCCCGGACGCACCGCACTGGGAACAGGTCAAAGCCTGGCTCAACGACAAGATGCCGGCCGATCACCCGACCTCCAGCATCGTGCACAACGACTACCGCTTCGACAACGTCATCCTCGACCCGAAAAACCCGATGCAGATCATCGGCGTGCTCGACTGGGAACTGACCACCCTCGGCGATCCGCTGATGGACCTGGGCAACACCCTCGCCTACTGGATCCAGGCCGACGACCCGGCACCGGTGCAACTGATGCGCCGCCAGCCAAGCCACGCGCCGGGCATGCTGACCCGCCGCGAATTCGTCGATTACTACGCCGAGCGTTCGGGCATCCAGATCGACAATTTCGACTTCTACTACACCTACGGCCTGTTCCGCCTGGCCGGCATCGTGCAGCAGATCTACTACCGCTTCTTCCATGGCCAGACCCAGGACAAACGCTTCGCGCAGTTCATTCACATGAACAAACTGCTGGAGCAGATGAGCCTGCAGGTCATTGCCAAATCCAGCCTCTGATGACGGCGTTATAACAAGGCTTACTACAAGGGAATCCCATGTCCAAGACTCAGTTGTTCGACCTCGACGGCAAGATCGCTTTCGTCTCCGGCGCCAGCCGTGGCATCGGTGAAGCCATCGCCAAACTGCTGGCCCAGCAAGGGGCCCACGTCATCGTTTCGAGCCGCAAACTCGAAGGCTGCCAACACGTGGCCGACGCCATCATCGCCGCCGGCGGCAAGGCCACGGCGGTCGCCTGCCACATCGGCGAAATGGAACAGATCAGCCAGGTCTTCGCCGGGATCAAGGAACAGTTCGGGCGCCTGGACATCCTGGTCAACAACGCCGCGACCAACCCGCAGTTCTGCAACGTACTGGACACCGACCTCGGCGCCTTCCAGAAAACCGTCGACGTGAACATTCGCGGCTACTTCTTCATGTCGGTGGAAGCCGGCAAGCTGATGCGCGAAAACGGCGGCGGCAGCATCATCAACGTGGCGTCGATCAACGGCATTTCGCCGGGGATCTTCCAGGGCATCTACTCGGTGACCAAAGCCGCCGTGATCAACATGACCAAAGTCTTCGCCAAGGAATGCGCGCAATTCGGCATCCGCTGCAACGCCCTGCTGCCAGGCCTGACCGACACCAAGTTCGCCTCGGCGCTGGTGAAAAACGACGCGATCCTGAAACAGGCCCTGACGCAGATCCCGCTCAAGCGCGTAGCCGACCCAAGCGAAATGGCCGGCGCCGTGCTGTACCTGGCGAGCGACGCCTCGAGCTACACCACCGGTGTGTCGCTGAACGTGGACGGCGGTTTCCTGTCCTGATCCGCTTCTGACGCAAAACAAAAGGCAGCCCAAGGGCTGCCTTTTTCATGCCTCCAGAACCTTCGGCAACTGCCAGCCGAAATGCACCGACAACAACCGCAACAACAAACACGCCGCCCCCGCCAGCAACGCAGCCGCCACCGGCGGCACACCCAGCCTGCGCCCGACAATCAACACCGCCGCGCCAACAAACGCCGAACTGGCATACAAATCCGCCTGTAACACCACCGGCACTCGCGCCAGCACAATGTCACGCAGCACCCCGCCACCGACCCCGGTAATCGTGCCCATCAGCATGGCCACAAACGGCGAGATCCCGAAATTCAACGCCTTCTGCGCCCCGGCCACGGCAAACAACGCCAACCCCGCCGCATCCAGCACGATCAGCATCGAACCGGACCACCCAAGCACCTGCTCATGAAAAACAAACGCCACCCCGCCCATGGCAAACGCCAGCGCCGGATAGCGCCAGTCCGCCACAGCCTTGGGCGGCGTCGCACCGATCAACAGATCACGCGTCACCCCGCCACCGAGCGCAACGATGAACGCAATCACCATCACCCCGAGCAGATCGAGCTGACTGCGCATCGCCGCAATCGCGCCTTCAACCGCAAACACCGCCGTACCGACCAGATCGGCCACCAGCACAATCCACTCGACCCGCGCCTTCACAGGCGCCCGGCTTACTGAGTGACGCAACGGGTCTTGGTGATGTGTCGAGTCACTTGCCCGTCGGCATACGCATCACCGGCGACCTCGGTATTTTCCAAGACCTGACAAGTCCGCTCAGGCGGCGGAGGCGGTGCTGCCGGCGGAGGGGGTGGAGGACTGGCGCAACCACTGAGCAGCACCAGACCGAAAGCCGACAACAACGAAAAACACACGCGTTTCCCAGAATTGTTCATAGGATGACCCGCGATGAATGGAAGAAAACTCCCGTCGCCGAGCAGGACAACGCCCGGTTATGGAAACCGAACCACTCATTCCTTATAGACCAGTGGGGGGTGAGTGCCAGTGAAATGGTGGGATTGGGGGGAATTGGCTGTCGATTTTGGGCGGAGTTGTTGATTGGATCGTGGATTCTGACAAATCGAGGACAGCCTCAAGATCCAGCCCTCACCCCAGCCCTCTCCCAGAGGGAGAGGGAGCCTACGGGGTTGTTGATTCGAGATACATCGACCTGAACCATCGAGGCGAACTCAGGTTTTGAAGAGCACACACGTCGGCTTCGTGCTCTTCACCACTCACCACGATGAGCGTTAGCTCGAGTACCGCTTTTGATCGCAGGGCCCGTCGGCAGGCTGAGTGGAGGGATTGATCCGGGGGTGGGAGCGCAGCGACCGTTTGGCGAAGCCAAACACATCGAGAGGAGGTGCAGCGAAGCAAACCGTAGGCGATGCCCCCGGATCAATCCCGGAGCGAAGGCACACCGAGCCAAAGCGAGGTGCCGAACGTCAGGGTAAAGCCTTTTGGGTTACCTTTTCGGCGTTTGGAAAAGGTGACTCGCCGTAAGGGCGAAACCGCCAGCGGCTGCACCCGAAGAACCGGATATTCACCCAAACCGAACAAAAACCTGGTCGGCCCAAAGGCCGCCAAGTTCAACTGGGCGAGCGCAAAGAATTACTCTCAAGCTCATACCGCAACTCACCAATCAAAGCATCCACCGCCTCCGGAGTTCGCAAGGCACCAAGACTCAACCCACTAATCACCAGATCCACCCGCCCCGAAACCGGCTCATAAAGCTTCACAGTCAGCGAATGATCCCCATCCACCACACACTCACAAGCCAACGGCGAAAAACTACGCTCAAGCCGAGCCCGCAACTGCGCCAGATAAATCATCGCGCCAGCTCCACACAACCAGACTCAAAAACCGACAACACATTCATAAAGGGCTGATCCATTAGCAGGTTCCAAAAAGACACGATCACCAAAAAAATGCATCGCACCTCAACAGACTAAGAACACCCCGCCCGATCAAACACCCGAATTTGCACCCCATGAACTAGTGCATTTGCACCTTACCGCTGCCCCCGACCGCCCCCCGAAAACAACCCGCGCTCGCGAGCCCAGACAATCGCCTCGCTGCGACTGTGCACATCCAGCTTCGAATACACCGTCGCCACATGATTGCGCACCGTGTTCGGCGCCAGCTTCAGCCGCGCAGCAATCTCCTTGTCCGCCAGCCCCTCACAGATCAGCGCCAACACATCACGCTCCCGGGCCGTCAGATCGGTGAACGACACGCTCGGCAGCTGCGGCGAGTTGACCTTCTTCACATTGGCCAGCTTTTCGATCAACGTCCGACTGAACCAGGATGCATCCTTCATCACCTCTTCAATCGCCGCCACCAGCTCAAGCTCGGTGCGCTTGCGCTCGGTGATGTCCATCAGCACCAGCAGATAGCACACCGCGTCCTGGATGTTGACGGTGTCGGCGGACATCGCGCACTCCAGCAGCTCGGCGTCTTTCCTGCGGATCCGCATATCGACGCGGTCAACGCGGCCGGTTTTCTCCAGTGCCGCCAGTAACCGGGCGCGTTCCGCCGGTTCATCGATGAAGTCCAGTTGCGCGACGGTCTTGCCGAGCACGTCGTCGCTCTCGTAAGCCAGGGTATCAAGAAAGGCCTGATTGACGTCGATCAGCCGCTGCTCATCGGCGCTGCAAATGAGGATCGGTACCGGCGTCAGACGAAAGGCCTTGGCGAACCGCTCTTCACTCTGGCGCAGGGCGACTTCGGCCTTATGCCTGAGCTCCATGTCGACGAACGAGAACAGCATGCAATCCTCGTCATTGAGCACCAGCGGCTGCCCCGCGACGATCACCTGCTTGCTGCCGCCGTCCGGCAAGCGCAATTCGGCCTGCATCTGCGGAATCGTCGCGACATCGCGCAGGCGCTGGATCGCCAGGTCCTTGCGCTCGGCCTGTTCGAGAATATCCAGCTCATAGGTCGAAACGCCGATCACCTGATCGCGGGTGTAGCCGGTCATTTCCAGAAAACCCGGATTGACCTTGATGTAACGCAGATCGCTGAGGCGGCAGATCACCGCCGGCGCCGGGTTGGCGTTGAAGGTTTTTTCGAAGCGCTGTTCGGCGTTGGCCCAGTCGGTGACGTCGCTCATGATCAGCACCAGCGACTCGATGTCGCCGTCGCGATCGGTCAACACCATGCTGCGCACGCTATGCACCCAGGTGCGCTCCTCGTCACTGTGCGGGGTAACTTCGACCAGCACGTCGCTGAAGGTCTCGCCGGTGGCTACGCGGCTGATCGGGTATTGCTCCGGCGTCAGCGTGTGGTTGTTGCGATAGCGCAGGTTGAAGCGCTCGACGTATTCCCCGGCGTTGTTGCCCAGCTCGCCGATCCGGCTGACGCCATGCATCGCCAGCGCGGCTTCGTTGGCCCAGAGAATCGTCTGGTCGAGTTCCAGCAGAATCACCCCGTCGGACAGCCCGGCAATGATCTGCTGCAACTGACGGCGATTGGTTTCGGTGGTCAGGACGTCCCGGCTCATTGGTTCTCCACAAGTTCGCGCATGTGAAGTTTACGACCGCAGGCGGTTGTGATCGTGCCGGGCAACTTTGTCCCTGATTACCGCGATGAGTGATCGACCAGCTCGCGCAGCGTATCGAGAAACAGCTTGAGCACCGGCGAGGCATCGTCGGCCCGATACGTCGCGTACAACGGCACTTGCGGCAGCGCCGGAGTCAGGCGCCGGAACACCAGCCCGGCGGGAGCCAACTGCTCGATCGATGCGGGTAACAGCGCCACGCCAAACCCGGCGCGAACCAGACTGAGCAAAGTCTGCACCTCGATCACCTGCTGGCGGATCTGTGGGGTGAACCCGGCCTGAATGCAGCACTGATAGAGAAAATTGGCGAACCGCGACTGCTTCAATTCCAGCGCCACAAACGGCTCCTGCGCCAGATCAGCCGGCGCCAGCACCTCGCGTCGGGCCAGCGGGTGATCCTGCGGCATCACCACATGGATCGGTTCATGGATCAGCAATTCATTGCGCAATTGCGGGTCGTCATAGCCAACCCGGAACACACAAGCGTCGATGCGTTTTTCCTTCAACGCCTTGACCTGGGCCGCCGGGGTCATTTCATGCAAACGCCAGGTCACTTGCGGATAGCGCTCGCGAAACAGGTGCAGCGCCTTGGGCAGCACGCCGACCATCACCGAACTGATCATGCCGATTTCCAGCTCGCCCAGTTGCCCGCGACCAGTTTGGCGGGTCAGGTCCAGCGCCCGCTCGAGTTGCTCGAACACCAGCGGCGCCTGCTCCTTGAGCATCTGCCCCGCCGCTGTCAGCTCGACCCGATGGTGGCTGCGCTCGAACAGCGGCGTGCCGAGTTCTTCCTCCAGCAAACGAATCTGCTGGCTCAGCGGCGGCTGGCAGATGTGCAGCCGTTCGGCGGCGCGACCGAAGTGCAGCTCATCGGCCAGGGCCATGAAGTACCGCAGCAAACGCAGGTCCATGGCGACTTACCCCAGGTTCAGTGGCGTGGAACGCTGACGCACCCCGGTCAGGCTGAACAGCGCATTGGCAATTGCCGGGACCACCGACGGACTGCCCAGCTCCCCGACGCCGCCCGGTTTGTCCGGCTGGCCGTCGAGCACGAGGATGTCCACCGGCGGCATGTCCGACATGCGGGTGACGCGATAATCGTGGAAATTGCTCTGCACCACTCTGCCCTGCTGGATGTCGAGACGATCGAATAGCGCGTGGCCGAGGCCCCACATCAATCCGCCGTAAATCTGCTCCTCGACCCCGCCGGGCGACACCGCCAGACCGCAATCGACCACACAGGTCAGCTTCTCGACCCGCACCTTGTCGTCCACTTTCGCGACCCGCGCCACCACGGCGATGAAACTGGTGTAGCCCTGATTGGTGGCGATCCCCAGCGCCGTGTCCGGCGGCAGTTTCTGGCCCCAACCGGCGCGTTCGGCGGCCTGCTTCAACACCGCCACATGCCGTGGCCGCTCCTGCATGTTGGCCAGCCGGAACGCCAGCGGATCTTTGCCGGCCGCATGGGCCAGTTCATCCATGAAGCTTTCCACGGCGAACACGTTGGGAATGAAGCTCACCGAGCGATACCAACCGCTCGGCACGTTGCTTTCGTGTTTGACCCAGTTCAGTTCCAGATGCGGCGGACGGTAGGCGAAGTCCCACGCGGTGATCGCTTCGGTGGTGCTGTAATCCATGTGATCCGGACGCTCGAAATAGCCCGGCTCCCACTGTTCCGGCGAGGCAGGCGACACCGCGTGCAGTTGCAGCGCGGTGAGTTTGCCTTGGGCATCCAGTGCGCCTTTTACCCGATGAAGGGTGGCCGGGTGATAGAACAACGCGTGCATTTCGTCTTCGCGACTATTGAGCAGTTTCACCGGCACACCGGTCTTCTGCGCCAGATACGCGACCTCGAATAACCAGTATTTGGCTTCCCGCGCACCGAAGCTGCCGCCGGACACCAATTCATGGATGGTGACCTTGTCCTTGCCGATGCCGCACACGGTTTGCGCCGCTTCCAGCGCCGACGACGGCACCTGCACGCCACCCCAGTAGGTGATTGCCTTGTCCTTGAGCTGCGCGGTGATGCAGATCGGCTCCAGCGGGTTCTGCACCTTGTAGGGCATGGTGTAATCGGCTTCGAGCAGCTTCGCCGCACCCGGCCATTGTCCGGCGACATCGCCCTGGGCCATGGCTTTGACGGTTTGCGTTGCCGGGTCGCTGATCGCTGCGATCTGTGCCTTGACCAGTTCGGCACTGTCGAAACCGGCCAGCGGGGAATCGCTCCATTTGATCTCCAGCAACTTGCGTCCCTGTTGCGCGGCCCAGAACGTTTCGGCCAGTACCGCGACGCCTTCGAGGTTGCCACCGAGCACGTCCGGCCGACCGGGAATCGCGATCACCTTGCGCACACCCGGCACCTGCAACGCGGCCGCCGAATCCACCGCGACAACCTTCGCGCCCACTACCGGTGCGCGTTGAATCACCGCCACCAGCATCCCCGGCAACTGCACGTCGATGCTGTACTTGAAGCGTCCGCAAACCTTGGCCGCCGCATCGCGTTTGTGGCGCAGTTTGCCGATGTACTTGAACTGCGCCGGATCCTTCAGCGTGACGTTAGCCGGTGCCGGCAGATGCGCCGCCGCGCCGGCCAGTTCGCCGTAGCCGAGGCTGCGTTTGCTCGATGCATGCACGACCCGGCCTTCTTCGGTAGAGCAACTGTCGGGGCTGACTTTCCACTGCTGCGCCGCCGCACTGATCAGCAGCGCCCGCGCCGTGGCGCCAGCCATGCGCAGGCGATCGTATTCCAGTGAAACGCTGGTGCTGCCGCCGGTGGAGAAGACTTTCCAGACCGGATGAATGTAGGTGTCGAAGAACGGATCTTCCGGGGTGATGACCTGCACGGTCATCGGGTTGACGTCCAGTTCCTCGGCCACGCACGCGGCCAGCGCCGTCTGGGTGCCGGTGCCGGAATCGTGCTTGTGCACCACCAGTTTCACCGTGCCGTCGGGCAGCACGCGCACCCAGGCGTTAGGTTCGAATTCAGTGGCCGAGGTTTTCGCTTCAGTCGCCGCCGCACCGGAAGGCAGGTACAGCGCAATCGCCAGACCGGACGCCACCGTTACCGCCTGCTTGAGAAACACTCGGCGCGAGGGTTCATGAAGCGTGCCGTCGATCAGGCTCATCACGCCTCCTTCGGCGTATTCGCCGCACGTTTGATCGCCTTGTTGATCCGCCCGTAAGTGCCGCAGCGGCAGATATTCCCGGACATGGCGTTGCGGATCGAGTCGTCGTTGACCGGTGCACCGGTGTTGAGCAGCGCGGCGGCGGACATGATCTGCCCGGATTGACAGTAGCCGCATTGCGGCACATCTTCGGCGACCCAGGCCAGTTGCAGCGGATGGTTTTCGCTGGGCGACAGGCCCTCGATGGTGGTGATGCTGTGGCCCGCGACGGCGGCCAGCGGCAACTGGCAGGAACGCACCGCGACGCCGTTCAGGTGCACGGTACAGGCACCGCACAGGCCCATGCCGCAACCGAACTTGGTGCCGGTGAGTTTCAACTGATCACGCAACACCCATAACAAGGGCATGGAGGGGGACGCCTCATCCAGCTCGCGTCGTTCGCCGTTAACCGTGAATGCAATCATTGTCAGGCTCCAAAAGAGCGGCCCGTCTTTGTGCGGGCCTGGTGACCGATTATTGGAACCCCCGGCAACGCGCGGCCAGCGACGATTTCTGCCAACCGGTGTAAGCAGGACTAACAACATGTACAAGCGATACCCGTCGGTGCAGTCCATGAGCGCGTTCATCCACGCGGCGCGCAGCGGCAGTTTTTCCAGTGCCGCACGCAAGCTCGACCTGACCCACAGCGCGATCAGCCAGCAGATCCGCGCCCTGGAAGACTTCATCGGCCAGCCGCTGTTCGTGCGCGAAGGCGGCGGCAGCAACCTGACCGACGCCGGGCAGCTGTTTGCCAGCGTGCTGTCGGATAGCCTGGCGCAGATTGACCGGGCGCTGTCCTCGGTGAAAAACCGCAGCGTAGCTCAGCGGCTGACCCTGGATGTGGACAGCGAACTGGCGCAGAGCTGGCTCAATCCGCGCTTGCCGCAATTGCTCGACGGATTGCCGGCTTACGAAGTGACAATCCTGTCGATGCCGCGCAGTGATCGCAGCACGTTCGAACGGGTGGACCTGTCGCTGCGCTATGGCTATGGCGATTGGGATGATTGCGAGATGACCCAGATTTGCGGGGATCGGGTGTTGGCGGTGGCGTCTCCGGCGTTGCTTGAGCGGCAGGGTTTGCAGGTGCCACTGAGCCCGGCGCAGATTCTTGAATTGCCGCTGTTGGGGTATACGCGCAGGTCGTGGATTCCGTGGCTGGATGCGGCGGGGATGACACCGACCGAACCGCCGGCGCGGGTGATTTTCGATAATGCGGCGAATCTGATTGCGGCAGCTGAAGCGGGTGTCGGTGCGGGGCTGGTGCGTGGATTACTGGCTGCCGATGCGTTGCGCAGCGGGCGGCTGGTGGCGTTGAACGAGGCGCAGATTGCGGCGCATTACAATCTTTATGCGGTGTGGCCGCATGGGCAGGCTGAGCGGGTGGGGCCGGTGGTTGAGATCATCAAACAGTTGGCTCTGAGTACGCTTGAGAATGCTGCCCTCACCCTAGCCCTCTCCCAGAGGTAGAGGGGACCGATCGGGGGATGCTCAAGAAGTCCGCCGACCTGAATCTGCTTTACCGAATCCATAATCGACTGGATCTTTCAGGTCGATGTACAGCGCAAGACACCTCGGTCAGTCCCCTCTCCCTCCGGGAGAGGGCTAGGGTGAGGGCAGGCTTTTGATCTTCCCCTATATCCCAGAAGTATCACCACCCCACCCAATTAATATTGTACG
>NZ_BQHR01000008.1 GCF_021601625.1 Pseudomonas paraglycinae | reverse complement strand
GAGCCGGCTGTTGACCGTCGAGGTTTTGCGAGAACTCCGGCGGCGGTGGCGGGGGCGGTGGGCCGTAGAGGCGGAACCAGGCGAAGGCCAGCAGGTGCGCCAGGACAATCGCCACCAACAGCATGCCAAACAGGCGGCCGAACAGCGTGTCGAAGCGCGCTCGCATCAGCCAATGTCCCGGGCGTCGAACAGGTAGCCTTCACCCCGTACGGTCTTGATCAGTTGCGGGGCTTTCGGGTCGTCGCCGAGTTTTTGCCGCAGACGCGAGACCAGCAGGTCGATGCTGCGGTCGAATGCTTCGATCGAGCGGCCACGGGCAGCGTCCAGCAACTGTTCGCGGCTGAGCACCCGGCGCGGACGTTCGATGAACACCCAGAGCAGGCGGAACTCGGCGTTGGACAGCGGCACCACCAGCCCGTCGTCGGCGATCAACTGGCGCAGCACGCTGTTCAGGCGCCAGTTATCGAAGCGAATGTTCGCACGCTGTTCGGTGCGGTCGTCGCGCACCCGACGCAGAATCGTCTGGATCCGCGCCACCAGTTCCCGTGGTTCGAACGGTTTGGCCATGTAGTCATCGGCGCCCAGTTCCAGGCCGATGATCCGGTCGGTGGGTTCGCAGCGGGCGGTGAGCATCAGGATCGGGATGTCGGACTCCGCGCGCAGCCAGCGGCACAGCGACAGACCGTCTTCGCCGGGCAGCATAAGGTCGAGCACCACCACGTCGAAATGCTCGGCCTGCATCGCCTGGCGCATGGCCGCACCGTCGGTGACGCCGCTGGCGTGAATGTTGAAGCGGGCCAAGTAGTCGATCATCAGTTCGCGGATCGGCACGTCATCGTCGACGATCAGGGCACGGATGCTCCAGCGCTTGTCGTCTTTCTGCTCGTCGTTCACGGAGGCTTGGGAGTTGTGCATGAGGCTGTTCATCTGCCAGTAGGCCGCCAACCACAAAGATAGGCTGCGAGGTTGTGGTTTCAGCATAGGCGTCCGGCCGTGAGGCGGGAAGGGCTGCTGTAAGGACTTGTTGCGGCTGGCGAGGCTAGCGCGGGCGCATGTTGTCGGCGTGTCGGTTGTGTATCGGGTTCGACACAATACCCTGCAAGGCTATGCTGATCACGGTTGGCGCGACGATTTACCGATCATCGGGTGCCGCGCCGCCGCCGGTTCCGCTACAATGCGCGCCGATTTCGACTTGCCTGAGAGCCCATCCATGTCCGCCTGCCAGACTCCTATCATCGTCGCCCTGGATTTCCCTACCCGTGACGCCGCACTGAAGCTGGCCGACCAGTTGGACCCGAAACTGTGCCGGGTCAAAGTGGGCAAGGAACTGTTCACCAGTTGCGCCGCGGAAATCGTCGGCACCCTGCGTGACAAGGGTTTTGAAGTATTCCTCGACCTGAAATTCCACGACATTCCCAACACCACCGCGATGGCGGTCAAGGCTGCTGCCGAGATGGGCGTGTGGATGGTCAACGTTCACTGCTCCGGCGGCCTGCGCATGATGGCGGCCTGCCGTGAAGAGCTGGACAAGCGCAGCGGCCCGCAGCCGTTGCTGATCGGCGTGACCGTGCTGACCAGCATGGAGCGCGAGGATCTGGCGGGTATCGGTCTGGACATCGAGCCGCAGGAGCAGGTGCTGCGTCTGGCGGCGCTGGCCGAAAAGGCCGGGATGGACGGTCTGGTGTGCTCGGCGCTGGAAGCCACTGCGCTGAAAACCGCGCATCCTTCGCTGCAACTGGTGACCCCGGGGATTCGTCCGGCGGGCAGCGCCCAGGACGACCAGCGTCGCATCCTGACCCCGCGTCAGGCGCTGGATGCCGGTTCCGACTATCTGGTGATCGGCCGTCCAATCAGCCAGGCGGCGGATCCGGCCAAGGCGCTGGCCTCGGTGGTTGCCGAACTGGCCTGAGCGAACAGCTGAAGCATCAAAGAAGGGAGCCCGATGGCTCCCTTCTTTGTTTTCAGACCTTCAACACCAGTTTGCCGAAGTTCTCGCCGCTGAACAGTTTGCCCAGGGTTTCCGGGAAGGTTTCCAGGCCTTCGACGATGTCTTCCTTGCTCTTGAGCTGACCCTTGGCCATCCAGCCGGCCATTTCCTGGGCGGCAGTGGCGTACTGCGCGGCGTAATCCATCACCACGAAGCCTTCCATCCGCGCGCGGTTGACCAGCAGCGACAAGTAGTTGGCCGGGCCTTTGACCGCTTCCTTGTTGTTGTACTGGCTGATCGCGCCGCAGATCACCACACGCGCCTTGAAGTTCAGACGGCTCAGCACCGCGTCGAGGATGTCGCCGCCGACGTTGTCGAAATACACGTCCACGCCTTTCGGGCATTCGCGCTTGAGGCCGGCGAGCACGTCTTCGCTTTTGTAGTCGATGGCGCCGTCGAAGCCCAGTTCATCGATCAGGAATTTGCACTTGTCCGCGCCGCCGGCGATGCCGACCACCCGGCATCCTTTGATTTTGGCGATCTGCCCGGCGATGCTGCCGACAGCGCCCGCTGCACCGGACAACACCACGGTGTCGCCGGCCTTCGGTGCGCCGACATTGAGCAGGGCGAAGTAGGCGGTCATGCCGGTCATGCCCAGTGCGGACAGATAAACCGGCAGCGGTGCCAGTTTCGGATCGACCTTGTAGAAACCTTTTGGCTCGCCAAGGAAATAATCCTGCACGCCAATGGCACCGTTGACGTAGTCGCCGACGGCGAACCCCGGATTGTTCGACGCGACTACTTTGCCTACGCCCAGCGCGCGCATGACTTCGCCCAGACCTACCGGTGGAATGTAGGATTTGCCTTCATTCATCCAGCCGCGCATGGCCGGGTCGAGGGACAGGTATTCGTTCTTGACCAGAATCTGCCCCGCCGCCGGCTCGCCGACCGGTACTTCCTGATAGGTGAAGGTCTCGCGGGTGGCGGCGCCCACCGGGCGTTTGGCGAGCAGGAACTGGCGATTGGTCTGGTTGGTCATGACAGGCACTCGAATTGAATGAAGCCTTGTTGATAGACCTTCATGGGCGATGCCGCAAGGTTGGCTCATGGGGCGAATGCAGGTTGATCCAGTTCGGTGATAGTCCCGAGCTGGGTTTCATCACTGCGATTCATGCAAGCCTAACCGGCCTTTTGATAGTGCTGACGTCACTCAGGCCCCTGTGGCTATGCTGCCTTCATCAATCCCCCCGCATTCGAGGACATAACAATGAGCATGACGTTTTCCGGTCAGGTAGCCGTCGTCACCGGCGCGGCCAACGGCATCGGCCGCGCGACGGCCCAGGCATTCGCCGCCGAAGGTCTGAAAGTGGTGGTGGCCGATCTGGATGCGGCCGGGGGCGAGGGCACTGTGGCGCTGATTCGTACAGCCGGTGGCGAAGCGACCTTCGTGCGCTGCAACGTGACCGTCGAAAGCGAAGTGAAGAATCTGATGGACGAGGTAATCAATACCTACGGCCGTCTCGACTATGCCTTCAACAATGCCGGGATCGAAATCGAGAAGGGCAAACTGGCCGAAGGCTCGATGGACGAGTTCGACGCGATCATGGGTGTCAACGTCAAAGGCGTCTGGCTGTGCATGAAGTACCAGTTGCCGTTGCTGCTGGCCCAGGGCGGCGGGGCGATCGTCAATACCGCGTCGGTGGCTGGATTGGGCGCTGCGCCGAAGATGAGCATCTACGCGGCTTCCAAGCATGCGGTGATCGGCCTGACCAAATCGGCTGCGATCGAATACGCCAAGAAGAAAATCCGCGTCAACGCCGTATGCCCGGCAGTGATCGACACCGACATGTTCCGCCGCGCCTACGAAGCGGATCCGAAAAAAGGCGAATTCGCCAACGCCATGCACCCGGTCGGGCGCATCGGCAAGGTCGAGGAAATTGCCAGCGCCGTGCTGTACCTGTGCAGTGATGGCGCAGCGTTTACCACCGGCCATTCGCTGGCCGTGGATGGTGGCGTGACCGCCTTCTGAGAGGCCATTGGCTGATGCATGAACGAGCCCGCCCATCGGCGGGCTTTTTTCGTCTCGGGGGCGGCTCCGTGAATTCGCTAAACAATGTGTTTCAAATATTGAGAAAGGAGGTTTTTGGCGGTTTTGTCGCACAGTCTCAAGGACGTGGCTGTGATTTACTGCCGCCAGCAAAAACGGACAGGAGTTTGCGCGCTCATGGAATTGAGAATTGACCGACAGGCAATGGTGCCGGTCGTACAGCAGATTGTTGACGGGTTGACCGAGTGGATCATGCAGGGGCAAGTGCCGCCGACGACGCGTCTGCCCTCCGTGCGAGAGATCGCACGGTGCAATCTGCTCAGCCAGTCCTGCGTCATGGAAGCTTGCGAGCGCCTTGTGGCGCAAGGGGTTCTGGCCTCGCGTCAGGGCTCGGGATTTATGGTGGCGTCTTCATTGCCCGATTGCTGCAAGGCGATCGATGGCACCGGGTGTGAGGGAGAGCGCAGCGGGGGGGATCCAGCCGCCCGATGGCGCGGCGGTTTGACGCTGGGAAGTGGCGTCCTGCCGGAGAGTTGGCGCGAGCCCGATGATCTCGCCTATGCGATCCGCGAAGTGGCGCGCGCCGACATGGCCAGTCTGTTCAACTACAGCACGCCTCTGGGGCTGCCGGCGTTACGCGAACAGATCATCAAGCGCCTGGGATTGCTGAGTATCAGGGCCGTGGCAGAACAGGTGATGACCACCGCCGGCGCCAGCCACGGACTGGACCTGATCGTGCGTACCCTGTTCAAGGCCGGTGATTGCGTGGTGGTCGAGACGCCCGGTTATGCGCCGCTGTTCGATCTCCTGCGCTTGCACGGCGTGCGCATGCTGGAGGTTCGCCGCACGCCGGGCGGGCCGGATCTCGAGGCGCTCGAGGCGTTGCTGCAACAGTTTCGGCCCGCCGCGTTGTTCATCAACAGTCACCATCACAATCCCACGGGCAGTTGCCTGCTGCCGGCGGTCGCCCGACGTATCCTGGAGTTGAGCAGGCTCTACGATCTGCGGCTGATCGAAGATGATGTTTACGCTGACCTGCACAATGGCAGCGGCACTCGACTGGCAGCGCTGGATGACGAGGGACGGGTGATTTACGTCGGCAGCTTTTCCAAGACCCTGAGCAGCTCGCTGCGAGTGGGTTTCGTGTTGGCCGATGGCGAGCTGATCGAGCGGATGGCGCGGATCAAGACGATCAGTTGCATGGGCACCTCGAGGTTCTGCGAGGCGGTGCTGGCCGGGATGCTGGCCAGTGGCGCCTATCGCAAACTGGTGCAGCGCCAGCGCCAGCGCCTCAATACTGATCGTGCGGCGGCTTTGCAGGCCCTGGAAGATGCCGAATGGGAAGTATTCGGCAAGCCCACGGGCGGCCTGTTCATCTGGGCGCGCGCGCCGCTGGCGGATGAAGCGCATTTGCGCAGGCATGCCTCGCGCTGCGGGGTGCAACTGGCTTGTGCAACCTCGTTCAGCCCCAGTGGCGAAGCCTGCGACTGGCAGCGCATCAACGTGGCTTACGCCTGTGATCCCCGAGCACGACAGTTTTTTCGCAGCACGACCGTGGATCGACCTCAAGCGTTCTGAAAACGACGCGTGCGTAGCTTTTTGCCATTATTCCGACGCCAGAGACTTGTGCTGGTTCAAGGCCGTTGCGAATCTTCGACAACAGACTATGGCAGGGGACTACGCGCAATGATTTCGGCCGTGCAAGGACGTTTTGCCAACCTCGGTATGGCAAAAAAACTGGGTATCGGGTTTGTGCTGGTGTTGCTGCTGACTGCACTGGTGGCAGCCATTGGCGTCTGGTCCCTGCAAACCATCAGTCAGCGCTTCGACGGCCTCAAGCAGATGTCATCGCTCAACAGTGGCTTGCTCAAGGTGCGGCTGCTGGAGCAGGACTACGCCTTGCACGGCAACCCGAAAACCGTCGATGCCTTGCATGAGGGTGTCGACGGTCTGATCGCCATGGCCGACCAGCTCAAGATTTTGTCGCCGGGCAATGAGTCGGTCATGAACGACGTCCAACAGTCATTGAGCGCTTACCGCAAGGCGTTCGATGAATTCGTCTCGTTGTCCCAGGCCAAGGACCTGGCGCTGGAGATGGCCAGTTGGTCGGTGTCCAGCGTCGCCAACAATCTCGATGTGTTGCAGGCCGGTCTGGCCGACGACGGCGTGTACACCCTGAAAGACAGCGAGGGCAAGGACGGCGCGCAATTCATCGAGCAGGCCGGTCAGGTCAGCCAGGTTTCGCGCTTGATGTTGCAGGCGATGAGCGAAGCGCGGGTGCGACTGGATCAAAGCCGCAAGGGTGACGACAGCGCCGGCCAAGGCAATATCGAACAGGCTGCGCAAGCCCAGGCGCAGGCTGAGCAGCTCAAGTCCACGGTCAAGGACGAGGGTTACCTGACGGTACTCAATGAAGTGTCCGGACACATTGCCGGTTTCAGCGACAAGCTGGCCGAGTACACCGGATTGCTGGCCCAGGAAAAGACCGTTTATCAACAGCTGCACCAACGGGCCGACGAAGTCGTGGCGCGGGTCCAACAGGCCTATGTCGCGCAAGATGCCGCGATGCAGGGCGAACTGAAAAAGAATTCGGTGCTGATCATTGGATCATCGGCGCTGGCGTTGCTGGTGGGGCTGATTGCGGCGTGGGTGATTACCCGGCTGATCGTCGCACCGTTGCGCAGCGTGATTCATGTGGCGCAACAAATTGCAGCCGGTGATCTGAGCGCAACGATCGAGGTCTCCCGTCGCGACGAAATCGGCCAACTGATGCTGGCCATGCAGCAGATGGGTGCGGGCCTGAGCACGATTGTCAGCGGGTTGCAGGCGGGGATCGAGCAGTTGGCGAGTTCAGCGCAATCGCTGTCGGCGGTGACCGAGCAGACCAACCTTGAGGTCAGCAGCCAGAAAGAGGAAACCGAACAGGTGGCGACGGCGATGAACCAGATGACCGCCACCGTTCATGATGTGGCGCGCAACGCCGAAGAAGCGGCGCTCGCAGCGCAGACCGCTGATGGCAAGGTCGAAAGCGGTCAGCAGGTGGTGCGTCAGAGCATGGCGCGGATCGAGCAACTGGCGGACTCGGCGACTTCGGCCAGTTCGAGCATCGAAAGTCTGAGCGCGGAAATCCAGAACATCGGCACGGTGCTGGAAGTGATCAAGAGTGTTGCCGAGCAGACCAATCTGCTGGCGCTCAACGCCGCGATCGAAGCGGCGCGGGCGGGCGAGCAGGGCAGGGGCTTTGCGGTGGTCGCCGATGAGGTGCGGGCGCTGGCCCGGCGCACGCAGCAGTCGACCGAGGAGATCGAGCGGCTGGTCAGTGCCTTGCGTTCGGCGGCGCATTCGTCGGTGCAGCAGATTCAGAGCAGTGGCGAGTTGGTGAAGCTGGCGGTGAGTGATGCGTTGCAGACCGAAAGCGCACTGGGGAGTATTGCGGCGGCGGTTTCGTTGATTCAGCAGATGAACCAGCAGATTGCGGCGGCGGCCGAGGAGCAGAGTTCGGTGGCCGAGGAGATCAATCGCAGTGTGACGAGTATTCGGGCGAGTGCGGATCAGTCTTCGATTGCCATGCGCGGGAATGCGGCTTCGAGTGTTGAGCTGGCGCAGTTGGGGAGTGAGTTGCGGGGGATGGTGGGGCACTTTCGGCTTTGACCTTGGCGGCCTTTGGGCCGACCAGGTTCGCGTTTTATTGCGTTCATATCCGTTTCTACGGGTGCTCCGGCTGGCGGTTTCGCCCTTACGGCGAGTCCCTTTTTCAAACGCCAAAAAGGAACCAAAAGGCTGGGCCCCTGCGTTCGGCACCTCGCTTTGGCTCGGTGTTCCTTCGTTCCGGGATTCATCCGGGGGCATCGCCTACGGTTTGCTTCGCTGCACCTCCTCTCGATGCATGCGGCTGCGCCGCACGGTCGCTGCGCTCCCACCCCCGGATAAATCCCTCCACTCAGCCTTCCGATGGGGCCGGCACGTCAAAAGCGGTACTCGAGCTAACGCTCATTGTGTTGAGTGGTGGGAAGCCAAAGCAGAAGCAGAAGCAAGAGTAGAAGAAGCAGAGGATGCAGAAGGTGCAAGGTGTAAGGTGCAGCAGGTGCAGCAGGTGCAGCAGGTGCAGCAGTGTGAGTTGAGTTGCATACATTTCAAAACCCGAGTGCGACTCGGTCTTTCACGTCGGCGTACCTCTTCCAAACAGCGCGGTCAGTTCCCTCTCCCTCCGGGAGAGGGCTAGGGTGAGGGAAAGCTTTTGATCTTCTTTCAGGCAATAAAAAAGCCACCTCTCGGTGGCTTCTCTTTTTGACTGCACTCAGTCGTAAATCACTTTTTTCTTCCAGTCCGCGTCAGCCTCGACATCTTTGAGGCCGGCAGTCAGTTGGTTTTCTTCGCCTTCGACCGGGGCGATTTTGTCCATGACCTGGGCGTTGGCGCGGGCCAGGAGTTTTTCCAGGTATTGGAGTTGTTCGGCGTAGATTTGCGGGTCCTGCTGTTTGCGCAGGTATTGCACGCCGCGTTCGAAGGCGAGGCGGGCCTGGCCTGGTTGGTTTTGCTGGAGGGCGTGCTGGCCGAGGTTGTTGAAGAACTCGATGTGCAGCAGTACGAGGATGTGGCGTACTTCGCGGACCCAGTGTTTGGCTTCGTTCGGTGGCAGGAAGCCGTCCTGGGCGGCGCGGGTGATCTGGCCGTGGAGGGCTTCGAGGAGGAAGCGGACGTCTTTGGCCTTGGCTTCGGTCTGGATCGGGGCCGGTGGGTTGTTGACCGGGATCGATTCGCCCTGGGCGACGAGGGCGCTGAGTTCAGTGATGCGGGCCTTGGTGGTGGCGCTGGTCTTTTCCAGGTTCAGCAGGCGCTGGCAGACGTTCAGCTCAAGGCGGGTCAGCAGCAGCTTGAGGGCCGGGGTCATGAACTGGCCGGGGAAGGTTTCGGTCAGTTCGCCGCAACGGCGCAGGCGGTCGTTGAGTTCGACCTTGGTGCGGGCCTTCTCCAGTTTGGTGTTTTCCACCACATGGTTCATGTAGCCAATGGCGATCAAGATTGCGATCCCGGCTATGACTAGCAGGGTGATCATGAGTGGTGTCACCGGTAAGACCTCTTTATAGGGTTCGCATGCGAGTGTAGTGGCTTGGCATAGAGGAGCCTAGCGCCGCTCGACGGGTTTGGATCGGCGAAGCTGAATCTGTATCGGCCAGGAACCGGCTTATATAAATGCTGGCCCTTGGGGTGCAGATTGCCATCACCTGTGCCGTGGACTATAACGCCTTGGCGAGTGTCGGAATATAGGCGTCAATCGTCGGGCGACGCAAAAGCCGGAAACAGCCCGTAAAGCAGGTCGAAGTCATTGATTTAAATAAATTTATATCTGGGGGTTGACGACCTTTCAATCCATCCATAGAATGCGCGCCACTTGCAGCGTAAAGCACACAGCGAAACGCGGCAGGGAGTGAATGTTGTAGTGTGTCCCCTTCGTCTAGTGGCCTAGGACACCGCCCTTTCACGGCGGTAACAGGGGTTCGAGTCCCCTAGGGGACGCCAATGCGGGAATAGCTCAGTTGGTAGAGCACGACCTTGCCAAGGTCGGGGTCGCGAGTTCGAGTCTCGTTTCCCGCTCCAATTTTAAACAGCAACGCTTTCGGGCGGTGCTGAGTGAAACCAGAACCCGATCTTCGGAGACGGATCTGGACACCGAAACACACACCATGTGTTCCGGGTAGCGTGTCCCCTTCGTCTAGTGGCCTAGGACACCGCCCTTTCACGGCGGTAACAGGGGTTCGAGTCCCCTAGGGGACGCCATTTGCGGGAATAGCTCAGTTGGTAGAGCACGACCTTGCCAAGGTCGGGGTCGCGAGTTCGAGTCTCGTTTCCCGCTCCAAATTCAAAAAGCGCCGCTTTGCAAAGAGCGGCGTTTTTATTAGTGAAAGTTGTAGCCTGTCCCCTTCGTCTAGTGGCCTAGGACACCGCCCTTTCACGGCGGTAACAGGGGTTCGAGTCCCCTAGGGGACGCCATTGCGGGAATAGCTCAGTTGGTAGAGCACGACCTTGCCAAGGTCGGGGTCGCGAGTTCGAGTCTCGTTTCCCGCTCCATATTCACAAAAACGCCGCTCAGTGATGAGCGGAGTTTTTGTATGCGCGTTTCTTGTGCGTGCTGCGCTCTGTTACAACTTTCCTACGGTGAATCCGTGATTTGCGGAAGCGTCTGACAGCCAGCCCTCGACCGATTCTGAGATAACGACCGCCCCGTCAGCCTTGATGGCTGAAGCGGGGGTGATCGAATTCGAGGATCTCACTTAATGTCACAAACGATCAGACCTCCCGGCCATCTGCACGAGATTCGAGCAACCGCATGGCTGTCGCTTCCGTTGGTCATAGGGCACCTGTGCGCAGGGCTGATTGCTTTCGTGGATAACCTCATCGCGGGCAATCACGGCACCGATACCTTGGCTGCCGTCACGCTCGGCACGGCGTTGTTGTGGCTGCCGATGCTGGTGCCAATCGGAACATTGATTGCGCTGACCGCTTCAGTCGCCCGTTTACACGGCGCGGAGCGAACAGACGAGATTGGGCCGATCTTTCGCCAGGCC
This sequence comes from Pseudomonas paraglycinae, assembly GCF_021601625.1. Taxonomy (GTDB): domain Bacteria; phylum Pseudomonadota; class Gammaproteobacteria; order Pseudomonadales; family Pseudomonadaceae; genus Aquipseudomonas; species Aquipseudomonas paraglycinae. The sequence continues at coordinate 292,202 of NZ_BQHR01000008.1, read as the reverse complement.
ATGTGGTTGGCGCTGTTCATGGGAGGGCTGATGTTCGCTTTCCTGAGCCTTGTGCCTCATCTGCTCGCACCCGCGGGGATTGCACCGGAAATTATTCCGGGGGCACAGGCCTTTCTGCAGGCTGTGCGTTGGGGAAGTCCGGCGTTGACCCTGTTTTTCTGCATGCGCTATCTGTGCGAAGGAATGCACTGGATGCGTCCGACCATGGTCTTCGGTTTTGGTGGTCTCTTGTTTCTGGCGCCAGTGGGTTATGTGCTGACCAATGGCAAGTTGGGTTTCGTGGAGATGGGGGCTGAAGGACTGGGCATCGCGTCGGCCTTGATGATGTGGCTGCAAGCGTTGCTGTTCGCTGCGCACCTCTGGCGAGGCAAGCGGCTGGCGCATTTGCAGCTGTTTGCCCGCTTCGATCCGCCGCGTCTTGCCGGCATCGTTGATTTGTTGAGGGTTGGAATACCGATCGGCATCGCGATTTTGACCCAGGGCAGTCTGTTCATTGTCACCTCGCTACTGATTGGCCGCCTCGGCTCGACTTTTCTGTCGGCCCATCAGATCGCGGTGAATCTGGCTCAGCTGTGTTTCATGATCCCGGTGGCCGTAGCTGAAGCCACGACCGTTCGGGTCGGTCATGCGTTGGGGCGGGGGGATTTCAAAGGCGTCCGGCAGGCTGCCGGGGCGGGCTGCGTCATCGTCCTGGTCGCGCAAAGCGTTTCGGTACTGATCATGCTGTTGGGCAATGAAACGATAGCGGGTTGGTACAGCGCGGATGTAGCGGTCACCGCGCTCGCCTCGACGCTTTTGCTGTACGCCGCAGCGTTACAGTTTCCCGATGGGTTGCAAATGCTGTCCGCCGGCGCCTTGCGCGGTTTGCAGGACACTCGTGTGCCCATGTGGCTGGCGATTTTCTGTTACTGGGGTGTCGGCTTGCCGTTCGGTTGCCTGATGGCGTTCGGGTTGGGCTGGGGACCGCAAGGCATCTGGCTGGGGCTGATTACGGCATTGACGCTGGCAATGCTGCTGATGGGGAGGCGGTTTTTCGTGTGCAGTCGAATGGGTGTGGCGGTCGTCGACTGAATTGAAAAGGCCCGTCGGTGGGAACCGACGGGCCTTTGTTCATTGTGGCGTTGACGTATGGATCACAGTTTTGGCAATTGCCCGATGCGTCCCATCATTTCGGTGACGATCTGCAGGTCCAGCAAGAACTGGTCAACGGTCTTGAACTCGCCATCGGTGTGACCGGTGTATTTGACCTCCGGTCGCGCCAGGCCGAATTGCACGCCGTTCGGCAGTTCATGCACCGAGGTGGCGCCGGCCGAGGTGCCGAATTCGTGTTTCATGCCCAGATTCTCGGTGGCCACCGCCAGCAGCGCCTTGACCCATTCGCCTTCAGGGTTGCGGTACATCGGTTCGGCGATCGAATAGTCGAAGTTCACCGCGACATGGTTCTTCTTGCTCCAGGCTGCCAGTTTGTCGGCGATTTCGCTCTTGAGCACTTCCGGCGACTTGCCCTTCGGCACGCGCAGGTTAACCGCGAGTTTGAAGGTTTTGTCGTCCATGCCAACGTAGGTCAGGGAAGTGGTCAGCGGGCCCATGAAGTCATCGGCGAAACCGACGCCCAGCTTGCCGCCCTTGTAGTCCAGGCCCCAGTTGTCGGCGGCGTAGTGCGCAGCGTCGGTGATGTGGTTGTGCTTGAGGGCGATCTTGCCGTCCACGCTGTGGATGAAGTCGAGCATGCGGGCGACCGGGTTGACGCCGGATTCCGGCTCGGACGAGTGCGCGGAAACACCGGTGACGGTGAGTTTGACGTCTTTGCCATCGACCTTGGCGTTCACTTCGAAATCGCCGCCATTGCGCTTGGCGTATTCAGTGCCGGCCTTTTGCAGGCTGGCCGCCAGTTCGGCAGGTTTGTCGGTCACCAGCGTGACGACCGAAACCGATGGAATCTGGTTGGTCGCCAGGCCACCGGTCATCGAGATGATTTCCGCGCCTTTACCCTCGGCCTTGCGCTTGGCGAACCTGGCCATGACGGTGCCGTAACCTTTCTCGGCAATCACCACCGGATAGCCGCCGTCCAGCGCCAGGTTGTACTCCGGCGTCGGGTTGCGTTCGAAATAGTAAGGAATCGCGTCACCGGTGGTTTCTTCGGTGGTGTCCACCAGCAGTTTGAAATTGCGTGCCAGTGGCAGCCTCTCTTCCTTGATCACCTTCATGGCGTAAAGCGTTACGACGATGCCGTTCTTGTCGTCCTCGGTGCCACGGCCGTACATGCGGTCGCCGATCAGTGTGACTTTGAACGGATCAAGTTTGGTGCCGTCCTTCAGTACCCAGTTCTCCGGCGTTACCGGCACCACGTCGGCGTGAGCGTGAATGCCGACGACGTCCTTGCCGCTGCCGTCGAGGGATATCTCGTAAACGCGGTTGTCGATGTTACGGTAGTTCAGGCCGAAAGACTCGGCCAGATTCTTGATCTTGCCCGCGATCTTGATGAACTCGGGGTTGTCGTGCTGATCGACACCGTCCTTGCGGTAGGTCGGGATTTCCACCAGTTCGCGCAGGGTTTCCAGCGCGGCTTTGCCGTACTTCACGCGGGTGTAGAGGCCGAGCAAGCGATGGATCTCGTTTTGCTGTTCGGCGGTCAGCGTCTTGTTATCGAGGAAGGCGCTGATGGCTGGACGCAGATCGTCGGTCTTGCTCAGGTCGTTCTTGGCCAGATCACCGAGAAACGCTCTGAAATCACTGACCTTTGCCTCGTTGAATGTATTGAGGATGGTCGCGCTCTGCTGCTCGGTCAGGTTGGCGTGGGCTGGCAGTGTGACGGACGAAAGGCTGGCGAGAATCAGCGTCGAGGCGGCCAGTTGCTTGAGTGAAAAGTCCATTGCTAAGGGCATTCCTTTGCAGGCAGTGAGTAGGAGGTATCTGATCGAAGCGTCAGACGGTTTCGCAAACTAACACCACCAGCGAGTGATAGGGGAGCCCCCGAAGTGAGACACGTCGCAAAAATGACACTGAATCGAAAAAATAGGATTGAGGCCTCTAGGGCAGGACTTACAACGGATCCCGAAAGCAAAAGAGGCTCGCCAGCTTGACTGTGCGAGCCTCTTTTATGGGCGCAGATTACATCGACAACACCAGACGCCCGGCAAACAGGATCAGAATCACCCCCATGCTGCGCTCGAACCAGTGGCCCATGCGCATGAATTGCACGCGCACTTTGCTGCTGGAAAAGAACAGCGCGACGATCACGAACCACAACGCATTCACCCCGCACATCCACAACCCGTACAGGGCCTGGATTTGCAGAGGTGTGCTGGCGTTGATGATCGTGGTGAAGATCGCCAGGAAAAACAGCGTGGCCTTGGGGTTGGTGGCGTTGGTCAGGAAACCGGTGGAAAACGCCTTGAACAGCGATTGTTCAATCAACGGTTCGTCGCTGGTCTTTTCGCCTTCCATTGTCGTCTTGGGTTTGCTGCGTATCAGGCTGACGCCGAGGTAAAGGATGTAAGCACCGCCGACCACTTTGGCGACGGTCAGCAGCCAAGGCGTGGTGTGCATCAAGGCGCCGACGCCCAGCAGGGTGTACAGCACGTGCACGGAAATTCCCGCGCCGATGCCCAGTGCCGTGCAGATGCCGACCAAGCGGCCGAAACGCACACTCTGGCGAATGGTCACTGCGAAGTCCGGGCCGGGAGCGACCACTGCCAGAAAGTGGATGGTGGCCAATGCCAGAAACTCGCCCAGGTAATTCGATGTCATTTCAGCTCCAGAAAGTCAGGGGTGAAGCATTGCCGCGATAGCCGACAAAAAACGAAAGGCTCAAGCGCGGATCGGCCACGCCCGGCGTTACCGAGTGCATGCGACGCGAATTGAACATGATGAAATCCCCCGGCTCCGGGCGTACTTCGAGGGCGGGCGGGCCAAGCAGCGCCGGGTCGATGCCGTAGCTGTCGCCGCGCATTTCATCGAAGCGGTCCGGGGAAATGTCGTCTTCCCACATCTGCAATGCGCCGCCTTCGGTTGGCATGTTGAGGTAGACGTTGCAGGCGAACTGCGCCTCGAGGCTGCGGGCCTGAAAACTTTCCGGGGCGTCCTTGGCGAAGATGTCGTGATGGGCCAGGAAGCACACGCCCGGTTTCACTACCCGGGACAGGCCGACGTACATCTTGCGACCGTAAAGGTTTTCCAGGTGGGCACCCGCCGGCCAGGATTCGTCGAGCATGCAGCGCAGGGTGTCGACCGGTGACGAATAGGGCGCGCAACGGTTACGCAGCTCGGCGATGTTGCTGGTGGCGCGCTCGAAGTAATCTTCGATCAGCAGCGGCTGGTTTTCCGCCTCGTAGAACGCCATGCCGATACGACCGATACTGGGCGCGTTGATGTAGCCCTCGAAGCCGGGCGCGAGGATCTTGTCGCCAATCTGGATCGCCTGCGCCTGGGGCAGAAAACCCTTGACGCGGATGGCGAGGACTTCTTCGTTGGCCAGTTTTTTTATGCACGTCTCATCGAGACGCTCGACGTCAAGCATCATGGTTTCAGGTCCATCTATCGAATAGTCAACGGAACCGGCGAACGCGGTTCCCCCGGCGTCGGACGCTGCATCTGGCAGCGCCCGAAATCCTCAATCCACGCTGTAGTGGACGGACAACGTGCCTTTCTTCTGCGAAAGGGACGCGATCGTGACTGTGCCCAGATCCTTCAGGCTGCGTACATGGGTGCCACCGCAGCCATAGGCTGGCAGTTCACCGAAACCGATTTCCCGTGCGCCTTCGCGCAGGGACGTCAGGCGTGGCAGATCGTGTTCGATCCATTGCCCGATGCCGTATTGAACGACTTGTGCATCGACTTCCTGAGCCGAATCTCCGGGCTTGAATTGCACCCGGCCCTCGTCCGGCCAGTGATGGGCCTTGATCGGCATCCAGCCCATGGCCTGGACAAAGTGGCCGATCAAATGCCCGGCAGAGTGCATGCGGGTGTTGAAGCGGCGGCGTTCTTCGTCGACGCGAATCTGGGTCATGCCCAGTGGCACCGGTTGATCGACGAAATGAATGATCCGGTCCGGTTCCTGAACGACCCGCAGAACCTGGCTGTCGCCAATCCAGCCGGTATCACAGGGTTGGCCACCGCCCTGGGGATGAAAAAGTGTGGCGCGCAACACAACGGCGAATTCGTTCTCGTGGGGCGTGCAGTCGAGGACTTCCACATTGGCCTTGAGGTCATCACTATGGAAAAAGAGGCGAAGCGTCATATTCCATGCCCTTATTAAAGTTTCTTTTTTAATTATATGAATCGTGCAATAACGTGATAATCCGTTCAAACATCAAAGGACTGTTGCGCTGTGAGCATAAATCTTCCACTGCCGCTGCTCGGTGAAATGGCGATTTTCGTCAAGGTCGTAGAGACCGGCAGCTTCTCCGAAGCCGCTCGCCAATTGGGCTCATCGCCATCGGCAGTCAGCCGCAGCATTTCCCGGCTGGAGAAGGCGCTGGCCACGCGGCTGCTGCAACGCACCACGCGCAAACTGCGCTTGAGCGATGGCGGAGAAGAGGTGTTCAAACGCTGTCAGGAAATGGTCAGCGCGGCGAAGTCGGTGATGGAGATCAGCGGCCAGTTCACCCACGAAGCCGAGGGGCTGGTGCGGGTCAGCGTGCCGAAAGCGGTGGGGCGCTTCGTGATTCATCCGCACATGCCGGAGTTTCTGCGGCACTATCCGAAGGTCGACGTGGAGCTGTTGCTGGAGGACCGCCAGGTCGATCTTATCGACGACCATGTCGACCTGGCCATTCGCATCACGGACCGTCCACCGGCTGGACTGGTGGGACGACAACTGTTGACCATCGACCATTTGCTCTGCGCGACGCCGCAGTATCTGGCCGAACACGGGACGCCGACTCATCCCCATGACTTGCTTAACCACAGTTGCATTTACCTGGGCGAAACCCCGAGCGATGCGCGCTGGAAATTCAAGAAAGGCACGAAAGCCGTCACTGTCGGCGTGCGCGGGCGGTATGCCGCCAATCACACCGGCGTGCGTCTGGGCGCCGTGTTGCAGCACATCGGCATTGGCAGCCTGCCGTATTTCACCGCTCGTTATGCCCTGGAGCAGGGGCTGATCGTGCAGGTGCTGCCGGACTGGACGTTCCTGGCGTCGTACCACGGCGGGTTGTGGTTGCTGCACTCGCCGACGCGTTATCTGCCGCCGAAGCTGCGGGTGTTCATCGACTATCTGGTGGAGTGCCTGGAGAAAGAGCCGACCCTGAGCAAGCCGGCAAAATCCGGCGGTTCAAAACCGTTGGCGGAGTACGAATTGCCCGAGAGTGAAGGGTTGCTCTGACCCGATAAAAAAAGGCCCGCATGGATCACCATGCGGGCCTTTTTTATCGGGCGAAAATCAGTGCTTGCTGTCCTGGGCGGACATCGCCAGCAGCTGTTTTTCCTGGTTCCAGTCGAACGGTTCATCGTTCTGTTCGGCTTCGTAGCGGCGTTCTTCCAGCGCCTGGTACATGTCGATTTCTTCGTCGGACAGGTAATGCAGGCAGTCGCCGGCGAAGAACCACAGAAGATCCCGCGGGATCAGGTGGGCAATTTGCGGGTAACGGGTAATCACTTGAGTCAGGATGTCCTGGCCCAGGTATTGGCTTTCGATCGGCTCGATCGGCAGTGACGCCAGCAGTTCATCGAAACGCTCCAGGAACAGGGCATGGCTTTCTTCGGGAACCTGATCGGCCTCACCTACGGCGACCAGGATACTGCGCAGGTGGTCGAGCAAAACCAGATGATCGGCAACGACGTTGGACACGAGATAAGTCCTCAAGAGCAAAACGGGCGCGGGAGTATAAAGCCCCTGCGCCCGTTTTTCACTGATTGAAGGGATCAGCGGATTTTGCCGTCCGCCGGTTTCAGTTGCTCCTTGTCGAAATCATCGACATCGATCACCTTGCGCCGCGCCACTTCGGCATCACGCAGGGTCTGGGCTTCCACGGCCTGCAATACCCCGGCCTCCAGTGCCGCATCGATGGCGTGTTCGCCGGCGACCGGTTTGACCTGACCGCTCTTGAGCGAGGTGTGCAGTTTTTTGTGCAGCGGTTGCGCAGCGTTCAACTGATCGCAGGCGTGCTGCAGCGCACCGACCGCATCGTCGGCCGATTGCGGGCGATAGCAGCCGGCAAGCAGTTCTTCCAGCGCCGGATCGCCCTTGGCCCGGCCGATGACCGCAGCCACTTCGGCACCGAGTCTGTCCGACGGGCCTTTGTGACGGCGGCCGAACGGGAACACGATCACTCGCAGCAGGCAGCCGAAGACCCGGTTCGGGAAGTTGGTCAGCAGTTCATCCAGCGCTTTTTCCGACTGGCCGAGGCTTTCTTCCATGGCCCATCGGAACAGCGGTTCCATGTACGCCGGGGAATCGAGGTCGTGATAACGCTTGAGCGCCGCCGAGGCCAGATACAGGTTGCTCAGCACATCACCCAGACGCGCCGACAGACGCTCGCGGCGTTTCAGTTCGCCGCCCAGCAGCATCATGCTCAGGTCGGCGAGCATGGCAAACGCGGCAGCCTGACGGTTGAGGGCGCGGAAATAACCCTGGCTGAGTTTGTCTCCCGGTGCATGTTCGAAATGGCCGAAGCCGAGGTTCAGCACCAGCGTGCTGGCGGCGTTGCTCACGGCAAATCCGATGTGCTTGAGCAGCAGGCCGTCGAATTCCTTGAGCGCCTGATCCTTGTCCTCGCGACCGGCGAGGGCCATTTCCTTGAGCACGAACGGATGACAGCGGATTGCGCCCTGACCAAAGATCATCAGGTTGCGCGAAAGAATGTTGGCGCCTTCCACGGTGATGAAGATCGGCGCGCCGTTCCAGCTGCGACCCAGATAGTTGTTCGGGCCCATGATGATCGCCTTGCCGCCATGCACGTCCATGGCGTGGCTGATGCACTCGCGACCGCGTTCGGTGAGGTGGTATTTGAGGATCGCCGACAGCACCGAGGGCTTCTCGCCCAGGTCCACCGCATTGGCGGTCAGCATCCGCGCAGCGTCCATCATCCAGGCGTTGCCGCCGATCCGCGCCATGGCTTCCTGAATGCCTTCGAAGGCAGACAGCGGCACGTTGAACTGCTCGCGGATCTGCGCGTATTGCCCGGTCACCAGGCTGGTGAACTTGGCCGCGCCGGTGCCCACTGCCGGCAGCGAGATCGAGCGCCCGACCGACAGGCAGTTCATCAGCATCATCCAGCCTTTGCCGAGCATGTCCTGGCCGCCGATGAGGAAGTCCAGCGGGATGAATACGTCCTTGCCGGAGTTCGGGCCGTTCATGAACGCAGCGCCCAGCGGCAAGTGGCGGCGACCGATTTCCACGCCGGGGGTGTCGGTCGGGATCAGCGCGAGGCTGATGCCCAGGTCTTCCTTGTCGCCGAGCAGGTGATCCGGGTCATAGGCCTTGAAGGCCAGGCCGAGCAAGGTCGCGACCGGGCCGAGGGTGATGTAGCGTTTTTCCCAGTTCAGGCGCAGGCCGAGAGTTTCCTGACCTTCCCATTCGCCTTTGCAGATGATCCCGGTGTCGGGCATCGCACCCGCGTCTGAACCCGCGAGCGGGCCAGTCAGCGCAAAGCAAGGAATGTCGTCGCCCCGGGCCAGCCGTGGCAGGTAATGATTGCGTTGTTCGTCGGTGCCGTAATGCAGCAGCAGTTCGGCCGGGCCGAGGGAGTTGGGCACCATCACGGTAGAGGCGAGGTCGCCGCTGCGGGTCGCCAGTTTCATCGCCACCTGGGAGTGGGCGTAGGCGGAGAAACCCTTGCCGCCGAACTCCTTGGGAATGATCAGGGCGAAGAAACCGTGTTCCTTGATGTGAGTCCAGGCTTCGGGCGGCAGATCCATCGACTGACCGATCTGCCAGTCGGTGACCATCGCGCAGAGTTCTTCGGTCGGGCCGTCGATGAATGCCTGTTCTTCTTCGCTCAGTTGCACCTTGGGATAGGACAGCAGTTTGTCCCAGTCCGGACGGCCGCTGAACAGTTCGCCGTCCCACCACACCGTGCCGGCGTCGATCGCGTCGCGTTCGGTCTGCGACATCGGAGGCAGGGTTTTCTGGAACCAGCTGAACAGCGGCGCGGTGAAGTGTTTGCGGCGCAGGTCAGGCAACAGCAGCGGGGCGGCCACCAGGGCCAGCACGACCCAGAAAATCAGCAGCAACCAGCCCGGTGCGTGGCTGAAAATTCCCATCGCCAACAGGTAAGCGGCAACGATGCCCAGTGCCGGCAGCGGGGCGATGCGCCGGTGTGCCAGATACGCCACGCCGACGATCAGAACCAGTATCCACAACAACAGCATATTTAATCCTCCGTGAACCAGGGCGAACCGACCCTCCAGAGCTTAGACGGCATCTGCAAAACGGGGCGGTCAGAGCAAGGTGATTGAAATCGTGGGAAACCCCGGATGTCTTTTGTAGGTTCGGTGGGCAACACGCGTGGGAAATCGTTCGCCGCTTCCGCGTCTTTGCGTGCATGTTTGGCCGAAACGTCGTTATCTCTGTGCTGAACCTCTCGCTAGACTCGGGGCTCAATCAGGAGAATGTCGTCATGCACGAGTATCTGAGCCCCGGCCGCTTCATCGATAGTGACCACCCCTCGGTGGTGGAGTTCGCCGAGCAGCACCGTGGTGCCAGCCGCGATCCGCTCGCGCAGGCGATCAGTCTTTATTACGCCGTGCGCGAGGCGGTGCGCTACAACATGTACACCTTCAGCCGCGACCCGCTGACCTTGCGCGGCAGCTACGCGCTGGCGGCAGGTGAAAGTTATTGCGTGCCCAAGGCCACGTTGCTCGCCGGTTGCGCGCGCCATTGCGGGATCCCCGCACGCATTGGTCTGGCGGATGTGAAAAATCATCTGTCGACGCCGCGTCTGCTTGAACTGCTGAGAAGCGAAGTGTTCGCCATGCATGGTTATACCGAGCTGTTTCTCAATGATCGCTGGGTGAAAGCCACACCCGCGTTCAACCAGAAACTCTGCGAAATGTTCAACGTTGCGCCGCTGGAATTCGATGGCGTAAACGACAGCGTTTTCCACCCGTACAACAGCGATGGTGCGCTGCTGATGGAGTACTTGGTCGATCACGGCCAGTTCGCCGATGTACCGGAATCTTTTTTCTTCGAACATCTGCAGAAATGTTATCCGCACCTGTTCAACGATCAGCAGACGCCACTGTCCGGTGACATGCGCGGTGATGTCGGCAGCCTCTGATCCGGCGTATGCTGCCTGCCCATTTACTGGAAAAGAGGCGGTCATGCTGAAGATCTGGGGTCGCAAGAATTCGTCGAATGTCAGAAAGCCGTTGTGGGCTGCCGAAGAGCTCGGGCTGGCCTACGAGGCCATTGATGCCGGTGGCGCGTTTGGGGTGGTCGACACGCCGGAGTACCGGGCAATGAACCCGAACGGGCGGGTGCCGGTGATTCAGGACGACGGTTTTGTGCTGTGGGAATCCAATGCCATTGTGCGTTACCTGCTGGCAAAGCATGCAGCCGATACTTCGTGGTACCCGGCGGATCCGCAGACCCGCGCTACCGCTGACAAATGGATGGACTGGACGACTTCCAGTTTTGTAGGACCGTTTCGCACGGTGTTCTGGGGCGTTCTGCGTACCCCGGCAGACAAGCAGGACTGGCCGGCAATCCATGCGGCGATCAAGGAATGTGACGGCTTGCTGGCGATGGCCGATGAGGCGCTGAAGGATCAGCCGTATCTGTCCGGCAACGAAATCGGCATGGGCGATATCCCGCTCGGCAGTTTCATTTATGCCTGGTTCGAGATGCCGATCGAGCGCGCGTCACAGCCGAATCTTGAAGCCTGGTATGCGCGGCTGAAGCAGCGTCCGGCGTATCAGAAAGCTGTCATGACCGCGTTGACTTAATACCTACTATCGACACACTTGACTGTACTTGTGCGGCGACGGCAAGCACCATTGCGCTCTAGCGCTGCGGTTGTCTTCCTCGCCGCCGGCCTTTTATCAGTCCTTTTTTCTTTACTGGGTGCGTAAATCCGATATGAGTTCCGCTCTGTCCATCCGGCAGCTAACCAAAACCTACGGCAACGGGTTCCAGGCCTTGAGTGGTATCGATCTGGACGTCGCCGAAGGTGACTTCTTCGCCTTGCTCGGCCCCAACGGCGCCGGCAAATCCACGACCATCGGCATTCTCTCGACCCTGGTCAACAAGACCAGCGGCACGGTGAATATCTTTGGCCACGACCTGGACAAGAACCCGGCGGCGCTCAAGCGCTCCATCGGCGTGGTGCCCCAGGAATTCAACTTCAACCAGTTCGAAAAGACCTTCGACATCGTCGTGACCCAGGCCGGTTACTACGGCATTCCGGCGAAGATCGCCAAGGAACGCGCCGAGCAGTACCTGACCCAGCTCGGCCTGTGGGACAAACGCGATGTGCCGTCGCGTTCGCTGTCCGGCGGCATGAAGCGTCGCTTGATGATCGCCCGGGCGCTGGTGCATGAACCGCGTCTGCTGATCCTCGATGAACCGACCGCCGGGGTGGATATCGAGCTGCGCCGTTCGATGTGGACGTTCCTCACCGAACTGAACCAGAAAGGCATCACTATCATCCTCACCACCCACTACCTGGAAGAGGCTGAGCAGCTGTGCCGCAACATCGGGATCATCGACCACGGCACCATCGTCGAGAACACCAGCATGCGTCAGCTGCTCGGCCAACTGCATGTGGAGACTTTCCTGCTCGACCTGAAGAGTGATCTGGCGGTTGCGCCGCAACTGGTCGGCTATCCGGCCCGGCTGGTAGACGCTCATACGCTGGAAGTCCAGGTCGACAAGTCCATGGGCATCACTGCGCTGTTCGGCCAACTGGCCCTGCAGAACATCGAAGTGCTGAGCCTGCGCAATAAAACCAATCGCCTCGAGGAGCTGTTCGTGTCCCTGGTGGAGAAAAATCTGTCGAAGGTGGCGGTATGAGTTCCGAGCTGCGCCCCAACCTCGTTGCCCTCAACACCATCGTTTACCGCGAAGTCAGACGCTTCACCCGGATCTGGCCGCAGACTCTGCTGCCGCCGGCGATCACCATGGTTCTGTACTTCGTGATCTTCGGTAACCTGATCGGCCGGCAGATCGGCGATATGGGTGGCTTCACCTACATGGAGTACATCGTGCCGGGGCTGATCATGATGTCGGTGATCACCAACTCCTACGGCAACGTGGTGTCGAGCTTCTTCGGCAGCAAGTTCCAGCGCTCCATCGAAGAGCTGATGGTGTCGCCGGTGTCGCCGCACACGATCCTGATCGGTTACACCATTGGTGGCGTCCTGCGCGGCCTGATGGTGGGTGTGATTGTGACGATCCTGTCGCTGTTCTTCACCCATTTGCAGGTACACCATCTTGGCGTGACGGTGCTGGTGGTGGTGCTGACGGCGACGATCTTCTCGCTGCTGGGCTTCATCAACGCGGTGTTTGCGCGCAACTTCGATGACATCTCGATCATCCCGACCTTTGTGCTGACCCCGCTGACCTACCTGGGCGGCGTGTTCTATTCGATCACCTTGCTGCCGCCGTTCTGGCAGACCGTGTCGCTGGCCAACCCGGTGCTGCACATGGTCAACGCTTTCCGTTACGGCATCCTCGGTGTGTCGGACATTCGCATCGGCATCGCGATCACCTTCATGCTGGTGGCGACCGTGGTGCTGTATATCGGTTGTTCGCGGTTGCTGGTGAGCGGGCGCGGCATGCGCACCTGATCCCTTCAATGCTGCAATGAAAAACGGCCTCCCACAGTGGAGGCCGTTTTGCATTCACGCCTGACGTCTTTTCTTGCGCCGCGCCCATTGCCGGGCCACCCACCAGCGCCAGTACATCATCACCAGACAATAGGCGAGGGCGCCCAGTGCCAACCCGACCACCACCGAACCCAGCAGGAACGGTTGCCACAAGGTCGAGAGCTCACCGCTGATCCATTCCCAGGTCAATTCGTCGGGGAGCGTGCGGGCGGGCACATCCATCAGCCAGGCCCCGGCCTGATACGTGCAGAAGAATACCGCCGGCATGGTGATCGGATTGGTCAGCCAGACCAGACTGACGGCAATCGGCATGTTGCCGCGCACCATGATCGCGAGGACGGCGGCCACCAGCATCTGTGCGGGAATCGGCAGGAACGCGGCGAACAGGCCAACGGCCATGGCCCGGGCCACCGAGTGTCGGTTGAGGTGCCAGAGGTTCGGGTCATGCAGCAACGTTCCGAGAAAGCGTAAGGATTTGTGTTCCCTGATGCTCGTCGGGTCGGGCATGTAACGTTTGAATAAGCGCCGGGGCATAAGGCTTCTCGGTCGGTTAAGGCGGCAAGTATGTCTGGATTCTATGAACCGCCCATTCAGACTTTGTGACAATTGATAACGACGCGCGTGCCCCGCAGCCGCTATGCCTGAAGGTGGGACTCTCAAGGACGGGCTTATGCGCACAGGGATGATGGCGCTGGCGGTCGGTCTGCTGGCTCCGGTTTTTTTGCCGGCCTTGCCGCCGGTCGGGTTATTGCTGGTGTTGCCGTGGGTGGCGCTGATGCTGCTGCCGTTTCGCAGCTATGCACTGGCGTTTTTGCTGCTTGGATTCACATGGGCGGGTTTCAGCGCGCAGATGGCGCTGAATGATCGACTGCCTTCCAGGCTGGATGGCGAAACGCGCTGGGTGGAAGGGCGGGTCGTCGGCTTGCCGCAGAATGCCGAGGGCGTCGTGCGCTTCGAACTGGCCGATGCGCGCTCGCGTCACGAGAAACTGCCGTCGCTGATGCGTCTGGCGTGGTACGTCGGGCCTGAGGTCAAAAGTGGCGAACGCTGGCGACTGGCAGTCAAGCTCAAGCGCCCCGGTGGCCTGCTCAATCCGGATGCGTTTGATTACGAAGCCTGGCTGCTGGCGCAGCGCATCGGCGCCACCGGGACGGTGAAGGATGGCGAGCGCCTGGCGCCGGCGCAGTGGGCCTGGCGTGACAGCATTCGCCAGCGCCTGCTTGCAGTGGATGCCCAGGGACGTAACGGAGCCTTGGCTGCGCTGGTGCTCGGTGATGGTTCGGGACTCAGTCGCGAGGATTGGCAGACTTTGCAGGACACCGGCACCGTGCACCTGCTGGTGATTTCCGGCCAGCATATCGGGCTGTTGGCGGCGTTGATGTATGCGCTGGTCGCCGGGTTGGCGCGGGTCGGGATCTGGCCGTTGCGTTGGCCCTGGCTGCCTTGGGCGTGCGGTCTGGCGTTCGCGGCGGCGCTGGGTTACGGCCTGCTGGCCGGGTTCGATGTACCGGTGCGGCGCGCCTGCGTAATGGTTGCGCTGGTGCTGCTGTGGCGATTGCGATTTCGCCACCTCGGTGCGTGGTGGCCGTTGCTACTGGCCTTCAACGGCGTGTTGTTGATGGATCCGCTGGCCAGTCTGCGTCCGGGGTTGTGGCTGTCCTTTATCGCGGTCGCCGTGCTGATCTTCACCTTCGGCGGCCGTCTGGGGCCGTGGCGCTGGTGGCAGACCTGGACGCGCGCGCAGTGGCTGATCGCGATCGGCTTGTGCCCGGTGCTGGTGGCGCTGAGCCTGCCGATCAGCCTAAGCGGACCACTGGCCAATCTGCTCGCGGTGCCGTGGGTCAGTTTCGCGGTGCTGCCGCCGGCGTTGCTGGGCACATTGCTGCTGCCGATTCCTTATGTCGGGGAAGGTCTGCTGTGGCTGGCCGGCGGACTGATCGACGGGTTGTTCCGGGCACTGGCCCTGATTGCCGGGCGTTGGCCAGCGTGGGTGCCGACGACGATGGAGTGGTGGGTCTGGGCGCTGGGAGGTCTTGGTGCTTTGTTGTTATTGCTCCCCCGAGGCGTTCCCTTGCGTCCTTTGGGCTGGCCATTGCTGCTGGTACTGGCATTTCCGCCCCGGGAGCGTCTGGCCGAAGGCGTGGCCGATGTCTGGCAACTGGATGTCGGCCAGGGCCTGGCGATTCTGATCCGCACCCGGCATCACACCTTGCTGTACGACAGCGGCCCGCGTTTCGGCGACTTCGACCTCGGCGAGCGAGTGGTGCTGCCGGCCTTGCGCAAACTGGGGGTGGAACACCTCGACCTGATGCTGCTCAGCCATGCCGATGCCGATCACGCGGGTGGCGCACTCGCCGTAGCGAAAGGATTGCCGGTCAGCCGGGTCATCAGCGGCGATCCGCCGGGGCTGGCCGAAGCGCTGAATGCCGAGGTCTGTGAAAGTGGTCGGCAATGGCAGTGGGACGGCGTTGCCTTTCATCTATGGCAATGGGCCGACGCCCACGACAGTAATCAGCGTTCCTGCGTGTTGCAGATCGAAGCCAACGGTGAGCGGTTGCTGCTGACCGGCGACATCGACAGCGCCGCCGAACGGGACCTGCTCAACAGCGCGCTGGCAGTTCAAACCCGGTGGCTGCAAGCCCCGCACCATGGCAGCCGCAGTTCCTCATCGATGGCCTTGCTCAAGGCTTTGCAGCCACAGGCCGTGCTGATTTCCCGAGGGCAGGGCAATTCGTTCGGCCACCCGCACCCGACGGTCATTGCCCGCTACCGCAAACAGGGCATACACATCCATGACAGCGCCGAGCAGGGCGCCATTCATCTGCAACTGGGGCGGTTTCAGCCGGCCCGGTCGTTGCGTCAACAACGTCGCTTCTGGCGCGACCCGCCGTTGCCGGGGGCGGAGTACCGTTGAGCACGGTCGTCGGGGCGACGGGTCTTTATCGCGAACCGGTATGGTAAAGTGGCGCACTTTTTCGAGGGGGCTGTCACTGTGTGGGAATTGGTCAAATCCGGCGGCTGGATGATGTTGCCGATCATTCTGAGTTCCATCGCCGCCATGGCGATCGTCGCCGAGCGCCTGTGGACCCTGCGCGCCAGTCGCGTCACCCCTGAGCATCTGCTGGGTCAGGTCTGGGTCTGGATCAAGGACAAGCAGCTCAACAAGGAAAAACTCAAGGAATTGCGTGCCAACTCGCCGCTGGGGGAAATCCTCGCCGCGGGCCTGGCCAACTCCAAGCATGGTCGCGAGATCATGAAGGAGTGCATTGAAGAAGCGGCCGCCCGGGTCATCCACGAGCTGGAACGCTACGTCAACGCGCTGGGCACCATCGCCGCCATGTCGCCGCTGCTCGGTCTGCTGGGCACGGTGCTGGGCATGATCGATATTTTCAGCGCCTTCACCGGCTCGGGAATGACCACCAATGCTGCGGTGCTGGCCGGCGGTATTTCCAAGGCGCTGATCACCACCGCTGCGGGCCTGATGGTCGGTATTCCGGCAGTGTTCTTCCACCGTTTCCTGCAACGCCGCATCGATGAACTGGTGGTGGGCATGGAACAGGAAGCGATCAAACTGGTGGAAGTGGTGCAGGGCGACCGTGACGTCGATCTGGCCGGGGAAAAAGCGTGAAATTCCGTCGCAAACCCCGGGAAACCATCGACATCAACCTCGCGTCGCTGATCGACGTGGTGTTCATCCTGTTGCTGTTTTTCGTCGTGACCACCACCTTCACCCGCGAAACCCAGCTGCGTGTCGATCTGCCGGAAGCGGTCAGCGGCTCGCCGGCCGAGGACCAGCAGGTCAAGCAACTGGACGTGGCCATCAGCGCCGAAGGCGTGTTCTCGGTGAACAACAAGATTCTGCCGAAAAACGATCTGGCGACCCTGATGGAAGCCATGCAGAAAGAAGCCAACGGCGACACCAACATGCCGTTGTCGATCAGTGCTGACGGCAAGACTCAGCACCAATCCGTGATCACCGCCATGGACGCGGCCGGCAAGCTCGGTTTCAGCCATCTGCGCATGACCACGGTCGAGGCGGCGCCCAAATCCTGATGGCCATGTCCGATCGTCTGCTCGCCGCATGGTACGAGGGGCACCCGGCCCTGACGCTGTTGCGGCCGCTGGAGTGGCTGTACCGCCGCGTCGTGGCCGGCAAGCGTCAGCGTTTTCTCGACGGCGAGGGTGAGATCTATCAATCCCCGGTGCCGGTGATCGTGGTCGGCAACATCACCGTCGGCGGCACCGGCAAGACGCCGATGATCCTGTGGCTGATCGAGCATTGCCGACGCCACGGGCTGCGGGTCGGCGTGGTCAGTCGCGGTTACGGCGCCAAACCGGCGCAACTGCCATGGCGGGTCGAAGCTGACCAGACTGCCGACATCGCCGGCGACGAACCTTTGCTGATCGTGCAGCGCACCGGCGTGCCGCTGATGATCGACCCCGATCGCAGCGCCGCCGTCAGAGCCCTGCTGGACAGCGAGCCGCTGGACCTGATCCTGTCCGATGACGGCATGCAGCATTACCGCCTCGCGCGGGATCTGGAACTGGTGCTGATCGACGCCGCTCGTGGCCTTGGCAACCAGCGCTGCCTGCCCGCCGGCCCCCTGCGCGAGCCGGCCGAGCGCCTGCAAAGCGTTGATGGTGTGCTGTTCAATGGCGCCCTTGAGGATCGCGACGGCGGATTCGCTTTCCGTCTCAAACCGTCGGCGCTGGTCAATTTGCGCAGCCGCGAACGCCGGTCGCTCGATCATTTCCCGCCCGGTCAGGCCGTGCACGCGGTCGCCGGGATCGGCAACCCGCAACGTTTCTTCAATACCCTCGAAGCGCTAGACTGGCGGCCTGTGCCCCACGCGTTTGCCGATCACGCCGAATACAGCGTGCAGGCCTTGAGTTTCACGCCGTCATTGCCAGTGGTGATGACTGAAAAGGACGCGGTGAAGTGCCGTGCCTTCGCCGCCGATGACTGGTGGTACCTGGCGGTCGATGCCGTGCCGTCGCCGGCCTTCGTGGCCTGGTTCGACACGCAACTGATGCGCCTGTTGCCGGATCGTCTTTTGCCTTAATCCGTTTTTATCCAGGGAATGTTCATGGACACCAAACTGCTCGACATCCTCGCCTGCCCGATCTGCAAAGGCCCGCTCAAGCTCAGCGCCGACAAGACCGAACTGATCAGCAAGGGCGCCGGCCTGGCGTACCCGATCCGCGACGGCATCCCGGTCATGCTGGAAAGCGAAGCCCGCACCCTGACCACCGACGAGCGTCTGGATAAATGACCACAGCCTTCACCGTTGTCATCCCGTCGCGCTACGCCTCGACCCGTCTACCGGGCAAGCCGCTGCTGGATATCGCCGGCAAGCCGATGATTCAGCACGTCTGGGAACAGGCCAGCAAAAGCAGCGCCAGCCGTGTGGTCGTGGCCACCGACGATGCGCGCATTGTCGAGGCCTGCAAGGCCTTCGGCGCCGAAGTGGTGCTGACCCGTGAAGATCACAACTCCGGCACTGATCGTCTGGCCGAAGTGGCCGCGAAGTTGGGTCTGGAGCCGGATGCCATCGTGGTCAACGTGCAGGGTGACGAACCGCTGATCCCGCCGAGCGTGATCGATCAGGTCGCCGCCAACCTCGCAGCCCACACCGAAGCGCGCATGGCCACCCTGGCCGAGCCGATCGAAGACGTGGAAACCCTGTTCAACCCGAACGTGGTCAAGGTTGTCAGTGACCTCAACGGTCTGGCGCTGACCTTCAGTCGCGCGACCCTGCCATGGGCCCGCGATGCGTTCGCCAAGAGCCGCGATGTGTTGCCGGAAGGCGTGCCGTATCGTCGTCACATCGGCATTTATGCCTACCGCGCCGGCTTCCTTCAGGATTTCGTGAGCTGGGGCCCGTGCTGGCTGGAAAACACCGAATCCCTCGAACAACTGCGTGCCCTGTGGCACGGCGTGCGGATTCATGTGGCTGACGCGTTGATCGCGCCGCCGACCGGGGTCGACACCGCCGAAGATCTCGAGCGCGTCCGTCGCCTGCTGGAGGCCTGATGCGCGTTCTGTTCGTATGCCTGGGCAACATCTGCCGTTCGCCCACCGCCGAAGGCGTTTTGCGCCACAAGTTGCGTGAAGCGGGACTGGCGGATCAGGTCGAAGTGGCCTCCGCCGGCACCGGCGACTGGCACGTCGGCAATCCGCCGGACAAGCGCAGCCAGGCTGCGGCCAAACTGCGTGGTTATGACCTGTCGGCGCAACGCGCCCAGCAGGTCAGCCGCGCCGATTTCGCCAGCTACGACCTGATCCTCGCCATGGACAACAGCAACCTGCGCAACCTCAAGGCCTTGCAACCGTCCACCGGCAAGGCCGAGCTGGATCTGTTCCTGCGCCGCTATGAAGGCGAAGTCGATGAAGTACCGGATCCGTATTACGACGGCGATCAGGGTTTCGAGCAGGTGCTGGATCTGATCGAACGTGCCTGCGATCAGCTGTTGATCGAAGTGAAGGGGCGGTTATGAGTTTGCAGGTGCAACCGCAGGTTTCCCTGAAACCCTTCAATACCTTCGGCGTCGACGTTCGCGCGCAGCTGTTTGCCGAAGCCCACAGTGACGCCGATGTGCGCGAAGCCCTGGCTTACGCGACTTCCCACGATGTGCCGTTGCTGGTGATCGGTGGCGGCAGCAACCTGTTGCTCACGGCGGACATCCCGGCGCTGGTGCTGCGCATGGCCACTCGTGGCATCCGCGTCATCAGCGACGACGGCAACCGCGTGGTGATCGAAGCCGAAGCTGGGGAGCCATGGCACCCGTTCGTGCAGCACACGCTGGCGCAGGGGTTTTCCGGGCTGGAGAATCTCAGTCTGATCCCCGGCACCGTTGGCGCCGCACCGATGCAGAACATCGGTGCCTACGGTGTCGAGATCAAGGATGTGTTCGCCGGCCTGACGGCGCTGGATCGCCAGACCGGCGAGCTGCGCGACTTCAGTCTGGAAGAGTGCAACTTCGCCTACCGCGACAGCGTGTTCAAGCAGCAGCCGGGTCGTTGGCTGATCCTGCGGGTGCGCTTTGCACTGGATCGAGTCGCCCATCTGCACCTGGAATACGGCCCGGTGCGTCAGCGTCTGACCGAGCAGGGCATCGAGCAGCCGACGCCGACGGATGTCAGTCGAGCGATTTGCAGCATTCGCAGCGAAAAACTGCCGGACCCGGCGGTGCTCGGCAATGCCGGCAGCTTCTTCAAGAACCCGCTGGTGTCGGCGGCCGTGGTCGCACAGATCAAGGCGCAGCATCCAGATCTGGTGGCCTACGCGCAACCGGACGGGCAGATGAAACTGGCGGCCGGCTGGTTGATCGAGCGTGCCGGCTGGAAAGGTTTCCGTGAGGCCGATGCCGGCGTGCATAAATTGCAGGCGCTGGTGCTGGTCAACTACGGCACGGCGACCGGGCTGCAATTACTCGATCTGGCCCAGCGCATCCAGAAAGACATTGCAGAACGTTTCAATGTCGAGCTGGAAATGGAGCCCAACAGGTATTGAGGCTACGCTTTCAAGGCTGAACCCAAAGCCCTGCACTTATTTAAAAAGTGCAGGGCTTTTTTGTTAATCGCGGGTTAACGTAGCCAGCTAACGATACCAACCATTTGCTCCACCAAAGGCCCGGTGCAGACGTTCCCGTCCGTACAAGAGAGCCTGATTAGCCTGAGCCGATCTGCGCGAACCACTACCGTCCCTGCGGTGGCAGATGGCTCGACCCCATAACCTCCAAGAATATGCGGGCGTGCCCATGATTACCCTGAAACTCAATGGTCAAGATCATCCACTCGATGTCACCGAGGACATGCCGCTGTTGTGGGCGATCCGCGACGTCGCCGGTTACAACGGCACCAAGTTCGGCTGCGGCATGGGCCTGTGCGGTGCGTGCACCATTCATATCGACGGCGCGCCGGCGCGCAGTTGCATCACCCCGATCGGTTCGGTGGTCGGGCAGAACGTGACCACCATCGACAACCTGCATGCCGACCCGGTCGGTCAGATCGTCCAACAAGCCTGGCTCGACACCGCTGTGGCCCAATGCGGTTACTGCCAGGGCGGCCAGATCATGTCCGCCACCGCGTTGCTCAAGACCAACCCGAATCCGAGCGATGAGCAGATTGAAGAGGCGATGGTCGGCAACATCTGCCGCTGCGGCACCTACAACCGGATCAAGACCGCGATCCGTCAGGCCTCCACTCACCTGAAGGAGGCCAAGGCATGAGCCGTCTACCGAACGATTTCGCCCTGAGCAACCTGAGTCGCCGGGGCTTCCTCAAGGGCGTCGGCGCCACGGGTGCGCTGGTGCTGGCGGCGAGCTGGGGCTGGCAGGATGCGCTGGCCGAAGACAAGCCAAAGCAGTTTGGCGCCGACGGCATGCCGAACGGCTGGATCGATGATCCGAAGGTCTACGTCAGCATTGCCGCTGACGGCACGGTGACCGTGGTCTGCAACCGTTCGGAAATGGGCCAGGGTGTGCGCACCAGCCTGACCATGGTGGTCGCCGATGAGCTGGAAGCCGACTGGGCGCACGTCAAGGTTCAGCAGGCGCCGGGTGATGAGGTGCGCTTCGGCAACCAGGACACCGACGGCTCGCGCAGCATGCGTCACTGGTACGAACCGATGCGCCGTTGCGGCGCTGCCGCGCGGACCATGCTGGAGCAGGCCGCCGCCGCGCAGTGGAAGGTGCCGGTCGGCGAATGCCGCGCACAACTGCATAAAGTCATTCACACGCCGTCCGGGCGCGAGTTGGGTTACGGTGAGCTGGCCGTTGCGGCCAGTGCGCTGACGGTGCCGGCCCGTGACAGCCTGCGGCTCAAGCAGCCGTCAGAATTTCGTTACATCGGCAAGGAAGGCACCAAAGCCATCGACGGTGCCGACATCGTCAATGGTAGGGCGGTTTACGGGGCCGACGTGCATTTCGACGGCATGCTGTTCGCGGTCATTGCGCGTCCGGCGGTGTACGGCGGCAAGGTCAAGTCGGTCGACGACAGCGCCGCGCTGAAAGTGCCGGGCGTGCTCAAAGTCATCCAGATCGAACCCCGGCCATTGCCTTCGGAATTCCAGCCACTGGGCGGCGTGGCCGTGGTGGCCAGCAACACCTGGGCGGCATTGAAAGGTCGTGAAGCGCTGAAGATCGAGTGGGACGATGGCCCGAACGCCACTTATGACTCGGTCGCCTATCGCAAGGAGATCGAAGCCGCTTCGCTGAAACCGGGCAAAGTGGTACGCAATACCGGCGACATCGACAAGGCCATCGGCAGTGCCGCCAGCACTCTGGAAGCCTCTTATTACTTGCCGCATCTGGCCCAGGCACCGATGGAGCCGATGGTTGCCATCGCCCGTTACAAGGATGGCACCTGCGAGGCGTGGGCACCGAGCCAGGCGCCGCAGGTCACCCGCGAGCGCATCGCCGAACGCCTGGGGCTGCCATTCGATAACGTCACCTTTAACGTGACACTGCTCGGCGGTGGTTTCGGCCGCAAGTCCAAACCGGACTTCGTCGTTGAGGCTGCCGTGCTCGCCAAGGAATTTCCTGGCAAAGCAGTGCGCGTGCAATGGACCCGGGAAGACGACATCCACAACTCGTATTTCCACACGGTGTCCGCCGAATACCTCAAGGCCGGCGTCGGCAAGGACGGCTTGCCGTCCGCCTGGCTGCACCGCACGGTAGCGCCGAGCATTACCGCGCTGTTTGCGCCGGGCATGAATCACGAAGCTGCGTTCGAGCTGGGCATGGGCTTTACCAACATGGCCTACGCGATTCCCAACGTGCGCCTGGAAAACCCTGAAGCCACGGTGCATACGCGGGTCGGGTGGTATCGCTCGGTGTCGAACATTCCCCATGGCTTCGCAATTCAGAGCTTCGTCGACGAACTGGCGCACAAGGCCAAGGAAGATCCGCTCAAGTATCAGATCAAGTTGCTCGGCCCGGATCGGCAGATCGACCCGCGTACGCTCAGTGAAGAATGGAACTACGGCGAATCCCCAGAGCGTTATCCGATCGACACCGGGCGGATGCGCACCGTGCTCGAGACTGCGGCCAAGGCGGCGGGTTGGGGTCGTCAACTGCCCAAGGGTCGTGGTCTCGGATTGGCGGTGCATTACAGCTTCGTCACCTACGTGGCGGCGGTGATCGAAGTCGAGGTCAAGGACGACGGCACGCTGATCGTGCACAAGGCCGATATCGCTGTGGATTGCGGCCCGCAGATCAACCCGGAGCGGATCCGTTCGCAGTTCGAAGGCGCCTGTGTGATGGGCCTGGGCAATGCCGTGTGGGGCGAAATCAGCTTCAAGGACGGCAAGGTGCAGCAGGACAACTTCCATATGTATGAGGTGGCGCGCATGTCGCTGGCGCCGAAGGAAGTCGCGGTGCATCTGGTGACGCCGCCGGGTGAGGTGCCATTGGGCGGTGTTGGTGAACCGGGCGTACCGCCGATTGCGCCGGCGCTGTGCAACGCGATCTTCGCCGCCACCGGCCAGCGCATCCGTAACCTGCCGGTGCGTTACCAGTTGCAGGGCTGGCAGAAGGCGCAAGGGTGATGGACAGCGCCGATCTGAATGTCCTGCGCAGTGTGCTCGAATGGCGTCGCGCCGGGCAGCGAGTGATGTTGTTCAGCGTGGTGCAGACCTGGGGCACCGCGCCCCGGGCGCCCGGCGCAATGCTCGCGTTGCGCGAAGATGGCGTGGTGATCGGTTCGGTGTCCGGAGGTTGCGTCGAGGACGATCTGATCGCCCGGCTGCACGACGGACGGATTCCCGCCGACGGGCCGCCGGTGCATTTGATCACCTACGGCGTGACGCAGGAAGAGGCGGCGCGTTTCGGCCTGCCGTGCGGCGGCACTCTGCGCCTGACCGAGGAGCGAGTCGGCGATCCGGCGTGGGTCGCCGAGTTGCTGGATCGCTGCGAAGCCCACGAAATCGTCGCTCGCGAGCTGAACATCGGCACTGGCGAGGTGGTGCTGCGACCGGCCGGCAAGACCGACGCATTGAGTTTCGACGGACAAACCCTGCGTGCCATTTACGGCCCACGCTGGCGCCTGCTGTTGATCGGCGCCGGGCAGTTGTCGCGGTATGTGGCCGAGATGGCGCGGCTGCTGGATTTCGAAGTGCTGATCTGTGATCCGCGCACCGAGTTCGTCTATGGCTGGGAAGAGCAGCATGGGAGGTTTGTGCCCGGTATGCCGGATGAAGCGGTGCTGAACATCCAGACCGATGAACGCACGGCGATTGTCGCGCTGACTCATGATCCACGGCTGGACGACATGGCGCTGCTCACGGCGCTCGATTCCAAAGCGTTCTATGTCGGTGCGCTCGGCTCGCGGGTCAATAGCCGCAAACGTCGGGAAAATCTGGCTGAGCTAGGCTTGTCGGAAGCGGCCATCGCCCGTTTGCACGGGCCGATCGGTTTGCATATTGGCAGCCATTCCCCGGCGGAAATCGCCTTGTCGCTGTTGGCGGAAATCGTCGCGATCAAGAATGGTGTCGAGCTCAAGCAGAAGAAAACAGTGGAGAGTGTATGAGCCGATCCATCGGAGTGATTGTGCTGGCGGCGGGCGAGGGCAGCCGCTTTCGCGAAGTGGCGGGTGCCGACAAGGACAAGCTGCTGGCCGATTGCACCGGGCGTGATGGCGCGGTGCGTTCGGTGATCGAGCAGGTGCTGGTGAACCTGCCGGCGAGCCTCGACCAGCGAGTGCTGGTGACGACCGAGGCGCGCCCGCAGGCAATGCGCATGGCGCAGGCTTATGGGTGTGACATTGTCTCGATCGAATCCACGGGAATGGGCGACAGCATCGCGGCGGGTGTGGCGGCTTGCCCGGATGCCGATGGCTGGCTGATTGTGCTGGGCGACATGCCGTTCATCCTGCCGTCGAGCATGGAACGGGTCGTGGCGGCGATTGCCGAGGATGCGGTCAGCGTACCGACGTTGAACGGTGACTATGGGCATCCGGTCGGGTTTGGTCGATCGTTCGCAGCGGGACTGATGTCTTTGTCCGGTGACCGCGGCGCCAGACCGCTGTTTGCCCAAGGACGAGTGATTGAAGTCGCGGTGGATGATCCGGGTGTGTTGTGGGATATCGACGTGCCGGATGCGCTGGTTTTCCCGCCATCCTGATAAAACCTTGAGCCAATAAAAAGCCCCGCCTGGATCACCAGGCGGGGCTTTTTATTGGCTTTGGAATCAGACGAGAGGTTTAGGCTCGTGTTCTTTTTCCTGGGCCTCTTCGTGTTGCTCGACCGCTTCCTGAACGGAGCGTGGTGCTTCGGCAATCACGGCCTCAACGGCAACTTCTTCAGCGACCGGGGCAGGAGCTGCCTCGACCACTTCGGCAACCACTGGCTCGGCAGCGACTGGAGCAGCAGCGGCAGCCAGTTCGGCTTCCTTCTGCAGACGCTCTTCTTCACGCTTGCGACGACGTACTTCACGCGGGTCGTTTGGTGCGCGGCCGCTTGGGGTCAGGGCGCTGACCGGCGCGACAACTGGAGACGCTTCAACTACCGGGGCAGGTGCTTCGGCGACAACTGGCGCTTCAACCACAGGGGCTTCAACGACCGGTGCCGGTTCGGCAACCACTACTGGCTCGGCAGTCTTGGCTTCTTCAACAACAGGTGCTTCAACCACTGGCGCTGGTGTTTCTGCGACAGCTGGCTCGGCGACCCAGTTGAATGCGGTCTGTTCTTCGCGAACTTCACGCACGGTTTCGGTCACGGTTTCTGCGACGGTTTCGACAACCGACTCTTCAACTACGGCTGGTGCTTGGAAGGTCACCGCTGGTTCGGCAGCCACTTCAGCTTGAGGCTGAGCTTCGCGAGCCGGAGCCACTTCGACTTCCGGAGCGGCAGCTACTTCTACCGGAGTGGTTGCTTCAACAACCGGCGCTTCTACTGGAGCAGTTTCCAGTGTTGCAGCGGTAGCGCGTTCAGCTTGCTCGTGGGCCTGAGCTTCAGCCGGAGCGCTGATCGCGGTGCTGGCAACCGCAGCGGTCACAGCCAGACCAGCAGCCAGATCGGCAGTGCTTGGCGCCTGGGTGTTTTCGCCGGACTCGGATTCTTCCGAACCTTCGATCACGTTGCCATTGGCATCACGCTGACGCTCGCGACGGTTGCTGCGACGACGCTGACCACGGGAGCGGCGGCGTGGACGATCGCCTTCGGCGTTCTCCGAACCGTCTTCCGGCAGTTGCTCTTCGTTGGTGGTGATTTCTTCTTCAGCGACGGCAGCAGCGGCCTGTTCGGCACGCGGTTGACGCTCTTCACGCGGAGGACGTGGCGCACGTTCTTCACGCGGCTGACGGGCCGGACGCTCTTCAGCGGTGGCGGCGGCAGCAACGGCCGGAGCGGCATCCAGAGGTTCGCGCAGTTCACGTACGCGTTCTTCACGCTCGCCACGCGGCTTGCGATCTTCACGTGGAGCACGTGGTGCACGTTCTTCACGAGGGGCGCGTGGTGCGCGTTCTTCGCGGGCTACCGGTGCTTCGTCACGGGATTCGCGCGGCTCGCGGACTTCACGTGGTTCGCGCGGCTGACGCTCTTCACGCGGCTCACGTGGGGCGCGCTCTTCACGCGGTGCACGTTCTTCGCGCGGCTTGCGTTCTTCATCGCGGCGACCGTTACGGTTGCGGCTCTGCTGACGACCGTTGCGACGCTCTTCGTTGCGGGCCGGACGCTCGGTGGCTGGTTTTTCAACCACAACCGGAGCTACAGGTTCTTCCTTGGTGGCGAACAGGCTGACCAGCGACTTCACCAGGCCTTTGAACAGGCTTGGCTCTGGCGCGGCAACCGGAGCAGGTGCCGGGGCCGGAGCGGCGACTTCGGTCGGAACCGGAGCGTTGGCGCGGGCCGGAGCGGTCTTGACGGCGGCTTCCTGGCGCACCAGGGTGCGGGTCGCGGCGGCTGGCTGGACGTCTTCGACGTCGGCGGCAGCGGCAGCGATTTCGTAGCTGGACTGGTTGGTCGCGGCTTCCGGGCTGTCGTCACGCAGACGCTGAACTTCGAAATGCGGGGTTTCGAGGTGATCGTTCGGCAGGATGACGATGCGGGCGCGGGTGCGCAGTTCGATCTTGGTGATCGAGTTGCGTTTTTCGTTGAGCAGGAACGCGGCCACCGGGATCGGCACTTGAGCGCGAACTTCGGCGGTGCGGTCTTTCAGGGCTTCTTCTTCGATCAGGCGCAGGATCGCCAGGGACAGCGATTCGACGTCACGGATGATGCCGGTGCCGCTGCAGCGCGGGCAGACGATGCCGCTGCTTTCGCCGAGCGAAGGACGCAGGCGCTGACGGGACATTTCCAGCAGGCCGAAGCGCGAGATGCGACCGATCTGCACGCGGGCGCGGTCGGCTTCCAGGCATTCGCGGACTTTCTCTTCCACGGCGCGCTGGTTCTTGGCAGGGGTCATGTCGATGAAGTCGATGACGATCAGGCCGCCGATGTCGCGCAGGCGCAACTGACGGGCGATTTCTTCAGCCGCTTCAAGGTTGGTCTGCAGGGCGGTTTCTTCGATGTCGCTGCCTTTGGTGGCGCGCGCCGAGTTGATGTCGATGGACACCAGGGCTTCGGTCGGATCGATGACGATGGAGCCGCCGGACGGCAGTTCAACGACGCGCTGGAAAGCGGTCTCGATCTGGCTTTCGATCTGGAAACGGTTGAACAGCGGAACGCTGTCTTCGTAAAGCTTGATCTTGCTGGCGTACTGCGGCATCACCTGGCGAATGAAGGTCAGGGCTTCGTCCTGGGCTTCAACGCTGTCGATCAGCACTTCGCCGATGTCCTGGCGCAGGTAATCGCGGATGGCGCGGATGATGACGTT
Organism: Pseudomonas paraglycinae; assembly: GCF_021601625.1. GTDB lineage: Bacteria > Pseudomonadota > Gammaproteobacteria > Pseudomonadales > Pseudomonadaceae > Aquipseudomonas > Aquipseudomonas paraglycinae. The sequence continues at coordinate 264,620 of NZ_BQHR01000008.1, read as the reverse complement.
GCTTTCCTGGTAGATCAGGAACGGCGCGGAACGATCCAGCGAGGCTTCTTTGATGGCGGTCCAGAGTTGCAGCAGGTAATCGAGGTCCCACTGCATTTCTTCGCTGCTGCGGCCCAGGCCTGCAGTGCGCACGATCAGACCCATGTCGGCCGGAGCGACCAGACCGTTCAGCGCTTCACGCAGTTCGTTGCGCTCTTCGCCTTCGATGCGACGGGAGATGCCGCCGGCACGCGGGTTGTTCGGCATCAGAACGAGGTAACGACCGGCCAGGCTGATGAAGGTGGTCAGGGCTGCGCCCTTGTTGCCACGTTCTTCTTTTTCGACCTGAACGATGACTTCCTGGCCTTCGCTCAGGACGTCCTTGATGTTGACGCGGCCTTCAGGGGCTTTCTTGAAGTATTCGCGGGAGATTTCTTTGAGGGGCAGGAAGCCGTGGCGCTCGGAGCCGAAATCGACAAAGGCAGCCTCAAGGCTTGGTTCGATGCGAGTGATGCGGCCTTTATAGATGTTGGCCTTTTTCTGCTCGCGTGCACCGGATTCGATGTCCAGGTCGTAGAGGCGCTGGCCATCTACCAGTGCAACACGCAACTCTTCGGGTTGAGTTGCGTTAATCAGCATTCTTTTCATGTAGTACCGTCGGTTTCCGGGCTGCCGGAAACGGCGTTCGGCACACACGACTTCTCACGGTCGGTGTCAGGTGCGTCGGGAGTGGTTGGCCATTCCCGTGTCCAGCGATGTCCGGCCAATTGGGCCGTTATCGCGACGTACGCGTCCTGCTTGCTGTGGCTACTTAAGCACTCAGTCAGGAGGAGGAATCAACCGGTGGCTGTGGACGAGATGAAGCGTCTTGATAAAACCTGTTGCTACACAGTCCAGCGGTTGTGCATCTCCACCCTACACGTATCCCTGATAATTCGGGTGCTGCCGCGCGCAGAATCCGCAGCGGGTTGGCATTTACCGTGAGCTCCGAAAGGGGAGGTCACGCATCATGGCTAATTCAGGCGGTGTTTCCGGAGTCTTCGCTCGGGGTCATCCGCGGCTGACTGCACTTTGTGAACTGGCCGTGAATATGGCTCGCGTGGCGAGTCAAAACTCTGCTTTGCGGCGTGATTCAGGCCTCATGTCACCTGCGCTTGTTACAGCTGCAAACTCCACCGTTACGTAGCAAAAGCCCCGTAGGACGGCCTCGCGTCCTGGTGAATTGCGTTGGTCAGGGCCGGTTTTTGACCGTGGTTCCGCTGTCCAGGCCGCTTTTGGCGGCGTTCGCGACTATAGCAGCAATGATTAAGTGCTTCAATTCCATAAAAATTGTTATCATCGGCGCCATGACGACTACTGCCCCTTCGACTCCAGGCGTTCAATTGCTTGAGGTCTCGCCGGAATATGCCGGCCAACGAATCGACAATTTCCTCCTCGCCCGGCTCAAAGGCGTGCCCAAGACCTTGATTTACCGCATTTTGCGCAAAGGCGAAGTGCGTGTGAACAAAGGTCGGATCAAGCCCGAATACAAGCTGCAGGCCGGCGACATCGTGCGCGTGCCGCCTGTTCGTGTGCCTGAGCGTGACGAGCCGGTGCCTTTGGCCCAAGGCCTGTTGCAGCGCCTGGAAGCCTCGATTGTCTACGAAGACAAGGCCCTGATCGTGATCAACAAGCCCGCCGGCATTGCGGTTCACGGTGGCAGCGGCCTGAATTACGGCGTTATCGAAGCCTTTCGTCAGTTGCGCCCCGATGCCAAGGAGCTGGAACTGGTTCACCGTCTCGATCGCGACACCTCCGGCCTGCTGATGATCGCCAAGAAGCGCAGCATGTTGCGCCACTTGCATGCCGCGTTGCGCGGTGACGGTGTCGACAAGCGTTACATGGCACTGGTTCGCGGCAATTGGGCGACCTCGATCAAGCAAGTCCGTGCGGCGCTCGGCAAGAGCAATCTGCGCTCCGGGGAGCGCATGGTCGAGGTCGACGAGGAGGAGGGCAAGGAGTCTGTGACCGTGTTCAAGGTCCTGCGTCGCTTTGGCGATTTTGCCACTTTGATCGAAGCCAAGCCGATCACCGGTCGCACGCACCAGATCCGCGTCCATACGTTGCACGCAGGGCACTGCATTGCCGGTGACACCAAGTACGGCGATGATGGTTTCAGTAAGGAAATCCGTGATCTGGGCGGCAAGCGCCTGTTCCTGCACGCGTACATGCTGACCGTGCCGCTGCCCGATGGCGGTGAGCTCAAGTTGCAGGCACCGGTCGATGAAATGTGGGCCAAGACTGTGGAGCGATTGAGTGCGCCCATCTGATTACAAGCTGCTGATTTTCGATTGGGACGGCACGCTGGCCGACTCCATACATCGGATTGTCGAGGCGATGCACTCGGCGTCCGGGCGCTCCGGTTTCGAGCTGCGTGATGACTTTGCCGTCAAAGGCATTATCGGTCTGGGCTTGCCCGAGGCGATCCGTACGCTGTATCCCGAAATCAGCGATGCCGAAATGACCTTGTTTCGCGAGTATTACGCCGATCACTACATCGCTGCAGAAGCCGTGCCTTCGCCGTTGTTCGAAGGCGTAGTCGAGTCGATGGCGTCCTTTCGCGAGCAGGGCTATCACCTGGCTGTCGCGACCGGCAAGAATCGTCGCGGTCTGGATCGGGTGCTCAAGGCCAATGGCTGGGAAGATTATTTCGATATCACCCGCGCTGCCGATGAAACTGCGAGCAAGCCGCACCCTCTGATGCTGGAGCAGATACTCGCTCACTGCGGTGTGCGTGCCGAACAGGCGTTGATGGTCGGCGATTCGTCCTTCGACCTGCTGATGGCGCGCAATGCGGGGATGGATTCGGTGGCGGTCAGTTATGGCGCGCAATCGATCGAATCACTGCAGCAGTTCGAGCCGCGACTGTCGATCGACCATTTTTCCGAATTGCACGCCTGGCTGGGGCAGCAGGCTTAATACGTTTTTGCTGGGGTGGATGGCATGACCGACGAATGGAAAGCACCGGCCAAGGCAACTGCCGACGACGGTGATGCGAAAAGCTGGAAGCTGCTGGAAAAGACTCTGCTGGCCGGCGTGCAGGAGCAGCGTCGTTCGCGGCGCTGGGGCATCTTCTTCAAGTTGCTGACCTTTGTTTATCTGTTTGTTGCGCTGATTCTGTTCACGCCGTTGATGGATATGGAGAAAAGCGCTACGCGCAGCTCCAACTACACCGCGTTGATCGACGTCACCGGCATGATCGCCGACAAAGAGCCTGCCAGCGCCGACAACATCGTCGGCAGCCTGCGTGCAGCGTTCGAAGATAAGAAGGTCAAAGGCGTAATCCTGCGCATCAACAGCCCGGGCGGCAGTCCGGTGCAGTCGGGTTATGTGTATGACGAAATCAAGCGCCTGCGTGGCCTGCACCCCGACACCAAGCTGTACGCGGTGATTTCGGACCTGGGCGCTTCCGGTGCCTATTACATCGCCAGTGCGGCGGATCAGATCTACGCCGACAAGGCCAGTCTGGTGGGTTCCATTGGTGTGACGGCGGCCGGTTACGGGTTTGTCGGCACCATGGAGAAACTTGGCGTCGAGCGTCGCACTTACACTTCTGGCGAGCACAAGGCGTTCCTCGATCCGTTCCAGCCGCAAAAGCCGGAAGAGACCGCGTTTTGGCAAAGTGTGCTGGATACCACGCACAAGCAGTTCATCAACAGCGTCAAGCAGGGGCGTGGTGATCGCCTGAAGGACAAGGAGCATCCGGAGCTGTTCTCCGGGCTGGTCTGGTCTGGCGAGCAGGCCCTGCCGCTGGGGTTGATCGATGGTCTGGGCAATGCCAGCTCGGTGGCGCGTGACGTGATTGGCGAAAAAGAACTGGTGGACTTCACCGTTCAGGAATCGCCGTTCGATCGCTTCTCGAAGAAGCTCGGCGCCAGCGTTGCCGAGAAACTGGCAATGTGGATGGGTTTCAACGGCCCGTCGTTGCGCTGATCGAATGCTGCAAGAAAAACCGGCCTGAGGGCCGGTTTTTTGTGGGTCAGGGAATCTGTACGCCTTCGGCCAGCAGCATATCGATCAGGCGAATCAGCGGCAGGCCGATCAGGCTGGTAGCGTCCGGGCCTTCGGTGGATTGGAACAGGCTCACGCCCAATCCTTCGGCCTTGAAGCTGCCGGCGCAGTCGTAGGGTTGCTCGGCGTGCAGATAGCGCTCGACGCGGGCCTGGTCCAGTACGCGCATGTTTACGGTGAAGGGCACGCAGTCGACCTGGCAGTGGCCGGTCTGGCTGTTGAGCAGGGCCAGGCCGGTGAGGAAGGTCACGCTGGCGCCGCTGGCGGCCATCAGTTGTTCGCGGGCATTTTCGAAGGTGTGCGGCTTGCCGATGATGCGCTCGCCGAGTACCGCAACCTGGTCGGAGCCGATGATCAGGTGAGCAGGGTGGCTGTCGGCCAAGGCTCGGGCTTTCTGTTCGGCGAGGCGCTTGACCAGCTCGATTGCCGACTCGTCCGGGCGATGGCTTTCATCGATATCCGGCGAGCTGCAGACGAACGGCAGGCGCAGACGGCTGAGCAATTCCCGACGATAGGTCGAGCTTGAAGCGAGTAATAAAGGCAGCATTCGCATCTCCAGAGGCAGGCGACAGATTCTAGCGGAGGCGCGCAAGTGACGGACAGGGCACAATTTCCTTTGACATGGGTGGGTGCATCCCTATAATGCTGCGCCTATGTTGAATGACCCGATTCCACCTCACGTTGACCCGCGCAAATTGGCTGACCGTGGCACCACCCTTCAAGGTGAACTGCTGCTGGCCGATTTGAAGAGACTCTGCGACCCGCTTTCCGACGATGTCGGTACGGTGCAGGCAAAATTCGTTTTTGAACGAGATGAACGTAAATCTGTGGTAATCCACAGCTTTATCGACACCGAAGTCAAAATGGTTTGCCAGCGTTGTCTTGAGCTGGTCACCCTGCCGATCCACAGCGAATGCAGTTACGCTGTTGTGAAGGAGGGTGCGAATACCCAGTCGTTACCGAAAGGTTATGACGTGCTGGAACTGGGCGAAGATCCATTGGATCTGCAGTCACTGATCGAGGAGGAGCTTCTGCTCGCCTTGCCCATTGTGCCTGCTCATCATCCGGAAGAATGCCAGCAGCCGGCGGGAGCAGATGAGCCCGAACCGAGCGAGGACGAGGTAACGCGGTCCAACCCGTTCAGTGTATTGGCGCAGTTAAAGCGTGACCCAAACGTTTAGGAGTTAATCAATTATGGCTGTTCAGCAGAACAAAAAATCCCGCTCTGCCCGTGACATGCGCCGTTCGCACGACGCTCTCGAGGCTAGCACCCTGTCTGTAGAAAAAACCACTGGTGAAGTTCACCTGCGTCACCACGTATCGCCAGAAGGCGTATACCGTGGCCGTAAAGTGATCGACAAGGGCGCTGACGAGTAATCACTTGTCCGCTCAAGTCATCGCGATTGACGCAATGGGCGGGGACTTCGGTCCCCGCAGCATTGTTCAGGCCAGCCTTGCTTGCCTTTCTGCTACGCCCTCGCTGCACCTGACCCTCGTCGGTCAACCCTCCCTTCTTGAAGAACTGATCACCGGCCAATCGGCTGCCGATCGCGCGCGCCTGACGATTGTTCCGGCGTCCGAAGTCATCACCATGGACGAAAAACCTGCTCAGGCCCTGCGTGGCAAGCCGGATTCGTCGATGCGTGTCGCTCTCGAATTGCTGCGTGACGGCAAGGTTCAGGCCTGTGTCAGTGCCGGCAATACCGGTGCCTTGATGGCGCTGTCGCGATTTGTGCTCAAGACCCTGCCGGGGATTGATCGTCCGGCCATGGTCGCCGCGATCCCTACTCAGAAGGGCTATTGCCAGTTGCTTGATCTGGGCGCCAACGTCGATTGCAGTGCCGAGCATCTGTTGCAGTTCGCCGTGATGGGTTCCGTGGCGGCGCAAACGCTGGGTATCGCTCGCCCGCGTGTCGCGCTGCTGAATATCGGCACCGAAGACATCAAGGGCAATCAGCAGGTCAAGCTTGCTGCGACGTTGCTGCAGGCTGCCCGGGGCATCAATTACATCGGCTTCATCGAAGGTGACGGTTTGTATCGCGGCGAGGCGGACGTGGTGGTTTGCGATGGTTTTGTCGGCAATATTCTGCTCAAGTCCAGCGAAGGCCTGGCGACCATGATCGCTGCGCGCATCGAGGCTTTGTTCAAGAAAAACCTCGCCTCCCGCGCTGTCGGCGCTCTGGCGTTGCCATTGATGAAGCGTCTGCAGGCTGATCTGGCACCGGCGCGACATAACGGCGCAAGCTTCCTCGGTTTGCAGGGCATTGTCGTGAAAAGTCACGGTTCGGCCGGGGTTCAGGGATTTCAGAGTGCCATTCAGCGAGCGCTGATCGAGATTCAGGAGAATCTTCCCGAACGCCTGCACGGCCGTCTGGAGGATTTGTTGTCTTAGGCGTTTTCGTCGGACAATGCTTAAATGTGACCGCCCGGTTCAAAGGGCCATCCAACTGTCAGTTTCTTGCGTCCCTCTAGCGGGATGCCATTTTTCCGACGACAAGATCATTAGGGGCTTGTTACATGTCTGCTTCCCTCGCATTCGTCTTTCCAGGACAGGGTTCGCAGTCCCTCGGCATGCTGGCCGAGCTGGGCGCGCAACATCCGTTGATCCTCGAAACTTTCAAAGAAGCATCCGATGCTCTGGGCTACGACCTGTGGGCGCTGACCCAGCAGGGCCCGGAAGAGCTGCTCAATCAAACCGATAAAACCCAACCGGCCATTCTGACCGCTTCGATCGCCCTGTGGCGTCTGTGGCTGGCGGAAGGTGGTGCGCGTCCGGCCTTCGTTGCCGGTCACAGCCTGGGTGAATACAGCGCGCTGGTCGCTGCCGGCAGCCTGAGCCTTGCCGATGCGGTAAAACTCGTTGAGCGCCGTGGCCAGCTGATGCAGGAAGCTGTTCCGGCCGGGCAGGGCGGCATGGCTGCCATCCTAGGCCTGGAAGATGCCGACGTTCTCGCTGCCTGTGCCGAAGCGGCGCAAGGCGAAGTGGTCAGCGCGGTGAACTTCAACTCCCCGGGTCAGGTAGTGATCGCCGGTGCCAAGGCGGCCGTTGAGCGCGCCATTGAAGGCTGCAAGGCCCGTGGTGCCAAGCGCGCCATGCCGCTGCCGGTCAGCGTGCCTTCGCACTGCGAGCTGATGCGTCCGGCTGCCGAGCGCTTCGCCGAGTCCATCGCTGCCATCGACTGGCAGGCACCGCAGATCCCTGTGGTACAGAACGTCAGCGCTCAGGTGCCGGCGGATCTGGAAACCCTCAAGCGTGATCTGCTGGAGCAACTCTACAAGCCGGTCCGCTGGGTCGAGTCCGTACAAACCCTGGCCGCCAAAGGTGCGACCAATCTGGTCGAGTGCGGCCCTGGCAAGGTGCTGGCCGGTCTGAACAAACGTTGCGCCGAAGGCGTTTCGACTTCCAACCTCAATACCCCAGACGCTTTTGCTGCTGCTCGCGCAGCGGCTGTCTGAATCAGGAGAAGCTTGCATGAGTCTGCAAGGTAAAGTTGCACTGGTCACCGGCGCAAGCCGTGGCATCGGCCAGGCTATCGCACTGGAACTGGGTCGTCAGGGCGCCATCGTTGTTGGCACCGCGACTTCCGCTTCGGGCGCCGAGCGTATTGCTGCGACCCTGAAGGAAAACGGCATCCAGGGCGCAGGTTTCGAACTGAACGTCACCAGCGACGAATCGGTCACCAAGGTGCTGGCGAGCATCCAGGAGCAGTTCGGTGCTCCGGTAGCGATTCTGGTCAACAATGCCGGCATCACCCGCGATAACCTGATGATGCGCATGAAAGACGACGAGTGGTACGACGTGATCGATACCAACCTGAACAGTCTGTATCGCCTGTCCAAGGGCGTTCTGCGCGGCATGACCAAGGCGCGTTGGGGCCGAATTATCAGTATTGGCTCGGTGGTGGGTGCCATGGGCAACGCTGGCCAAGTAAACTATGCAGCCGCCAAGGCCGGTCTGGAAGGTTTCAGCCGTGCCATGGCGCGTGAAGTCGGTTCGCGTTCGATTACGGTCAACTCGGTAACCCCAGGGTTCATCGACACCGATATGACTCGCGAGCTGCCTGAAGCACAGCGTGAAGCCTTGCAGACGCAGATTCCGCTGGGCCGTCTGGGACAAGCTCAAGAGATCGCGTCCGTGGTCGCTTTTCTTGCATCCGACGGTGCGGCATACGTGACCGGGGCTACAATCCCGGTTAACGGCGGGATGTACATGTAATTCAAATGTGACGGATTGCTTCAAAAAAATGTCATACGAGCTGTCTAAAATCCGTTATAAAGCTGCAATCTATTTATAGGCAGAGGGCCGCAGGGTTTGAGGAGTGAAGCTTTCAGTTGAAAAGCTGAAAAGTCTTTCTATACACTTACCCACTGGCCAGCTGCCTGAATTTGTCCATTAGGAGTGAAAACAAGGTATGAGCACCATCGAAGAGCGCGTCAAGAAAATCGTTGCCGAGCAACTGGGTGTTAAAGAAGAAGAAGTGGTCAACACCGCTTCCTTCGTAGAAGACCTGGGTGCCGACTCCCTTGACACCGTTGAGCTGGTGATGGCTCTGGAAGAGGAATTCGAGACCGAAATCCCTGACGAAGAAGCTGAGAAGATCACTACTGTACAAGCTGCAATCGACTACGTTACTAGCCACCAGGCGTAATAGTTTGTAATCGTTGCTTGCTGTCATGGAAAAACCGCACTGCCATCATGGCGTGCGGTTTTTTCTTTAGGCCTGATGCAAAGTCGTCATTTGAAAAAGGAGAGTGCTGTGTCGCGTAGACGCGTCGTAGTCACCGGTATGGGTATGTTGTCGCCACTGGGCACGGATGTGCCGAGCAGTTGGCAGGGCATTCTGGCTGGCCGCAGTGGCATTGGTCTGATCGAACACACCGACCTTTCTGCCTATTCCACCCGCTTTGGCGGCTCGGTAAAGGGCTTCAATGTCGAGGAATACCTGTCGGTCAAGGAAGCGCGCAAGCTCGACCTGTTCATTCAGTACGGTCTGGCGGCCGGCTTTCAAGCCGTACGCAATGCCGGTCTGGAAGTCACCGATGCCAACCGTGAACGCATTGGCGTGGCCATGGGTTCGGGTATCGGCGGTCTGACCAACATCGAAGAAACCAGCCGCACGCTGCACGAGACTGGCCCGCGCCGGATTTCTCCGTTCTTTGTGCCTGGCTCGATCATCAATATGATTTCCGGTTTCCTGTCCATCCACCTGGGTGCACAGGGGCCTAACTACGCCATCGCCACAGCGTGTACCACCGGTACGCACTGCATCGGCATGGCGGCGCGCAACATCATGTACGACGAAGCCGACGTGATGATTGCCGGCGGTGCCGAAATGGCCGCGTGCGGTCTGGGCATGGGCGGCTTTGGTGCTTCCCGTGCGCTGTCGACCCGCAACGACGAGCCGACCCGCGCCAGCCGTCCGTGGGACAAGGGCCGTGACGGCTTCGTACTGTCCGACGGCGCCGGTGCCCTGGTGCTCGAAGAGCTCGAGCACGCCAAGGCCCGTGGCGCGACCATCTACGCCGAGCTGATCGGTTTCGGCACCAGTGGCGACGCCTTCCACATGACTTCGCCACCCGCCGACGGCGCTGGTGCCGCGCGCTGCATCACCAACGCGCTTCGCGATGCGAAGATCAACGTCGATCAAGTGCAATACATCAACGCCCACGGCACTTCGACCCCGGCCGGTGACCTCGCTGAAGCCAACGCGATCAAGTCGGTGTTCGGTGATCACGCCTACAAGCTGGCAGTCAGCTCCACCAAGTCCATGACCGGTCACCTGCTGGGTGCGGCGGGCGCGGTCGAGGCGATCTTCAGCGTGCTGGCGATCAACAGCCAGGTGGCGCCACCAACCATCAACCTCGATGAGCCGGACGAAGGCTGCGACCTCGATTTCGTGCCGCACACCGCGCGCAACATGGATATCGATGTCGTACTGTCCAACTCGTTCGGGTTTGGCGGCACCAACGGCACGTTGGCGTTCCGTCGGTTCGCCGGCTGATGGACTGCTGGGTCGACGGTCTGCCGGCTGACGCTCTGTCGCTGAAAGATCGAGGCCTGGCTTACGGCGACGGTCTGTTCGAGACCATCGCCGTGCGAGGCGGGCAGCCGTTGCTGCTGGATCGGCATCTGACGCGTCTGGCCGACGGCTGTGCGCGTCTGGCCATCGCAGCCGACATCGAGCGGGTTCGCCATGAGCTGCAATCCTATGCCGCCGCGATGGGCGAGGGCGTGCTCAAACTCATCCTCACCCGAGGCGACGGATTGCGCGGTTATGCGCCGGATCCTTCGGCGCAGGGCCGACGCATTCTGCAAGGCAATCCTCCCGCCGCTTATCCAGCGGCCCACGCCGAGCAGGGCGTTCGCCTTTTTCCGTGTAGCACGCGTTTGTCCAGACAGCCGTTGCTTGCCGGGCTCAAACACCTCAATCGACTGGAACAGGTTATTGCCCGTGCCGAATGGCAGGACAGTGAACACGCCGAAGGTTTGATGCTCGATCAGGCCGGTCGGGTGATCGAAGGCGTGTTCAGCAATCTGTTCCTGGTGCGTGACGGTGTGCTGATCACGGCGGACCTGAAACGCTGCGGCGTGGCCGGGGTGATGCGCGCAGAAATATTGTTTCAGGCAGAGTCCCTGGGCATCCCCGTGCAAATCACCGACATCCCCCTCGAACAGCTGCAATGGGCCGATGAAGTCTTTGTCTGCAACAGCGTGTATGGCGTCTGGCCGGTACGCGCCTGTGCTGCTCTGAGCTGGCCGGTTGGCCCGCTCACCCGTAAACTGCAAACCATTGCCCGCGCGCTACTGGATGCCTGATTCGTGAGACGTAAACTTTTGCTGCTGCTGGAAACCGGACTGGTTCTGGCAGGGCTGCTGTTGGGCGCCAGCGCCTGGAAGATTCATTCGGCACTGGAACAGCCCCTGAACATCACGCAGGAAGAACTGCTGGATGTGCCAAAGGGATCCACCCCGACCCGTACTTTTCTTGGACTCGAAGCCGATGGCGTCATCAAGGACGCGTTCTGGCTGCGGGTCTATTGGCGTTTCAACCTTGCCGGCACGCCGATTCACAGCGGTGAATACCGCATGCAGCCGGGCATGACCGTCAACGGCCTGATCGACCTGTGGAAGCGCGGCGATGTGGTTCAGTACAGCCTGACCCTGGTCGAAGGCTGGAATTTCCATCAAGTGCGCGCCGCGCTGGCCAAAGATGAAAAGATCGAGCAGACCCTCAACGGTCTGAGCGACAGTGATGTGATGGCCAAAATCGGTCACAAGGGCCTGTTCCCTGAAGGCCGCTTCTTCCCCGACACCTACCGCTTCGTGCGCGGTGTGACCGATACCGAACTGTTGAAAAAGGCCTTCGACCGCCTCGACGAAGTGCTGGCCAAGGAGTGGGAAAAACGCTCCGCCGACGTGCCTTACACCGAGCCCTATCAGGCGCTGATCATGGCGTCGCTGGTGGAGAAGGAAACCGGCGTGCCTCAGGAACGTGGCCAGATTGCCGGCGTCTTTGTACGTCGCATGGCGCTGGGCATGCAGCTGCAGACCGATCCGACGGTGATCTACGGCCTGGGTGACCGCTACAACGGCAAGCTGACTCGTGCGCATCTCAAGGAAGCCACGCCGTACAACACGTACATGATTCCCGGCCTGCCGCCGACGCCGATCGCCATGGTCGGACGTGAAGCCATTCACGCCGCACTCAACCCGGTGGATGGCACCAGCCTCTACTTTGTTGCCCGTGGCGATGGCAGCCACGTGTTCTCCGATGATCTGGACGCGCATAACAACGCGGTGCGCGAATACCAGCTCAAGCGGCGCGCGGATTACCGCTCGAGCCCGGCGCCTGCAACAGCGCCCGAGGCCGCGCCGGCAGCCGAGGAGGCGATACCTGCCGCCTCACCCGATACTGCACCGGAATCGTTGCCGCAGCCGCCCGCTCAAGCGCCTGCACCGACGCCGGAACCGGAAGCCTCCGCTCCCCAAAACACGCAATGACTTTGATTAAGGACTGCCTGTGACTGGCTTGTTTATTACCCTGGAAGGCCCGGAAGGCGCCGGCAAAAGCACCAACCGCGAATACCTCGCCGAGCGCCTGCGCGCCGCCGGTATCGAAGTGGTGCTGACCCGCGAGCCCGGCGGTACGCCGCTGGCCGAGCGCATTCGTGAGGTGTTGCTGGCCCCGGTCGACGAAGTGATGAACCCGGACACCGAGCTGTTGCTGGTGTTCGCCGCCCGTGCCCAGCATCTGGCTGAAGTCATTCGACCGGCACTGGCCCGTGGTGCGGTGGTGCTCTGTGACCGTTTCACCGATTCGACTTACGCCTACCAGGGTGGCGGTCGCGGCTTGTCGCTGGAGCGCATCGCGGCGCTGGAGACTTTCGTGCAGGGCGATCTGCGTCCCGACCTGACGCTGATTTTCGATCTGCCGGTGGAAGTCGGTTTGGCCCGCGCCAGTGCTCGTGGACGTCTGGATCGTTTCGAGCTGGAAGGCCGTGAGTTTTTCGAGGCCGTACGCAGTGCTTTCCTCAAGCGCGCGGAAGCCGATCCGGCGCGTTACGTGCGGATCGACGCCGGTCAGCCGTTGGCCAAGGTTCAACAATCGCTGGATACCCTGATTCCGAATTTGCTGGAGCTGAGCCGTGGCTGAGGCCTATCCGTGGCAGGACAGCCTCTGGCAGCAACTGGCCGGTCGCACTCAGCATGCCCACGCGTATCTGCTGCACGGGCCGGCCGGGATCGGCAAGCGCGCGCTGGCCGAGCGACTGATGGCCAGCCTGCTGTGCCAGCGTCCGACGCCTGAAGCCTGCGGCGAGTGCAAATCCTGTCTGCTGCTCAAGGCCGGCAGCCACCCGGACAATTACATCCTCGAACCGGAAGAAGCGGACAAGGCGATCAAGGTCGACCAGGTACGCGATCTGGTCAGTTTCGTGGTGCAGACCGCGCAACTGGGCGGACGCAAGGTGGTGCTGATCGAACCGGTGGAGTCGATGAACATCAACGCTGCCAACGCTTTGCTCAAGAGCCTTGAAGAGCCGTCCGGCGATACCGTGCTGTTGCTGGTCAGTCACCAGCCGAGCCGTCTGTTGCCGACCATCAAGAGCCGCTGCGTGCAGCAGGCCTGTCCGCTGCCAAGCGAATCCATGAGCCTGCAATGGCTGGCTCAGGCATTGCCGGAATGTTCCGAAGACGAACGGGTCGAACTGTTGACCCTGGCCGCCGGCTCGCCGTTGGCCGCCGTCACGTTGCAGGGGCAGGGCGTGCGTGAACAGCGTTCGCAGGTTGTCGAAGGCGTGAAGAAGCTGCTCAAGCAGCAGCAATCGCCGACGCAACTGGCCGAGGAGTGGAAAAACATTCCGATGCTGCGGCTGTTCGACTGGTTCTGCGACTGGTCGAGCCTGATCCTGCGCTATCAATTGACCCAGGATGAAGCAGGCCTCGGCCTGACCGACATGCGCAAGGTCGTGCAGTACCTGGCGCAGAAAAGTGCTCAGCCTAAAGTGCTGGATATTCAGGACTGGATCCTCGCCCAGCGTCAGAAAGTCCTGAGCAAGGCCAACCTCAATGCGGCGTTGCTGCTGGAAGCGTTGCTGGTGCAATGGGCGAGCTTGCCTGGCCAAAGATAAGAATGTGTACCTAGACTCTGAACATCAGCAGTGGAGGTCAACATGAATGAACCTATCAGCCCGGGGCCGCGCAACGGCATCTTGTCCCTGACCATCAAGGACAAGTCGGTCCTTTACGCCGCCTACATGCCGTTCATCAAGAACGGTGGCCTGTTCATCCCGACCAACAAGAGCTACAAGTTGGGCGACGAGGTGTTCATGCTGCTGAACCTGATGGACGAGGCGGAGAAGATTCCCGTGGCCGGCAAAGTGGCCTGGATCACCCCCAAAGGCGCCCAAGGCAACCGCGCAGCGGGCGTCGGCGTGCAATTCAACGATGGCGACAACACCGCGCGCAGTCGCATCGAAACTCATCTGGCCGGAGCCCTGAAGTCCGACCGTCCCACTCATACGATGTAAGTTGCAGTCCTTTTTATGCTCGTAGATTCCCATTGTCACCTTGATCGCCTCGACCTCGCCGTTCACGACGGTTCCCTGGATGCCGCGCTGGACGCGGCCCGTCAGCGCGGGGTCGGACACTTCCTGTGCATCGGCGTCAGCGCCGACAACGCGGCCGACGTCAAAGCCCTCGCCGAGCGCTACGATGATGTCGATTGCTCAGTCGGCGTACATCCGCTGGATGTGCAGCCGGGCGCGGCGCCGGCGCTGGACTGGCTGCTGCACGAGCTCAATCACCCGAAAGTGGTGGCGATCGGCGAAACCGGTCTGGACTATCACTACGAGCCGGAAGCGGCGGAACTGCAGCAGGAGTCGTTCCGACTGCACCTGCAAGCAGCACAGCAGACTGGCAAACCGGTGATCATCCACACCCGTGGCGCCCGTGCCGATACGCTCGAGCTGCTGCGCGAAGCCGCGCTGCCCCAGGCCGGTGTGTTGCATTGCTTCACCGAAGACTGGGACATGGCCAAGGCGGCGCTGGACATGGGTTATTACATTTCCCTGTCGGGCATCGTCACCTTCCGCAATGCCGATGCGCTGCGCGATGTGGCGAGCAAGGTTCCGGCCGATCGCCTGCTGGTGGAAACCGATTCGCCGTATCTGGCGCCGATCCCGTATCGCGGCAAACCGAACCTGCCGCAATACGTGCGGGAAGTGGCAGAGTTTCTGGCGATGCTGCGCGGCGAGAACTACGAGCGCTTTGCCGAGCAGACCACCGAGAACTTCAAGCGACTGTTTCCGCTGGCGCATGTAAAAGCCTGAATCGCAGGCAAAAAAAACCCGGGTTCTGGGGGGTGAATCCGGGTTAAGACCATTAGGAGTAAAACAAAGGCACGCGGTCCCTTGGTACCTTTACCGGCGCGACACTTGGGGGAGATGTCGCCCGACAGTTCAAGTATTGATCAGTCTGGCGCCGAGTCCAGTTGGCCGGCCGGGGTTTTTAAACAAATTTGGAATACGTTCGCTTCGGTTATGTTCTCATTCCCCCCGAAACGTTCGTGAAATGAACAAGAAACACAGATATGGTCGGATGATCCGTGCATTTTTGCGCAAGTTAGGCATAATACGCGGCTTCGAATTTTGACCCCTACAGACCTTTTCTTATGCACAAAGAACCTCGTAAGGTCCGTGAGTTTCGTCGCCGCGAGCAAGAAATTCTCGATACCGCGCTCAAGCTGTTCCTCGAACAAGGTGAAGACAGTGTCACCGTCGAGATGATTGCTGATGCCGTGGGTATCGGCAAAGGCACGATCTACAAGCACTTCAAGTCCAAGGCCGAAATCTATCTGCGCCTGATGCTCGGTTACGAGCGCGACTTGAACGAGCTGTTGCACTCGGCCGATGTCGACAAGGACAAGGAAGCGCTGTCCCGTGCCTACTTTGAATTCCGCATGCGCGACCCGCAGCGCTATCGCCTGTTCGATCGCCTGGAAGAGAAGGTGGTCAAGGGCAATCAGGTGCCCGAGATGGTCGAGGAGCTGCACAAGATCCGTGCCTCGAACTTCGAACGCCTGACGCTGCTCATCAAGGGCCGCATCAGCGAAGGCAAGCTCGAAGACGTCCCGCCGTACTTCCACTACTGCGCATCCTGGGCGCTGGTGCACGGCGCGGTGGCGCTGTATCACTCGCCGTTCTGGAGCAATGTGCTGGAAGATCAGGAAGGTTTCTTCCAGTTCCTGATGGACATCGGTGTGCGCATGGGCAACAAGCGCAAGCGCGACCCTGAAACGCCAAGCAGCTGAATCATTCAGTTGCCTTATGCGCCGTGTTTTTCGCTACATGGCGCAGTACCGCAGGAATATACTCAGGCATAGGGCTTGCTAAAACTTGAATTGTGAGTCAAGTTTTAGCCGCTCGATTTTCCATCGCCGGAGTGCTTCATGATCGTTGACCGTCAAGGCAGGCGTTTTCGCAATTTGCGGATCAGTCTGACTTCAGCCTGCAATTACGCCTGTACCTACTGCGTGCCCAACGGCAAGCGGCTGGTGGCTGCGCAGGATGAACTGTCGGCCGAGGCCATGGCACGTGGCGTGGCTTATCTGATCGAAGCCGCCGGCATCGAGCGCCTGCGCATTACCGGCGGCGAGCCGCTGGTCAGCCCCAAACTCGAATCTTTCATGAGCGCCGTCGGCAAGATGGGTCTGGAAGACATCAGCCTGACCACCAACGGTCAGCTCCTTGCGAAAAAGCTCCCGCTGCTGGTCGATGCCGGCCTGCGACGCCTCAACGTTTCCCTCGATACCCTGGACGCCGGCGCGTTCCGCAGCATTGCCCGTGGCGGCGATCTGGCCACCGTGCTGGATGGCATGGATCAGGCGGCCGCGGCGGGGATGAAGATCAAGGTCAACATGGTGCCGTTGCGCGGGCAAAACCTCGACCAGGTGATGCCGCTGCTCGATTACTGCCTCGAGCGCGGCTTCGAGCTGCGTTTCATCGAGCTGATGCGCATGGGCCACCTGGCCACTGATTCCAACGCCTTCCTGCAACAGTTCGTCAGCCTGCAACAGCTGCTTAGCCTGATCGGCGAACATTACGAGTACGCGCAAACCGACGCGCCGGTGGACGCCACGGCGGTTCGCTATGCGATTCCCGGTAGGGGCAACTTCGGCGTTATCGCCAACGAAAGTGTGCCGTTCTGCCGAACCTGCTCGCGCCTGCGTCTGTCGTCCACCGGATGGCTGCATGGCTGCCTGTCGTCGAGCAACCGCCACTACGTCGGTGACCTGCTCGACAAACCACGTCACGAGGCGCTGCCGGCGTTGCAGCGACTGCTGGTCAAGGCGTTGGGCGACAAGCAGGAAGTCGCGTTCTCCGGGGGCGCCACCGTCATGAAGATCATCGGCGGCTGAACCCGGTTTAGCCGCGAAGTCTTATTTCAAAGCGGACACCTGCACATTTCCAAGGACTGGCGCAAAAGCTGCATCCTACGGCCATTCGCCGGTTTTCCGTCACCGGCTTCTGGAGGATTAGGATGCGTAGCCTGGTTTTGCTGCTGGCCGTTTTGGCGCTGGGCGGCTGTATGACTGTCAGTGATATGGCCGAAGGAACTCGCTACCAGATGAGCGACGCGGGGCTGCTGGACCACAGCGACAGCCGTCGCGTAAACAACTTCCGCATTCAGCCGGATTCGTTCATCTACATTGCGCAAGGCTCGTTCGCGCCGCCGGGTGGTTCTTACCCGCGGCCCAACGTAGTGGCTGAAGAGGCCTTCAAAGGCTTCGTCGAGTACTTCCCGATGGTCCGCCGCGCCCGTGCGCCGGAAGGCCTCGATCAGGCGATGGGCGAAGCCCGCGACGCCGGTGCCCACTACCTGCTGTACACCCGTTTCGCCAAGGCCGACGACCGCATCGGCAACTCCGATGAGTGGCTCGATCAGGAAGCCGTGGATCGCCTCGGTATCGACGGCGGCGTGATTCAGATCATGTTGATCGAGACCAGCACCCAGTATTTGATTGATACTGCACGGATCAAGAGTCGTGGCGGTTTACTGACGTTCCACGACAACAAGCCCGAAGACCTGATCGGCCCACCGCTTGCGCAGTACGCGCGCAGTCTGCTTGGCGTCGGGGACCAGTAATCAAGGAGTACGCCATGAGTGGCCCGCAAAAAGCCAATGATCTGCTGGGGCAAATCCCCAAAACCAAAGGCTTGCCGCCGGTGCACTTGTGGAATCCGGATTTCTGCGGCGACATCGACATGCGCATCGCCCGTGACGGCACCTGGTATTACCTGGGCACGCCGATCGGGCGCAAGCCGATGGTCAAGCTGTTCTCCACCATCATCCGCCGCGACGGCGATGATTACTTTCTGATTACTCCAGTGGAGAAAGTCGGAATCAAGGTCGACGACGCGCCATTCGTGGCGATTGCCGTCGAGGTGGAAGGCGAGGGGGAGGCGCAACTGCTGCGCTTTACCACCAACGTCGATGAAACCACCGAGGCCGGTCCCGAACATCCGATCCGGGTCGAAATCGATCCGACGACGCAAGAACCTGCCCCTTACGTGCATGTGCGCACCAACCTCGAAGCGCTGATCCACCGCAACGTGTTCTATCAGTTAGTGGAGCTGGCTGTCAGCCGTGAGATCGACGATCAGCGATGGTTGGGTATTTGGAGTGGCGGTGAGTTTTTCCCGATAGGTCTTGAACCTTGAGATGTTGTCCGCCTGGCGCCACTGCGCAGATCGAGCCCGCTTGAATCCTTTCCGGCAGCTGCTATAGCTGTAGTGTGGCAAGATGCCACTCGCCAGAAGGGGCATGGAAATGAACAGACATCAAGTCGGTGCGCTGACGTTGATCGTTTTGCAGACGGGATGCAGCTCATGGGTACAGAAACCGGACACCGTACTGATTCGAGAGCATGATCAGAGCAGTTACACGATTCATCATGACGTTGAAACAGTCGCGAAGAATTATTGGGTTTATACAGCCCTCGCGGCGAATGCCTATCACTTGAAATGGCCTGATTACAAGCAACAACTGGTGCAGGCCAATATCAAACAAGTGACCGAGCCCTTATCCAAGCAGTTCGAGCGATCGTGTAAACCTCACAGTGATGTGACGATCCCCACGCCCGGCTGGTACGCATGGACTCAGTTCCCTGGACCCAATCTGGCCAAAAAGGCTGAGAAAGCGAAGTTGTTTTTCAGTGTATGGGAGCATCGAACGGGCAAGGGAAGCAGTGACGTTTCCGAGGTCGCTATCGTTTTTCGTGGTACCGAGGGTGATCAGCATCAGGACTGGGAATCCAATGCTCGCTGGTTCATCCCGACAAAACTGCGTGGCGAAGACCAATACGATATAACGCGAGATATTGTGGCTCGGGTCTTCGAGGATGAAATACAGACCCGCATTCGCCAGCATCGACTGCCGCCTGATGTGAAGGTCGTTGCTTTGGGGCATTCCCTTGGAGGCGGTCTGGCGCAGCAGTTGGCCTATGCAATGCCCAGATCCAGCGAGCACCTGATCAAAGTTTCAAAAGTCGTGGCATTCAACTCCTCCCCTGTCACTGGTTGGCTCGGTACCCAGAATCCCCCCCGCGATGAAAATACTCATGGATTGGAAATCGACCGCGTTTTCGAACATGGCGAAGCGCTCGCTTACGTGCGGTTGGTCATCAATATGATTGTCCCGCCGCAAAAAAGGGATTCGCACGTCAGGGATCTGCGGTTCAACTTCTTGACCAGCGCTGGGGGTGTTTCCAATCATGGAAGCCAGTTCTTTGCCTGTCGCTTCGCGGAAGTGGCGGGGGCAACCAAGGACGTCGTTTATACCGAAAGTTTTGCTGACCAGGCAGTGCCATTGATCTCACCTCCGGCCCCCTGAGGTCGGTCGCTTCGGGGGGGATGAGTTGTACCCCTGAGGCCTTGTGTCCGCCAGCCTAAAAATCCCGATTGACGTTTAATCATATGATGATTAGCTTGGGCATCCACAGCGAACGGCTTCGGAGTGTCCATGTCGAGCAGTTTCCACGCATCAACGGTTGACTGGCTGGGTACCTGGATTGCCGCCGGCCAGGTCAAGCCGGGGCAGGCGATCAAGGTCGAGGCCGATCTGGGCGAGCAACTCGGTGTCAGCCGCACCGTGATCCGCGAAGCCATCAAGACCCTGGTCGCCAAAGGCATGCTCGAAGTCGGGCCGAAAGTCGGCACACGGGTGCTGCCGATCAAGCGCTGGAACCTGTTCGATCCGCAAGTCGTGGGCTGGCTGTCGCGCAGCGGTCTGCCGGAAAACTTCGTCGATGACCTGCTCGACCTGCGCCGCACCATCGAACCGATGGCGGTGCGCTGGGCCTGCGAGCGGGCGACCGTCGAACAGGTGCAAGCCGTGCAGCAGGCCTACAACGCGCTCGAGCGTGCGGTCGACAGCGGCATCGATTACAACCGCGCCGATCAGTTCTTCCACGAATGCATTCTCGCCGCCAGCCACAATCAATTCATCGAGCAAATGGTGCCGGCCCTCGGCGCGCTGCTCGCCGTGTCCTTCGAAGTTTCTGCGGCCGATCCCGATGAATTGCGCCGCACTCTGCCCATCCACAAAGACATGGCCGACGCCATCGCCGCCCGGGATGCCGCGCGCGGGGTGTGGGCCTGCATGACCCTGATCGACAATGCCGACCTGGCCATCAAGCGGTTCTACCCGCAGGTGATGGCCGACAAAAAAGCCAGCTGACAAAAACAACAAGACAGGAGGTTGCATGACGTGGACTGCGGTGACAGAACATCGGGCGCAACTGGGCGAAGGCCCGTTCTGGGATGCGCCGACCCAGGCGCTGTACTGGGTGGACATCGCCGGAAAGCAGGCGCTGCGCCTGATCGGGCAGAACGTGCAGATCTGGCAGATGCCGGAGCACGTCTCGGCGTTCATTCCCTGCGCCAGCGGCGACGCGTTGGTGACCCTGAGCAGCGGCGTCTACCGGCTCGATCTCGATTCCCCCGGACTTGAGCCGCGACTGACGCTGTTCTGCGTCGCCGATCCGCAGCCGGGCAATCGCGCCAACGAAGCACGTTGTGATGGCCAGGGCCGTTTGTGGCTCGGCACCATGCAAAACAACATTGGCGAGCAGGGTCAGGATCTGCCGATCATCCGTCGTTCCGGCGGGCTGTTCCGGATTGATCCGGATAAAAGGGTCACACCCTTGTTACGGGGGCTGGGCATTCCCAACACGCTGCTCTGGAGCGACGACGGCACCACGCTGCTGTTCGGCGACAGCCTCGACAGCACCTTGTACCGCTATTTCATTCACACCGACGGCAACCTCGACACTGCCCAGCCTTGGTACAGCGCCGATCAGCACGGTGGCCCGGACGGTTCGGCGATGGACGCCGAAGGCTACGTGTGGAACGCCCGCTGGGACGGCAGCTGCCTGCTGCGCCTTACACCGGATGGCCAGATCGACCGAAGGATCGAACTGCCGATCAGCCGCCCGACCAGTTGCGTGTTCGGCGGTGCCGACCTGAAAACCCTGTACATCACCAGCGCCAAAAGTCCGCTGAACCATCCGCTGGATGGCGCCGTGCTGTCGCTGCGGGTTGATGTCGCCGGAAAGCTCTGTACGCGTTTCGCAGGATAAATCCCAAAATATGGGATGCAAAATTATATATTGAGATTATTTGGCGGTCGGGTTTATAGTCGGCTCCAGCAGTAACACGCACTCACACTTAAAAAGAACAAAACAGGTGAAGTGATGCAGCGAATTTCCATCGCACTCCACAGCGGAGTCAGCGCTTCGGGCCGTTTCGGCACCGTGGCGTGCGCTCGCCTGTTTTGTTCCAGAAGCCTTCCAGACCGGACATCGTCAGATGCCCGGTTTTTTTATGCTTTCGAACAGGAGTCCTGATTCATGGCTGAACCTCTGTCCCTGCCACCGGTGCCCAAGCCACCGAAAGGTGAGCGCCTGAAAAACAAGGTCGTGCTGCTGACCGGTGCCGCTCAAGGCATCGGCGAAGCAATCGTCGCGACCTTCGCCTCGCAGCAGGCCAAACTGGTGATCAGCGATATCCAGGCTGAAAAGGTCGAGAAAGTCGCTGCGCATTGGCGCGAGCAGGGCGCCGATGTGCAGGCGATCAAGGCCGACGTCTCGCGTCAGCAGGATCTGCACGCCATGGCCAAACTGGCCATCGAGCTGCACGGTCGCATCGACGTGCTGGTGAATTGCGCCGGGGTCAACGTGTTCCGTGATCCGCTGGAAATGACCGAAGAAGACTGGAAACGCTGCTTCGCCATCGACCTCGACGGCGCCTGGTATGGCTGCAAAGCCGTATTGCCGCAGATGATCGAGCAGGGCATCGGCAGCATCATCAACATTGCCTCGACCCATTCCACAAACATCATTCCCGGCTGCTTCCCGTACCCGGTGGCCAAGCATGGCCTGCTCGGGCTGACCCGCGCGCTGGGCATCGAGTACGCGCCGAAGGGCATTCGCGTTAACGCCATCGCCCCTGGTTACATCGAAACCCAGCTCAACGTCGATTACTGGAACGGCTTCGCCGACCCGCACGCCGAACGTCAGCGCGCTTTCGATCTGCATCCACCCAAACGCATCGGTCAGCCGATTGAAGTGGCGATGACCGCCGTGTTTCTGGCCAGCGATGAAGCGCCGTTCATCAATGCCTCGTGCATCACCATCGATGGTGGTCGCTCGGTGATGTACCACGACTGACGAAAGCGGTTTCCAGGTGGAAAGGTCCGCCTGAAATCCAATCATCATACGATATGACTATTGTCGTCATGATTAGCAGGAAACGCTTCGACCGCTTTAACGTTTTTCAAATAACGCTCAAGAAAAATAACAAGGAGTCTGCTTATGAAACGTCGTTTCGGGATTCGTACCCTGTGCAGTACCGCGCTGGCGGTCACTGCGTTCAGCCTGAGCAGTTCGCTGCTGGCCGCCGATCCGGTGAAGATCGGCTTCCTGGTCAAACAGGCCGAAGAGCCGTGGTTCCAGACTGAATGGGCCTTCGCCGAGAAAGCTGCCAAGGACAAAGGCTTCGAGCTGATCAAGATCGCCGTGCCGGACGGCGAGAAAACCCTCTCGGCCATCGACAGCCTCGCGGCCAACGGCGCCAAG
Organism: Pseudomonas paraglycinae; assembly: GCF_021601625.1. GTDB lineage: Bacteria > Pseudomonadota > Gammaproteobacteria > Pseudomonadales > Pseudomonadaceae > Aquipseudomonas > Aquipseudomonas paraglycinae. The sequence goes on along the minus strand of NZ_BQHR01000008.1, from coordinate 241,956 downwards.
GGCTTCGTCATCTGCCCGCCGGATGTGTCCCTCGGCCCGGCGATCATGGCCAAGGCCAAACTCAATGACCTGAAAGTGATCGCCGTCGACGACCGTTTCGTCGACGCCAATGGCAAGTTCATGGAGGACGTGCCGTACCTCGGCATGGCCGCCTTCGAAGTCGGCCAGAAGCAGGGCGCCGCCATGGCCGCCGAGGCGAAAAAGCGTAACTGGGACTGGAAAGACACCTACGCGGTGGTCAACACCTACAACGAACTCGACACCGGCAAGAAGCGCACCGACGGCTCGATGAAGGCCCTCGAAGACGCGGGCATGCCGAAAGATCACATTCTGACCGCCGCCCTGAAAACCCTCGACGTACCGGGCAGCATGGATGCCACCAACTCGGCGCTGGTCAAGCTGCCGAGTGCGGCGAAGAACCTGATCATCGGCGGCATGAACGACAACACCGTGCTCGGCGGCGTGCGCGCCACTGAAGCCGCCGGGTTTGCCGCGGCCAATGTGATCGGCATCGGCATCAACGGCACCGACGCCATCGGCGAACTGAAAAAGCCCAACAGCGGCTTCTACGGTTCAATGCTGCCGAGCCCGCACATCGAAGGCTACAAGACCGCCGAGATGATGCACGAGTGGGTCACCACCGGCAAAGAACCACCGAAGTACACCGCGATGGACGACGTCACCCTGATCACCCGCGACAACTTCAAGCAGGAGCTGGAGAAGATCGGCCTGTGGAACTGACGGCAGCGGCGGCCCGGGCAGCCGGGCCGCTTGAACGGTGTGATGAGGTGGCTTAAATGCACGCGCAAGTACAGACACAAGAACACAGCGCCAGCGGCAGCCTGCGTTTCAACGGGATCGGCAAGACCTTCCCGGGCGTGAAGGCGCTGGACGGCATCAGTTTCGTCGCTCACCCCGGGCAGGTTCACGCCTTGATGGGCGAGAACGGCGCCGGCAAATCGACCCTGCTGAAGATCCTCGGCGGTGCCTACGTTCCGAGCAGCGGCGAGCTGCAGATCGGCGAGCGGACGATGGCGTTCAAGTCCACCGCCGACAGCATCGGCAGCGGCGTGGCGGTGATTCACCAGGAGTTGCATCTGGTGCCGGAAATGACCGTGGCCGAGAACCTGTTTCTCGGTCACCTGCCGGCCAGTTTCGGCCTGATCAATCGCGGCGCGCTGCGCCAGCAAGCCTTGGCTTGCCTCAAAGGCCTGGCCGATGAAATCGACCCGCAGACCAAGGTCGGACGCCTGTCCCTCGGTCAGCGGCAACTGGTTGAAATCGCCAAGGCGCTGTCCCGTGGCGCGCATGTGATTGCCTTTGACGAACCGACCAGCAGCCTTTCGGCGCGGGAAATCGACCGGTTGATGGCGATCATCGGCCGACTGCGCGACGAAGGCAAAGTCGTGCTCTACGTCTCCCATCGCATGGAAGAAGTGTTCCGCATCTGCGACGCGGTGACGGTGTTCAAGGACGGCCGCTACGTGCGCACCTTCGACGACATGAGCCAGTTGACCCATGATCAACTGGTGACCTGCATGGTCGGGCGCGACATTCAGGACATCTACGATTATCGCGGTCGCCCGCGCGGTGCCGTGGCGCTGAGAGTCGATGGATTGCTCGGCCCGGGCCTGCGCGAGCCGATCAGTTTCGATGCGCACAAAGGCGAGATTCTGGGTTTGTTCGGACTGGTCGGGGCCGGGCGCACCGAGCTGTTCCGGCTGCTCAGCGGTCTCGAACGCAACACCGCCGGACGCCTGGAATTGCGCGGTCATGAACTGAAACTGCGTTCGCCCCGCGATGCGATTGCCGCCGGGATTCTGTTGTGCCCGGAAGACCGCAAGAAGGAAGGCATCATCCCGCTCGCCAGCGTCGCCGAGAACATCAACATCAGTGCACGGGGCGCGAACTCCGGGCTCGGTTGCCTGCTGCGCGGGATCTGGGAGAAGGGCAACGCCGACAAACAGATCAAGGCCCTGAAAGTGAAAACGCCCCACGCCGGGCAACAGATCAAGTTCCTGTCCGGGGGCAATCAGCAAAAAGCCATTCTCGGCCGCTGGCTGTCGATGCCGATGAAAGTCCTGCTGCTCGACGAGCCGACCCGGGGCATCGACATCGGCGCCAAGGCTGAGATCTACCAGATCATCCATAACCTGGCCGCCGACGGCATTTCGGTGATCGTGGTGTCCAGCGATCTGATGGAAGTGATGGGCATTTCCGACCGCATTCTGGTGCTGTGCGAGGGCGCCCTGCGTGGCGAAGTCAGCCGCGACCAGGCCAACGAATCCAACCTGCTGCAACTGGCTTTGCCGCGCCACCGCGCTGACGGCGTGGCGAACTGAGAGGTGACTATGATGACAACCCAAAACGAAACCCTGCCGACCGAGCGCAAACCTCTGGACATGCGGCGCTTCCTCGATGACTGGGTGATGCTGCTGGCGGCAGTGGGCATTTTTATCGCCTGCACCTTGCTGATCGACAACTTTCTCTCGCCGCTGAACATGCGTGGCCTGGGTCTGGCGATTTCCACTACCGGGATCGCCGCGTGCACCATGTTGTATTGCTTGGCGTCGGGGCATTTCGACTTGTCGGTGGGTTCGGTGATTGCCTGCGCCGGGGTGGTTGCGGCGGTGGTGATGCGCGACACCAACAGCGTGCTTCTAGGTGTCAGCGCTGCGCTGGTGATGGGGCTGATCGTCGGGTTGATCAACGGCATCGTGATCGCCAAGTTGCGGGTCAACGCGTTGATCACGACGCTGGCGACCATGCAGATCGTCCGTGGCCTGGCCTACATTTTTGCCAACGGCAAAGCGGTGGGCGTCTCGCAGGAATCGTTTTTCGTGTTCGGTAACGGCCAGTTGTTCGGCGTGCCGGTGCCGATCCTGATCACTATCGTCTGCTTCCTGTTTTTCGGCTGGCTGCTGAACTACACGACCTACGGGCGCAACACCATGGCCATCGGCGGCAATCAGGAAGCAGCGTTGCTGGCGGGGGTGAATGTTGACCGTACGAAGATCATCATCTTTGCGGTGCACGGGGTTATTGGTGCGTTGGCGGGGGTGATTCTGGCTTCGCGGATGACTTCAGGGCAGCCGATGATCGGGCAGGGTTTTGAGCTGACGGTGATTTCGGCCTGCGTGCTGGGCGGGGTGTCGCTGAGTGGCGGGATCGGGATGATTCGGCATGTGATTGCCGGGGTGCTGATTCTGGCGATTATCGAGAATGCGATGAACCTGAAGAATATCGACACGTTTTATCAGTATGTGATTCGTGGGTCGATTTTGTTGTTGGCTGTTGTCATTGACCGTCTGAAACAGCGCTGAAATCAAAAGCTCCCTCACCCCAGCCCTCTCCCGGAGGGAGAGGGAGCCGACCGGGTGTCTTGCGCTCTACATTGACCTGAAGAATCCAATCGATTATGGATTCGGCAAAGCCTTTTCAGGTCGACGTACCTCCCGAATATCCCCCATTCAGTTCCCTCTCCCTCCGGGAGAGGGCTAGGCGGGCGGCGTTCCGATGAGGGCGCTCTTGATCTTCCCGCCTTCCGTCACCCCACCCAAAATTTCCCTTGCCCGTCTCAACCCGTTTCGGTTATCAATTTGTACATGATTAGACAGGTACGATTTGACAAGAAACAACGGGTGGTCGACGAGCTCGTCCGACGCATCGAAAGCGGCCTCATGGAGGACGGCTTTCTGTTGCCCGGCGAGCATCAGTTGGCTCAGGAATTCAACGTCAGCCGTGGCACGTTGCGCGAAGCGCTGGCCGAACTGAAGCGGCGCAATTACATCGCCACGCAGAGCGGGGTCGGCTCCATCGTCACGTTTGACGGTGTGGTGCTCGACCAGCGCAGCGGCTGGGCCCAGGCCCTGGCCGACAGCGGGGCGATAATCAATACCGACGTGCTGCGTCTGGAGGCCGTGACTCGTGCGGATCTGCTTGCGCGTTTCGGCTCCGATCAATTCATTCTTCTCGAACGTCGCCGCCGTTCCAACGATGGTACGGCGGTGTCCCTTGAACGCTCTCTGATGCCCGCCAGCGGAGGCCTGGAAAGCCTGCCGCGAGTGGGCCTGATCGATAACTCCCTGACCATCACCCTGGCCGCCTACGGTTACATCGGCGAGCGCGGCGATCAGTGGATCGGTGCCGAACCGCTCAACGCCGTGGATGCCGAACTGCTCGGTCGTCCCGAAGGCACGGTGTTCCTCAAGGCGCTGCGCACCACCTACGATCGGCAAAACCGCTTCATGGAGCAGGTCGAAAGCCTGCTCGACCCGGTGCATTTCCGTCTGCACCTGCAATTTGGAGAATCGAAATGACCGCCCTCGACCGTGCCTTGGGCGCGTTTTACGGCCTGGCCCTGGGCGACGCGCTGGGCATGCCGACCCAATCCCTGAACCGCGAAACCATCAAGCAGCGCTTCGGCCAGATCACTGATCTGCAAGACGCCGGCCCCTTGCAGCCGATTGCCGCGAACATGCCCAAGGGCTCGATTACCGATGACACCGAACAGGCGATTCTGGTCGGCGAGTTGCTGGTTGAAGGCAAGGGCCGGATCGAACCGGCGGTGCTCGCGCAACGGCTGATCGAATGGGAAGCCGAGATGCAGGCCAAGGGCTCGCAGGACTTGCTCGGCCCCTCGACCAAACGCGCAATCGAAATGATCCTCGCCGGCCACTCGCCGGAAGAGGCGGGGCGCTACGGCACCACCAACGGCGCAGCGATGCGCATCACCCCGGTGGGAATCGCGGCGGATGTCGCCGACCCCGAGCGCTTCATTGCGGCGGTGGTGCAGGCCTGTCAGGTCACTCACAACACTACCCTGGGGATATCCAGCGCGGCGGCGGTGGCGGCGGTGGTCTCGGCCGGCATCAACGGTCTGGATCTGGGTGAGGCGCTGAACCTCGGCCAACAGATCGCCCAGCAAGCGGAGTCTCACGGGCACTGGTTGGCCGGCGGGCGTATCGCGTCGCGGATCAGTTGGGCGCGCAGCATCAGTGTCGAGAGCGACCCGGTGTTGCTCGCGGATCTGCTGTACGACGTGATCGGCACCTCGGTGGCGTCGCAGGAATCGGTGGTGGTGTCGTTCGCCCTCGCTCAGCAAGTCGCGGTCGGTGAAATGACGCCGTTCGATGCGCTGTGCATGGCCGCGAGCCTGGGTGGCGACACCGACACCATCGCCGCGATTCTCGGCGCCATGCTCGGGGCCTGCCTGGGCCTGCAGAGCTGGCCGGCGCCGATGATCGAGACGGTGAAGGCCGTCAATGGTCTGGAGCTGGAACCGTTGGTGCAGGGGCTTTTGGCCTTGCGCTGATTGAACTGACGCCATCGCTGGCTTGCCAGCGATGGCCGCGCCGCAAATCCTGAATATTCACCCGCAATGGATCGCGCAGACAGGCCCAGGACGGGCGGGATGTCTTGTCGTTCTGCGTCATTGCCACAACCACAATAAAGGCAAACAGGAGCATTTTTCATGAGTTCATCGACCGCCGGGCAAAGCGCCGGGCAACTGGAAACCCGGGGCATCGAACCGGTGCCGGAAGGCGAGTGCAACGGCCATCCGCTGCAACTGTTCTGGGTCTGGTTCGCTGCCAATATTTCCATCCTCGGCCTGCCGCTGGGCGCCACGCTGGTTGCGTTTCGCGGCCTGGCGATCTGGCAGGCGATCATCGTCGCGATTCTAGGCGCTGCCGGTTCGTTCGCGGTGGTGGGGATCATCTCGATTGCCGGTCGTCGCGGTCGTGCGCCGAGCCTGACCCTGTCGCGGGCGATCTTCGGTGTGCGCGGCAATATCGGCCCGACGCTGGTGTCGCTGATGTCGCGTCTGGGTTGGGAAACCGTCAACACCACCACCGCCGCGTTCGTGCTGCTGTCGTTGTGCTCGATCCTGTTCGGCTCGCCGGTGGAAGCCAAAAGCGCGCCGGTGCTGACCCTGATCTTTATCGCGATTTTCGTGCTGCTGACCCTGTCGGTGTCCGGCCTCGGCCACGCCACCTTGCTGGTGATCCAGAAGTGGGCGACCTACGTGTTCGGCGCGCTGAACATTCTGGTCGGCGGCTTCCTCTGCGCGACCATCGACTGGAGCGCGGTGTTCAACGCCACGCCGGCGCCGATGAGCGCGATGATCATCGGCATTGGCACCATGGCCGCCGGCACCGGAATCGGCTGGGCGAATGCCGGCGCCGACATGTCGCGCTATCAGCATCGCAGCGTCAAAGCCGTGCGCCTGGTGGCTTCGGCGGCGTTCGGCGCGGGGATTCCGCTTGTGCTGCTGATCACCCTCGGCGGTCTGCTGTCCGTGGGCAACAACGACCTCGCTTCGGCCACTGACCCGATCGTGGCGATCCGCGACATGCTGCCAACGTGGATGGCCGTGCCGTACCTGATCACCGCATTCGGAGGCCTGCTGCTGTCGAACAACCTGTCGGTGTACTCCGCCGGCCTGACCACGCTGACCCTCGGCCTGAAGGTCAAACGCGTGTACGCGGTGGTGGTCGACATCGTTGCGATCTTCGCCGGTTCGATCTACTTCATGCTGATCGCCGACAGCTTCTACGGCCCGTTCATTACCTTCATTTCGCTGTTGGCGGTGCCGATCACCGCGTGGGTCGGGATCTTCGTGGTCGACCTGATTCACCGTCACTACTACAGCCCCAAAGACCTGCTCGACGTCAGCCCGAGCAGCGCCTACTGGTACAGCGGCGGCATCGAGTGGCGCGCGTTCGGCGCATGGGCGATCGCGATCGTGCTGGGCTTCAGTTTCACCACCATCGGCACCACGGCTGAAAATGTCTGGTTCAAGGGCTTCCTGTCCGACTCGTGGCTGGGCCACAACGGCCTCGGCTGGATCGTGACGTTCGTGGTCGCCGGCGGCATTTACTTCGTACTCGGCGGGGCGAGAGATCGCCGCGCTGCGCAACCCGAGAATGCCCATGCCTAAGATGTTGCACACCGGCCAGGTCATCATCGACCTGGTCATGGCCGTGGAGGCGCTGCCGCAAATCGGCGGTGACGTGCTGGCGCAGTCCGCCAGTTTCGAAGCCGGCGGCGGCTTCAATGTGATGGCTGCCGCTGCGCGCAACGGCTTGCCGGTGGTCTATCTAGGTCGTCATGGCAATGGGCGTTTCGGTGATCTGGCACGGCAGGCGATGAACGCCGAAGGCATCCGCATCGGCATCGAACAACCTGCAGAACGTGACACCGGGATCTGCGTGGCGCTGACCGATGCGTCGGCCGAGCGCAGTTTCATTTCCTACATCGGTGCGGAAGGCGAGGTCACGACGGCGGAGCTGAACAGCGTCGCCGCCGAGACGGGGGACTACGTCTACGTCAGCGGCTACAGCCTGCTACACAGCGGCAAGGCCCAGGCGTTGCTGGACTGGACGCTGGCGCTGCCGAAGACGATCAACGTGGTGTTCGATCCTGGCCCGCTAGTGGAATCGCCGGACTCACCGATGATGCAGGCGCTGCTGCCGCGCATCGATGTGTGGACCAGCAACAGCGTCGAGGCGTTGCGCTTTACTGACGCGACGGACATCGAAACCGCGCTGGACCGATTGACCGTGCACCTGCCACGAAATGTGCTGATGGTAGTGCGCGACGGCCCGCAGGGTTGCTGGATTCATCAGCGCGGTGAACGTCAGCATGTGCCAGGTTTCAAGGTGCAGGCGGTGGACAGCAATGGTGCGGGCGATGCGCACGCCGGGGTATTTGTTGCCGGGCTGGCGCAAGGGCTTGCAGCTCACGAAGCCGCAAGGCGCGCCAACGCTGCGGCTGCGTTAGCGGTCACTCGCTGGGGCCCGGCGACCGCTCCTGGCACGGCCGAGGTTGATGTGCTGATCAGCAAAAAATGCACTGACTGAACGATCGCAATCGCTGGCTTGCCAGCGATAAGGCCTTCAGCCGTTACATCCAGTCTGGACCTAGCCGGCTCTGCGCAACGCCGCAATCAACTCATCCTTTCGCATCGACGAACGCCCGGGGATTTTCCGCTCCCGGGCCTCCTTGCGCAGGCTGTCGACCGTCTGCACTTCGCGTGAAGCCTTGCTGTCGCGCGAATGTCCCTCACGGCTTACTGTCGCGCGCCGCGCCGACTCCTTGCGATCTGAAGCTTTGGCGCTGGCAGGTTTCCGGCGCCCGGAACCTCCGGCCTTCTCGCCGCCGCCGGACTGTTTGTTCACAGTCGCCCAGGCGCGGGCTTCAGCTTCGTCCTTGGACATCCCTTTGTTCTGATAGCTGTCTTCAATGTGTTCGGCTTTGCGCTTCTGTTCTTCAGTGTATTTGGCTTTGCTTCCACGAGGCATGGCGAGTCTCCTGGTGGCTGGATGAATCTCGGTATGAACCGGCGCAGGCAATGCATTCGAACACTGCATGCGCCAGTGACCGCATGCGTCAGGTATCGAGTTTACGGGCCGCTTCCACACCTGCAGCGCTGAGCTTGATCGGCAGATTCAGCGAATGTTCTCCCGCTTCGTTGCAAGTGATGTGTCCGTGGTGAATCAGTCCACGCTCCTGCAGGGCAGCGAGGGCACTGGCCACGACTTTCTCGCCGCGATAATTGTCCAGCACCTCTTTGCCGAGGCCGCTCGGGTGAGCATGCAACAGGCGGGTGAGGACTTCTTTTTCCAGGTTTTTATCGACGTTCATGGTTACCTCTTCAGGGAAGTGGATAAGACACGTTGCGTGGATGAAGCACGGATCACTGACCTGCGCCTTCAGAGCCCGAACCACCCGTGGTGGTTTTCGGGCCGACGCCGGGACCTGCGTTGTCGGGGGCGGCCGGAGCGTCGGGGGTGTTCATCCCGCCCTGACGACCGGGATCGCTGCCCTGGGTGCGAGGATCGGTTCCCGTCGCGGGTGGCTGATTGATCAGCGGAACACCCGAGCCGTCGGTATTCATACCGGGGGCGCTGTTGATGGCGGGGGCTCTTGGCTGGGTAACCGGATCGGTCGGCCCGGTCCCGGCAGCGGTAGTCGAGGCGGCGAATACCGCCGGGCTGAGGAGGGTAGTGAATACGAGCGCAGTCAACCTTGACGAGATCATAGAGTGTCTCCAGTGATTGAAATCCTTACCTCCTTTTGGTCTGCCGTCGTGAAAGATTGGTGCCTGATGATCGACGAACGGTTCAGAAGGGCTGAGTGCTTTCGAGGCCGATCTCTTCCTTGAATTGCTCCATAAAATCTTTCAAGCGTCGATGGCGTAGCTGTGCCAGACGTTGACCGGCAACGGTCTGGAAACCGTCGGCGAGGTGCAGCAGTTTGGTCTGGAAATGATCGAGGCAGAATCGCTTGTCGTCGTAGTCCCTTTCCCGGGCCTCGGGATCGTGCGGGTCGTACAGCGCGCTGCCCATGCGCCCGGCGGTGTAGAAGGTGCGGGCGACGCCGAGTATGCCGAGGGAGTCGAGACGGTCGGCGTCCTGCATCAGTCGGGCTTCGAGGGTGGTCGGTGTGATGTTGGCGGAAAAGCTGTGGGCTTCGATGGCGTGGGTGACGGCGTCAATTTTGGCGTCGGGCCAATGCATGTTCGCCAGCACCTTCGAAGCTTTTTCCGCTGCCAGGCGCGATGCCTGTGAGCGCAGCGGCGAGTTCTTTTCCACCGCGACGCAATCGTGCAGCAACACCGCTGCCAGAAGGACTTCAAGGTCGCCGCCTTCGTCGGCCTGCAAGGTGCGCGCGCTGTGCCAGACCCGTTGCAGATGCGACAGGTCATGAGCGCCGTCTTCCGACGGTTCCAGCGCGTGGGGCAGCAGTTCGGCGGCGAGCTCCGTGAGAGGTGAAAAAACGAGATTGTTCATGGGAGTCCTTGCGAGTCATCGGCCGCGCTAGCCTAATCCGTGGATTGCCATGTGACGAGCGCCGCGCGCCGCCTTAGTATGGCGTTTTCCTTTTTCCGACAAGGCCCGTCCATGACGATCGAGATCCGCCCGGCGACCCCCAGCGATGCACCGCAAATCCTCGCGTTCATCACCGAATTGGCAGACTTCGAAAAGGCCCGTCACGAAGTCATCGCCAGCGTCGCGGACATTGAACGCAGCCTGTTCAGCGAAGGCGCCACGGCACATGGCCTGATCTGCCTGCGCGACGGCTTGCCGATCGGTTTTGCGGTGTTCTTCTTCAGCTATTCGACCTGGCTGGGCAGCAACTGCCTGTACCTCGAAGACCTCTACATCACTCCGGAACAACGGGGCGGCGGCGCCGGCAAAACCCTGCTGCGCCACCTCGCGAAAATCGCCTGCGCCAACGACTGCGGCCGCTTCGAATGGAGCGTGCTGGACTGGAACACCCCGGCCATCGAATTCTACAAATCCCTCGGCGCCCAGCCGCAGGAAGAGTGGGTGCGTTATCGCATGGATGGCAAGGTATTGCGCGAATTTGCCGAGGGCTGAACAAATAGTGGCAATCTGATTGCTGATTCGATTGTCCAAACCGCTCTGGTCCGGCATTCTACGCGCCATTTTTGCGCGCTCACGGACGACACCTGCAATGCCTCTGGCACTCTTTCTCCACGCCCGTGGAGCCTTCGCTGCGTCAACGAGTGACCGGCGATGAGCGGACTACGGGCGTCGATCCGTCTGTACGGCCTGGTCAAAAACCTCGGCTCAAGCGACAACCCGAACCGCCAACCGGTGGACATCCTCTGCACCCTCAACCGCCTGGGGGGCAAGGCCATCCGTGCGTTTGTCTCGCGCCTCGATGCCGAGCTGATGTCACGCAGTGCGGGCTTCGACGACTACCGCGTGATACCGCTGCGCACGTTCGATCCGAACGGATTCATCGATGCACATCAAGGCTGGCTGACCCTGCACGTGTGCTGCGGTTTTGTCGCGCCTGCGGGACAATCGATTTTCCACCAAAGCGTGCTGTCGCCGATGGGCTGGTATGTCTACTCGCAAACCGGCCGCTGGACAGCCGAGCGTTATCTGGAACTCGGCCCGCAGATGGCCGAGCTGCTGCAAACCACCTACGACCAGCATCGACTGACCGGCTACAACACCTGGCTCACCAACTCGACGACGCTACATCCGCCGAGTTGAACTGGTTTGCCGATGAAGCCTGGCAACAACTGCAAACCCTTACACCTCCGAACAGCCGCGAGCATTGTCACGCGCTGTTTGATTCCGTCGACAACCGCTGGCGTTTCGCCGCGACCGACGTCGATCTCTATCAGCCTCACCCGGAACCTCTGAAGCAAGGAGCTTTGAATTGAGTGGCAAACCCGCTGCACGCGTCACCGACCCAACCGCCTGCCCACTGCCGGGCCACGGCAACAACCCGATCGTCTCCGGTTCGCCGGACGTGTTCTTCGACGGACTCCCCGCTGCGCGAATGACCGATAAATCGGCGTGCGGCAGCCCGATCACCGGCGGTGTTTCCGCCACGGTCTTCATCAACGGCCTGAATGCCGCGATGCTCGACAGCACCGGCGGGCATGGCAATGTCGTAGTCGGTGGGTCGGGGACGGTGATTATTGGACAGAGCGGGGGAGGGGCGGCGTTTAGTGGGTTGTTGCCGATGCCGGTGCATTTCAATGATCGGATGCAGGTGATTAACGAAATTACTGGTGAGCCCATGCCAAATCACCCTTACGCGATTCAACGCGCTGATGGGAGCGTGGAGCACGGCGTAACCAATGACGCGGGCTTCACCCATACGGTGAGTTCGCATTTGCCTGAGTCGATCAAGCTGTTCGTGGAGTAGGAAACGTATGACAGCTGAAAATCCTGCTCTGAAAGGGTGTAAAAGACTGGTCGTGACCCACGACCTGACCTGCAAAACGGACGGAACAGTCAAGCAGGCCACGATCACTCCCAAAAAGATTGTTCTGTTTTTTGTGGGTGGTGCGGGTGATAAAGAAAGTTATTACGGCACAGGCCCCAATAATAACGTTGCTGACGTCATGAAGGTGTTTGTCAGGGATATGGAGGCTGAGGGTATTTGTTCTGATAATTATGATGCCCACCATATTGGTTATAACTATTTTATTAGTGATGATGATCTGAAAAAGAATGTGCTGGAGAAGATTGCTGATGTGACCACGCCTGTATATATCATTGGGCATAGCTTGGGCGGTTGGAATGGTGCGCACATGTCAGCTGTATTGACTGATAAGGGGTATCGAATTCCGTGTCTGGTTACACTCGATCCGGTTGGCGAAGGAAAAATCGTGTGGGGGGGTTCTAGCATCTACCGTCAGGAACCGAAGCCGAAGGCGGAATATTGGGTTAACGTCAGAGCCGATGCCAAAGACTGGAATTTTTCCGATCTCGTAGCCGATTTTGGAGAGCAATGGGATATGAAAAGTGGGCCCAATATGAACGGGCGAGTGAATGTGAATCACGCCGATGCCTGGGTTATCTACACATCAGTCCTGCAAAGTGGCATCTCGGCCAGAGACGCTTTGATGCAGGTTGTTGTTACTCATTTTAAAGGACGGAAATGTGCGTAATATAATTTTATGCATGGCTTTCTTGCTTTGCACTTCCTGTGCGATAAATCATGGCAAGCCCATTGCTCATTTACAATACGTTGGTGTTGAACGTTATTTGGATAGGGCCATTTATCAGGTGCGTTTCTCGTCCGATGTTGATGTTGTCAATCTTTTCAAATCAAAAATAAGCCAGACGCTGATGTGTTCTTTTGAGGGCGATTTTGATTTTTCGGCAACTCACTCTGCGGGTAGATATGGAGAGGGTTTTATCGAGCCTGAAATTTCAAGTGCCGGGCCGGTTTTCAGGGCGGATGTTTTATTTTTCGAAAGAAAAAACGATACCAGTGAAAAAATCATTGAAGGTGAGGCGTTGAGGTCTTTATTAGTGGGCCGAGAGTCTATTGTCTGTAAGGTCAGAATTAATTCCTACTCCTATAAAATATATTTGTCGGAGGACATGAAGGTTCCAACGGCAGATCTGTTAAGAGAGATCGATAAGTTTTAAACGGGCTGCGATTGCTGCTCAGCTAGCTGTCCGATTTTTTAGGAATTCGAATCCCAAAATATGGGATGCAAAATTACATATTGAGATTTTCCATCTGGGAGGTCTATAGTCCAGCTCACTCACTGCCAATAACAAAACAGGTGAAGCGATGCTGGCGCAATTGATCGCGCTCGATTGGGGGACGACCTCACTACGTGCTTACAAACTCGCGGCGGGCGGGCAGGTGCTGGCGCAGCGGTCGCTGTCGTTCGGGATCATGCAGTTGCCGAAGACGCCGCGGGTCATCAACGGTCGTGAATGCGCCGAGGGTTTTGAACTGGCGTTCGACGAGGCGTGCGGCGACTGGCTCGACGCGCAACCCGGCTTGCCGGTGATCGCTTGTGGCATGGTCGGCAGCGCTCAGGGCTGGCGCGAAGCGTCCTACCGCGATACGCCGGCCAACGTCGCCGATCTCGGAAAATCCCTGCAAACCGTTCGCAGTCTTCGCGGTGTCGATGTGCACATCGTGCCGGGTGTGATTCAGCGCTCGACGCTGCCGAACGTGATGCGCGGCGAAGAAACCCAGGTCCTCGGCGTCCTGCAGAATCTGCCGGTCGAGGCGGGCAACGATCTGCTGATCGGCCTGCCGGGCAGTCATTCGAAATGGGTGGAAGTGGCCGACGGCTGCATCACCCGCTTCGACACCTTCATGACCGGCGAAGTGTTCGCCGTGCTCAGCGAACACAGCATTCTCGGCCGTACCCAACAGCACAGCGCGACGTTCGACGCCGAGGCCTTCGATCGCGGCGTGCAGGTGGCGTTGTCGGCAGAGGGCGACATCGGCGTGCTGTCGACCCTGTTCAGCGCCCGCAGCCTGGGCCTGACCGGTGAACTCAGCGCCACCGCTCAACCGGACTATCTGTCCGGCCTGCTGATCGGCCATGAACTGACGGCGCTGGCCGCCGTGCAACGGCGCCGACGCAACAGCACACATCTTCCTTCGATCATCCTCATCGGCAACGCGCAGTTGTGCGCCCGCTACAGCCGGGCCCTCGACGCCTGCGGTTTTGCCCGGGTGACCCTGGCCGAGCAAGCCACCGAGCGTGGTCTGTGGCAACTGGCGCTCGCCGCCGGACTGATCGATTCCTCATCCCGTTAACCCTGACTGGAGGCCTGACATGCTCAAGCAAGCACTGGCGCAAAACGGTCTGATCGCGATCCTGCGCGGCCTGCATCCGCAGGAAGCCGCCGCTGTCGGAGAAGTCCTGTATGCGGCCGGATTTCGCGTCATCGAAGTACCGCTCAATTCCCCTGCGCCGTACGAAAGCATTCGCATCCTGCGTAAGACCCTGCCCGCCGATTGCCTGATCGGTGCCGGCACGGTGCTGACCCCGGAACAGGTCGAACGGGTGAAGGAGGCTGGCGGCCAAGTCATCGTCATGCCCCACAGCGATGCCAAGGTGTTGCGGGCAGCGAAAGCGGCGGGGCTGTACCTGTCGCCGGGCGTTGCCACACCGACCGAAGCCTTCGCGGCGCTGGAGGAGGGCGCGGACATTCTCAAGCTGTTCCCGGCCGAACAGATGGGCCCGGCAGTGGTGAAAGCCTGGCTGGCGGTGTTGCCCGTCGGAACGATTCTGGCGCCGGTCGGCGGCATTACCCCGGACAACATGCAGGCGTTCACCGACGCCGGCGTCAAAGGCTTCGGCCTCGGTTCCGGGCTGTTCAAACCGGGCATGACGACTGAGCAAGTGGCGGCCAATGCCAAGGCCTACGTGGCGGCCTGGAAAGCCCTTCGCTAAGACTTTTCCGGCGCTGCGTGCGCTGCATCTAACAAGAGAGACAAGCAGATGAAAATCACCAAACTCACCACCTTCATCGTCCCGCCGCGCTGGTGCTTCCTGAAAGTCGAAACCGACGAGGGCGTGACCGGTTGGGGCGAGCCCGTGGTCGAAGGGCGCGCCCATACGGTCGCCGCTGCTGTTGAGGAATTGTCCGACTACCTGATCGGCAAAGACCCACGCAACATTGAAGACATCTGGACTGTGCTGTATCGCGGCGGCTTCTACCGCGGCGGCGCGATCCATATGAGCGCATTGGCCGGCATCGATCAGGCGTTGTGGGATATCAAGGGCAAGGCGCTGGGTGTGTCGGTCAGCGACCTGCTCGGTGGTCAGGTGCGGGACAAGATCCGCGTGTATTCGTGGATCGGCGGTGACCGTCCGGCGGACACCGCGCGGGCCGCTAAAGAGGCGGTGGGTCGTGGTTTCACTGCGGTGAAAATGAACGGCACCGAAGAGCTGCAATTCCTCGATACCTTCGAAAAGGTCGATCTGGCCCTGGCCAACGTTGCCGCCGTACGTGATGCGGTGGGGCCGCACGTCGGCATCGGCGTCGACTTCCATGGACGGGTGCACAAACCCATGGCCAAGGTACTGATGAAGGAACTCGACCCGTACAAACTGATGTTCATCGAGGAACCGGTGCTCAGCGAAAACTACGAAGCGCTGAAAGAGCTGGCACCGCTGACCAGTACCCCGATCGCACTTGGCGAGCGACTGTTTTCGCGGTGGGACTTTAAACGTGTGTTGAGCGAAGGTTACGTCGACATCATCCAGCCGGATGCGTCCCACGCCGGTGGCATCACCGAGACCCGCAAGATCGCCAACATGGCTGAAGCCTACGACGTGGCGCTGGCATTGCACTGCCCCCTGGGGCCGATTGCGCTGGCGGCGTGTCTGCAACTGGACGCCGCTTGTTACAACGCGTTTATCCAGGAGCAGAGCCTGGGCATCCATTACAACGAGAGCAATGACCTGCTCGACTATGTGAAGGATCCACGGGTGTTCGACTATGACAAGGGCTTCGTGAAAATCCCCAACGGCCCGGGCCTGGGAATCGAGATCAACGAGGAATACGTGATCGAACGCGCGGCGGTCGGCCACCGCTGGCGCAACCCGATCTGGCGCCATGCCGATGGCAGTTTTGCCGAGTGGTGATTCGCTGATTCTTTGCCGTGAGCTCGACGAGAACTACGGGATCGTTCCCACGCAGAGCGTGGGAACGATCTCGCCTGCTAAATCCGACCTCAATAAACATAAGAAGAGGCGCTCCCCATGCAACCGCAAACCCTCACCGGGCAAGCGACGTTAGTCACGCCCAGCCGCAAGCGATTTTTCATCATGGTGTTGCTGTTCATCACCGTGGTCATCAACTACCTCGACCGCAGCAACCTGTCGATTGCCGCCCCGGCGCTGACGACGGATCTGGGCATCGACCCGGTGCACGTCGGGCTGATCTTCTCGGCGTTCGGCTGGACCTACGCCGCCATGCAGATCCCCGGCGGCTGGCTGGTGGATCGGGTGCCGCCGCGCATTCTTTATAGCGTCGCGCTGCTGTTGTGGTCGCTGGCCACGGTGATGCTCGGTTTCGCGGCCAGTTTCATCGCACTGTTCGTGCTGCGCATGGCGGTCGGTGCGCTGGAAGCACCGGCGTATCCGATCAACAGCCGTGTGGTGACGACCTGGTTCCCCGAGCGTGAACGGGCCACGGCCATCGGCTTCTATACCTCCGGGCAGTTTGTCGGGCTGGCGTTTCTGACCCCGGTGCTGGCGTGGCTGCAACATGAATTTGGCTGGCATATGGTGTTTGTCGTGACCGGCGCGGTGGGCATCGTGTGGGCGGCGATCTGGTACGCGGTGTATCGCGAACCACGTGATTTCAAAGGCGCCAACCAAGGCGAAATCGACCTGATTCGCGAGGGCGGCGGGTTGGTGGATATCGCCGCCGAAACCGCCAAAGTGAAGGCGAAATTCAGCTGGACCGATCTCGGCATCGTCCTCAGCAAACGCAAGTTGTGGGGGATCTACCTCGGCCAGTTCTGCCTGAACTCGACGCTGTGGTTTTTCCTGACGTGGTTCCCGACCTACCTGGTGAAATATCGCGGCATGGACTTCATCAAGTCCGGTCTGCTGGCGTCGCTGCCGTTTCTCGCCGCGTTTATCGGCGTGCTGTGCTCCGGGTTCTTTTCCGACTTCCTGATTCGCCGTGGCTGCACCGTCGGGTTTGCGCGCAAGTTGCCGATCATTGGCGGGCTGTTGATTTCCACCTCGATCATCGGCGCCAACTTCGTTGAATCGACGCCGCTGGTGATTGCCTTCCTGGCGCTGGCGTTTTTCGGTAACGGGCTGGCGTCGATCACCTGGTCGCTGGTCTCGACACTGGCGCCGGCGCGGTTGCTGGGCTTGACCGGCGGGGTGTTCAACTTCATCGGCAACCTGTCGGCGATTGCCACGCCGATTGTCATCGGCTTCCTGGCCAGTGGCGATTCGTTCGCGCCGGCGATCACCTACATCGCGGTTCTGGCATTGATCGGTGCTTTGTCCTACGTGCTGCTGGTGGGCAAGGTCGAGCGCATCGAGTTGTAGTCGGCTATGTCGGGCGACCATAATGCCGCCCGTTCCCTCGCTCAACGCTAAAGGCTGGATATGCAGGAAGACGCCCCAAAAACCGCCAAGGACGCCGCGCCAACCGGCACCCAGACCCTGCTTCGCGGGTTGGGTGTGGTGCAGGCCGTCGCCAGTGGCGCCCGCGATCTCAAAGAGATTGCCCGCCTGATCGGCACCACGCGCAGCACCACTCATCGTCTGGCCAGTTGTCTGGTGGACGAGCGCTACCTGCGGGTCGTGCCGCAAGTCGGTTATCTGCTGGGGCCGAAGCTGATCGAACTGGGTTTCCAGGCACGTGAGGAATTGCCGCTGGTGACCCTGGCCGGGCCTTATCTGGACGAGTTGTCGGCGCTGACCGGCGACACCGTTCACCTGGGCATTCGTGAAGGCGACGAGGTGCTTTATTTGCTGAAGAATCCGGGGCGCAACGGCCCGGAAATGCGCTCGCGGGTCGGCCATCGCATGCCGCTGGCGCGGACCGGGATCGGCAAGGCGCTGATGCTGGATGACGCACCGCAGGACTGGCAGCGACTGTACGACATCAGTCTGCCGGCGGGTGGGAAAAGTCAGTTCTGGCCGCAACATCCCCAGCAGTCGTGGGAGCAGCTGGAGCAGCGGATGACCGAATACGTGGCCGGCGGCTACGCGTTCGATCTGGAAGACAACGAGCCGTCGATCCGCTGCGTGGCGGCGCCGATCCGCGACGCGAGCAAGCGCATCGTCGCGGCCATCAGCATCGCCAGCACCGTGCCGTACATGCCGCTGGAAAAAATGGCCGAGCTGATTCCCCTGATCAAAGGGGTCACGGCCCGGCTCTCGGCGGAGCTTGGCTTGAAGGTCTGAGGAATCAGAGCTTCAGAGTCGCCATGTCGATGACGAAGCGATACTTCACATCACCGGCGATCATCCGCGCGTAGGCCTCGTTGATCTGGCGGATGTCGAGCATTTCGATGTCGCAGCTGATGTTGTGCTCGGCGCAGAAATCCAGCACTTCCTGGGTTTCGGCGACGCCGCCGATCAGCGAGCCGGCCAACACGCGACGGCTCATCACCAGTTTGCCGGCGTGTACCGGCGGATCGATCGGTTCGATCAGACCCACCAGAATGTGCACGCCGTCGAAGCGCAGGGTGTCGAGGTACGGGTTGAGATCGTGCTGGACCGGAATGGTGTCCAGCAGGAAGTCGAAACGACCGGCTGCAGCTTTCATCTGCTCTTCGTCGGTGGAGACGATCACGTGATCGGCGCCCTGGCGACGACCTTCCTCAGCCTTGCTTGCCGAACGGGTGAACAGCGTCACTTCAGCGCCCATGGCCTTGGCGAACTTGATGCCCATGTGACCGAGGCCGCCCATGCCGAGAATCCCGACCTTGTCGCCGGCCTTTACACCGTAGTGTTTGAGCGGCGAGTAGGTGGTGATGCCGGCGCAGAGAATCGGTGCGGCAGCCGCCAGATCCAGCTTCTCGGGAATGCGCACCACGAAGTGTTCGCTGACCACAATGCTGTCCGAATAACCGCCCATGGTGTTGCTGCCATCGACCCGGTCCGGGGTGGCATAGGTCATGGTCGGGCCTTCGAGGCAGTATTGCTCGAGGTTCGACTGGCAGGCTTCGCAGGTGCGGCAGGAGTCGACCATGCAACCGACGCCAACCAGATCGCCTACCTTGTGTTTAGTGACATTCGCACCGACGGCGGTGACTTTTCCGACGATCTCGTGGCCGGGCATCAACGGGTAAACGGCGATGCCCCATTCGTTGCGCGCCTGGTGGATGTCGGAGTGGCAGACGCCGCAGTACAGGATCTCGATGGCGACGTCGTCGACCCGTGGGCTGCGGCGTTCGAATTTCATCGGGGCGAGGGGGGTGGTGGCCGTTTGAGCGGCATAGCCGATGGCGGTGTACATGTGAAACCTCGCAAAAGCAGTGACAGGTGAGGCGGCGCATTCTGGGCGCCGTCCAGTCGTCCGGCCATGGCGATTCCTCCGGGTGTCATGCCTAATCCTCCGGCATGCGGGGTTGATCGGTCGCATTGGCAAAAGGATCTGCGATGATGCTTTTATCCCTTTTTCCGTGATTTTTTCTAAAGAGCCACCCGATGCAATTGACCCGTCACCTTGATGCCAACGCCACCCTGGTTTCGCTGATCGAACCGCTGGCGCTGCGCGATGGTTACAGCCAGACCGGGCTGCCGGGCGTGCAGGTGTTGCGCGCCAGTTGCGACGTCGCCCGTGGCCCGCACATTTATGAACCAAGCCTGATGATCATCGCCCAGGGCAGCAAACTGGCGTATCTGGGGCCGCGCACTATGGAGTACGGCGCCGGGCATTACCTGATCCAGGCGTTGCCGGTGCCGTTCGAGTGCGAGACATACGCGTTGCCGGACGCGCCGTTGCTGGGTGTGTCGGTGGCGATCGACCGGGTGCTGCTCGGTGAACTGGTGCTGGCCATGGGGCTGGCACCGGGGCGGCATATTCCGGCGCAGACACCGGAGTCGATGACCTCGGTGGTGCTCGACGATGACATGCGCGGTTGCGTCGAACGCTTGTTGCGCTGTCTGCACGATCCGCTGGAATGCCAGATTCTCGGGCCGGCGCGTGTACGAGAGTTATTGTTCGTGGCGTTGCGCGGACCTCAGGCTGATGTGTTGCGGGCATTGGTGGAGCAGCAGGGGCAGTTTGCCCGGGTGGCGGCTTCGATCAGCCATTTGCATTCGCACTACACCGAACCGTTGAACGTCGAGACGCTGGCCAGCTGCGCGAACATGAGCGTGTCGACCTTTCATGAGCATTTCAAACGCAGCACGTTGCTGTCGCCGGTGCAGTATCTGAAGCGTTTACGTTTGTTGAAGGCGCAGACGTTGCTGATCGCCGAGGGACTGGGAGTGGCGCAGGTGGCGCATCGGGTGGGGTATCAGAGCACGTCGCAGTTCAGTCGCGAGTACAAACGCTATTTCGAGCGCAGTCCGGGGGATGAGCGCGCTGCCTGAACTGCCACAAGTATTGATGTGATGCACTGAATCGCGGGCAACAAAAAGGCCCCCGTTTCGGGAGCCTTGATGTTCAGCAATTCGACTTACATGTTCGGGTAGGTCGGGCCGCCGGCGCCTTCCGGCGTCACCCAGGTGATGTTCTGCGAAGGATCCTTGATGTCACAGGTCTTGCAGTGCACGCAGTTCTGGGCGTTGATCTGGAAGCGTTTCTCGCCGTCTTCCTTGGTGATCACTTCATACACGCCGGCCGGGCAATAGCGCTGTGCCGGCTCGTCATACAGCGGCAGGTTCTTGCTCAGCGGGATGGTCGGGTCGGTCAGTTTCAGGTGGCACGGCTGTTCTTCTTCATGGTTGGTACCGGAGATGAACACCGAGCTCAGCTTGTCGAAACTGATCTTGCCGTCGGGTTTCGGGTAGTCGATCTTCTTGCAGTCGGCCGCGAGCTTGAGGCAGGCGTAGTCCGGCTTGGTGTCGTGCAGGGTGAACGGCAGTTTGCCGCCGAAGATGTTCTGATCCAGCCAGTTGAAACCGCCGCCGACGATAGCGCCGAACTTGTGGATCGCCGGGCCGAAGTTGCGGCTGGCGAACAGTTCTTCGTAGAGCCAGCTCTTCTTGAACGCGTCGACGTAGGTGGTCAGCTCTTCGGTGCCGTCCTTTTCAGCGAACAGCGCGTCGGCCACGGACTCGGCGGCGAGCATGCCGGACTTCATCGCGGTGTGGCTGCCCTTGATCTTGGCGAAGTTCAGGGTGCCGAGATCGCAACCGATCAGCGCGCCGCCCTTGAAGACCATTTTCGGCAGCGAGTTCAGGCCACCCTTGCAGATTGCGCGAGCGCCGTAGCTGATGCGCTTGCCGCCTTCCAGATATTGCTTGAGCACCGGGTGATGCTTGAGGCGCTGGAATTCGTCGAACGGCGACAGGTAGGTGTTGCTGTAGGAAAGATCGACGATCAGACCGACTACCACCTGATTGTTTTCCAGGTGATAGAGGAAGGAGCCGCCGGTGTTCTCGGTGCCCATGATGTCCATCGGCCAACCGGCGGTGTGCACCACCAGGCCCGGCTGGTGTTTGGCCGGGTCGATTTCCCAGATTTCCTTCAGGCCGATGCCGTAGTGCTGGGCGTCGGCATCGCTGTCGAGGTTGTAGCGCTTGATCAGTTGCTTGCCGATGTGGCCACGGCAGCCTTCGGCGAACAGTGTGTATTTGCCACGCAGTTCCATGCCCGGGGTGTACAGACCTTCTTTCGGATGACCTTCGCGGTCGACGCCGAGGTCGCCGGTGATGATCCCGCGTACCACGCCGTTTTCATCGATCAACGCTTCCTGAGCGGCGAAGCCCGGGTAGATTTCCACGCCCAGGTTTTCGGCCTGCTGAGCGAGCCAGCGGCACAGGTTGCCGAGGGAGATAATGTAGTTGCCTTCGTTGTGCATGGTCTTGGGCACAAAGAAGTCAGGAATTTTTTGCGCGCTTTCGGCGTTTTTCAGCACGAAGATGTCATCGCGGGTGACGGGCGTGTTCAGCGGGGCGCCGAGTTCTTTCCAGTCCGGGAACAGTTCGTTCAGAGCGCGCGGTTCGAACACGGCACCGGACAGGATGTGTGCGCCGACTTCGGAGCCTTTTTCGACCACGCAGACGCTGATTTCCTTACCGGCTTCGGCGGCCTTCTGCTTCAGACGGCAGGCGGCGGACAGGCCAGCGGGGCCGGCACCGACGATGACCACGTCGAATTCCATGTATTCGCGTTCCACAGGCTATCTCCTACTCAAGGCTCAACAGTTTTTTTTCTAATTTGGAGGTTCGGTGTCGTATCCGTTATTGCCTTTACGTTAACGTCAAGGGTAATAATGGGCAAACCACCTTTCTCTCTAGGCGGCGCATTATATCTACACCACTCTTAGCGTCCAATACAAACGTTTGTTTGAATCGGCTCCAGCCCAGAGAAATCAAAGAAGCGCGGCTTATGACAGGGCATTTTGGCGTATTGACCAGAATGGGCGTTCCGGTCAAGATACGGGCGGTTTTGCGCTCGCCGTAGGCTGAATGGTGGTTTCAAGAGCACCTCTAAAGACAGGGCGTAGGCGGTAACCGGTGATGCGCAGCGCAGGTTCGGCGCGCAGTTTACACACCGCGAAGCGGCATGACTCGTCGGTCACGACTGACGAACGGTCATCCCGCTCAGCCGGCGTTTTTAGAGGTGCCCTTGTGCCCGATGAGCATCAACCGCCAGGTTCGCCTAGGCGACTTTCTTTTCACCGGAGAGTAACGAGGAATCCATGAAGGTTCTTGTAGCTGTCAAACGCGTTGTGGATTACAACGTCAAGGTTCGCGTCAAGGCGGACAATTCCGGCGTAGACCTCGCCAACGTCAAGATGTCGATGAACCCGTTCTGCGAAATCGCAGTGGAAGAAGCCGTACGCCTGAAAGAAAAAGGCGTTGCGACTGAAATCGTCGTCGTCTCCATCGGCCCGTCCACCGCTCAGGAACAGCTGCGTACCGCACTGGCTCTGGGTGCCGACCGCGCCATCCTCGTCGAATCCGCTGAAGACCTGACTTCCCTGGCCGTGGCCAAGCTGCTAAAGGCCGTGGTCGACAAGGAACAGCCTCAGCTGGTGATCCTGGGCAAACAGGCCATCGACAGCGACAACAACCAGACCGGCCAGATGCTCGCTGCACTGAGCGGCTACGGTCAGGGCACTTTCGCCTCGAAAGTCGAAGTCTCCGGCGACAGCGTTGCCGTGACCCGCGAAATCGACGGCGGCGCGCAGACCGTTTCCCTGAAACTGCCAGCGATCGTCACCACCGACCTGCGTTTGAACGAGCCGCGCTATGCGTCCCTGCCAAACATCATGAAAGCCAAGAAGAAGCCTCTCGAGACGCTCACTCCGGACGCTTTGGGCGTTTCCACCGCCTCCACCAACAAGACCCTGAAAGTCGAAGCGCCGGCTGCACGCAGCGCGGGCATCAAGGTCAAGTCGGTGGCTGAACTGGTCGAGAAACTGAAAAACGAAGCGAAGGTAATCTGATCATGACTATCTTGGTAATCGCCGAACACGACAACAAGGTGCTGGCTCCGGCCACCCTGAACACCGTGGCTGCCGCTGCCAAAATCGGCGGCGACATCCACGTTCTGGTTGCAGGCCAGGGCGCTGGCGCCGTGGCTGAAGCCGCTGCGAAAATCGCTGGCGTGAGCAAAGTCCTGAACGCTGACAATGCTGCCTACGCGCATCAGCTGCCGGAAAACGTTGCTCCGCTGGTTGCAGAGCTGGGCGCTGGCTACAGCCACATCCTGGCTGCCGCTACTTCCAACGGCAAAAACATCCTGCCGCGCGTTGCTGCCCAGCTGGACGTTGACCAGATCTCCGAGATCATCTCGGTCGAAAGCGCTGACACCTTCAAGCGTCCGATCTACGCCGGTAACGCCATCGCTACCGTGCAATCGACCGCAGCGATCAAAGTGATCACCGTGCGTGCCACCGGTTTCGATCCGGTTTCCGCTGAAGGCGGTTCCGCTTCGGTTGAATCCGTTGCTGCTGCTCACAACGCCGGCACTTCCAGCTTCGTCAGCGAAGAGCTGGCCAAGTCCGATCGTCCTGAACTGACCGCTGCCAAGATCGTCGTTTCCGGCGGCCGCGGCATGCAGAACGGCGACAACTTCAAACACCTGTACGCCCTGGCCGACAAGCTGGGCGCCGCTGTTGGTGCTTCCCGCGCCGCGGTCGACGCAGGTTTCGTACCGAACGACATGCAGGTCGGTCAGACCGGCAAGATCGTTGCACCACAGCTGTACATCGCCGTCGGTATCTCCGGCGCGATCCAGCATCTGGCCGGCATGAAAGACTCCAAAGTGATCGTTGCGATCAACAAGGACGAAGAAGCGCCGATCTTCCAGGTGGCCGATTACGGCCTGGTGGCGGATCTGTTCGAAGCCGTACCTGAGTTGGAGAAGCTGGTCTAATCCGGCCGCTTCACTTATAAAGAGCCCGACCTTTTGGTCGGGCTTTTTTTGTCTCGGATTTGAGTGGGAGCGTTTCGCCATGGATCTGCATCGTCGGTTGGGCTGCTCGTGGTTACTGGGGCTGGCATTGTTGCCGGGCCTGTCGGTGGCGGCGGGCAAGTGCGAGCGGCTGGTCGTCACCGGCAGCCCGGATGCACCGCCGTATCTCTGGCAGGATCCGCAGAACCCCAAACAACTGATCGGTGCCAGTGCTGACCTGTTGCAACAGGTGGCGAAAGAGCTGGGGATCAAAGTCGATCTGCTATACGCAGGCAAGCGTTCCCAGGCCCTCGACGAAGTGCGCAGCGGACGCATGGACATGCTGGCTGACGCGCCGCTGACCTTCAATGAGCTGGAAAACCTCGACTACATTCACCCGCCGTTGCTGGAAAACGACTATCTAGTTTGGACCCGCAAGGGGTCGACTCTGGTCTACAGCGAAGCGAAGGATCTGTACGGGCATACCGGAGGCTTGTCGGAAAAGTCTCGAATGACCCCGGCATTCGGCACTTTCGCCGAGCAGCAATTGACCCTGACCCGTACGGCAAACCTGACCCAGGCGTTTCAGAAACTTCTGCTGGGCGAGGTGGAATATGTACTCGCCGGTCGCTACTCGGGCATGGCAGCCGCGCAGGCACTGGGCATGGCCAATGATCTGCTGGCTTTTGAACAACCCATCGACCGGCCCGGTCTGTTCCTCGCGGTTTCGCACAACTCGGCCTGCAACGATCCGTGGTTGCGCGGACAGCTGGCCAAAAAGATGACAGAATTGCCCGCGTCCGGCCTGACGGAAGCCGCGCTGCAACGCAACATCGAGCGCTGGAAGGCGCAGCAGCAACAGCCGCCGCAACCACCTGTCAGCGCCCCAAAACAGTAGGGATTCTTAGTGAGTAATCGACTTCTTTTCGCGGCCATGGCCGTTCTGGCCCTGGCCGGTTGCGCCAGCGATCCGGCACCCAACGAACAAATGCGCCTGACCGAGCAGGCCCTTGAGCAAGCCAAAGCCGTGGGCGCCACCGCTGAAGACGTGCCGGAAATGAAACTGGCAG
This sequence comes from Pseudomonas paraglycinae, assembly GCF_021601625.1. GTDB lineage: Bacteria > Pseudomonadota > Gammaproteobacteria > Pseudomonadales > Pseudomonadaceae > Aquipseudomonas > Aquipseudomonas paraglycinae. The sequence goes on along the minus strand of NZ_BQHR01000008.1, from coordinate 216,572 downwards.
AAGACAAGTTCAACCGGGCCAAGGGCAGCATGGCCGGCGAATCGTACAAGAATGCGCGGATGCGCCTCGAACAGGCCGAACTCGACGCCCGTCTGGCGGAAGCCAAAGTGTTGACCCAGAAGAGCGAAGAGCAAGTGAATGTGCTCAACACCCGCATCGTCCGACTGCGCAAGCAACTGGGGGATGCCCAATGAGCCTGAAGTCCAAAACCCTCGGCGCTCTGATCCTCACCGGTTGCGCCAGCCTGTACGGCTGCGCCGGTCAGCACAGTGAATCCGCATTGCAGCAGGCCAGCACCGACTTCCAGAAGGTCAAGGAAGATTCCAACGTGCTGCGTATCGCGCCGAAAGACGTGATACGCGCCGGTGAGTCCCTGGCCCGTGCCGATCGTCTGTCGACGTACTGGGGCAGCGGCTCGGACGTGGTGCATTACGCCTACCTGAGTCAGCGCTACAGCGAAATCGCCCGTGAGCACACCAATCAGGTGCTCAACGAAGAACGCGCAGCGAAACTGGAACTTGAACGCCAGCGCCTGCAACTGGCCCTGCGCGAGTCGAAACTGCTGAGCGTGCAACAGCAGGGCAAATGGCTGGAAGAGCAGATCGTTGCGCTGGCCACCACCCAGACCGACCGTGGCCTGGTGATGACCCTGGGTGACGTGCTGTTCGATACCGGCGAAGCCGAACTGAAAAATTCGGCCAACCGCGTGGTGCTGAAGATCGTGCAATTTCTGCAACTCAACCCGAAACGCGTCGTGCGCATCGAGGGCTACACCGATAGCACCGGCGGCAAGCAGGAAAATCTCAAGCTGTCCCGCGATCGCGCGCAGTCGGTAGCGGACGTGCTGACGGATCTGGGCATCGACGAAAAACGCATTCAGGTCGAAGGCTACGGCGACGAATACCCGGTGGACGCAAACGCTTCCGAGCGTGGGCGTGCGCAGAACCGTCGGGTGGAAATCGTGTTCTCCGACGAAAAAGGCCAGCTCGGCGCCACCCGCTGAGGGTGGCGTTACTGGAAAGCCCGGGCTGTCAGGCAGCGCCGGGCTTTTTTACGTCTGTCGATTACCTCACAAAGCAGTACAGATTTAACCGACACAGCACTGTATGGTTGACTAATATGGCAACTGTCCCAGTACACTTCCAAACTGTTCCGGTATTGTTTCACACAAGAATAAAACGCCCGTGAAATCGAGTGCTGCGTCATGACCAATCTCTTGCTCTACCAACGTATTGCTCAACAGCTGGCCGAAGATATCCGCCGTGGCGTCTATCAACCGGGCGAGCGCGTGCCTTCGGTGCGCAAGATGAGTTCGCAGCTCAACGTCAGCCATGCCACGGTGTTGCAGGCTTACGCCAATCTCGAGGATCAGGGCCTGATCCGCGCGCGGCCGCAGTCCGGTTACTACGTGCACCAGACTCCCGCACTGACGGCGCCCACGCCGGACATTGCCCGGGTCGAACGGCCAGGCCTGGTCACCCGCAGCAGCATCATTCAGCAAGTGCTGGTCGAATCCCGTCGTGAAGGCGTGTTCCCGCTGGGTGCGGCGGTGCCGAGTGTCGATTACCTGCCGGTGCGCGCCTTGCATCAGCAGCTGGCCAAGGTCACCCGCTTTCACAGCCCTCGGGCGTTCAGCTACATGTTCAGCCCGGGTTTCGAGCCGCTGCGCCGCCAGGTGGCGATTCGCATGCGTGATGCAGGCGTTGTCGTCGACCCTTCGGAAGTGGTGATCACCCACGGTTGCGTCGACGCCTTGCAGATGTCGTTGCGGGTGCTGACTCGCCCCGGTGACCTGATCGCCGCCGAATCACCGACGTATTACGGGTTGCTGCAACTGGCTGACCTGCTGGGCCTGAAAGTCATCGAGATTCCCAGCGATCCTGCCACCGGCATGAGCCTCGAAGCCCTGCAACTGGCGGCCAACCAATGGTCGATCAAGGCGCTGGTGCTGACCACCCGTCTGAGCAATCCACTCGGCGGCACCATGCCGGAAGAACGGCAGAAGCAATTGCTGAGACTGGCCTCGGACTTCGATATCCAGATCGTCGAAGACGACATCTATGGCGAGTTGATGTTCGAACAGGGTCGCACAAAATCACTCAAAGCCTACGACCGGCTCGATCGGGTGATCTACTGCTCGAGTTTTTCCAAGACATTATCGCCCGGTGTGCGCATCGGCTGGATGATCGCCGGCAAGTACCAGCAGGAAATCCAGCGCTTGCAGACTTTCAGCACCCATTCGGCGTGCAGCGTCACGCAAATGGCCATCGCGGCGTACCTGGAAAACGGCGGCTATGACCGGCATTTAAGGTACATCCGCCAGGAATACCGAAAAAATCTCAGCGCATTCCAGCTGGCGGTTCAGCAGTATTTTCCGGAAGGCACTCAGATGACCCGGCCGACCGGTGGATTCATTCTATGGGTCAGTCTGCCAGGGCGGGTCAACACCCAGGAATTGCACGTGCGAGCGCTGCAACAGGGCATCAGCATTGCGCCAGGCCTGATCTTCAGCAACACCGAACAGTTCAACCACTGCATCCGGTTGAACTGCGGCATCCCGTGGAATCGCGAGGCGGAACGGGCGCTGATGACCCTCGGGATGCTGGCGACCCAGCTCTGCCAGGAGATGGCCGGCGGGTTTTGAAACATTGAGGGCGCTTGTCATGTGACGTCCAACAGGCGAGCATATGGCTATCTGCCGTTAGCTTCGTTGGGTTCATGAAAGCGAAATTTTCTGCCGCCTGGGTCGTGTTCTGCTTGCTGTTGATGGGTCATGTGCCCGGCGCTTTGGCGGCTGCGGCGCAGGAAAAGACGCCGGCCACCGCTACCGCGAAAAAACCGGTCACGGCCAAGAAAACCGTTCCAGCGAAAAAAACACCGCAGAAAAAGGCTGCTCCAGCCAAGAAGCGCGCACCGGTCGCTTCCAAGTCGAAGTCGGCAAAAGAAGTGGCCAAGACGCCGTTGCCGTCCGCGAAACTCGATTTGAGCCTGCCCAAAGATATGGTTCAGGAATTGAAACCACCTGGCTCCGTGACGCTGCCCAAACGCGAACCGATTCTGCCGCAAATGTTCGGTGACAAGAACAACGGGTTTCAGCTCAACGGCCGTCTGCTCAGCAACGAAATGCAGCTGCAACTGCGCAATGAGGAGCGTCGGGAAGTCGAAGGCGCGGCGCTGGATTTCGAGTTCAAGCAATAAATCGTCCCCATCGGTGACCCGCAGACCAGACGCTTTGTCGGAGACTGTTCAGTCACTTTCGTTTCTGCGTAAAAACCCCGGTTCAGGCAATTTAAAACAGCCGTTTAAGCGGTTACCCTGTTCCGCGTCCCTTTAACACATTGCCCGCTGCGAGGAGTGCGTCGTCATGAAATGCCGTGAAGGCTGTGGCGCCTGCTGCATTGCCCCTTCCATCAGTTCGCCGATTCCAGGCATGCCCGATGGCAAACCTGCCGGTGAACGCTGCGTTCAGTTGTCGGTCGATAACCTGTGCAACATTTTCGGCCGACCGGAACGTCCAGCGGTCTGCTCAGGATTCAAGGCCGATCCCGAAGTCTGCGGCAGCAGCCAGGACGACGCGATCAGACTGCTCGGCTGGTGGGAGCAGATGACGGCGGCGTGATGTGTCAAACGAACGGAACTTCAACAATAAGGAATAAGACTATGGGTTCGCTGCATCGTATCGCTGTGTTGTGTGGTTTGACGGCCGTGCTGGCCACCTCGGCCGCCCAGGCTGAAGACTGGAAAGTCGCCAAGAACGAGGACGGCATCAAGGTCTCCCTGAGCGAAGTGCCGGGTTCGGACTACAAGTCTTATCAGGGCGTGACCGTGATGAAGACCACCATCGCCAAACTGCGCGCCTTGCAGGAAGACGTTTCCGGTGCCTGCGCCTGGATTCACGAATGCAAGACCCAGAAACTGCTCAAGCACGAAGGCGACCAGAGCTGGACCTACACTCAGTTCAACACGCCATGGCCGGTGACTCCGCGCGATTCGATTCTGCATGTCACCACTGTTGAAGGCGCCGATGGCAGCCTGACCCGTAATCTGGAAGGCGTGCCGAAGTACCTGCCTGAAGAAAAGGGCTTTGTGCGGGTTGCTCAAGTCAAAGGCTTCTGGAAGTTCGTACCAAAAGGCGACCAGGTTGAAGTGACCTATCAGGTTCACACCGAGCCGGGCGGCAGCGTGCCGTCGATGATCGCCAACAAGTTTGTGGTCGATGCACCGTTCAACACCCTCAAAGCCTTGAAAGAACGCGCCGAGAAGTAACTGTCGCGTTCATCTGTAAACGCCCCGAAGAACTCGGGGCGTTTTGTTTTCCGGGTTTATTGTGTTTCCAGATATGCGTTGGACGAAATTTTCACAAAGTCTCCAAGACAATTCGCCCGCGCTGTCTGCACCTGTCCCGGTGCGCCGTGCCTTGAATGAAAGCGTCCGGCAACGGGCACTAATCAATGGCAATGCCGCCGGTGATCGTGCAACATTTGCGCTCCGCGCAAGCCCCGGGGCCTGGAATGGCCAACAGAGGGCAGGGCGCAGCTGAATTTTTGCAACTTCAACTTCCAATGGGTCCTAAAACGACATGGCAAACCCGGACGCCCTGAGTCAGCAGCGATCTTCCAGTCGCCTGCTGCAACCGACCGTCAAATCGCATCTGGCCTACACGCTCCTGTGCGCGCTGGTCATGATGGTGATGTTTTCCGTGCTGCGCCTCGCGCTGCTGGTCTACAACCGCGAGATGATCCTCGACACCCCGGCCTCGACCTTCCTCGAAGCCTTCGCCAACGGCCTGCGCTTCGATGTGCGTCTGGTGGTGTACCTGTGCATTCCGCTGGTGCTGGCGCTGTTCAGTGCCCGGGCCATGGCGGCCCGCGGTTTCTTCCGTCTGTGGCTGACCGTTGCTTCGAGCATTGCACTGTTCCTCGGTCTGATGGAGATGGACTTCTATCGCGAGTTCCACCAGCGCCTCAACGGCCTGGTGTTCCAGTACGTGAAGGAAGACCCGAAAACCGTGATGAGCATGCTCTGGTACGGTTTCCCGGTGGTGCGTTATCTGCTGGCCTGGGCCGTGGGCACGCTGATCCTGACCCTGGCGTTCAAGGGCGCCGACCGTCTGACCCGTCCGCGTGGTCCGTTCAGCGGTGGCAACGTCGGCACCCGTCAAGTGGCGCCATGGTATGCGCGTCTGGTTGTCTTCGTAGTATGCCTGCTGGTCTGCGTGGTGGCCGCTCGCGGCACCCTGCGTCAAGGCCCGCCGCTGCGTTGGGGGGACGTGTATACCACCGAATCGAACTTCGCCAATCAGCTCGGCCTCAACGGCACGCTGTCGCTGATCGCGGCGGCCAAGGACCGGATGGGCGAGGATCGCGACAACATCTGGAAAGCCACGCTGCCGCAGGATCAGGCGCAGAAAGTGGTCCGCGAGATGCTGGTGATGCCGGACGACAAACTGGTGGATGCCGATATCGCCGCCGTGCGTCGTGAGTACACGCCGCCTGCCGACAAGACCCTGCCGATCAAGAACGTCGTCGTGATCCTCATGGAAAGCATGGCCGGTCACTCGGTCGGTGCTCTGGGCGCGCCGGGCAACATCACGCCGTACCTCGACAAGCTGTCGAAGGAAGGCCTGCTGTTCGACCGTTTCTTCTCCAACGGCACCCACACCCACCAGGGCATGTTCGCCACCATGGCATGTTTCCCGAACCTGCCGGGTTTCGAATACCTGATGCAGACCCCGGAAGGCAGCCACAAGCTGTCCGGCCTGCCGCAGTTGCTCAGCGCTCGTGACTATGACGATGTCTACGTCTACAACGGTGATTTTGCCTGGGATAACCAGTCCGGTTTCTTCAGCAACCAGGGCATGACCAACTTCGTCGGCCGCAACGACTTCGTGAACCCGGTGTTCTCCGATCCGACTTGGGGCGTGTCCGACCAGGACATGTTCGACCGCGGTCTGGTGGAGCTCAAGGCACGGGAAAACGGCAAGCCGTTCTACGCGCTGCTGCAGACCCTGTCCAACCACACGCCGTACGCCTTGCCGACGCCGCTGCCGGTCGAGCGCGTGACGGATCGTGGCACGCTCAACGAGCACTTGACCGCCATGCGTTACGCGGACTGGGCGCTGGGCCAGTTCTTCGAGAAAGCCCGCAAGGAGCCGTACTTCAAGGAAACCCTGTTCGTCATCGTCGGCGACCACGGCTTCGGCAACGAGCGTCAGATCACCGAAATGGACCTGGGCCGCTTCAACGTGCCGATGCTGATGATCGCACCGGGCATCCAGGAAAAATTCGGTACCCGTGACCACACCGTGGGCACTCAGATCGACATCGTGCCGACCATCATGGGTCGCCTCGGTGGCGAAGTGCGCCATCAGTGCTGGGGCCGCGATCTGCTGAACCTGCCGCAGGGTGACACCGGTTTCGGTGTGATCAAGCCGTCGGGCAGCGAGCAGACCACCGCCATCGTCACCGCCGACCAGATCCTGGTGCTGCCGAAAGAGAAGGAAATGGCACCGAAGATCTATCAGTACGAGCTGGGTGCCAACCCGCACGCTGAAGTGGTACCGGATGCTCCGCGCACAGCCGAGCTGAAACTCAAGCTCGAAGCGTTCCTGCAAACGGCGACCAAGAGCCTGATGGACAACGCCGCCGGTGTGATTAACGGCAAGCCGGACTGATCAGTCGGCACCATAAAAAAGAGGCCCTTGAAGGGCCTCTTTTTTTGTCGGTCAAACAGTCATATCCGACCGAGTAACAACAGCACCAACAGGACTACCAGCACTACGCCGATAATGCCCGATGGGCCATAACCCCAACTTCTGGAGTGCGGGAAGACCGGCAGACCACCGATCAGCAACAGGATCAGGATAATGATTAAAATTGTGCCCATGTCTATTTCCTTGTTGATAGTGTCTGTTAAGTCTTGGTGTTCAAGGGCGGCTGGAAGTTGAATTAAATCCAGCCGGCTTGTTAATTCCGACTGGTGCACATGAAAGAAAATTCAATGTTTTTTTAAGGTATTTGGCTCGCCTGCTTATTTCGTTTGTTGTTGCGGTTTGCCCTCGCCATTCAGCAATCTGATGGAGCGTGGGTCGCTGCGGATCCTTCGCTACACTCCGCGCATCTTCCCCGGAACAACAAGGCTGTCTGCTATGCAAAATCGCATGATGATCACTGGCGCGGGCTCAGGCCTGGGTCGCGAAATCGCGCTGCGCTGGGCGCGTGAAGGCTGGCAACTGGCCTTGTCCGACGTCAGCGAACCCGGTTTGCAAGAGACCCTGAAACTGGTTCGCGAGGCTGGCGGCGACGGCTTCATCCAGCGCTGCGACGTGCGCGATTACAGCCAGCTGACGGCGTTCGCCCAGGCCTGCGAAGTGAAACTTGGCGGCATCGACATCATCGTCAACAACGCCGGTGTGGCCTCGGGCGGTTTCTTCAGCGAACTGTCGCTGGAGGACTGGGACTGGCAGATCGCGATCAACCTGATGGGCGTGGTCAAGGGCTGCAAGGCGTTCCTGCCGCTGCTGGAACTGAGCAAGGGCAAGATCATCAACATCGCCTCGATGGCCGCACTGATGCAGGGCCCGGCGATGAGCAACTACAACGTGGCCAAGGCCGGGGTAGTGGCGCTGTCGGAAAGCCTGTTGATTGAACTGGCCCAACAGGAAGTCGGGGTTCATGTGGTCTGCCCGTCATTCTTCCAGACCAATCTGCTGGATTCCTTCCGTGGCCCGACGCCGGCGATGAAAGCCCAGGTCGGCAAGTTGCTGGAAAGTTCGCCCATCACCGCCAGCGATATTGCCGACTACATCTACCAGCAAGTCGCGGCCGGCGAGTTCATGATCCTGCCTCACGAACAAGGGCGTATGGCCTGGGCGCTCAAACAGAAGAATCCGCAGCTGCTGTACAACGAAATGACCGCGATGGCCGAAAAGATGCGCGCCAAGGCCAAACAGAACAACGGCTGAACTTGCCCGGGGTTCGCCGCATCGTTAGGGTGGCCGCAACAGTCACCCTGACGAGATGTCTTGCATGCTCAACTACCTGTGGTTCTTCCTCGCCGCGCTGTTCGAAATCGCCGGCTGTTTCGCGTTCTGGATGTGGCTGCGCCAGGGCAAGAGCGCCTTGTGGGTGATCCCGGCGCTGATCAGCCTGACCCTGTTCGCGCTGCTGTTGACGCGCGTCGAAGCGACTTACGCCGGTCGCGCCTACGCCGCTTATGGCGGCATCTACATCATTGCTTCGATTGGCTGGCTGGCGGTGGTCGAGCGCATCCGCCCGTTGGGTTCGGACTGGATCGGGGTGGCGCTGTGTGTGATCGGGGCCAGTGTGATCCTGTTCGGACCACGGTTTTCCGCGAGCTGAATCTTGCAGCCTTGAAGGAAACGTCTGAAGGCTTGCGCGACCTGATGCGTAGGGAATGACTGAATTGCCCGGCGTGCATTGTAGGGCGGTCGAAACCCGCGCATCTTCGAGGCTCGCAAACCTTGAAGGACAACCCCCATGCTTGTACTCAGCCGTGTTGTCGGTGAACTGATTTCCATTGGCGACAACATCACTCTGCGCGTTCTGGCGGTCAACGGCTCCAGCGTGCGGTTCGGCGTCGAAGCGCCGGAGCAGATCGGCGTGCATCGCGCCGAGGTCTACGAACGGATCCAGCGCAAACAGGCCAGCGGCAAGGGCCGCTGACCGTTTTCAGTCGAACAGGTGCTTGGGCACGTCGTGCTTGAGCATCAACTGGCATTGCTCGCTTTCCGGATCGAAAACAATCAACGCCTGGCCTTTGGTCAGCGCCTGGCGAACCCGCAATACGCGGGTTTCCAGCGGCGTGTCGTCACCGTTGTCGGTACCGTCGCGGGTGACGAAATCCTCGATCAGGCGGGTGAGGGTGTCGACTTCGAGCGCGTCGTGGGGAATCAGCATGGGCACCTCGGCTAAATCAATGTCGGGATGCTACGGCGAATGATCGCCGAGGGCCAGACTCAGCTGTCCGAGCGTTGCCCCACCAGGCTGTCCACCGATGGCACACGGGTGTCGCTCTCCATCTGCGTTTCGTGTTCGATCTGATGACTGAAGCGATCCAGTGATCCGGTGGCCGGTTGCGCATCGCTGGCGAACACCGGCGGACTCAGAATATACGCCCCCAGCAAGCGACTGAGCGCCGCCAGGCTGTCGATGTGTGTGCGTTCGTAGCCGTGGGTTGCGTCGCAGCCGAAGGCGAGCAGGGCGGTGCGGATGTCGTGACCGGCAGTGACCGCCGAATGGGCGTCGCTGAAGTAATAGCGGAACAGGTCGCGGCGCACCGGCAGTTCGTGCTCGCCTGCCAGACGCAACAGGTGCCGCGACAGGTGATAGTCGTAAGGCCCGCCGGAATCCTGCATCGCCACGCTCACCGCGTGTTCGCTGGAGTGTTGGCCCGGCGCGACCGGGGCGATGTCGATGCCGACGAATTCGCTGACGTCCCACGGCAACGCTGCTGCTGCGCCGCTGCCGGTTTCCTCGGTGATGGTGAACAGCGGATGACAGTCGATCATCAACTCCTGACCGCTGTCGACGATGGCTTTCAGTGCTGCCAGCAGCGCGGCGACACCGGCTTTGTCGTCCAGATGTCGGGCGCTGATGTGACCGCTTTCGGTGAACTCCGGCAATGGGTCAAAGGCCACCACATCGCCGACGCTGATGCCCAGCGAATCGCAATCGGCGCGGGTCGCGCAGTAGGCGTCCAGACGCAGCTCGACGTGATCCCAACTGATCGGCATCTCGTCCACGGCCGTATTGAAGGCATGCCCGGAAGCCATCAATGGCAACACGCTGCCGCGAATCACACCGTTGTCGGTGAACAGGCTGACGCGGCTGCCCTCGGCAAACCGGCTCGACCAGCAACCCACCGGCGCCAGGGTCAGACGCCCGTTGTCTTTCACCGCGCGCACGGCGGCGCCGATGGTGTCCAGGTGCGCCGAGACCGCGCGGTCGGGGCTGTTTTTCTTGCCCTTGAGGGTGGCGCGGATCGTGCCGCGACGGGTCATCTCGAAGGGAATGCCGAGTTCTTCCAGACGCTCGGCGACGTAACGCACGATGGTGTCGGTGAACCCGGTAGGGCTGGGAATGGCGAGCATTTCCAGCAGGACTTTCTGCAGGTAGTTCAGATCCGGTTCGGGAATTTGGGTGGTCATGGAAACTCCTGTTGCGGGGCGTCATTCGCGCGTTGAACGCGGGAATGACGCCGAAGAGAGATCAAACGGCCGGCTGACTGTGCGGAAACAACAGATCGACAAACCGCTCGGCCGTCGGTTGAGGCTCATGGTTGGCGAGACCCGCTCGCTCGTTGGCTTCGATGAAGACGTACTCTGGTTGATCCGCCGCCGGCACCATCAGGTCGAGGCCGACCATCGGAATCTCCAGCGCCCGAGCCGCGCGCACGGCGGCCTCGGCCAAGGTCGGGTGCAGAATCGCCGTGACGTCTTCCAGCGTGCCGCCGGTATGCAGGTTCGCCGTGCGCCGCACGAACAGATGCTCACCGGCCGGCAGGATGCTGCTGTAGTCGTAACCGGCCGCATGCAGGGTTCGCTGGGTTTCGTGGTCCAGCGGGATTTTGCTTTCGCCGCTGGTGGCTGCTTGTCTGCGTCGGCTCTGCGCTTCAATCAACGCGCCGATGGAATGATGACCGTCGCCGACCACTTCCGCCGGCCTGCGGATCGCCGCTGCAACCACCTCGAAACCGATCACCAGAATCCGCAGGTCGAAGCCTTCGTGAAAGCTTTCCAGCAGCACGCGAGTGTCGAACTGCCTGGCCGCTTCGATGGCCTTCTGCACGTCCTCGATGGTCTGCAGATCCACCGCCACGCCTCGGCCCTGTTCGCCATCCAGCGGTTTGACCACCACTCGCTGGTGCTCATCGAGAAACGCCAGATTGTCGTCCGCATTTCCCGCCAACTGCTGCGACGGCACATTCAGTCCGGCGGCTTTCAATACTTTGTGGGTCAGGCTTTTGTCCTGGCACAGGTTCATGCTGATGGCGCTGGTCAGGTCGCTCAGGGATTCACGGCAACGCACCCGGCGCCCACCATGACTGAGGGTGAACAGTCCGGCGTCGGCGTCATCCACCTGCACATCGATGCCGCGTCGATGGGCTTCCTCGACGATGATTCGCGCGTAAGGGTTGAACTGCGCCTCCGGCCCCGGACCGAGGAACAGCGGCTGGTTGATGCCGTTCTTGCGCTTGATGGCGAACGTCGGCAGGTTGCGAAAACCGAGTTTGGCGTAGAGATTTTTCGCCTGCCGGTTGTCATGCAGCACCGACAGATCGAGGTAGCTCAGACCGCGACTCATGAAATGCTCGACCAGATGGCGCACCAATACTTCACCGACACCGGGACGCGAGCACTGCGGGTCGACCGCCAGGCACCACAGGCTGCTGCCGTTTTCCGGGTCGTTGTAGGCCTTCTGGTGATTGAGGCCCATGACGCTGCCGATCACCGCGCCGCTGTCGTCGTCTTCCGCCAGCCAGTACACCGGGCCGCCCTGATGGTGCGGGGTGAGCAGGGTGGCATCGATCGGCAACATGCCGCGCGCCTGATACAGCTGATTGATCGCCTGCCAGTCCGCGTCACTTTGCGCGCGACGAATACGGAAGCCGCGAAACACCCTGGTCGCCTGACGATAATCGCTGAACCACAAGCGCAGGGTGTCGGACGGGTCGAGAAACAGTTGGGTCGGCTCAAGGCCGAGAATCTGCTGCGGCGCCGCGACGTACAAGGCAATGTCGCGTTCGCCCGGTTGTTCGTTGAGCAGTTCCCGGGCAAGGCTGGCCGGATCGGGAAAAGTGTGGCCGATCAGCAACCGGCCCCAGCCGCAATGCACCGCAATCGGCTCGGCGGCCGGCTCGCTGCCGTCCTCGGCCAGACGCGCCTGCAAGCGTTCGTAGGACGGTGTCTGACCGCGTAGTAGCCGTTGGCTGTAAGCCGTGGCGTGAGGTTTCATCGATCAGATTCCTTGTTCGCTGAGCCACAGGTTCAAAGCCGCCAGTTGCCACAGCTTGGAGCCGCGCAACGGGGTCAACTGGCCTTGTGGATCGGTCAGCAGTTTGTCGAGCATGGCGGGGTTGAACAGGCCGCGATCCTGACTCGGATCGAGCAGCAGTTCGCGCACCCAGTTGAGGGTATCGCCCTGCAAGTGTTTGAGGCCGGGCACCGGGAAGTAACCTTTCTTGCGGTCGATCACTTCGCTCGGGATGACCAGTCGCGCGGCTTCTTTCAACACTTGCTTGCCGCCGTCCGGCAGTTTGAATTTGCCCGGAACACGGGCCGACAATTCCACCAGTCGATAGTCGAGAAACGGCGTACGCGCTTCCAGTCCCCAAGCCATGGTCATGTTGTCGACGCGTTTGACCGGGTCGTCCACCAGCATCACCGTGCTGTCCAGGCGCAGGGCCTTGTCGACCGCCGCATCGGCGCCCGGCTGTGCGAAATGTTCCTTCACGAAGTCACCGGCAGCGTCATTGGCGGTCAGCCATTTCGGCTGCACCGTGGCGGCGTAATCGTCGTAGCTGCGGTCGAAAAACGCTTCGCGATAGGCCGCATACGGATCGGCCGCGCCGTCGACTTGCGGGTACCAGTGATAACCGGCGAACAACTCGTCGGCGCCCTGGCCGCTCTGTACAACCTTGCAGTGCTTGGCCACTTCGCGGGACAGCAGATAGAAGGCGATGCAGTCGTGGCTCACCATCGGCTCGCTCATGGCGCGGAACGCAGCGGGCAGTTGTTCGATAATTTCCCTTTCGTCGATGCGCAATTGATGGTGCTGAGTGCCGTAGTGCTTGGCGATCAGATCGGAATACTGAAACTCGTCACCGCGTTCGCCACCGGCATCCTGGAAACCGATGGAAAAGGTCGAAAGGTTCTCTACGCCGACTTCGCGCAGCAGGCCGACGAGCATGCTCGAATCGACGCCGCCGGAAAGCAGCACGCCGACATCCACTGCCGCCCGTTGGCGGATTGCCACGGCTTCGCGGGTGCTGTCGAGCACGCGGTCGCGCCAGTCTTCCAGGGTCAGGTTTTTCTCGTCGTCGTGTGGGCCGTAGGGCAGGGTCCACCAGGTTTTCTGCTCGGTGGTGCCGTCCGCTTCAATGCGCATCCAGCTCGCTGGCGGCAGCTTTTCGATGCCGGCCAGCAAGGTGCGCGGCGCAGGCACCACGGCGTGGAAATTCAGGTAATGGTTGAGCGCCACCGGGTCGAGGATCGGGTTGATGTCACCGCCCTTGAGCAGCGCCGGCAGAGCCGAAGCAAAACGCAGGCGCTGGCCGGTGCGCGACAGGTACAGCGGCTTCACACCGAGACGGTCGCGGGCGATGAACAGGCGCTGGGCATCGCGCTCCCAGATGGCGAAAGCAAACATGCCGTTGAGTTTCGGCAGCAGCGCTTCGCCCCAGGCGTGGTAACCCTTGAGCAGCACCTCAGTGTCGCCGCCGGAGTAGAACGCATAACCGAGCGCTTCGAGTTCTGCACGCAGTTCCGGGAAGTTGTAGATCGCGCCGTTGAAGGCCAGGGACAGGCCCAGTTGGCTGTCGATCATCGGCTGCGCCGAGCCGTCCGACAGGTCCATGATTTTCAGGCGTCGATGGCCCAGGGCAATCGGCCCCTGGGCATGGAAGCCCCACGCGTCGGGGCCGCGAGGGGCCAGGTGATGGGTGATTCGCTCAATGGCTGCAAGGTCTGCAGGTTGTTGATCAAAACGTAACTCGCCAGCTAATCCGCACATAAAGTCCTTACCGGTTTTTCCGTTGGGGAGGGGCAATCGGGACCCGCCAAAAATGGTGGGTACTCAGAGACTGACCCCGGCGCGGACGTCGGAGTTTTAGAACAATGAGTTATAAGGCGTGATGTGCCGACCGATGGCAGGCAAGGGAGCGAGGCGCAGAAGGGAGGAGTTGGAGGGTGTTGTGCTGCTTGGGTAGGGCTGCTCGAACAGCGGTCAGTCATCACGGGATTTGCCGAACCTGCAGAGTGCAGGCCGGCGTCCCTCAGGCCTTCCCGCGAATCAGTTCACGCAAGGCAAAACGGTTGGGATGACACGCCTCGGCCACCGCTCTTGGCAGCGGCAGCGGTTCGTTGTCCAGCCACGCGGCCAGCAACTCGCCAGACAGTGGTGCAGTGATCAACCCGCGTGAGCCGTGGCCACTGTTGACGTACAGACCGTCCAGCCACGGGCACGGAGTGTCCGGCACTTGCCGGGCATCCTTGCTCAAGGCGCGATAGGCCGCGGTGAAGGCCTCGCGATCGGCGAGCGGGCCGACAATCGGCAGGTAGTCGGGGCTGGTGCAGCGGAAGGCGGCGCGGCCCTCAAGGCTGTCCGCGTCGAGTTCGCTGATGTGCAGGCGTGCGACCAGATCGGTGGAGATATCTTCGAGCATCGCCAGATTGCCCAGGTGTTCGGCGGTGGTCGGGGTCAGGTCGTCGTTATTGAAATCGAAGCTGGCGCCGAGGGTGTGTTCGCCAAAGCGTGCCGGTGCTACGTAACCTTCGGCGCAGACCACCGTGCTCAGCGCCTGACTTTGTGTGGTCTGCGCCAAGCAAGTGATCTGCCCGCGAATGCGCTTGAGGGGCAGGTCGGCGCTCTGGGCAAAACGCTTGATTTCGGCAGCACCCGCCAGCACCACGACGGGGGCTGTTGCGATCAATCGTTCACCGTCGAAGGCCTGCCACTGACCGTCAAGCTTGCGCAGCTCAATGGCTTCCTGATGGGTGAGCAGCGTGACGCCCGGTTGTGCGGCTTGCGCCTGACACAATGCGGGCGGATGCACCCAGCCGCCTTCGGGATAATACAAACCGCCATGGGCCAGACCGATCCCGGCGCGGGCCTGAGCGTCGGGTTGATCGAGCCATTGCAGAAGGTCTTCGGGAAACGCCGCCGCCAGTTGCGCCTGACGCTCGCGTTCCTTTTCATTGAACGCCAGTTGCAGCACGCCGCAGTCATCCCAGTCGGTACCGCGTTGCAGGGTTTCCAGCAGGCGACGGGTGTAGCCGAAACCGCTGACAATCAACTGCGACAGTGCGGTGCCGTGGGCGGACAGTTTCAGATACAGAACGCCTTGCGGGTTACCCGAAGCTTCCTGGGCCACCGCGTCATGCCGTTCCAGCAGACTGACCTGCCAGCCCCGTGCTGCAAGGCTGGCTGCCGTGGCACAACCGGCCAGACCGGCGCCGATCACCAGGGCTCGACGGTCACCTGTCAACGCTGTTGGGCGGGCGAACCACGGTTTTGCCGCCGCAGGTGGCGCAACACCCTCGGGCCAGCCGAGAAATTCGCCGCGCAGGATTTCCCATTTGTGGCCGATGCCCGGCGTGCGTTTCATCTTGAAGCCGGCGGCGTTGAGCAAGCGCCGCACCCAACCGGTGCTGGTAAACGTGCTGATGGTCGAGCCCGGCGCCGCCAATCGCGCCAGTTCGGCGAACAGTTCGGCGGTCCACATTTCCGGGTTTTTCGCCGGGGCGAAACCGTCGAGAAACCACGCGTCGATCTGGCCATCCAGTTGCGGCAACTGCTCCAGTGCATCGCCAATCAACAGCGTCAGGGTCACACGACCGTTATCCAGAACAATGCGCTGGAAACCTTGATGAATTGCCACGTAATGCTTGAGCAACTGATCGGAGAATGGCTTCAGGTCAGGCCACAACGCCAGCGCCCGTTGCAGGTCGGCAGGGCTCAACGGAAACTTTTCGACGCTGACAAAATGCAGCCGCGCACCGGCCACCGCATGCTGTTCGAACAACTGCCAGGCGCAGAGAAAATTCAGCCCGGTACCGAAGCCGGTTTCACCGATCACCAGTCGCCCACCCGCCGACAGCGCGGCAAAACGCTCGGCCAGACGGTTCTGTTCAAGGAACACGTAGCGGGTTTCATCGAGCCCCGACTGGTCGGAAAAATACACATCGTCGAACACTCGCGAACGCGGGCGTCCCTGGTCATCCCAGTCGAGTTGGGCGTGGGGCATTACAGGTTTCATGGCAGGCTCGGCAACGACAAGGCGGCCATTCTAGCCGATCACGCAGGCGGCGCTTGATCCATGGCAAGCCTTGCTGACGATCCCTCAAGGACAATCCGCCGCCGGCGGGAATTTCTGTGCCGCGCCAGAGCCCAATCCGCTAGTCTTGCTGAATCCTGGAAGGAGCCGTCCCTATGTTCGAATCCGCTGAAATCGGTCACGCCATCGACAAAGACACCTACGAAGCCGCCGTGCCCGCCCTGCGTGAAGCCTTGCTCGAAGCCCAGTTCGAGTTGCAGCAGCAGAAGCGTTTCCCGGTGATCATTTTGATCAACGGCATCGAAGGCGCCGGCAAGGGCGAGACGGTGAAGCTGCTCAACGAATGGATGGATCCGCGCCTGATCGAAGTGCGCACCTTCGACCAGCAGACCGACGAAGAGCTGGCGCGGCCACCGGCCTGGCGTTACTGGCGGATGCTGCCGGCCAAGGGGCGGATGGGGATTTTCTTCGGCAACTGGTACAGCCAGATGTTGCAGGGCCGGGTCCACGGCTTGTTCAAGGATCCGCGACTGGATCAGGCGATTGCCGGCGCCGAGCGCATGGAAAAGATGTTCTGCGATGAAGGCGCGCTGATCTTCAAGTTCTGGTTCCACCTGTCCAAGAAACAGATGAAGGCGCGGCTCAAGGCCCTGGCCGATGACCCGCTGCACAGTTGGCGCATCAGCCCGCTGGACTGGCAGCAATCGCAGACCTACGACAAGTTCGTCAAATACGGCGAGCGCGTGTTGCGCCGTACCAGTCGCGATTACGCGCCATGGCATGTCATCGAGGGTGTCGACCCGTACTACCGCAGCCTGACGGTCGGCAAGATTCTGCTCGAAGGGCTGCAAAACGCCTTGAAGCGTCCCGATGTGCATCCCCATGAGGTCAACGCTGCACCGTTGGGGACTTCCGTCGATCAGTTGAACCTGCTCGACAGCCTCGACCTGACCCAGCGTCTGGACAAAAAAGACTACGAAGAACAACTGATCACCGAGCAGGCGCGACTGTCGGGGCTGATGCGTGACAAACGCATGCGTCGTCACGCGCTGGTGGCGGTGTTCGAAGGCAACGATGCGGCGGGCAAGGGCGGTTCGATTCGCCGGGTCGCGGCGGCGCTCGATCCGCGTCAGTACAACATCGTGCCGATTGCCGCGCCCACCGAAGAGGAGCGGGCGCAGCCGTATCTGTGGCGGTTCTGGCGGCACATCCCGGCGCGGGGCAAATTCACCGTGTTCGACCGCTCCTGGTACGGCCGGGTGCTGGTGGAGCGGGTCGAAGGTTTTTGCAGTACCGCCGACTGGATGCGTGCCTATGGCGAAATCAACGACTTCGAGGAGCAACTGGCCGATGCCGGGGTGATCGTGGTCAAGTTCTGGCTGGCCATCGACAAGGACACGCAGATGGAGCGCTTCCAGGAGCGCGAAGAAATCCCCTTCAAGCGCTTCAAGATCACCGAAGACGACTGGCGCAACCGCGACAAGTGGGACGCCTATCGCGCTGCCGTGGGCGACATGGTCGACCGCACCAGCACCGAAATTGCGCCGTGGACCCTGGTCGAGGCCAATGACAAGCGCTGGGCCCGGGTCAAGGTGCTGCGCACGATCAACCGGGCGCTGGAAGAAGCGTTCGAGAAATCCGACAAGCGAGCCAAGAAGCACAAGGACTGAACCGATGGGCCCGCATACGCGAGGTGAATGATTGTCGCGGTCGGCGATTGGGTGGACTTATGCTCGGTCCACTCTCAACCGACTGCAACAATGAGGTATGCCATGCGTGAAGTGGTGATCGTCGACAGCGTACGGACCGGCCTGGCCAAGTCCTTTCGCGGCAAGTTCAACCAGACCCGTCCCGATGACATGGCGGCCCATTGCGTCAATGCGTTGCTCTCGCGCAACGACATCGACCCGGCCAGCGTCGAGGATTGCATCGTCGGCGCCGGCTCCAACGAGGGTGCCCAGGGCTACAACATTGGCCGCAACGTGGCGGTGCTCTCCCAATTGGGCACCGGCACCGCCGGCATGACCCTCAACCGTTTCTGTTCTTCGGGCTTGCAGGCGATTGCGATTGCCGCCAATCAGATCGCTTCGGGTTGCAGCGACATCATCGTCGCCGGCGGCGTCGAGTCGATCAGCCTGACCCTGAAAAGCGTCAACACCGATCACCTGATCAACCCGTTGCTCAAGCAGCAGACGCCCGGCATCTACTACACCATGGGCCAGACCGCCGAAGTGGTGGCGCGCCGTTATGGCGTCAGCCGTGAAGCCCAGGATCGTTACTCGCTGCAAAGTCAGATCCGCACCGCCCAGGCGCAGGCTGCCGGCCTGTTCAACGATGAAATCGTGCCGATGGCGGTGAAGTACCGTGTTGAAGACAAGAACAGTGGGGAGGTGCAGATCCTCGACGGCCTCGTCGATCGCGACGACTGCAATCGCCCGGACACCACCTATGAAAGCCTCGCCGGGTTGAAACCGGTGTTCGCCGAGGACGGTTCGGTGACTGCCGGCAACTCGTCGCAGTTGTCCGACGGCGCCTCGATGACGCTGGTGATGAGCCTGGAAAAGGCCCTGCAACTGGGGCTCAAGCCTAAGGCGTTTTTCCGTGGGTTCACCGTGGCCGGTTGCGAGCCGGATGAAATGGGCATCGGCCCGGTGTTCTCGGTGCCGAAGCTGCTCAAGGCCAAAGGCTTGCAGGTGGCGGATATCGATCTGTGGGAATTGAACGAAGCGTTCGCCTCGCAGTGCCTGTACGCCCGTGACCGTCTGGAAATCGACAACGAGAAGTACAACGTCAACGGCGGCTCGATTTCCATCGGCCACCCGTTCGGCATGACCGGGTCACGGCAGGTCGGGCATCTGGTGCGCGAGTTGCAGCGGCGCAATCTGCGTTACGGGATCGTGACCATGTGCGTGGGCGGCGGGATGGGCGCGACCGGGTTGTTTGAGGCCGTACGCTAGTTCGACCTGCCAGAATCCATCAACTGCATCCGCGCGATGTACGCGCGGATTTCCTGCTCGGCTTTCTCGTGGCTGTCGAACGGCCCTTCGAGGGTGTTTTCCCGGGTGCTGAAATACAGTTCGCCGTTGACCCGGCACACGCGGTCGCTGCGAAAGTGCGTGGCGGGGGCGGTGTCCTGGGCGCGCATGCCTAACATGACGGGGTCTCCTTGGTGAGTGATGTCCCGTGCTGGATCCAAGAAGCTTATGCCTGAACCACTTACCTTGCCCGGCCGGCCGATCAACGGCCCATCGTCAATTTTCTGCTGCGACCTGCACAGTTTCATTTGCGGCTGGAGCGCAACTGTCCCTGTGTCGGGCAGGGGCTGTGCGCCTAGAATGAGCGCTCCTGTCTCTGGCGCTTGGGGTTCTCATGCACGTTTCATCGGGTCGTTGGGTGTACGGCATGTTCCTGGCGTTGTTGACGGCGTTTCTGTGGGGAATCCTGCCGATCAAGCTCAAGCAGGTGCTGGTGGTGATGGACCCGGTCACGGTGACCTGGTTTCGCCTGCTGGTGTCCGGCGGCTGTCTGTTCCTTTATCTGGCGGCGACCAAAAGGTTGCCGAGTCGCAAAGTGCTCGGGCCGAAGGGCGGCTGGCTGGTGCTGATGGCGGTGCTCGGGCTGGTGGGCAACTACGTGCTGTACCTGATGGGCCTGAACCTGCTCAGCCCCGGCACTGCGCAACTGGTGGTGCAGATGGGGCCGATCATGCTGCTGATCGCCAGTCTGTTTGTGTTCAAGGAGCGCTTCAGTATTGGTCAGGGCATTGGTCTGGCAGTGCTGCTGATCGGTTTTGCATTGTTCTTCAATCAACGTCTGGCTGAATTGCTCACGTCTTTATCCGACTACACCGCTGGCGTGTTGCTGGTGCTGCTGGCGTCGACGGTCTGGACCTTTTACGCACTGGGTCAGAAGCAATTGCTGACGGTGTGGAATTCGCTGCAGGTGATGATGGTGATCTACCTGTTCTGCGCCCTGTTGCTGACGCCTTGGGTGCATCCGCTCGAAGCACTGTCGCTGAACCCGTTGCAGGGCTGGCTGTTGCTGGCGTGCTGCATGAACACCCTGATCGCCTACGGCGCGTTTGCCGAGGCGCTGGCGCATTGGGAAGCCTCACGGGTCAGTGCGACGCTGGCGATCACGCCGTTGGTGACGTTCGGTGCAGTGGCCGTGGCGGCCGGGGTGTGGCCTGAATATGTGCACGCCGAACAAATCAATCTGCTGGGGTATGCCGGGGCGGTGCTGGTGGTGCTGGGTTCGGCGCTGGTGGCGCTCGGGCCTTCGCTGATTGCCGGGCTCAAGGCCCGGCGGGCGAAACTGTTGGTCGGATGACCTTCCCGTGCCGGGCACGGGAAGGATCGGGATGACTCAGCCCTTGGCCCCGGCCTCGATCATGTTCTCCGGCCGCACCCAGGCATCGAACTCTTCATCGGTCAGATAACCCAGCTCCAGCGCCGCTTCACGCAGAGTCTTGCCTTCGCTGTAGGCCTTCTTGGCGATTTCCGCCGACTTGTCGTAGCCGATGTGCGGGTTCAGCGCCGTTACCAGCATCAGGCCGCGTTCCAGATGTTTCGCCATGACTTCGGCGTCCGGCTCAAGCCCGGCGATGCAATGCTGCTGGAAATTGCTGCAGCCATCGGCCAGCAGGCGGATCGATTGCAGCAGGTTATGGATGATCACCGGTTTGAACACGTTCAGTTGCAGGTGACCCTGACTGGCGGCGATGCCGATCGCCACATCGTTGCCCAGCACCTGACAGGCGAGCATCGACAACGCCTCGCACTGGGTCGGGTTGACCTTGCCGGGCATGATCGAACTGCCCGGTTCGTTGGCCGGCAGGCGCACTTCGGCAAAACCGGCACGCGGACCGGAACCCAGCAGACGCAGGTCGTTGGCGATTTTCATCAGCGCCACGGCGAGGGTTTTCAGGGCACCGGACAGCGTAGTCAGTGGCTCATGGCCGGCGAGGGCGGCGAACTTGTTCGGTGCGGTGACGAACGGCAGGCCGGACAACGCCGCCAGTTCAGCGGCAATCGCTTCGCCGAAACCGTGCGGCGAGTTGAGCCCGGTGCCGACCGCGGTGCCGCCCTGCGCCAGCTCGCAAACTGCCGGCAGCGCCGCGCGAATTGCCCGTTCGGCGTAATCCAGCTGCGCTATGAAACCGGAAATCTCCTGGCCGAAGGTGATCGGCGTGGCGTCCATCATGTGGGTGCGACCGGTTTTCACCAGTTTCATGTGTCGCGCCGACAGTTCGGCCAGGCCGCCCGACAGCTCGGCGATCGCCGGCAACAGTTGGGTCTGCACCGCTTGCGCAGTGGCGATGCTCATGGCGGTGGGGAAGCAGTCGTTGGAGCTCTGCGAGCGGTTGACGTGATCGTTGGGGTGCACCGGCGTCTTGCCGCCGCGCGGGTTACCGGCCAGTTCGTTGGCGCGGCCGGCAATCACTTCGTTGGCGTTCATGTTGCTTTGGGTGCCGCTGCCGGTCTGCCAGACCACCAGCGGGAACTGGTCGTCATGCTGGCCGTCGAGCACTTCGTCGGCGGCCTGTTCGATCAGGCGGGCGATGTCGGCAGGCAGATCGCCGTTGCGGTCGTTGACCCGGGCCGCGGCTTTCTTGATCAGGGCCAGTGCGTGCAGTACCGGCAAGGGCATGCGTTCCTGGCCGATGGCGAAGTTGATCAGCGAGCGTTGCGTCTGAGCGCCCCAGTAAGCGTCGTCCGGGACCTCGATCTGGCCCAGGCTGTCGGTTTCGATACGGCTCATCGTGCACACTCCTGTTGGTCTGTTTGCGCAGTTTAGGCCGGTGTCGGCCCGGGTGGTTCCATCCGGTCGATTGTTGACCGGCAAATCCCCGCCAATCAAGCACGGCAAGGCCCGGGGGTTGAGCCGCAGCGTTATTCAGGCGCAGAATGGTCGCCCTTGGGGTTTTACCTCGCCTAGCTGAAAAGGAAACTCGATGACTCGTCTTCGTGCCATCTGCACCGCGGTTGCCCTGGTTTGCGCCAGCGGCCAGGTGCTTGCCGATACCGCCAGCCACAACGCCAGTGCCGAAGCTTTCCTGACCCTGGCGCACGCTGACAAGCTGGGCACTCCGGTGTACATGCAGGTTCAGCAAATGTTCGCCCAGCGTTTTGAACAGACCAAGGCGCCGGAATCCAAGAAAGCCGTTCTGGATACCTATCAGGCCAAGGCCAATGCCGCTCTGGATCAGGCCATTGGCTGGAACAAGCTGAAACCGGACATGGTCAAGCTCTACACCAGCAACTTCAGCGAATCCGAGCTGAAAGACCTGGTTGCGTTCTACCAGTCGCCACTGGGCAAGAAAGTTCTGGAAAAAATGCCGCAGCTGACCCAGCAATCGGCCCAGATGACCCAGGCCAAACTGGAAAGCGCCGTACCGGTGGTCAACAAGCTGCTGGACGACATGACCAACGAGCTGGCACCGAAAGGCGCGGCTCCGGCCAAGAAGAAGTAAGCGGAGTTCGTGATGACCATGCAACAACGCATCGAATCGACGCTGGCGCTGCTTCAGCCTGAGCATCTGCAAGTGCTGGACGAAAGCCACATGCACAGTCGCGGGTTGCAGACCCACTTCAAGGCAGTGGTGGTCAGTGCGCAGTTCGAAGGCCTGAACCGGGTCAAGCGCCACCAGAAAGTCTACGGCACGCTCGGCGAGCTGATGGGCGAGTTCCATGCGTTGGCGCTGCATACCTACACCCCGCAGGAATGGGCAGAGACAGGCGTCGCTCCGGCGTCGCCGACCTGTGCCGGCGGCAGCAAGCATTGAGCCTTGCAGCAATGAACTGAGGTTTTTTGCTAGAATCCGCAACGCGCCGCTCACCCGGCGCGTTTTTTTTCGCATCCGGTTCACCCTTTACGAGGGTAGCCACCTGGAGAAATACCCATGACACAACCGATTGTCGTGGCGGCACTGTACAAGTTCGTCACCCTCGAAGATTACGTCAACCTGCGCGAGCCTCTGCTGCAAGCGATGGTCGACAACGGCATCAAAGGCACCCTGCTGATCGCCGAAGAAGGCATCAACGGCACGGTGTCCGGCAGCCGCGAAGGCATCGACGGCCTGCTGGCCTGGCTGCGCAACGATCCGCGCATGGTCGATATCGATCACAAGGAATCGTACTGCGACGAGCAGCCGTTCTATCGCACCAAGGTCAAGCTCAAGAAAGAGATCGTGACCCTGGGCGTCGAAGGCGTCGACCCGAACAAGAAGGTCGGCACCTACGTCGAGCCCAAGGACTGGAACGCGCTGATCAGCGATCCGGAAGTGCTGCTGATCGACACCCGCAACGATTACGAAGTCTCGATCGGCACCTTCGAAGGCGCCATCGATCCGAAAACTACCAGTTTTCGCGAATTCCCCGACTACATCAAAGAACACTTCGACCCGGCCGTGCACAAGAAGGTCGCGATGTTCTGCACCGGCGGCATTCGCTGCGAAAAAGCTTCGAGCTACATGCTTGGCGAAGGCTTCGAAGAGGTTTACCACCTTAAGGGCGGTATCCTGAAGTACCTCGAAGAGGTGCCGCAGGAAGAAACCAAATGGCAGGGCGACTGCTTCGTCTTCGACAACCGCGTGACCGTGCGCCATGACCTGAGCGAAGGCGACTACGATCAGTGCCATGCCTGCCGCACCCCGGTCAGCGTTGAAGATCGCGCCTCCGAGCATTACGTGGCCGGCATCAGCTGCCCGCACTGCTGGGACACCCTGAGCGAGAAGACTCGCCGCAGTGCGATCGACCGCCAGAAACAGATCGAACTGGCAAAAGCGCGCAACATGCCGCACCCGATCGGCTACAACTATAAGCAAGCATCCACCGAGGCTTAATCATGTCTGCACGCCTGCTCTATGTGATGGATCCGATGTGTTCGTGGTGCTGGGGATTTGCCCCGGTCGCCAAGGCATTGGTGGAGCAGGCGCAGGCAGCCGGGGTGGAACTGCACCTGGTGGTCGGCGGGTTGCGCACCGGCAGTGGTGCGGCGCTGGAGCCGACCACCCGGCGCTACATTCTCGAACACTGGCAGGCGGTCACCGAGGCCACCGGACAGCCGTTCAAGCTGGAAGGCGCGTTGCCGGACGGCTTTGTCTACGACACCGAACCTGCCTGCCGGGCCATCGTCACCGCGCGCAGCCTGGCACCGGATTGCGCGTGGAAACTGGTCGGGTTGATCCAGCACGCGTTTTACGCTGAAGGTCGCGATGTCACCCAGGCCAGCGTTCTGGTGGAGCTGGCGGAGCAGGCCGGCGTCCCGCGCATCGAATTTGCTGCGCTGTTCGATCATGCCGATCAGCACAAGGCAACCCAGGCCGATTTCAGTTGGGTGCAGGATCTGGGCATCGCCGGATTCCCGACCCTGCTCGCCGAACGCAACGGCCAACTGGCGTTGCTGACCAACGGCTACCAGCCGCTCAGTGAACTGTCGCCGTTGCTCGGTCGATGGCTGGAGCGCGCGGTCTGTGTCTGACCCGGCCGATGACACGCCAGCCGTCAAGCGTGTCGACCGGCTGAGCTGGGCTGAAGTCCGGCGACTGGCACTTCATCACAAAAAATCCCTGTGGATCGCCAACGGCGTGGCCGTACTGGCGACGCTGTGCAGCGTGCCGATTCCTCTGCTGTTGCCGTTGCTGGTGGACGAAGTCCTGCTCGGCCACGGCGATGCCGCGCTGAAAGTCATGAACCACGTGCTGCCCTCAATGTGGCAGCAAGCGGCGGGCTACATCGGCCTGATGCTGGTGGTGACGCTGACCCTGCGCTGCAGCGCCCTGTGTTTTGGCGTGTTGCAGGCGCGGTTGTTTGCGCGGCTGGCCAAGGACATCGTTTATCGCATTCGCGTGCGTTTGATTGAACGACTCAAACGGATCTCCCTCGGCGAATACGAAAGCCTCGGTAGCGGCACGGTTACCACGCACCTGGTCACCGATCTCGATACCCTCGACAAGTTTGTCGGCGAAACCCTCAGCCGTTTCCTGGTGGCGATGCTGACGCTGGTCGGTACCGCCAGCATCCTGATGTGGATGCACTGGAAGCTGGCGCTGCTGATCCTGCTGTTCAACCCGCTGGTGATCTACGCCACCGTGCAGTTGGGCAAACGGGTCAAGCACCTGAAGAAACTGGAGAACGACAGCACCTCGCGCTTCACCCAGGCGCTGAGCGAAACCCTCGATGCGATCCAGGAAGTGCGCGCCGGCAACCGGCAGGGCTTCTTCCTCGGACGGTTGGGTCTGCGTGCGCAGGAAGTGCGCAACTACGCGGTTAACTCGCAGTGGAAGACCGATGCGTCGAACCGCGCCAGTGGTCTGCTGTTCCAGTTCGGCATCGATATTTTCCGCGCGGCGGCCATGTTGACGGTGTTGTTCTCCGACCTGTCGATCGGCCAGATGCTCGCGGTGTTCAGCTACCTGTGGTTCATGATCGGCCCGGTCGAACAACTGCTGAACCTGCAGTACGCCTATTACGCGGCGGGCGGTGCGCTGTCGCGGATCAACGAACTGCTGGCCCGCGCCGACGAGCCGCAATACCCCGGCGGCGTCGACCCGTTCAAGGGCCGCGATACCGTCGGGATTCAGGTGCAGGGTCTGAGCTTCGGTTACGGCGACGAACTGGTGCTGGATCAGTTGAACCTGTCCATCGCGCCGGGCGAGAAAGTGGCGATTGTCGGCGCCAGTGGCGGCGGCAAAAGTACCTTGGTGCAATTGCTGCTGGGCCTTTACACGCCACTGGCCGGGACGATCCGTTTCGGCGGATCGACCCAGCAGGAAATCGGCCTGGAAACGGTCCGGGAAAACGTGGCTGTGGTGTTGCAACATCCGGCGCTGTTCAACGACACCGTACGCGCCAACCTGACCATGGGCCGCACCCGCAGCGATGAAGCCTGCTGGCAGGCACTGGAAATCGCCCAGCTCGAACCCACCATCCGCGCCTTGCCGGACGGGCTGGACAGCATCGTCGGCCGCGCCGGCGTGCGTCTGTCCGGCGGTCAGCGCCAGCGTCTGGCCATCGCGCGGATGATCCTCGCCGAACCCAAAGTGGTGATCCTCGACGAAGCGACGTCAGCCCTCGACGCCGCCACCGAATACAACCTGCACCAGGCCATGGCGCGCTTTCTCCATGGCCGCACCACGCTGATCATCGCCCACCGCCTGTCAGCGGTGAAGCAGGCGGATCGGGTGCTGGTGTTCGACGGCGGGCAAGTGGCCGAAGACGGCGACCACCAGCAACTGATTGCCGATGGCGGGTTGTACGCCAAGCTTTATGGGCATTTGCAGAGGTTGTAGATCATTTCCATAGCACCTCCAGTGCGTTGGCCGTGCCGTCGTAGCCAAACTCTTTGACGATCACTGAACAACTGGTGCATGGAGGCATGGTTGTAGCCACGTCGACCGAAGCGATCATGTGGTTTTCGGGGTATTTCTTGCGAAGCACACTGATCAGTTTGGCCTCGCTGTCCAGAGAGGTCGGCCGACGGGTCAGCGCAGGCGTGTAGGTGTCGATGTCCTTTATCGTATGGGGAATCGCCACCAATTGCCCTTTGCTCGAGACTTCCAGTGAGGTTCTGTTGAAGGTCTGGTCGAAGTCGATATTGAAGTAGGTGGTGTCGCCGATGATCACTTTGTCCGGCGCGAATGGAGGCTTGAACAAAGGCAGTTCCCCGGTCAGTCCTTGCGCTCCGGAAACGCTGACATACACCTCGCGCTTGCCGTTCGAAGTCAGGATGTCGGCGTAGGCGATGTTTCTCGGATTCTGTCCCTGTAAACGAGACGGGAGCAGCGCCTGCAACTTGTCCATTGTCCGATTGATTTTCAGGTCGGCGCTTTGTTGGATATTGATGGTTTTCTCGCAAAACAGCGTATCGAAGATATCGGCGGTTCGTTGGCGAAAGCTGTCTGAAGCATCCCTGCTACGTGACCAGGATGCTGCACCGTCCGGCAGCCGGTTGACGATCATGCGTGTGGAATGATCGAACAACACCGCTTCACCGGGGCTGGTATCGACTTTAAGCAGTTTGAGCGTGTCGGGCGGGTTCGCATGACCACCAATGCGAATGGCAATTTTCTCCATGGTTTCGAGGGCGCGTTCTACGGCTGGAATACCGTAGATTCTCGCCATGTTGTTGGCATTGAGAGACCCGGTGTACACCGTCATCAGCTCACCCTTCAGATTGGCAGGCAGGGTATTGGCCTTGCGCAGCGTCAACGGAGTGGTGAGGCTCTGACCTTTGGGCAGTTCGGCGATGTAGAAGGATCCGGCGTCCAGTCGGGTGAACACATAGTGCCTTGAGTCGTCGATAGCGGGGACGATGATGGCGCCGGCCTCGAAGGTGTCGAACTGATTCCGGGTGCCGAAGGGGATATCCACTTTGATCCTCCCGTAAATCCCTTTTTGAAACGCTATCACCGCCGGGTGTCTGCTTTTCTTTTTCAGGAACTCGAGCAGCATCGCTCGACCCGCTGTGGCCGGAGTGTAAATGCTGTCCCCGAACCAGGGTGCCCAGCCTTTATCCGTGTCGTAAGTGCCGTTGGCTGGCGTGGGGGCCGGATTGCGGGTGACATAGCTCGTTTTACAGGCGTCCGACCCCGGCATGCGCCGCACTCTGCAGGGCAGGGCTTTGAGTAGCGACTGATCATCGATCAGGTCGGCGCGGCGCAGTTGGTTGCCGTCCGGTCGATAAGGGATGTCATCAATCAGCAGCGTGGTTCGACCATCGACCTCAA
Organism: Pseudomonas paraglycinae; assembly: GCF_021601625.1. Lineage (GTDB taxonomy): Bacteria > Pseudomonadota > Gammaproteobacteria > Pseudomonadales > Pseudomonadaceae > Aquipseudomonas > Aquipseudomonas paraglycinae. The sequence continues at coordinate 188,830 of NZ_BQHR01000008.1, read as the reverse complement.
GCACTTCACGAACATGGGCGTGTTCTGGAACTTGCGCAACGACGTGGGTTTCGCTCGGGGGCAATGTCTTGAAGCCGGATCGACCTTGCGTGAGATTTTTGCCGTTGTTGCGCAGGCGCGGGCCGTAGGGCAGGGAGGTCATCGGGTCGACCAGATGAAAGCGTTCCAGTCCCGAAGAATCTGTATGGCGCAGGAGTACATCATCAATACCGTTGACCGTCGCGAGCTGATCACCGTTCGTCAGCGGCTTCCAGTCCCCGGGATCGATGGCTTGTGGCAGATTCTGGACCAAGCGGAAGCCATCGGCCTTTCCCGTCAGTTTTCTGATGCCGACAACGCTCACTCCGCCGATGAAGAGCAGCCCTTTTCCGGCACCGCTTCCCAGACCCTTGAGCAGCGAGGGAATACCGTCCAGTGGGTTGAGGTTTGCCAGTGAGCGGGTGAGGAGTTGGCGGGCCAATGTCGAAAACGGCGGCAGCGTTGCATTGACGACCATGCGAGTGGTGCCGGCAGCGGCGCGGAGCAGGCGCACCGAACCCGAGATGAATTTGCCGATCGGGCAAAGGAACGAAGCCAGGTCGAACAGGAGTCCGATTCCGCCCAGGGCTTTGCTTTTGACATCGTCGGAGAGCAGGTCCTCGATACTGCCCCAGAAAGGAACGAACCCTTTGACGATCGTCACGAATACTTCCAGCCGTTTCTCGATCTTCGCCCTGTGGCTGTCGAAGATTGTCATGCCTCGGGCTTGCTGGCGCAGGTGTTCTTCATCGACGTAGAGGTAGTTTGTCGCGATGTAGTTGGCCAGTGCGTCCAGTCGTGATGTCAGCGTCGCAGCATCGGTCTCGGTACCCATGGAGGCTGCGGCTATAGTGCCCACGGTGTCGAGGTAGCCGATGTAGGCCCCCCGGGCGGCAGGTGTCCTGCCGTGGAGATGGGCCGACCAGTCGAGCAGCAACGAAGTACTGATGTCACGCTCGGGTGAATAGGTTTGCCCGGGGATGGTGGCGTGCAAGGCAAACTCGGTCCGAACGCCATTGACGGTTGAAAACCTCAAGGTGGGTCGAAGGCGAATGACGCCGGCACTCGGGATCAGCTCGTAGTAGGCAATATTTCCCTGGTGGGTCACTTTTATAACGAAGCCCTTCCTGGCCCGGGTCAGATCCGGCGGTTCGTTGGGTACTGATTTTCGACGCATCCCCAACAACTCGATTTCACCCATTGCCAATGCCTGACGTTCGCTCGCTGGCAGTGAAGTCAGCAAGCTGGCGATCAAGGTCTGATAGGGCGGCCTGATCGTCGCCAGATATTGGTTGAAGGCGCTTTCAAACTGCGCATTGATATCCGGCAAGGATTTGCCGGCCCAGCTGTAGTCATCTGCATTTACCCGTTCATAACCACCCCGCGAGTTTTCACGCTCGGCGTAGAGGACGCGCTGCTCATCCAGCCGGAGTGCTGTGGTGGATCGCGTTTTGCCGTCGGGCATGGAGACAATCCATCGCTTTTCGCCATCGAGTTGGCCGTCTGCATAGACATCCAGAAAGTCGTGGCCCTGCTGATTCTTCTGGTCCAGTGGTGCTCTTGAATGACTATGGCTCGGATCGGCAGACATCAACTTGCGTCCGTCCTTGTTGAACGTAAAACCACTGAACCGGTCAGCCAGCACCTCCCTGGCCATCTGTATCCGGTCAGGCGGGGTTGAATCCAGCGTCATCACGGCCTTGTTCAGGTTTTCGCTTTGTTCTTCCAGCGCAGTCAGCGCTCGCTTGATGTCTTCATGATCGTGACCGGATGCCGCTCGCGCCGGGATGACGCCAGTGCACACCGCCCATTCAAGGGCGGGGCCTATTCGCAGTCGTGCAATTGTTTCCAGCTCTGCGGGGGAGGCGCCAGTACTGCGTTCCAGAGGCAAACTGACCAGTTGCTGGAAAGACAAGGGTTGCGACTGATCCAGGCCAAGCACCTCGGCCAGCAGCACGCCGTGCATGAAGTTCACCCACACGATCGACGTCTTGTAACGAAGCTCGGGCGGGATATCGCGCACGGCAAAGTCTTTCGACAGGCGATGTTGAAACATCTGGGCCAGCAGGATCGCCTCTTTGGTAGTGGCAACTCGTCGGGTACGCAGCAAATGCTGTTCGAAATCGCGGCGCAGGGTCTGGTAGCTTTTGCCCCAGTGAGCAGGGTCTTGCCAGTGGAATCCGGCGAGCTCCTGCGACTCGTCGGGAGACGGCGCATGCAAATGCAGGCAGATGGCTTTGCATGACAACTGATAGCGCACGGACGGCGGCGTCTGTTCGCCGGGGGATGCACCGAACCATTTGAGCCTTTTCAGAAGCCGTTCTGTCAGGTCCAGTGATTCGGGGGAATTCAGTACTCGCTGGAGGAAAACCGAAGGGGTCGCGCGCAGTTCGTCCGTGTCGGCGAGCCGCAGGATATCGCCACTCAAATGACGGATCAGCGAAGGTTTGCCGATCAAAAAGGTTTTGACCGTGTCGAGCATTCGTCCATTGATGCGTTGTGCCATGTACTGTTCGAGGGTCATGGCGGGTGCAATAGCCGGTGTTGCGACTCGGGCTGCCTTGGACCTTTTGCGGTCCCGGCCGGTCGGTTGGGGAATCAGGGATTCGATATCCGGGCCGGTATCCAGTCCAAGCGCCTCGATGGCGCTGGTTTCTGCGGTTGTCGATAAGTCGGTTGAAGCTGAAAACGTCGAGGGCATATCACACTCCTTGTGAAGGCATTCCCGTTACAGAGGGTTGGATGCCTGAAGTGCCCAGTAGATCGATGCCGCCAGCGACCGTGGCTGTACATATGTCTATCCGGCGTTTGTCCTGAACTGAGGCGGATCCGCCGCTTGCCGGAACCCCGAACGCCTCCTAGTCTTTGGGGGTTGGTCTGATAGAGACGGACAATCAGGCAGTGACCACGCAAGGAACTCCATGAAGCAAAAGCGGACTCTCGGAACGCCTCGGTTGCTGGGCATCGTCTGGCCATTTATCGCCGTCGTGTTGTTTCAAGCCTTGTTGGGGGGCGTGAGTCTTTACGTCCTGTCGGCCGTTCGCGGTTATGTCGCTGGTGAAAGCCTTTGGTCCAAGGGCCAGAAAGACGCGATCTATTACCTCAACCTGTACGCTGACAGTCGCGACGAAGCGATTTATCTCAAGTACCAGAACGCCATTGCCGTGCCTCAGGGCGGTCACCAGTTGCGCCTGGCGCTGGACAAGCAACCGCCCGACCTTCAAGCGGCGCGTGAGGGCATTCTCAAGGGCGGTAACCATCCGGACGACGTTTCCAGTCTGATCTGGCTGTACCTGAACTTTCGTCACTTCAGTTATCTGGAAACCGCCATCGACCGCTGGACGCTGGGCGACGCCTATCTGGTGGAACTCGACGGCGTGGCGCAGGAGATGCATCAGCGCATCACCGCCAATGCCGCCACCGAAGCCGATATCCGCCGCTGGAAAGACCGGATCTTTGCGATCAATGATGGCGTGACCCCGGCCGCCAAGGCGTTCAGCGATGCCTTGGGTGAAGGCTCGCGGATGATCCTGCGCCTGCTGCTGTTCACTAACCTCGCCACCGCGCTGGGCCTGATCGTGCTGGCACTGCTGCGCACCCGCAAGCTGCTCAAACAGCGGCATGCCTTCGCCGAAGCGTTGCAACTGGAAAAGGATCGGGCCCATGTGACCCTGCATTCGATTGGCGACGGGGTGATCACCACCGATGTGAGCGGGGCGATCGATTACATGAACCCGGCCGCCGAGGCGCTGACCCACTGGAAGGCCGGGCAGGCTGCCGGTCTGCCGCTGGCAGCACTGTTCAATCTGCTGGACGACAATGCCCAGACCGAAGGACTGACCCTGATCGAGCACATTCTCAGCGGCCAGCTCACCGGCGGCAGCGAACACTCGAAGCTGATCCAGCGACTGGACGGCAGCACCGTATCGGTGACCCTGGTCGGCGCGCCGATCCGCAATGCCGGCAAGGTCAGCGGCACGGTGCTGGTGTTGCATGACATGACCCAGGAGCGGCAATACATCGCCAATCTGTCGTGGCAGGCCACCCACGATGCGCTGACCGGCCTGGCCAACCGTCGCGAGTTCGAATACCGCCTGGAACAGGCCCTGCACAACCTGACGCGGCAGGCCGGGCGACATGCGCTGATGTTCCTCGATCTGGATCAGTTCAAGCTGGTCAACGACACCTGCGGGCACGCGGCAGGCGATGAGTTGCTGCGCCATATCTGCGCGTTGCTGCAATCGGGCTTGCGTGAGGGCGACACGCTGGCGCGGCTGGGCGGCGACGAGTTCGGCATCCTGCTGGAGAACTGCGCACCGGAGGCGGCCGAGAAGATCGCCGAGAGCCTGCGTCAGACCGTGCAAAACCTGCATTTCGTCTGGAAGGGGCGGCCGTTCCTGACCACCGTCAGCATTGGTCTGGTGCACGTCGCACAGAACCCGACCACCCTCGAGGCCTCGTTGCGGGCCGCCGACATGGCTTGCTACATGGCCAAGGAAAAGGGCCGCAACCGGGTGCAGGTCTACCACGCCGACGACTCGGAACTGTCCCTGCGTTTTGGCGAGATGGCTTGGGTGCAACGCCTGCATATGGCTTTGGAGGAAAACCGCTTCTGTCTCTACGCCCAGGAAATCGCACCACTGGGTTCGGTTGCCGGTGGCACCCGCGGGCACATCGAAATCCTGTTGCGTCTGCACGATGAGGCAGGCCGGATGATCCTGCCGGACAGTTTCATACCCGCGGCGGAACGTTACGGTTTGATGACGTCGCTGGATCGCTGGGTTGTGCAGAATGTATTTAAGGTTATTGCTCAATGTATTAACGAAGAGTGCGAAGGCCCTCTGGCAATGTGTGCGATTAATCTTTCAGGCATTACTATCGGAGATGACGCGTTCTTGCACTTTCTACGCGAGCAGTTTGATAACTACGGCGTACCGCCTGAAATGATTTGTTTTGAAATTACAGAAACCAGTGCCATTGCAAATCTCGGGAGTGCAATCAGATTTATTAATGAACTCAAAGGCTTGGGTTGTTATTTCTCACTCGATGACTTTTGTGCCGGAATGTCTTCATTCGCTTATCTGAAACATTTGCCTGTAGACTTCCTGAAGATCGACGGGAGTTTCGTAAAGGATATGCTGGACGACCCGATTAACCGTGCAATGGTCGAAGTGATCAATCACATCGGGCATGTCATGGGTAAGCAGACAATTGCCGAGTTTGTCGAAACAGCGCAGATCGAGCAGGCATTGCTTGAAATCGGCGTGGATTACGCTCAGGGTTATGTCATCGAACGCCCGCAGTTGTTTACCTGTGACAGTTTGCAAAGTCGGCCCGCCAGACCGCAGCCGTTGTTATTCAAGGCGCCTGGCACGTTCCGTTGAAGTCTCTTGCCGATCCGTACAATCACAAATCAAAAGGAGCCGAACAGTGATCGACACATTCAACCGAACCGGACCACTCATGGAAGCTGCAAGTTATCCCGCCTGGGCGCAACAGTTGATCCAGGATTGCAGCGAGAGCAAACGCCGGGTTGTCGAACATGAACTTTATCTGCGCATGCGTGATAACAAGCTCAGCGCCAAAACCATGCGCCAGTACCTGATCGGGGGCTGGCCCGTCGTTGAGCAATTCGCGTTGTACATGGCGCAGAACCTCACCAAGACCAAATTCGCCCGTCATCCGGGTGAAGACATGGCGCGGCGCTGGTTGATGCGCAACATTCGCGTCGAACTCAACCACGCCGATTACTGGCTGCACTGGAGCCGGGCCCATGGGGTGAGCCTGGAAGACCTGCAGGCGCAGCAAGTGCCACCGGAATTGCATGCCCTGAGCCACTGGTGCTGGCACACCAGTTCGGCGGATTCACTGATCGTGGCCATCGCGGCCACCAACTACGCCATCGAAGGCGCGACCGGGGAGTGGTCGGCGCTGGTGTGTTCGACGGGTGTCTACGCCGCGGCCTTCCCTGAGGAAGATCGAAAGCGGGCCATGAAATGGCTGAAGATGCACGCCCAGTACGATGATGCCCACCCGTGGGAAGCGCTGGAGATCATCTGCACCCTGGCCGGGTTGAATCCGAGCAAAGCCCTGCAGGCTGAGCTGCGACAGGCCATCTGCAAGAGCTACGACTACATGTACCTGTTCCTCGAGCGCTGCATGCAGCTCGAACTGTCGGAGCGGGTGTTAGTCGGGCGTGAACGTCGGGCGCTGGTCGAGAGCTGATTTCGGCGACATCCATAAAAAAACGGGAGCCTTGGCTCCCGTTTTTTGTTGGCGGCGAATAATCAGCCCGCCATGGTCAGGCGATTGCGGCCCTCGCGCTTGGCGACATACAGCGCGCTGTCGGCGCGGCGCAGCAGGCTGTCGGCGGATTCGCCCGGCAACAGAGTCGAGCAGCCGAGGCTCACGGTCAGTTCGATCAATTGGTTATTTGCGTAGTAATCCTGGGACTGCGCTGCCTGGCGCAGGCGCTCGCCGACCATGGCGGCCGCATCGCGACCGGTGTTGGACAGCAGGATCAGAAACTCTTCCCCGCCATAACGGAACACCATGTCGACGTTGCGCAACTGACCCTTGATCGATGCCGCCACGGCTTTGAGCACGTCGTCGCCGGCGCTGTGACCATGGAGGTCGTTGACCTGTTTGAAATGATCGATGTCCAGCATCAGCAACGACAGCGGTTGCAGGTGCCGGCGTGACATCTCGATTTCCCGCAGCAGCGTCTGCTCCATGGCAATGCGGTTGCCGGCGCCGGTCAGCGGATCACGCAACGCGCTTTGTGTTGCTGCGCGGTACAGCAGCGCATTGCGCATCGGATACAGCAGCGCAGACAGCAACGATTCGAGATTGCCCAGTTCCTGTTCGCTGAAGCGCTGGTTGCGGCGGAACACCAGCTCACCCATGTGCTCGCCTTCGTGGCTGAGGCTGTAGCTGGCCGAGTGGTGACCGCGGGCACCGAACTCCAGGCGCAGGTCACTGCCATTGTGCACGTAGGTCAAGGCGTCCAGCGGCACCAGGCGCTGAACCTCGCGGAAAAACAGACCGAGGATGCGTTGAGGCTCAAGGCTGGTTTGCAGTTGCAGGCTCATTTGCTGGCGCAATTGCGCCAGGCTGGCAGGTCGCGCCAGGAGAGGTGGCTGCTGACCAAAGCCCAGGCGTTGCAATTTGGCATTGTCGAAGTCAATTGCAGTGGTCTGGGAGGGTGATTTCATATGGCGTGAGCCCCTAAGCAGTAAGTCTGTCTTACAGGCTGGGTGAGAGCGGCTATGGGCTGCGCGTCATACTGATCCATCAGTCCCGTAGGACATTTGGCGTAAGTTTAGTCTGCCCGATGACGATTAGTCAGCTATCGAATCAGGCTTTGCCCGACTGCCTTCACACGGCGTGCTTTGAGGAAATGTAGAGCGAAAGTCGTGCCATACGGTTCATATTTTATTAAAACCGTTGTGGATCAATGGCTTGAGATTTTAACGAAAAGAAGGGCGGTGGTTATTTGACTGAATTTTCCGTGCTCAAAGCGGCAATTGCATGCCGCGACGGTATTCCGCCACGGCAACAAATGCGACGTATGGCATTACTGGGCGTTGAAGGCCTGGCCATTGATACCGGTGCTGTCCGGGCCCATCAGGTACAGATAGACCGGCATGATCTCTTCCGGAGTCGGGTTGTTCAGCGGGTTTTCCCCCGGGTAAGCCTGAGCGCGCATGCTGGTGCGAGTGGCGCCCGGGTTGATGCTGTTGGAGCGTACCGGGGCGACGTTTTCGACTTCGTCGGCCAGGGTTTGCATCAGGCCTTCGGTGGCGAACTTCGACACGCCATAGGCGCCCCAGTAAGCACGGCCCTTGCGCCCGACGCTGCTGGAGGTGAAGACCACCGAGGCGTCCTGCGACAGTTTGAGCAGCGGCAGCAGCGTGCTGGTCAGCATGAACATCGCGTTGACGTTGACCTGCATGACGCGCATGAAGTTTTCACCGGACAACTGCTCGATCGGCGTGCGCGGGCCGATGATCGAGGCGTTATGCAGCAGGCCGTCGAGGTGGCCGAACTCGGTCTCGATCATCGCCGCCAGCTCATCGTATTGATGGGGCAGGGCGGTTTCGAGGTTGAACGGGATCACGGCCGGCTGCGGATGCCCGGCTGCTTCGATCTCGTCGTAGACCTGGGTCAGGTTGGCTTCGGTCTTGCCCAATAGCAGCACGGTTGCACCGTGGGCGGCGTAGGTCCTGGCGGCAGCCGCGCCGATGCCACGACCGGCACCGGTGACCAGAATGACCCGATCCTTGAGCAATTCGGGGCGAGCGGAGTAATCAAACATAAGAAACCTCTAATCCATTAACTTCTGATCGTTCCCGCGTCATGCGCGGGAATTCAGCGATGGTCGCTTTGCCGCACCACTCAGCAACTGCACAGCGCGTTGTCGAGCACCTTGCGCAACTCCAGCGGATGATCCACCACCACGTCCGCGCCCCAGTGCCGAGGGTTGTCGTCGGGGTGGATGTAGCCATAGGTCACGGCAGCGGTTTTGGTGCCGGCGTCACGGCCGGATTCGATATCGCGCAGATCATCGCCGATAAACAGAACGGTCGACGGATCCAGATCAAGCATCTTGCAGGCCAGGGTCAGCATCTCGGGATCCGGCTTGCTGTTCTTCACGTGATCCGGGCAGATCAGCAGGGCCGAGCGCTCGGCCAGCCCCAGTTGCTGCATGATCGGCTCGGCGAAGCGCAGCGGCTTGTTGGTGACCACGCCCCAGACCAGATTGGCTTTCTCGATGTCGGCCAGCAATTCGCCCATGCCGTCGAACAGCTTGCTGTGCACGGCACAACCGACGAGGTAGCGCTCAAGGAACTCCAGACGCAATTCCTCGAAGCCCGGCGACTCCGGATCCATCGAGAACGTCACCGCGACCATGGCCTTGGCGCCGCCGGAGATTTCATCGCGGATGTGTTTGTCGTTCATCGGCGGCAAGCCACGATCCGCGCGCATCGCCTGGCAAATGGCGATGAAGTCCGGCGCGGTGTCGAGCAGAGTGCCGTCCATGTCGAAAAGGACTGCTCTGATGGCCATCGGCTTACTCCTCGCGCAGGGTCTGGATCATGTAGTTGACGTCAACGTCCGCCGCCAGCTTGTAGTGCTTGGTCAGCGGGTTGTAGGTCAGACCGATGATGTCCTTGACGGTCAGGCCGGCCATGCGGCTCCAGGCGCCCAGCTCGGACGGGCGGATGAATTTCTTGAAGTCGTGGGTGCCGCGCGGCAGCAGCTTCATGATGTATTCGGCGCCGACGATGGCGAACAGGTACGCCTTCGGGTTGCGGTTGATGGTGGAGAAGAACACCTGGCCGCCGGGCTTGACCATGCGGAAGCAGGCGCGGATCACCGAGGAAGGGTCCGGTACGTGCTCGAGCATTTCCAGGCAGGTGACGACGTCGAACTGCTCGGGCATTTCTTCGGCCAGGGCCTCGGCGGTGATCTGCCGGTATTCGACGTTCACGCCGGATTCCAGCTGATGCAGTTGCGCGACCGCCAGTGGCGCTTCGCCCATGTCGATGCCGGTCACGGTCGCGCCGCGCTGGGCCATGGCTTCGCTGAGGATGCCGCCGCCGCAACCGACGTCGAGGACCTTCTTGCCGGCCAGATTGACGCGTTCGTCAATCCAGTTGACCCGCAGCGGGTTGATGTCGTGCAGCGGTTTGAACTCGCTCTCGCGGTCCCACCAACGATGGGCCAGGGCTTCGAATTTGGCGATTTCGGCGTGGTCGACGTTGCTCATGATTTCAATCCTCTAAAACTTGAAAAGGGCTGTAGCCCCGGAGTTTGCCCCGGGGTGTTTACGATTCGGTGTGGCCGCTGATGCGTCGGCCCCAGGCCCGGGCGGTTTCGCCGAGCTGTTGTTCGTCCAGTCGGGTCAGGCGCCGGTCGTCGAGCAACTGCTTGCCGGCAACCCACAGGTGTTTCACGCAGTCGCGACCGGTGGCGTATATAAGCTGCGAGACCGGGTCATAGACCGGTTGTTGCGCCAGGCCGGACAGGTCGAAGGCGACGATGTCGGCCGCCTTGCCGAGCTCCAGCGAGCCGGTCTCGGCTTCGATCCCCAGGGCTCGCGCGCCGTTCAGCGTGGCCATGCGCAGCGCCCGGTGGGCGTCCAGCGCGGTGGCCGAGCCGGCGACGGCTTTGGCCAACAGAGCGGCAGTGCGGGTTTCACCCAGCAGGTCCAGGTCATTGTTGCTCGCGGCGCCATCGGTGCCGACCGCCACGTTGACTCCGGCCTGCCACAGGCGCTCCACCGGGCAGAAGCCGCTGGCCAGTTTCAGGTTCGACTCCGGGCAGTGGATCACGCTGGTGTTGCTTTCTACCAGCAACGCCAGGTCGTCATCGCTGATCTGGGTCATGTGCACGGCCTGGAAGCGCGGGCCGAGCAAGCCCAGTCGGCCAAGGCGGGCCAGCGGGCGTTCGCCGCGCTGTTCGACCGCTTGCTGCACTTCGAACGCGGTTTCGTGGACGTGCATGTGTATCGAGGCGTCCAGCTCTTCGGCGATCACGCGGATTTTTTCCAGGTTCTCGTCGCCCACGGTGTAGGGTGCATGAGGGCCGAAGGTGATCTTGATGCGCTCGTGATGCTTCAGGTCGCCGAACAGTTCGACGCCCTGACGAATGGCTTCATCGGCGCTGGCGGCACCCGGAATCGGGAAGTCGAGGATCGGAATCGCGATCTGCGCGCGGATTCCGCTGTTGTGCACGCGCTCGCTGGCAACCTTCGGGAAGAAGTACATGTCCGAGAAACAGGTGATGCCACCTTTTATCTGCTCGGCGATGGCCAGGTCGGTGCCGTCACGCACAAAATCTTCATCGACCCATTTGCCTTCGGCCGGCCAGATGTGGTTTTCCAGCCAGGTCATCAGCGGCAGATCGTCGGCCAGCCCACGGAACAGCGTCATCGCGGCGTGGCCGTGGGCGTTGATCAGGCCGGGGCTGAGCAAAACGTCCGGCAGTTCGCGGACTTCGGCGGCGTTACACTTCAGCGCTTCGGCACGCGGGCCGATAAACACGATGCGACCGTCGCGGATGCCCAGGCCATGCTCCTTGAGCACAACGCCTGCAGGTTCGACGGGTACCAGCCAGGTCGGCAGCAATAATAAGTCGAGCGCAATGGCAGGTTTCGGCATCGAGGGTCGGTTCCAGTGCTTTTGTAAAGGATGGCGAAGTATACCCGAGCGTCTTCGCGGGGGGATCGCTATAATCGGCGGCTTTTGTTCATGAGTGCGGGGTGAGGGATGCGCGATCGACTGTTGGCTGCGGAGAAAGTAAAGGCCATCGATTGGCGTGATGGCGCGCTCCACCTGCTGGATCAGCGCGTTTTGCCGTTCGAGGAAAACTGGATCGCCTACACCAGCGCCGCTGGCGTGGCCGAAGCGATTCGTTCGATGGTGGTGCGCGGTGCGCCGGCTATCGGCATCAGTGCCGCCTACGGCATCGTGCTGGCGGCCCGTGCCCGGATTGCCGAAGGTGGCGACTGGTACGCGGCGCTGGAAGAGGATTTCATGCTGCTGGCCGATTCTCGTCCGACGGCGGTCAACCTGTTCTGGGCGTTGAACCGCATGCACGACCGGCTGGACCGCTTGAAGGAAAACGCCGATCCGCTGGCGGCGCTGGAAGCTGAAGCCATTGCGATTCATGAAAGCGATCGCGAAGCCAACCTGACCATGGCCCAGCTCGGCGTCGACCTGATCCGCAAGCATCAGGGCAATGCCCAGGCGATTCTCACTCACTGCAACACCGGCGCCCTGGCAACCGGCGGTTTCGGGACGGCGCTCGGAGTGATTCGCGCGGCGTTCATCGAAGGCATGGTCGAGCGCGTCTACGCCGACGAAACCCGGCCGTGGCTGCAAGGCTCGCGCCTGACCGCGTGGGAACTGGCCAACGAAGGCATTCCGGTGACCCTGAACGCTGACTCTGCCGCCGCGCATATCATGAAAACCAAAGGCGTGACCTGGGTGATCGTCGGCGCCGACCGGATCACCGCCAACGGCGATGTGGCGAACAAGATCGGCACCTATCAACTGGCTGTCAACGCTATGCACCACGGCGTGCGTTTCATGGTGGTGGCGCCGAGTTCGACCATCGACATGAATCTGGCCAGCGGTGACGACATCCCGATCGAGGAGCGCGACGGCGCCGAGTTGCTGGAGGTTGGCGGCAAACGTGTCGGGGCTGACGTCGAAGCGTTCAACCCGGTGTTTGACGTGACCCCGGCGGATCTGATCGATGCGATCGTCACCGAAAAAGGCATCGTCGAGCGCCCGGACACTGCGAAGATGGCGCAGTTGATGTGCCGCAAGCGCCTGCATTGATTGGCTTGATGTCCGCGTTGTCCTCTTCGCAGCAGGCTCGCTCCCACAGGTTTCGTGATCGCCACAGAACCTTGCGGGAGCGAGCCTGCTCGCGATGGGGCCTTGAAAGTCAATAAACATCCGCAATTTCGCCCCGAAATTTGCATTCAGGGAAGCTCTGAGCCTCTCTCGTCCCCGTTAAGCCTGTCATCGGTCATCTAACTATGCTCCATGCGCATCTGGGGGATAGGTGCGTGGCGGCTCTTGTGATAACATCCGGCGTTTTCCGAGGCAGCCCCACGGGGTTGTCTTCACTGCGCAAATCCAGGGTCAACTTGTCGATTTGTCGTAAGTCGGCGCATGGCACTCGGCCTGCATCGACGAGCTTCGTGCGTCCCCTATGGATATGGCGAAGTTTCACCAGAAAAAGGAATCAGGCTTCTCATGGGCGAACTGGCCAAAGAAATCCTCCCGGTCAATATCGAAGACGAGCTGAAACAGTCCTATCTCGACTACGCGATGAGCGTGATCGTCGGCCGTGCACTGCCGGATGCGCGCGATGGCTTGAAGCCCGTGCACCGTCGCGTGCTGTTCGCGATGAGCGAGCTGGGCAATGACTTCAACAAGCCGTACAAGAAATCTGCCCGTGTCGTCGGTGACGTGATCGGTAAGTATCACCCGCACGGTGATACCGCGGTGTACGACACCATCGTCCGCATGGCGCAGCCTTTCTCCCTGCGTTACCTGCTGGTCGACGGCCAGGGCAACTTCGGTTCGGTGGACGGCGACAACGCCGCGGCCATGCGATACACCGAAGTGCGCATGACCAAGCTGGCGCACGAGCTGCTGGCCGACCTGCACAAGGAAACCGTGGACTGGGTGCCGAACTACGACGGCACCGAACTGATCCCGGCGGTCATGCCGACCCGCGTTCCGAACCTGCTGGTCAACGGTTCCAGCGGTATCGCCGTGGGCATGGCGACCAATATTCCGCCGCACAACCTCGGTGAAGTTATCGACGGTTGCCTGGCCCTCATCGACAACCCCGAGCTGACCGTCGATGAGCTGATGCAATACATTCCCGGTCCGGACTTCCCGACTGCCGCGATCATCAACGGTCGCGCCGGCATCATCGAAGCCTACCGCACCGGCCGTGGCCGCATTTACATGCGCGCCCGTTCGATCATCGAAGACATCGACAAGGTCGGTGGCCGTCAGCAGATCGTCATCACCGAACTCCCTTACCAGCTGAACAAGGCACGCCTGATCGAGAAGATCGCCGAGCTGGTAAAAGAGAAGAAACTCGAAGGCATCACCGAACTGCGCGACGAGTCCGACAAGGACGGTATGCGCGTCGTGATCGAGCTGCGTCGCGGCGAAGTGCCTGAGGTGATCCTCAACAACCTCTACGCCCAGACCCAGCTGCAATCGGTATTTGGCATCAACATCGTTGCGCTGATCGACGGCCGTCCGCGGATCCTGAACCTCAAGGACCTGCTGGAAGCCTTCGTCCGTCACCGTCGCGAAGTGGTTACCCGCCGTACCGTGTTCGAACTGCGCAAGGCGCGCGAGCGCGGTCACATCCTCGAAGGTCAGGCCGTTGCCCTGTCGAACATCGACCCGGTGATCGCCCTGATCAAGGCTTCGCCGACGCCGTCGGAAGCCAAGGAAGCGCTGGTCAGCACGCCGTGGGAATCCTCGGCTGTGGTGGCGATGGTGGAACGTGCCGGTGCCGATTCGTGCCGTCCGGAAAACCTCGATCCGCAATACGGGCTGCGCGACGGCAAGTACTTCCTGTCGCCGGAACAGGCACAAGCCATTCTGGAACTGCGTCTGCACCGTCTGACCGGCCTGGAGCACGAAAAGCTGCTGGCCGAGTATCAAGAGATCCTCAACCAGATCGGCGAGCTGATCCGCATCCTCAACAGCGCCGTGCGCCTGATGGAAGTGATCCGCGAAGAGCTGGAAGTGATCCGTGCCGAATACGGCGACGTGCGCCGCACCGAAATCCTCGATGCCCGTCTCGACCTGACCCTGGGCGACATGATCCCGGAAGAAGAGCGCGTCGTGACCATCTCCCACGGTGGCTATGCCAAGACCCAGCCGCTGGCTGCGTACCAGGCCCAGCGTCGTGGCGGTAAAGGCAAATCGGCTACCGGCGTGAAGGATGAGGACTACATCGCTCACCTGCTGGTCGCCAACAGCCACACCACGCTGCTGCTGTTCTCCAGCAAGGGCAAGGTGTACTGGCTGAAAACCTACGAAATCCCTGAAGCGTCCCGCGCCGCCCGTGGTCGTCCGCTGGTCAACCTGCTGCCGCTGGATGATGGTGAGTACATCACCACCATGCTGCCGGTCGAGGAATACACCGAAGGTCACTACATCTTCATGGCCACCGCCAACGGCACCGTGAAGAAGACCCCGCTGGAATCCTTCAGCCGTCAGCGCAGCGTCGGTCTGATCGCGCTGGAACTGGACGAAGGTGACGTGCTGATCTCCGCGGCCATCACCGATGGCGAGCGTGAAGTAATGCTGTTCTCCGACGGCGGCAAGGTCACCCGCTTCAAGGAATCCGACGTGCGTGCCATGGGCCGTACCGCCCGCGGTGTGCGCGGCATGCGTCTGCCGGAAGGGCAGAAGCTGATTTCGATGCTGATCCCGGAAGAAGGCAGCCAGATCCTCACCGCTTCCGAGCGTGGCTACGGCAAACGCACCGCGATCACCGAGTTCCCTGAGTACAAACGTGGCGGCCAGGGCGTGATCGCCATGGTCAGCAACGAGCGTAACGGCCGTCTGGTCGGTGCGGTTCAGGTGCTCGATGGCGAGGAGATCATGCTGATTTCCGACCAGGGCACGCTGGTGCGTACCCGTGTCGACGAAGTTTCCAGCCTGGGTCGTAACACCCAGGGCGTGACCCTGATCAAGCTGGCCAAGGATGAGACCCTGGTCGGTCTGGAGCGGGTCCAGGAGCCGTCGGAAGTCGAGGGTGAAGAGCTTGAAGGTGAAGAAGGTGTCGAACTGGGAGAGGGCGTGATCGGCGCCGAACCGGACGATGCGGTCGACAACCTGCAGGCGGACGCCGCAGACGAAGAAAAGTCGCAAGACTAACCAAATCGTAGCAGGGCAGAGTGTTTGCTCTGTCCGCTACCGTGATTGCATAGCGAGAGTGGATGTGAGCAAACGAGCCTATAACTTCTGCGCAGGTCCCGCTGCGCTGCCTGAAGCTGTCCTGTTGCGTGCCCAGTCCGAGATGCTCGACTGGCACGGCAAGGGTCTGTCGGTCATGGAAATGAGCCATCGCAGCGATGACTACGTGGCCATCGCCGAGAAGGCCGAACAAGACCTGCGCGATCTGCTGTCCATCCCCTCCAATTACAAAGTGCTGTTCCTGCAGGGCGGTGCGAGCCAACAGTTCGCCGAGATTCCGCTGAACCTGCTGCCCGAGAACGGCACTGCCGACTATGTCGAAACCGGCATCTGGTCGAAGAAAGCCATCGAGGAAGCGCGTCGCTTCGGCAACGTAAATGTTGCCGCCAGCGCCAAGCCTTATGACTACCTGGCCATCCCTGGCCAGAACGAGTGGAAGCTGACCCCCGGTGCGGCCTATCTGCACTATGCGTCCAACGAAACCATCGGCGGCCTGCAGTTCGACTGGGTTCCCGAGGCTGGTGACGTTCCGCTGGTGGTCGACATGTCCTCCGATATCCTCTCGCGTCCGATCGATGTGTCGCAGTACGGCCTGATCTACGCCGGCGCGCAGAAGAACATCGGCCCGAGCGGTCTGGTGGTAGTGATTGTCCGTGAAGACCTGCTGGGCCGCGCCCGCAGTTCGTGCCCGACCATGCTCGACTACAAGGTCTCGGCCGATAACGGCTCGATGTACAACACCCCGGCCACCTATTCCTGGTACCTCTCGGGCCTCGTCTTCGAGTGGCTGAAGGAGCAGGGTGGCGTCGCCGCGATGGAGCAGCGCAATAAGGCGAAGAAAGATCGCCTGTACGGCTTCATCGACAACAGTGACTTCTATACCAACCCGATCAGCGTCAACGCCCGCTCGTGGATGAACGTGCCGTTCCGTCTGGCTGACGAGCGCCTGGACAAGGCGTTCCTGGCTGGCGCCGACGCCCGTGGCCTGCTCAACCTCAAGGGCCATCGCTCGGTTGGCGGCATGCGTGCCTCGATCTACAACGCTCTGGGTCTGGACGCCGTGGAAGCGCTGGTTGGCTACATGGCTGAATTCGAGAAGGAGCATTCCTGATGTCCGAGCAGGAGCTCAAGGCGCTGCGCGTTCGCATCGATAACCTGGACGAGAAGATCCTCCAGCTGATCAGCGATCGCGCGCGCTGCGCCGAAGAAGTTGCCCGGGTCAAGATGGCCAGTCTGGCCGAAGGCGAGCAGCCAGTGTTCTATCGTCCCGAGCGTGAGGCGCAGGTTCTCAAGCGTGTGATGGAACGCAACAAGGGGCCGTTGGGCAACGAAGAGATGGCGCGCTTGTTCCGCGAAATCATGTCTTCGTGCCTGGCCCTCGAGAACCCGCTGAAAGTTGCATATCTCGGTCCGGAAGGCACCTTCACCCAGGCGGCGGCCATGAAACACTTCGGTCACGCGGTGATCAGCAAGCCGATGGCGGCGATCGACGAAGTGTTCCGTGAAGTGGCGGCCGGTGCGGTGAACTTTGGCGTGGTGCCGGTGGAGAACTCCACCGAAGGCGCGGTCAACCACACCCTCGACAGCTTCCTCGAACATGACATGGTGATCTGCGGCGAAGTCGAGTTGCGCATTCACCACCACCTGTTGGTCGGTGAAAACACCAAGACCGACAGCATCAGCCGCATCTATTCCCACGCTCAGTCGCTGGCCCAGTGCCGCAAATGGCTGGACGCCCATTACCCGAATGTCGAGCGCGTGGCGGTGTCCAGCAACGCCGAAGCGGCCAAGCGGGTCAAGGGTGAGTGGAACTCGGCGGCGATCGCCGGCGACATGGCGGCCGGGCTGTATGGCCTGACCCGTCTGGCCGAGAAGATCGAAGATCGCCCGGACAACTCCACGCGCTTCCTGATGATCGGTAACCAGGAAGTGCCACCGACCGGCGACGACAAGACTTCGATCATCGTGTCCATGAGCAACAAGCCTGGCGCGCTCCATGAGCTGCTGGTGCCGTTCCATGACAACGGGATCGACCTGACCCGGATCGAAACCCGTCCGTCGCGCAGCGGCAAATGGACCTACGTGTTCTTCATCGACTTCGTCGGTCATCACCGTGATCCGCTGATCAAAGGTGTACTGGAAAAGATCAGTCAGGAAGCAGTAGCACTCAAGGTGCTGGGTTCCTACCCGAAAGCAGTTCTTTAAGGGGTGGTAGCAATGAGTGGCAACTTCCTCGCTCTGGCACAGCCGGGCGTGCAACAACTTTCGCCCTACGTACCGGGCAAGCCCGTGGACGAACTGGCGCGCGAGCTGGATCTGGATCCGGCAAGCATCGTCAAGCTGGCGAGCAACGAAAACCCGTTGGGCGCCAGCCCGAAAGCGCTGGCCGCGATCCGCGAAGCGCTGGACGAGCTGACCCGTTATCCGGACGGCAACGGTTTTGCCCTGAAATCCCTGCTGGCCGAGCAATGCCGTGTCGAGCTGAACCAGGTGACCCTGGGCAACGGCTCCAACGACATTCTCGAACTGGTGGCGCGCGCCTATCTGGCGCCGGGCCTGAATGCGGTGTTCAGCGAGCACGCGTTCGCGGTCTACCCGATCGCGACCCAGGCGGTCGGCGCTCAGGCGAAGGTCGTTCCGGCCAAGGATTGGGGGCATGACCTGCCGGCCATGCTGGCGGCCATCGACGCCAACACCCGCGTCGTGTTCATTGCTAACCCGAACAACCCGACCGGCACCTGGTTCGGCGCCGAAGCGCTGGACGAGTTCCTGCAGGACGTGCCGGAGCATGTGCTGGTGGTGCTGGACGAGGCCTACATCGAATACGCCGAAGGCAGTGATCTGCCGGACGGTCTGGATTTCCTCGCGGCTTATCCGAACCTGCTGGTCTCGCGTACGTTCTCCAAGGCCTACGGTCTGGCGGCGCTGCGCGTTGGTTACGGCTTGTCCACACCCGTGGTGGCAGACGTGCTGAATCGCGTACGTCAGCCATTCAACGTCAACAGCCTGGCTTTGGCCGCGGCGTGTGCGGCGCTGAAGGACGAGGAGTATCTGGCGCAGAGCCGTCAGCTCAATGAATCCGGCATGCAACAGCTGGAAGCGGGTTTCCGCGAGCTGGGCCTGAGCTGGATTCCGTCCAAGGGCAACTTTATCTGCGTCGACCTTGGTCAGGTGGCGGCTCCGGTGTTCCAGGGCCTGCTGCGCGAAGGCGTGATCGTGCGTCCGGTCGCCAACTACGGCATGCCGAACCATCTGCGGGTGACCATCGGTCTGCCGGCGGAAAACAGCCGCTTCCTCGAAGCGCTGCGCAAGGTTCTGGCTCGTGGGTGATGTCACTGCGCTGCAATCTGCTGCACCTATGATCGGGCGCCTGGTGGTGGTCGGTCTGGGGTTGATCGGTGGTTCGTTTGCCAAAGGTTTGCGTGAAAGCGGCGTGTGCCGCGAAGTGGTCGGGGTCGATCTCGATCCGCAATCGCGCAAGCTGGCGGTCGAGTTGGGCGTGGTGGATCGCTGCGAAGATGATCTGGCAGCGGCTTGCCAGGGCGCGGACGTGATCCAGTTGGCGGTACCGATCCTGGCCATGGAAAAAGTGCTGGCCCGTCTGGCCAGTATGGATCTGGGGCAGGCGATCCTGACGGATGTCGGCAGCGCCAAGGGCAATGTGGTGCGCGCGGCGACCGAAGCGTTCGGCGGCATGCCGGCGCGTTTCGTGCCGGGCCATCCGATTGCCGGTTCCGAGCAGAGCGGGGTGGAAGCCTCCAACTCGGAACTGTTCCGCCGTCATAAAGTCATTCTGACCCCGCTGGAGCAGACCGATCCGGCTGCCCTGGCGGTGGTTGATCGCTTGTGGCGCGAGCTGGGTGCCGACGTTGAGCACATGCAGGTCGAGCGTCACGATGAAGTGCTGGCTGCGACCAGTCATCTGCCGCACCTGCTGGCCTTCGGTCTGGTCGATTCGCTGGCCAAACGCAATGAAAACCTTGAGATCTTCCGTTACGCTGCGGGCGGTTTCCGTGATTTCACAAGAATCGCCGGAAGCGACCCGGTCATGTGGCATGACATCTTTCTCGCCAATCGCGAGGCTGTCCTGCGCACACTCGATACATTTCGCAGCGACCTCGACGCCTTGCGCGACGCGGTCGATGCAGGGGATGGGCACCAATTGTTGGGCGTCTTCACGCGCGCCCGGGTTGCCCGCGAGCATTTCAGTAAAATCCTGGCCCGCAGGGCCTATGTGGACGCTATGAATTCCAACGATCTGATTTTCCTGGCTCAACCTGGTGGCCGCCTGTCCGGTCGGATTCGCGTACCGGGTGACAAATCGATTTCCCACCGTTCGATCATGCTCGGTTCTCTGGCTGAAGGCGTCACCGAAGTCGAAGGCTTCCTCGAGGGCGAAGACGCCCTGGCGACCTTGCAGGCGTTCCGCGACATGGGCGTGGTCATCGAAGGCCCGCATCACGGCCGCGTGACCATCCACGGTGTCGGCCTGCATGGCCTGAAGCCTGCGCCGGGCCCGATCTATCTGGGCAACTCCGGCACTTCGATGCGCCTGCTGTCCGGCCTGCTGGCCGCGCAGGACTTCGACAGCACCCTGACTGGTGATGCTTCGCTGTCCAAGCGTCCGATGAATCGCGTCGCCAACCCGCTCCGGGAAATGGGTGCCGTGATCGAAACCGCTGCCGAGGGTCGTCCACCGATGATCATTCGTGGCGGTCACAAACTCAAAGGCCTGACCTACACCATGCCGATGGCCAGTGCCCAGGTTAAATCCTGCCTGCTGTTGGCGGGTCTGTACGCCGAAGGCAAGACCACCGTCACCGAGCCGGCTCCGACCCGTGACCACACCGAGCGCATGCTGCGCGGCTTCGGCTACCCGGTGAGCGTCAACGGTGCCACGGCATCGGTTGAGTCCGGCGGCAAGCTGACCGCGACCCACATCGAAGTGCCGGGCGATATCTCGTCGTCGGCATTCTTCCTGGTGGCCGCGTCGATCGCCGAAGGTTCGGAGCTGGTGCTCGAACACGTCGGCATCAACCCGACCCGCACCGGTGTGATCGACATTCTGCGCCTGATGGGCGCCGACATCACCCTGGAAAACCAGCGTGAAGTGGGTGGCGAGCCGGTTGCCGACCTGCGCGTGCGAGCGGCTAAACTCAAGGGTATCGAGATTCCGGAAGCGCTGGTTCCACTGGCGATCGACGAATTCCCGGTGCTGTTCGTGGCCGCGGCCTGTGCCGAAGGGCGTACCGTGCTGACCGGCGCCGAAGAGCTGCGGGTCAAGGAGTCGGACCGTATCCAGGTCATGGCGGACGGTCTGCTGGCGCTGGGCGTCAAGTGCGAACCGACCCCGGACGGCATCATCATCGACGGCGGCCAGATCGGCGGCGGCGAAGTGCATGGTCATGGCGATCACCGTATCGCGATGGCTTTCAGCGTGGCCTCGCAGCGCGCCACGGCACCGATCCGCATCCATGACTGCGCCAACGTCGCGACATCGTTCCCGAACTTCCTGGCGCTGTGCGCACAGGTCGGCATTCGTGTGGCGCAAGAGGCTCAGTCGTGAACAATATTGCTCCGGTCATCACCATCGATGGGCCAAGCGGCTCGGGCAAAGGCACCGTAGCCGGGATTCTGGCCAAGCGTCTGGGCTGGAACCTGCTGGATTCCGGTGCGCTGTATCGCCTGCTGGCGTTTGCTGCGCACAACCATGGTGTTGACCTGACCAATGAAGAGCTGCTGAAGAAACTGGCCGCTCATCTGGATGTGCAGTTCATCGCGGCGACCGACGGTCAACTGCAACGCATCATTCTGGAAGGTGACGAAGTCAGCGATGTCATCCGCACTGAAAGCGTCGGTTCCGGCGCTTCTCAGGTGGCTGCATTGCCGGCCGTGCGCGAGGCGCTGCTGCAGCGCCAGCGTGCTTTTCAGGAGTCGCCGGGGCTGGTGGCCGATGGTCGCGACATGGGCACGGTGGTATTTCCGAATGCGCCCTTGAAGATTTTCCTGACCGCCAGTGCCGAGGAGCGGGCGCGCCGTCGATATTTGCAGTTGAAGGGCAAAGTCGAGGGTGTTAGTCTGTCGAGTCTGCTAGATGAGATCCGTGCGCGCGACGAGCGTGATACCCAGCGAGCGGTGGCCCCGCTAAAGCCGGCGGCCGACGCCATACAGCTGGATTCCACGGAGTTGTCCATCGATCAGGTGCTGGAACGCATCATGAGCGAGATCGCCATTCGCGATATCGCCGGGTGACCAGGAAGGCCGCAGGGGACCAGTCATAGTCCTGCGGTGGCTTCCTTTAAATGAAACTGACCCGCATCGTCTGGGATGTGGAGACGGGCGTATTTTTCGCCCTAATCAACAGGAATTAAAATGAGCGAAAGCTTTGCGGAACTCTTTGAAGAAAGCCTAAAGACCCTGAACCTTCAGGCAGGCTCCATCATCACCGGTGTTATCGTTGATATCGATTACCAAGCTCGCTGGGTAACCGTTCACGCTGGCCTGAAGTCCGAAGCACTGATCCCTCTGGAGCAGTTCTACAACGACGCTGGCGAACTGAACATCAACGTCGGTGACGAAGTTCACGTTGCTCTGGACTCGGTTGAAGACGGTTTCGGCGAAACCAAGCTGTCCCGTGAAAAAGCCAAGCGCGCTGAATGCTGGATCGTTCTGGAAGCAGCCTTCGCAGCCGAGGAAGTGGTCAAGGGCGTTATCAACGGTAAGGTTAAAGGCGGCTTCACTGTCGACGTTAACGGCATCCGTGCGTTCCTGCCAGGTTCCCTGGTTGACGTCCGTCCAGTGCGCGACACCACGCACCTGGAAGGCAAAGAGCTGGAATTCAAGGTCATCAAGCTGGACCAGAAGCGCAACAACGTTGTCGTTTCCCGTCGCAGCGTCCTGGAAGCCGAGAACTCCGCCGAGCGTGAAGCTCTGCTGGAATCCCTGCAGGAAGGCCAGCAAGTCAAAGGTATCGTCAAAAACCTCACCGATTACGGCGCATTCGTCGATCTGGGTGGCGTGGACGGCCTGCTGCACATCACCGACATGGCGTGGAAGCGTATCAAGCACCCTTCCGAAATCGTCAATGTTGGCGACGAGATCGACGTCAAGGTTCTGAAGTACGATCGCGAGCGCAATCGTGTTTCCCTGGGCCTGAAGCAACTGGGCGAAGATCCATGGGTTGCTATCAAAGCCCGTTACCCAGAAAGCACTCGCGTTACCGCTCGTGTAACCAACCTGACCGACTACGGCTGCTTCGCTGAGCTGGAAGAAGGCGTTGAAGGTCTGGTACACGTTTCGGAAATGGACTGGACCAACAAGAACATCCACCCTTCGAAAGTCGTACAAGTCGGCGACGAAGTGGAAGTCATGGTTCTGGACATCGACGAAGAGCGTCGTCGTATCTCCCTGGGCATCAAGCAGTGCAAGTCGAACCCATGGGAAGACTTCTCTGGCCAGTTCAACAAGGGCGACAAGATCTCCGGCACCATCAAGTCGATCACCGATTTCGGTATCTTCATTGGTCTGGACGGCGGCATCGACGGTCTGGTTCACCTGTCCGACATCTCTTGGAACGAAGTGGGCGAAGAAGCCGTACGTCGTTTCAAGAAGGGCGACGAGCTGGACACCGTTATCCTGTCGGTTGACCCGGAGCGTGAGCGTATCTCCCTGGGTATCAAGCAACTGGAAAGCGATCCGTTCTCCGAGTACGTCTCGGTTAACGACAAAGGCGCAATCGTTACTGGCACCGTGAAAGAAGTTGACGCCAAAGGCGCCATCATCGTTCTGGCCGACGATATCGAAGCGACTCTGAAAGCCTCCGAAATCAGCCGTGACCGCGTTGAAGACGCGCGCAACGTTCTGAAAGAAGGCCAGCAAGTAGAAGCCAAGATCATCAGCGTTGATCGTAAGAGCCGCGTAATCCAGCTGTCGATCAAATCGAAAGACGATGCTGAAGAAAAAGAAGCTATCCAGAGCCTGAAAACCGCTCCGGAAGGCGAAGCAGCTGACACCACCATGGCGGCACTGCTGCGTCAAGCAATGGCCAAACAGAACTGAGTTCTGTCTGATCATTAAAAAGGGCGACTTCGGTCGCCCTTTTTTGTGCCTTCGATTTGGTAAGCCTCGCTCTCTGGTTATACGGGTGAAACCATTTCCTTTGCCGGGCGGTCTGTTTCTTTAATCGGATCAATCGTCTATTCGCGTCTAGGCTTAGTCTGAAGATCGCAGTAGTCGGGCAGGCGCCTGGCATAAGGATGTGAATGAACAAGTTTATAGTTCTGTTGGGTATGTTGGTGTTGGCAGGCTGTACGACTAGCGCCAAGACTCATGCGGTGCGCGGAGTCAGCGGTATCGAGGTTGACTGCTCCGGCTTGGGTTCGGGCTGGGAGAGGTGTCAGAAGCGCGCAGCCAAGGAATGCAAGGGGGCGGGTTACAAGGTGATCACGCGATCTGATGATGCGCGGGATGAGGATGAGTTTCCCTTTGGTTTCAATCCTGCCGGCTATGTCACTCGAACCATGCTGGTGATTTGTCGGTGAGTGAGCGTTGGCGTGCATGCGATCCGATGCCCTGAAAATGGGCGTTTCGGCGAGCGGAAAGATATGTCAAGCCCTGGGCTGTTCAAAATCTTCCGGGCGTGCTAAAACCTTTCAAGCGCTGATCTAGCTGCTTGAAAAAGAAGGGAAAAATATGACGAAGTCGGAGTTGATCGAACGAATTGTCACCCATCAGGGGCTGCTCTCATCCAAGGATGTTGAGCTGGCCATCAAGACCATGCTTGAGCAAATGTCCCAGTGCCTTGCCACAGGTGATCGTATCGAGATCCGTGGCTTTGGCAGCTTCTCCTTGCACTATCGTGCGCCGCGAGTCGGCCGCAACCCGAAGACAGGGCAGTCTGTCAGTCTTGACGGAAAGTTCGTTCCCCATTTCAAGCCAGGCAAAGAGCTTCGGGATCGAGTGAATGAGGAAGAGGATGAATAGTAGATATGACCAGGGAAGCAGTTTATGACTAATCTCAAACGAATCCTCTTGGGAGGATTTCTACTGCTGCTGGTTCTGGTAATCCTGGCATTTGTACTTGAAAATCAGCAAACAGTATCCCTGCTGTTTCTCGGTTGGGAAGCACCTCATTTACCCGCTTCTGTCGTAATGTTGGCGGCACTCTTGGTCGGTATGATCATCGGCCCTCTGTTACGTCTGTTATTGGGTCGTGCTCTACGCGCTCGGCGCAAACCTTCGATTTAGATTTTTTAAGTTTCCTGAGCAGAATAAAGAGGGGAAGCCATGGCTTCCCCTCAATTGTTTCTGCAACAAAATACTAAATCACCACTGGCTTATTCCTTGCCTCCAGCATTGAACTTCACTGCCAGCGCTGCTAATGGCACATAAGCAATCAGAACCCCCAGCAGACCGTCCAGGTAACCGTTAGCCACCAATAGCGCAATCGGCAACAGCCAGCAAAGATTGATCGCGGCAACGCCCAGCGTGACGGGCAGGTGCTTTTTGTATTTTCGAGAAGCGAATTGATAAGCATGGCTACGGTGAGCTTCGTAGACTTTTTCTCCCCGTAGCAGCCGGCGGAACAAAGTCCAGGTTGCATCGACGATAAACACGCCCAGCAGAATCAGCCAGCTCCACAGCAATTGTGGTGCGGCCCAGGCAGCCTGCAGGGAGAGGACGCCCAGAGTGATCCCGAGGAAGCCGCTACCAGCATCCCCCATGAAGATGCGAGCTGTCGGGAAGTTCCAATACAAAAAACCGGACACTGCGAAGGCAAGCAGAAGCGGGAGGAGGGCCAATACACCATTGCCCGTCAGCCAATAAAGCAACGTTGCACCCAGGCAAACAAAAATCGCCTCGACGCTGGCAATGCCATCAATACCATCCATGAAGTTATACAGGTTCAGCAGCCAGACCAGATAAAACGCGGCCAATACATTGCCAACCCAACCCAGGTCAAATACGAATCCGAAGATCGTCAGAGGTGGTAAGCCGCCTATCCAGTAAAGTGCCCAAATGGCTGCAATGAAATGACCCAGCAAACGCCAGCGGGCGACGATATGGCCGTGATCATCCAGAAAGCCCAGTACTGCGATGCCGACACCTGCCCCCATCAATGCCCACATCGTCGGCAAAGTGATGGCACCCATGCTTGTCGCCAATATCAGTGCGACCAGAAAGCTCACAACGATCGCAACGCCGCCACCTCTTGGGGTGGGGACGGCGTGGGAGCTTCGGGCGTTGGGCACGTCTATAAGGCTTTTAGCCAGCGCATATTGCCGTAGGGCTCCGGTCAGAAACAGTGCAACGACGGCGCAAGCCGGTAATAACCACCACATATTCATTTGATTCGCAGGTCCAGAAAGTGTTTAGCCGTTTTACGCAGCGCCTCATCGACAGAGACGGGCGGGGTCCAGTTCAAAAGGGTACGTGTTTTTTCAATATCTACCTGAAGTGAACCGCACAGTCGTTGTGCCAGGGCTTGCTTGCCCAGCATCGATGCCCCGGTTTCAAGTACCCAGCCGGGGATTGGCAGCATTCGGACAGGTTTGCCCAACGCAGCGCCCATGCGCCGAAGAAGCATGGTAGTCGATAGGTCTTCGCCATCGCTGACCATGAAAGTCTGGTTCGCAGCAGCAGGATGGACTACGCAAGTCGCAATCAGGTCAGTGAGATTGTCCAGTGCGACGAGGCTGCGGCGGTTGTGAAGTGCGCCGAATGGCAGCGGCACGCCTTTGTGGAGCCAGCGCATCATGCTGAGAAAGTTGGCCTGTACACCTGGCCCATAAACCAGTACGGGACGGATGATGACTACTTCCATCCCGGTTTCTGTGGAAAGCGCACGTAGTCCCTGTTCGGCCTCAAGTTTTGAAATCCCATAGGGATCAAGAGGCACAGGTTGGCTTTCAGCGCTGTAAGGGTTGCCTGGGGTTGTGCTCTCGCCGTTGACTTTCACTGAGCTGATGAAGATGAATCTTCGGATGCCTGCTTCAGCCGATTGCCGGGCGAGATTCAACGTGCCCTCGACATTGGTCTTGCGGTATTCGGCAAGAGGGTCGGATGACTCGTCGCTCATGACATGCACGCGGGCAGCCGAATGGATGACGACATCATGTCCGCTCAGCACCGACATCCAGTTCTGCTCGCTGGACAGATCGCTGATCAGCGCCTGAGTTGCACGGGAGTCGAGCTCATTCGAGTTTTTGCGAACAGCAGCGGTAACCTCATGACCCTGCTCCAGCAGCAGAGGTGTCAGGCCGCGTCCCACAAAGCCCGTTGCGCCTGTAAGTAGAATTCGCATGATCAGGAAACTTCCGATGTGGAGATTACATCTACAGCCATGTCGCGCATGATATTCGCTCTGGAGAACCGATCGATAAAGGCCGCGCGTGGGGTCGTGGAGATCGTCAGTCTTTCGAAGGATTCGACCGCCGCATCGACATCACAAGGTGCAAATACCGATGCATTTTCGATGTGCTCGGTCACAAACTCTGCCGCGTAGCCTGCAATGCCCGCCCAGATCGGTTTTCCCAGGGCAGCATATTCGAACAGCTTGGACGGCAATACTTTACGAAATGCATCGTAGTCATTCAGGTGCAGAAACAATATGTCCGCTGATTGGTAGACGCCGATCAGTTCGTCGCGTTTGACCGGGCTCAGCAGGTCGACATTGTTGCACTTGGACGCATTGATGGCGTCTTTCAATGCAGCCAGTCGGCCGCCATCACCGATTACCTTGAATCGCACCTTTCCTTCAAGGCGTTTTGCCAGTTGAGGGATGATGTTGTGAAGGCCCTGACCTTCCCCGAAGTTTCCTGCGTACACCACATCCAGAATGCGGTCCTGGTTGTCTTCGGTGTTCACAATCGGCAGGTTGAGGAATTCGTCATCGATACCGTTGGTAAACAGCGAATACTTCTGGTCCGGGTATCTGGATTTGAAGTAAGGAAGAAAGCCTGCTGAGACCAGGTTGACTTTGCGCGCCGACTTTATCGTGAAGCGTTCGAGCAACGAGAGGATCGGTTTGATGAACCGCACCATCTTCCCGGATAGAACGTCCTTGATGGTGTCCACGAAAATGTCACGGATGTCGAGGTACAGTGGTGTTTTCTTGCTGCGGGCAATGACGGCTCCAAGTGTTGCGGTCATCAGGCGTGAAGACGTTGCATAAACAAGGTCGTAGTGCTTGCCGCGAGCGAAGTTGCGCACATGTCTGGCGTAGACCAGAAACGCTTTTGCCTGATCGACCATCCCGCTTTTGTGAGCGGGCAGGGCGATACGGCGTATGGTCAGGCGCGGATGTTCTTCAAGCTCGGGCGCTTCGCTGCTGAATGAGCTGTAGCGATTGGGCAGTGTCGTGATCAGTTCGATATGGGCATCAGCCGGCAATTTATCCAGCAATGCCTTTACCAGTGCCGTGGTGCGGAATGAGCCGGCGGACAGATCCGGCTGATAATAAAAACTCAGGACTAAAAGTTTCAAATAAGCCTCACCACGTTACGCGGGTAATAAGTGTGTCTGATGATAGTTCGACAACGATGCATTGGTTCGCCACGGACTTGCCGAACTCCGGGTGCCAGGTTGTGTTCGCAATGCTGATGCATGCCGCGCCCGAGATGGAGACAGAGACTGTCTCTCCAGAAGCCAGGGTGATTGTCAGGCCGTTGTCATTCTGAGTCACTGACGCCTCGGGGTGGAGGTGGAATCTTGCGATCGACTTGTCAAAGGCGCCCGTTACCGAATCGTTGATCTGTAGCGTGTTCCTGGTGGCGTTCCACTCCCGCGTGTGAAGGTTCTTGCCCTTCAGGCGCTGGTAGCCGTCATGTGAGCAAACGATGCGAACGGATTCACCGGTGCTCTCGAAGGTGCTCAGGCTGACGCGGGCGCGGCGGGCGACCCTGAAGCCGGCCCAGACCTCCGAGGAATTTTCGCCATCGATCTCTACGGTGTTATGAGCGGCGGTACTGCGTTGACGATGACGCTCGCTGTCCTCGCCGTATTGCGATGTGCCGGAGTTAACGAATACTCGCTGCCCGAATACGCTCAACTCGAAGCTCAACGTATCTGCGTGAGTATGGCCGGGCTGATAAACGGGAGCGACTTGTGCAAAGTTCAAGAGTGCTTTGCTGCCCTCACCGAACGCTATGTGCGCAAACCCGCTTTCGGCATGGCAAATGGCACCGATCGAAGAAGTGTCCGCTGCGTCTGCCGGTGGCTGGCAACCCAGCAAGGCGGCATAACCTTCGATGTCGCGCAGGGCAGGAGCAATGCCGAAGGCGCAATCATTGAAGAAGGGGATTTCGCCATCAGGATGCTGCATGCTGCGCAGCCAGATGATTCCTTGCTCGATCACTCGGCGCCACTCGGGTGCACGGCTTTTCAGTGCGTCGATTTTGGCATTGAGTGCCAGATTGAGCAGGTCGCACATGTCCCAAAGCAACGAGGCGTGGTACATGGGCGACAGTTCGAAATGCGCCCCATCTGTCAGGAATTGCTCCTTCACCTCTCTGTCCAGAATCTTCAGTCCGGTTTTCAGCCAGTTCCCGGCCTCCCCGGTCTGCAGAAAGCTGCCCGCGAAAACCAGCGCCTTGCCATTCACGAACAAGTGATTTGCGAGGATGTGATATTCAATCCGTTGTGACAGTGCGTGTGTCTGCACTGCCAGGCTTTCCAGCCAGCGCTGATCCAGATGCGGCTGCATTTGCAACCACTTGACCAGGTTAACGATCCTGAGGGACAGCGTATAAGGTTCCCAGCCACAGCCGGCGAACGGCGGGTTGGCCGTGATCCAGCTGTTGACCAGATCCGTTTCCGAGAGGGATGAATCATGTTCCTGGCGGGCGGTCAGGTGATCCAGATAATGCAGATTGTATTGCCAGATCTTTGGCAGCGCCTCGTTGTGCCATTCGATGGCCGCCTTGCTGCCCATGAAGTCGAACTGCCCGTCTTCGGTTATGCGCGATGAATTCCAGCGAGGTGGATTGGCCAGATCAAAGGACGGGTTCTTGCTCGCCGGTGTTGCGGCATACGGTTTGATCTTGGCAAAACGATAGTAGATTCGATAGAGAATCTGCTCCGGTCGCAGCACTTTGGCAGTGTGGTAGAGCTTTGTGAGCCGGGCTATCCGTGCGTTGCGCATATGAGTCACTGATTCAAATGGTTGATTCGTTGTAATGTATTTTCGAGCTACTCAAGCGAAGTTGAATTTGAGCCAGCGTTCAAAATACAGAAGTTGCCAGAGTTTGTAGGTGTTATTGGCGGCACCGGAAAAGTGACTCTTTATCAGCCGCTCAACTTCCTCGCGATTGAGGAATTGATAGATTCGCTGGAATTCAGATGCCAGGCGTTCCGCACCCAGGCGCAGAATGATCCCGTCCAGAGGAGGGTTGAACCCGGTTTTCGGACGGTTGACCAGCGTGGAGGGGAGCAGGCTTTTCAAGAGCGTCTTGAGCGGTGCTTTAGGCGCGCCGTCTTTCAACAGATCGGCACTGGAGGTTGCGAACCCGTTGGCAACGACGCGCTCATCCAGCAACGGCACTCTGAGTTCGATGCTTGCCAGCATGCTTGCCTTGTCGGAAACGCCCAGGTTGTGACTCAGG
Source organism: Pseudomonas paraglycinae (assembly GCF_021601625.1). Taxonomy (GTDB): domain Bacteria; phylum Pseudomonadota; class Gammaproteobacteria; order Pseudomonadales; family Pseudomonadaceae; genus Aquipseudomonas; species Aquipseudomonas paraglycinae. Next base: position 158,736 of record NZ_BQHR01000008.1, on the reverse strand, counting down.
AACCCGGTCATGTCGAAATGCTGTGCGCATTTCACTTTATCGTCCACATCGCCTTTGTACTGGGTCAGCACATTGTCCAGGCGCTGTTTGTACGTGTTTTCCAGTGTCGAGTAGTTGGAGAAGAAATTGCTGAGTTCCTGTTTTGAGAAATAGCCGAGCATCCGCGAATACGCCAGCGGCCAATAACTTTCCTGGGCGTACGAGACGAGTCGCTCGAACTTCTTGTCGAGTTTTTTCGGGAAAAGATTGAGCTTCAGCAACGATTTGAGCAGCGGGTAGACCGCGCGGATCAGATTGTGGTGTTTGAGGACCTTGTATCGGGGGTATCCGGCAAACGCTTCGTCGCCACCCATTCCGCTGAGCATTACGGTATATCCGCTCTTCCTGGCCTCGTCGGACAGTCGATAGGTGGCCCAGAACGTATAATCCGACACTAGCTCTTCAGTATTTTTGGCGACGAAGTCGATGGATTCAAACGGATTGTCGTTCGCGTCGAGAATTTCGGTAACTTTAAGTTCTTTGCCCAAGTGCTTGGCGATCTCGGCAGAAAACTTCATGTCCACCGCGGAGTCTTCGGTTTCTTCGTATTTCGCGAAAAACAGGTCCGCAGCTCCTGTGTAGTTCGCAAGAATGCTGGAGTCGGCGCCGCCGCTGAAGAACACCCCTACCGGAACATCAGCTTCCAATTGACGGGTGACCGCAGACTCGATGGTGTCGGCAATGGACCGTTGAGTATTGAAGTTGATGATGTCCTGGTAGCGTACGGTTGTACGGGCACCGGTGGTCAGGTCAAATTCGATATAGGTTCCCGGCTGTACTTTCTTGATTGCCTTGTAACCGGTGTTGGGCTCGTAGATGAACCCATTGTTGAAGAACTCGAACACGTCATCGTTATCGATCTCAGCAACAACCTCTGGATAGCTTTTCAGACCGCGTATTTCCGAGCAGGCATAAAAACCATTGGCGCTTGAATAGTAATAAACCGGCTTGATGCCCACGACATCTCTGACCAGAAAGAACTTCCTGGCATTCTCGTCAAGAATGACCAGCGAAAACATTCCTTGCAGTTGCTTGAATGCCTGTTCCTTGTATTCGACATACAGCTTCAGGATGACTTCGGTATCGGACGTGCCGTTGAAGGTATAACCCTTCTTGACGAGGTCGTCCCTCAACTCGTGATGGTTGAAGACTTCGCCGTTGAAAATGATGCTGATGCCATTCCCGGCATGCATGGGCTGGCTGCCGGCGGCTGTCAGATCCAGAATGCTCAGTCGGTTGTGACCGAGTCCTATCTGGAAGTCCGCAACGGTAGTGAAGTATGTTCCAGAGGCATCCGGTCCACGATGTTTTGTGACGGCAAGACTCGCTTCCAACTGGAGGTTGGTGTCGGACGCGGACTGCTTAACACAAAAGAAACTTAAACCGCACATTATGCCTTGAGCTCCATATTTTCTTGATTGGCGGTGTTTTGCACAGGCGACGACGGTGAGGGTGAAGCCTCGCCTGTATCAACACTCTTCCTGTCGTTTTGAACTTTCGGCGCTCGCGAGAGCGCTTGGGTGAGAATCAGGCCCCAGGCTGTAGCGAGCAGCAAGTTGAAGGTGATCAGGCGGAAAACGGCGAAAAACAAGCCGTAGATGGCCATGGTCAATACCACGGATCGCAGTATCGTCCAGTGGGCTGGCTCGACTCTGAGCGAGGTCACTCGAAGGACAATCGGGCCCAGCAGGACCAGCGCATAAGTAATGATTCCCAGCAGGCCACCGACCATCAAGGTATAGAGCGGCCAGTTGTGAATATAAGCGACCCATTGGGTAAACGATTCCCCGCTGGATGTTTCCCAGCGCATTTCGTGTTTGATGCCCAGTCCGTTACCCGCTACCGGGTGCGACTTAAACATGTCCCATGCAATGCCATACTCTACAACGCGCGAAGAGACGTTGAAGTCGGCATTTTCCTTTGTTGGAACGATGGGTTGCAACATGCCATCGTCGCCGGCTTTTGATTCTTCACTTGGCTTCCAGTTAACGATTGTCTCTATGCCAGACTCGATCAGCAGGCTCATCCTGCCGAGCCAGATCTGCTGCATGCCTGTAGCGAAAATGAACAGCAGCGCGCAGATGCCCAGAGCGGTGGCGCTCACCATCAATTTTTTTCGCAGTTGGGCGTGAAACACAAAAACGAAGGCGGAAAAAAGCATCATCACCAGCAGTGCGCTCAACAGCATGCTGCGGGTGAAAGTGATCAGTACGGCGGTCATGCAAAGCAGAGACATCAAGGCACCGACAGCGGTGATCTGCTTTTGCCGCGACAGGATGCAAGTGACAAATCCGGCCGCCATTCCCACGGGCAGCAGACTGTCGGTCGCTTGCGCCAGAACCATGGTTATACGGTCGCGCATGGGGCCGATAGCATTGGCATTGTGCAAGGCGGCTTCTTTTGTAAGTTTGATGGCCTGAGCGTCTGCAGGGTCGATCCAGTAGGGTCTCCAGATGCCTTGGTAGAAGTAGTAAAAAACGATATATCCGGCGGTCAGAAAGACCAGCGTCGCTACTGAGCCGCCTACCCAGTGAATACGCGTTTGATCCTGACTGACCAATATGCAGACAGGGATCAATGCGTAGATGAACAGGAAGGGAATGACGCCCCTCACCCAGTCGGCGAGGGGAACGTGATTGTGCATGGCAACTGCCAGGTTGGTGCCCAATATAAGGAGACCGACCAGCAGGGGAGCTGCGAATACCTTCAGTGCATCTTTTAACGTGTACGTGCGCAGGAGCTGCAGCAGGCTGCCTGCAAAAACGGTGGCCAGCAATGCTGCAAATGATAGCTCCTGCAGGCCCAGTGAGGGTGGCGCCGGACGCATGGCAAATGCCATTGGAAAGAGCGCCAGCAAACCGTGCCAAGGCGATTTCAGTGCCATGAGAATAAGGAGAAGAACGCCGGCGGTACCGATGTAGAACGCAGCGCCAGGATCTTGTGAAAGAAGAATGGCAGTGCCCGCGCCGGCAGCAATCGCGCAACTGTTTTTATTAAAATATGATTCTTTCATCATTATTCTCCGGCCATCTTCCGCGGACGAATTGCTTTGAAATCAGCAGATGTCTGGCCAACAATTCGAGCGGGAATTCCAACAACCACGGAGTTGTCTGGTACGTCCTTCAGTACGACGGCGGACGCGCCAATCTGGCAGTTGTTCCCGATCTTGATGTCGCCGATTATTCTTGCGCCTGCACTGATATAGCAGTTGTCGCCAATCACGGGGCACTTGTTTATTTCGCTGGATGCAAAGCCTTCCGCCGCACCGATCGTGATGCCCTGGCCCAGCACGCAGCCGCTACCGATCCTGGCGTTTGCGTGAAGCACAACGCCGATGGCGCCATAAGCGAAGATCGAGCCTTTGCCAATGCTTGCCGAAACGGGGACATACGAATTGAAGATCAGGAAAATGAAATTTCGAATGAGCATCGGAATAACCGGGATCTTTCGTTGATAGAACCAGTGTCCAATACGATAAAGCGTGACTGCGTTCATTCTCAAAACCTCAATTTACGGAAATCTGCCAGGCGCAGACGGAGAGTCCAGGTTGCGATGATCAACAGGGAGCACATATAGAAAATGCCCCAGATCAGGCTGACGTTGGCCATGACTATAGAAAGGGGGGAAAGTATTGCCACCCAGAAAATCACCGGAAGCTGGATGCCGGGGCGACAGAACAGGTGCAGTGTCAGCAGGTAAGCGGAGAACCCCAGTGCATAGAATACTTTTGCGGCCTCAAGTCCCTGCACGAAAAAGACCATGCAGACCACAGCGATACAACCCAGTGATACGTTTATCGCGATGACCCTGCGGTGAAATCCCGAGGCAATGAGATATCGCTCCGTCACCACCGCCCAGTAGAGAACCGGCAAGCAGGGGAGCAGGGCCAGATAGCCCGAATATTTGGGAAAGAGCCACGATACGAAATAACCGAACAACCCCACGAGCGCGAAGTACATCACGGCGATCGACATGATGATCCGGTATTGCTCCTGGCGCTGCCCTCCGGATATGAACGAAACAAATACTGCCCTGACGTTGATGGGGAAAAGACTGGTTGCGGATTGAATGATCGACACAATCACGCGAAACAGTCCCAGCTCACGAACCGGCAGGATCTTCGAGAGTATGTAAGGTAGTATGTTGGTGAACAGGTTGAAGAACAGCGTGATGGAGATCATGCGCGGCAGAAGGGTAATGACCTGCCAGAGCGTTGAGCCCAGCTGCTTGCCAAGCGGTAGTTTTGCTCCGTGAGTAAACAGCGCAACCAGTGCCAGCAGACAAGGGATCAGGTTGGTCAGGCACAGGATGTCCACGATGCTCAGCGGCCAGATGTTCTGATGGCTGACAAACAGGGCGGCGAAGAAAACCCCCAGAAACAGAATCAGATACCCGACGATCCAGCGGTAGAGTCGCAGTCCGAAAAGTGACAGCAGGCAGGCTGAACTAAGCAGCATGACGCTGAGCAGCAAGGGATTGCCCAGATCCGTCAACTGACTTAGTCCGCTGAAGAGCAGGAAGATCAGGCTTGCCATAAATAAGGAAGTGACAAGGATGTGTTCAGGTTCAACGCTTGCAAGAAGTTGTTCGTTGATGATGTCCAGCAGTTTCTGAAATAAAAAAACCAGCACGTTGGCTTTGATGAACTCGCCATAGGCTTCAAGTCCATATAAACCAGGAATAACAAAGTTTACTACCAGGCCACTAATCAGTGTCAGCGCCTGAATCAGCAGATTGACCATGTCTCAACCTTCTTCAATCTCATCATGACTAATTCGAGCACATGATCATCGGAGTTTTCATCGAAGCAACGAAGTGCGCAGGACCCGGTGACTCATGGAGACACCTGGTCCTGCGCTCAGTTTCGATAAGTGGTCAGTTCCAGATACCGCGCGTATCGACTCGCTCTGCACGCGCCAGGCTGCTTTGCGGGATCGACTTGAATTGCTTGTGGTCGACAAGCAGAACAATCACATCTGCTTGAGCCAGTGCGCTGTCGATATCGCAGAGAGTGACTTTGCCTTCCATGTTGGCAGGCAATTGATCGATATTGGGTTCGACGGCCAGTACCTTGCCCGGATGAGCATCGGCAATTTTCAAAGTGATTGCCTTGGACGGGCTTTCACGCAGGTCGTCGATATCCGGTTTGAAGGCCAATCCGAAGCAGGCGACTGTAACGTCCTTGGCCGTCTTGTCCGGGTTTGCCTGCAGGTGCTTGCCGATGGCTTGCTGGACCTGGTCGATCACCCATTGCGGCTTGCTGTCGTTCACTTCACGAGCTGTGCGGATCAGGCGCGCCTGCTCCGGAGTCTTGCTGACAATGAACCATGGGTCCACGGCGATGCAGTGGCCACCGACACCCGGGCCGGGTTGCAGAATGTTCACTCGTGGGTGGTGATTGGCCAGACGGATCAATTCCCAGACGCTGATACCCAGCTTGTCGCATATGATCGAAAGCTCGTTCGCAAATGCAATATTCACGTCACGGAAGCTGTTTTCGGTCAGTTTGCACATTTCGGCGGTGCGGGCGTCCGTGATGATGCACTCGCCTTCAACGAAAGTTTTGTACAGTTGCACGGCAGCTGCGGAGCATTTCGATGTCATGCCGCCAATGATGCGATCGTTCTCGATCAGTTCACGCAGTACGTGACCCGGCAGAACGCGCTCGGGGCAGTGTGCGATACGAATGTCGGACTCTTCGCCATGGGTTTGCGGGAAGGTCAGGTCCGGGCGGGCCTCTGCCAGCCACGCGGACATCTGTTCGGTCGCACCCACTGGAGAAGTGGACTCGAGAATGACCAGATCGCCTTTCTTCAGAACCGGAGCGATGGATTTGCTGGCGGATTCGATGTAGGCAAGATCGGGCTCATAGTCGCCTTTGAAAGGCGTAGGAACGGCGATCATGAACGCATCTGCCGGTTCGGCGACGGTGGTGGCCCGCAGGAAACCTTCGGTCACGGCTGCGTGGACGACGATATCCAGGTCTGGTTCGACGATATGGATTTCACCGCGATTGATCGTTTCGACAGCGCGGGGGTTTACATCGACGCCAATCACCTTTTTCTTGCGGGCGGCGAAAACGGCTGCCGTTGGCAGTCCAATGTAGCCGAGACCGACCACAGAAACAGTTTCAAAGCTCATACGTTGGCCTTATTGGATTTTGGAAAGAGTTTCGAGAATGCGAGCACAAGCCTTCCCATCACCGTAGGGATTGTGAGCGTAGCTCATCTGCTCGTAGGCATCAGAGTCAGTCAGCAGGCGGCTCAAGTTGCTTGTAATTGCGTCTACGGCAGTACCGACAAGTTTTACGGTACCTGCCTCAACAGCTTCCGGGCGCTCCGTTGTATCACGCATCACCAGGACCGGCTTGCCGAGCGAGGGGGCTTCCTCTTGAATGCCGCCCGAGTCGCTGAGGATCAGGTAAGAGCGATTCATCAGCCAGACAAACGGCAAGTATTCCAGAGGCTCGATCAGGTGGATGTTTCCGATGCCTGCCAGAAGACGATTCACAGGCTCCCGTACATTCGGATTCAGATGCACAGGGTAGACAATCTCGACGTCCGGAAAGGCTTTCGCGGTAGTGGCCAGTGCCTTGCAGATGTTCTCGAAGCCGTCGCCGAAGCTTTCACGGCGGTGGCCGGTGACGAGGATTACTCGCTTGCCTTCACCGATGAACGAAAACTGCTCGTGGAAAGCCTGTTGCAGAGAGGCTGTGTTGCTGACGCGTGAAACAACGTCCAGCAGGGCGTCGATGACCGTGTTCCCGGTCACGTGAATCGAAGCTTCCGCTACGCCTTCCTTGAGCAGGTTTTGTCTGGAGGTCTCGGTAGGAGCGAAGTGGACCGCTGCCAGTGCGCCGGTAAGTTTGCGGTTAGCCTCTTCCGGCCAAGGCGAATAGAGATTGCCGGTACGCAACCCCGCCTCGACATGAGCAACCGGGATCTGCTGGTAGTAGGCCGCCAGTGTCGTTGCAAACGTGGTTGCCGTATCGCCATGTACCAGAACGATATCCGGCTTGTATTCGGCAAAGACCTTTTTCATGCCTTGCAGGATTGCCGTGGTGACGTCGGTCAGATCCTGGCCCGGCTTCATGATGTTCAGATCAAAGTCGGGCTTGATCTCGAACAGATCCAGTACCTGGTCGAGCATCTGGCGATGCTGACCGGTCACGCACACTTTGGCTTCGAAGCGTTCGTCGGCAGCAAGGCTCAGCGCCAGGGGAGCCATTTTGATCGCTTCAGGGCGCGTGCCGAACACACATAACGTTTTCAAAGTCATCACAACACCGCTATTGAAAATAAATGAAATTTACCGCGTGTACATGCCGTACCACTTGTCCGCAGAGGGACGATTGGATAACTCACTGAGCCGTTCTTCCTTGGTTTAGCCTAATGACGCGTAATTCAACCGGCATGCTGAAGCCCGCAGGTCTTATATAGGTTCATCGGGTTTATTGATGTTCTGTACATGTTGCGCTCAAGGGGTAATGGGCTTTCTGGTCGGGATTGATTCGTTTCCGGCATCTTGCACTGTCTGACGTATCTTATCGTTACCCAGGAAGCCGCTATTGCACGCAGGGCAGAGTCATGCCTTGAGCAGCGTGGTCGATCGACCGTCGGGACGCTTGTCCAGGAGGAGACCCGAGAGCATGCGCAGTTTGCCCTCATGAGCGCGCGAGCGCGTTTTTCCCATGAATAGTCGCTCGCAGGGAGCCTGTGTAATTCCTTTGGCGTAATCGACATTGTCGAGAGACATCTTTGTCATCAGGGGCAACCGCTCAGTTTGTGTTAACCGTGCATGTCTTGGGAATTGAAATGAATCAGCGCGTCTGGAAGCCGCTGTTAGTCGGTATCGAACGTGCCGCATGTAAATGCGACGCCGATTATAGCCTTCTTTGCGCGACGCTTTCCAAGGTTGTGGCGTTGCGGATCGCGGTCTCTCGTTTTTGCTGTCCATCAGGCTTCAAGAGGTCTGAAGCCATGAAGGGACGTCGAATGTATCGGTTTCGGTACGTTGCATCGATCACTCTCGTCCTTGAAGTGACATGCGGCTGATGCCGACCTGACGATCGGTACCTCCTGGCAGTCAATGCAATGCATTGGCCGAAGACTGGCGGTTTTTGATTTTCTGCCATGACTGTCGGCAATCAGCGGCAGGCCATTTTTATCCAGACAGAGGGTTTTAAAGGGATTTTTGCCAGAACCTAGGTATCATGACGCCGACACAAAGACCCATACAAGGAGCGAAGGACAAAAGCTTCGGGGTCGAAGCATTGTGTATCTGAGCGTTTCAATTTTGAGTCTATGGGCAATAGTTTTTCTCGGTTTCAGGAGCTTGAAGGGGTGTTTGATACGTTTATGGATAATATCAGAGCAGTTTTGTTAGCCCTTCCTCGCCGACGCAAGCGGGTCTTGCAGGTAATTGCCGATGTTTTTCTGGTCTGGCTTTCTCTGTGGATGGCGTTTGTCGTACGTCTGGGAATAGACGAACTCAACAGTCCCATTCAACAGCACCTCTGGTTGTTTTTCAGCGCCCCCGTAGTGGCTATTCCCCTCTTCATTCGATTCGGCATGTATCGCGCGGTCATGCGTTATGTCGGTAACGACGCACTGATCGCTATCGTTAAAGCGGTGACGCTTTCCTCGCTTATTCTCGGCGTAGTGGTCTACTGGTACAGCAATCATCAAACCATCGTGCCCAGATCCATCATTTTCAATTACTGGTGGCTCAGTCTTGTGATGATCGGCGGCCTGCGCGTTGCGATGCGACAGTATTTTTCCGGCGACTGGTTTGTCGCGGCTCAACACGTTCCATTTGCCAATATCGACGATGGCTTGCCACGGGTCGCTGTCTATGGCGCCGGCGCAGCAGGCAACCAGTTGGTCGCTGCCTTGCGCATGGGGCGTGCGATGCGTCCGGTAGCGTTCATCGATGACGATGGCAGTATTGCCAGCCGTGTGATTGCAGGCTTGCAGGTTTTCAAGCCCAAGCATATTCAGCAAATGATCGATACGACTGGCGCTCAGGAAATTCTGTTGGCGATCCCTTCCGCCAACCGCGGCCGGCGTCGTGAGATTCTCAGTTATCTGGAAAAGTTTCCCCTGCACGTTCGCAGTGTTCCGGGATTCATGGATTTGGCCAGCGGACGCGTCAAGGTCGATGATATCCAGGAGGTGGATATCGCGGATCTGCTGGGGCGCGATGCCGTGCCCGCCCAGGATGATCTGCTGGAGCACTGCATCACTCGCCAGGTCGTCATGGTAACGGGCGCCGGTGGATCAATCGGCTCTGAACTGTGCCGTCAGATTCTTGAGTTGCAGCCGACCACTCTTTTGTTGTTCGAACACAGCGAGTTCAATCTCTACAGTATTCTTTCCGAGCTGGAGCAGAGGATCTCTCGCGAATCCCTGTCTGTGAAACTGCTTCCGATCCTCGGTTCCGTCCGGGATGAAAACAAGCTGCTCGACGTGATGAAAACCTGGCATGTCGATACGGTTTACCATGCCGCAGCCTACAAACATGTACCGATGGTCGAACACAACATCGCCGAGGGCGTGTTGAACAACGCCATTGGCACCCTGAACACCGCGCAGGCTGCCTTGCAGGCGGGTGTTGCCAATTTCGTGCTCATCTCTACAGACAAGGCCGTACGCCCAACCAACGTGATGGGGAGCACCAAGCGCCTTGCGGAACTGACGCTGCAGGCACTCAGTCGTGAGAAAGCCCCGGTGCTGTTCGGTGATGAGGCGTGCGTGTCTCAAGTCAACAAGACCCGTTTCACCATGGTGAGATTCGGTAACGTACTGGGCTCCTCCGGTTCGGTGATCCCGCTTTTTCACAAGCAGATCAAGTCGGGTGGGCCGCTCACCGTTACGCACCCGAAGATCACACGCTACTTCATGACAATCCCTGAAGCTGCCCAATTGGTCATCCAGGCGGGTTCGATGGGGCAAGGGGGGGATGTCTTCGTCCTCGACATGGGAGAGCCGGTGAAGATCGTTGAGCTGGCGGAGAAGATGATTCACCTGTCTGGTCTCAGCGTGCGTTCGGAAAGAAACCCGCACGGTGATATCGATATCGAGTTTTCCGGCCTGCGTCCGGGAGAAAAGCTCTACGAAGAATTGCTGATCGGCGACAACGTGTCAGCGACCTCTCATCCAATGATCATGACTGCCAACGAAGACTATCTGGACTGGGATCTGCTCAAGGAAAAACTGAATCAGTTGCTGGTTGCGATCGAGCGGGACGACTACTCGCGAGTCCGTCAGCTCCTGCGTGAAACGGTCAGTGGCTATTCTCCGGATGGTGAAATCGTCGATTGGATTTATCAGCAGCGCCGTCTGGAGCCCTGATTGTTTCACATCTGGTAACGAACGCATTTTTGACAAGCGCCCGGGATGACCTAGGTTTGGAGAGCAGCTACGGAAAAGCTGCTTTCCCAACTTGATCTCATGGAGCGTCACCTATGCGTACCGGCTTTTTCTACTCCCTGGTATTTGCCCTTCTCACCAGCACCTCGATCGCCGTGATTGCTGCGCCAGCAGTAGCTCCGAACGTGGATGGAACACCGCTGGTCATCGACGTCAATGCTACGTCGCAAAACCTGAAAGTCGATCTCAACAACGCCGATGCGGCCACTCTGCAGAAGGAACTGGCAGGCGTGGGCGAGGCCAAGGCGAAAGCGATTGTTGCTTATCGTGAAACAAACGGGCCGTTCGCGTCCGTGGATGAATTGCTGGAAGTGAAGGGGATCGGCAAGGCGATCCTGGATCGCAATCGCGACAAGCTGGAAGTGAACTAAGCTGATTGTTCAACGCCAAGGGGCCGGTCATTGACCGGCCCTTTTTGCTTCCCGCTTCCTTCAAGCGTCGCAAGAGGGCGACAGCCTTTCCGTCGGAAAATAGAAAATTACGGCTATCATATTGGTTTAAGATTATGCCTATAATAATTTCAGTAGCCACTGAAGCCCTCTGCTTTTCAGCGGTCGCTCATTCCTCACGCATTCCAGGAGTATCGTCATGAATTCCCCGAAATCCCAAGGCACGGCGCTGGTCACTGGCGCTTCTTCCGGCATTGGTGCGGTGTATGCCGAGCGGTTGGCGGCACGTGGTTTTGATCTGTTGCTGGTGGCTCGCGATCAGGAGCGCCTGGAGTCCGCGGCCAGCAAACTGCGAGACGCCCATGGCGTACAGGTCGAAGTCCTGAAGGCCGATCTGACGCAAAAGGATGAAGTGCTCAAGCTTGAGCAGCGTCTGCGCAGCGACTCCAGCATTAGTCTGCTGGTCAACAATGCGGGGGTAGCGGTCAACGGATTGCTGGCGAACGCCGACCCGGACGAGCTGGAAAAACTGATTCAGTTGAACGTGACGACCCTGACCCGGCTGGCAGCCGCAGCCGCCTCGGCGTTCACCCGCGCCGGGCGCGGCACGATCATCAACATTGCGTCGGTGGTTGCCCTGTTTCCTGAGCGTTTCAATGCCACCTACAGTGCCAGCAAGGCTTATGTGTTGAGCCTCACCCAAACGCTTAATGCGGAACTGGAAGGCACCGGGGTCAAGGTGCAAGCGGTATTGCCCGGTGTGACCCGCACCGAAATCTGGGAACGCTCCGGATTCGATGCCAGCGGCATTCCCGCGGAAATGGTCATGGAGGCGGGTGAGATGGTCGATGCCGCGCTGTCCGGTCTGGATCAGGGCGAGCTCGTCACGATTCCTTCGTTGCCCGATGCGGGCGAGTGGCAAGCCTTCGTTGCCGCCCGTCATGTGATGGCGCCCAATCTGTCCCACAGTTCAGCGGCCAGCCGTTACAAGTAAAAGTCTTTTGAGTCACGAGAGGTCAACCCGATATGGATCAGCGTCGAGTAGTTGTCACGGGTATGGGCCTGATATCGCCCTTGGGAAGCGGCGTCGAAGTCGTCTGGCAGCGCCTGCTGGCCGGGCATTCGGGTTTGCGAAACTTGCCGGAAGCGGTGATTGCCGATCTGCCGACCCGGGTTGGCGGTGTGGTGCCGACGATGGAGGAGGACGCCGAAGCAGGTTTCGATCCGGATCGCGCCACGCCGCCCAAAGAGCAGAAGAAAATGGACCGTTTCATTCTGTTCGCGATGGAGGCTGCGCGTCAGGCGCTTGAACAGGCCGGCTGGCACCCGACCGAGCCCCACGCTCAGGAGCGCACGGCCACCATCATCGGCTCCGGTGTCGGCGGCTTCGGCGCGATCGCCGATGCGGTGCGCACCACTGACAGCCGAGGCCCGCGACGCTTGTCGCCGTTCACCATTCCCTCGTTTCTGGTCAACCTTGCGGCGGGGCATGTCTCGATCCAGCATGGTCTGAAGGGGCCGCTTGGTGCACCGGTCACCGCGTGTGCCGCCGGTGTGCAGGCGATCGGTGACGCGGCGCGGCTAATTCGTGCCGGTGAGGCCGATATTGCAGTGTGCGGCGGTGCCGAGGCATCAATCGATCGAGTCAGCCTCGCCGGATTTGCGGCGGCGCGGGCCTTGTCCAGCGGCTACAACGACACGCCTGAACGCGCTTCACGCCCGTTCGACAGCGGCAGGGATGGTTTCGTGATGGGCGAGGGGGCCGGGCTGCTGGTGATCGAGTCGCTGGAGCACGCACTGGCGCGCGGCGCACAGCCGTTGGTCGAACTGGTCGGCTATGGCACCAGCGCCGATGCCTATCACCTGACCGCCGGGCCGGAAGACGGTAGCGGTGCGCGACGGGCGATGACTCTCGCGCTGGCCCAGGCCGGTATCACGCCGGATCAGGTGCAGCATCTGAACGCCCATGCGACTTCGACGCCGGTGGGCGACCTCGGTGAACTGGCGGCGATCAAGTCGGTGTTTGGAACGCAAAACTCCATCGCCGTGACCTCGACCAAATCCGCGACGGGGCATTTGCTCGGTGCGGCGGGAGGTCTGGAGGCGATCTTCACGCTGTTGGCGATCCGCGATCAGATCGTTCCGCCGACTCTCAACCTGGAAAATCCCGATCCGGCCAGCGAAGGCGTGGACATCGTCCACAGTCAGGCGCGGTCGATGCCGATCGAGTATGCGTTGTCCAACGGGTTCGGCTTCGGTGGAGTCAATGCCAGTGTGCTGTTCAAACGCTGGCAGGCTTAGTCTTCCGAGCGTTTGAGGTGTTCGCGGGTGACGTCGAGGATCTGTTGCGCAAAATCGGCATCCGCAACACTGCGTGATAGCAGGAGCGCCCCTACCAGCGTTGACATGATGACGATGCTGCGTTGGGCGGCGTTATCGCCTTCGAGCGTGCTCTGGATCTGATCCAGGCGCGCCTTGAGCACTTCATCGCTGGTCGGGCTCGGCTGGCCGCGTAGCCCCAGTTCCGAAGAAATGGTCAACAGCGGGCAGCCTTCATGAGGGGAGGTCTGGTGCCATTCGGAGAGGTACGTCTCGATGAAGGCTTCCAGTGGTTTTTCCTGGGCGAACAGCTCCTCGCACAAGCCCGCAACCTGATCGCCAGCCGCTTGCAGGGCTTTTTCAACCAACTCGTCCTTCGATTTGAAATGCGAATAAAAGCCGCCATGGGTCAGGCCCAGCGCCTTCATCAATGGTTGCAGACCGGTTGCACCAATACCGTCCTTGCGAAACCCTCGGACGCTTCCTTGATGATGCGCTGATGGGTCTGGGCTTTATGATCCTGCGAGTAACGCATTTAAACTCTCCGCAACAAGACCGCCATCTTAACCAATGCAAATTGAATGGTGACTGTACTTCTACTTCTAAAAAAACTGTCGGTGACTCCGATATGTTCGTAACAGCCGCCAACGGTTGGCACGGATAGTGGTTGCAGCTTGCAAAGTTGCCATCGCTTGAGGAGCAGAAGAATCATGTACAAAGACTACCCGGCCGCCTATCAGGTCAGCAAAGGCTCGGCGTTGCAGGTCGATACACCTTTCTACGAACGGATTCGCGACCGCAAGGACGGGCGCACGCTGATCGAGCAATTCGAGGTGCCGATCCGCACCGGCCGCGCCTGGCACGTGCCGGCGGGGCATGTGTTTCGCGTCACCACACCGGTCGGGCCCCAGGTGGGCGATTTCAATGTGTGGAACGCACACGATCCGCGCGAGCGGATGTGGGCGGCGCGCACCCGGCAACTGCAGGGCGCGCATGTCAGCACTCATGACCGGTTGTGGTCGAACCTGCCTTTTCTGCGTCCGCTGGTGACCATCACCGATGACAGCCTGGCCGGCTACGGCATCGACGAGCACGGAGGGCGCTTGCACGATTTGCTCGGCACGCGCTGCGATCCCTATGTGAACAAAATGCTCACTGGCGAGGATTTCCACCATCACTGCCATTCCAACCTGACCCGCGCCGTACTTCCACACGGTCTGACCGAGTTCGATGTGCATGACGTGCTGAACATCTTTCAGTGCACCGGCCTGAATCACGATGACCTGTATTTCATGAAGGCCTGCCCGGCGCAGAAGGGCGATTATCTGGAGTTCTTCGCCGAAATCGACTTGCTGTGCGCGTTGTCGACCTGTCCAGGTGGTGACTTGTCTTTGGCGATGTGGGGGCCGGACGCGCAGGATCCGCTGACCGTGTGCCGCCCGCTCGGGGTGGAAATCTATCGTCTGGACGATGAGTTGCTCGAAGGCTGGAGCCAGCCGGAGCGCGCGGCGTACAAAGGCCTGCATGGCTTGCACATCGCGAAGGCCGAGTGGGAAAAATAATCGCTACAAAAAACAAACCCCGCCGATTCAGGCGGGGTTTTTCGTTCAGCGGTCCTGCGCGTCCTTGATGTCCGCTTCGGCATTGCGTTCAGCGACACGCTTGCGTTGTTCATCGGTCAGTTCGACCTTGTTGGCGGTGTCACGCAACATCATCAGACCGCCGACGATCGAGCCGATTGCAACGACCAGAATCAACCAGGCATACCAGGGCATAACGGCTCTCCTTAAAGGCAGGTCGACGGGCGAGGGTTTCGCCGTGCAACGCTGCATACCACTTTGAGCGAAGTGCATTCGCAGTGGTTCCATTCTAGGCCGGTTATGCCCGTCGCGGTTTACAGTCCGGTGAGCATCGCGTCTGCCGGGGCGTTGGCGCGCAATTGGCCGGTCAACAGGAAGTAGCCGAAACCGACTGCCATGAAGCCGAGGAAGATCAGCCCGATCAACGCATTGAACCAGGCCATCGCCACCAGGCACACCACGGCCAGCACCAGTGCGATCAATGGAATCAGCGGATAGCACGGCGCGCGGAAGGTGCGTTCCAGATTCGGTTCTGATTTACGCAGTTTGAACAGGCTGAGCATGCTCATGATGTACATCACGATCGCACCGAACACCGCCATGGTGATCATCGCGGCAGTGAGGGTCATGCCGCCGAGGTTGATCAGGCCGTCGCTGTAGATCGCCGCGATGCCGATCACGCCGCCGGCGATGATGGCGCGGTGCGGGGTTTGAAAGCGCGACAGTTTCGCCAGCGAAGCGGGCAGGTAACCGGCGCGGGCGAGGGCGAAGAACTGCCGCGAGTAGCCAAGAATGATCCCGTGGAAACTCGCCACCAGCCCAAACAGACCGATCCAGACCAGCATGTGCAGCCAGCCGGAGTTGTCGCCGACCACGGTTTTCATCGCTTGTGGCAACGGGTCGTTGATGTTCGACAGGGTCCGCCAGTCGCCGACACCTCCGGCGAAGAACATCACGCCCATCGCCAGCAATACAAGGGTCAGAATGCCGCTGATGTAGGCCTTGGGAATCGTGCGTTTCGGATCCTTGGCTTCTTCCGCGGCCATGGCCGCGCCTTCGATGGCGAGGAAGAACCAGATCGCGAACGGAATCGCCGCGAACATCCCGGCAATCGCCGGTGCACCGAAGATGTCCGAGCCGGCCCAGCCATTGAGCGCGAAGTTGCTGAAGCTGAAGGCCGGGGCGACCACGCCCATGAACACCAGCAACTCGGCGACGGCCAGGACGCAGACGATCAACTCGAAAGTCGCGGCCAGTTTCACACCGAGAATGTTCAGACCCATGAACACGATGTACGCGCCGACCGCCGCGTGTTTCGGGTCGAGGGCCGGAAACTGCACGTTCAGGTACGCGCCAATCGCCAAGGCAATCGCCGGCGGGGCGAAGACGAATTCGATCAGCGTCGCCAGTCCGGCGATCAATCCGCCTTTTTCACCGAAAGCCCGGCGACTGTAGGCAAACGGCCCGCCCGCGTGGGGGATCGCCGTGGTCAGCTCGGTGAAGCTGAAGATGAAACAGGTGTACATGGTCGCGACCATGAACGAGGTCACCAGAAAGCCCAGTGTTCCCGCGACGCCCCAGCCATAACTCCAGCCGAAATATTCCCCGGAAATCACCAGCCCCACAGCAATGCCCCACAGGTGCAACGTGCCCAGCGTGGGTTTGAGTTGTGTGTTCATGCGTTTGCTCCCTGAACGGTTTGGAAAGCTCGGGGAAGGGCGTGTGCAGTGGGCGTGCCATTTTGTATTGGCGGGTCGTAATGGGCTGAAAGCTGTCGTATCGGGGATGTTCGCGGCTCGATAGCCTTATTTGTGTGCGCCAGTCAGGTGCGCCGCCCGCCGAACGCCGTCGTAAAGAAGGCATAAACCCACTCTTTACGCTTTCTTTATGCCCCGCGCGCACCCTCGCTCTCGTTCCTTTACAGCCTCCTTTCCGACAATGCCTCCACACGCGGCAATACGCCGTAACACGGAGATCTTCCATGAGCGTTCTGGACGGGGTGTCACTGCTATTGGCAGTGGGGCTGTTCATTTATCTGTTGGTTGCGCTGTTGCGCGCGGACCGGACTTAGGAGCGGCTATGCACAGTTATGACTATTGGCTGATCCTCGCATTCTTCGCGGTGGTCTTGCTGCCGGCGCCGTTCCTCGGGCGCTTCTACTACAAGGTAATGGAGGGCCAGCGCACCTGGCTGACGCCGATTCTCGGCCCGGTCGAGCGCGGCTGTTACCGCATTGCCGGCGTTAACCCGCAGGATGAACAGAGCTGGCAGAAGTACACGCTGGCGCTGCTGGCGTTCAACCTCGCCGGTTTCCTGCTGCTGTTCGCGATCCTGCTGTTTCAGGATCACCTGCCGCTGAACCCGCAAAACCTGCCGGGCCAGGAGTGGACCCTCGCGTTCAACACCGCCGTCAGTTTCATGACCAACACCAACTGGCAGGCCTACAGCGGCGAAGCGTCGCTCAGCTACCTGAGCCAGATGGTCGGGCTCACCGTGCAGAACTTCGTCAGCGCCGCCACCGGCCTCGCCGTACTGGTTGCGCTGTGCCGTGGCATCGGGCGCAAATCCACCAAGACCCTCGGCAACTTCTGGGTCGACATGACCCGCGCCACCCTCTACGGCCTGCTGCCACTGTGCCTGCTGCTGGCGCTGTATCTGGTGTGGCAGGGCGTGCCGCAAACCTTCGCGCAATACGTGAATGCTGTGACGATGCAGGGCGTTGACCAAGTCATCCCGCTCGGCCCGGCCGCCAGCCAGATTGCGATCAAGCAACTGGGCACCAACGGCGGTGGTTTCTTCGGCGTCAACTCGGCACATCCGTTCGAGAACCCGACCGCGTGGAGCAACCTGTTCGAAGTCGCCTCGATCATCCTGATCCCGGTGGCGCTGGTTTTCACCTTCGGCCACTACGTGAAGGACCTGCGCCAGAGCCGCGCCATCATCGGCTGCATGCTCGCGCTGTTCATCATCGGCGGCGCCACTTCGCTGTGGGCCGAGTATCAACCTAACCCTGCCTTGAACAATGTCGCCGTCGAGCAGACCGCGCCGCTGGAAGGCAAGGAAGCGCGCTTCGGCACCACCGCCACCGTGCTCTGGTCGGTGACCACCACCGCGGCGTCGAACGGTTCGGTCAACGGCATGCATGACAGCCTCAACCCGCTCAGCGGCATGGTCGCGCTGGTCAACATGATGGTCGGCGAAGTGATCTTCGGCGGCGTCGGCGCGGGGCTCTACGGCATGTTGCTGAACGTGCTGATCGCGGTGTTCCTCGCCGGCCTGATGATCGGCCGCACCCCGGAATACCTCGGCAAGAAACTCCAGGCCCGTGAAGTGCAACTGCTGGTCGTCACCCTGCTGGTGATGCCGGTCGGCGTACTGGTGCTCGGCGCGGTTGCCGCGAGCCTGCCCGGCCCGGTGGCGGCGGTGAGCAACCCCGGCCCGCACGGTTTCAGCCAGTTGCTCTACGCCTACACCTCGGCCAGTGCCAACAACGGTTCGGCGTTCGGCGGCTTCGGCGCCAACACCGCGTTCCACAACCTGATGCTCGGCCTGGGCATGTTGATCGGTCGCTTCGGCTACATCCTTCCGGTACTGGCTTTGGCCGGCAGCCTGGCGATGAAGAAAACCGCACCGATCGGCCAGAACAGCTTTCCGACCCACGGCCCGCTGTTCGTGACCCTGCTGACCGTGACCATTTTGCTGGTGGGCGGCCTGACCTTCTTGCCGACCCTGGCGCTCGGCCCGATTGCCGAACACCTGAGCATGGGCTTCTAAGGAATCCATCATGAATATGCATGTTCCAGCTTCAAAACCAGCGACAGCTGCCAAGTCGGCTGAAGCTCCGAAAACCGCGATCAGCGCCCTGTGGCGTCCGGCGCTGGTGCAAGCGTTCGTCAAGCTCGACCCGCGCCAGTTGCAACGCTCGCCGGTGATGCTGGTGGTCGAACTGACGGCGATCCTGACCACCGTGCTGTGCTTCATTCCCGACAGCAGCGTACCGACCTTCGTTGCCGCGCAAATTGCCCTGTGGCTGTGGTTCACCGTGCTGTTCGCCAACTTCGCCGAAGCGCTGGCCGAAGGTCGCGGCAAGGCCCGCGCCGACAGCCTCAAGGCCGGCAGCGAGGGCCTCAGCGCCCGACGCAAACTGGCCAACGGCAGCTTCCAGGTCGTACCGGCCACCAGTCTGCGCAAGGGCGATGTGGTGCGCGTCGAAGCCCGGGAAATGATCCCCGGTGACGGCGAGGTCATCGAAGGCATCGCGGCGGTCAACGAAGCGGCGATCACCGGTGAATCGGCGCCAGTGATTCGCGAGTCCGGTGGCGACCGTTCCGCCGTCACCGGCAACACCCGGCTGGTGTCCGACTGGCTGCTGGTGAAGATCACCGCCAACCCCGGTGAATCGACCCTCGACCGGATGATCGCGTTGGTCGAAGGTGCCAAACGCCAGAAGACCCCGAACGAAGTGGCGCTGGACATCCTGCTGATCGGCCTGACCCTGATCTTCCTGCTGGTGGTCGTGACCCTGCAGCCGTTCGCCCACTTCGCCAACGGCAGCCTGCCGCTGGTGTTCCTGGTGGCGTTATTGGTCACGCTGATTCCGACCACCATCGGCGGTCTGCTGTCGGCGATCGGTATCGCCGGGATGGATCGTCTGGTGCGCCTGAACGTGATCGCCAAGTCCGGTCGCGCGGTGGAAGCGGCGGGTGACGTGCACGTGTTGCTGCTGGACAAGACCGGCACCATCACTTTCGGTAACCGTCGTTGCAGTGCGGTATATGCCGCGCCGGGCGTGAATGCCCGTGAGCTGGCCGAAGGCGCACTGTTCGCTTCGCTGGCCGACGAAACCGCCGAAGGCAAGTCCATCGTCGAGTACCTGCGCGGCACCAATCCACAGCCGGAACCTTCGCCGGAAACTCTGACCGCCGTACCGTTCAGTGCTGAAACCCGCTTGTCCGGTGTCGACTATCAGGGCCGTGTATTCCGTAAGGGCGCGGTGGATTCGCTGTTGGCGTTCCTCGGTCAACAACGCAAGGATCTGGCCCCGGCGCTGTCCCGGGAAATCGACAAGATTGCCCAGAGCGGCGGCACGCCGTTGCTGGTGTGCGCCGACGGAAAACTGCTCGGTGCGATCCACCTGAAAGACGTGGTCAAGCCAGGCATCCGCGAGCGTTTCGCCGAGCTGCGCAAGCTGGGGATCCGCACGGTGATGGTCACCGGCGACAACCCGCTGACCGCTGCCGCGATTGCCGCTGAAGCAGGCGTCGACGATGTGCTGGCCGAGGCCACGCCGGAGAAAAAACTCGCCCGTATCCGTCACGAGCAGAACGACGGTCGTCTGGTCGCGATGTGCGGCGACGGCGCCAACGATGCCCCGGCGCTGGCCCAGGCTGACGTTGGCATGGCGATGAACGACGGCACCCAAGCCGCGCGCGAAGCGGCCAACATGGTCGACCTCGACAGCGACCCGACCAAGTTGCTGGACGTGGTGCAGATCGGCAAGGAATTGCTGGTGACCCGTGGCGCGCTGACGACCTTTTCCATCGCCAACGACGTGGCCAAGTATTTCGCGATCCTGCCGGCCCTGTTTGCTGCGATCTACCCGCAACTGGGTGTGCTGAACATCATGCAGTTGAGCAGCCCGCAGAGCGCGATCCTGTCGGCCATCGTCTTTAACGCTTTGATCATCGTGGTGCTGATTCCGTTGGCCCTGCGTGGTGTGCGGGTGCAGGCAGCGAGCGCGGCGGCGCTGCTGCGTCGCAATCTGCTGATCTATGGCCTGGGCGGGATTCTGGTGCCGTTCGTGGGTATCAAGGCGATCGACATGCTGCTGACGGCGTTGCATCTGGTTTGAACCTGAACAGCGGTGTGCCGGGCACACCGCTTCAAGCACGAATTCGAGGATTTTGAAATGTCCACAATGTTACGTCCGGCCCTGAGCCTGCTGGTGCTGATGACCCTGATGACCGGCGTTGCCTATCCGCTGGTAGTCACGGGCGTCGCGCAAGTCGCCTTCCCCGAGCAGGCCAACGGCAGCCTGGTGCGCGACGCCGAAGGCAAGGTGCGCGGCTCGTCGCTGATCGCCCAGGATTTTGTCGGCGATGCCTGGTTCCATCCGCGTCCATCAGCCGGTGCCTTTGCCACCGTGTCGAGCAGTGCGAGCAACCTGTCGCCAAGCAATCCGGCGCTGGCCACTCGGGTGATCGATGACGCCAACAAACTGCAGGTGCCCGGCCAGGGCCCGGTGCCGCTGGCGCTGGTGACCACCTCCGGCAGTGGCCTCGATCCGCACTTGCCACCGGCGGCGATTGCCTATCAACTGGCGCGTGTTGCGGCAGCGCGCAATCTGCCGGTGGCGACCTTGCAGCAGTTGCTCGACGCGCACATCGAACAGCCTCTGGTGGGTCCGCCGGTGGTGAATGTGCTGGCGCTGAACATGGCGCTGGAAAAGCTGTGAATCGCGATCACATCAGGAAGAGAGAGCTTCAAGCATGAGTGACTCCGGCCGCGCCGACGCGCTGTTAGCAGAACTGCCCCGCGACGGACGCGGCCGGCTCAAGGTTTTTCTCGGCGCAGCGCCGGGTGTGGGCAAGACTTACGCAATGCTGCAGGCGGCCCATACCCAGTTGCGCCAAGGCGTGAAAGTCATTGCCGGCGTGGTCGAAACCCACGGCCGCGCCGAAACCGAAGCGCTGCTTGGCGGCTTGCCGCAGTTGCCGCTGGTGCGCTCGGAATATCGCGGCGTGACGCTTGAAGAAATGGACCTCGACGGCCTGCTCGCGGCCAAGCCGAAACTGGTGCTGGTCGACGAACTCGCCCACAGTAACGCCCCCGGCAGCCGCCACGCCAAACGCTGGCAGGACATTCAGGAACTGCTTGCCGCCGGCATCGACGTGTACACCACGGTCAACGTCCAGCACCTGGAAAGTCTCAACGATCAGGTGCGCGGCATCACCGGTGTGCAAGTGCGCGAAACCCTGCCGGACTGGGTGTTGCAGGAAGCCTACGAACTGCTGCTGATCGACCTGCCACCCCGCGAACTGCTCGAGCGCCTGCGCGAAGGCAAGGTCTACGTGCCGGAGCAGGCACGCGCCGCGATCGATGCATTTTTTACCCAGACCAACCTCACCGCGCTGCGCGAACTGGCGATGCAGACCGCTGCCGCGCAGGTCGATAACGATCTCGCCCAAGGCTATCGCCAGCTCGGTCAAGCCGCGCCGGCGGTACGTGGGCGCTTGCTGGTCGGCGTCGATGGCGATGCCCAGGCGGAACGGCTGGTGCGTCACGCCAGTCGCGTTGCCCAGCGCCGACATTTGCCGTGGAGTCTGGTGCACGTCGACAACGGCAGCGTGCGTGACGAGCAATCGCGTCTGCGCCTGCAAAGCGCCCAGCAACTGGCCGAACGCCTCGGCGGCGAAGTGGTGCTGCTGCGGGCCGGTGAAGTGGCGAAAACCCTGATCCAGCATGCGGCGGAACGTCGGGCGAGTCTGGTGCTGGTCGGCCAGTCGCGGCCGCGTCTGCGCAGGCGTCTGTTCGGTGGTGGGCTGGCGGCGCGTTTGCTGCGTCAGGCCCATGGTCTGGAAATCAACGTGCTGGACAGTGATCAGGAACAGCATCAACCGCGCCCGCGTGTAGCGCCGACGCTGGTGTGGTTCGACTATGCGCTGGCGCTGGTGGCGACAATTCTGGCCAGTGCGCTGGCGTGGGCGGTGTCCAGCGTGCTGCCGCTGCCGAACATCTCACTGGTGTTTCTTGCGGCGGTGTTGCTGGTGGCGGTGCGCAGCAGTCTCGGCCCGGCGCTGGCCTGTGCGGCGCTGTCGTTTCTGACCTATGACTTTCTGTTCATTCCGCCGAATTTCTCCTTCAGCATCCAGCGCGAAGAAGACGTGCTGACGTTGCTGTTCTTCCTGCTGATGGCGGCGCTCACCGGTAACCTCGCGGCGCGTCAGCGGCGGCAATTGCAGGCACTGCGCGATACCCAGGAAGAGACCACCGAGCTGCTCGACCTGTCGCGCAAACTCACCGCCGCCACCGACCGTCAGGCCGTGGTCAGCGCCGCAGCCCAGCACCTCAATGGCTGGAGCGATCTGCAACTGTGCCTGCTCAATCGTGACGGGCAGGGCGGCTGGAAAGTCGAAACCGGCGGGCCGCTGCAATTCACTGAATCCGAACGCGCCGCCGCCGACTGGGCCTGGCAACACGATCAGCCGGCGGGCATGGGCACCGGCACGTTGCCGTTCGGCCGCTGGTGGTGGTGGCCATTGTCGGTGGAAGACGGTCCGCTGGCGCTGCTCGGTGTGTGCGCCAAAGAGGGCCAGACCCTGAGCGGCCAGCGCCGTCGCTTGCTGACCGCGTTGAGTCAGCCTTTGGCTCAAGCATTGGCCCGTGCGCAACTGGCCGATGACCTGGAAGCCGCGCGCCTGCACGGCGAAACCGAACAACTGCGCAGTGCCTTGCTGGCCTCGGTGTCCCACGATCTGCGCACGCCGCTGACCTCGATGCGCGGCAGCATCGACAGCCTGCTGGCGCTCGGCGAAGCGATCCCGCTGGAGGATCGCCGCGAGCTGCTCGAAGGCACCCGCGATGAAGCCGAGCGCCTCGACCGCTACATCCAGAACCTGCTGGACATGACCCGTCTCGGCCACGGCGCCCTGAAGCTGGCGCGGGACTGGGTGTCGCCGGCGGACATCGTCGGTAGTGCGCTCAATCGTCTGCGAGCCGTATTGTCGTCGTTGCAAGTGAGCACTGATGTACCGGCCGAGTTGCCGCTGCTGTATGTGCATGCCGCGCTGATCGAACAGGCGCTGGTCAACGTGCTGGAAAACGCCGCCCGATTCTCGCCGTCCCAAGGCCGTCTGCAATTGCGCGCCGGAGCGGATGACAGCGAGGTGTTTTTCTCGGTGAGCGATGAAGGGCCGGGGATTCCGGTGGATGAGCGGGCGAAGATTTTCGACATGTTCTACACCGCTGCCCGAGGTGATCGGGGCGGGCAGGGGACGGGGTTGGGGCTGGCGATCTGTCAGGGCATGGTCGGTGCCCACGGCGGGCGGATCAGTGTCGGCGACGGCATCGACGGGCGTGGCACCTGCATCACCCTGCACCTGCCGTTGCAGACGCAACCGGGGATGGACGGTGAAGCCTGATCCGCGCTGCGCTACTCTCTTGCCACTCTTTTGTGTTGATGTGAACTCATGAGCCAGACCGCGACCATTTTGGTCATCGATGACGAACCGCAGATCCGCAAGTTCCTGCGCATCAGCCTCGCTTCCCAAGGCTACAAAGTGCTGGAGGCCGGCACCGGCGCCGAGGGCCTGGCCCAGGCGGCGCTGAACAAACCGGATCTGCTGGTGCTCGACCTTGGCCTGCCGGACATGGACGGCCAGCAAGTGCTGCGCGAGTTTCGCGAATGGGCCACGGCGCCGGTGCTGGTGCTGTCGGTGCGCGCCAGTGAAGGGCAGAAAGTCCAGGCGCTGGATGGCGGCGCCAATGACTACGTGACCAAGCCGTTCGGCATTCAGGAATTTCTCGCTCGGGTGCGTGCGTTGCTGCGTCAGGCCCCGGCCGGAGAAGCGCAGCAGGCCGCGTTGAATTTCGGCCCGCTGACCGTGGACCTGGCGTATCGCCGGGTGTTGCTCGACGGTGTCGAAGTCGCCCTGACCCGCAAGGAATACTCAGTGCTGGCGCAACTGGCGCGGCATCCGGGGCGGGTGATCACCCAGCAGCAATTGCTCAAGGACATCTGGGGTCCGACTCACACCGAGGACAGCCACTACTTGCGGATCGTGGTCGGGCATCTGCGACAGAAACTGGCGGACGACCCGACCCGGCCCCGGTTCATCGTGACCGAGGCGGGCGTCGGTTATCGGTTGTTGAGCGAGAGCAGCCTTTAGTTCTGCTCGCTCTCGTAGCGGTCGAGGGTATCCCGGGCAATCTCGCGACCCAGCGCGATCAGCTCCGGCGCCTTGTAGAACTCGAAGAACCGGCACACCCGTTTCGGCACGTTGATCAGGATGTCCGGCGGATACCCGGCGATCTTGTACTGCGCCAGCGAGGTCTGCATCACCTCGAAACTCTGGTTGATCAGGTCGAGCAATGACGCCGGCCCGACGTTATCGATGATGAATGATCCGGTGGCGGATTTCGGTGCGCCGTCGCGCTCAGGGGCGGCGGCCGGTTGCTGGGTTTCCGGCTCGGCGCCTTCGACCCACGGATTGATGTCCGCCGCTTCGGCACGCAGCGCTTCCTGTTCCAGCATCAGCAGTTGCTCGGCCTGTTTGCGGCGGAACGGCATCTTCGAGCCCAACGAATTGATCAGGCTGTCGAAGCGCGTGCGGAACGCGGCGGGCCGCTGGATCACCGGCAGTTTGTAATGGCGCTGGTTGGTCGAGTTGAGATTGACCGCGATGATCAGATCGCAATGGCTCGACACCACCGGCACGATCGGCAACGGGTTGAGAATGCCGCCGTCCACCAGCATCCGGTTGCCTTGCATCACCGGGGTGAACAGGCTGGGAATCGCCGCCGAGGCGCGCATCGCCTGATGCAGGCAGCCTTCCTGGAACCAGATTTCCTGTTGATTGGTGAGGTCGGCGGCTACGGCGGTGTAGGGGATGCGCAGGTCTTCGATGTTGATCTCGCCGACGATCTTGCGGATCTGGCCGAAGACTTTTTCGCCACGGATCGCACCGAGTCGGAAACTCACATCCACCAGGCGCAACACGTCGAGGTAATCCAGGCTTTCGATCCAGTTGCGGTACTCGTCGAGCTTGCCGGCGGCGTAGATTCCGCCGACCACGGCCCCCATTGAACAGCCGGCAATACAACTGATGTCATAGCCCCGTCGTTCGATCTCTTCAATGACCCCTATATGGGCATAGCCCCGGGCGCCACCGGAGCCCAGCACCAGTGCGACACGCTTTTTCATCCAACTTCCTCCCGACAAGGTTGCACAATGCACCCATCGAGGGCCGGGCTTCAATCGCCGGGGTCGCTCGGGGCGGCGATGGCGTCGTTTTTTCGATACTTCATGACCCGTCGGCGTTATCTTTTGCAGAGCGGTGCAAATGCGGGACGCAAGGCACTTTTTCGCTGCCGCACCGTCTTACCTGCACGACTGTTGACCAATCTTCGAGGTGTGAGTGATGAAAGCCTGGATCTGTGTGCCGTTGATGGCGCTGGCATTGGCCGGTTGCGCCGGCAAGACCGCTTACCGCGACAGCTGCGGCAGCCAGCTGGACGCGGCGTGGCATGAATTGGATCTGGCTAAGGCCGAAGGTTTTGCCGGCACCGTCAGCTATTCCAAGGCGTTGTCGCTGTTGACGGCGGCCAAGACCCAGCAGCAATTCGAAGGGTTTGAAGGCTGCACCAAGAAAGCCGAAAAGGCACGTTTCTACATTCGCGAATCCCGCGCCGGGCGCTAAGCTGCTGACGTGGCGCAAGGGCAGGTCCCTTGCGCAGGTGCACACTCATGCAGCGCCATTGAATTCAGGAGCAAGTAATGTCTGCGTTGGTCGATCGGTTGGTGGCTCATGTCTTGAGCCTGGAAGTCAGGCTGCTGGGCTGTCAGGCCCGTTTGACCGCTCGAACCGACCCTGAAGCACTGCACGATCTGCGCACCACCGTGCGGCGCTTGCGCAGTCTGCTGCGACCGTTGCGCGGCTTGCCCGGTGTCGAGCAACTGGAAAGCGCGGCGGCCAGCGTCGGGCAACTGACCACGCCGTGGCGCGATCGCGAGGTGTTGGCAGCCTGGCTGATCAAACACGATCAGCCCGAAGCCGCGCAGCGCCGCATGGCGCAGATGGCCGAGGCGTACCCGACGCTGGCGGCCAGCGCCGAAGTGGCGTCGCTGTTGATGATCCTCGACGCCTTTCCGCGTTTTCTGCGCGCGTCCCAGCGCCAGGGACTACTCAAGAATCTGGACAGACGCATCGAAAAACGTCTGGGCAAACAATGGAAGAACCTCGATGTGGCGCTGCACGACCCGGCCCATGACCGTCATCGCCTGCGCCTGCTGATCAAGCGCGTGCGTTACGGCATCGAGGCCTATCCTGAACTGGATCGTTTGCCCGAAGCCGCATTACCCCGTTTGAAATCCGCACAAGGCGCTCTCGGTGACTGGCACGATTGCTGGCAATGGCTGGCCCGCGCCGAGCTGGAGCCGGATCTGCAACCCTGCGTCGCCACTTGGCAGGCGACCATGGCCAAGGCCGAAATCAAGGCCGACCGGGTGCTGGAAAAACTCAGCGCAGCCTGCTTCAAGTCCTGAAACCCGCTGGCGCGCAGCATCGCTGTCTTATCTGTCAGTCTCTTTGACCGGAATGGACGCTGCGCCGCTCTGCCGCGCTGGTTAAGATCCGGTCATTCCCTTTTTCGTGTCCGAGGTTTCCATGCGCTTTTGCGATCTGATCGATGCTGTCCGTCGTCAACCGGAGGTCACGATTCCGGCGGAGTGGGGGCAGGGCCGGGCCAGTTTTGGCGGATTGGTGGCCGCGCTGCAATTTGAAGTGATGCGCACCAAGGTTCCGACCGATCGGCCGGTGCGTTCGCTGGCGATCACCTTTGTCGGCCCGGTCGAGCCAGAAGTGCCGGTGAGCTTTGAAGTCGAAGTACTGCGCGAAGGCAAAGCGGTCAGCCAGGTGCTGGGGCGCGCTGTGCAGAACGGTCAGGTGGTGACGATGGTGCAAGGCAGCTTCGGGGCTTCGCGGTCGTCGGAAGTGGCGGTTGAAGCCTATCCGGCACCGGAGATGAAACACTGGGATGACTGCCAGGAACTGCCGTATATCAAGGGCGTAACCCCCGAGTTCATGCGCCATCTGGCGATGCGCTGGAGTGTCGGCGGCATGCCGTTCACCGGCAATCAATCGCGGCTGATGGGCGGCTGGGTGCGTTTGCGTGGGGATGTGAAGGAAGAGCCGGTCAACGAAGCGCACCTGCTGGCGCTGGTCGATGCCTGGCCGCCCGCGCTGTTGCCGTATCTGAAGAAGCCGGCACCGGGCAGCACGCTGACCTGGACCATCGAATTCGTTCAGCCGTTACGGGATTTGAGTACGCTGGATTTTTGCCAATACCTGGCGGACATCGAGTATGCGGCTGACGGTTACGGGCATGTCGCCGCCAAGCTGTGGAGCGCGAAGGGTGAACTGATTGCCATGAGTCGGCAGACGGTGACGATCTTCGCCTGACTCAATGGCGGCGATGGCGTTCACGCCAGGCGCGAAACCAGCCGCCACTGAGGAAGAACCGCGGAAACGTCAGGAACTGCTCGACCAGCAGACGCGAGACGGCGTCCTTGCGATCACTGAACGGCTCGGAGGCTTGCGCCTCCAGGCTGTGACCGTGACGCTGCAGACCCAGCGCCGCAATGACGCCAATCACGCCGATCGCCACGCTGGCCAGACTCAGGCTGAACACGCCCGAGACGATCAACAGAAACGCGACGATGAACAGCGGCACGGCAATCAGGTGCAGCACCAGATTGGTCGGGTGCTGATGGTTGTTCGGGTACGCGCGCCATTGCCACGCGGGAAGGTTGGGGTGACGTTTGCCCATGTTGCTGCTCCTCGATCCATGTTCGTTCGGTACATGGTTGAAGAATAGGCCGGGGCAGCGAGGGCGGCGAATCAAGGTTGGCTATTGAAGTGATAGGAACAATGGCCATTCTTGATGTTGCCCCCTAGAGCTTCAATTGGCCGATCGCCTTGTTCAATTCCCCGGCCAGTGTCGCCAACTCGTTACTGGTGGTCGCCGAATCCACGGTCTGTTGTACGGTGTTTTCGGTGACATCGCGAATGCTCACCACGGCGCGGTTCATCTCTTCGGCCACCTGACTTTGCTGCTCCGCCGCCACCGCAATCTGCGTGTTGCTCTCGCGCATCTGCGCTACCGCCCCGGTGATTTCCGCCAGCGCTTCACCAGCTTCTTGCGCCTGCTGCACGCAGTCATCGGCCTTGTACGAACTTTCCTGCATGAAGTCCACCGCGTCGCGGGTGCCGGCCTGCAACGCCGAGACCATGGTGGTGATCTCATCGGTGGAGGTCTGCACACGTTTGGCAAGGTTGCGCACCTCGTCGGCGACCACCGCAAACCCGCGACCCATCTCCCCGGCGCGCGCCGCTTCGATGGCGGCGTTGAGTGCGAGCAGATTGGTTTGTTCGGCGATGCTGTGGATCACGCTGACCACGCCGTTGATCTTTTGGCTGTCCTCGGCCAGACGCTGGATCATCTCGGCGGTCTGCTGCACGCCGCTGGACAGGCCGGCAATCGAAGTCTGCACCCGGCTCACCACTTGCTGGCCGCTGCCGGCCAGACCATCGGCGGTCTGCGACAGATCGCGAGTGGCGCCGGCGTGCTGGGCGATGTGGTAGACGGTGGCGGTCATTTCGTTGATCGCCGTGGCGGCCTGATCGGTTTCGCTCTGCTGGCCGAGCATGCCGTGACGTACTTCGTTCATGCTCGACGCCAGTCGCGCGGCACCGACGTCGAGTTGCCGCGCGGTGTTGGCCACGGTGGTCACTACTCGCTGATAACCGGCCTGCATCGCATTGAACGCGTTGGCCATCTGCCCGACTTCATCCTTGCAGGCCAGCGGCACACGGGCGGCAAGGTCGCCGGTTTTCTCCACGTGCAGCATCACGTCCTTGAGGGTGTTGAGTTGGCTGAGCAGAAAGCGGATCAACAACTGTGAAGCGCCAAGCATCGCCAGCATCAGGATGAACACCGCCATCGCGTAGTTGGCGAAGCGTTCGCTGAACACTTGGCTGAGGCTGGGGGCGTAGGCGATCACGGCGACCTGCTGGCCATCGGCGCGGCTGAAGACCTCGGCGCCGAGCAGCGGATTTTCACCAAACAATGGCAGGTGACTGATCTCGATCCAGCCGCCGCTGTCGGTGATCTCCAGCAGCGGCTGATCGTTGAGGCGCGGCGCTTCACCGCGTTTGAAAGTCAGAACCTGTTCGGATTTTGGCAGCGCCTGCCCGGCCGGCCAGGCCTTGAGCAATTGCGCCTGGGCCTGGGCCGAGGTTTGCGCGGCGTGGCTGCGGGCCTGTTGTTCGAGCTGCACGGCGTACAGCACCAGCAACAGGGTGGTGACAAAGGCGACCGCGTTGACCGCCCAGAATTTGTATTTCAGCGAGATATTGCTAAGCCAGGCACCCATGGAGGTCTTCTCTGATAGCGGAAACAGTTTTGGCAAGGTGCCATTATTGTGCCGCTACGCAGGTGTCCGGATCTTGATGTGCATCAACAAGTGATGCATTGGCCTCGGCTAGGGCAGGGTAGGTAAACCGTAGAACGCACGCGCGCACGCAGTGGTGTGGGCCGCCAGATCCTCTTCGGTTTCGTCTCGATGCAATGCCACTTCACGCAGTACTTCGGTCAGATACGCCGGCTCGTTGCGGCCGTTTTTCGGCTTCGGCCGCAACGTGCGCGGCAGCAGGTACGGTGCATCGCTTTCCAGCATCAGGCGACCGCGCTTGATCTCCTTCACCAGCGGATGCAAATGGGTGCCGCGACGCTCGTCGCAGATCCAGCCGGTGATGCCGATGTGCAGATCCAGATCGAGGTAGCTGAACAGGGCTTTCTGCTCGCCGGTGAAGCAATGCACCACGGCGGCGGGCAAGCGGTCGCGGAAGTCACGGAGGATGTCCAGCAGGCGCTGGCTCGCATCACGCTCGTGCAGAAACACCGGCAATTGCAGTTCGGCAGCCAGCGCCAGATGTTCTTCGAGGACTTTTTCCTGTTGCGGGCGCGGCGAGAAATCGCGGTTGAAATCCAGCCCGCATTCGCCCACCGCCACCACGTTCGATTCCTGCAACAGACTGCGCAGACGCCTTGCGCTGTCGGCGTTCCAGTCGCTGGCGGAATGTGGGTGAATGCCGGCGGTGGCGAACAGTCGCTGGCCTTCCGGATCCAGTTGCTGGCACAGCTCCAGTGCCTGTTCGCTGCCTTCGACGCTGGTGCCGGTCAGCACCAGTTGGCAGACTCCGGCCGCATAGGCGCGGTCGAGCACGGCCTGGTGTTTGTCGGCGAAACTGGGGTTGGTCAGGTTGACGCCGATATCGATGAGTTGCATGGTGCTACCTCGGGCCGAAGGCCGGAAAGCATATCAGAGCTGTAGATTTATAAGAAAAGCCAAGAACTACAACGGCTTATGGCTGTCTGTTGAGGCCGCGTAGCAGGCCGGGTTGGCAGAGTTGCCATCACTGTGCCAGTCTCTCGCACTTTATCAGCGCTCCAGGCGCTCTGTTTTCGTCGGTGTTTTGCGACCGCTCAGCGGTAAAAACGCCCCGTATTCTTTCCGGAGAGTGGATGGTTCGTCCCTCGGTTTTGCTCCTGCTGTGTGGTTCGCTGCTGCTGCCGATGACGGCGGTCGCGCGGCTGCCCGGGCCGCTGCAAGCCGTGCCGGCCGCCAAGGTTCGCGACCTGACCGAAATCCGCAGCAGCCGCGTGTTGCGGGTGCTGGTCAACCAGAGCCGCAACAGCTCCGGCGAAGTTCAGGGCCAGGCCATCGGCATCGAATACCACCGGCTGCGCGCCTTCGAGCAATACCTCAATGGCCACGCTCGCGATGGCCAGGAAATCACCCTCAAGATCATCCCCAAAGCCAAGGATCAACTGCTCGGCGCGTTGCAGCGCGGCGAAGGCGATCTGGTGGCGCCGGGTGAACTGCTCGAGCTGCAACCGGGCCACGCGGTCGCCAGCAGCGAGCCGATTGCCAGCAACGTGCCGCTGGTGCTGGTCGGCATCAAGGGTGAAAAACGCTACACCAATGTCGAGCAACTGGCCGGCAAAACCCTGGCGCTGCCCACCGGCAGTGCGGCGGGAGAGGCGGTCAGTCAGCTCAACCAGAAACTGGCGCTGCACAAACTGGCGCCGATCAAGATCGAATGGGTCGATCCGACGCTGGCGGTCGAGGACGTGCTGGAGATGGTTCAGGGCGGGATCTTCCACTTGACCATCGTCGAGCAACCGATTGCCGAGCGGTGGGGCAAGATCCTGCCCAAGCTGCGTTTCGACCGTCAGGTGATGATCAGCGAACCGGGCGAGGAATACTGGTTCGTGCGCCGTGATGCCTCGATGTTGCGGGCCAGCATCGACCGCTTCCTGACCGGCTACAACAAACCGTCGAACGAAGATGCGGCGTTCCTGCGGATCTATCGCCGTCTCTATCAGGTGCACTATCCGTTGGCCAAGGCTGACCGCCAGCGCCTGGAGAAATTGCGCCCGACCCTGCAGAAGCACGCCGAAGCGCAAAACATGGATTGGCTCAACCTGGCGGCGCTGGCCTTCAAGGAGTCGGCGCTACAGCCCAACGCGCGCAACGGCAGCGGCCCGACCGGGCTGATGCAGATCACGCCGTCCGCCGCGCAGCGAGTCGGCGTCAACAATATCCAGAATCTCGATGCGAATGTGCAGGCCGGGGCCAAGTACCTGGCGATGATCCGCCGCAAGTTCTTCAACAGCCCCAAGCTCAACGAGCGCGAGCGCATGGCGTTCACTCTGGCGGCGTACAACATCGGCCCGGAGCGGGTGCAAGGCATGCGTGCCGAAGCGCGGCGTCGCGGCCTGAACCCCAATCAGTGGTTCTTCCAGGTCGAGCGCATCGCCATGGAGCAGGTGGGAATGGGGGCCGTCAGCTATGTTAATAGCGTGAACAAGTATTACTTGGCGTTCGACCGGGAGCGGGAGTCGTTGGAGCCCGGAGGGCAGAAAGTGGTTTCACGCAAATGATCTAATAAATTGATTGTTATGGCGGAATTTTTGCGCTTTTAACATGAAATTAACTGATTAATATAGCGGCCAACCAACAAGCACTTCTGACAACAAGGAAACGCAACATGAGCTCTCTGATCAACAAGGTTCTGTTCACCCGCGCCGGCTACGGTCTGACCATTCTGCGCATTGCCGTCGGCGTGATCTTCGCCGCCCACGGCTCGCAGAAACTCTTCGGCCTGTTCGGTGGCTACGGCCTGGCGGGCACTGCGCAATACATGGAAAGCATCGGCCTGACCCCGGGTTACCTGATGGCCACCTTGGCCGGCGGTACCGAGTTCTTCGCCGGTCTGGCGCTGATCATCGGCCTGCTGGTTCGCCCGGCGGCACTGGGCCTGACCTTCCTGTCGCTGGTGGCGATCTTCACCGTGCACATCAGCAACGGTCTGTTCATGGCCAACAACGGTTACGAGTTCGCTCTGGCCCTGCTCGGCGGTAGCCTCGCGGTGCTGATCGAAGGCGCCGGCAAGCTCTCGGTGGATCGCGCCATCGCCGGTTGAAGGCTCTGTCTCAAGCAAAAGGCCCGCATTGTGCGGGCCTTTTTTGTTGCGGCTGATTCTTGACACTGGCCGGTCACGTTCTCTAGGATGCCGCTCATGCGCCGATTTAAACAGCTACTTGCGGGGCGCCAGGTGACTATTCTTCAGTTGCCGTCAGAAGCCGGAACAGGGCTTCGAAATACCGCTAAAGCGCTGGTTCGGTGTTGCCTCTCACCTGCCATGCAGACTTTTGAGGCAGAGACACGACACGATGAATGCACTACGCCCTCCAGCACGTCCCGCGCCGATCACGGCACACATCACCCAGCGCAATCCGAAAATCCTGCTTGGCGGCAAACATCAGCCAACGCTGTTGCGTTATCTCGATGGCTGGCCACGCCGCAGCGGTGGTCCTGCCGCCTTCCTGATCCAGTTCGTTGAAGACGGTGAGTCGCTGGCGCGTTTTGCCGATGACAGTTTCGATTTGGCCGTCATTCAGGCCCCGAGCCATGAAGAGGCGCCGGAAATGATTCGCCAACTGACCCGCGTCGCACGCCAGGGCCTGATCACCCGGCGCTGAGCGTCAGGGATATTCGATCGCCACGATGTAGACGAATTGTTCGCCGGTCGGCGTCTGTACCCGCACTTCAGCATCCAGCGCCTTGCCGATCAGGGCGCGGGCCAGCGGTGAGTCGATGCTGATCAGGCCGAGTTTCAGGTCCAGTTCGTCCGGGCCGACGATGCGATAGCGCGATTGTTTGCCGTCCTCGTCTTCGATGGTCACCCAGGCGCCGAAGTAGACCTTGTTCGGATCACTCGGTTTTTCGCTGACCACTTTCAACGCCTCAAGGCGTTTGGTGAGAAAACGCACGCGGCTGTCGATCTCGCGCAGCATTTTCTTGCCGTAGGTGTACTCGGCATTTTCCGAACGATCACCCTGAGCCGCCGCTTCGCTGACCGATTGCGTCACCTGCGGGCGGCGCACGTGCCAAAGCTCATGGAATTCGGCGCGCATCCGCGCTTCACCTTCGGGGGTGATCAGCGCGGTGCCGGCGGTGCGGGGAGGGCGATAACGGCTCATGGCAACTTCTTGTGATTAAGACGGCTGGAGTCTATCAACCCTCGCGTAACACTGTCAGCGGGCTGGCGTTCAGCGCACGCCGCGTGCCGAACACCCCGGCGCCACCGATCAGCGCCGCGCCGATCAACGGCAACAGCAGCAACCACGGATGGGGATGCCATGGCAGGTCGAAGGCAAAGCGATACAGCACCAGACTCACCACTTCCGAACCGATCGCCGCGAACAATCCGCTGACCGCGCCGAGCAAGCCGAACTCGATCCGTCGCGCCTTGATCAGCAACTGCCGCTCGGCCCCCAGCGCACGCAACAGCGCACCCTGGCGAATGCGCTCATCCAGGGTTGCCTGCAAACCGGAAAACAGCACCGCCATCCCCGCCGCCAACACAAACAACAACACATACTCCACCGCCAGGGTGACCTGGGCAAGGATGCTGCGCAGCTGTTCGAGCAAGGCTTCGACCTGCAGGATGGTCACTGCCGGGAATGCTCGGGACAGCTCGACAATCTGCTGATCGTGACCGGGTGCCAGATAGAAGCTTGTCAGGTAGGTCGCCGGCAGATCCTTCAGGGTGCCGGGCTGGAAGATCATGAAGAAGTTCGGCTGGAAGTTGTCCCAGTTGATCTCCCGCAAACTGGTGACCTTCGCTTCGCGATTGACCCCGCCGACGCTGAACACCATGTGATCGCCGAGTTTGAGCTTGAGACTCTCGGCCACCTTGCCTTCCACCGAAACGCCCGGAACGTCATCCGAAGGTTGCCCGGTCCACCACGAACCGGCGGTGATCTTGTTGCCCGCCGGCAGATCCGCCGCCCAGGTCAGGCTCAGGTCGCGCTGGATCGCGCGGTCGCCGGCCGAATCCTTGCTGACGATCTGCTGCACCGCTTCGCCATTGATGCTGATCAGCCGTCCCGGTACCACCGGATACAACGGCGCGGCCTGGGCCGAGACATTGATCAGGTGATCGGTGAAGGCCTGTTTGTCGGCCGGCAGGATGTTCAGGGCGAAATAGTTGGGTGCGTTCTTCGGCAACTGGTTTTGCCAGGTGTCGAGCAGTTCACCGCGCAGCAGTGCAATCAACGCCATGGACAGCAGAATCAGCCCGAAGGCCAATGACTGGCCAGCCGCCGCCAAAGGATGGCGCAACAACTGACCCAGCCCGAGACGCCACGGCAAGGACGCGCGCGCAAGCAGGCGACGCAGGCTTTGCAGCAGCAACAGCAGCAAGCCGCCGAGCACCAGCGCGGCGACCACACCGCCGCCGAGCAGGGCGAACGTCAGCAGCAGGTCCAGACTCAGGCGCCACATGATCAACCCGAGCGCGCCGAGTGCCGCGCCATAGACCATCCAGGTGCTCGATGGAATCGGCAGCATGTCCCGACGCAATACCCGCAGCGGCGGCACGCGGCCCAGCGCGGCGAGCGGTGGCAGGGCGAAACCGGCCAGCGCCACCAGCCCGGTGCCGATTCCGGCCAGTGCCGGCAACAAGGCACCCGGCGGTACGTCGGTCGGTAGCAGATCATGCAGCAGCGCGAACAATCCCAATTGCGCGAGCCAGCCGAGCAGGGCGCCGCTGAGGCTGGCGAGCAGGCCGAGCACCGTCAGTTGCAGACTGAACAGCACCAAGGTTTCCCGGCGCGACAAGCCCAGGCAACGCAGCAGGGCGCTGGCATCGAAACGCCGGCTGGCGAAGCGGTTCGCCGATAGCGCCACCGCGACACCGGCCAGAAGCACGGCAACCAGACTGGCCATGTTCAGATAGCGTTCGGCCTTGCCCAGTGCACCGCCGATCTGCCGGTTGCCATCGCGGGCATCCTGAATCCGCTGGTTGGCCGCGAGTCCCGGTTTGATTAGCTGGCGATAGGTTTCCAGCGCCTGCGGCTCTCCGCGCCACAGTTCTCGGTAACTCACCCGGCTGCCGGGTTGCACCACGCCGGTCGCGGCGAGGTCGTCGAGGTTGATCAGCACCCGTGGCGTCAGGCTGTAGAAGTTGCCGGCGCGATCCGGTTCGTAGGTCAGCACTCGCGTCAGTTTCAACGTCTTCATGCCGACGTCGATGCTGTCGCCGATCTTCAGGTCCAGCGCCGTCAGCAGGCGCGCTTCGACCCAGGCTTCACCGGGCTGCGGCTCGCCTCCCGTTTCTTCTGTCGCGTAAGGGGCGAGAGCGCTTTTCAGCTCGCCGCGCAGCGGATAGGCGCGGTCGACCGCTTTGATGCTGGAGAGCTGAATGCCGTTGTCCGTGGCGATGACGCTGGAAAACTCCACCACCTGCGCATGATCCAGACGCAGCTCGGTGCCGCTCCGGATCTGTTCCAGCCGGGCCGGCGAACTGCCTTCGAGCGACAGGTCGGCGCCTAAAAACTCGGTGGCGCGCAGCATCATCGCGCCGTTGAGGCGGGCACCGAAATAGCCGATCGCGGTACTCGCCGCGACTGCCACGACCAAGGCGAAAAACAGTACCCGCAGTTCACCGGCGCGGGCATCGCGCATCAGTTGGCGCAGGGCGAGACTGAACAGACGCAACAGCGGCAGACGTGCCATCAAGGCTCCAGAGGGGCGACCAACAGGCCGGCTTCAAGACGGATCAGACGCCGGCAACGATGGGCCAGGCGTTCGTCGTGGGTCACCAGCACCAGGGTGGTGCCGCGTTCCTTGTTCAATTCGAACAGCAAGTCGCTGATGCGCTCGCCGGTGTGGCTGTCGAGGTTGCCGGTGGGTTCGTCGGCGAACAGCACGTCCGGCTCGGCGGCGAACGCCCGGGCAATCGCGACGCGCTGCTGCTCACCACCGGAGAGCTGGCGTGGCGAGTGAGTCAGGCGCTGGCCAAGGCCGACCCGTTGCAGCAATTCGGTGGCGCGGCTTCGAGCGTCTTTGCGGCCGTCGAGCTCCAGCGGCAGCATGACGTTTTCCAGCGCGTTGAGGCTGTCCAGCAGCTGGAACGACTGAAAGACGAAGCCTACGTGTTCGGCGCGAATGCGCGCGCGCTGGTCTTCGTCGAGATTGCTCAGGCCTTGCCCGGCGAGCGTTACTTCGCCGCTGCTCGGCAGGTCAAGGCCCGCAAGCAGACCGAGCAGGGTGGATTTGCCGGAACCGGACGCGCCGACGATGGCCAGGCTGTCGCCCTTGTTCAGTTCCAGGCTGAGTTCGTGCAGGATGGTCAGTTCACCTTCCGCGCTGGGAACCACTTTGCTAAGGTTCTTCGCGGTGAGAATGCTTGCGCCCATGGAGAATCCGATGCGTGTGTGGTTTTTGAGTGCTGGCCTGGCCTTGATGTGCATGGCCCAGAACGCAGCGGCGGGTACAGTCCTGATCGTTGGCGATAGTATCAGCGCCGGTTTCGGACTGGATACCCGGCTGGGGTGGGTGTCGTTGCTCGAACAGCGGCTCAAGACCGAAGGTTTTGACGACAAAGTGGTCAATGCATCCATCAGTGGCGACACCAGTGCCGGAGGCCAGGCGCGGCTGCCGGCGCTGCTTGCAGAGCACAAACCGGAACTGGTGATCCTCGAATTGGGCGGCAACGATGGCCTGCGCGGAATGCCGCCGACGCAATTGCAACAAAATCTTGCTTCGATGATCGACAGCTCCCGCCAAAGCGGTGCCAAGGTGTTGTTGCTCGGCATGCAGTTGCCACCCAACTACGGCAAGCGTTACACGGATGCCTTTGCCGAGGTCTACGGCAAGCTCGCCGAGGAGAAAAAAATCCCGCTGGTGCCGTTTTTCCTCGACGGTGTGGGCGGGCATCCGGACTTGATGCAGGCCGACGGTCTGCACCCGGCGGCCGGGGCTCAGGGCAAGTTGCTGGAAAATGTCTGGCCGACGCTAAAACCGCTGTTATGAGGCTTTTCTAGCGGCAGGCTTTCGGCTAATGTGGCGCCCCCTAATTTGGAGCCCCCGATGCCGCGTTCTGCCTGGTCCCTGTTCGCCTACCAACTGATCGAGCCTGACGAACAGCTGGATCTGTTCGCCTGCCAGGAAGTGCGAGTGCATCTGGTGACCCGTCAACTGGAGCTCGGTGGCTCGGCTGACCGAACCCTGTGCGGCAGTCTGCTGCCGGCGCAACCGCGCTGGTCGAGCGTGGATCGCCGGGTGTTCCAGGATCAGCGCCTGTGTTCGCTGTGCCGGGCGATCCTCGAATCGCAGAAGCGCGGCACCTCGCCGATCTGGCCCGAGTTGCGATTCGAGCTTTAAGCGCAGGCATCTTCCGAATGCAGTCCGGGCGGGCGGCAGCTTCAATCATGAAGAGTTTGCCAGCCCATCGGCGCATCTCCCCGAATTCTCTGGACGCGGTGTACAATCGCGTTCTTATTACCCTTGTCGATCTTGCGAAGGATTCTCCGGATGTTGCCGCGTTTTCCTGCCGTCACCCGCTGCCTGTCTCTTGCCGCCCTGTGTGTGGCCGGTCCCGTTGCTGCACTGGAGTTTCCCCTGCCACCACCCGGTGAAGACATCATCGGCCAGGTGCAGGTGATCAAGGCCAAGTACGAAGACACCTTTGCCGATCTGGGCACCACCTACGATCTGGGCTATTCGGAAATGGTCGCGGCCAACCCGGGCGTCGATGCCTGGTTGCCGGGCGCCGGCACCGAAGTGGTCCTGCCGACCCGCTTCATCCTGCCACCGGGCCCGCGCGAAGGCATCGTGATCAACCTGGCCGAATACCGCCTCTACTACTACCCGAAAGGCCGGAACGTGGTGTACACCTTCCCGCTGGGTATCGGCCGTGAAGGCTGGGGCTCGCCGATCGCGCACACCACGATCACCGCCAAGACGCCGAATCCGACCTGGACGCCGCCTGCCTCGATCAAGGCCGAGCACGCTGCCGACGGTGATCCGCTGCCGAACGTGGTGCCGGCCGGTCCTGACAACCCGCTGGGGCCGTTCAAGTTCACCCTGGGCACGCCGGGCTACCTGATCCACGGTTCGAACAAGAAGTTCGGCATCGGCATGCGCACCAGCCACGGCTGCTTCCGCATGTTCAACAACAACGTGCTGGAAATGGCCGGCATGGTGCCGGTGGGGACTTCGGTGCGGATTCTCAACGACGCGTACAAGTTCGGTCGCAGTGGCGGCAAGATCTACCTGGAAGCGCACACGCCGATCGACGACAAGGGCAACCCGTCGGTGGTCGACAAGCACACCGCCGTGATCAACGCGATGCTCAAGCGTGAAGACATCACCAACAACCTGCGCATGGACTGGGATGTGGTGCGTGATGTGGTGGCGGCTGAAGATGGCCTGCCAACCGAAATCGGCACGCCGAATACTTCGGCACCGATGGTCTCCAGCGCACCGATCGACCTGCAGCAATAAGCTGAAAGACAAAACCCGCCGAGGCTTGCGCAGCGGCGGGTTTTTTATTGCCCGCAGAAAACTGCAGGCACAAAAAAGCCGACCCAAAAAATGGGTCGGCTTGATAACAATCCCGAAGGACTATTACTTGCGGCTAGCTTTTTCCAGCATGCGCAGAGCACGCTCGTTAGCTTCGTCAGCAGTCTGTTGTGCTTTTTGAGCAGCAGCCAGAGCTTCATCAGCTTTACGGTAAGCTTCGTCTGCACGAGCCTGGGAGCGAGCAGCTGCGTCTTCAGTAGCGGTCAGACGTGCTTCGGTTTCTTTCGATGCGCTGCTGCAACCGGTAGCCAGAACTGCGGCCAGAGCCAGAGCAGAGAATTTCAGAACGTTGTTCATCGTGTTCCCCTTCAAGGACTTTCAATTAAGTGGCTGTCTCCTCCGATTGAGGAAATAGCCGGCGTACATACTACCCATTACTTGTAGTAAGTAAACTGACGTGAGGCAAGAAGCAAAAAAAATTGTAGGCGTTGATTCTTTTTCGAGCAACTTTTAACTGGGCTGTATAAAAAATATCCAGCTGTAAGGCGCGAGATGAGCGAGTTATTGAGAAAAAGTTCCCGTTGTCGTGCGCTGTTTTGCAGGTAACGGCTAAAGTGCGTCTATATGGATTCGTCCACACTTTTGTTGCGAATTTGCGCAGCGCCTCGCATATCTTTGTCCATGTTGAGGTGACTTTAAAACGGGGGGCTCGTCTTAAGTCTCAACATCCGGCGATGTTCAGCCTTTTGGCTCGGGAAGATTGTCTCCCGAACCCGCCCTGAGTCCACCGGAACTGCCCCCCGTCAATCTGCGTGATGACGAGCGTACCTTGAGCATTTTCGCCAATGGTGCCTACTATTTGATACGTGCTCGGGTTGCGCGAGATCGGTGCAGTTCTTCTCGGTGTCCATCAGGCACGGGGTGGCGTAGATGTTCCTTCGCCGGGAAAACATCGGTAAGGTAGGGGTCAGAATTCGAGACCCGCGAGGAGTAGTGATGAGCGAGGCGTTGTCCATCCACCATGACCAGGCTGGTCATCAGTTCGAGACCAATGTGGACGGTCATCGTGCCTACCTGACCTATATGGATCTGGGGAAACAGACCCTGGATATCTACCGCACCTTCGTGCCCAACGCGTTGCGTGGCCGAGGCATCGCGGCAGCCCTGACCGAACGGGCGTTGCAGTACGCCGATGAAATGGGCTACACGGTCATTCCATCGTGCTCCTACGTGGAGCGCTACATGGAGCGTCACCAGCGGCGCACCGCCAAGATCTGACTGACCTCACCGCACACACAAAAACGCCGGGCAATGCCCGGCGTTTTTTTATGCCTGCGAAACGGCTGTCAGCCGCGCTGACGTTTCGGCAGGACATCCTTGAGTTTGGCGTGCATGCTGCGCAAGGTGTTTTCGGTAGCGGACCAGTCGATGCAGGCATCGGTGATCGACACGCCGTATTGCAGGTCGGCGAGGTCTTTCGGGATCGCCTGGCAGCCCCAGTTCAGGTGACTCTCGACCATCAGGCCGATGATCGACTGGTTGCCTTCGAGAATCTGGTTGGCGACGTTCTCCATCACCAGCGGTTGCAGGGCCGGATCCTTGTTGGAGTTGGCGTGGCTGCAATCGACCATGATGTTCGGCTTGATCTTGGCCTTGTTCAGCGCCTGCTCGCACAGGGCGACGCTGACCGAATCGTAGTTCGGCTTGCCGTTGCCACCGCGCAGCACCACGTGACCGTAGGCGTTGCCCTTGGTGGTGACGATCGACACGCCACCTTCCTGGTTGATGCCCAGGAAACGGTGCGGGCTGGAAACCGACTGCAAGGCGTTGATCGCCACGGTCAGGCCGCCGTCGGTGCCGTTCTTGAAACCGACCGCCGAGGACAGGCCGGAAGCCATTTCTCGGTGGGTCTGGGATTCGGTGGTGCGTGCGCCGATGGCCGACCAGCTGATCAGGTCCTGCAGATACTGCGGGGAGATCGGGTCGAGGGCTTCGGTCGCGGTCGGCAGGCCTTTCTCGGCCAGGTCCAGCAGCAACTGGCGACCGATGTGCAGACCGTCCTGGATCTTGAACGAGTCATCCAGGTACGGGTCGTTGATCAGGCCTTTCCAGCCGACGGTGGTCCGTGGCTTTTCGAAATACACGCGCATGAC
This sequence comes from Pseudomonas paraglycinae, assembly GCF_021601625.1. Taxonomy (GTDB): domain Bacteria; phylum Pseudomonadota; class Gammaproteobacteria; order Pseudomonadales; family Pseudomonadaceae; genus Aquipseudomonas; species Aquipseudomonas paraglycinae. The sequence goes on along the minus strand of NZ_BQHR01000008.1, from coordinate 117,171 downwards.
CAGATACAGGGTGTCCGAGACTTCTGCCGCCAGCACCTTCAGGCGATCGGCATATTCGTGGGCAGCCTTGATGTCGTGGATCGAGCAGGGGCCGATCACCACGAACAGACGATGGTCGGTGCCATCGAGAATGTTGCGGATGACCTCGCGACCCTTGGTGACGGTGCGCAGGGCAGCGTCGCTCAGAGGGATATCACGCTTGAGCTGATCGGGAGTGATCAGGGTCTCGTTGGAAGCGACGTTCAGGTCGTTGATCGGTAAATCAGCCATCGTTTACTCGTCAGGTCACGGGTGCCGGCCGCCAGCGATCCCCGCGCGGCGGAGCACAGCGGATTTAAGCGCGTCGGGGAGCCGAACCTTATCGCGTTAGACGCCTGCTAGACAATGGGCAAGTAACTGTTCAGTCCAGCTATGGTTACGCGAAAGCCTTGCGAACGCTGTCGTGGGAGAACTCTTCGGCGTGTTGTTCGACCCATTGCAGGGCTCGCGCCTGGATATCCTGCAGGTCATCGTGGGCATCGTTGATTCGGCAATAGCGCTCGATCTGACACACCTGCTCACGCATTCGCGCGCTGAACAGCGTCTGCTCATCAGTGAATGCAATGCCGACCAGATAACCTTTTTTGCGACGCAGGCACCAGGCCACATAGCCCGGATAGGCGAAATCGGCATTGATGGTCGGCATGCGCACCTGCAAGGCGGTGCCATGGCGCCAGGCACGGTGGTAATTGCAAGCGATGCCGCCGAGGCTGATAGTGTGCAGCCGTTGACGCGAAATACACTCCGGTGTGAGCAAGGTCAGTTCAACGGGCACATCATCCGGATGAGGAATAAACCGTCCCATGAGCACAGACTCCCTGTGTCGGCCATTTGACATTGTTTCCCCCAGTATAGTGGTCGAATCGCAGCTGACCGATTTTGACGCCGACCAACGGCTGCTGGCGATGAACGGCGTTTCGCTGGTGATTTTCACCAGCGTTGGCTGCGCCAGTTGCCGCTATGCCCGCGAAGTGTTGCCGGGGCTCGATCTTGCCGTCGATCGCGTGTGCTGGATCGATGCCGGCGACAACGGCGGACTGGTCGAGCGTTATCAGGTCTTTCATTTGCCGGCGCTGTTTGTGGTGCGCGACGGCGAGTTCTTTGGGGCAGTGCACACGCGCCTGAATGTCGATGAGCTGAACGCAGCCGTGGCGCAGGCGCTGGGTCGAATTGCAGAGGAGTTGCCGTGATGGGAGCAGTGAACAAACCGGTGGTGGGGATTATCGGCACCGGCGCCATCGGAGGGTTTTACGGGGTGATGCTGGCCCGGGCCGGGTTCGATGTGCACTTTCTGTTGCGCAGTGAATTTTCCGCAGTCGCCGAGGGCGGCTTGCAGGTGGACAGCGCCGTGCATGGCGCCTTGACGCTGAACCCGGTGCAGGCCTATTCGTCGGCAGAAGACATGCCGCCCTGCGACTGGCTGCTGGTCGGCGCCAAGACCACCAGCAATGCCGGGCTGGCACCGTCGATCATTCAGGCGGCGAAACCCGACGCGAAAGTGCTGGTGCTGCAAAACGGCCTCGACGTCGAAGACAGCTTGCGTGCGTTGTTGCCCGACTCCCTGCATTTGCTGGGCGGTTTGTGCCTGATCTGCGTCCACCGCGAAGGGGCGGGGCAGATCACCCATCAGGCGCTGGGGGCGGTGAACGTCGGTTACCACAGCGGTCCGGCACCGGATGATGCGGCGCGCATGGCAATCGTCGAAGAGGGCGCCGGCCTGTTCCGCGCCGCCGGTCTCGATTCCCAGGCGATGCCGAACCTGCATCAGGCGCGCTGGCAGAAACTGGTTTGGAACATTCCCTACAACGGGCTTTCGGTGTTGCTCGGTGCCGGCACCACGCCGTTGATGGCCGACACTGACAGCCGCGCACTGATTCAGGCGCTGATGGCTGAAGTGGTGCAGGGCGCCAAGGCCTGCGGTCACGACATGCCGCCCGGTTACGCCGAATACCTGTTCATGATGACCGAGAAAATGCCCGACTATTGGCCGAGCATGTACCACGACTTTTTGCACAAGCGACCGCTGGAGCTCGAGGCGATCTACGCTCGTCCTTTGGCGGCGGCAAAAGCGGCAGGCTGCGAGTTGCCGCGAATCGAATCGTTGTATCGCACATTGAGCTTTATCGACCGGCGTAACGTTTAAACCGGTCGCACTGGGGGAAAGGCATGGCCAAGAACATCGATGACAAACTGGTGCTGGCGATCTCGTCCCGTGCCCTGTTCGACCTGAGCGAAAGCCACAAGGTGTATGAGTCGAGTGGCGTCGAAGCCTACCGGCAATATCAGATCGATCACGAAGACGAAATTCTCGCGCCGGGCGATGCCTTTCCGCTGGTGGAAAAACTGCTCAACCTCAACAGTCGCCTCGGCCGCGCCCGGGTCGAGGTGATTCTGGTGTCGCGCAACAGTGCTGATACCGGCCTGCGCGTCTTCAACTCCATTGGTCATTACGGCCTGGCGATTTCCCGCGCGGCGTTCGTCGGCGGGCGCAGTCCTTATCCGTATCTGAAGGCCTTTGGTTGCGATCTGTTTCTCTCCACCCATGCCGAAGATGTGCGCGCTGCGCTGGATGCCGGTTTCGCGGCGGCGACCATTCTGTCCGGCGGCGCCAGTCGTGCGGCCAGCGATGAGTTGCGCATCGCCTTCGACGGTGACGCCGTGCTGTTTTCCGACGAATCGGAGCGCGTCTATCAATCCGGTGGCCTCGAAGCCTTCCAGGCCAAGGAGCGTGAATCCGCTCGCGAACCGTTGCGCGGCGGGCCATTCAAGGGCTTTCTCGCGGCGCTCAATCTGTTGCAGCGCGAGTTCTCCGATGAGGAGTGCCCGATCCGCACCGCGCTGGTCACTGCGCGTTCGGCGCCGGCCCATGAGCGGGTGATCCGCACACTGCGCGAGTGGGACATTCGTCTGGACGAGTCGCTGTTTCTCGGTGGCCTGACCAAATCGGCGTTCCTCGAAGCCTTCGCCGCCGACGTGTTTTTCGACGATCAGGCCGGCCACTGCGAGCTGGCCCGGGAAGTCGTGGCGACCGGTCACGTGCCCCACGGCATCAGCAACGAACCGGCGGTCTAAAGCCCACGTGGTTCAAGACGTTGCGTCGCACGCCGTAGTCGTCAAGGCACTGCTAAGCTGAATCAAATCTCCGCCATGTTGGCACGCGAGGAGGTCATATGATTCGTTCGATGCTGTATGCCACTGACCTCGGTCTGTACGCACCGTTAGTGATGCAGCATGCCCTGGCAATGGCGCGAACGTTCAATGCCGATCTGTACGTGGTGCACGCGGTGGAACCCATGGGGCTGTTTGCCGAATCGGTGTTGCAGAGCTATCTCGACGAACAGGCGTTGAACGAATTTCACAGTCAGGGTCTGAAAACCGTCATCGCCAATATCGAGCAGCGGGTGCTCGACAGTTTTCGTGAAGAACTGGGGGACGAGGGCGAGCAGGACTTGCAGCGGATACGCGCGGTGCGGGTGCTGCAGGGCGATCCGTCACAGGTGATTCTCGATCAGGTACAGAAACTCTCCGTCGATTTGCTGATCGTAGGAAGTCACAGCCACGGGGTCGGGGCGGAAACACCTTTGGGGCGAACGGCGGCCCGGCTGCTGCAATTGTCCAAGGTGCCGGTTTATCTGGTGCCGCTGGTGGAGCGTCGGCGTCGGGAGGATCGCTGAGGCAGGAATAATGGCACTTTGATAAAAAAGTTCTAGATTTATTCTTCAAACCATTAATATAGTTATATACCGTCGCTGATGCCCGTGGCGTCTACCTGCTTTGAGGGATTCATATGAAGCTTCAACAATTGCGCTACATCTGGGAAGTGGCGCACCACGACCTCAACGTTTCCGCTACAGCCCAAAGCCTCTACACCTCGCAACCGGGCATCAGTAAACAGATCCGCCTGCTGGAAGACGAACTGGGCGTCGAAGTGTTCGCCCGCAGCGGCAAGCACCTGACCCGCGTCACCCCAGCCGGCGAGCGCATCATCACCACCGCCGGCGAGATTCTGCGCAAGGTCGAAAGCATCAAACAGATCGCCCAGGAATTCTCCAACGAGAAGAAAGGCACCCTGTCGATCGCCACTACCCACACCCAGGCGCGTTATGCCCTGCCGCCGGTGATCAGCAACTTCATCAAGCAATACCCGGACGTGGCGCTGCACATGCACCAGGGATCGCCGATGCAGATCGCCGAGATGGCCGCTGACGGCACCGTCGATTTCGCCATTGCCACCGAAGCACTGGAGTTGTTCGGCGATCTGGTGATGATGCCGTGCTACCGCTGGAATCGTTGCGTGGTCGTGCCTCAGGGCCACCCGCTGACCAAGTTGCCGAAGCTGACCCTCGAAGCGCTGGCCGAATACCCGATCGTGACTTACGTGTTCGGTTTCACCGGCCGTTCGAAACTCGACGAAGCCTTCAGCCATCGCGGCCTGACGCCGAAAGTGGTGTTCACCGCGGCCGACGCCGACGTGATCAAAACCTACGTGCGCCTGGGCCTGGGCGTTGGCATCGTGGCGAAAATGGCGGTCGACACCAAACTGGATAACGATCTGGTGGTGCTCGATGCCAGCGAACTGTTCGAGTCCAGCGTGACCAAGATCGGTTTCCGTCGCGGTACTTTCCTGCGCGGCTTCATGTGCGACTTCATCGAGAAGTTCGCGCCGCACCTTACCCGCGAAGTCATGGCCAAGGCCATTCAGTGCCACAACAAGCAGGAACTGGAAGAACTGTTCGAAGGCGTCGAACTGCCGGTTCACTAAGCCCCTGTCTACAGCACCTCGGTGACAGCAAACTGTTGCCGGGTGCCTGCCACCAGAATCTCTACCTCGTCACCCTCGAATTTGCCCAGCAGGCTTTTGCCCAGCGGCGAGCGCGGGGTGATGACGGTAATCGGCTGACCCACCACGTCGACCTTCAAACCTGCCGCATCCGGCGCCAGAAACAGCCATTGTTCACGACCCTTTTCGTCTTCCAGACCGAGCAGGGCGCCGATTTCAATCCCCCGCTGATCGTCATACGCGCGCAGCGTCAGGTTCTGGCACAGCGCCAGTGACTGACGAATTTCCTCGACCCGTTTCGCCTGGCCCGCCGCCAGGTACGACGCCTCAAGACCCAGGGTGTCGTACTTGTTTTCGGCGATGTTCTCTTCGTGGGTCGCGGTTTCGTAGGCGGTTTGCGCCGCGCGCTCGGCGATGTCGAGATCGACGCGCAGCTTGTCGAGAATCAGTTGGTGAACAATCTGTTTATTCATGATCAATCGCAGAATTGCAGGACATTGGCGCGGCTTTTTTCGCTCGGGGCCGTCTGATCCTGTTGCAGCCAGAACTGGCATTTGGGGTTCGACAGATTACGTGTGCTGCCACGGGCCTGATCCAGGCGTGCCTGTTGTTCGTTTTTGCGCAGGTTTTCTTCGTACTGTTCGAACAGGCGGTTTTGTGGCTCAGGTTCTGGCTGCGGCTGGGCGGCTACCGGAGGCTTGCTCAGTTGTTGCACCGCTTCCGCCACTGGCTGCAACTGACGGCTGAAGAGTAGTGAGGCGAGCCAGCAAGTCAGTGCAATGGCCAGGAAACCCAGCCACAGACCCAGGGCAATGCTGCCGGTCAATTGCAGCGCGCTAAGCTGAACAGGCAAGGGGCGACGCGGGTTGGGACGATAGGGCATGGCTGCCTCCTGGCGGATGAATGCGGGCGAGTGGCGATTGTCGCACGAAGATTAATTGCCGTCGGCTCTTCTGCATGGAGACATTTATGCGGACAATCGGCGCTTTTGCCAACGGGAGCCTTGAATGCCGCAACCGAAAACCCGCTGGGACATTTTTTGTACGGTCGTCGACAACTACGGCGACATCGGCGTGACCTGGCGTCTGGCCCGGCAACTGGTCAGCGAGCAGGCAATGACGGTGCGGCTGTGGGTCGATGACCTGCGCGCCTTCGAGCGCATCTGCCCCGAAATCGACATCGGCCTCGATCAGCAATGGCAGCAGGGCGTCGAAGTCCGGCACTGGCCGACCGAATGGCAGGAAGCGGAGGCGGCCGAGGTGGTGATCGCCGCGTTTGCCTGCCAGTTGCCGAGCGTCTACATGGACGCCATGGCCGCTCGGGAAAAACCGCCGTTGTGGATGAACCTCGACTATCTCAGCGCCGAAGACTGGGTGGTCGGTTGCCACGGACTGCCGTCGGTGAAATACAAGTCGGTGCAGAAGTACTTTTTCTTTCCGGGATTCCAGCCGGGCACCGGCGGCCTGTTGCGTGAAAGCGGTTTGCTGGAGCGGCGTCAGCAGTTTCAGCAGGACCCCGAGGCGCAGCGACAATTCCTGCAAGGTCTGGGGATCATTCCTGCGCCCGGTGCGCAACTGATTTCGCTGTTTGCCTACGAGAATGCGGGACTCGCCAGTTGGCTGGATGTGCTCGCCGCTGACTCGATGCCCACTCATCTGCTGGTGCCGGAAGGGCGGATTCTCGGTGATGTCGCCCGTTGGCTCGGAGTGGAATCGCTGGCGGTCGGGGCGACGCATGTTCGTCAGTCGCTGACCGTGCAGGTGCTGCCGTTCGTCCGTCAGGATCAATACGATCAATTGCTCTGGTGCTGCGATTTCAACGCGGTGCGCGGCGAGGACTCGTTTGTCCGGGCGCAATGGGCGGGGCGGCCGATGCTGTGGCACATCTATCAGCAGGACGAAGACATCCATCTCGACAAGCTCGACGCATTCCTTGCGCTCTACACAAAAGGTCTTTCGCCCGTTGCCGCCGAGGCGATGAACGGTCTCTGGCGTGCCTGGAGTGCCGGGCAGCCTATCGGCGACCACTGGCTTGAGGCCCGCAAACACTGGCCCGAACTGCAGGAAAATGCCCGCGCGTGGTGTCTGGAACAGGCCTTGCAGGCGGATCTTGCGACGGCGCTGGTACAGTTTTACCGAAATTGGATATGATACGCGGCCTAGATTTTTGTAAATCCCATCCAAATTCGGATATTCGCAATGAAAACTGGTAAAGAACTCAAACCCGGTACCGTGATCCGTATCGACAACGATCCTTGGCTGGTTCAGAAAGCTGAATTCACCAAATCGGGCCGTAACAGCGCGATCATGAAGACCAAGCTGAAGAACCTGCTGACCGGTTACAAGACCGAAACCGTTTACGGTGCGGACGACAAGCTGGACGACGTGATCCTGGATCGCAAAGAAGCGACCCTGTCCTTCATCAGCGGTGACTCCTACACGTTCATGGACACCACCGACTACACTATGTACGAGCTGAACGCCGAAGACATCGAAAGCGTTCTGCCATTCGTGGAAGAAGGCATGACCGACGTTTGCGAAGCCGTATTCTTCGAAGGCCGTCTGGTTTCCGTAGAGCTGCCGACCACCATCGTGCGTCAGGTTGACTACACCGAAGGTTCCGCTCGCGGCGACACTTCCGGCAAGGTGATGAAGCCTGCCAAACTGAAGAACGGTACCGAGCTGTCGGTTGCTGACTTCATCGAAATCGGCGACATGATCGAGATCGATACCCGCGAAGGCGGTTCCTACAAAGGCCGTGCCAAATAAGCACTGCTTTTTGCGGAAAGAAAAAGCCCGACCATTGAGTCGGGCTTTTTTGTGCCTGATGAAAATTACTTCTTCAGGTGCTGTTTCAGCTCCTCCGAGGCCTGCAGCATCGCCGAACGCACCGCCGGCACCTGGCTGACCACGTTGAGCAAACCGTAGTCGTGGATCATGCCGTTGTAGCGCACGGAGGTCACCGGCACGCCGGCTTCGTCGAGTTTGCGGGCGTAGGCTTCACCTTCGTCACGCAGCACGTCGGCTCCGGCGGTCTGCACCAGCGCTGGCGGCAGACCCTTCAATTGCGCGGTGGTGGCCCGCAGCGGCGAGGCGTAGATCTCGTTCCGCTGGTTGGCGTCGGTGGTGTAGTTGTCCCAGAACCACTTCATCATGTTGCGAGTGAGGAAGTGCCCCTCGGCGTACTGGTTATACGAACCGGTGTCGAAATTGGCATCGGTCACCGGCCACAGCAGCACTTGGAATTTGATTGCCGGAGTGCCTTTGTCTTTGGCCATCAGGGCGACGACTGCCGCCATGTTGCCGCCAACGCTGTTGCCCGCCACCGCCAGACGCTTGCCGTCGACGTTGATCTCTTTACCGTGTTCGGCCACCCATTTGGTCGCGGCGTAAGCCTGGTTGATCGCCACCGGGTAATGCGCTTCCGGCGAAGGGGTGTAGTTGACGAACACCGCCGCCGCACCCGAGCCGACCACCAGATCCCGCACCAGACGTTCGTGGGTCGGGAAATCCCCCAGTACCCAGCCGCCGCCGTGGAAGAACATGAACACCGGCAGCTCGCCCTTGACCCCGGCCGGCCGGACGATGGTCAGGCTCAACGGTTGGCCATCGACCTGGATGGTCTTCTCGCTGACGTCCGCTTTGGGCAGCGTCAGTTTGACCCCGGACTGCGCGCCCGTCAGCACGGCGCGGGCATCCTTGGGCGTCATCTGTTCCATCGGTTTGCCGGTGCCGGCATTCAGCACATCGAGAAACGCCTGGGTGTTGTGTTCAACCTCCCCGGCAAATGCGCTGTGGATGGACAGGGCGAGAAGGGTACCGGTCAAGACTTTGCTGAAAGTGTTCATGTTCATTTCCTGTACGGGCCTGAGTGTCAGTGATTACACGGTGACGTGCAGACGCACATCAACGTTGCCGCGAGTGGCGTTGGAGTACGGGCAGACCTGGTGGGCAGCGTCGACCAGGCTTTGTGCGTCTGCCTGTTCCAGGCCTGGCAGACTGATGTGCAGGTCGATGTCCAGACCGAAACCGCCAGGAATCTGGCCGATGCCGACGTGAGCGGTGATCGAGGCGTCGTCCGGAATTTTGCGTTTGGTCTGGCTGGCGACGAATTTCAGGGCACCGATGAAGCAGGCCGAGTAGCCGGCGGCGAACAGTTGCTCAGGGTTGGTAGCTGCGCCGCCGGCACCGCCGAGTTCTTTCGGGGTGGCGAGTTTGACGTCGAGGGTGTTGTCGCTGGAGATCGCACGACCGTCACGGCCGCCAGTGGAGGTTGCGATTGCGGTGTAGAGAGTTTGCATAGTGTGAGCCTCATTGAGTGTGGTTCGTTGCGCTAATTGTTTGCGCGCTAACTAGGTGCGAAGTAAATGTACTTCGCTAATATTTAGCGCGCAAGATAAATTTTTTGAAGAACGCGCGAATGGTCACTTGGATCGGGTAGGGTCGTGATCCCAAGCTTTTGATATAGAAGGTTTTTTTAGTGTGAAACGAGAGGAAAAAAATTTTCGGGGATCAGCGGGGAAGGTGCGATTAGCCTGCAGGCGCAAGGCTGCGCCCACAGGAAAGGGGGAGTTTTAAGCGAGACTGTCCTGCAAATGACCACGCAAGGCCTGCAACTCGGCTTGCAGATTTTGCAGACGTTCCAGGGTGAAGCCGCTGGCCCCCAGAATGCACTGCGGAACGGTTCGGGCCTTGTCTTTCAAGGCGTGTCCCTGGGCAGTCAGTTCAACGATCACCACGCGCTCATCTTCCCGGCTGCGGGTTCGGCTGAGCAAGCCTTCACCTTCCAGACGTTTGAGCAGCGGGGTCAGCGAACCCGGATCGGTCAGCAGGCGCGTGCTGATTTCTCCGACGGTTAAACCATCCTTCTCCCACAGCACCATCATCGCCAGGTATTGCGGATACGTCAGGCCAAGCGCTTGCAGCAGCGGCTTGTAGACCTTGGTCATCATCAGCGAAGTGGAATGCAGGGCGAAGCAGGCCTGATTGTCGAGCAGCAGCTCTTCGCAGTGATCGGAGGTGTCGCGGTCGGTGGTCATGTCAGTGCCTTGAACGGTGATGCAGTTGAATCTAGCGCTCGAATCTTTAATGCGCCAGACAATTGTGCCCGGTGGCGAATCGGTCAGTGCCGGCCCAGTTCCCGCTGCAGGGCCAGATCCCACGGCGGCACGGGGCTGAACCGGGTCTTGAGGTATTCCAGCAGCAAGCGACTGCGGGAGCTGGCCTGTTGCTCCAGCCGCAGCGCGTAGATGCCGGTGCTCTCCGGTTTTGGCAGGCCGTTTTCACAGAACAGCGGCAGCAACTCGCCGCGCAGCAGGTATTCGCTGGCCAGCCAGGTCGGCAGATGCGCGATCCCGAGTCCCGCGAGCGCACCGCAAACCAGCGCCTCGGCGTTGTTGGCGCTCATGCGCACCCGCGCCGGACGATGCAATTGCATCTGCCCGTCCTGTTCGAAGCGCCAGGCGAAGGGCGGGGCAAGACCGTCCCAATCCAGACCGTCATGTTCACTCAATTGCGCTGGCTCGCTCGGCACGCCTCGGCGCTTGAGATAATCGGGGCTGGCGCAGGCGATGCGCACCATGCTCGCCAACGGTGTGGCGACCAGCCGGGTGTCGGCCATCTGCCCGGCGCGCAATACCAGATCGACCTTGCCCAGGTTCGAACCGTCCATGTCCACGAAGCTGTCGATCAGATGCAGCTGCACGTCGAGCCCCGGATACAGCACCAGAAAATCGGCAATCACTGGCGCCAGATGCCGGCGCCCGAATGCCGCCGGCGCATCCACCCGAATCAGACCCTCCGGCGCGCTGCTCAGGGACACCGCTTCCGCCCGGGCCAGTTGCAGCTCGGCAACGATCCGTCGCGCCCGTTCGGCAAACGCCAGACCCGCCGGCGTGGCGCGCACCGCGTGAGTGCTGCGGATGAACAACTGGCTGCCGACAGCGCTTTCCAGACTGTCGATACGCCGGGCAACGGCGGACGGCGTCAGCGGATGTCGGCGTGAGGCGGCGGAGAAACTGCCACTTTCCAGCACATCGAGAAACAGCCCGAGTTGTTCGGTCAATTGATTGGGATTCATGAATCAGTTCAGTGCCTATGCGGATTTGGCACAGCCATTGTGCGTTGCTGTGCGTTTCCGTGCCAGCGTCGACTGCGTAGGATGAGTCGCCTGACGTTTGAGGAATTCTGCTGTGATCGAGTTTTTGCTGTACCTGTTGTTTGGCGCCGCCCTCGGCACGCTGGGTGGGATCTTCGGCATCGGTGGTGGCTTGATCGCCATTCCGCTGCTGGGCGTGTGGTTCGGGCTCGATCAGCAGATCGCCCAAGGCACGGCGCTGGTGATGGTGGTGCCGAACGTGATGCTGGCGCTGTGGCGTTATCATCAGCGCAATCGCATTGAGCTCCGGCATGCATTGCCGTTGGCGGTGATGGGATTCTGTTTCGCGTGGATCGGCTCGATCTGGGCCGTGGGCATCGACGCGCAAACCATGCGCATCGGGTTTGTCGCGTTCCTCGTGGCGTTGTCGGCCTACAACCTGGTGCGCATGTTTGGCGCGCGTCCGGCAGCGACTTCCGAGATGCGTTATTCATGGCCGTGGCTGGGCGTGCTCGGCGCGGCGTCGGGCACCATGGGCGGCTTGTTCGGTGTCGGTGGGGCGGTGGTGGCGACGCCGGTGCTGACCAGTCTGTTCGGCACCACTCAGGTGGTCGCTCAAGGCCTGTCGCTGGCGCTGGCGTTGCCGAGCACCGGGGTCACGCTGGTGACGTACGCGGTGCACCACGAAGTGGACTGGATGATCGGCCTGCCGCTGGCCATTGGCGGTCTGGCCAGTATCAGTTGGGGGGTGAAAGTGGCCCACGCAATGCCGGAAAAACTCCTGCGCGGGCTGTTCTGCGGGTTCCTGGTGCTGTGCGCGGTGATGCTCGCCTTTAAAGTTTGAAGCCTTCGACGATGTGCTCGGCCAGGCATTCGGTGATCGGCGAGGGATTGTTGAGGTTGCGGATCAGCATGATGCTGGCCTCGGGCAACAGCGGCAGATCTTCGGCGGCGCCGAGAATGCGCAGATCCGGGGTGATCAGGCTTTCCAGTTGCGCGGTGATCGCCAGACCCGCGCTCACCACTGCCATCAACGCCGACAGGCTGGTGCTGTTGTAGGCAATCCGGTACTCGCGGCCCATCGCGTCCAGCGCGTTACAGGCCCACAGGCGGCAAAAGCAATCACTATTGAACATCGCCAGCGGCAACGGCGTCTGTTCGTGGGCGCTGAAATTCTGCGCCTCGGCCCAGACGAAGCGCTCCTTGCGCAGCAACTGGCCAATCTCGTTGCCCGGCTCGCGGGTGACGATCGAAAGATCCAGATCCGTGCGCTGCAGCAATTGTTTGGTCGACTCGCAATGCACTTCGATCTGGATCAACGGATAGAACTGGGCGAAGCGCGACAGGATCCCCGGCAGAAACCGCATCACGTAATCGTCCGGCGTACCGATCCGCACCGTGCCGACCATGTGCGGCTCGCGCAGGGTGTTGAAAACTTCACTGTGCAATTTCAGGATGCGCCGCGCGTAGCCGAGCAACACCTGGCCTTCGGCGGTGAGGCGCACCTGACGCCCGTCGCGCTCGAACAACTGGCGCTGCAACACGTCCTCTTCCAGACGCTTCATCTGCATGCTCACCGCCGATTGGGTGCGGTTGACCATTTCGCCGGCACGGGTAAAACCGCCCTGATCGGCAATCGCGACAAAGGTGCGCAGGACATCGGTATCGATACTGGGATATGCCGACAATTGATGAATCTCCGTGATGCATGCCATCAGAAACATTCGTTGGATTGATCGTAGCGCCGGCGCGAGACTTGAGCCATCCCTAAAGGAGGGCAACACGATGAAAGGTCAAAAAGTCTATGTGAGCGATGACAGAGTGCCGGTCCATCTGATTACCGATTTGCTGCACAAGTTTAGTCGCTGGTACGAACTTCACCGCGAACGCGAGTTGCTTGCCAGTCTGAGCGACGAAGCGTTGAAGGACATCGGGGTCAGCCGTGCCGATGTCGAACATGAGTCGGTGCGGCCGTTCTGGGATGATCCGATGCATAAATGATGAGGCCATTGCTACACAAACCACTTTCAGGTGAGGTAGGTTGCGAGCAGACATGGAGGAACACATGCCCGCGACATTGTCCTTTTCCCTTAAACAGGCTCGACGTCTGGCACTGGCTGCCCAAGGGTTTCACGGGCGCCAGCCGCCGGCTGTCAAGGCGATGCACGTCAACCGGCTGATCGAACGCCTCGGCCTGTTGCAGATCGACTCCGTCAATGCCGTGGTGCGCTCGCACTACCTGCCGCTGTTCTCCCGTCTTGGTTCCTACTCTGCTGACTTGCTCGACCAGGCTGCCTGGAGTTCGGGGCGTCGTCGTTCGCTGTTCGAATACTGGGGCCATGAGGCGTCGTTGCTGCCGCTGTCGATGTACCCGCTGATGGGCTGGCGCATGCAGCGGGCCAGACGTGGTGAAGACATCTATCAGCAACTGGCGCGGTTCGGTCGCGAGCAGCAGGACACCATTCGCCGGGTGCTGGCGTCGGTCGAAAAGCAGGGCGCACTGGGCGCCGGCAGCCTGTCGACCCGCGAGGAAAAGGCCGGGCCATGGTGGGACTGGAGCGCGGAAAAGCACGCCTTGGAATGGCTGTTTGCCGCTGGCGAAGTCACCGTCGCCGGACGCCGTGGTTTCGAGCGTTTGTATGACTTGCCCGAGCGGGTGATTCCGGCTTCCGTGCTGCAGCGGCCATTGCCCGATGAGGCCGAGGCCCAGCGCGGTTTGCTGCTGCATGCAGCGCAGGCTCTGGGTGTCGGCACGGAAAAAGACCTGCGTGATTACTTCCGCCTGAATCCTTCCGATGCCCGCCCGCGTCTGGCGGAACTGGTCGAGGACGGGCAACTGCTGACCTGCGAAGTCGCCGGTTGGCGCCAGATCGCTTATTGCCTGCCCGAGCCGAAAATCCCGCGCAAGGTCGAGGCCAGTGCATTGCTGTCGCCGTTCGATTCACTGATCTGGGAGCGCAGCCGGACCGAGCGGCTGTTCGATTTCCGCTATCGGCTGGAGATTTACACGCCGCAGGACAAACGTGTCTACGGCTATTACGTGTTGCCGTTCCTGCACAACGAACGGATTGCCGCGCGGGTTGACCTGCGCGCCGAACGAGCGGCGGGGCGACTGGCCGTGCATGCGGTGCACGAGGAAGAAACGGGGCTGGACGAGGCGGGGATGCTGGCGCTGGCGCTGAACCTGCGGCGCATGGCGGACTGGTTGGGGCTTGAGCACGTGCAGCTCAATTGTCAGCGGGAAAGTGCGGGGCGATTGCGGGTGGCGTTGGCTCAAGTCGAAAACGACCGAGCCAACGTCATCGCGATTTAGCGTTTGACCTGTTTCAGCGTCTCGGCAATCAAGAACGCCAGTTCCAGCGACTGATCGGCATTCATCCGTGGGTCGCAGTGAGTGTGATAGCGATCCGACAAGCCATCTTCAGTGATTGGCCGCGCGCCACCGATGCACTCGGTAACGTTCTGCCCGGTCATTTCGATGTGGATACCGCCGGCGTAGCTGCCCTCCGCTTCGTGAACCTGGAAGAACTGCTTCACCTCGCCAAGAATCTGCGCGAAGTCGCGGGTCTTGTAGCCGCTGCTGGCCTTGATGGTGTTGCCGTGCATCGGGTCGGAACTCCACAGCACCTGCTTGCCTTCGCGCTGCACCGCGCGGATCAGCGCCGGCAGGTGATCGCCGACTTTGTTCGCGCCCATCCGTGCGATCAGGTTGAGGCGGCCCGGATCGTTGTCCGGGTTGAGCACGTCGATCAGGCGGATCAGGTCGTCGGGGTTCATGCTCGGGCCGACTTTCACCCCGATCGGGTTGTTCACCCCGCGCAGGAATTCGACGTGGGCGCCGTCGAGCTGACGGGTGCGGTCGCCGATCCACAGCATGTGCGCCGAGCAATCGTAGTAATCGTTGGTCAGGCTGTCGCGGCGCACGAAGGCTTCTTCGTAGTTCAGCAGCAGCGCTTCGTGGGCGGTGAAGAAACTGGTTTCGCGCAGTTGCGGCGAGCTGTCCATGCCGCAGGCGCGCATGAACGCCAGGGTTTCATCGATACGGTCGGCGAGGTGGCTGTATTTTTCGGCCAGCGCCGAGTTGGCGATGAAATCGAGGTTCCACTTGTGCACCTGATGCAGGTCGGCAAAACCGCCCTGGGCGAAAGCGCGCAGCAGGTTGAGGGTGGCGGTGGACTGGTGATAGGACTGCAGCAGACGCTCCGGATCCGGTACGCGGCTGGCCGAGTCGAAACCGATGCCGTTGACGATGTCACCCCTGTAGGCCGGCAAGGTCACGCCGTCGATGGTCTCGTCGTTGGCCGAGCGCGGCTTGGCGAACTGGCCGGCCATGCGCCCGACTTTGACCACCGGGCAGCCGGCAGCGAAGGTCATGACGATTGCCATCTGCAGCAACACTTTAAAGGTGTCGCGGATCTTCGCGGCGGAGAACTCGGCGAAGCTTTCCGCGCAGTCGCCGCCCTGCAGCAGGAACGCCCGGCCCTGGGTGACTTCGGCAAACTGACGACGCAGCTCGCGCGCTTCGCCGGCAAACACCAGCGGCGGGTAGCTGGCCAGCGTCTGCTCGACCTGGCGCAGATGCGCGGCGTCGGGGTATTGGGGTTGTTGCTGGATCGGCAGGGCGCGCCAGCTGTCAGGGCTCCAGGGTTGGCTCATCACGGTCTCTAAGGTTCTACGCACGGACGGCCATGTTAGCAGCAATTAGTGCGTGACCTGCTCCTGCCGCTTCGCCGACAATCGCCGCTTTGCCACGGCACCACAGCGGTGCCATCGCGTCACCGCGCCCGGTGACCACCAGGAGACGAAATGACTGAGGAGCGCGTCGAGCTGTTGCTCGCCGAGGTACAGGATGAGTTCGGCGTGATTCGCGTGCTGGAAGTGGCCGACTACCGCTTTCTGGAGTTCGGCGATGCGATCGAGCAAAGCTGCGTGTTTACCGCCGACCCGAGCTGGCTGGAGTACGACTACACCCGGGCGATGCTGATCGGCGCGCTGTGCCATCAGCAACCGGAGAGTGCGCTGTTCCTCGGGCTGGGCGCGGGGACGTTGACCCAGGCCTGCCTCAATTTCCTGCCGCTGGAAGATGTCGAAGCCATCGAGCTGCGCCCGGACGTACCGCGTCTGGCCATCGAATACCTCGGGCTGGATGACGATCCACGGCTGTACATCCGCGTCGGCGATGCCCTCGAACTGCTGCCGACGGCTGAGCCGGCGGATCTGATCTTCGTCGACCTGTACACCGATGTCGGCCCCGGCGCCGGGCACCTTGCGTGGAATTTCCTCGGTGACTGTCAGAAGCGTCTGAATCCTGGCGGCTGGCTGGTGATCAACCAATGGGCCACTGATGACGGCAAACCCTTGGGTGCGGCGCTGCTGCGCGGGCTCTATCACCGGCATTACTGGGAACTGCCGGTGAAGGAGGGCAACGTCATTCTGATCGTGCCGGCGGATCTTGATCAGGTGCTGGATATGCAGGCGCTGACTGCCCGGGCTGAAGCGCTGGCGCCGAAGCTGGGTTACTCGTTGCAGACGTTGATCAACTGCATCCGTCCGGCGACCTGATCTTCAAAGGCCTTTGAAAACGCCAGGCCTGCGCTCCACCAGGGAGCGCACACCTTCCTTGGCGTCTTCAGTGGCCAGCAACTTCTTCACCAGTGGCGGCAAGCTTTTAGCCGCTGCGGTCTCGCCTTCATAGCGCGCCTGGCGTGCCGACATCAACGTTGCCTGTACGCCCAACGGCGCCTGTCGGGCGATTCGCTCGGCCAATTCGATGGCGCGTGGCAGCAAGTCTTCGCTGGCCATGACTTCCTGCACCAGACCCAGGCGCAACGCATCATGGGCATCAAACTCGTCGCCGGTCAGCAGCCAGCGCATCGCATTGCCCCAGCCGGCGACCTGATGAAAGCGTAACGTCGCGCCGCCGAACGGAAAGATCCCGCGCTGCACTTCCATCTGGGCGAACCGAGTGTTGCTCGCGCACAGGTTGATGTCGGCGGCGAGCATCAATTCGATGCCGATGGTCAGGCAATAACCCTGCGCCGCGACGATCACCGGTTTGCTGACCCGTGGCCCGACGAACACGCCCCATGGATCGCAACCACCGGGCGGCACCTGCCAGCCCTGGGCGAGGGCGGAACTGGCGTTGACCAGATCGAGGCCGGCGGTGAAATGCTCGCCATGCCCGAACACCACCGCCACCCGTGCGTCGCTGTCGGCCTCGAATTCACCGTAGGCCAGGGCCAGGTCGTTGAGCAGGTCGAGGTCGAAGGCATTGCGCTTGGCGGCGCGGTCCAGGCCGATCAAATGCACGTGACCGTGGCGCGCACGGCTCACGCGGCCGGGGCAGGGCTGATTCATGGGTGTTTCCTCGCAGGGGAAGAAAAGGTGCAGCGACCAGATGCCGCACGTCGGTGAATCGTTTAAGCGCCATCGCCCGCAGGGCCGGGGTCTTTGAAAAATAGACCTTTGCCCGATTATCCGCAAAACCCCGTTACACAGCGGTGACAACTGTATTTCGCCGATAAAAAAAGCTCCCTTTTTGGGCAAATTCCGGTATAGTGCGCGCCGGCCTTTAACCGGGCCGCGTTTAGGTAGCGCAATTCCCCGAAGTCAGCTTCGGCTGCACGTCCGCACTGCGGGCTCTTCCTTGACGATTCTTTTTCATTCATTCGTTTTCGCAAATCCCCGCCGACAAAGCTGCCAGGGCGACTCTTGAGTCTCAACACGGCATGTGCAGCTTTGGAGCATGGGTCTTTGCGGATGCACTTAGAGGCAGACCCATGACCCAGGAAATCGGCGGCTTCGCCGCTCTTGAACTTCATCCCAATATTGTCGCTGCAGTAGTCGCTACCGGCTATGAAGAGCCTTCGGCCATTCAGCAGCAGTCGATCCCGATCATCCTCGCCGGTCACGATATGATTGGTCAGGCGCAAACCGGTACCGGTAAAACCGCTGCCTTTGCCCTGCCTATCCTGCACCGCATCGATCCGTCCAAGCGCGAGCCGCAAGCTCTGATCCTGGCCCCAACTCGTGAGTTGGCGCTACAAGTTGCAACCGCTTTCGAAACCTACGCCAAGCAAATGCCGGGCGTGACTGTTGTGGCTGTCTACGGCGGCGCGCCGATGGGCCCACAATTGAAAGCAATCCGTAATGGCGCACAGATCGTTGTCGCCACTCCGGGCCGTCTGTGCGACCACCTGCGTCGCGACGAAAAAGTACTGCAGACCGTGAACCACCTGGTTCTCGACGAAGCAGACGAAATGCTCAAACTGGGCTTCATGGACGACCTCGAAGTCATCTTCAAGGCCATGCCGGAAACCCGTCAGACCGTATTGTTCTCGGCGACCCTGCCGCAATCGATCCGTGCCATCGCCGAGCGTCACCTGCGCGATCCAAAGCACGTGAAGATCCAGAGCAAGACCCAGACCGTTACCGCGATCGAACAGGCTCACCTGTTGGTTCACGCTGACCAGAAGACTTCTGCCGTTCTCAGCTTGCTGGAAGTGGAAGATTTCGACGCTCTGATCATGTTCGTGCGCACCAAGCAAGCGACCCTGGATCTGGCCAGCGCCCTCGACGCCAAAGGCTACAAAGCCGCCGCGTTGAACGGCGACATCGCCCAGAACCAGCGTGAGCGCGTCATCGACTCGCTGAAAGATGGCCGTCTGGACATCGTTGTAGCGACCGACGTTGCCGCCCGTGGTCTGGACGTTCCGCGCATCACCCACGTTTTCAACGTGGACATGCCGTACGATCCGGAATCCTACGTGCACCGTATCGGCCGTACCGGCCGTGCCGGTCGCGAAGGCCGCGCGCTGCTGCTGGTGACTCCGCGTGAGCGCCGCATGCTGCAAGTGATCGAGCGTGTGACCGGTCAGAAAGTTGCCGAAGTGCGTCTGCCGGACGCCCAGGCCGTTCTCGATGCCCGCATCAAGAAACTGACCAACAGCCTGTCGCCGCTGGTGGCTGACGCCGAATCGACTCACGGTGATCTGCTGGATCGCCTGACCGCCGACATCGGTTGCACCCCGCGTGCCCTGGCTGCCGCTCTGCTGCGCAAGGCCACCAATGGTCAGGCGCTGAACCTGGCAGCGATCGAGAAGGAACGTCCACTGGTGCCGAACAGCGCACCGCGTGGCGACCGTCCTGAGCGTTCCGGTGATCGTCCGGACCGTGGTGACCGCGAGCGTCGTGCTCCGATGCCACTGGGCGAAGGCCGTGCCCGTTGCCGTACCGCGCTGGGCGCGCGTGACGGTATCGCGGCGAAAAACCTGCTGGGCGCCATCCTCAACGAAGGTGGTCTGGCACGTGAAGCCATCGGTCGCATCCAGGTGCGTGACAGCTTCAGCCTCGTCGAGCTGCCGGAAGATGGTCTGGACAAGCTCCTGACCAAACTGAAGGACACTCGCGTTGCCGGCAAGCAGCTGAAACTGCGTCGCTACCGCGAAGATTGATCCGCCTCTGGGCTGATTGATCGAACATAAAAAATCCCCGACTGGTTCGGGGATTTTTTTTGCCTGCGATTTGGGCATCAGCCGAAGCGGTAGATGTCCATGCCCAGTGCGCCCATGGTGAAACCTTGATGGGCAATGCTGAAGTCGCCGCCAGCGCCGCGGGCAAAGTACAGCGGCAGCAGATGTTCATCACTTGGATGGCTGCGCACGGCGTTCGGTGCCTGCTGGCGGTAATCGTGCAATGCGGCTTCGTCGTTGGCAGCCAGTTTGTCGACAATCCAGTCGCGGAAATCCCGGGCCCACGGCTCGACGCTTTCCGGGCCAGCGTGCCAGTCCAGTTCCCGCAGGTTGTGGGTGATGCTGCCGGAGCCGATCAACAGAATGCCCTGTTCGCGCAGACTGGCCAGCGCTTGACCGACGCGGTTCTGCAACGCCGGGCCGCCACGGCTGGACAGGGAAACCTGAACCACCGGGATGTCGGCTTGCGGGTACATCAGCGAGAGCGGAACCCACACGCCGTGATCGAACGGTCGTTGCGGGTCGAGACGCGCCGGCAGGTTGTTGGCGGTCAGCAGATCGGCAACCTCGCGGGCCATTTGCGGATTGCCCGGTGCCGGATACTGCACTTCATACAGCGCGCGGGGGAAACCGCCGAAGTCGTGCCAGGTTTCCGGTTGCGCATGGCTGCTGACCAGAAGCTCATGGCTTTCCCAATGGGCGGAAACGATGACGATGGCTTTCGGGCGTGGCAGTTCGGCCGCCAGCCGCGCCAGGGCCGGACCGCTGGCACCGGGCTCCAGCGCCAGCATGGGCGAGCCGTGAGAGATAAACAGGCTGGGAAACATGGAAGGATTCCTGAGCGTTAAGATGACCCATCTTCAGTCAGTTCATTGATCTAATTCCAATATAAGTTTTAACGTCTTTTGATCGAATTCTTAGGAGGATGCATGCAGCCGGAGTTTTGGCACAAGAAATGGGAATTGAACCAGATCGGCTTTCATCAGCCTGAGGTGAACCCGTATTTGCAGCGGCACTGGCCCGAGCTGGCCATCCCGGCGCAGGCGCGTGTGCTGGTGCCGTTGTGCGGTAAAAGCCTGGATCTGCTGTGGCTCGCCGGCCGAGGTCATCAGGTGCTTGGTGTCGAGCTGTCGGAGAAGGCCGTGGAAGACTTCTTTATTGAGCAGCAATTGCAGCCGCGGGTGAGCGAGCAAGGCGGTTTCAAGGTTTATCGCGCGGGCGCGATCGAGTTGTGGTGCGGGGATTTCTTCTCGCTGACGGCAGATGATGTTGCCGGTTGCACCGCACTGTATGACAGGGCGGCGGTGATCGCCTTGCCGCCCGCGATGCGCGAGCGTTATGCGGCGCACTTGCAGGGTCTTTTGCCGACATGCCGAGGGCTGTTGGTGACGCTGGATTATGACCAGTCGCAGATGCCCGGGCCGCCATTTTCCGTAGACGATGCCGAAGTGCAGCGTTTGCTGGGCAGTGTCTGGCGTGTCGAGATGCTGGAGGAGCAGGATGTGCTCGGTGACAGCTGGAAGTTCGTGCAAGCCGGCGTAACTCGGCTGGAAGAGCGGGTCTACCGGATTTCCGGGGCGTAATCGACAGGCAAAAAAAGGCCCGCATCACTGCGGGCCTTTTCGTTGGTGCGCCGGTTTGATCAGCCGCGACGACGCAGGGCGTCGATACGCTCTTCCAGCGGCGGGTGGCTCATGAACATGCGGGCGAACCCTTGCTTGATGCCACCGTTGATGCCAAAGGCGTTCAGGGTGTCCGGCATGTGCACCGGCAGGCCTTGTTCGGCGCGCAGGCGTTGCAAGGCGTTGATCATCGCGCCGGTACCGGCCAGGCGGGCACCTGCATCGTCGGCACGGAACTCGCGTTTACGCGAGAACCACATCACGATGGCGCTGGCCAGAATGCCCAGCACCAGCTCGGCGAAGATGGTCGCGATGTAGTAGGCCATGCCTTGGCCTTCTTCGTTCTTGAAGATCACCTTGTCGACGAAGTTGCCGATGATACGCGCGAAGAACATCACGAAGGTGTTCACCACGCCCTGGATCAGCGCCAGGGTGACCATGTCGCCATTGGCCACGTGACCGATCTCGTGAGCCAGCACGGCCCGCACTTCATCTTCCTTGAAACGCTCAAGCAAACCCTGGCTGACTGCGACCAGTGCGTCGTTCTTGTTCCAGCCGGTAGCGAAGGCGTTGGCTTCATAGGCCGGGAAAATCCCCACCTCGGGCATCTTGATCCCGGCTTCCCGGGACAGTTGCTCGACGGTTTGCAGCAGCCATTGCTCGTGGCGAGTGCGTGGCTGGGTGATGATCTGGGTACTGGTGCTCATCTTCGCCATCCACTTGGAGATGAACAGCGAGAACAGGGAACCGGCAAAACCAAAGACTGCACAGAAAACCAGCAGCTGACTGAGGTTGAGATCAACCCCGTTGGCCGCCATGAACCCGTTGAAGCCAAAAAGGCTCAGGGTGATGCTGGCTATCAGCACGACCGCCAGGTTAGTGGCCAAAAACAGCAGGATGCGCATCATGGTTGTAGAAATCTCCTCAAGCTAAAGATGTAGCGTACTGCGGGGTATATAAGGCGCGGCACCTGGCGATTCAACCGAGTGACTATTTCAAACTGTGTCCTACACCGGATTTGTCGGGCATGGGATATTTCCCACTGCTGAATCCGGTATGGATGACAGGCACACGGCACCCGGTCTCATTGCGTCAGGCACGCATGATTCGTATGAGTCGCAAGTGTAGAAGGTGCTGGAGGAGGGGCGGAGCAGAAGTGTTGCTGAATCAGACAGTGCGCAACGTTCGGGCCGTTGCGCACTGAGCGCCGGTTACTGGCGGTAGGACTTGAGGAAGTTGCCGATGCGACCGATGGCCATGTCCAGGTCATCGACCCGCGGCAGGGTGACCACGCGGAAGTGGTCAGGCCACGGCCAGTTGAACGCCGTGCCTTGCACTACCAGCAGCTTCTCGGAGAGCAGCAGATCGAGCACGAATTTCTCGTCGTTGTGGATCGGGCAGACTTTCGGGTCGATCTTCGGGAACGCGTACAGTGCGCCCATCGGCTTCACGCAGCTCACGCCGGGAATGTCGTTGAGCAATTCCCAGGTACGGTTGCGCTGTTCCAGCAGGCGACCTTGTGGCAGCACCAGATCGTTGATGCTCTGGTAGCCGCCGAGTGCGGTCTGAATTGCATGCTGGCTCGGCACGTTGGCGCACAGACGCATGTTGGCCAGCATGTCGATGCCTTCGATGTAGCTGTGAGCGTTGTGTTTCGGCCCGGAAATGGCGATCCAGCCGGAACGGAAACCCGCCACGCGATACGACTTGGACAGACCGTTGAAGGTCAGGCACAGCAGGTCCGGGGCCAGCGAAGCGGTGCAGATGTGCACGGCGTCGTCGTAGAGGATCTTGTCGTAGATCTCGTCGGAGAACACCACCAGGTTGTGCTGACGGGCCAGCTCGAGCATGCCCAGCAGCACTTCTTTCGAATACACCGCGCCGGTCGGGTTGTTCGGGTTGATGATCACCATCGCCTTGGTGTTCGGGGTGATCTTGGCCTTGATGTCGGCCAGGTCCGGGAACCAGTCGGCGCCCTCGTCGCACAGGTAATGCACCGCGTTACCGCCGGCCAGGCTCACGGCTGCGGTCCACAGTGGGTAGTCCGGCGCCGGCACCAGCACTTCGTCGCCGTTGTTGAGCAGCGCCTGCAGCGACATCACGATCAGCTCGGACACGCCGTTGCCCAGGTAGATGTCCTCGATGCCGACACCTTCGACCTGCTTCTGCTGGTAGTACTGCATCACCGCCTTGCGCGCGCTGAACAGGCCTTTGGAATCGCTGTAGCCCTGGGCGGTCGGCAGGTTGCGGATCACATCCTGGAGAATTTCGTCCGGCGCTTCGAAACCAAAGGGCGCCGGGTTGCCGATGTTCAGCTTGAGGATGCGATGGCCTTCCTCTTCCAGGCGTTTGGCGTGCTTGAGCACCGGGCCGCGAATGTCGTAGCAGACGTTGGCGAGCTTGTTCGATTTGCTGAACTGCATGGCGATGTGATCCCGAAAATGAACGATCCAGGCGGCGGGTGGACAACCGTGCTGGGAATCCTGCGTCTTCACACAGGCAAGTGTCTCGAGCGGCGGTTTCCAACAATCCGTTTGAATGCGCAGGAACCCGCTGCCAGACTGGCGTGTGACGAGGCGCAATCATACGTGCCGCCCGATCCGTGGAAAAGGTACAGATCGGGCTTTTTCAGCCGCTGAGGTGTGATGATGGAAAAGATTGAAAAGACCCTGGAAGAATGGCGGGCGATGCTCGACCCCGAGCAATACAACGTGTGCCGTCTCAGTGCTACCGAGCGACCGTTCTCCGGTAAATACAACGCCACCAAGACTGACGGTGTCTATCACTGCGTCTGCTGCAACGAGCCATTGTTTGATTCCAAGACCAAATTCGATTCCGGTTGCGGCTGGCCAAGCTTCTACGCGCCGATCGGCGAGAGCGCCATGACCGAAATCCGTGACACCAGCCACGGCATGATCCGCACCGAAGTGAAATGCGCCAAGTGCGATGCGCACCTGGGCCACGTATTCCCTGACGGTCCGCCGCCGACCGGCCTGCGTTACTGCATCAACTCGGTGTGCCTGGACCTGGTGCCGCGCGAGTAACCGATACGGGCGATCCATGGGTCGCCTTTCGAATAATTAAATTGCACACAATTCAATTGCTCGCTATTTTTGCCGTCTACCCATTTTTCAAGAGTGCGCACCATGAGCGATAACCTGCTGAACATTCCGTGCACCACCATCAAAGGCGAGCAGAAGACCCTCGCCGATTTCGCCGGCAAGGCAGTGCTGGTGGTCAACACCGCCAGCAAATGCGGTTTCACGCCGCAGTACAAAGGCCTTGAAGAACTGTGGCAGACCTACAAGGATCAGGGCCTGGTGGTGCTGGGCTTCCCGTGCAATCAGTTCGGCAAGCAGGAGCCGGGCAACGAGGGCGCCATCAGCGAGTTCTGCGAGCTGAACTACGGTGTCAGCTTCCCGCTGTTCAAGAAGATCGAAGTCAATGGTAACGGCGCGCATCCACTGTTCGTGCAGTTGAAGAAACGCGCGCCAGGCGTGCTGGGCTCTCAGGGCATCAAGTGGAATTTCACCAAGTTCCTGATCGGCAAGGACGGCCAGTTGGTCAAGCGCTTCGCCCCGGCCACCAAGCCGCAGGATCTGAGCCGCGAGATCGAAGCCCTGCTCAAATGAACAGCCTGTCCGCCGATTCGCTGAAGCTCGACAGTCAGCTGTGCTTCAAGTTGTATGCCGCATCGCGGGCGGTGATCCGTGCCTACAAACCGATGCTCGATCAGCTTGGCCTGACCTACCCGCAATACCTGGCGATGCTGGTGTTGTGGGAGTGGCAGCAATCCGCGCCGGAGCAGCCGACGGTCAAGGCGCTGGGTGAACGTCTGGCACTGGATTCCGGCACGCTGACGCCGCTGCTCAAACGTCTGGAGCAACTGCAACTGGTCCAGCGTCAGCGCTCGGCCCGGGACGAACGCGAGGTTCATCTGAGCCTCACGCCGCAGGGGCAGGCGCTGCGTGAACAGGTCGGGCCGTTGAAGGCGCGGCTGTTGTGCGACAGCGGGGTGGATCTGGACCGGCTCAATGACTTGCGCGACGGTCTCGATCACTTGCTGGGGCAGATCAAAGCACTGTCGTAGTCGGAATCCACTGGTCCAGCAGCGCCGCCAGTTCTTCCCGACGGAACGGCTTGGCCAGATAGTCGCTCATGCCCGCTGCCCGGCAACGTTCGCGCTCCTCGGACATGGCGTTGGCGGTCAGGGCGACAATCGGCAGATGCGGCCAGCGCCCGCTCTGACGGATCTGGCGGCTGGCTTCGTAGCCGTCCATCACCGGCATGTTGCAGTCCATCAGCACCAGATCGAATTCGTCGTGTTCCAGCTGATCCAGCGCTTCCACGCCATGGGCGGCGACTACAACGTCGCAACCGAGTTTGCCCAGCATGCCCTTGGCCACCAACTGGTTGACCGGGTTGTCCTCCACCAGCAGCACCCGACCGCGCCGCTGCGACGGCACGCTTTCGAGGCGTGCGCGGTCGATGGTGGTGAGATCCGGCAACAGCGTCCGGCGCAGATTCTGATACAGCGCGTTGCGAGCCAGCGGTCGCGCCTGCTGCTGCAACGGGGCGAGGGCGGCGGCTTCTTCACCCGGCATGAAACTGCCGTAGGCAGTCACCAGCAGAATCGGTGCCGTCATCGCCGGGCGCAGGCCGAACAGGCATTCCGGGCAGTCGGTGATGATGACGTCGGGGGACAGACCGAGCAGCGGGTCGTCGAGGGTTCGCTGCTCGTAGGTCAGTCCCCAGACCGGCAGCAGACTTTCCAGCAGTTCCGCCAGCCCGCTGACCGCGTTGGTGATTGCCAGCACCTTGCCGTGCAACGGTGGCGGAATCACCGCTCGGGTGTGGCAGGGCAGTGGCAGTTCGGCGCAGAACTGACTACCGAAACCCACTTCGGAACTGATGGTCAGGCGCCCCTGCATGGCTTCGCACAGGTTGTAGGTCAGTGCCAGGCCCAACCCGGTGCCGCCGTACTGGCGGGTGATGCCGGCACCCGCCTGGGTGAACGGCTGGAAAATCTTCACCTGCGCTTCCTGGGCGATGCCGATACCGGTGTCGCAGACTTCGATCCGGACGCCGTCTTTCCAGGTGGACAAGCGCACATCGACCCGACCGAAGCGGGTGAATTTCAGGGCGTTGGACAACAGGTTGCTGACGATCTGCCTGACCCGGGTCGGATCGCCGAGCACCAGCGCCGGAAAGTACGGATCGATCAGGCAGGTCAGTTCGACACTCGGCGCCGCGTTCTGCGACAGCAGGTTGGCGGTGTCTTCGATCAGCGAGCCAAGATCGAATGGAATGTGTTCGAGCTCCAGTTGCCCGGCATCGAATTTCGACAGGTCGAGAATATCGTTGAGCAGCTCCACCAATACCTTGCCCGAGTCGTGGGCGATCGACAGTTGTTGCTGTTGTTCGGCGTTGAGCGGGCCGTCGAGCGACAGGGCGATCATCCCCAGCAGGCCGTTGAGCGGGGTGCGGATCTCGTGGCTCATGTTGGCGAGAAACGCCGAGCGTGCCTCGGCCATGTCCAGTGCCGTGCTGCGGGCCACTTCCAGTTCCTGGTTGGACTGGCTGAGCCGCGCGTTGATCGCCTTGAGCTCGGCGGTACGCGCCGACACGATGTCTTCGAGTTGCGCGAGGTAGTCGGTGAGGCGGTTTTCCGCATTGCGCCGCTGCTGGATTTCGGTGGCGATGTTTTCGAACTGCTGGTTGGCAACCTTGACCAGCACGCCGATCTCGTCGTTGGCGTGCCCGCCCGGACATTCCAGGGTCGTCGGCTCGGCGCTGCGCGGGTCGCGGCCGCTGAGTTCGCGGATCACCCGCACCAGCGGTTTGGTCAGCATCACGTAGAACAACGCGAGCAGAATCCCGGTGAGAATCAGGCTGCGGGCAAACCCGTTGAGCAGCGTGACCTCGGCCCGGCGCAGGAAGCGGCTGCCGAACGCGTAGGTGTCGACTTCCAGTTTCAAGGTGCCGAGGGATTCGTTGGGCAGGTGATCGAGGTAGAGGCGGTCTTCGAACTGGCGTTTGGCGCCGAACAGGAAGTCGCTGATCATCCGGTAGCCGCTTTGCAGCTCCGGGCGTTTGACGTTGGCCAGCACCGTCTGATTGTTGTCGGTCAGTTGTGCGGAAATGATCGCCGGCGAGCGCAGCAGGCCCAGGGTCAGTTCCTGCGCCAGTTCGGCATCGATGTTATAGGCGATGCGCGAGGCCGGGTTGTGGCTGATTTCCAGCAAAGACAGGATTTCACGGTTGATGGACGCGTCTTCACTGGCATAATCGATGCCGATTTGCAGCAGGCTGAGCAGCGTGCCCAGAATGAACCCGACCAGCACGGTAAGCCGGGCCTGTTTGTACGACAGCCGGTGGGTGAATTTGATATCCATGGGGTGTTGAACCACTTCCGTTTCCCTTCGCTGCTCAAGCATAGTCGATCATGCATGGATTCCGGGGTTCCCGAAGCGCCTTGTAACAAGGGCCGGGACTGGTTTCGAACGCTGTGTGTCGTCGCTGCACCGCCATCATCACTGTGAACGAGCCCGAGGAGAAGACGTGGATTCCCGATTGAATGCTTTTCTTGAGCGCGCCGAGTCGGTTCTGGCGCGGATCGAACCACTGCTGCCGGCTCCACGCCCGGTCATCGACTGGGGCACCTGCCTCGCCGCACGCTGGCAGCGTGACGGTCGCAGCGGTTATCTGCTGCCGCTGGAAGTCAGCCTCGACATGCGCTTGTCGGACCTGATCGGCGTCGACCGCCAGCTGGAGCAACTGGGCCGCAACACTCAGCAATTTCTCGACGGCATGCCGGCCAACCACGCGCTGCTGTGGGGTTCGCGCGGTACCGGTAAATCGTCGCTGGTGCGGGCGCTGTTGGCTGAACACGCCAAGGCCGGTTTGCGTTTGATCGAAATCGAGCGCGATCACCTGGCGGACCTGCCACGGGTGGTGGAGCAGATCGCCAAGCTGCCGCAACGCTTTGTGCTGTTCTGCGACGACTTGTCGTTCGAGTCCGGTGAAGGCGACTACCGCGTGCTGAAAAGCGTGCTGGACGGCTCGCTCGAACAGGCACCTGACAACGTGTTGCTGTACGCCACTTCCAACCGTCGTCATCTGGTGCCGGAAAAGGAAAGCGACAACGAAAACTGGAAGCGCGTCGATGGCGAGCTGCATCCGAGCGAGGCGGTAGAAGACAAGATCGCGCTGTCGGATCGTTTCGGCCTGTGGCTGTCGTTCTATCCGTTTACCCAGGAACATTTCCTCAACGTCGTCGAGCACTGGATCGGCCAGTTGGCCGCCAAGGCCGGCCTGAGCTGGGAGCGCGACGAACAGCTGGACATTCTCGCCGTGCGCTGGGCAACCGGCCGTGGCAACCGCAACGGACGTTGCGCGTACCAATTCGCCCGTTACTGGGTGGGACTGAAATTGTTGGAGCACAAGGCCTGATTGATTTGCAACAGAGCGGCCAGGGCCTCGAAGGCTATGGCATGTTGGCCGCGCAACTGGAATCGCTGCTGGCGGACGAGCGCGATTTCATCGCCAACGCCGCGCAGTTTTCGGCGTTTCTGTTCAACCAGCTCGATGACCTGAACTGGGCCGGTTTCTACCTCAATCGCAACGAAGAGCTGGTGCTCGGTCCGTTCCAGGGCCAGATCGCCTGCGTGCGCATTCCGTTCGGACGCGGTGTGTGCGGCGCGGCGGCTGCCAGCTTGCAAACGCAACGGGTTGAAGACGTTCACGCGTTCCCCGGCCATATCGCCTGCGACAGTGCGTCGAACAGCGAACTGGTCGTGCCGTTGGTCAAGGACGGCCGTCTGATCGGCGTGCTCGACCTCGACAGTCCGAAGCTCGCGCGTTTCGGTGCCGACGATCAGGCCGGGATCGAACAACTGGCGGCGATCTTCCTGCGCCTGACCGACTGCTGATCACGCCGACAGGCCTGCCTTGAGCAGCACGGCCGCCGGGTCCACGGCATCGATCTGCCGTGGATCGAGAAACCGCGTGGCGTACTGCAAGTACACGCCATCGCGGATGAACAGCCCGAACAACTCCGCATCGATGTGCGCCTCGCGGCACATGGTGGCCATGATCCCCAGCGCTTCACTGAGGGACTTGGCCTTTTTGTACGGGCGGTCGGCGGCGGTCAGGGCTTCGAAAATATCGGCAATCGCCATCATGCGCGCCGGCAGGCTCATGTCTTCGCGTTTCAGGCGCTTGGGATAACCGGTGCCGTCCATCTTTTCGTGATGCCCGCCGGCGATTTCCGCCACGCTGTTCAGATGCCCGGGGAAGGGCAGGTGGCTGAGCATCAGGATCGTCTGCACCATGTGGTGGTTGATGATGTAGCGTTCTTCGCGGGTCAGGGTGCCCCGGGGGATGCTCAGGTTGTACAGCTCGCCGCGATTGTATTTGTACGGCGGGACGTCGAGCTTGAAGCCCCACGGATTGTCCTCTGGAATGAGCTCGCCCTCGGCGCGTTTCAGCAGATGTTCGGGCTTGTCTGCCAGCAACGGTTCGGTGGCCGGCAAGGTCGGTGCCGGGGTGCGTGACTGACGCCGGTTCTCTTCCCATGACAGGCCCAGCCGATCATCCAGCGTGCGCGTCCATGGGCGTTTCGCGATGCCTTGCAGGCGTTGCAGGTCGGCCTCGGCCATCGCTTCACTGCCCAGATTGCAGTGGGCGACGAATGCAAAATCATCATCCAGTGCTGTCAGGGTTGCGTCGCGCAGCTCGGCCAGTTGCCGCTCTTCGCCGCCCATGGCCAGGGCTTGCCAGTAGCTGACCCAGGCATCGCGCTTGAGCACTTCGAAGCGGGTGCGGATTTCATGCAGGCGATCGTTCAGGGTTTCCAGTTTGGTGGCTTTGTCGACCACGTATTCCGGGGTCGTGACCTTGCCGCAATCGTGCAGCCATGCGGCGATGTGCAGGGCCTCCCATTCGTCTTCGTTCGGCTGGTAATCGCTGAATTCCGGTGCCTGACTGGCCGCGGCGGCGTGGGCGAGCATCAGGGTCAGCTCCGGCACACGCTGGCAATGCCCGCCGGTATAAGGGCTCTTGGCATCGATCGCGCCGGCCAGCAGTTGAATGAACGCATCCAGCAGTTGCTTCTGCCGGGCTTGCAGGCGCTGGCTTTCGATACTCACCGCCGCTGCCCCGGACACCGCTTGCAGGAAGGCAATGCGGTCGGGCCGCAGCTTTTCCAGATCACTCGCCGTGCCGCTGTCATTGATCAACAGCACCAGCAGGCCGACGGTCTCGTTGTGCCGGTTATGCAGGCGGATACCGATCAGGTGCACCCTTGGCGACGCCATGGCCAGCAGCACTTTCTGCAGATCGGTGGCCTGTTCGAAGCCCAGATTGCTCACCACCGTGTTGGCGTTCGCCAGTTGCCGGAACCATTCGGGGCTTTGAGTGGCGTCAAGATTGCGCCCCTGAATATCGAACGCGGCCAGAGCTTGGGACGCGCCATCGACCACCAGCCCGTAGGGCTCCATGCGATTGCCGTCGTTTTCGCGCAGATAAATCAGGCCCGCCTGAGCCTGGGCGATCTGCACGGTCTCGAACAGCGCCCGTTGCAGCAGCGGTTCGAAGCGGGTTTCAGCAGTCAGGCTGTCGGTGATCCGAAAGAAGCTGGCCAGGGTGTCCTTCATGCGGGCCATCGACAGACTCAGCTGGTCGACCTCCAGCACCGGTGATCGACGGGTCACGGGAAAATTGAAATCGAAGCTGCGGATCGCATCGGCTTCCTTGACCAGCGCATGCAGCGGCTTGACCAGAATTCGCGAGATCAGCCACCCGAGCGGCAGGCACAGCAGCAGAGTAGCCAGCGTGATCAGCGCGCCTTGCCAGCGCATGCGATAGGCATCGACCAGCAACTCGTCCTCCGGCACCAGCAACGCCATCTGCAAACCTTTCGGCCCGCCTTCCTGCAACTGGCTGCGGGCGACAATCCATTGCCGGCCGTCGGCCTTGAGCCGGTTGCCCTGGTGACCGGACAACAAGGCATGCAGGGCGGGGCTCAAGTCGGCAGCCTTGGCCAGACGCGCCGTTCGGTCATCGACGATCAGCCGGCTGCTGTCGGGATAGGCCACGGCGTTGCCTTCGGCGTCGAACAGGACGATTTCCGTGGCCGGTGTCACCACGTGTTTGATCAGGGTTGCGGAGAGTGCGTCGAGGGTCAGGTCGGCGCCGATTACCGCGTCATCACCGCTGCGCCGGGCCAGTGTTGTGCCGACGTTGTGGGTGGAGAAAAAGACGTAGGGTTCGGTGGTGATCTGTTCAGTCTGCTGCCGTGCGTTGATGTACCACGCCCGGCTGCGGGGATCATAAGGATCGTCGGGATTGTCCTGCCGGCCGACCGGGGACAGGGCCTGGTCGAAGAACAGCGACTGCGAATGCGCCTGACCGCTGGCGTCATGTTCGATGCTCCAGACCTGAAATGCCGCGGCGTCGGGTGCCTTGAGCAGGGTTTTCAGCGCGGGTGTGCGCAAAGGACGGACCATGAAAAAATCGCCGTTGCCATAACCCAGGTACAGCGAGGCCAGGTCCGGGTTGTCCGTCAGTGACTGGCTGAACGGCTTGAGCAGCGCCAGACGCGGTTCGAGGCCGGAAGAGCGGGCGGCGGGGGTGTCCGCCAGCAGGCTCAGCAGGTGTCTAATCGGTTCATAAGTGGCCTGCAGATCAAGGCGCACATCCTGTTCGATGCGGTTGAACAGTTTTTCGCTGCTCGACAGGATGATCTGCGTGGTCTGCCGATAGTTGAACAGACCCAGCACCACCCCGGTGAGCAACAGCAGAAAAGTGAACATGACGCTGATGTGCACATGCAGCGGAAACCGGCGTTGTTCCGGGCGCAGTGGGCTGGGCATTGCGGACTCTCCGTATAGGTAAGCACACTGCTCAGCGTCCAAGCATAGTTAAGCCCCGGTCACTTTGCTCTGGTGGATCCGGGCGAGTTGCTGTTCCAGTGCCTGCTCCAGTTCCAGGATGGCGAGACGGCTGGCCTGACAGCGACGCTCGATCTCATCCCCCGGCAGCGCTTGCAGGCACGCCTGCTCAAGCGCATCGCAGCTGTCGATCAGGCGCGAGGCCTGGGCAATTCGGGCCGCGCCCTTGATCTTGTGGGCGATGACGGCCAGCGCAGGGGGATCTCGAGTAAGGGACAGTGCCTGCAATTCCTGTCGGTCAAGGCGGCTGCTGTTGAGCAGTTCTGCCAGCAGGCGGTGAGTCTGGGAAGGGTTGCCGCCGGTCAGCAGTGTGAGCCCCTGCAGGTTGAACGCCGGCGCGCGGAACAGCGGCTGAACGCTGTTGACCCATTGGCTCAGGCTGTTGAGGCTCAGGGGTTTGAACAGGCATTCGTTCATGCCTGCCTGCTTGCAGCGCAGGATCTCTTCGGGCTGGGCATTGGCGGTGAACCCCAACACGGTGCAAGCCGGGCGGTGGGTCAGCTTTTCGTGCTGACGAATCGCGCGGGTCAGCTCGTAGCCGTTCATGACGGGCATGTTGCAATCGGCGATGACCAGATCAAACTCACCGCTCTTCCATTCTTCCAGTCCGCGCAGGCCGTCTTCGGCGATACAGAAACGATGGCCGAGGTATTCCAGCTGCTGGCACATCAGCAACCGGTTGGCCGGATGGTCATCGACCACCAGAACCGTCAGCGGGGTGAGAGACGCGTGAATCTGCGGCTCGTCCTCAGCTTTTGTCACTCTCGCTGGAAAAATCGTCAGTGGCAGCGACAGACTGACCTGGGTGCCGACTCCGGGCAGGCTGCTCAACCGCAGTTTTCCACCCATCATCTCGCACAGGTTACGGCTGATGACCAATCCCAGTCCTGCACCGCTGACGGTTCTCTGTCCGCCATTACCGGCCTGGGCAAAGGGTTCGAACAGACGCGACTGATCCTGCGTCGTGATCCCGATGCCGCTGTCCTGTACGGTCAACTGCACCATCGAGCGTTCGGGATCATTCGTGGGTAGAACATCCAGCGTGATCCTGATGTGTCCTTCTTCGGTGAACTTGATGGCATTGCTGATCAGGTTCGACAGCACTTGCTTGAAGCGCAGGGGGTCGAGGTGCACATCGACATTCAATTCGGCAGGAGTGACGCTAACTTCCAGTGAGAGCTGTTTCTGTCGGGCGAGGCCTTCGAAGATCCTGACCACTGAGCCTATGGTATCAATCAGGTTGATTCGCTCGGGGTGCAGGCTCAATCGCCCGGATTCGATGCGGGCAATGTCCAGTATGTCGCCGATCAGGCCCAGCAGATCCTTGGCCGAATGGTAGGCCGTTTCGATTCCGGAGCGATCCGGGTGAGCCTGATCCATGCGCTTGAGCGTCAATTCGAGCATGCCGATCACTGCGTTCATCGGGGTGCGGATCTCGTGGCTCATGGTCGCCAGGAACGTACTTTTGGCGCGATTGGCATCGTCCGCCCGTTCCTTGGCCGAGCGCAGTTCGTCGAGCAGCTCGCGACGCTCACTGATGTCGATCCAGCCGCCGATGATCCCCCGCACTTCACCACTGGAGTCCCGGTACGGCAGGATCCAGTGATAGATCGTCAGGCGCCGGTTGCCGATCTGCAGCGGCCGGTCGAGCACCAGCGGCCTGCCCTCGGCCACCACCCGCTGGTAGTCGGCCTGAAAAGTCTGTGCCTCGAAAGCATTATTCAATGCACCCTGCATCACGCTTTTGCCGATGACGTCTTCACGCCGGGCATTGAACGCATGGAGATAGCTGTCATTGCAGCTTTGCAGAAGTCCCTGTCGGTCACGCACATAGATTGGATGGGGCGTGCCGTTGACCAGTGAACCCATGAACTCCAGCTGGTCGTTCAACGCCCGTTCGGCTGCCTTGCGTTGATTGATCTGGCGGCGCATGTAGGCATTCCAGAACAGCGACAGCAGCAACAGCAGGCAGGCCCCGCCGATCGCCTGATAGAAAAAGCGCTGGTATTGACGCCAGGTGCCTTGCGAAACACTTGAGTAACCCCGCCAGCGGCCATTGATGATGCCCAGTTCTTCGGGGGTAATGCTCATCAGGGTCTTGTCGATGATCGAGCCCAGTTCCGTGCTGTCCCTGGCAGTTGCCAGCGAGAACGCCGCCTGACGTGTGCCGATGGTGGTGGTGATCTGCAGTGGCTGTTCGAAAATGCGGGAGGAGATGAAGTAGTTGGCGATGACCAGCGAGTTCACTGCGCCCTCGACCTGGCCTTCGTCGAGCAACGCTACGGCGCTGAAGGTATCCGGCGTTTCGATCAGCTGGATACGTGGAAATTCGGTGCGCAGGTATTCGATCATCGGATTGCCCTGCGCGATCGCCAGACGTTTGCGTTTGAGCTGGCCCAGGTGCGTCGGGCTGTCGGCCGCTTTTCGGGTCAACAGAACGTAGGAGTTTTCCAGGTAGGGACGGCTGAAAGTCAGGGTTTCCTCACGCTGAGCGGTGGGTAGCAGGGCGGCAATCAGGTCGGCCTGGTGATTTTCAATCTGCCTGATCATCTCGGCATCGCTGCGACTGCGGCGTATCTCGAATCGCAGACCGGTGCG
This sequence comes from Pseudomonas paraglycinae, assembly GCF_021601625.1. Classification (GTDB taxonomy): domain Bacteria; phylum Pseudomonadota; class Gammaproteobacteria; order Pseudomonadales; family Pseudomonadaceae; genus Aquipseudomonas; species Aquipseudomonas paraglycinae. Next base: position 82,613 of record NZ_BQHR01000008.1, on the reverse strand, counting down.
CAGGCGAATAAGTTCGAGCAGGTCGGCACTGATGCCGCGAAAGTTGCCATCACTGTCGAAGAACGTCAGCGGTGCGAAGGCTTCATTGACGACGACGCTTACCACCGGATTCCTTTTCAGCCATTGTTCTTCACGCTTGGTCAGTTGCAACTTCTGGTCGGTGAGCAGTGTGTCGCTGCCGACACTCCAGCGTTTGGCGATGTTTTCGCGCTCGCTGCCCGGAACCGCCTTGAGCACCGCGTCGATGATGCCGGTCAATTGCGTATTGTTGCGATGCACGGCGAAGCTGAAGCCGTGGGCTTCGTGCTTGCCGAAGTTGGCCATGCGGATGTTGTTCAGATAGCCCTTGCTGATCATGTAGTGAGTGGAGATGGTGTCGCCGAGAAACACGTCCGCCTGATCGAACGCGACGGCATTGATCGCGTTCTGGTAGGACGGATAGGAGGTGATGAGGGCTTTGGGATACATCGCCTTGACCTCCTCCAGCGGCAGGTAGTGATAGAGCATGCTCAGCCGCAGACTGGCCAGGCCTTCGGTCAGAGAGCGGGTTTCGCCTTCGCGTGTGACCAGGACCGGTTGATCGACTGCGTAGGGCCTGGACAGCATGATGTTGGCGTTCTCCGCTTCGAACCCGTTGGACGTACCGAGCATGTCGATGCTGCCCTCGATCAATGCGCGGATCGCGGCCTCGCGCGAGGCGAAGCGCCTGACCTTGACCGGTAGCCCCGTCGCCTGTCCCACCAGCCCGGCGTAGTCCGCTGTGAAACCTTCGTAGTCGTGTCCGCTGGTTGTCATGTCGAAAGGGGGGTAGTCCGGAGCGGATGCTCCCAGAATCAAATCATTGCGAGTGTGCAGCCACGCCTCTTGCGATGGCTCGAACAGGACCGGAATTGATCTGTCGGTCGAACGCGCGAGCAGGGCAAGGTCCTGGAAGGTTGACGATGCAACTGTGACAGGCGCGCTGAGACTCAGGCATGCACTCAATGCAATCAGAAAACTCTTTAAGCGACTGGGCATGTTGGCTCTCACACGAGTGCGTTACGTTTGGCCATTTCGATAAGTTCTACAAGGGACTTGGCTTTGAGTTTTTGCATCAGGCGTTTTTTATAAGTGCTGACGGTTTTATTGCTGAGAAACATGCCTTTGGCAATTTCCTTGTTGGTGCGGCCTTGGGCAAATAGTTGCAGGACCATGAGTTCCCGATCATTGACGGACTTGAAAAGTTCAAGTTCTACATAGCGCACATCATCGTGACGAACCGGATTCAAGGCCTGGCTGGGAAAGTAGTTATAACCGGACAGTACGGCTTTGATTGCACTGACCAGTTCACTCAGGTCTTCCTGTTTGCATACATACCCCGACGCACCTGACTGCATGCAGCGAATGCCGAACAGGGTCGGGCATTGTGCGGTCAGCACCAGGGTCTTGAACGGCGAACTCATGGAGTTGAAGCGGGCCAGGACCTCCAGACCGTCGAGTTTGGGAATGCTGATGTCGAGAATGATCAGGTCGGGCATGCATTCGCGAACCATCTGCATGGCATCGACACCGTTATCGGTTTCTCCGACGACTTTATAACCTTCATGCTCCAGCAGCATTCGAACGGCGAGGCGGATGACCGGGTGATCGTCGACAATAAAAACGGAGTTCATAATCAAATCCCATACGAGCGCGAATAAAGGGCGCACCTTAGCTCAGATGAATGAGCGGTCGCATGAACTGACGGAGTGTTAGCGGCAATCTAGGATAAGTCCTACAAATAAAGAGGAATCAGACTACGTGTTAACTAGGTTTGCCGTAGGTAGATGCGTGAGATGTCCAGTGACGGGGCTTGATATAAGTTTAAGTGCGCAGAGAAAGTTTATCGGGAAAAGACCTTCGATGATTGTTCTTTGTTTATTTAAGACATTATCTTCGGCCCTCCCGACCAATCCATTGCAGATCGGTCGGGAAGCAGGCGTCAATGGCTGGAACGTCCGGTCATTTCCAGTGCCATGTCACTGGCGTAGCTGTCGGTCATGCCGGCGATGAAGTCGATCATGCGCAGGAACGATGCATGCAGCGGGCCGTGCGGGTTCGGCGCATTATTGCCCAGCAGATCGAGAATCCGGCGGCTCTTGAACGACGGCGTGCGGCCGTTGTGCTGTTCCAGGGCAGCACCGCAGAAGGCGTTGAGCAGAATCTCCAGGGTCGTGTAGGCGCCGATCTCATGCAGGGTCTTGCGCTTGTCCTGGAAGATTTTCTTGCGGGCGATGTCCTTGGCGTTCAACACACAGCGTTTGGCCGGTCCGTGCATGTGTTCCACCAGATCCCCCGGCAGCGTACCGGCCAGCAGCGCGTCCTGTTGTTCGACGAATGCCCGGGCAGCGGCGTTGGTCAGGTGCTCGATGGCCTTGCCGCGCAGGATCGCCAGTTTGCGCCGGCGCGAATCCTGGGGACCGAGCTGGCGATAGGTTTCCGGCAGATCATCGCCGACCAGGCCGAGCAGCAGCGACTCGACTTCGGCGTATTCCAGCAGCTCCATTTCCAGGCCATCTTCCAGATCGATCAAGGCGTAGCAGATATCGTCCGCCGCCTCCATCAGATACACCAGCGGATGGCGCGCCCAACGCTGCTCTTCCAGTTGCGGCAGACCCAGCTTGTGGGCGATCTGCTCCAGCAACGGCAACTCGCTTTGGTAGCAACCGAACTTGTGCTTTTTGTAGCCGAGGGAGTCGGCGTGACGGGCGGTCCACGGGTACTTCAGGTAAGTGCCGAGGGTGGCGTAGGTCAGCCGGGTGCCGCCGTCGAACTGGTGATACTCCAGTTGCGTGAGGACCCGGAAGCCCTGCGCATTGCCTTCGAAGTTCAGGAAGTCACCGCGCTCGGCGTCGCTCATCGCATCCAGCCAGCCACGCCCGGCAGCCTGCTGGAACCAGTGACGGATCGCGTCTTCGCCGGAGTGGCCGAACGGCGGATTGCCGATGTCGTGCGCCAGGCAGGCCGACTGGACCACCATGCCCAGATCGCTCGGCTCGCACCATTCAGGCAGGGCGCGGCGCAGGGGCTCGCCGACACGCATGCCCAGCGAGCGGCCGACGCAACTGACTTCCAGCGAGTGGGTCAGGCGCGTATGAATATGGTCGTTGCTCGACACCGGATGCACCTGGGTCTTGCGCCCCAGGCGGCGGAAGGCGCCGGAGAAGATGATGCGGTCATGGTCTTTATGGAACGGGCTGCGGCCAAGTTCCTGCGGGCTGTGCAACGGTTTGCCGAGACGTTCGCGGTTGAGCAGGGTATGCCAATCCAAGGCTGATTCTCTCCGTCTGGTGACTGATTCCCTAGCTTCCCGGTTCAGGCTGGCATCTGCAAGCGCAACTACAGCCCCGCCGCATCAATGTCGATCAGCAACAGACGCTCGCCGTTATCGAAAAACTGCCCGGCGGTCAGGCAATACTGGTTGCTGGTGGCGTCGCGATAGGTGTTGGAAAGGGTCAGTCGCCGTTCCTCCCAGCCTTCGGCCAGCAGGTGATAGAAGTAGGGGCGCCACGACCAGTTGTGGCCCAGGTAGCGGTTGTCGGCCACCCAGCCGCTCTGTCGCCATTCCAGGTTCGGCGTCAGCTGAGTGCCGTGACGGTCGCATTGGTAAAAGCGCAGCAGCCAGGGGAACGCGTCGAGCTGTGGCAGTGCACTGAGCGGAGCGCGGGCCTGGGCCCAGGTTTGCAGGATGGTCATGAGTTCGCTGAGCTGCTGGCGCATGAACATCAGTTTGCTGCGCTCGGCCAGCTTCTGACGCACGTAAGACTGGCGCAGCTCGGCAAAGCGCTCCACGAAGTCATTGGTACCGAAAAGCGCCTCCTGCGCCCGGGCGAACAGAAATCCCTGCACGTAACGCGATCCGCACTCCAGCGCAAAATTCAGTTGCGCTGCGGTTTCCACGCCTTCTGCGATGATCCAGCAGCCGGTCTTTTCGGCCATTTGCGCGAGGGCCTTGACCACGTCACTGCTCGGTCCGCCAAGTGCGGCGGCCTGGAACAGGCGCATGTCGAGTTTGAGAATGTCCGGTTGCAGCGCCAGCACGCGATCAAGCTGTGAATACCCCGCGCCGAAATCATCGATGGCAATCCGGGCGCCGGCATCGCGATAGCGCGCCACGACTTCGGTCAGGCGCTGGCTGTTGCCGCCGAGTTCGGTGATTTCGAAAACGATCCGTTGCGGGTCAATACCGTGCCGCGCGAGTTGCTTCAGGCTGGGCAGTGCTTGGTCGGCACGCAAGCGGCTGATCCAGCGCGGTGACATGTTCAGGCTGAGAAACCAGTCCGGCGGCGCCTCGTGCAGTCGACTCAGCGCGTTGTCGCGAATCTGCCGGTCCATTCGGCGCAGCGCGATGGCCGGGGTGCGCGGGTCGGCGAACAGCGGTCCGACCGATGCCAGTTGGCCATCGGCCTGGCGCAGACGACCCAGTGCCTCGACGCCTGCAATGCGTCCGGTGGCGGTATCGATGAAAGGTTGAAAGCAGGCGAGCGGTTGCCCGTCGATCACGGGGCCTCCTTGTCGTTCTTGTTCTGGTCAGATTTTGCCGGCCGGATAGGCAAGCGGGATTGAATCTCCGGATAAGAGATTCAATCCCGCCGGTGTTGCAAGAATGCAGCCAGATGCGAGGGTTCAGCGCTTGCTCGAGTTCTGCATGACCAGCTTGATCAGCGGAGCCAGGCTTGTGCCCAGGCGGATCAGTCGGGTCAAACCGCCGACGCCACCGCTTTTGGCCCCTTTACCCGTGATGAAACCCAGCAGCGTCACAACCGCCACGCCCCACAACGGCGCGTGCTTGATGCCGAAACCGCCCTGCAGGTTTTGCGTCATGCCGCGCATGCGTTGCAGAGGTTGCAGGACCTGGCCGGTTTCGTGCCGGATTTCCTGACGATGCATTTCCATGCGCAAACGGATCAGTGCCTTGCGCATTTCCCGGCGTGAGCTGTTGTGCGGAAGTTCAGGCAGGCTCATGGCAGCAGGCGCTCCCGGTCATTGGCCAGTTCTTCCAGCGTGCCGTGGAAGGGCGAGGATTCATCGAAGATCGCGGCCTTGAGACGCAGCGCGCAAAAGATTGCTGCCAAGGTGTAGAACACGCACAGACCAATGATTGCGGCCAGGCGATACGTGTCCCAGAACACGATCAGTACGAGGGTCGACAGGCCGACCAGCAACAGCAGCGCAAACACCAGCGCCAGACCGGCGAACAGCAACAGGCTGACGGTGCGTGATTTCTGTTCCTGCAGTTCGATGCCGAACAGTTCGACGTGGCTGTGCAGCAGACCGAGAACGGCAGCCCCCAGGCGACGCGTGGAAGAGGCGGTGCCCGCATTCGGGCCGGATTCACCGATCGACATGATCAGCGCCGCGTGGCCAGCAGGCCGATCAGAAAGCCGACGCCGGCGGCGATGCCCACCGATTGCCAAGGGTTGGCCGACACGTAATCCTCGGTGGCGGTGACCGCCGCCTGACCGCGCTCGCGTAGGGTTTCTTCGGTCAGCTTCAGGGTTTCCCGCGCGCGAAGCAGGCTTTCGTGGATCTGTTCGCGCAGCTCGTCAGCCTGATCACCGGCCAGCGTGGCGGTGTGTTCCAGCAACCGCTCAGTGTCGCTGACCAGAGTCTGGAAGTCGTTCATCAGGATTTCTTGAGCAGTCTTTGCCTTGATGCTGGCCATGGGGGATCTCCGTAAGTGGCGTTCTGAAGCGGTGTTCTGAAGCGTTCGAGTATGAGCCAAGTGTGAAGGTTCAGTGCAAATGGCTGGTACAACTTTTGCTGTGTCGTGGTGCGTCGATCGGTGGCAGTGCGCTGTTGCCGGGCGCGAAGCCGGGCAGAGCAAGGCCCGGATGATGAAGGTTCATGTCAGCCCATCGACCTTGTGCGCCAAAGCGGTTCACCGAACCACCGGATCAGTGATCGTGCAGTCGCAACTTGGTGCATGAAATGCGCGCATGAACCGATTTGGTGCCTTTTTCTGCCTTGGGTCTGCCTCCTCATGGAAAATCTGCAAAGCGCTGTGGACACGCTGGTTCACAGTTCCAACACGTTGTTCATTCTGATCGGTGCGGTCATGGTACTGGCCATGCACGCCGGTTTCGCGTTTCTGGAGGTCGGAACGGTTCGCCAGAAAAACCAGGTCAACGCCCTGTCGAAAATTCTCAGCGACTTTGCGGTGTCGACCCTGGCCTATTTCTTTATAGGCTACTGGCTTTCGTACGGGGTGACCTTCCTGCAGCCGGCGGCGGTGCTCAGTGCTGATCATGGTTATGGGCTGGTGAAGTTTTTCTTCCTGCTGACCTTTGCGGCGGCGATCCCGGCAATCATCTCCGGCGGTATCGCGGAACGGGCGCGGTTTGTGCCGCAACTGTGCGCCACGGCGCTGATCGTAGCGTTCATCTACCCGTTTTTCGAAGGCATGATCTGGAACGGCAACTACGGTCTGCAAGCCTGGCTGACCGCGCAGTTCGGTGCCCCTTTCCATGACTTCGCGGGTTCGGTGGTAGTGCATGCCATGGGCGGCTGGCTGGCGCTGGCGGCGGTGTTGCTGCTCGGGCCGCGCAACGGGCGCTATCGCGATGGCAGGCTGGTGGCGTTCGCGCCGTCGAGCATTCCTTTTCTGGCGTTGGGTTCGTGGATCCTGATCGTCGGCTGGTTTGGCTTCAACGTGATGAGCGCGCAGACCCTGCAAGGGGTCAGCGGACTGGTGGCGGTCAACTCGCTGATGGCCATGGTCGGCGGCACGGTAGCGGCGCTGATCGTCGGGCGCAACGACCCGGGTTTTCTGCACAATGGCCCGCTTGCCGGGCTGGTGGCGGTGTGTGCCGGTTCCGACCTGATGCATCCGGTCGGCGCTCTGGTGACCGGCGCGATTGCCGGCGCCCTGTTTGTCTGGTGCTTCACGGCGGCGCAGGTCAAATGGCGCATCGACGATGTGCTGGGTGTCTGGCCGTTGCACGGTCTGTGTGGTGTGTGGGGCGGCATTGCCTGCGGGATCTTCGGCTCGACCGCGTTGGGCGGACTCGGCGGCGTCAGCCTGATCAGTCAGTTGATTGGCACCGCCCTCGGTGTGGCGGTGGCGCTGATCGGCGGCTTCGCCGTCTACGGTTCGATCAAGGCATTGCATGGTCTGCGCCTGAGTCAGGAACAGGAGTACTACGGCGCCGACCTGTCGCTGCACAAGATCGGCGCGGTGAGCCAGGACTAGGTCTCTTCATCGTCGGTTCCGGGGTAAAAGCCGTGAAGCAGGCGATAACGATCGATGCGCACCTGATCGACTTTCTCCTGCACCCGGTGTGCAGGAAACCCCAGCAGGATCAGGGCATGGGAGCCGAGCATCAGGCTCGACTCCAGCAGTTCCGGCACCACTTCGCTGGCGCCGGCTGCCTTCAGCTCTGCCGACTGGCTGTCGTCCCGGGTGCGCACCAGAATCGGCACCGTCGGGTTGAGACGTCTGGCCTCCTTGAGAACCCGCAAGGCCACATCGGCCTGATCCACGGCAATCACCAGCAACCTGGCGCGCAGCAAACCGACGGCGGTGAGCAGATCCCCGCGGGTTGAATCGCCGTAGTGGACGTCGCGTTCGGCGGTGGCGGCTTCCTGAATCCGCACCGGATCGTTGTCCAGCGCGACGTAGGATTGCCCGGCATTGCGCATGAAGCGTCCGATCGACTGACCGACACGGCCGTAGCCACAGATCACCACATGCCCGTCGAACCCGGCATTGAGGGCGCTGATTTCCTCGATCTGCGCTTCCTGATTGGGTTTGCGGTGCAGGGCGGCGGCGATGCGCGGTGCGGCGCGTAACAGCAGGGGCGTCAGCAGCATCGAGCAGAAGGTGGCGGCGAGCAGCAGGGCGCCGATCTCGGCGGGGAGCAACCGGCTCTGCTGCATCTGCGCCATCAGGGCGAAGCAGAATTCACCGCCCTGGGCGAGGGCGAGACCGCTGCGCCAGGCCGTTTCACTGTCGCTGCCGCGCCATTTCACCAATAGCGCCACCACCAGGCCTTTGATCACCAGCAAACCCAGGGTCATCCCGATAATCAGCAGGCTGTGGCTGGCGAACAGTTGCAGGTCGATCAGCATGCCGATGCTGACGAAAAACAGTCCCAGCAGAATGTCGCGAAACGGCCGGATATCGGCCTCGATCTGATGCCGGTAATGGCTCTCGCCCAGCAGCATGCCCGCGAGGAACGCGCCGAGGGCCGGAGACAGGCCCAGTAGGTGGGTCAGCCAGGCCGTCAGCAACACGATCACCAGTGCCAGCAGCACGAACAACTCTGCTGAGCGGGACGCCGCGACTTCCTGAAACAGGCGGGGCAGTAGCCAGCGGCTGGTCAACAACAAACCGAAGAACAGCAAGACGGTCTTCAACAAGGTCAGGGGCAACGCCCAGTACCAGGCCTGATCACTGCTGCCGGCGAACACTGGCACCAGCGTCAGCAGCAACACGGCCACCACGTCCTGGAACAACAGGACACCCACCGCGTTCTGGCCATGGCTGCTGAAGATTTCGCCGAGACTGCCCAGTTCTTTGGTTACGATTGCAGTGGATGACAACGACAGGCCAGCGCCCAGCAGCAAGGCCGGTGTAGCAGGCATGCCCAACAGCATCAGCACGCCTCCCAGCAGGAATGTGGTGATCAGCACCTGCTGGCTGCCCAGTCGGAAAACCACCTGGCGCAGGGCAATCATTTTCGACAGGGAGAACTCCAGCCCCAGGGAAAACAGCAGAAACACCACGCCCAATTCGGCAAGATCCGGCAGATGTTCGCTTTCATTGATCCAGTCGAATGCCTTCGGCCCGACCATCAAGCCCACGCACAGGTAGCCCAGCACAGGCGGCAGGCGCAGGCGACGGAACAGGGCAATCATCACCAGGGACGACGCCAGAATGATCAGCAGATTGGCAAACACAAGGCACTCCGGGACAGGTCAGGCTCTTCAAGCGTAGAGGTAAAAAACACCGGAGCATCGCGTAAATGGCGATTTTGTGGGCTGATTTACATCAGGGTTTTACAAGGGACGGGATCGAACCCGGTGGGTGGGTCGACGGGCTTTGCGGGCAGGCCTAGAATGATCACTCGATTTTTGGGGTTGAGCGCACATGCTTCCTGAATGCCAGTTGTTCGGCACCCTGGGGTGCCATTTGTGTGAAGTCGCGGAGGCCGAACTGATGCCTTTTGTCGAGCATGGTCTGCTGGTGGAGCTGGTGGATATTGCTGACGATGAATCATGGTTCGAGGCTTACAGCCTGCGGATTCCGGTCTTGCGCAGGGTCGATACCGGCGCGGAACTGGGGTGGCCGTTCAGCGCCGATCAGGTGGTGGCATTCCTGCGTTAATGACTTTTTCTCGTTTGCGTTGATGGCGTTCGTCACCTTCGCTAATCACGGCTTGGCACTTTTCGGGTTATTCGGTTACTGTATGCGCATACAGTAATTGGGTTGGCCTGCCTTGCCGTTTTCGGGCATTTGTCAGGGCAAACTGGATGTCAGAGGGAGCCACCGTGGTCAATGTCGAACAGTTGAAAAGCAGCGTGAACGGGATGTCGGTTGACGTAGTGCGCGAGGCCGTCCACGAATTGCGCCTGGACGGTCTGGTCACGGAAGGCAAGACTCCCTTCAACAAGCTGCATTTCAACACCTGCTTTGCCGAGATCGAGGCGTTGTTCCAGCGCGCCGGCTATCACAAGCAACTGGATGTGGTCGGTTATCAGGGGCTTTTGTACGCTTTGTATGACCCAGGTCGCTGGGAAGCCGTTGATGTACTTCGCTGGCTGAAGGAATTCACCGAGGCAGCAGCGCTCAAATCGATCCCCGCCTGATTCCGCGCTAGGTCTGCTGCGTCCGGTGTTGGATAATGCCGCTCTGCTTTGAAGGTTAGAGTTTTCGTATGTCCAGCACATCAACGTTTTCCGCCGCACAGAATCAGGCCAGCACGCTGTATCTGCCCCCCGGTAGCTGGCGGACAGTGCTCGACTGCCTGTGTGAGCATTTCAATGCCATCGGGCGCGATCAATGGCTGGATCGGATCGCCCGGGGCCGGGTGCTCGACGGTCAGGGTCAGCCGATTGCGTTGGACTTGCCCTACAAGGAAGGGCTGCGCATTCACTATTTCCGTGAAGTGCCGGATGAAAAGCCGATCCCGGTGGTCGAGTCGATCCTGTATGCGGATGACCATCTGGTGGTGGCGGACAAGCCGCATTTCCTGCCGGTGACCCCGGCAGGCGAGTACGTGGAACAGACGTTGCTTCGCCGATTGATCCGGCGCCTGGACAATCCCCATCTGGTGCCGCTGCACCGGATTGACCGGCACACGGCCGGGCTGGTGATTTTTTCGGCCAACCCACAGACGCGGTCGGCGTATCAGTCACTGTTCCCGACTCGGCAGATCGAAAAACGCTATGAAGCCATTGCGGCCGCGCTGCCCGAGTTGGACTTTCCGTTGGTGCACAAGAGTCGCATGGTCGACGGCGAACCGTTTTTCCGCATGCAGGAAGGGCCGGGTGTGAGTAACACTGAAACGGCGGTGGAGGTTCGTGAAAAGAACGGCGAACTCTGGCGCTACGGCCTGTACCCGGTAACTGGCAAGAAGCATCAGCTACGGGTGCACATGACGGCGCTGGGGGCGAGCATCTGCAATGATCCGTTCTACCCTGAAGTGCTCAAAGACGTTGAAGATGACTACGCCAATCCGCTCAAACTGCTGGCGCAGGGATTGCGATTCATCGATCCGGTCACGGGGCAGGTGCGCGAATTTGAAAGCCGAATCACGCTGGACTGGTGATTCCGGGTATCGACCCTTTTCTGCCAGACACGAAAAAGCCCGCATATTGCGGGCTTTTCTGTATCCGCTGTCGAACTGAAGACTTACAGCTCTTTGACTGTGCGGACCTGATCCTTGTTGATGCGAGTGTGCTTGCCGTCCAGTTGTTCGAACTCGTAGAAGCCCGAATCTTCATCATACTTAGGGGCGTCGACAGCCTGGATTTCGCGACCGTCATTCAAGGTGATCACTGTTGGCGAAGCGCAACCGGCGAGGGTGGCGAGGCCCAGTGCGAGCATGAAAGTGGCGAGGGTCCGTTGAGTCATGAGTGTGTCTCCGAAGGGAAATTCTTTTGGTTACTGAGCTTGAGACGTATACAAGGCGTGCAAGTTCCTTGAATGCTGTCAGTCTGACACAGTGTTGTGCGAACTCAACAGTTCAGGGGTGTTGAGATTGGCCAGGCGTGGATCGTTGTCAGGGCAAACCAGGGCCTGGGCATCAAGATTGCGCATCACTCGGCCGGGGCTGCGTTCTCCTGCGCTCCAGGCGTTTTCGAATGCCGGCAGGAGTGCCACCGGGATCACGCAAAGTAGCGGTTCCCAGTGATCGTCATGGCGCAACATTAAAGGTTTTTCAGAATTCAGACTGGCCGCCTCGCGCATGCTGTGCAGAAGCGCAATATCGATGCGCGGAACATCACAGGGCAGAACCAGCAGGTGGGTGTGGCGCGCGGCTTTCAAGCCGGCGCGTATACCGGCCAATGGTCCGGGAAAGTCCTCCTCGTCATCGCTTACCAATTGGTCGGCGAACGGCGCATAGCGTTCACGATTGCGGTTGCAGGAGATGATCAGGTCATCCGTCAACGGCCGAACCTTGCGATGCAGATGTGCGATCAGTGGTTCACCGTGCCATTCCACAAGTCCCTTGTCCTGGCCGCCCATCCGCTGGCCGCGTCCACCTGCCAGCAACAGAATGGAGCAGGGTGGTAGTGGCGAGTTCGAAGTCATGGCAGCTCTCTGCAGGGGCGGCGAAAAAAGGGGGCGCTGTGATATAACACCGGGCTGTTTCTTCTACAACTGGACGAGCCTATGAAAGCCAAGGCTGATGTACCTTTCGTGCCGCTTAATATCGCGGTGTTGACGGTCAGCGATACCCGAACCCTGGAAACCGATACCTCCGGCCAGGTCTTCGTCGACCGGCTGACGGCCGCCGGCCATTATCTGGCGCAGCGAGTGCTGCTCAAAGATGACCTGTACAAGATCCGTGCGCAAGTCGCCCACTGGATTGCCGAAGACGTCGTGCAAGTCGTGCTGATCACCGGAGGCACCGGTTTTACTGGCCGTGACAGCACTCCGGAAGCGGTCGCTTGCCTGCTGGACAAACAGGTCGATGGCTTTGGTGAGCTGTTCCGCCAGATCTCGGTGGCCGACATCGGCACCTCCACCGTGCAATCCCGGGCTTTGGCGGGACTGGCCAATGGCACGCTGGTCTGCTGCCTGCCAGGTTCGACCAACGCAGTGCGCACCGGTTGGGATGGCATCCTCGCCGAGCAACTGGACTCACGCCACCGCCCGTGCAATTTCGTCACTCATTTGAAACAGGCGGCGCCTTGTGAATCCCGTGGGTAAGCCGGGCAAGACCGGCAGCCTGATGCCCGTCGAAGAGGCATTCGCGCGATTGCTGGAAATGGCCGAGAGCTCGCGGATTGTCGAGAGTGAGTTTTTGCCACTGGCGCATGTTCAGGGGCGGGTGCTGGCGCAGGATCTGATTTCGACACTGGATCTGCCGCCGTGGCCGAACAGCGCCATGGACGGTTACGCGTTGAATCTGGCCGACTGGACCGGCGAACCGTTGCCGGTCAGTCAGAAGATCTTCGCCGGACAGGCGCCCAAGCCTTTGGAACCAGGCACCTGTGCGCGGATCTTTACCGGCGCGCCGGTGCCTGCCGGTGCCGACTGTGTCGAGATGCAGGAAAACGCCGAGATTCATGCCGACGAACGTGTGAGTTTCATCGAGACGATGGTGACCGGGCAAAACATTCGCCCGCGAGGCCAGGAAACGACTGTTGGCGAGCTGGTCTTGCCTGCCGGAACCCGGCTCGGTCCGATCGAGCAGGGGTTGGCCGCGTCACTGGGTTGCGCTGGGCTCCAGGTGATTCGCCAGGTCCGTGTGGCGGTGCTGTCCACGGGGGACGAGTTGGTCGAGCCGGGCACGACACTGGGGCCGGGACAGATCTACAACAGTAACCGGGTGTTGTTGTGCAGCTGGTTGCAGCGCCTGGGATGTGAAGTGGTGGATGCCGGTATTCTTCCTGATGACTTGCCCACCACCCGTACGCGACTTGGGGAGCTCCAGGATGTAGACCTGATCCTGTCGACCGGTGGCGTATCGGTAGGGGAAGCGGATTTCCTCGGAATCGCATTGAGGGAAGAGGGCGAACTGACACTCTGGAAGCTGGCGATCAAACCCGGCAAGCCGCTGACGGTCGGGCATTTTCGCGGTGTCCCGGTGATTGGGTTACCGGGTAATCCGGCCTCGACACTGGTGACCTTTGCTTTGTTGACCCGACCTTATCTGTTGCGTCGCCAGGGCGTGCAGGATGTCGAGCCGCTGAAGTTTTCGGTGCCCGCAGGATTTGTCTGGCCTCAGGCCGGTAACCGCCGTGAATTTCTGCGCGGACGTCTGGAGCAGGGGCAAGCGATTATCTACCGCAACCAGAGTTCGGGCGTTCTGCGCAGCGCTGCCTGGGCCGAGGGTCTGGTGGAGGTGCAGGAAGGCCGAGTCCTGGCCAAGGGTGACCAGGTGCCATTCATTCCACTCAGCGAGCTTCTCGGTTGATTGCAGGCATTTGAAAGGCAGGCATCGTCGCAAAACGATGCGTGCCTTTCAGCCGTTCAACGGCTGAGCAGTGTGACGAGCTGATCGAACCGGCTGTTGGCAATCCAGCCCAACAGTCCGAGCACCATCGCTGTCGCGCCTGCCGAATAGGCAAGACGATGTTTGATGGCTTTGACGTCTCCTCTGACTTCGTCCATGTCACGTCGAATGTACTTGAGGTGAGTTTCCAGCTCGGTGACGCGCGGTTCCATTTCGTTTTCTCCAGTACTTCTGGCGCTGCATTTGAATTCGTCTTTAAGACTGGCGCGACTTTCGGAGAGAGAGGCAACCGGACTCACGGATAATCTTGCTTCATGGCTTTGCATGGAAACACCCGCCTGATGCGATGGGGTTCTGTCGGCAAATGCCGGAATGCAAATTTTCGTAAGACCTGAAACTGTATGCACTCATTACATGCACATCCTTGTGTAATTGAATTGAAGATTGCTGACGCCGACACACGTTGTACCAAGGACCGGGCTGGGTCAATTGAGCCGATTCCTTACGTTCTGTACGAAAATGTACCGGCATGTAGGACGATCAGTGTGAGCCTCAGGAATTAATCAGAAGGCGTGTGACTTTTTTACCTGCGTTGGTGGTCAAGATGTCCCGTACTGATTCAATTCCGGGAGTAACAGCAATGAGTGAACGCAAGGCATTGTTGATTCTGCATGGCAAGCAGGCACTCAACGAGGCGGTTCGTGCCGCTGTCGAGAACAAACGCAAGCAGGGCTGGGAACTGGCTGTGCGCCTGACCTGGGAGGCCGGCGATGCCCAGCGACTGGTGGAGGAGGCGCTGGCGGCGGGATACAGTCAGATCATTGCCGGTGGCGGAGATGGCACCCTGCGCGATATCGCCGAAGCAATGGCGGCGCAGCCGGGCAAGGCCAGCCTGGTGCTGTTGCCGCTGGGAACCGCCAACGATTTTTGCCGCGCGGCGGCCATTCCGCTGGAGCCGGCCGAGGCGCTCGAATTGCTTGAGGCACCCGCCCATGACATTGATCTGGGCGAGGTCGGCGGGCAGATTTTCCTGAACATGGCCACCGGCGGGTTCGGCAGCCAGGTGACCGCCAACACGTCGGAAGATCTGAAAAAAGTGCTGGGCGGCGCGGCCTATCTGTTCACCGGTTTATCGCGGTTCAGTGAGTTGCATGCCGCTTATGGCGAATTGCAGGGTCCGGATTTTCACTGGCGTGGCGAGCTGCTGGCGCTGGGGATCGGCAACGGTCGTCAGGCGGGCGGCGGGCATGTGTTGTGCCCGGAAGCGTTGGTGGACGACGGTCTTCTGGATATCAGCATTCTGCCAGCGCCACAGGAGCTGGTCGGCACGCTGAAAAATCTGCTCAGCGACGGATTTGGCATCGATAACATGTTCGTGCGTACCCGTTTGCCGTGGGTTGAAATCAAGGTTGCCGAAGGGCTTTGCATCAATCTCGACGGTGAGCCGCTGGAGGGCGACAGCCTGCGGTTTGCGGCGCGCCCGGGGGCGTTGCGTTTGCATTTGCCCAAGGACTCGCCGCTGTTGGGCGCAACGCCCCGGGTCAGTCGTCCAGACTGATGATCTGTTCTCGCACGGCGAACAGCACCAGGCCCGCCACATCGTAGATCTGCAGGCGTTTCATGATCTGCGACCGGTGGGTTTCGACCGTCTTGATGCTCAAGCCCAGGCCATTGGCGATTTCTCGCGTGGACTTGCCGCGCACGATCAAACGCAGGATTTCCAGCTGGCGTGCCGTCAGGTTGTGCGACTCGGCGACTTCCGGCTGCTGCTTCAGATTGCGGGTCAGCGCCTGATTGATCACGGTATGGGCGATGGCAGGACTCAGGTAGCGCTCGTTGTTGCGCAGTGCTTCCAGTGCATGTTCGAGCTCGGTGGCCGTGGTGTCCTTGAGCAGGTAACCGTGCGCACCGGACTCCAGCGCCTGCATGATGAGCGCGGGGTCGGTGTGCATCGACAGGATCAGCACTTTGGCGTGCGGGCGTACCCGTCTGAGCCGCTGCAAGGCTTCCAGGCCGCCGGTTTCCTTCATGGAAATGTCCAGCAATACGATATCGGGAGACAGCAGCTCGACCATCTCGAGCAGCTGCGAGCCATCATTGGCCTCGCCGATGACCGCATAACCGGGAATATCCAGCACCAGGGCGCGCACGCCGGCCCTGATCAGCGAGTGGTCATCCACCAGAAGTAAGTTACAAGTCAACGCATAACCTTATTCGTACTGGCCCGCTCGAGTGCACGGGGCGCCCAGGGGAATAGTGCTTCGATTTGAGTACCTTTGCCCGGCTCGCTGGTCACGCTCAGTGTGCCGCCCAGTTGCTCGATCCGTTCGGCCATCCCGGCCATGCCCCGCTGTCCTTCGCGACCCGGATTCGCTGCCGGGGAAAAGCCCAGGCCATCATCGCTGATCAGCAGGGTCAGGCCCTGCGGCAGGCGTTGCACGCGGATCAACAGGTTTTTGGCCTGCGCATGGCGAAGGATGTTGGTCACCGCTTCCTGAGTGATACGAAAGGCGGCCACGGCCATTTCTTCGGGGATTCCGTTCAGGCGCTGCTGGCAGTCCAGACTCCAGTGCACCGAAGTATTGGCCAGTACCTTGAGCAGGTGCGCACGCAAGCTCGCTTCCAGACCAAGGCTGGTCAGTTGCCGCGGGTTGAGAATGGCCGAAACGTCGCGAACCTTGTTAAGGGTTTCTTCGAGCGTCTCGCAAAGTACTGAACAGTGTTCCTGCATGTCCGCGGGCAAGCGACGCTTGAGCCATTCGCTTTGCAGCTTGGCGGCGGTCAGCAGTTGGCCGATATCGTCATGCAGTTCACGGCTCAGGCGATGGCGCTCGTTTTCCTGGACTTCCAGCAAACGGTCGGCGAGTTCCTGAGGCTGGAACTTGATGGATTTGCGCGACAGACGATGTTGGGTCCAGACGCAACCGGCAGCCGCCACGTTGATCAGCAGCAGGCCGAGCGACAACGGCGCAGAGATGCCATAGCTCAACAGACTGCCCAAGGCCGAAGCCGTGCACAGCAGGAGTGTGAACCTGCGGGCATTTTCTCGGGAGGGAGGCCATGTGGTGATTGACTTGAGGCTGGCGTACATAGCGGATGGAGCCAATGGATGTTCGCTGCGGGCAGACCGGTCAGAAGGGCTGGCGGTCTCTGTCTGGAAAACTGTCATTCAGGTTGTTGATTTCAAAACGGTTCAGTGATCGATAATTGAGCGCCAACTTCGGTGGAGACTGCTCATAGAAGTCACAATGCCATTAACTGAAACAACTAACGGGCGGCATAATACCACTTAACATACCGTTGGTCGCGTTTGCGCTATATGTCCAAAGAGTCAGGAAACAGGCCATGTTGGACGAGGGTTCCATAATGGAAAAGTTGAAGTACCCGACTCGATAATTATCGATGCACCACAAGTTTTCTTTTACACAGGAAAACCCTGACATCCGCAGAGGATAGTCTGCATTCATCGCACGTAATTATTTATTGGGAGGTGTCGCAGGCAGGCATGAACTATTCAATTGCGACATTCGACGGCGAGAACTGACGGGCCCGAACAGCCCACTGTATGCTCGGTTACGCTTGGCGCTCCGTCCAGGAGACGAGGGACATCGGCTTGCCATTGAGCGGCATTTGAAAGTGAGTCTGTCCGACCTGGCAGGCAAAGGCTTCAATCAGCGACGCCTGCTCGCTTTCATCGAGGCCCAATTGGCCGGTGCTTGGGTCAACCAGCTCCAGTTGCCAGGCCATCAGGGTGAAGCAGTCTTTCAGTGCTTCCAGGGCCTGCGCATGCAAATCCACGTGATCCTGAACCTGGGTGAGCAGGCCATGCAGGTGCAGGGAGAATTCGGACACCGCCCCCAGCGCCAGGGCATCGGCCTTGTTCGCCAGCTTGAGGAGGGTGCTGAGCATGCAGTCGATGGCGTCCTTGTCATTGCTGATCAGCTGCAAGTGGCTGAGGCATTCTTCAGACTTGGCCAGGAGCGTTTCAGCCTCGACAAGAAATTCGGGGAACCGCTGCGCCCAGTCACTACGGTCGTTCGGCATGCTTATCTCCACCACGTCATGTCTGATGAGGGAATGCCGTGTGTGTCGACGATCATGAACCGTCGCGAGACCGCGCCCCGGTGTGCATTGGCACAGACCTGGGGTTTCAAGAGGATGTGTTTCCACTGAATTGCGATCGCACACAATAGCCTGACTCCGTTCATGCAATGAGAATGGCGTCACATTAATGGCTATTGGATATCGCGAATATCAGGTTGGGCCTGATTGTTACTAGGGGATTCCCTTAGGCACGGGAACCTGTCGCGCAAATCGAGGTCGCGCGGAAGAGAATGTAGCAGATGATTTCACCGGGCCAGTAAAGCATGATGTTAATGTGACATCAATGCCTGCTCATGGCATTTTGTTGGTGATTTGTGACGGGATCAAGATCCGTCAGATTCAGCCGATAACCCCCAATAGTGAATTCATCAGAACAAGCCCAGGAGTCATTGATGGCCGGCATTCTCGACACGGTAGACCAACGCACGCAACTGGTGGGTGAGAATCGCCTGGAAATTCTCATGTTTCGACTGGCCGGACGCCAATTGTTCGCGATCAACGTGTTCAAGGTGCAGGAAGTCCTGCAGTTGCCGAAACTGACCCTGATGCCCCAGCGTCACCCGTTTGTCTGTGGCGTGGTCAATCTGCGTGGGCAGACGCTGCCGGTGATCGACCTGTCCCAGGCGATCGGCATGCGCCCGTTGGTACCAGGTCCGAACAGCACGATCATCGTTACCGAATACAACCGTTCGGTGCAGGCGTTCCTCGTCGGTGGCGTGGACCGCATCGTCAACATGAACTGGGAAGCCATCCTGCCGCCGCCGACCAGCGCCGGTCGCCAGCATTACCTGACGGCCATCAGCAAGGTCGACGATCAACTGGTGGAAATCATCGACGTCGAGAAAGTCCTCGCCGAAATCGTGCCGTACAACGCCAAGGTTTCGCGCGACAAACTGGACGATCCGGTGCTCGAACGCGCCCGTGGCCGTGAAGTGTTGCTGGTGGACGACTCCAACGTGGCGCTCTCGCAATTGCGTGACACCCTAGGCCAGTTGGGCGTGAAGATGCACATCGCCAGCGACGGCCTGAAAGCCCTGAACATGCTCAAGGCCTGGGCGGACACCGGGGTGAACATGACCGACAAGCTGCTGATGATCTTTACCGACGCTGAAATGCCGGAAATGGATGGCTACCGGCTGACCACCGAAATCCGCAACGACCCGCGCCTGCGTGGCCTGTATGTGGTGCTGCACACCTCGCTGTCCGGCAGTTTCAACGACTCGATGGTGAAGAAGGTCGGCTGCGACAACTTCCTCTCCAAGTTCCAGCCGGACAAGCTGGTCGATGTGGTGCGCCAGCGTCTGATGCTCGACGAAGTGCCGGCCTGATCAACGTGTCGAGGCTGACCCTGCGTCAGCCTTTGATTCGCTGACAAAGCTCGTATAGGGTGGCGTTTTTGACCCACCAGGGAGCTGGCCATGCTGCGTCTGAGCGCGCTTTATCGTTACCCGTTGAAATCCGCCAAGGGCGAGGTCCTGCAAGGGATCGGCCTGGACAAACTGGGGCTTGAGGGCGACCGACGCTGGATGCTGGTGGACGAGGCCAGCGGGCGATTCCTGACCCAGCGTGCCGAAGCGAAGATGAGCCAGTTGTCGGCATTGTGGAATGCCAGCGGCGGTCTGACGCTCAGCGCGCCGGGGCATTCGGCAATCGATGTCGCCCTGCCCGGCAGCGACGATGACCTGCGCGGCGTAACCATCTGGCGTGACACCCTGCGTGTGCCGGATGCCGGTGAAGAGGCGGCCCGCTGGGTCAGCGATTTCATCGGCAAGCCGACCCGACTGGTGCAAGTGCCGCTGGATCGTGCCCGGACGACCCAGGCCGGGTACGGCAACGATGACGATCAAGTGGCATTCGCCGATGGTTTCCCGCTGCTGCTGATTGGTGAGGCCTCGCTGCAACACCTGTCGCAGGAAGTCGGGCGTCCGCTGGAAATGCTGCGGTTCCGGCCGAATCTGGTGATCGAAGGCAGTGATGCTTACGCCGAGGATGGCTGGAAGCGGATTCGAATCGGCGATGTCGAGTTCCGCGTGGTCAAGTCCTGCTCGCGGTGCATTCTCACCACGATCGATCCGCAGACAGGTGAGCGCAGCGCTGACCGTGAACCGCTGGCGACCTTGCAGAAGACTCGCGCCCAAGCCGACGGCGCGATGTTTGGCCAGAACCTGGTCAACGACGGCAACGGACGGCTTGAAGTCGGTATGCCGGTGGAAATCCTCGAATAAACGGCCCTGAAACGAAAAATGCCCGTGTCCAAGGACACGGGCATTTTTTATGACCGCAGGAAACCGGGGTTTCAGCTGCGGTATTCGCACAGGTAAGCGGTGTCGACGGCCACTTTCAGCTGGAACTTGCTGTTGGCTGGCACGTTGAACTGGCTGCCGGCGGCGAAGGTTTCCCAGTCGCTGCTGTCCGGCAGTTTGACGGTCAGTGCGCCCGAAACCACGTGCATGATTTCACGCTGGCTGGTGCCGAATTCGTATTCGCCCGGGGCCATGACGCCGATGGTCGCAGGGCCTTCAGCGGTGCCAAAAGCGATCGACTTGACGGTGCCGTCGAAGTACTCGTTGACTTTAAACATGGGCGATTCCTCTCGAAAAGGGCTTAAAAGGGTCAAAAAGGGTCGGCCAGTATGCACAAGGCTCATGGCGCCGTCACCTGCCCTAGAGCGGCAGCACCAACGGCAATAATCGGGCGGTATTGCGCGCATCTTCCAGCGCCCGGTGTTGTTGACCGGTGAATTGCATGCCCGCCAGTTGCAACGCGCCATTGAGGCCCAGTGGCCGTTCGAGGCGTCGGGCCTTGGCAAAGCGCTGTTTGAGGTTCATGTGCGGCACCCGGCTCAGCGCGCTGTCGAGTTGCAGGCGCTGCCATTCCTGAAGCAACTGTTTGCGGTCGTAATCGCCCCAGCTCGCCCAGCCTTCAAGGCGTGTCTGGTGCTGACCGAGCCAGCGCTCGAACGCAGGCCACACTTCACTCAACGGCTGCGCCGCGTCGATGTTGGCCTGGGTGATGTGCGTGAGTTCGCGGCAAAACGGCGTCAGCAAGGGGCGCCGCGTCGGTTTGACGAAGCGCTGGAAGTGATCCTGCTCGCGACCGGCGCGATCAACCAGGGTCGCGCCGATCTCGATGATCTCCATTTCCGTAACCGGCCAGCCACCCTCATCGGTGGTGGCTTCCAGATCTATGACCAGCCAATGGGGCATCGCAGGGTTCCTGATTTCCGCGTCCTGATTATTCAGAGCGTAGTCAAACCTTGCGGATGCGCGCGGCGACTACTCGACCTGCAACAGAACCTGACGATTTTTTACCTGATCGCCGATCTTGACCTGCACCCGCTTGAGCACGCCGTCGATGCCGGCCTTGAGCGGGTGCTCCATTTTCATCGCTTCCAGCACCACCAGCAGCTGGCCCTTGCTGACCGGGCTGCCTTCGCTGACAAGCACATCGATGATGGCGCCATCCATCGGGGCTTTCAACGTGCCGGAACTGACGCTGGTCTGACTGTCGATCACAGCATGAGTTCGATCCACCAGGTGCAGGCTGCCGGGGTGGGTGAACAGCCAGAGCTGGTCGTCGCGCAGGCGATAGGCATGGCGCTGTCGCAGGCCGTCGATTTCCAGTGTCACGGCCCCGACGGTGTGTTCGATGAGTTTGAGTTCGATGACGCGCTCCGCGACCTGCACTGCAAACGTGTTGTCCGGACTGGCGCGCAGTTGCACGTTCCAGTCGCGGGCGTCGAGGCCGATGCGATAAAGCAACGGCGCACCGGCATTGTTGCGCCATCCGGACAAGGGGGCGCGGTGTTGCTGTGCGACAGATTGGTAAAACAGCACCGCCGCCACGGCCAGCTCTTCGGCACTGGGCGAATAGGCGCGAAGGCAGTCGTGATCGGCGAAGAACTGCGGGATGAAGCCAGTGCCGAATTCTCCGCTGATGAACTGCGGATGCTGCAACAGGCTGGCGAGCAATCGCTGATTGCTCTGCACGCCCAGCAACACGCTGTCCTGAACCGCACACAACAGTTTGCGCCGGGCCTCTTCACGGGTCGCGCCGTGGGCGATCAGTTTGCCGAGCATCGGGTCGTAGAACGGTGAGACCGACTGGCCTTCGATCATGCCGTGATCAATTCGCGCACCGCGATTCAGCGCCGGCGCCCAGGCTTCGACACGCCCGGTCTGCGGAAGAAAACCCTGGGCTGGATCTTCGGCGTAGAGGCGTACTTCCATCGCGTGGCCATCGAGTTTGACCTGCGCTTGCGACAGCGGCAGAGGCTGGCCCTCGGCAACCAAAAGCTGCCACGCCACCAGATCCAGCCCAGTGATCAGTTCAGTCACCGGGTGCTCGACCTGCAACCGGGTGTTCATTTCCAGAAAGTAGAACCGGCCATCGGCATCTAGCAAAAACTCCACGGTGCCGGCGCCGACATAGTTCACCGCACGCCCGGCCTTGAGCGCCGCTTCGCCCATTGCCTGGCGCAGTTCTTCGGTCATCACCGGGCAGGGTGCTTCTTCGATGACTTTCTGGTGCCGACGCTGAATCGAACAGTCGCGTTCCCCGAGGTAGATCAGGTTGCCGTGATGATCGCCGAACAGCTGCACTTCGACATGGCGCGGTTCGATCAACGCCTGTTCGAGGATCAGTTCGTCGCTGCCGAAACCGTTCAAGGCTTCGGAGCGCGCCGTGCGCAATTGCGCTGGCAATTCCTCGACGCTGTGCACCAGACGCATGCCGCGCCCGCCACCGCCGGCGCTGGCCTTGATCATCAACGGGTAACCGATGCGCTCGGCTTCGCGGGTCAGCGTCACGTCGTCCTGCTCGGCGCCTTGATAGCCGGCGATGCACGGGACGCCGGCGGCGAGCATGGCGATTTTCGACTGTCGTTTGCTGCCCATCAGTTCGATGGCTTCGACGCTGGGGCCGATGAAGGTCAGGCCGGCCTGTTCGCAGGCGCGGGCGAATTCGGCATTTTCCGAGAGAAAGCCGTAGCCGGGATGGATTGCGTCGGCACCGCTGCGCCGGGCGGCGTCGAGGATCGCCGTGATGTTCAGGTAGGACTGCTGCACCGGCGCCGGGCCGATGTTCACCGCTTGATCGGCCATTTGCACGTGCAGTGCGTCGGCGTCGGCGTCGCTGAACACCGCGACCGTGCGATAGCCAAGCGCCTGGGCGGTGCGCTGGATGCGGCAGGCGATTTCACCGCGGTTGGCGATCAGGATTTTGTGGAGGGCGGGCATGGTGGTTTTCCTGAATGTTGGCGGTGGATTGAAGGGCCTCATCGCGGGCAAGCCCGCTCCCACAGGATTCAGTGGTGCTCACAAAAACTGTGGGAGCGGGCTTGCCCGCGATGCTTCTAAGGGGCCCACCTCGGTTTGCGCTTTTGCACAAACGCCATCGTGCCTTCGATGCCTTCGGCACCGGTCACCGCTGCGCTGAACCACTGCGCGGCTTCGTCCAGCAGTTCACTCGACGGCTGGCCGGCGCTGGCCAGCAGCAATTTTTTCGTCACGGCATTCGCTTCGGGGGCGCAGCACAGGACATGGTCGAGCACTTCATCCAGTCGCTCGGCGAGCGCCTGTGGATCCTGCTCGACAAAATGCACCAGCCCCAGACGTCGGGCCTGATGGCCGTCGAAGCGGGCGGCGGTCAGGGCCAGGCGGCGGGCCTCGGTCAGGCCGATGCGCTGCACAACAAACGGCGCGATCTGTGCCGGCAGCAGGCCGAGGCTGGTTTCCGGCAAACCGAATTGCGCCTGATGATCGGCGATGGCGATATCGCTGACACACGCCAGCCCGAACCCGCCCCCGAGCACCGCGCCCTGCAACACGGTGATCAGCACTTGCGGCGTGTGCTGCGCTTCTTCCAGCAACGACCCGAAGGCACGGTTCAACTCGCGATAGGCATCGCTGCCCTGAGCGCGGGCGTTGGCCATGTCCTTGATATCGCCGCCGGCGCAGAAATGCCCGCCGGCACCGCTGAGCACCAGCGCGCGAACGCTGCGGTCATCGCGCACCTCTGCCAGCACGGCGCGCAACTCGGCGACCATTTGCAGGCTCATGGCATTGCGGCTTTCCGGGCGATTGAGGGTGATGTGCAACACGCCGTTGTGCCGTTCCAGCAGCAGCGTCTGGCAATCGGGCAGGGCGCTCATTTCTTTTTCCCCGGCAGGATGCCCATCAGTTTGCAGATGATCCCCAGCATGATTTCGTCGGCGCCGCCGCCAATCGACACCAGCCGCACGTCGCGGTAGGCGCGGGCCACCGGGTTGTCCCACATGAAGCCCATGCCGCCCCAGTATTGCAGGCAGCTGTCACTGACTTCGCGGCCAAGACGCCCGGCCTTGAGCTTGGCCATCGAGGCCAGTCGGGTGACGTCCTGGCCTTTCACGTATTGCTCGGTGGCCTGATAGACCAGCGCCCGCAGGCATTCGATTTCGGTCTGCAATTCGGCGAGGCGGAAGTGGATCACCTGGTTGTCGATCAGCGCATTGCCGAAAGTCTTGCGTTCCTTGCAGTACTCGATGGTGCTGTCGACGCAGTATTCCAGGCCTTTGATCATGTTCGCCGCGCCGAACAGGCGTTCCTCCTGGAACTGCAGCATCTGCATCATGAACCCGGCGCCTTCGTGGCCGATGCGATTGCGCTGGGGCACGCGCACGTTGTCGAAAAACACCTGGGCGGTTTCCGAACTGCGCATGCCGAGCTTGTCGAGGTGCGAACTGAGGCTGATGCCCGGCGTGTTCATCGGCACCATGATCAGCGACTTGTTGACGTGCGGTTTGTCGTCCGAAGTGTTGGCCAGCAGGCAGATGAAGTCGGCGCTCGGCGAGTTGGTGATCCACATTTTGCTGCCGTTGATCACGTAGTCGTCGCCATCCTTGCGCGCGGTGGTCTTGAGCCCGGCGACATCGGAGCCGGCGCCGACTTCCGAGACACCGATGCAGCCGACCTGCTCGCCAGTGATGGCTGGGCGCAGAAACTCTTCGCGCAATTCATCGGAACCGAAGCGGGCGAGGGCCGGGGTGCACATGTCGGTCTGCACGCCGATCGACATCGGAATGCCGCCGCAATGGATGGTGCCGAACTCTTCGGCGGCGACGATCGAATAGCTGTAATCCAGGCCCATGCCGCCGAATTTTTCCGGTTTGGAAATCCCCAGCAGACCGAGGTCGCCGGCCTTGCGGAAAATCTCGTGGATCGGAAAACGCCCGGCCTGTTCCCACTCATCGACGTGCGGATTGATCTCGTGCTCGACGAACTGGCGGACGGTACGGCGCAGTGCTTCGTGTTCCGGGGTGAAGATCATTTTTATTGTTCTCCTTTAATCCGTGGCGATCAGAACCGGCTGACGCCGAAGCTGTTGGGTTGCAGCGTGCGGATGTCGGCTTCGTGGCAGATGTCCAGCAGGTAACCGAGCAGGGTGCGGGTGTCACGCGGATCGATCAGCCCGTCGTCCCACAGGTTGGCGCTGCCGTAGAGGGCAGTGGACTGGCTGTCGAGTTTCTGCGCGGTGACCTGCTCCAGCATGTCGAGCATTTTCGGGTCGGGCACCAGGCCGTCCTTGAGCTGTTTGGCTTCGGTGACGATGCGCAACACCTTGCCGGCCTGGGCGCCACCCATCACGGCGGTGCGGCTGTTGGGCCAGGCGAAGATGAAGCGCGGATCAAGCCCGCGTCCGCACATCGCGTAGTTGCCCGCGCCGTAGGAGCCGCCGACCACGATCGTCAGTTTCGGCACCCGCGCATTGGCAACGGCCTGGATCAGTTTCGAGCCGTGCTTGATCACGCCGTGCTGTTCCGATTCGGTGCCGACCATGAACCCGGTGGTGTTGTGGAAAAACAGCAGCGGTGTCTGGCTCTGATCGCAGAGTTGAATGAATTGCGCCGCTTTGCTCGCGCCGTTGGGCGTGATCGGGCCGTTGTTGCCGATGAAACCGCAGGCGCGCCCCTGGATTTTCAGGTGCCCGCAAACGGTCTGCTGATCGAACTCGCCCTTGAACTCCAGGAAGCGCGATTCGTCGGCGATCCGCGCAATGATTTCGCGCACGTTGTAGGGCTTTTTCGGGTCGTCCGGGATCAGGCCGAGCAGTTCGTCGATGGGGTACAGCGGCTCTTTGAATTGCGGCTTGGGCAGCCATGGTATTTGCTCGTTCCAGTTCAGCAGGCTGACGATTTCCCGCACCTGACGCACGCCGTCGGCATCGTTTTCGGCCAGGTATTCGGCGGTGCCGGCGACTTGCGCGTGCATCTCGGCGCCGCCCAGTTCTTCGTCGGTGGCGACTTCACCGGTCGCTGCTTTAAGCAACGGCGGGCCGGCAAGAAACAGCTTGGCCTTGCCGCGCACCACCACCACGTAATCCGACAGCCCCGGCTGATACGCGCCACCGGCGGTGGCCGAACCGTGCACCACGGTGATCTGCGGCAGCCCCATGGCCGACATCCGCGCCTGATTGGCAAAGCTGCGTGCGCCTTCGACGAAAATCTCCGCCGCGTAATTGAGGTTGGCGCCGCCGCTTTCGGCGAGGGTGATGACCGGCAGTTTGTTTTCCTGGGCGATCTGTTGCAGGCGCAGGGATTTTTTCAGACCCGACGGGGAAATCGTCCCGCCCTTGATCGCGCTGTTGTTCGCCACGATCAAGGCGCGCACGCCGGACACGTAACCGATGCCGGCGATCAAGCCGCCACCGGCCGAGCTGCCGTCCTTGTCGTCGTGGAGTTTGTAGCCGGCCAGGCTCGCCAGTTCGAGGAATGGCGCGCCGGGGTCGAGCAACAGATTCAGACGTTCACGGGGCAACAGTTGTCCACGTTTGTCGAATTTCGGCTTAGCCTCGGCCGCCTTGTTCAGCAGGTTCTGTTCGAGCTGCTGGACTTGCTCGATGGCGGCGAGCATGGCTGCACGGTTGCGGGCGAAGGCTTCGCTGTGCGGGTCGAGTTGGGACTGGATCTGCGGCATGGCTTACTCCTTGTCCTTCAAAACGTCCGGCATATAGGCCCGGTGAAAACCGTTGAAGGATTCGCTGTGGGTCGCCTTGTGCAGCGGCCAGGCGCGACTGCCCAGGCTGGCCGCGCCGTCTATGCGCAAGGTGCTGCCGCTGATGAACGCGGCAGCCGGGCTGAGCAGAAACACGATCGCTGCGCTGACCTCCGATTCGGTGCCGATGCGCTTGAGCGGCACGTGTTCGCGCAAGGTCGGGATCACGGCCTTGAACGCGCCTTCGTAAGTGTCCATGCCGCTGGACGCGATCCAGCCCGGCGCCACCGCATTCACCCGAACGCCGGCATAACCCCATTCGAACGCCGCCGTTTTGGTGAAGTTGTCCATGCCCGAACGCGCAGCGCCGGAGTGGCCCATGCCGGGCATGCCGCCCCACATGTCGGCGAGCATGTTGACGATGTTGCCGCCGTGTTTGCTCATCGATTGATTGAACACTTCCCGGGCCATCAGGAAGCCGCCGACCAGATTGGTCCGCAGTACGGTTTCGAAACCTTTCTGATTGATCGAGGCCAGGGGCGACGGGTACTGGCCGCCGGCATTGTTGACCAGCCCGTGGATCGGCCCGTGTTCGCGGATCAGTTCGCTGACCAGCGCCTTCACCGCTTCTTCGTCACGGATATCGCAGGCCTTCCAGTGCGCCCGACCGCCGTCCTCGGCAATTTCGGCGGCGACGGTTTGCAGCTTTTCCGGCTTGCGTCCGACCAGCACCACGGTCGCCCCGAGCGCCGCCAGTTCATGGGCGGTGCAACGCCCGATGCCACTGCCGCCGCCGGTGACGATGACGGTCTGGCCGCTGAACAGATCAGCCCGGAAAATCGATTCGAACGCCATGGTGCCAATCCTCTAGTCGAACTGTTCGGCGATGCTCTGCGGCACCGGGATCTGGATTTCCAGCAATTGCTGGGCGAAGGCCTTGCCTTGCGGGTCGATGCGCAGGCTCGCCACGCCGCCGCCACCAAGGGCGTTTTCCAGCAGGAAGTTGAGGCTGTGGGTGCCCGGCAGATACCAGCGCTCGACCCGGCCGTGAATCGGGTCGAGGACATGGCTCATCCAGTCGACGACCACCGCCGGGGTCAGCGCTTCGGCGATCCACGGCAGGTATTCGGGACGGCGCGGCAGGACGCCGATGTTGCTGTGATTGCCCTTGTCGCCGGAGCGCGCCACGGCCAGTTTCACCAATGGCACGCTCGCGTCGGCGCGGCCCTGGGGTTTGGGCGTTTCGTGGGGCAGGGGCAGATCCTGACTGTCGAGTGTTGCAGGGGCGGGCAGGGTGAACGGGTGAGATTCGCCGGCGATGTCGATCTGCAATGTGCAGGCGCTTTTGTCGATCAGGAACGAGAACAGCCGGATCAACGGATATACCGTCGGCCGTCCGCCAACGATCCCGGTCAGCCCTGGCGCCATGCCGGTGGCGGCCTGGGCGATCTCCCGGGAGAACAGGATCAACGCTTGTTTGTTCGGGTGGCGCACGGCGAGTTTAATCACCACTTCGCGGCTGTCCCGGCGCTGGCCGTGAGGGCCGTAGGTGGCTTCGCTGCCGAGCAGTTCGACGTGGGTTTCGGTGTAGGGCCCGAGACCTTTCTGGTCGAGCATCTCCGAGGTTTTGTCGAGAATCGCCTGGCTGACGCGCCGGGCTTTCTCCACGGCATCGATGCCGGCGATCAGGCAACTGGCGGTGCAACGGAAACCGTCCGGATACGTTGCGCTGACCTTGTATTGGTCGCTGGGCGGCAAGCCTTTGGCGCCGTGGACCCGGACCGCGTTTTTGCCTTGTTGCTGGAGTTTGACCTGGCTGAAATCGCAGACCACATCGGGCAACAGATAGGCCTGCGGATCACCGATTTCGTAGAGCATCTGCTCGCCGACGGTCAGTGGCGTAACCAGTCCGCCGGAGCCTTCGGGTTTGCTGACGATGAACTGGCCGTCGGCGCTGACTTCGACGATCGGGAAACCGATGTGTTCGTAATCCGGCACGTCGCGCCAGTCGGTGAAGTTGCCGCCGGTGCACTGCGCGCCGCATTCGATGATGTGCCCGGCCAGGGCGGCTTGCGCGAGTTTGTCGTAGTTGTGCCAGGACCAGCTGAATTCGTGCACCAGCGCGGCACTGACCACTGCGCTGTCGACCACCCGGCCGGTGATCACGATGTCGGCGCCAAGGCGCAGGGCTTCGACGATGCCCGGCGCGCCGAGGTAGGCGTTGGTCGACACGCACATCGGCGGCAGTGGGGCGCCGCTGAACATTTCCGTGATGCCTTGGGAGGCGAGGTGTTTGAAGTGCGGTTGCAGGTCATCGCCCGACAGCACGGCGATTTTCAGTGCCACGCCAGCCTTGTCGCAGGCCGCTTGCAGCGCGGCGGCGCAGGCCTTTGGATTGACCCCGCCGGCATTGCTGATGACGCGAATGTTCTGTTCGGCCAGTTGCGGCAACAGAGGCGCGAGGACTTCGATGAAATCGCCGGCGAACCCGGCCTGCGGATCCTTCATGCGCGCGCCGGCCATGATCGACATGGTGATTTCGGCGAGGTAGTCGAAGACCAGATAATCCAGCTGTCCTGCGGCCACAAGCTGCGCGGCGGCGGTCGAGGTGTCTCCCCAGAATGCGCTGGCGCATCCGATGCGAACCGTGGTGGGCATTTTGATCTCCGACTCAGCAACCTGTGACAGAAGTGCATCGAGACTACCAAGCAAGCGCTTGGTTTGTAAACGCTTGAAATTATCTTCAGCCCAAGCGCTTGCTTGGTCACCGCCGGCGGCTTAAATTGCCCGCGCAACCCCGCCGTTTCTGAGGCGTACGGCGCATTTGACTGACGACTGTAGGAGAGAACGGGTGGACGAGCAAAAAGCCCTGAGGGTCATGCGTGAACTGGTCGATGCCGGCCAGTTGACCGATCCGGACAGCGCTCGCGGCAAACTGCTGCAAGTGGCGGCCCACCTGTTCCGCAACAAAGGCTACGAGCGCACCACCGTGCGCGATCTGGCCGGTGCCGTGGGGATTCAGTCCGGCAGCATCTTTCATCACTTCAAGAGCAAGGATGAAATCCTGCGAGCGGTGATGGAAGAAACCATCCGCTACAACACTGCGCTGATGCGTGCGGCCCTTGCCGATGCCGCCGATGTGCGCGAGCGGGTGCTGGCGCTGATCCGCTGCGAATTGCAGTCGATCATGGGCGGCAGCGGCGAGGCGATGGCGGTGCTGGTGTATGAATGGCGCTCGCTGTCCGAAGACGGCCAGGCCAAGGTGCTGGCGCTGCGCGACATCTACGAAGACCTCTGGCTGCAAGTGCTGGGCGAGGCCAAGGAGGCGGGATTCATCCGTGGCGACGTGTTCATTACCCGACGTTTTCTCACGGGCGCGCTGTCCTGGACCACCACCTGGTTCCGCGCCGGCGGCAGCCTGAGCCTGGACCAACTGGCCGAAGAAGCGCTGATTCTGGTGCTCGAGGAGCGCTAGGCGCTTTCTATCGGGCCGGGAAACTGGCTAACTGGGCGAAACCGCCTAGCTTGAATGCAATGATCGGTACTTTTTCGGGGAGTGGGGTGTTTTGAAGTCTTCGCCAATTCGGACGGCCGCCGGGCTGATGCTCGCAGCGCTGGCTGCTTTATGGGTATTGCCTGCTCCGGCGGCGCAGGTGGTTCGGGTGGGCGCAGCGCATTTTCCGCCCTACACCATTCGCCCGGAAAACGGCGCCGACACCGGCCTGCTGCCGGAACTGGTCGCCGCGTTGAACAGCGCCCAGAGCGACTATCGTTTTGAACTGGTGCCCACCTCGATTCCTCGCCGGTTCGGCGATTTCAAGGATGGCCGCACCGACATGGCGATCTTCGAAAATCCGGAGTGGGGCTGGAAAGACATTCCCCACACCACCGTCGACATGGGGCTTGAGGACGCAGAGATTTTCGTCGCGCAGAACAAGCCCGGACGCCAGCAGAACTACTTCGCGGATCTCAAGGGCAAAAGGCTGGCGCTGTACAGCGGCTATCACTACGAATTCGCCAACTTCAACGCCGATCCCAAGTACCTCGCCGAAACCTACAACGCCACGCTGACCTATTCCCACGACAGCAACCTGCTGATGGTCTTGCGCGGGCGCGCGGACATTGCGTTGGTGACTCGCTCGTACCTGTTCGATTACCTGCTGCGCAACGAAAAGGTGCGCGACGAGTTGCTGGTGTCCCAGCGCATCGACCAGATCTACCACCACTACGCGATTCTCAGTCCGAAGGCGCCGATCACCGGTGAAGCGTTCGGCAAGCTGCTGCAGGGCCTGCGCGACAACGGGCAGATGCTGAAGATCTTCGATCCGTACAAGATTGCGGTGGTGCCGGTACCGCATCAATGACCGGCGGTTTTTGCCGAACGGCCTAAATTTCCCGCCCCGGCTCACGTCCCATCGTTGAACTGTCGACGATTATCGTGAGCCCGACCCATGTCCAATCTGAATGACCTGACTGCCCTGGCCCTGCCTTCGGGCAGCCAACTGGTAGCCGATGCCACCGAAAGCCGTCTGAGCCTGAGCCTGGACGGGCAACCGCTGATTCGCCTGCGTCTTGATCGTGAAGGCCAGGGGCCGATCCAGATCGATGAGCGCTATGCACTGCCGCCGGGCCAGGCGCTGTGGGCAGCCTGTTATTGGCTGTTTGCCCGGGATCCGGCGCGTCAGCAATTGATCTGGCAACTCGATCAGGCGCCGACCGAAGCCTTGCTCAGCGGTTTGCTGGTGGGCACTGAAGTGGCGGGTGAATACCGCTGCGAGCGCACGCTGTTCTGGCAACTGCCGCAGCCGTGGCTCGGCACATCGCTGACCGGCAGCTATCCGCAGCAGATGGTCATCAGCAACGGCAAGCGTCATCCGCTGCGCCCGGTGAAACCGCGTGGGGAAGTCTATCGGCGTTTCGATGCCCGTCTCGGTGCCTGGATTTCCCTGCGAACGGTGGAGATCGAGCAGGATCTGGCGCGTTTCAATCGCTGGCAGAACAGCCCGCGCGTCGCGAGTTTCTGGCAGGAAGAGGGCAGCCTCGAACAGCATCGCGAGTACCTGAGCAAGCTCGACGCCGATCCGCACACGCTGACCCTGATCGGTTGTTTCGATGATCAGCCGTTTGCCTATTTCGAAGCTTACTGGGCCAAGGAAGATCGCATCGCGCCGTTCTACGATGCCGACAATTACGATCGCGGCATTCACATGCTGGTCGGGGAAGAAGACCATCGCGGCCCGCACAAGGTGGCGAGCTGGCTGTCGGCGCTGGTGCATTATCTGTTCCTGGATGATCCGCGCACGCAGCGCGTTGTTGCCGAACCGCGTGCCGACAACGCGAAGATGATCGGCCACATGCACAACCAGTGCTTCCACTGCGAGAAAGAATTCGATTTCCCGCACAAGCGCGCGGCGCTGATGATTCTCGGGCGCGAGCGGTTCTTCGACCGGTGCACGCTGGTGTGATATTTCGCTGAAAACAAAAAAGATCGCAACCCTTCAACGAAGGCTGCGATCTTTTTTTTGGCTCTGTTTCAGGTCAGCGACTGTTCGCGGACACCGCATCGGCGCGGCTGCCGGATACCTTGCGGCAGTGCACCAGCGCATCGCGAATCATGAAGTTGACCAGCGTTGGCGAAACGCCGAGTTCCTTGGCAATGTCCTTCTGCGGCACGCCGTGCAGACGGTACATCTCGAACGCATAGCGGGTGCGGACCGGCAGCTCGGTCAACGCGTCGGCGATGTGTTCCAGGGTCGAGAAGTTGATGTGCGAGGTTTCCGGCGAAGCGCCCTGAATGACCACGTTCAACCCTTCCTCCTCGGGGCCGGCGTACTTCTGCTCCAGCGCCTGTTTGCGGTAGTGATCGATCGCCAGATTGCGCACGATCTGGAACAGATAACTCAGCTGGGCCTTGATCGACGACGTGATCGGCGGCGCCGACTGCAGTCGGAAGAACGCATCCTGCACCACATCTTCGGCGCGTGACCGGCAGCCGGTAATGCGGGCTGCAATCTTGACCAGAATCAGTCGATTGTCGACGAATGCCTGAAGTAGCGGTGAATCGCACCTGCTTGTGGATACTTGTTCCGTCATGGAAATCACCTTGCTGCCAATAGGTTAGTGGGACGCCTGGGGGACGGGGCCGTCCTACACATCGAGCGACAAATTATGTTGAATGATAATGATTGTCAATTGAGAAAGAGAACTAATGATCCATAACAGTGCGATCTGAGAACTGCGACACGCCGCCGCACTCGCCCAAGCGCCCAGCCCCGTTGGCGATCCAGCCTGCCGACTAATTATTTCAAGACGTCATCCGTTCTCATTGGTGAATGGATCCGGGTACGCAGCCCCGGACCTACCGCATTCCAATGCCTTGCACGGTCGGCAAAGACCGTGTCCCGCATGCCTTGCATGGGCATGCCGCAGCCAACCCGATTCCACCAGCAAGCCGAATTCAGGCAGGAAACCTCATGACCGACGCGTTCGAACTCCCCAGCACCCTGGTCCAAGCCCTCCAGCGCCGCGCGGCTCTGACGCCGGATCGGCTGGCCTTGCGCTTTCTCGCTGAAACCGAGGCGCAGGCTGTGGTGCTCAGTTATCGCGAACTCGATCAGCGTGCGCGCACCATCGCCGCGGCGTTGCAGGCCGAGGCCGGATTCGGTGATCGCGCGGTATTACTGTTCCCGAGCGGCCCGGATTACGTCGCGGCGTTCTTCGGTTGCCTGTACGCGGGCGTGATCGCGGTGCCGGCTTATCCGCCGGAATCGGCCAAGCGTCATCATCAGGAGCGCCTGCTGTCGATCATTGCCGACGCCGAGCCGCGTCTGCTGCTGACCAGCGCCGACCTGCGCGACGCCCTGCAGCAAATCGAAGGCGCGCCGCCGCTGCTGTGCGTCGACACCCTCGACGCTGCGCTGGCCGAGCGCTGGGTCGAACCGACCTTGCCGCAAGACCACATCGCTTTCCTGCAATACACCTCCGGTTCCACCGCGCTGCCCAAGGGGGTGCAGGTCAGCCACGGCAACCTGGTGGCCAACGAACTGCTGATCCGCCACGGCTTCGGCATCGACGTGAACCCGGACGACGTGATCGTCAGCTGGCTGCCGCTGTATCACGACATGGGCCTGATCGGCGGTCTGCTGCAACCGATCTTCAGCGGTGTGCCGTGCATCCTGATGTCGCCGGCGTACTTCCTCGGCCGGCCGTTGCGCTGGCTTGAAGCGATCAGCCAGTACGGCGGCACCATCAGCGGTGGGCCTGACTTCGCTTATCGTCTGTGCAGCGAGCGGGTCAGCGAATCGGCGCTGGAACGTCTCGACCTGAGCCGCTGGCGTGTGGCCTATTCCGGCTCCGAGCCGATCCGTCTCGACACCCTCGAACGCTTCGCCGAGAAATTCACCGCGTGCGGTTTCAGCGAAAACAGCTTCATGGCGTCCTACGGTCTGGCGGAAGCGACCCTGTTCGTCGCCGGCACACCGCGGGGCACAGGGATTCCGGCGTTGCGCGTCGACGATCAAGCCTTGGCACAAAACCGCGCCGAGCCGGGCGAGGGCAGCCCGATCATGAGCTGCGGCATCAGTCAGCCCGATCATGCGGTGCTGATCGTCGAACCGAACACCCTTGAAGAGCTGGCCGACAATGCCGTCGGTGAAGTCTGGGCCGCCGGCCCGAGCATTGCCCTCGGCTACTGGCGCAACGCCGAGGCCAGCGCCAAGACTTTCGTCCAGCACGCCGGCCAGACCTGGCTGCGCACCGGAGACCTGGGTTTCATGCGCGACGGTGAACTGTTCATCACCGGACGCCTGAAAGACATGCTGATCGTGCGCGGTCACAATCTCTACCCGCAGGATCTCGAGAAGACGGTCGAGAACGAAGTTGAGGTGGTGCGCAAGGGGCGCGTTGCAGCATTCGCGGTTAATCAGAATGGCGAAGAAGGCATCGGCATTGCGGCGGAAATCAGCCGCAGCGTGCAGAAAATCCTCCCGCCTGAAGCACTGATCAAAGCCATCCGCCAGGCCGTGGCCGAGGCCTATCAGGAAGCACCGAGCGTGGTTGTGCTGCTCAATCCGGGCGCATTGCCGAAGACTTCCAGCGGCAAGCTGCAACGTTCGGCCTGCCGCAATCGTCTGGCCGACGGCAGCCTCGACAGCTACGCGGTGTTCCCGTCGGCCACCGCTGAAACCGCTCATGAGTCGACCGCGTCCGCCTCCGAACTGGAAGCGTTGATCGGCAAAGTCTGGGCCGAGCAACTCAACGTCAAACAGGTCAACGCCGACGATCACTTCTTCCTGCTCGGCGGCAACTCGATCGCCGCCGCCCAAGTGATTGCCAAGGTTCGCGAAGCGCTGAGCCTGGAGCTGAACCTGCGCCTGCTGTTCGAAGCCCCGACCCTGTCCGCATTCGCCACCGCCGTGGCGCAACAGCAGCAGGACGGCGGTAGCGCCCAAGGCGAGATCACCGCACTGTCGCGCAACGAAGCGCTGCCGCAATCGCTGGCGCAAAACCGACTGTGGATCACCTGGCAGCTCGACCCGCAGAGCAGCGCCTACAACATCCCCGGTGCCCTGCGCCTGCGCGGCGAACTGGACGAAGACGCCCTGCGCGCCAGTTTCCAGCAACTGATCGAGCGCCATGAATCCCTGCGTACGCGCTTCTTCGAGCGCGATGGCGTGGCCCTGCAACAGGTCGAAGCGGCGGGCGAATTCAATCTGCAACTGATCGACATCAGCGACCTGCCAGTCTCCGAACGTGAAGCCCGCGCACAACAGATCCGCGAGGACGAAGCCCGCACCCAGTTCGATCTGGAGAAAGGCCCGTTGCTGTGGGTGACGCTGGTTCGCCTCGACGACGAAGATCACCAGTTGCTGGTGACCCTGCACCACATCATCGCCGACGGCTGGTCGCTGAACGTGTTGATCGACGAGTTCTCGCGCCTGTACGCCGGCGCTTCCCAAGGCCAGCGCGCCGAACTCGCGCCGCTGCCAACCCAATACGCCGACTACGGCAGCTGGCAGCGCCAATGGCTGGCGCAAGGCGAGGGCGAACGGCAACTGGCGTACTGGAAAGCGCAGTTGGGTGACGAGCATCCGACCCTGGAACTGGCGACCGACCATCCGCGTTCTGCCAAACAAATTCACAGCGCCGCACGCCACATTGTTCGTCTGGGGAACAGCCTCAGCGACGCGATCCGCCAGACGGCCCAAGCCTATCAATCCACGCCGTTCATGCTGCTGCTCTCGGCTTTCCAGAGCCTGCTGCATCGCTACAGCGGCCAGCGCGACATCCGCATCGGCGTACCCAACGCCAACCGTCCGCGCCTGGAAACCCAGGGCCTGATCGGCTTCTTCATCAACACTCAGGTGCTGCGCGCCGACGTCGATTCGCGTCTGCCGTTCACCGAACTGCTGGCGCAAACCCGACAAGCTGCACTCGGCGCCCAGGCGAATCAGGATCTGCCGTTCGAACAACTGCTGGAAGCCTTCCCACAGGCGCGCGAGCAGGGCCTGTTTCAGGTCATGTTCAACCACCAGCAACGCGATCTGAGCGCGCTGAAACGTCTGCCGGGCCTGCTCGCCGAAGAACTGCCGTGGCACAGCCGCGAGGCCAAGTTCGATTTGCAACTGCACAGTGAAGAAGACCGCAATGGGCGTCTGACGCTGTCCTTCGACTATGCCGATGAGCTGTTCGACGCTGCGACGATTGAGCGACTGGCCGAGCATTTCAGCAACCTGCTGCGTGCCGTCTGCGAACGTCCGGAACAAACCATCGGCGAGCTGCAACTGCTGACCGCCGCCGAGCACACTCAGCAAAATGCGTGGAGCATCGCCCCGTGCACCCCGGCGCAACAATGGCTGCCGGAACTGCTCAACGAACAAGCGCGGCAAACCCCTGATCGCACCGCCCTGATATGGGACGGCGGCAGCCTCGACTTCGCTGAACTGCACACCCAGGCCAACCGTCTGGCCCATTACCTGCGCGACAAAGGCGTCGGCCCGGACGTGTGCGTGGCCATCGCCGCCGAGCGTTCGCCGCAACTGCTGATCGGCCTGCTGGCGATCATCAAGGCCGGTGGCGCCTACGTGCCGCTGGACCCGGATTACCCGGCCGATCGTCTGGCCTACATGCTCAGCGACAGCGGCGTCGAACTGCTGCTGACCCAGACGTCATTGCTCGACCGCTTGCCGGCCAGCGAAGGTGTCAGCGTGATCGCCATGGACACCCTGCACCTGGAAAACTGGCCGAGCCAGGCACCGGGTCTGCACCTGCACGGCGACAACCTCGCCTACGTGATTTACACCTCCGGCTCCACCGGCCAGCCGAAAGGCGTGGGCAACACTCACGCGGCGTTGGCCGAACGTCTGCAGTGGATGCAAAACACTTATCGCCTGAACGACACCGACGTGCTGATGCAAAAGGCGCCGATCAGTTTCGACGTGTCGGTGTGGGAGTGCTTCTGGCCGCTGATCACTGGCGCGCGCCTGCTGATCGCCGGCCCCGGTGGACACCGCGATCCGCATCGCATCGCGCAACTGGTTCAGCAATACGGCGTGACCACGCTGCACTTCGTGCCGCCGCTGCTTTCGCTGTTCATCGACGAACCGTTGAGTGCCGAATGCACCAGCCTGCGCCGCGTGTTCTCCGGCGGTGAAGCGCTGCTGGCAGAGCTGCGCAACCGCGTGCTGGCGCAACTGCCAGCGGTGCAACTGCACAACCGTTATGGCCCGACCGAAACCGCGATCAACGTCACTCACTGGCATTGCACCGTGGCCGATGGCGAGCGTTCGCCGATTGGCCGCCCGCTGGGCAACGTGGTCTGCCGCGTGCTCGACAGCGATCTCAATCCAGTGCCGGCCGGTGTGCCGGGTGAACTGTGCATCAGCGGCATCGGCCTGGCCCGGGGTTACCTCGGCCGTCCGGCGCTGACCGCCGAGCGTTTCGTGGTTGATCCGCTGGGCGAGCAGGGCGCGCGGCTGTACCGCACCGGTGACCGCGCACGCTGGACGAATGATGGCGTGATCGAATACCTCGGCCGTCTCGATCAGCAGGTCAAACTGCGCGGCTTCCGCGTCGAGCCGGAAGAAATCGAAGCGCGTCTGCTGGCTCAGGACGGCGTTGCTCAGGCCGCCGTGCTGGTGCGTGAAACCGTCGCCGGCCCGCAACTGATCGGTTACTTCACCGCCACCGATGCCAATGAAGATCAAGACGCGCAGATCGCTCGCCTGAAAACCGCACTCGCCGCCGAGCTGCCGGAATACATGGTCCCCGCGCAACTGATGCGCCTGGACGCAATGCCCCTGAGCCCGAGCGGCAAGCTCGATCGCCGCGCCTTGCCCGAGCCGCAATGGCAGGTGCGCGAACACGTCGAGCCGGTCACCGAGCTGGAACAGCAGATCGCTGCGATCTGGCGCGAAGTGCTGGGCCTGAAACAGATCGGCCTGCGCGACGACTTCTTCGCCCTCGGCGGTCACTCGCTGCTGGCCACGCAAATCATCTCCCGCACCCGCCAGGCCTGCGACGTCGAGCTGCCGCTGCGTGCCTTGTTCGAGCACAGCGAACTGGGTGATTTCGCCGAGCAGATCCGCCAGATCCAGGCCAGCGGCCGCACCAACAAACAGCCGCCGATCGACAAGGTTGATCGCAGCAAACCGGTGCCGCTGTCCTATTCCCAGCAGCGCATGTGGTTCCTCTGGCAGATGGAACCGGACAGCCCGGCGTACAACGTCGGCGGCATGGCGCGCCTGCGTGGCGTGCTGGATGTCGGGCGTTTCGAGGCCGCGCTGCAAGCGCTGATCCTGCGTCACGAAACCCTGCGCACCACGTTCCCGAGCATCGACGGCGTGGCCCGTCAGCAGGTGCATGCCGAAACCGGCGTGCGCATGGACTGGAAGGATTTCTCGAAACTCGCCGCCGATGTGCGCGAGCAGAAAGTCCAGCAACTGGCCGACGACGAAGCACACCTGCCGTTTGATCTGGAAACCGGCCCGCTGCTGCGCGCCTGCCTGGTCAAGACCGCCGAGCAGGAGCATTACTTCGTTCTGACCCTGCACCACATCGTCACCGAAGGCTGGGCGATGGACATCTTCGCCCGTGAGCTCAGCGCACTGTACGAAGCGTTCGTCGATGACCGCGAATCGCCGCTGCAACCGCTGCCGGTGCAGTATCTCGACTACAGCGTGTGGCAGCGCAACTGGCT
The DNA here is from genome assembly GCF_021601625.1 of Pseudomonas paraglycinae. Lineage (GTDB taxonomy): Bacteria > Pseudomonadota > Gammaproteobacteria > Pseudomonadales > Pseudomonadaceae > Aquipseudomonas > Aquipseudomonas paraglycinae. The sequence continues at coordinate 43,698 of NZ_BQHR01000008.1, read as the reverse complement.
GGAGTCCGGCGAGCGTCAGCGTCAGCTCGACTACTGGACTGCGCAACTGGGCCGCGAACACCCGCTGTTGGAACTGCCGGGCGACCGTCCGCGTCCGCCGGTGCAAAGTCACCAGGGTGAACTGTTCCGTTTCGACCTCAGCGACGATCTGGCCGCGCGGGTTCGCGCGTTCAATGCGCAGAACGGTCTGACCCTGTTCATGACCATGACCGCCGCCCTTGCGACCTTGCTTTACCGCTACAGCGGCCAGACCGATCTGCGGATCGGCGCGCCGGTGGCCAACCGTATCCGCCCGGAAAGCGAAGGCCTGATCGGTGCGTTCCTCAACACCCAGGTGCTGCGTTGCCAGCTCGACGGCCAGATGTCGGTCGGCGAGTTGTTGGAGCAAGTGCGCCACACCGTGATCGAAGGTCAATCCCATCAGGATCTGCCGTTCGATCATCTGGTTGAAGCGCTGCAACCACCGCGCAGTGCCGCCTACAACCCGTTGTTCCAGGTGATGTGCAACGTGCAGCGCTGGGAATTCCAGCAGAGCCGCATGCTCGCCGGCATGACCGTCGAGTACCTGGCCAACGATGCGCGGGCGACCAAGTTCGACCTCAACCTAGAAGTCACCGACCTCGACCATCGCCTCGGTTGCTGCCTGACCTACAGCACCGACTTGTTCGATGAACCGACCATCGCGCGCATGGCCAGACATTGGCGCAACCTGCTGGAAGCGTTGATCGCCAACCCGCAGCAACGCCTCAGCGAGCTGCCGCTGCTCGATGCACCTGAGCAACAGCAATTGCTCGACAGCCTTGGCGTCGAGCCGGGCGAGCGTCGTCTCGACCAGTGCATTCATCACCTGTTCGCCGAGCAGGCACTGGCGCGCAAAGATGCGCCGGCCCTGACCTTCGCCGGGCAGACCCTGAGCTACGCCGAACTCGACGCCCGCGCCAACCGTCTGGCCTGGGCCCTGCGTGAACGCGGTGTCGGCCCGCAAGTGCGGGTCGGTCTGGCGCTGGAGCGTTCGCTGGAAATGGTCGTCGGCCTGCTGGCGATCCTCAAGGCCGGTGGCGCCTATGTGCCGCTGGACCCGGAATACCCGCTCGACCGCCTGCATTACATGATCGAAGACAGCGGCGTCGGCCTGCTGCTCAGCGACCGCGCGATGTTCAAGGCCCTCGGCGAACTGCCGCCGAACGTGGCGCGCTGGTGCCTGGAAGATGACAGCGCCGCGCTGGCCGATTACCCGGCTACCGAGCTGCCATTTATCAGCCTGCCGCAGCATCAGGCGTACCTGATCTACACCTCGGGTTCCACCGGCAAGCCGAAAGGCGTGGTGGTGTCCCACGGTGAAATCGCCATGCATTGCCAGGCGGTGATCGAGCGTTTCGGCATGCGTCCGGACGACTGCGAACTGCACTTCTATTCGATCAACTTCGACGCTGCCACCGAGCGACTGCTGGTGCCGCTGCTCAGCGGTGCGCAGGTGGTGTTGCGTGCGCAAGGCCAGTGGGACGCTGAAGAAATCTGCGGCCTGATCCGCGAACATCGGATCAATATTCTCGGTTTCACCCCGAGTTACGGCAGCCAGTTGGCGCAATTCCTTGCGACGCAAAACGACATTCTGCCGGTGCGCATGATCATCACCGGCGGCGAAGCGCTGACCGGCGAACACCTGCAACGGATTCGTGCGGCGTTCAAACCGAGCCTGTTCTTCAACGCCTACGGCCCGACCGAAACCGTGGTCATGCCGCTGGCCAGCCTTGCGCCTGAAGTGCTGGAAGAGGGCGCCGGCAGTGTGCCGATCGGCAGCGTGATCGGTGATCGCGTGGCCTACATTCTCGACGCTGATCTGGCGCTGGTGCCGCAAGGCGCGACCGGTGAATTGTTCGTCGGTGGCGCCGGTCTGGCGGTTGGGTATCACGAGCGTGCGGGCATCACTGCCGAACGTTTCGTCGCTGACCCGTTTGCCGTCGATGGCGGGCGCATGTACCGCACCGGCGACCTGGTGCGCCAGCGCGCCGACGGCTTGGTGGAGTACCTCGGGCGGATCGACCATCAGGTGAAGATCCGTGGTTTCCGCATCGAGCTGGGCGAGATCGAAACCCGCCTGCTCGATCACCATTCGATCCGCGAAGCGGTGGTGCTGGCGCTGGATGCGCCGAGCGGCAAGCAACTGGTCGGCTATCTCGTGACCGAGGTCGCTTCGCGAAGCGAAGCCGAGCAGGCCGAACTGCGCGATGCGCTGAAGGCGCACCTCAAGACGCAACTGCCAGACTACATGGTGCCGACCCACCTGATTCTGCTGGCGAGCATGCCGCTGACCGCCAACGGCAAACTCGACCGTCGCGCGTTGCCAGCACCGGATCCGGAGCTCAATCGTCAGGATTACGTGGCGCCGAGCAACGAGCTGGAGCAAACCCTGGCGCAGATCTGGTGCGAGGTGCTCAACGTCGGGCAGGTCGGTCTGAACGACAACTTCTTTGAACTGGGCGGCGACTCGATCCTGTCGATTCAAGTGGTCAGCCGGGCGCGCCAGCAGGGCATTCACTTTAGCCCGCGTGATCTGTTCCAGCACCAGACCGTGCAGACCTTGGCCGCCGTTGCCAGCCGCAGTGAAACCGTGACCGCCGAGCAAGGTCTGGTGACGGGCGAATCGCGTCTGACACCGATCCAGCACTGGTTCCTCGACACCGAGATTCCCGAGCGTCAGCACTGGAACCAGGCGCTTCTGCTGGAACCGACGGTTGCGCTGGAACAGCACCGTCTGGAGCAAGCGCTGTTGGCGGTGATCGAGCAGCATGACGCCCTGCGTCTGCGCTTCACCGGGGTCAACGGCGCATGGCAAGCGACCCATCAACCGGTCACCGATGCCGCCGTGCTGTGGCAGGTTCGCGTGCCGTCGATGGACAAGTGCGCTGCACTGTTCGCCGACGCCCAGCGCAGTCTCGACCTTGCCCAGGGTCCGCTACTGCGCGCCGTGCTGGTCGATGGGCCGGAAGGTCAGCAACGGCTGTTCGTTGCGATCCATCACTTGGTGGTCGACGGTGTGTCGTGGCGGGTTCTGCTCGACGATCTGCAAACCGTGTATCGCCAGCTCGACGCCGATCAGTCGGTGAAACTGCCGGCGAAAACCAGCGCCTTCAAGGACTGGGCGGCGCGTTTGCAGGCTTACGCCGGCAGCGAATCCCTGCGTGAAGAACTGAGCTGGTGGCAAGCGCAACTGGCCGGTCCGACTGCCGATTTGCCGTGCGAACGTCCTGAGGGCGGTCGCGAGAATCGTCATGCGCAAACCGTCAGCGTGCGTCTGGATGCCGAACGCACCAGGCAACTGCTGCAACAGGCACCGAGCGCCTATCGCACGCAGGTCAACGATCTGCTGCTGACTGCGCTGGCCCGCGTGCTGTGCCGCTGGAGTGGTCAGCCCTCGGCGCTGATTCAACTGGAAGGCCACGGCCGCGAGACCCTGTTCGACGAGATCGACCTGACCCGCACCGTCGGCTGGTTCACCAGCGCCTATCCGCTGCGCCTGACCCCACACAACATCGAAGAGGCTGCCGGGCAGGGCGCTTCGATCAAGGCGATCAAGGAACAACTGCGCGCCGTGCCGCACAAAGGTCTGGGCTATGGCGTGCTGCGTTATCTCGCCGATGATGCCAGCCGTCAGAGCATGACGGCGTTGCCGAACGCACCGATCACCTTCAACTACCTCGGCCAGTTCGACCAGAGCTTCGGCAGCGATGCGCTGTTCCGTCCGCTGGATGAGTCGGTCGGCGCTGCCCACGATCCGCACGCACCGCTGCCGAACGAGTTGAGCGTCGACAGTCAGGTGTACGGCGGTGAGTTGCTGCTGCGCTGGACCTTCAGCGCCGAACGCTACGACGCGCAGACCATCAACGAGCTGGCCGATGCCTACGTCGGCGAGTTGCAGAGCCTGATCGAACATTGCCTGCAGGACGAGGCCGGTGGCCTGACGCCGTCGGACTTCCCGCTGGCAAAATTGACCCAGGCCCAACTCGACGCACTGCCGGTACCGGCGGCGCACATCGAAGACGTGTACCCGCTGACGCCGATGCAAGAAGGCATGCTGTTGCACACCTTGCTCGAACCGGGCACCGGTCTGTACTACATGCAGGATCGCTACCGCATCAACAGCGAACTTGACCCCGAACGTTTCGCCCAGGCGTGGCAAGCAGTAGTCGCCCGTCATGAAGCGTTGCGTGCGTCGTTCTGCTGGAACGTCGGCGAAGACATGCTGCAAGTGATCCACACACCGGGGCGCACGCCGATCGAGTATCTGGACTGGAGCGCCATCGCTGACGCCGAGCAAGAGCCGAAACTGCAAGCGCTGCTCAAGGCCGAGCGCGAAGCCGGGTTCGATCTGCTCAATCAGGCACCGTTCCACCTGCGCCTGATCAAGGTCGGCGCGGCGCGTTACTGGTTCATGATGAGCAACCACCACATCCTGATCGATGCATGGTGCCGTTCGCTGCTGATGAACGATTTCTTCGAGATCTACACCGCCCTCGGCGAAGGTCGCGAAGCGCAACTGGCAATGCCGCCGCGCTACCGCGATTACATCGGCTGGCTGCAACGCCAGAGCCTGGCCGAAGCGCGTCAGTGGTGGCAGCAGAACCTGCAAGGCTTCGAGCGCACCACGCCGATCCCGAGCGACCGTCCGTTTCTGCGTGAACACGCCGGCGAAAGCGGCGGCATGATCGTCGGCGACCGCTACACGCGACTGAATGTCGAGGACGGCGCCCGTCTGCGTGAACTGGCCCAGGCCCATCAACTGACCATCAACACCTTCGCCCAGGCGGCGTGGGCACTGGTGCTGCGCCGCATGAGCGGTGATCGCGACGTGCTGTTCGGCGTGACCGTGGCCGGGCGCCCGGTGGAGATGCCGGAGATGCAGCGCACCGTCGGCCTGTTCATCAACAGCATCGCGCTGCGGGTGCAGATCCCGGCGGACGATCAGCGCGCCAGCGTGCGTCAGTGGCTGAGCGGTCTGCTCGACAGCAACATGCAACTGCGCGAGTACGAATACCTGCCGCTGGTGAACATCCAGGAACAAAGCGAACTGCCGAAAGGCCAGCCGCTGTTCGACAGCCTGTTCGTGTTCGAAAACGCCCCGGTGGAAGTCTCGGTGCTGGACCGCGCGCAGAGCCTCAACGCGACCTCGGACTCGGGCCGTACCCACACCAACTTCCCGCTGACGGCGGTTTGCTATCCGGGCGACGACCTCGGTCTGCACCTGTCTTACGACCAGCGTTACTTCGACGAATCGACCATCGAGCGCATGCTCGGCGAGTTCAAGCGTCTGTTGCTGGCACTGGTCGACGGCTTCCATGGCGATATGGCCGACCTGCCGCTGTTGGGCCTCGAGGAACAGGACTTCTTGCTCCACGGCTGCAACCAGAGTGAGCACGACTATCCGCTGGAACAGAGCTACGTCGAGCTGTTCGAAGCCCAGGTCGCGCAACATCCGCAACGCATTGCCGCCAGTTGCCTTGATCAGCAACTGAGCTATGCCGAGTTGAACCAGAACGCCAACCGTCTCGGCCACGCACTGGTCGCAGCCGGGGTGCAGAGGGATCAACCGGTGGCGCTGCTGGCTGAACGGAATCTGGATCTGCTGGGCATGATCATCGGCAGCTTCAAGGCCGGTGCCGGTTACCTGCCGCTGGATCCGGGCCTGCCGAGCCAGCGTCTGCAACGCATCATTGAACTCAGCCGCACGCCGGTGCTTGTGTGCACCAAGGCTTGCCGTGAACAGGCGACGACCTTGCTGGATGAATTCAGCTGCGCCAACCGTCCACGCTTGCTGGTGTGGGAAGAGGTTCAGGCCGGCGCGGTGTCGTCGGCGAATCCGGGCATCTTCAGTGGCCCGGACAATCTGGCCTACGTGATCTACACCTCGGGCTCCACCGGGTTGCCGAAAGGCGTGATGGTCGAGCAGCGCGGCATGCTCAACAACCAGTTGAGCAAGGTGCCGTATCTGAACCTGAGTGACGCCGATGTGATCGCCCAGACCGCTTCGCAAAGCTTCGACATTTCGGTCTGGCAATTCCTCGCCGCGCCGTTGTTCGGTGCGCGGGTGGACATCGTGCCGAACACCATCGCCCACGATCCGCAAGGCTTGCTGGTGCATGTGCAACAGCAGGGCATCACCGTGCTGGAAAGCGTGCCGTCGCTGATCCAGGGCATGCTCGCTTCGGATCGCCTGAGCCTCGACGGTCTGCGCTGGATGCTGCCAACCGGTGAAGCGATGCCGCCGGAACTGGCGCACCAATGGCTTCTGCGTTACCCAGAGATCGGTCTGGTCAACGCCTATGGCCCGGCGGAGTGCTCGGACGACGTGGCGTTCTTCCGCGTCGACCTGGCCTCGACTCGCGGCAGTTACTTGCCGATCGGTACGCCGACTGACAACAATTTGTTGTACCTGCTCGATGGTGCGCTGGATCTGGTGCCGTTGGGTGCGGTGGGTGAGTTGTGCGTCGCCGGCACCGGTGTCGGTCGCGGTTATGTCAGCGATCCGCTGCGCACCGCGCCGGTGTTTGTGCCGAATCCATTCGGTGCGCCGGGCGAGCGGCTGTATCGCACCGGTGACCTGGCGCGCCGTCGCAGTGACGGTGTGCTGGAGTACGTCGGCCGGGTCGACCATCAGGTGAAAATTCGCGGTTACCGGATCGAGCTGGGTGAAATCGAGGCGCGTCTGCATGAGCAACCGGAAGTTCGCGATGGCGCGGTCGGCGTGCAGGAAGGCGTCAACGGCAAGCATCTGGTGGGCTACCTGGTGGCCGCAGATTCCGCACTGAATCAGAGCGAACGGCTGGAGCGGATCAAGCAGCGCCTGCGCGCCGAACTGCCGGAATACATGGTGCCGCTGCACTGGTTGTGGCTCGACCGGTTGCCGCTCAACGCCAACGGCAAACTCGACCGCAAGGCTTTGCCGGTGCTGGAGATCGGCCAGTTGCAAAGCCAGGATTACCTGGCGCCGCGCAGCGTGCTGGAACAGACTCTGGCCGATATCTGGGCCGAGGTGCTGAAGGTCGAGAAGGTCGGGCTACGCGACAACTTCTTCGAACTCGGCGGCCATTCGCTGCTCGCCACGCAGATCGCCTCGCGGGTGCAGAAAGCCCTGCAACGGGACGTTCCGCTGCGGGCGATGTTCGAATGCAGCACGGTGGAGGAACTGGCCGGGTACATCGAAGGGCTGGCGGCCAGCGACATTACCGAGGAGAAGGTTGATCGGTTGAATGACCTGATGGCGGAGCTGGAGGGGTTGTAGTCTTCAGCGTCTGTGAACTCAACATCGATCAACCGGAACATGGATGTACGTTTGTATAGTTGACGATCCCGAACCGGCAGCTCAGTCTGCCGGTTCTCTTTTTTGTCGCGGGGGTGATCGATGGCTTTCTTCGAAGTTGACGGACAGGCGCTTCACTACATTGATCAAGGCACAGGCCCGGCGGTGTTGCTGGCCGGCAGTTACCTGTGGGACCAGGCCATGTGGGCGCCGCAGATCGCTGCGCTGTCGCCGCACTATCGGGTGATTGCACTGGATCTGTGGGGGCACGGCGAATCCGGTCGCTTGCCTGAAGGCACCGCTTCGCTGGACGACATCGCCCGTCAGGCACTGGCGTTGCTCGATCATCTGGACATCGATCGGGTGACACTGGTCGGGCTGTCGGTCGGCGGCATGTGGGGCGTGCGTCTGGCGTTGTCGGCGCCGCAGCGGCTCAACGGTCTGGTGCTGATGGACACTTACGTAGGCGTCGAGCCGGAGCCGACTCGCCAGTACTATTTCTCGCTGTTCAAACAGATCGAGGAAAGCGGCGGGATCTCCGAGCAACTGCTGGATATCGTGGTGCCGATCTTTTTCCGCCCGGACATCGATCGAGAGTCGGCGCTGTATCAGGATTTCCGCGCAAAACTCGCCGGCTATTCGGCCGAACGCCTGCGCGACAGCATCGTGCCGATGGGGCGCATCACCTTTGGCCGTGACGATCTGTTGCCGCGTCTGGGCGAACTGAATGCGGCCACCACGCTGGTGGTCTGCGGCGATCAGGACAAACCACGCCCGCCGTCGGAAGCACGGGAAATGGCTGAGCTGATTGGCTGTCCGTGTGTGCTGGTGCCGGAGGCGGGGCATATCTCCAATCTGGAGAATCCGGAGTTTGTGACCGACACGCTGCTGAAGTTTCTGGCTGAGCGGAAGTAACGAAAACGCCCACGCATTGCGTGGGCGTTTTTTTATTTCGGGCCGAGAATCTTCGCCAGTTTGTCCGGCGTCGGCGCGCCTTGCTGTTGTTGCAGTTCGCCCTTGTCGTCCATGTAGAAGATCGCCGGGGTGGCCTGCAAGTCCAGGTCTTCCATCAACTGCATGTTCGCCGCGAGTTTGGTCTGCACGGCGACCGGAATGTCCTTCAAGGCCTTGAGGGTGCTGGCCTTGCCGGCCTTCTCATGATCCTCCAGGGCCTTGCTCGGGTCTTTGGCGGCGAGCAGGGCGGCGGATTTGGCCGGGCTGTCTTCGCGGATGATGCCGACCATGATGTGCCGCAACTGCACCTTGCCGGCCTTGACCCATGGACGGGCCTGTTCCCAGAACATGTTGCAGTACGGGCAGTTCGGGTCGCTGAACAGATACACCGTGCGCGGCGCATCCTTGTTGCCGTCCTGAATCCAGTTGCTTGCTTCGAACTTGGCCCAGACTTCCTTGGCCATCGGCGCGTAGACCAGTTTTTGCAGCGGCGCGCTGCTCAGGTCATTGCCGTCGGCGTCGTACAGGTTGCCCAGCAGCACATGCTTGCCGTCCGGCGTCAGGTACAGCGCCATGCCGCGGTTCTGGTATTGCGCGGCGTAACCGCGCAAGCCGTCCGGCGCGTCGAACTGGCCGACGATTTTCGCGCCCTTGGCTTCGATCTTCTTGATCGCTTCAGGCAGTTCTTCGGCGGCCTGGACCGACGGCAAGTGCAGCAGGGCTGCGCTCATGGTCAGTGTCAGCAGGTGGCGGAGGCGGGGCATGGCAGTTTCCTTGAAGAAGAGGTGGCCGGGTTCGGACTGGAAGCCGGGGTATCGAAGTTTTCCAGGGCGCGGGCCAGGCTGGCGTTCGACAACTCGCCCAGATGGCTGCCCAGCAGGCGACCGTCCGGGCTATAGAACAGGGTAGTCGGCAGGGCCATGGAGCCCACGGCCTGGCCGAGACGTCCGCTGCGGTCGAACAGCACGTTGTTCAGGCTCAGGCCCTGGGTTTCGAGAAAAGTCGCAACGCTTTGCATGCTTTCGGCCTGGTTGACGAACAGGAACGTCAGGTCCGGGCGTTGTTGCTGGGCGTTTTCCAGCACCGGCATTTCCCGTCGGCACGGCGGGCACCAGGTGGCCCACAGATTGATCACCAGCGGCCCGCCCTGATAGTCGGTGAGTTTCACGGTTTCCCCGGCGGCGTTGCGCAGGGTGATGTCCGGCAGGCGTGTGCCTTGCTCGTAGATGTTCAGCGACAGGGTCGCCAGCACCCAGAACGCCACGCCGCTGACCACGCCGAAGCCCAGCGGTCGACGCAAACCCGGCCGGCGCCAGCCGCGATACAGCGCCGCCAGCAACAGCACGATCACCCCCGGCCAGGCGAGAAAACCGCCGTCGCGCAAGTCGATGATCTGCCAGAGATCGTTGCGATAGTGCCCCCAGTACATGGCGACAAACGCCATGCGCGCCGCCAGCATGCCGAGCAGAAACAGGCTGAACAGCGCCGACTCGGGGTTGTCACCGCCGCGCTTGGCCACCCGCCAGCCGACGAAGGTCGCCAGCGCCAGCGCGCTGATCAGCAGCAGGTGGTTGAGTGCGATGGCAAAGGTGCCGAGGGTGAAGGTCAGCATTAACGGGCGTCTCGGGTGGTGGTCCAGCGTTGCAGGAAAGTATCGGCATCGACCTCGCCGGTGATGCGCTGGCTGCGGCGCTCTTCGCCGTCGGCGCCGATCCACACGAAACTCGGTGGCCCCGGCACTTTATAACGGCCGAGCAGTTCGCGGCTGGCGGCATTGTCGGCGGTCACGTCGAGTCGGAGCAAGCGCACATCGCTCAGGGCCTGCATCACCCGCGCCTGGCCGAACACCTGTTTCTCCATGACTTTGCACGACGTGCACCAGTCGGCGTAGTAATCGAGCAGCACCCACTGGCCCTGCGCTTTGGCGGTGTCGAGCTCGCGTTGCAGGGCGCCCGGATCCTTGATCGTCGTGAAGGCTTCGTGGCCGCTGGGCGCCGCAGATCCGACACGGCCGGCGCTGTACACCTGCAACGGCTGATACGGATCGTCACTGCCACCCGCCGCACCGACCACCAACAGACTGCCCCACAAGCCCAGTAACAGCGAACCGGCACCGAACAACTGTGCCACGCGACCGAAGCCTTCTGACTGTTTCCAGGCACTGTAAGCGGCGATCAACAGCAGCGCGCCGCACAGACCCAGCCACAGCGACGGATCCAGCACCGGACGCAGCATCAGCAGCGCGGTGGCGAGGAACAGGAAACCGAACACGCCCTTGAGCAGGTTCATCCACGCGCCGGGTTTGGGCAGGAAGCGATTGCCGACGGTTACCAGCAACAATAGCGGTACGCCGATGCCGATCCCGAGGGCAAACAGAATCAGACCGCCGTGCAGCGCGTTGCCACTTTGCGCGATGTAAAGCAGGGCGCCCGCCAGCGGTGCGGTCATGCATGGGCCGACCAGCAGACCGGACAACGCGCCCAGTACGCCCGCGCCGACCAGACTGCCACCGCGTTGACTGCGCGAGGCATGTTCCAGTCGATCCCGCAGGGCCACCGGCAATTGCAGCTCGAAGAAGCCGAACATCGGCAGCGCCAGAACCACAAATACGGCCGCAAAAGTCCCGAGCAACCAAGGGTTCTGCAACCACGCCTGCAGGTTCGCCCCCAGCAGCGCAGCGATGACGCCCATCGCCGCATACACCAGCGCCATGCAAACCACATAACTGCCGGCCAGCGCGAAACCGCGACGCGGCGTGGCGCCGCTGCCGACTACCATGCCGGCCAGAATCGGCAGCATCGGCAATGAGCATGGAGCAAAGGCCAGCAGCAGACCGAGGCCGAAGAACACCAGCAGACTCCAGCCCAGCGAGTGCTGTTGCAGACCGCTGGCCAGTGCCTGATCCGGCGCTTCATCTGTCGTTGCTGCGGCTTTGCCGCCGAGGTCGATCACTCGGGTTTGTGGCGGATAGCAAAGGCCGGCGTCGGCGCAGCCCTGATAGCTGACCTTTATCTGGCCCGTGGCGGCTGCGGGAATCTTCAGTTCCAGACCCTGACGATAAACCGGCTGTTCGCCGAAATACTCGTCGCTGTGGGATTCGCCCTCCGGCAGGGCCGGGACGTTTTGTGTCGCCAGCCCATCGAACTTCAGACGCTTCTGGTACAGGTAATAACCGTCGGCGATTTGCCAGAACAGCTGGGTCTCACCGGAATCCAGACGCTCAGAGGTCAGTACGAATGCCTTGTCGACCGGCAGGAACTCCGGTTTTGACGCAAAGGGATCATTCCCTGCCTGAGCCAGACTCGAAATCAACAGTGCAAACAATAGAAAAAAATGACGCATGGAGGAGCCTTGTCCCTGTGCAATTGAGGGGCACAATGGGCGGCGGCGATTAACCGGTGATTAACCGGGTATATCCATGCGTCAAACCTGCGAGACGCTGCAGTATTGCAAACGAATGATGGAGTCAGAGACCCCGTGTCAGCCCGGCGAATGTACCGCTCACGTTGTGCACACCACCCTCGACTCGGCCTTTCTGCATGTTGTAAACCACGAACTGGTCATTGGTCAGGAAGATATACCAGAGGTTGTCGCTAAAGGTCGGATCAATCTGAGCCGCGGTAACAAGGCGATCTTTATAAAGTTCAAGTCCGGGCAGTACTGCTGTTGGATGGTGATTTACTTTTCGCGTTACAGTATCCAGCGTCAAGTGGGTCCCGTCATTCAACAAGAAGCGAAACAGATTTTTGTACCCGATGGCTTCCAGCCAAGTACCGGCAACGATTCTGTCGAAGTAGGGCAGGATCGGCGTCCACAGGGAGTTGGAAAGATTGTAAAAGGCATCAGCCTTTCCGGTGTCCTGGTTATAGGCGCAAACCATCGGGCGATCACCATTGTAAAAGAATAACCAGACAATATCCTTGTCGCCCGCCTGGGTCTGGGTGAAGCCGAACCGCAGATGCTTGGCATAGGCATCGAACCCTTCCCAGTGCCCCTTGATCGGTTTTGGATATTCGCCGGGTACTTCTTCGTCGCCATTGTTGTAGCAGGAAAATGTTTCAGTATCTTTGAAGAAAAAGTAAATCCGGTCAGGGCCGGAGCGCCAGTCGATAGCAACAAAGTTGTTGAGTTTGGACATTTGATAGTTCCTTGGAATAGATAATTGGTTGTTCGGTGTTGTAGTAAGTGTGGTGTTTGTATGTTCTGCAGTTGAAGGTTAACGTGATAAATAACTTTTGCGCACTGATTATGTGATTGCCATTTGTGTCGCTTTGAACTTGATAAGTTATTGTCTGTTGGTTTTTAGTTGTCATCGCGATAATCGCTATTGAGAAAACCATTGCCCGCAGTCGTATACATCGGGATCATGCTTTTCCTTGGCGCGGGCAGTGTCCATAATTGCCGCTTAATCCTCTCCTGCTTGAATCGCGTTTTTTCTCATGGAGCTCCCATGCACGTACTGGTTTGCGAAGACGATGAGTTGATCGCCAGCGGGATCGTCGCCGGGCTGACGGCGCAAGGCCTGACGGTCGAGCACGTCAACACCGCCTCCAAGGCGCGGGCGATTCTCAAGGTTGCCCAGTTCGACGTGATGGTGCTCGATCTCGGCCTGCCGGACGAAGATGGCCTCAAACTGCTGCAGCAACTGCGCCAGCAGGGCCTGGAGATTCCGGTACTGATCCTTACCGCGCGGGACTCGGTCACCGACCGTGTCGACGGTTTGCAGTCCGGTGCCGATGACTATCTGCTTAAGCCTTTCGATCTGCGCGAATTGTTCGCGCGTCTGCAAACCCTGCTGCGCCGGGTAGCCGGGCGCAGTGTCAACCTGATCGAACACGGTGCGCTGACCTACGACCCGAGCAGTCGTGAAACCACGCTGGCGGGCCGTCCGGTGGACCTGTCCCGTCGTGAACAATCCCTGCTGCAAGCCTTGCTGCACAACCGTGGCCGGGTGCTGTCCACCGAGCAATTGAAGGACAGCGTCTACGGTTTCAACGATGAGCTGGAGAGCAACGCGCTCAACGTGCACATCCATCACCTGCGCAGCAAACTTGGCAAGGGCATCGTCGAAACTGTACGGGGTCTGGGTTATCGCCTGGGCCCGGCCGATGGTGGAGAATCTGACAAGTGATGAGTCTGCGCCTGCGTCTGAGCCTGACCCTCGGCGCCGCGTTCGCGCTGATCTGGGCCCTGGCGGCCGCCTGGATGCTCAGCGACCTGCGTAACCAGATGATGTTTTCCCTCGACCAGCGCCTGGTGGCGTCGGCGCGGATGGTCGCCGGATTGCTGGAACAATTGCCGGCCATCCCGAGCAAAGGCGAAGGCACTCACTTCAGCGCCGAGCAACTGAACATTCCCGGCGGCATGGCCTGTCAGGTCAGCTCGTTGCGCGGGGAAATTCTTGCCCGCAGCCACAACAATCCGGAACAGGCGCTGGAAGCGCAGAAAATGGGTTTCCACGATCAGATGATCGATGGCGCGCCTTGGCGCAGCTTCACCCTGGCTCGGGGCGATGTGCGAATTACCACTGCCGACCGGGTCATCGAGCGCGAAGCCCTGAACATGTCGATCCTGCTGGCGGCCTCGGTGCCGGTGGGCGTGGCGCTGCTCGGCTGCCTGTGCCTGTTGTGGCTGGGGATCGGTCAGGGCCTGGCGCCGCTCAATCGCTTGCGTGAAGCCTTGATGCGTCGCAACGCGGATTCGCTCGAACCTTTGCAGTTGCAGTCATTCCCCAGCGAATTGAAACCGCTGCTCGAAACCCAGAATCAGTTGTTCCAGCGCATCGGCAAGACCATCGAACGCGAACGTCGCCTGACCGGCGATGCCGCCCATGAACTGCGCAGCCCGCTGACGGCGATCAAGACCCACCTGCAAGTGGCGCGCATGACCGAAGGCAGTGCCCGCGATCAGTCCCTGGCCCGGGCCGAGGAGGGCGCCGACCGCCTGCACCGGACCCTTGAGCAATTGCTGTTGCTGGCGCGGGTCGAGGGCAGTCTGTCGTTCGACGACGGTGTGCAGTGCAGCGCCGAAGAGGTGGCGAAACTGGCGATTCAGGATTCGGCCAGTGACCAGCGCCAGCGCATCAAGCTGCACCTGCCTGAGCGATTGTCCGATGCGCCCCTGCAAATGCCGGCGGTGCTGTCGATCGCGGCTCTGCGTAATCTGTTGGACAACGCCCTGCGCCACACGCCGACCGACGGCGCGGTGGAGTTGAGCCTGGAAACCATCGCCAATCGTGTGCGTTTCGTAGTGCGCGATCACGGGCCGGGCATTGCCCCGGACGATCTGCAACATCTGACCCAGCGCTTCTGGCGCAACGGCCAGAGCACCGGCTGCGGATTGGGGCTGGCGATTGTCCAGGCCATCGTTCAACGCTGCGCCTGCACCCTGCATTTCGACAGCCGCCCGGATGGTTTGCGGGTCGAGCTGACCATGCCGCTGCAACCGGTCTGAAAGGTTGCCAGGCACATCAAATGTAACCTCTCTCCATTAGTCATCCGCCGGCCGCGACGTTATTGTCGCCCCAGCCTTTGACTCAATGGATTGAGGGAAACAGCGCCATGGAAGCACCTATCCACATCTGTCCCGCCACACCCGCCGACGCCGGCATCATCAGCCGGATTCTCGAGCGCTCGATCCGTGTCGGTTGCGCGCTCGATCATCGCAACGATCCCCAACTGGTCGACCGCTGGGTTCGCCGACAATCGGCGGAACACATCAGCGGCTGGCTCGCCGATCCGCATCTCTATCTGAATATCGCGCTTCTTCACGATAAGCCGGTCGGGGTCGGCATGGCCGCCGCCAATGGCGAGATCACGTTTTGTCATGTGCAGCCGGAGTGGTTTCGCCGGGGCGCGGGCCGCGCGCTGGTGGGCGATCTCGAGGGTTGGCTGAGGATTCGCGGCCGGCCTTGCGTCACGCTCGCCAGCACGCGAACCGGCGAGGCGTTCTACCGGCGCCTGGGGTATCGCGAAGCGGCGTCTGCCTTCACGCATCACGGCGTTTTGAGCCTGCCGATGCACAAGCCGCTGGCATTGTCGGCCTGACATTCGATCAAGGGTGTAAATCCTCGACACGCTGGTGCGTTTCCAGAACAGGAAAACCTGCATGTGCGCCCCGCGACCGGAACGCGCACCTGCCCGGTGTGCAGTTTTGGTCACTATCCATAGCGTATTGAGGGGTCGAGAGATGTCAGTCGCCACCAGCCTTATTGAAGAGTCGTCGGCCCGGATCGCCTCCGCGCCGGCTGAAACGCTGTATCAGTTCAATGAATCACCATTGCTTGCCCGGCAGAGCCAGCAGGAATCCAATGCCCGCAGCTACCCGCGCCGAATTCCGCTGGCACTGAAGCGCGCCAAGGGCCTGTACGTCGAAGACGTCGAAGGCCGTACCTTCATCGATTGCCTGGCCGGTGCCGGCACTCTGGCGCTGGGGCATAACCACCCGGTGGTGATCGAGGCGATCCAGCAGGTGCTGGCCGATGAGCTGCCGCTGCACACCCTGGACCTGACCACGCCGGTGAAAGACCAATTCGTTCAGGACCTGTTCGGCCTGCTGCCTCCAGCATTGGCCAAGGAAGCGAAAATCCAGTTCTGCGGCCCGACCGGCACCGACGCCGTGGAAGCTGCGCTGAAACTGGTGCGCACCGCCACCGGGCGCAGCACCGTACTGTCGTTTTCCGGCGGTTACCACGGCATGAGCCAGGGCGCCTTGAGTCTGATGGGCAGCCTCGGTCCGAAGAAACCGTTGGGCGCATTGCTCAGCACCGGCGTGCAATTCATGCCGTTCCCGTACGACTACCGCTGCCCGTTCGGCCTCGGTGGCGCGGCGGGTGTGAAGGCCAACCTGAGTTACCTGGAAAACCTGCTCAATGATCCCGAGGCCGGCGTGCAATTGCCGGCCGCAGTCATCGTTGAAGCGGTGCAGGGCGAGGGCGGTGTGATCCCGGCGGACATCGAGTGGCTACGCGGTCTGCGCCGCATCACCGAGAAGGTTGGCGTAGCGTTGATCATCGACGAAATCCAGAGCGGTTTCGCCCGTACCGGCAAGATGTTTGCCTTCGAACACGCCGGCATCACCCCGGACGTGGTGGTGCTGTCCAAAGCCATCGGCGGCAGCCTGCCGCTGGCCGTGGTGGTTTATCGCGACTGGCTCGACACCTGGCAGCCGGGCGCCCACGCCGGTACGTTCCGTGGCAATCAGATGGCGATGGCCGCCGGCTCTGCCGTGATGCGTTACCTGGTCGAGCACAAGGTCTGCGAACACGCCGCTGCGATGGGCGAACGCCTGAGCGAGCACTTGCACATCCTGCAGCGCGACTTCCCGCAACTGGGCGACATTCGTGGTCGTGGCCTGATGCTCGGTGTCGAACTGGTCGATCCGAACGGTACGCCGGACGCACTCGGCCATCCACCGGCGTTTGCGCGTCTGGCGCCGCTGGTTCAGCGCGAATGCCTCAAGCGTGGCCTGATTCTGGAGCTGGGCGGTCGGCATGGTGCGGTGGTGCGATTCCTGCCGCCGCTGGTGATCACCGCCGCGGAAATCGACCGCGTCGCCGAGATCTTCGGCCGTGCGTTGAGCGCCGCGACCGCCGGCCTGTAAATTTTTCGCCGCGTCGAACGTTCTTTCTACATACCCGGCTGCACCCGTCGTGCAGCCCACCCTTACAGCGATGGAGACACAGCATGACTTCAGTATTCGACCGCGAGGACATCCTCTTTCAAGTCGTGGTCAACCACGAAGAGCAGTACTCGATCTGGCCTGATTACAAGGCCGTGCCGGAAGGTTGGCGCACCGTCGGCAAGAGTGGCCTGAAAAAGGAATGTCTGGCCTACATCGAAGAAGTCTGGACCGACATGCGCCCGCTGAGCCTGCGTCAGAAGATGGAAGCGCAAGCGGCTGCACAGTAAGTCTTCAGGCAAAAAGAAACCCGCTGGGCTGGAAACAGTCAGCGGGTTTTTTCATGTCTGGAAGATCGGCCTTGATGATCGTTCCCACGCTCTGCGTGGGAATGCCTCATTGGACGCTCCGCGTCCGCTTCGCAAGGGACGCGGAGCGTCCCGGGCTGCATTCCCACGCGGAGCGTGGGAACGATCAACGGGGGGGCAACTGGCCTTAGGCGCCGCTCAGGCCCTTGAGCAGCACATCCACATTGCCTTCCAGCTCTGCCACCGGATCTGCCGCATCGGTGCTCAGCACCAGCAGATGACTGCCCGATTCGGCAATCGCCGCTTTCACCTCGTCCGACGGCTGCCGATGGTGCAGCACCACCGCCACGTCATTGTCTTTCAGGGTGGCGGTCAGTTTTTTCAGATCCTCCGGCGTCCATTCGGCATCCGCGCGGGCATCCTGTCCGATCAATTCCAGATTGAGGCTGCCGATCAGGTAACCGAAGTGATCGCTCAGGCTCATCACGCTCAGGTTGTCGGCACTGGCCAGACGCGCCTCGCTGTCGGCACTGAGTTTCAGCAGGCGCTGTTTCAGTGCCGCCAGATTGGCCTCGATCTTCGGTTTGTCCTTCGGTGCCAGGCGCACCAGGTCTGCCGCCATCACGTCGGCCATGCGCCCCATGTTGTTGCTCGCCAGCCACGGCTGGCTGTTCAAACCGTCGACCTTGAGCCCCGGTTGTACGGCAATGCCGGGCAGGGCGCCGTCCACAGGGCGGGCGGCGTCGACTTCGACGATGCGGATGTTGCTGCGGCGGGCGATCGGATACAGCGGGTCATCGGCCCACAGCGAGCGCACGCCGATCACGGCATCGGCGCCAGTGGCCAGTTTGCTCAGCGCCGGGGCGCCGCGACCGGTGAAATAGGCGGTCTGGCGGCTGCCCGGCAGATTCGCTGGCGCCGCACGTTCGAGGCTGATGTCGGTGCCCTTGAGCAGGACTTCACCCAGACCATAAGTGATGGGCAACGAGGCCAGCACTCGCAACGGTTTCTCGGCAGCCAGCAGAGGGCTTGAAACTGCACCGCTGAGGGCGATGGCCAGAGTCAGTTTTCGTAATGAAAAAGCCATTTATCCAAGGTTCCCTTTCAGACTGGGGACGACGCCCCGGGCAATCGCGGCGAGGGCGAAGGCGATACCGGCGACTAGGATGATCGCGGCGCCGGACGGAATCGGCAGGTCGAACACGATCGGCGCGAGAATCCCGCACAGCGTGCTGATCGTGGCAATCAGCACCGAACACCAGAAAAAGCCTTTGAGCGACTGGCTGAGCAGACGTGCTGCCGCCGCCGGAATCACCAGCAGCGCACCGACCAGAATCGCACCGATGACTTTCACTGCAGCAACCGTAATCAGCGTCACCAGAATCACGAACAGGTAATCCAGGGTCTTCACCGCGACGCCGCGCACCGCCGCCAGTTGCGGGTTGAAGCTGGCGAGCATGATCCGGTTGTACAGCGGCAGGGCCAGCGCCATGACCAGCGAGCCGACAATCGCCAGCACCAGCAGGTCGTTGCCGTTGACGGTCAGCACCGAGCCGAACAGCACGTTTTCCAGAATGTGCACGTTGATCTTGCCCGCCAGAATCAGCAGCAGGCTGGCGCCCAAAGCGAGGGACACCGACAGGAACACGCCAATCAATGTGTCGGGTGCCAGACCGGTGCGGTTGCGCAGGTAGTTGAGCAGAATGCCGAACAGCAGGCAGTAACCGAACAGGCTGCCGTACGGCCCGGTGTAGGGCTCGCCGAGCAGAATGCCGATGGCTACGCCGGTCAACGCCGCGTGACCGACTGCTTCGGAGAAAAACGCGAAGCGCTTGACCACCACCAGCGTGCCGAGGCCACCGAGCACCGGGCCGATCAGCAGACCGGCAAGCAAGGCGTTGACCACAAACCCATAGGCCAGGGCTTCCGGCAGGTAACCGGAAGAGGCCCAGCCTTGCACCATCAAACGAAAGGCTTCGTAACTCATCAGGCAGCGCTCCGTGGATGGGTCGAGAACAGGGTCAGCAGGCGTTCCGGGGTCAGGGCCTGTTGCGGCGTGGCGTCGAACAGCACCCGGCGATTGAGGCCGGTGACGCGATTGGCCAGGCGCCCGACCGCTTCCAGATCGTGCTCGATCCACAGCACCGTGATGCCTGCCGCACGCCAGTCGCCGAGCAATCGCTCGAAGACCTGAATCCCGGCTTCGTCGAGGGCCGACATCGGTTCGTCCAGCACCAGCAATTGCGGGGCCGGAATCAGGCCTTGAGCGAGCAGAACCCGCTGGCGTTCACCACCGGATAGTGCGCCCATCCGGCGCTTGCGCTTGTCCTGCATGCCGACTCGCTCCAGCGCATCATCGATAGCGCCGGCGTAGCGTTTGCTCAAGCCGAGGAAGGCCGGGCGACGCTGACACATGGCGGCCATAAAATCATCGACGGTCATCGGCAGACCCCGATCGAATTCCAGCGCCTGCGGCACGTAACCGATGGTGCCGGGTTCGCCGGGCCATTGCAGACTGAGCCGGCCGTGATGCGGCATCTGCCCGAGCAGGGTCTTGATCAGCGAACTCTTGCCGCCGCCGTTGGGGCCGACCAGCGCATGCACGCTGCCGGGCTGCACCTGGAAGGTGACTTTGTCGAGGATCGTCGTGCGGCCGAGGGTCAGGCTGACGTCGGCGAAATCCAGGGTCGGGCCGCTATGTCTGATTGAAAGGTTTTCCTGAGCCGTCATGCGCCGGACTCCTGAATCGCCCGCACCACGGTGTTGAGGTTGCCGGTCATTTCCTTTTCGTACTTGTCGGCGGTGTATTCGCCATAGGAAATGTGCGACAGCGGGTACAGCTTCACACCGGATTCACGCTGGATGGTTTCGACGTAGGTGGACGGGAAATCCATCTCGGAGAAGATCACCTTCACGTCCAGCTCGCGCAGTTGGTCGATGGTTTTCTTCAACTGGCTCGGGCTCGGCTCGATGCCGTGGGCGGGTTCGACCACGGCGGTGACTTCCAGACCGAATTCGCGCAGCAGGTAGTCATAAGCGGCGTGCACCGTGGCGACTCGCAGTTCGGCGTTCGGCGCCTGGGTCAGTTTGGCCAGGGCGTCGGCGCGCATCTGCCGCAGGCGTTTGCCGTAGGCGCGGGCGTTCTGGGTGTAGGTCTTGGCATTGTCCGGGTCGAGCTTGCCCAGTTCCCGGGCGATGTTGTTGACTTGGGCAATCGAGGCACTGATCGACAGGAACGTGTGCGGGTTCACCACTTTGCCGGCGCCGCGCGCAGCAACCCCGGTGGCGGCCAGCAACGGCACGTTTTCGTTGGCTTCGATGGTCTTGATGTTCGGCGTTTCGCTGGCGGCGATCATGCGGTCGGCGAAGTCGTCATGGCCGACGCCGTTGAGCACGATCACGTCCAGCCCGCTGATGCGCTTGATGTCTTCGGCGCGCGGCTCGTAGGCGTGCGGGTTGAAACCGGCGGGAATCAGTGGCACGACCTCGGCCTTGTCGCCGACGATGTTCGCCACATAGCTGTAATACGGATGCAGTGTGATGCCGATGCGCAGGCGCTTGGCCTGATCGGCGCTGGCCAGCGGGCTCAGCAGGCAGGCGCACAGACCGATCAGCAGCAGGCGCAGGAAAGGACGGCGTTGAGATGAACTAGGCATGGGCAAGCGGTCTTCTCTCGAATGAAGGCGAGGGTTCAATGACGATGTTCGCGGGTCACCCCGGCATCGAATTGCGCGACGATCTGTTTCCAGCCGGCGGCGGACAGCGCTGCGTCGGACAGGTCTGCCGGCGCTTGCAGGTCGGTGGCGCGGTTGAGCCAGATGTCCGGCGCGGCGTCGTTCAGGCGCATCAGAAACGAACCGGCCACAGCCGGTGCCTGGCTGTGGCCGAAGTAGGCGCGGTCGGCCAGCAACTGCCAGGCATGACCACCTCGACTGACCGAGCTGGCGTCCTGGGCAAACGGGGCGAAACCTTCGTCCGCCAGGTTCTGCGGGGTCGGCAGTGTTTGCTGTTCTTCGCACAACAGGTGGATCTCGTCGAGGGTCACCCGCAGATCCGCATAGATGCCTTGCTCGCTGGCGCCTAGGTCGCGGCGGGCGTCCAGTTGATGGCTGGAAACCGGCTCCGGTTCGTGGGAAACGCCGCGCCATGCGACTACCGATCCGGCGACGGTGAGGATCAACAGACACATCAGCAGCACATTGAGGGTTTCGTGCCCGGCACCGGCCGGGCGTACAACCTGGGTGGTCGGCGTGGTCATGGGGCTTCGATATCCGCTTGGTCGATTTCGACCACGTGGCCAGGGCCGGCGTCGAACAGCACGTAGAACTCGGCGCCGGGTTTCTTGAAGGTCAGGGTCGAATCGGCGCCGAGCTTGCCTGGCACCAGAATGGTTTCGTCATAGCCGATCACGTCGAGGGTTACCCCCGGCGCGCCGCTGCCGTCGGAGAAGCCGCCGGTGCATTTGATCTGCTCGGCGTCGATGGCCTTGCACTCGCACATCGGGTTGTGGGCCAGGGCGCCTGTGCTGAAACCGGCAGACAGCACCACCAAGGCAGCGCTCAGCTGCAGGCGGAAGGGGCGTTGGGCATGACTCATGGTTTGGCTCCTTGTTTGTTCAGCCAGGCGAGGGTGGCAGGCGAGGCCTGGCGCAGCGGAATCGAGGCCTGGTGCATGCTGCCGTCCCAGCCTTCCATGGTGATCCACAGTTCGGCGTCGGCAGCGGTCTTTTCCGGCACCGGCAACTGGGTGCCCATGCGGTACGGCGTGCCGAAGAAAATCACCCCGGCCGCGCGCAGGCTGCGAGGTTTGCCGATGCGCAGGTACGTCGCCTTGACGTGGTCGACACAGGCGTCGCAGAGGGCGGCGCTGAAATCTTTCATGTAGCCGGCGGGGCCGGTCAGGATCGGGGCCTGATTGCGCAGTTCGGCCAGTCGCAGGCTCCAGGGGCCGACCTGGATTTCGCCGATCTCCCGTTCACCCAGTCCGCTGTCACCACGAAACAGCGAAGCATCGGCGAAGTATTTGGGCATGAAACCGAGCGGGATCAGCAGCAACAGGACGTTGAGGTGGAAACGCCATTTGTGCCAGAACCGGTTCAGGCGCGACGGTGGTGTTATTCCAATGTGGCTCACGGACGCACCTCCGAAGGTTCATGTCGGGACGTCGATCGCGGCGCGACCTTGCGGTTTCTCTTGTCTTCGCGCTTGAGTGCGTTGAGCGTGGCCAGGGCGGTGCGCTTGGTCCAGATCAGGAGGCCGCTGAGAACCATCATGCTCAGCAGCAGGCCGAAGAAGAACCAGATCAGCTTGATCCAGATTCCGCCGAAATCGCCGGTGTGCAGCGGACGCATCGATTCGGTGACGAACTCCAGGGCGGAGCGGTCGGACAGCAGTCGCGAGGCGGCAATGTCACCGTTGTAAGGGTTGAGCGTGGCGGTCTGGAACATCAGTGGATACCAGCCACGACCACCGACACTCATGTGGCTGTAGGCGTTGCCGGGCAGGCTGACGAAACTGGCTTCCAGCCCCGGGATCTTTTGTTGAGCGATCTCGATGGCCGAGTCGAGACTGATCCGCGGTGGCGGTGTGCCGTCGGCGGAGATCGGCACACTTTCCCTGGACATCGCCGGGATGATCGGTTCGCTGGAAATGGAAATCTGGAAGTCGAACAGCAGGGCGCGGATCAGGAACCACACGCCGGTAATGGAAATCACCGCGATGAACCAGATCGACCAGATGCCGCTGAGGCGGTGAAAGTCGCCCCAGAAAATCCGCGCACCGTGGCGAATGCGCAGGGTCGGGCGGAGAAAGCCTTTCCAGAAGCGCTTGTACACCACCAGCCCGGTTACCAGCGAAGCGAGCATCGGCAGGCCGAGGAACGACACCAGATACCAGCCCCAGCTGAAGCCGTTGGTGAACGGCACCAGCCACCAGCCATGCAGTGCGCGGGTGAACGCCTTGAAGTTGAAGGTTGGCGCGGGGCCCTGGATGACCCCGGTGTACGGGTTGACGTAGACCGTCAGCGAACGCCCGTCGGGGTAGCTGACCTCGACGTCGAGGGCAAAGTGCGATTCGTCCGGACGACTGACGCTTTGCACCACGGTCTGCGGTTCGGCCTTCTTGATCGCGGCCAGGACCTGATCGTAGCTGAGCAACGGTGCTTCGTCCGATGGGGCACTGGCGCGCATTTGCGGGTTGGCCAGCCAGACGATTTCCTGGCTGACCACTGCCAGGGTGCCGGTGACGCAGACGATCAGAACGAAAAACCAGATCGGCAACGCTAGCCAGCTGTGTACCAGGAACCACAGTTTCGAGCGGGATTTCTTCGACATGATGACGGGTCTTGTTTCAGTGAGAGGGAGCGGTACTACGGGCTTCGCAGCACGGGAGTCCCCTGAAAGGCCGGTCGTGGCTTTTGCCTACGCGACCAGCCCGCATTTCTATAAGACGGATGACCGAAGCAAATCCCGATAAACGATATGAAAGTAAATGTTTCGCGATTGCAGGTGGCTGTCGCGTGGGCGGATTTTTGCGGGGGAGGCGAAGCAGTCCGGCAGCGCATGCCGCCGGATTGAAGGAGGGGAATCAGCGGAGAAAGTCGAGTGCTTCGGTCAGCAACAATTCGGGCACTTCTTCGGCGAGGTAATGCCCGGCAGGCAAAGCCTTGCCCCGTACATCAGTGGCAACTTGTTGCCATTCCCCCAGCGGATCGAAGCAGCGACCGACGGTGCCCTCGGCGCCCCACAGCACGAGTAACGGCAGGTTCAGATGGCGGCCGACAGCAAGGTCGGCGCGGTCATGTTCCAGGTCGATGCCGGCACTGGCGCGGTAGTCCTCGCAGATCCCCCGAGCGCTGCCGGGACGTTCCAGGCAACGCCGGTATTCGCTGAATGCCTCGTCGGTAAAGGGCGCGAGCCCGGCGCTGCGGCTGCCCATGACACTGCGCAGATAACCTTCGGGATCGGCTTCGATCAAAGTTTCCGGCAACGGCGCCGGGCGGATCAGGAAGAACCAGTGCCAGTAGGCCCGGGCAAAGGCTTCGTTGGTCTGGCTGTACATTGCCAGGGTCGGCGCAATGTCGAGCAGGACCATGCGCTGCACGACGGCGGGATGATCGAGGGCCAGGCGATGGGCAACCCGCGCACCACGGTCATGGGCAAGGATCGAGAACTGCTCGAAGCCCAACGCCTTCATCAATTCCACGCCGTCGCGAGCCATCTCGCGTTTGGAATAGTTGAGGTGAGCCTCATCGGCCGGCGGGCGACTGCTGTCGCCATAACCGCGCAGGTCGGCGGCGATCACCGTGAAGTGCTCCGCCAACTGCCCGGCGATCTTGTGCCAGATGACGTGGGTCTGCGGGTGCCCGTGCAACAACAGCAGGCCCGGGCCGCTGCCTTTGAGGCGGTAGCTGATGTCCACACCGTTGACGTGGCGCTGGTCTTTGACGAATCCGGCAAACATCGGGTGATCCTTTATTCAGGCGAGTGGCCTGCATCCTGAAATCGCCGGGCGTTCATGACAAGACGTGAAGCGTGGTTCGACGGTTCATGAATCGTGTTCGCCCATCCCCGCGCGCTGCGCGGGAATGGACACTCGGCGTTGCTAACCCTGCTGGAACATCTCTTTCGCCCGCTGCTCGATCTGCGCCTGGGTCAGGTCCTCCTTGCGCGAGGCCAGGAACCACAGATGCCCGTACGGATCTTTCAACGTGCCGCTGCGGTCGCCGTAGAACTGATCCTTGACCTCGGACACCGAGGTGGCGCCGGCCTCCAGCGCACGCTGGAAGGATTTGTCGACATCGGTCACGTACAGATGCAGACCGACCGACACCGCTTTGTCGGGATTGCTCAACGGCCCTTGATCGCACGGCGAGCCGAGCATGATCGCGCTGTCGCCGATGCGCAGTTCGGCGTGGCCGATGCCGCCGTCGGGCATGCTCAGGCGCATGACTTCGGTGGCACCGAACGCTTTTTTATAGAAGTCGATGGCTTCGGCAGCTTTGTGAATGCCGAGGTACGGGGTAATGCTGTGATACCCCTCGGGAATGGGTTTGACGCTCATGGCGGTACTCCCTGTTATTTGTTGCCTGGTTTTTATTAGAGGTTGAAGGTGTGCCTTCGCCGGGGTTGCCGGTCGCTCAACTATAGATCCGTGCCGCCGTCGTGACCGAGTAGCCGACGAGCAGGCCTCGCACTGTTCAGCCATCGACAGCGAAGCAACAGAATGCGCAAGTTTTCATCGCCAAACGCCCTGAAGTTCCGTTGCAGCCCTCGTAAAACAAGGCCTTTTCGTCAGGCACAGAAGCTGCAATGACCCGGTACAACACCGATACCGAGAGTCATCCATGTCTGAATCTGCCGTTTATCCGATCAACCCGCCGGCCGCCCACCGGATCGCCGACGACGCCGAAGCCTTGCGCGTGGCTGCACAGGTCGCCGCCGTCTTGCAGGAACACGCCGCCGAGCGTGACCGCAACCGCGAAGTGCCCGCCGAGATCGTCGATCTGTATTCCAACAGTGGCCTGTGGGGCATCACCGTGCCGAAGGAATACGGCGGCGCGCAGGTGTCCTGTGCGGTGCTGGCGCAGGTGATCGCGATCATTTCCGCCGCCGATCCGTCCCTCGGGCAGATCCCGCAAAACCATTACTGCCTGCTCGAAGACATCCGCCTGCAAGGCACCCTGGCGCAGCAGGCGCATTTCTTTGAGCTGGCGCTGCAAGGTCATCGTTTCGCCAACGCGTTGTCGGAAACCGGCGGCAAGAATGTGCAGGATATTCAGGCGACCATCCGTCGTTATGGCGACGGCTTCGTGATCAACGGCCGCAAGGGCTACTGCACCGGTTCGCTCTACGCCCACTGGCTGGCGGTGCTGGCGCTGGATGAAGAACAGAAGGGCCAGTTGGCCTTCGTCGAGCGCGGCACGAAAGGGCTGGTGATCGTCGATGACTGGGACAGCATCGGCCAGCGCACTACCTCCAGCGGCACGGTGCTGGCGGAAAATCTGCAAGTGGCGCCATTCAATCTGTTTCCGACGTACCGTTCCTACGAGAACCCGACCCTGGCCGGGCCGTTCGCCCAGTTGACCACCGCTGCCATCGACGCCGGCATTGCCCGTGCGGCGCTGCGCGATACGGTCGAATTTGTCCGCCAGTTCGCCCGGCCATGGATCGATGCGGGTGTGGACAAGGCCAGCGAAGATCCGCTGACCATCATTCAGATCGGCGCACTGGAAATCCGTCTGGAAGCCGCCGAGGCGTTGCTGGAACGCGCCGGTTGGGCGCTCGACGCCGCACGTCCGGCACCCGATGAAGACAACGTCGCACTGGCGTCACTCGCGGTAGCCAAGGCCAAAGTGCTGACCACCGAAATCGCCATCGAGGCCAGCAACAAGTTGTTCGAACTCGGCGGCACCCGTTCGACCCTGAAGAAGCACAACTTCGACCGCCACTGGCGCAACGCCCGGGTTCACACGCTGCATGATCCGGTGCGCTGGAAGTACCACGTGGTCGGCAACTGGCTGCTCAAGGGCGTCAAACCACCGCGCCACGACTGGTCCTGATCATGGCCGAGTGGTTCAAGCACCTTTACTGGGCCGACATCGCCCAGGCCTGTCTCGACACCCTGAGCATGCTCGGCGCGGCGCTGCTGTTCACGGTGTTGCTGGGCTTGCCGCTGGGGCTGCTGTTGTTTCTCACCGGCAAGCGCCAGTTGCATGAAACGGTCGGCCTGTACCGGGTGCTGTCGGTGATCGTGAACATGCTGCGTTCGCTGCCTTTCATC
The DNA here is from genome assembly GCF_021601625.1 of Pseudomonas paraglycinae. Lineage (GTDB taxonomy): Bacteria > Pseudomonadota > Gammaproteobacteria > Pseudomonadales > Pseudomonadaceae > Aquipseudomonas > Aquipseudomonas paraglycinae. The sequence goes on along the minus strand of NZ_BQHR01000008.1, from coordinate 16,741 downwards.
ATTTTGCTGATCGTGCTGATTCCACTCACCACGCTGCTGGTGGGTACATCGCTGGGCGTGCCCGGGACCATTCCGCCGCTGGTGGTCGGCTGCACGCCGTTCTTTGCGCGGCTGGTGGAAACCGCGTTGCGCGAAGTCGATCGCGGCGTGGTCGAGGCGACCCAGGCGATGGGCGCCAACACCTGGCAAATCATTCGCCACACCTTGCTGCCGGAAGCCCGCGGCGGGTTGCTGGCGGCGGTGACGGTCACCGCCATCGTGCTGGTGGATTACACGGCGATGGCCGGCGTGATCGGTGGCGGCGGGCTCGGCGATCTGGCGATCCGCTACGGATATCAGCGCTTTCAGACCGACGTGATGGTGGTCACCGTGGTGTTGCTGCTGATTCTGGTGCAGGCCCTGCAAATGACCGGCGACCGCCTGGTGGCGCACTACAGCCGACGCTGAAAAAACAAGTTCACCCATAAAGGCCCCACGTTCACCCCACGACGGCCACTCAAATCTGCCTTGGAGCACAGCATGAAAAAGACCCTGGCCGTACTGGCTGCCGTTCTGTCGTTCGGCGCCCATGCCAACGAAAAACTGATCGTCGGTGCCACCCCGGTGCCGCACGCGGAAATCCTCGAATTCGTCAAACCGACCCTGGCCAAGGAAGGCGTGGATCTGGATATCAAGGTCTTCACCGACTTCATCCAGCCCAATCAGCAACTGGCGCTGAAAAACCTTGACGCCAACTACTACCAGTACCGGCCGTTTCTCGATGATTTCAACAAGACTCGCCACACCGATCTGGTGCCGGTGGTCGGCGTGCACATCGAACCGTTCGGTGCTTACTCGACCAAAATCAAAAACATCTCGGAGCTGAAGGACGGCGCCAGCGTGTCGATCCCCAATGACCCGGTAAACACCGGTCGCGCCTTGGTGCTGCTGCACGAGGCGGGGCTGATCAAGCTCAAGGATCCGAGCAACACCCTGGCCACCCAGCGCGACATCGTCGAAAACCCCAAGCACCTGAAAATCCGTGAGCTGGAAGGCGCGTTGCTGGCTCGTTCAGTGAGTCAGGTGGACCTGGCGTTCGTGTTCGCCAACTACGCGCTGGAAGCCGGGATCGACACCAACAGCGCGCTGATCGTCGAGAAAGGCAAGAGCCTGTACATCGAGTTTCTGGTCGCGCGTCCCGACAACATCAACGACCCGGGCCTGCAGAAACTGGCCAAGGCGTTGAATTCCGATGAAGTGCGTCAGTTCATTCTGACCCGCTACAAAGGGCAGATTGCGCCGGGCTTCTGATGGATCGAATTGAGGGTTCCCACGGCATGGGAACCCTCACTTGGGTACGTCGAGAAAGTGCGCCCCCGGCCCTTGCTCGCCCAGCACATCGCCCTGATTGCGCAGTGGGCAGGCTTCCATCGACAGGCATCCGCAACCGATGCAACCGGTCAGCCGGTCCCGCAACAGCATCAACTGATTGATCCGCTCGTCCAGCTCCCGCCGCCACTGCTCCGACAACACTTTCCAGTCCGCCGCCGTCGGTGCGCGGTTGTCCGGTAGCTGTTTTAACGCCTCGCCGATTTCCGCCAGCGGAATGCCCAGGCGTTGCGCCACTTTGATCAACGCGACCCGCCGCAGCACTTCCCGTGGATAACGCCGCTGGTTGCCGGCGTTGCGCTGACTTTTGATCAAGCCTATCGATTCATAGAAATGTAGGGCGGTGACCGCCACGCCGCTGCGGGCCGCGACTTCGCCGACGGTCAGTTGTTTGTGCACATTTTCCGCAGTGATCATTTGCAAAATGCCCCTTGACCTCTAGTTAACTCGAGGTTTTACCCTGCAGGCCTTCGAATCGCAAGATTCGTCTGACAGAGTGGGGATGTCATGCAAGCACCAGCGAAAAACCGCAGCTTTACCCAATTGATCGAATTTGAAATCGAACCCGGCCAGCAACCGGCGCTGGTCTCGGCGCTGGCGGTGCAGACCGAACGTCTGGCCCAGCGTTACGCCGGCTTCGTCAGCGCCAGCGTCCAGGCCAGCGACGATGGCCGGCGAGTGTTGAGCTTTCTGCAATGGCAGTCCCGCGAGGCGGGGGAGGCGGCGTTCCAGAGTTTCGAATCCGGCGAGCAGGATTTCTGGCAACTGATTCGTACCCATCAGGCGCGCACCGTGACCTTCGGTTCATTCCAGGTGCTGAGCAGCATCGCCCGCAGTCACGACGACGGTTTGCACTGCCAACTGGTCGGCTAGATCGACAGCTGGATCAAGCGCTCGCCTTGCAGGTTTTCCGTGGGCCGCCGCTTGTTCACCGCCAGTTCGCCGATCTTGATCAGCCGCGTGCGGGTGACGTTGCGGCTCAGGCCGAGCAGGGACGCGGTGTGCACCTGGTTGTAATGGCAGAAGCGATAAGCTGCGCGCAGCAACGCGTCTTCGACCTTCTCATGCAGGGCGCCGGCCTGTTGTTCGAAGAGTTTCTGGAAGGCGCGTTCCAGCAGCGCTTCCGGTGAGTCGTCGGCGGTCGCGTGCTGATCGTCGGGACGGTCGATGCGCAGGTTCGACAGGCGCAGATCGTCGCGTTCGATCACGCCGTTACGGCAGATCAACAGCGTGTGATGGATGACGTTTTCCAGTTCGCGGATGTTGCCCGGCCAACTGTAGCCGCGCAGTTTGTGTTCGGCGCCGGGGCTGATGGTGATGCGTCCGTAGCCCAGGCGCTGACTGTAGGCCTCGATGAAATGCCGGGTCAGCGGCAGGATGTCGCCGGGCCGCTCGCGCAACGGGCTCAGTTCCAGATTGACCACGTTCAGCCGGTAATACAGATCCTCGCGGAAATGCCCGGCGTTGATGGCTTTCTCCAGTTGCACGTTGGTTGCCGCCAGCACCCGCACATCGATGGGGATGCTCTTGCGCGAACCCAGGCGCACCACTTCACGCTCCTGCAAGACCCGCAGCAACTTGACCTGAATCGCCATCGGCAGATCGCCGATTTCATCGAGGAACAAAGTGCCGCCATCCGCCTCTTCGAACCAACCGGCCTTGGCGCTGAGGGCGCCGGTGAAGGCGCCTTTTTCGTGGCCGAACAGTTCGGCTTCCACCAGCGATTCGGAAAATGCCCCGCAGTTCACCGCAATGAACGGCCGATTGCGCCGGTTGCTCAGGTTGTGGATGTGCCGCGCTACCAACTCCTTGCCGGTGCCGGTTTCGCCGATGATCAGCACACTGGCTTCGCTCGGTGCGACCTGTTGCAGATGCGCGAGCAGGGCCTGGGATTTCGGGTCTTCGAACACCTGGGCGGTGGCGCGGATTGAGGTGGCCAGGGCGGGTGAAGGCGGCAGGGTCAGCAGTTGCATGGGTCTCGCTCCACGAAAGGAAATCAGGAATAGAACGTCGGCACCGGCAGGGACTGGTTCAGCGCCCAGTCGCCCAGCTCGTGGAGTTTGTAATCCAGCGGGTCGTGCAGGGTTTGCGTGCGCAGGTTGCGCCAGTGTCGGTCGAGGCGCAGCGACGCGTGGGTCGAACGGGCGCCGGTGACTTCGAACAGTCGGCTGCAAATCTCCAGGCCCTGGCGACTGGCGGCGACCTTGGCGGTGGCAATCGCCGTGGCCAGGTGACCGCGTTCTTCGGCGCTGAGGTTCGGGCCTTTGGCCCAGGCCTCGTCGAGCAACGCAGCGGCGCGTTCCACCAGCAATCGGATGCCTTCGAGGGCGACCCAAAACTCGCCGTAATGGGCCAGCACATAAGGATCCTCACGTACCTCGCGCACCGAGGATTTGTGCCAGACACGGGTTTCGCTGAGGGTGTATTGCCGCGCTTCTTCAAAAGCCCCTTCGGCAATGCCGAGAAACATGTGGGTGAACGTCAGTTGTGCGATCAACGGGCGCAGACAGGCGAACGGTGTACTCAGCGGCCCCGGATCCAGCAGCAGTTCCGATTCTTCGACCCGCACCCGTTCGAACGTGGCGCTGCCACTGTCGGTCTGGCGCTGGCCGATGTTGTTCCAGTCGTTGTGCAGGGTGATGCCGCTGCGGCCGCTGGGGATTGCCGCGATCAGCAGTTTGCCGCCGTTGCTTTCATCCACCGCCGAGGCGATCAGCATCTGCGAATCGCTGGCGCCGGAGCAGAAGCTCTTCTTGCCGGAAAACTCGCGCCAGCCACCGAGGTCCTTGACCACGGTGCGGGTGTCCAGCGGATTGAGCGCGTTGCCCCAGAACCAGTTCTGCCGCGCGGTCTGTTCGAACCACGGCTGCCATTGTTCCGGGCGAGAAAACAGCCGCACGGTGGCGAGCATCAAATGATGAAAACCGAAGACGTGGGCGATCGAGCTGTCGACCTTGGCGAACTCGCGCACCACTTCCAGCGTTTCGCTCCAGCGCGCGCCGAGGCCGCCGTAACGGGTGGGAATGCTCAGGGCCAGCAGACCGCTATCACGCAGGGCGTCGCGTTCGGCTTTTGGCGTGCCGCCGCGTTCGTCGCGCTCGACAGCGGTCAGGGCAAATTCGGCGGCCAGTTGGCGGGCGGTCTGCAATGGGGAGAGCAGGGTGCTTTGCGGTTTGGCAGTCACTCGGTCTTCCTCAGGTGTTGGCTTTGGCGGGCAGTACATCGTTGGCGATCATTTCGCCGAACGGCCCGGTGAGGTTAGTCACGCCGCGTCCAGCCAGGCTTGCATATGGCTCGGGCAACAACGGGAACACCAGCTCGGCAAAGCGGTAGGCCTCTTCGAGATGCGGGTAGCCGGAGAAGATGAAACTCTCGATGCCGAGGTCTGCGTACTCCTTGATTCGCGCCGCCACCTGCTGCGGATCGCCGACCAATGCAGTACCGGCACCGCCGCGCACCAGGCCGACGCCGGCCCACAGGTTGGGGGCGATTTCCAGGTTGTCGCGGCGCCCGTCGTGCAGGGCGGCCATGCGCCGCTGGCCTTCGGAGTCGAAGCGCGAAAAGGATTTCTGCGCGGCCTCGATGGTTTCGTCGCTGATGTGCTCGATCAGTTTGTCGGCGGCTTTCCAGGCTTCTTCGGCGGTCTCGCGCACGATCACGTGCAGGCGGATGCCGAACTTCACTTTGCGCCCGTGACGCGCGGCGCGTTCGCGTACATCGGCGAGTTTCTCGGCGACGGCGGCCGGTGGTTCGCCCCAGGTCAGGTACACGTCGACCTGCTCGGCGGCCAGATCGTGAGCCGCGTCGGAGGAGCCGCCGAAATACAGCGGCGGATAAGGTTTCTGCACCGGTGGATACAGGGCTTTGGCGTTCTGCACCTTCAGGTGTTTGCCTTCGAAATCCACTGCTTCGCCTTGCAATACGCGGCGCCAGATCTTGAGGAATTCGTCGGTGACTTCGTAGCGTTCGCTGTGGCTGAGGAAACTGCCGTCGCCACGGTTTTCGTCCGGGTCGCCGCCGGTCACGACGTTGATCAGCAGGCGGCCGTTGGACAGTCGATCCAGGGTCGCGGCCATGCGCGCCGAGACGGTCGGCGAGATGATTCCCGGACGGATCGCCACCAGATAACGCAGGCGTTCGGTGAGCGGCACCAGCGCCGAGGCGATCACCCACGAGTCTTCGCAGGAACGCCCTGTGGGAATCAGCACGCCGTGGTAACCGAGGCTGTCGGCGGCTTGCGCCACCTGTTTCAGGTAATTGAGGGTGACCGGGCGCGCGCCTTGGGTGGTGCCCAGATAGTGACCGTCGCCGTGGGTCGGCAGGAACCAGAAAACATCCATGAACTGCTCCTTAAGCGATCTTCAGCAACGGTTTGAGGTGAGTGCCGAACAGCGGCGCGGCGCGTTCGGCGGCCAGGCGGATGCGCGCTTTTAGCGGTTCGCTGGTGATCTGGTAGTCGGCGAAATCGGCTTCGGTGGCGTACACACCGATCGGCAGGGTCACGGCCTGGAAGAAACTGAACAGCGGGCGCAACTGGTGATCGAGCACCAGCGCATGGCGTTCGCTGCCACCAGTGGCGGCGAGCAGCACAGGCGTGTCGATCAGCGCATTCAGGTCGATCAGGTCGAACAAATGCTTGAGCAGTCCCGGATAGGAGCCGCGATATACCGGCGCCGCCACGATCAGCAGATCAGCCTGCTCGATGGCCTGCAGCTCGGCTTCGATCTCGGCCGGCAGTTCCTGACGGGACAGTGCGGCGCCCAGCGGGCGGGCGATGTCACCGAGTTCGATCAGATGGCTCTCGACCGGCAGGTGCCCGGACAATTCGGTCAGCAGGGCTTGGGTCAGCACCAGGGTGCGGGACGGACGCCAGGTTCCGCCGGACAGGGCGACGACTTTCAGTGGACGCGACATGGTCAGTTCCTTTTTCAACAGTTGCTCGGCGAGCAGTGAGTAGTCACTGGAGCAGAGCAAGCGCTGTACCAATTCCTGTAAGGCCCGTATTCCGGGGCTTTGAGCGTTTTCGGTGGCTGTGCTCATGTGACTTTCAGGCCGGTTTGTTGAACCACTGTTGCCTGGGAAACAGTTGCTGGAGCAACAGTGCCGAACGCGATGAGGGATTTATAAAGGCTGACTGTTATTCCGTAAAAGACTGTTAATTGATATTGATAGGTCTTTTTAGAATATAAAGCGGGGATACTGTTCGAATTCTGATAGCCACTATTGAGAGCGTTGATTTCTGCCAAAGCGTGCCCGGGCGTAGCCTTTCTCCATCGACCCACACTGCTCGCCAGGACGCTCCCATGAATCGTTTACTGACTGTTTCGCTGATGCTCGCTGTCTCCGTTCTCGCCGGTTGCGCGAGCCATGTTTCCCCGGAACTGCGCCCTTACACGGCGGAAGAAACCCGCGAACTGGCCCTTGAAACCTTGAACCGTCGCGGTCTGTCATTTGAGGAATATCATGCGAAAAAAGCCGAATTGCTCGGCCAGCCACAGAAGACTTTCGGGTTTGATAGCAAAGGTGAGATGAGCGCCGAGCGGGCCGTACAGCTGCACGGTCGTCCAAGCTGATTCATAACTGTACTGCTTGAAGTTTTACCCAACTGTCCGTGGGTTTGCACGGCGCCGTGGGATAGGGTCAACACCTGAATGACCCTGACGGACTGCCTGCCATGACCCTCTCGCTCGACCTGCTGCTGGGCTTCGCCCTGTTTGCCCTTGTCACCTCGATCACACCGGGGCCGAACAACACCATGTTGCTGGCATCGGGCGTGAACTTCGGCTTTAACCGCACCATCCCCCATATGCTCGGCATTACCTGCGGTTTCTTCGTGCTGGTGGTGGCGGTGGGTTTTGGCCTGGGCGCGGTGTTCCAGACTTATCCGCTGCTTTATACGGTTCTGCGTTACGTCGGCGCGGCGTACTTGCTGTACCTGGCGTGGAGAATCGCCCATTCCGGCCCCGTCGGCGACAGCGAGCAGGGCGAGGCAAAACCGATCAGCTATCTCGGTGCGGCAGCCTTCCAGTGGGTCAATCCCAAGGCGTGGATCATGGCCATCGGTGCCATCAGCACCTATACGCCGATGCAGGGTTATTTCACCAACGTGATCGTGATTGCGGCAGTGTTCGCCATCATCAACCTGCCGAGCGTCGGCGTCTGGGCCGCGTGCGGGACTCTGTTGCGCAACGTACTGAAGGATCGCCGCTGGTTGCGGGTGTTCAACTGGGGTATGGCGGCGCTGCTGGTGATTTCGCTGTATCCGTTACTCCTTGAAAGCTTTAGCTGACGCAGTGCTACAACCGCCGGCCTGATGCCTGTTAAAGTCGCGTTCAGGAGCGTTCCTACGCACTTTTAAATGAAGTTGTTCTTCTTTAACGGCATCCGATCAGGTATTGATGACGCTCTCGAACCCGGACGCAGCTCACAAGGCTGCGTCGTGCCGTTTGTAGACACGAGCTTCCTGATCCCGGAACACGCTCTGCGAGTCTTTTTATGAACACACGTCCGCTGTATTTCGATTACGCCGCCACCACCCCGGTGGACGAGCGGGTCATCCAGGTGATGATCGAGTGTCTGGGTTTCAACGGTAACTTCGGCAACCCGGCCTCCAGTTCCCACGCCTTCGGCCAGCAGGCCCGGCAAACGGTCGAGAACGCTCGCCGGCAAGTCGCCGAACTGGTCGGCGCCCAGGCGCAGCAGATCGTCTGGACCTCCGGCGCTACAGAATCCAACAACCTCGCCCTTAAAGGCGTGGCTCAGGCTCGTGGTGTGTCCGGCGGGCACATCATCACCAGTCAGATTGAACACAAGGCCATCCTCGACACCGCCCGGCAATTGCAGGACGCCGGTGTCGCCGTGACCTATCTGGTACCGGACGCCGAAGGCCTGATTACCCCGCAAGCGGTCAGCGAAGCGATGCGCGATGACACCTTTCTGGTGTCGCTGATGCTGGTCAACAACGAACTCGGCACCGTCAACGACATCCCGGCCATCGGCGAAGTGGTGCGTGGGCGTGGAGCGTTGTTCCACGTCGATGCGGCCCAGGGCGTCGGCAAGGTCGCGATCGATCTGGCGCAATGGCCGGTGGATCTTATGTCGTTCTCGGCGCACAAGCTCTACGGCCCCAAAGGCATCGGCGCGCTGTACGTCGGTCCGCGTGCGCAGCAGCGGTTGCAGGCGCAGATTCACGGTGGTGGCCACGAGGGCGGCTTGCGTTCCGGTACCCTGGCGACTCACCAGATTGCTGCCATGGGCTCGGCTTTTGCCCTGGCCGCCGAGGCTTTCGATGACGAGAAGAAAACCATCGTCGCGCTGCGCGAGCGACTGCTCGAACAACTGTTGAGCCTGCCCGGCGTACGCCTCAACGGCAGTTCCACCCAACGTATCCCGCACACCTTGAGCCTGACCTTCAGCGAAGGCGAGTTCAATCCGGCGGCGCTGAGCCATTCGATCGCGTTTTCCGCGACCTCGGCCTGCAATTCCGCCAGCAACACACCGTCCCACGTCTTGCTGGCACTGGGGCATGACGCCCACCTGGCGGGACGCACGATTCGTCTGAGCCTCGGTCGTTTCACCACCGCCGAGGACATCGACAAGGCTGTAGATCTGATCAAGACCGCCTGCGCCAGTGCTCCGGCATTCTGGGCGACAGGGCTTTAACGAGCCGGCTTCGAACGGCACCGAACAATAACGATGAAGTGATTGGCAGGAGACATGATGAGTACCCAGACTTTGACCGAAGGAACGGTTCCCCAGCGCCTCGCGCACACCCGTGAACTGATGCGTCGCGAAGGTATCCACGCGTTGCTGGTGCCGTCCGCCGATCCGCACCTGTCGGAATATCTGCCGGGTTACTGGCAGGGCCGGCAATGGCTGTCGGGTTTCCATGGCTCGGTCGGCACGTTGATTGTCACCACCGATTTCGCCGGGGTCTGGGCCGACAGTCGCTACTGGGAACAGGCGACCAAGGAACTCAAGGGCAGCGGTATCGAACTGGTGAAACTGCAACCGGGTCAGCCGAGCCCGCTGGACTGGCTGGCCGAGCAGACGCCGGAAGGTGGCGTGGTCGCGGTCGACGGCGCAGTGATGGCCGTCGCGTCGGCGCGTACGCTGGGCAGCAAGCTCGAAGCGCGGGGCGCCAGTCTGCGTACCGACATCGACTTGTTGAAAGAAGTCTGGAGCGATCGCCCGGCGCTGCCGAATGCGCCGATCTACCAGCACCTGCCACCGCAGGCGACTGTCAGCCGTGGCGAGAAACTCGGCAAACTGCGCGAAACCCTGCAGGAGCGCGGTGCTGACTGGCACTTCATCGCCACCCTCGACGACATCGCCTGGCTGTTCAACCTGCGCGGCGGCGATGTGTCGTTCAATCCGGTATTCGTTTCCTTCGCGCTGATCAGCCAGCAACAAGCCACGCTGTTTGTGGCACTGAGCAAGGTCGATGCTGAGCTGCGTGCGGTGCTGGAAAAAGACGGCGTGACCCTGCGTGACTACAGCGAAGTCGCTGACGCCTTGCGTGCTATTCCGAGTGGCGCGAGCCTGCTGGTGGATCCGGCGCGAGTCACCAGCGGTCTGCTGGATAACCTCGACACTGGCGTGAAGCTGGTCGAAGGCCTGAACCCGACCACACTGGCCAAGTCGCAGAAGAGCCTGGCGGATGCCGGGCACATTCGTCAGGCGATGGAGCAGGATGGCGCGGCGCTGTGCGAGTTTTTCACCTGGCTGGAATCGGCCTGGGGTCGCGAGCGCATTACCGAGCTGACCATTGACGAGAAACTCACTGCTGCTCGTGAGCGTCGTCCGGATTATGTGTCGCTGAGTTTCAACACCATCGCCGCATTCAACGCCAACGGCGCGATGCCGCATTACCACGCCACCCCGGAGGAGCACGCGGTGATCGAGGGTGATGGATTGTTGCTGATCGATTCCGGTGGTCAATACCTGGGCGGCACTACCGACATCACGCGTATGGTGGCTGTTGGTACGCCAACCGAAGAGCAGAAGCGCGATTGCACTCGTGTGCTGAAAGGCGTGATTGCCTTGTCCCGCGCACATTTCCCGAAAGGCATTCTGTCGCCGCTGCTGGATGCGATTGCCCGCGCGCCGATCTGGGCAGAGAACGTCGACTATGGTCATGGCACCGGCCACGGCGTGGGTTATTTCCTCAACGTTCACGAAGGTCCGCAGGTGATCGCCTATCAGGCGGCGCCGGCGCCGCAAACTGCCATGCAACCAGGGATGATCACTTCCATTGAACCGGGCACTTATCGACCGGGCCGCTGGGGTGTGCGGATCGAGAACCTGGCGATGAACGTTGAAGCGGGAAGCAGCGAGTTCGGCGAGTTCCTCAAGTTCGAAACCCTGACCCTGTGCCCGATCGACACTCGCTGCCTGGAGCCGTCGTTGCTGACGCAGGAAGAGAAACAGTGGTTTAACGCCTATCACGCCGAAGTGCGCGAGCGCCTGAGTCCGCTGCTTGAAGGCGCGGCACTGCAATGGTTGAACACGCGTACTGCTGCTATTTAACAGGTTGAAGCTCGGGCGCTGCAGCCAGCGCCTGGGTTATGAAATCGACAAACGCGTTGACCCTGGCGGACTGGCGACGGTTCGCCGGGGACACGGCGTGAATCGGCAGCGGTAACGTCTGGTAGTCCTGCAACAGGGCGACCACTCGACCCGCCTTCAAATCTTCGCTGAACAGCCAGACCGGTGACAGCGAAATCCCCAATCCTCCCAAGACCATTTCTCGGATCGCTTCCGAGTTGTTGCTCTGGGCGTTGCCCTGGATGCGTACGTCGTGGTGCTGGCCATCCCTCTCGTAGGTCCACAGGTTCTGAGTGCTGAGCAGGTTGAATTGCAGGCAGTTGTGCTGCGCAAGATCCTGAGGTGATTGTGGGTGACCGTGGCGTTGCAGGTAATCGGGCGTCGCCACCGTGAGCCGGTGGGTGGTGCCGATGCGTCGGGCGATCATGCCGCTGTCGTTCAGCTCACCGATGCGCAGGCTGACGTCCAGGCCTTCGCTGACCAGATCCAGATTCTGATCGCTCAGTTGCAGGTCGATCTGCACCTGCGGATAGCGCTGCAGAAATTCCGCCAGTCGCGAGGCGATCTGCAAACGGCCGAAACTGACGGAGGAGCCAATCCGTAAAGGACCGGCCACGGTTTCCCTGCCGGACTGGAAACTGTGCTCGGCGGCATCCACGGCGGCGAGGATATTTCGGCATTCGTTGTAGTACCGCTGACCTTCATCGGTCAGTGACAGCTTGCGTGTACTGCGGGCAATCAGCTTGCCGCCCAATTCATTCTCAAGGGCGCGCAGGACTTTGCTGATGGTCGGCTGGGTGGTGTGCAGTTCCCGGGCAACGGCGGAGAAACTGCCGCGTTCGACCACCCGGACGAAGATGGCCATTGCGTTGAGCTTGTCCATGAAGCGCCTCATTCATGCCGATTCGGCATGCTCACTATAGTCATTTGACGTCTTATCGGCATGGGTCTGCTGCGGGAGCATGGCTTCACTTTCTCCCACAGGAATGACCGAAATGACTGACTCACTCAACATGAAAGCCCTGATAGTGGACACCGCGAACGGGCCGTTACGCTTGGTTTCCCTTGAGCGCCCCGTGGCAGAGGCCGGGCAGGTACTGGTGCGGATCAAGGCCAGCGGTGTGAATCCGCTGGATCTGAAAATCCGTGCGGGGCAGGCCGCCCATGCCCGGCAACCGTTGCCGGCGGTATTGGGGCTGGATCTGGCGGGTGTGGTCGAAGCGGTGGGTGAGGGCGTGCAGAATTGGGCGCCGGGCGACGAGGTGTATGCGTTGGCCACAGGCATTGGTGGCGCGCAAGGTTCGTTGGCCGAGTTTGCAGTGGTGGACGCACGACTGCTGGCGCGTAAGCCTTTGAACCTGAGCCCGCGCGAGGCCGCGAGCCTGCCATTGATATTGGTCACGGCGTGGGAAGGCCTGGTGGATCGGGCTCGGATGAGTGCGGGGCATAAAGTATTGATTCACGGTGGAGCGGGCGGCGTCGGGCATGTGGCTGTACAACTGGCCCGTGCATTCGGTGCTGAAGTGTATGCAACGGGTTCTGCGGGACAACGCTCGATCATCGAGGGGTATGGCGCGACGTTCATTGATTATCGAGAGAGCTCGGTGGAGAACTATGTCTCCGAGTTCACGGCGGGGGAGGGGTTCGACATTGTCTATGACACGGTCGGGGGCGATACGCTGGACGCCTCGTTCAAGGCCGCACGGATCTACAGCGGGCATGTACTCAGTTGCCTCGGTTGGGGGCAGCACAGTCTTGCGCCGTTGTCGTTTCGTGGGGCGACGTATTCGGGCGTGTTCACCTTGTTGCCGTTACTGACCGGCAGGGGCTGTGAGCATCATGGCGAGATTTTGCGACAGGCTGCCGCGCTGATTGAGTCCGGTCAGCTGCGACCTATGCTCGATCCGCATCGGTTCACGCTGGAAACCGCCGGAGAAGCCCATGAGCTGCTGGCAGCGAAAGCAGCTCAGGGGCGTGTGGTCGTGGAGATTTAGCGAAGGGCTTCCACAACGAAGTCGAGCCGGTCCTGACCGAAGAACAACTGGTTGTCGATGAACATGCTCGGCGCACCGAAGACGCCACGCTTCACGGCGGTTTCGGTGTTGTCTTTGAGCGCAGCCTTGACTGCTTCATCGTTGGTCAATGCCAGTACTTCTTCAGGATTGAAGCCATGTTCGGTGAGCACGGCGGCAACTGTTGACGGTTCATCAAGGGCGCGGCCTTCAACCCACAGCGCTTTGAACAGGCAATCGATGAACGCCTGAAAGCGATCGGGATCACGCAGTTGAATGCCGGTGACCGCACGCATCAACATCAGGGTATTGATCGGGAAATGCGGGTTGAATTTCAGGGGCACGCCGTAGCGTTTGGCGTAACGGTCCAGGTCCTGAAACATGTAACGACCCTTGGCCGGGATCATTGCCGGCGACGCGTTGCCGGTGGCTTTGAAGACGCCGCCCAGCAACATCGGAATGTAGATCAACTGGCTGCCGGTTTCAGCGCAGATTTTCGGCAGTTGGGAATACGCCAGGTAGGTGGCGGGGCTGCCGAGATCGAAATAGAACTCCACGGTTTTGCTCATGTTCGCTGCACTCTGTTTTTGTTATTGGGGGGATTACCAGCGCTCGTTCCACGGACGCAGATCCAGTTCGAACGTCCAGGCGTCCCGTGGCTGGCTATGCAGATACCAGTAGTTCTCGGCGATGTGCTCGGGATTGAGAATACCGTCCTGATCCTTGGTGGCATATTTGTCAGGGAAATTGTCGCGGATGAAGTCGGTATCGATGGCGCCGTCGACCACGACGTGGGCGACATGGATGTTCATCGGGCCAAGCTCTCTGGCCATGCTCTGTGCCAGAGCCCGGATACCGTGCTTGGCTCCGGCGAATGCGGCGAAGCCTGAGGCGCCGCGTAATCCGGCAGTTGCGCCGGTGAACAGGATAGTGCCGCGGCTACGGGTCACCATCCGTTTGGCGACTTCCCGGGCATTAAGAAATCCGGAGAAACAGGCCATTTCCCAGATCTTGAAATACTTGCGTGCGGTTTCTTCGAGGATGCTGCAGGGTACGTTTGCGCCGATGTTGAAGACGAATGCTTCAATCGGCCCGAGGCGGGTTTCGATATCTTCGATCAGCGCAATTACGTCTTCTTCCTTGCGCGCGTCGCAGGCAAAACCGTGGGCTTCGCCACCGTTCGCTTGAATGGCTTCCACCAAGGGCTGCAATTTGTCGGCGCTGCGCCGCGTGACGCACGCGACGAAACCTTCCTTGGCGAACCGCTTGGCGATGGCGCCGCCCGTGGCATCACCTGCACCGACAACCAATACGACCTTCTTGTTATTCATGGGTGGATCCCTTTAGTAAACGATCGTTAAGTGAACGAACGTTATGCTAGGATTTGCTCAGCGTCAAGGCACTCAATGTGAGGACAAATACATGCGGTATTCCGCCGGTCACAAGCTGGAAACCAAAGAAAAGCTCCTGCAAAGCAGCTCGCTGTCTGCGAAAAAGACCGGGTTTTCATCAATGGGCGTCGATGGCCTGATGAAGGCGATCGGCTTGAGCGGGGCGGCGTTCTACAGCCATTTCTCGTCCAAGGACGCCCTGTTCGCGGCTATCGTCGAGCGCGAGTTGTGCCAGAGTCTTGAACGCTTGGGCGGGCAGGGTACGCAGGATCGCGAACGGCTGGAGCGGTGCCTGAAACTGTATCTGAACATGGCCCATGTCGAGCAGCCTGAGCTGGGCTGCGCATTGCCTGCACTGGGCGTCGAGATAGCGCGGTCGGATATTGTTGTGCGGGAGCAGGCCGAGCTGTGGATTTGTAAGCTTCAGGAAAGTTGGGCGCAGATTCTGGAAAGCGACAGCCTGGCCTGGGCGATTCTGTCGCAATGTGTCGGGGCACTGGTGGTGGCGCGTATGTTGGCGTCACCGAAGATTCAGCAACGGATGCTGAAGTCCTGTCATGAGGAGATCGGACACCAGCTCGCCGCTTCGCGAACGCACTAGTGGCGATGGTTTATTTGCAGATGACGATCATGCTGCGGCTGGTATAGCCGGCGGGGTTGAGGCCGAAGGGGTAATCACCCGGTTCTTCCACGGTATCGCCTGATTTGGCG
This sequence comes from Pseudomonas paraglycinae, assembly GCF_021601625.1. Classification (GTDB taxonomy): domain Bacteria; phylum Pseudomonadota; class Gammaproteobacteria; order Pseudomonadales; family Pseudomonadaceae; genus Aquipseudomonas; species Aquipseudomonas paraglycinae. The sequence continues at coordinate 1,713 of NZ_BQHR01000008.1, read as the reverse complement.
ATTACCTTGTAGCCCTTCGGCGCGCAAGAGTTTGCAGCGCTGGCGTAGCACTTGTCCCAAGAAGAGGACAACCCCGAACAGTTGATGTGCAGCCCTTTCTTGCCATGCTTGACCTGGGTCTTCGACGTCGCCGCGCAGCCCGCAACGGCGAGTATGGCGATCAGTATCAAAATTCGTTTCATTACCGTCCTTATGGCGGCCTCGAGTCTGGCGCTCGGGTCTGCCTGTATGCGCTCTCGCTTGACGCGTTCCGATGTCCCTATCCGAAAAAATCCATGTCTGGCATTGGGTTGCGAGGCTAAACATGGCCTAAATGAGCGCCAAATGCCAGACCTTCGTTCAATCCCCTTTTAATCCGCGGCGATGGCGGGTTTGGCAGTGCTGCCCATGGTCATGGTTGCACCGACGGAGGCCAGAATAATGCACAGGATCGCCATCCATTGTGACAAAGAAAGGTATTCCTGAAGGAATAGCAGGCCCGACAGCGCGCCAAAGGCCGGTTCGATGCTCATCAGCGTGCCGAAAGTGCGGGCGGGCATGCGGGTGAGGGCGACCATTTCCAGTGTGTAGGGGAGGGCGGTAGACAGGATCGCGACGCCGATAGCGATCGGGATCAATGCCGGAGTCAGCAGTGCGCTGCCGGCATGGACGATGCCGATGGGGGCGACGAACAGGGCTGCGATCATCACGCCAAGCGCTGCGGTGGTCACGCCGTTATCTGCGCCGGCCTTTTGGCCGAACAGAATGTATAGCGCCCAGCAAACGCCGGCTCCCAGTGCATAACCTGCACCGACCAGATCGATGCCCGCGGACGTAGCGCCAGTCGGTATCAATAGCAACAAGCCGATTGCAGCCAGGGCAATCCAAACAAAGTCGATTGCGCGACGTGAGGCATAGATGGCGACCGCCAGCGGGCCGGTAAACTCCAAGGCAACTGCGATGCCGAGCGGAACAGTGCGTAGCGACATATAGAAGAGGAAGTTCATCCCCCCCAGCGCCATCCCGTAGACAATCACTGTGCGCAGCGACTTGGCTGTCAGCTTCGCCCTCCAGGGTTTGAGCAGTAACAGCATGATCACGCTGGCGAAAATCAAACGCAGCGTCGTTGTGCCTTGGGCGCCCACGATGGGGAACATGCTTTTAGCCAGCGAAGCGCCGGACTGGATTGATGCCATAGCTATTAATAGAAGGCCAACCGGGAACAGGGTTGAGGCAAGGCTGCGAGGTTGGTCGTTCATTGCGTGGCATCATCCGAGGAAGTAGCTGGTGTGTTGGGCAATATAGTGCGCACTCACTGCGTTCGCGTCTATATAGGAGCAGCCTTTTTCCCTCTCTTGATAGAAAACGCAAATTAGGGGTTGACGGCAGATTTTGAGTCTCTATAATTCGCCCCACTTCCGGCGCAGTCGAAACGGAAAACTCCTTGAGATTCAATGAGTTAAGTAGGTTTCGAAAGCGGGTCGCTTCAGTTCATCGAAGCCTGGAAGCAGTTGGAAATGTCGACTTGTTCGGCGCTTTCAACGGTTCGATCTTCTCGGTCGAAAGCGGAGAAAAAGAGGTGTTGACAGCAGCGTGTAACGCTGTAAAATTCGCCTCCCGCTAACGAGAGATCGGAAGCGCAAGTGGTTGAAGTTGTTGAAGAAATCTTCGAAAACTTCTGAAAATAATCACTTGACAGCAAATGAGGCTGCTGTAGAATGCGCGCCTCGGTTG
>NZ_BQHR01000007.1 GCF_021601625.1 Pseudomonas paraglycinae | reverse complement strand
ACGGGGATTGGGGGAGGGCGGGCAGATTCAGGATCTGCGGTGCTGATCGTTCCCACGCTCTGCGTGGGAATGCCTCAATGGACGCTCTGCGTCCGCTTTGGGACGCGGAGCGTCCCGGGCTGCATTCCCACGCGGAGCGTGGGAACGATCAGAGTGGTGGCTCAGTCTTCTTTCTTCATCAGCCCGGCCAGGGCAGCAAACGGGTTGTGCGTAGCCTTGGCGATTTTCGGCGTGCTCAGCGAGCCTTCGCCGAAGTACTGCTGGTCGGTGTAGCGCGAGTGTTCGTTGTCGTGGCAGTACAGGCACAGCAGTTCCCAGTTGGAACCGTCCTGCGGGTTGTTGTCGTGGTTGTGGTCGCGGTGGTGCACGGTCAGCTCGCTCAGGCGCTTGCCGGAAAATTCACGGGCGCAGCGGCCGCACACGTGCGGGTACATCTTCAGGGCCTTGTAGCGGTAGCCCATTTCCTTGTCGCGCTGGTTGTCGGCAAGGATGCGATCCAGCTTCGAAGTGTTGGTCGGGGTGGACGAACTCATGGGTTCACCTTTGTAGAAAGACTAATGACGGTTATGAGGCAAGTTTAGCTCAGCCCTTGAGCTTCTCGGCAATCCAGATCGTGTGGCGCGTGCCCTTGTTGCCGTGGGCGAAGACCTGGACTTCCTCGGCCTTGAAACCGGCCTTCTTCAATTTGTCGGAAAACTGCCGGTCGGCGCTGGCCGACCACACCGCCAGCACGCCTTTGGGTCGCATCGCCTTGGCGCAGGCGGCCAGGCCTGCGGCGGAATACAGCCAGCTGTTGGCTCTCTGGGTCAGGCCTTCGGGGCCGTTGTCGACGTCGAGCATGATTGCGTCGAAACCGTTCGACTCGCTTTGCAGCACCTTGGCCACGTCTTCCTGACGGATCACCGTGCGCGGATCGAGCAGCGGGCGTCCGGACTTTTCACCGAGCGGGCCGCGGTTCCACTCGACCACGCCGGGCACCAGTTCGGCGACCACCACTTCGGCGCTCTTGCCCAGATGCTTGAGCGCGGAGGCGAGGGTGAAGCCCATGCCCAGACCGCCGATCAGCACCCGCGAGTTCGGCCGGCCGGCGACCTTGCGGCACGGAATCTCGGCCAGCGCGTCTTCGGAACCGTGCATGCGGGTGTTCATCAATTGGCCGCCGTCGCCGCCCTGGATCTTGATGACGAAATCCTCGCCATACTCGAACAGGCACAGGGCGCCGCCGTTGTCAGGGATCGGCGTGGTGTCGAGCAGAACGAAACGTTTCATGGAAATCTCTACAGGGGGGAAGGCAAGCCGGCGCGTTGGGAGTAGCCTGAAGGCAGACTTCAGGCCAACGGAGCCCTTGATGAAGCGCACCATTCTAACGGTCATTACCCTGGCCGCGCTCTCGATAACTGCCGTACAGGCGCAACAGACAATTCCCGTCAGCCCGACACCGCAACCGGGTTCGCCCGGTACGGCGACGCCAACCCCGTATCCGCAGATCAGCCCGGTGCCGATTCCCAAGGCCGGCCCCGGCAGTGGCGGCCCGCCGCTGGTGCCGATCGAAATGCCCAGCCCGCCGACCAAGGATCAGCCATTGCCGGGCCTGGAACAGAACGACAGCAAACCCAAATCCCCGGGAGGCTAGATCTGCTGGGCGGCGAGCTGGCCGTCGGCCATGCGCAGACGTTTGGACAGGGAGACAGCGAGGGCGCGGATGATCTTGGCGGCGATCTTCGGTGCGTCGTTGAGCATTTTTTCCAGTGAATCCTTGCCGAGGTTGAGCAACTGACAGTTGCTCGCCGCGACGCATGTTGCCGAGCGGCGCTCGCCGTCGAGCACGGCCATTTCACCGAACGCCCGGCCGCTGCGCAGGGTGGCCATGGTCACGACCTGGCCGTCGCCACCGGTTTTCTGCACGGCCACCTGGCCGGTGTGGATGATGCACATGAAACTGCCGGCATCACCTTCGCGAAAGATCGCTTCGCCTTCAGCCACGGTGCTGATGCTGAAGTAGCCCGAAGCGGCGGCAAAATCCGCCAGCTGCAATTGATCGAACAGGCCGCAGTCCATCAGCCAGTCGCGGATTTCGTTGTTCAGTAGAGTGGGTTCTGACATGTCGTGCGGTCTTTTTGTTGTGTCGGGTGGCAGGCTCGCCACCGGGGGCCGATCTGCTTATCGGCTCCCGGTGCCCGGAATTAAGACCTGACTGACCGGCGGAGTTCCTCAGGCAATGCCCAGAACCTTGAAAACAAATGCATATTCGAGCGCTACGTCACGTAATCCCTGATAACGCCCGCTCATGCCGCCGTGGCCGGCGCCCAGTTCGGTCTTGAGCAGCAATGGATTGTCATCGGTCTTGGTCGCGCGCAATTTCGCCACCCACTTGGCCGCTTCCCAATATTGCACGCGACTGTCGTTGTAGCCGGCGATCACCAGTGTTGCGGGATACGCCTGTGCAGTGACGTTTTCGTATGGCGCATAGGCCTTGATCCGCTCGTAGACCTCCGGCTCTTCGGGATTGCCCCACTCGTCGTATTCGGTGACGGTCAGCGGCAGATCCGGGTCGAGCATGGTGTTGAGCACGTCGACGAACGGCACTTCGGCAATCGCCACGCCGAACAGATCCGGACGCTGGTTGAGCACCGCGCCGATCAGCAAGCCACCGGCGCTGCCGCCGCTGATCGCCAGCTGTGGCGCGGTGGTGATGCCGTTGAGGATCAGGAATTCGGCACAGGCAATGAAGTCGCTGAAGGTGTTGTGCTTGTGCTCCTGCTTGCCGGCGCGGTACCAGGCTTCGCCCAGTTCACCGCCGCCACGGACATGGGCGATGGCGAATGCCATCCCGCGATCCAGCAGGCTCAGGCGGGCGTGGGAGAACCATGGATCGAGGCTCGAACCGTAGGCGCCGTAACCGTACAGGTACAGCGGCACCGCTTTGCCGACCATTTCCCGTTTCATCACCAGGCTGATCGGCACCTGGGTGCCGTCCGGCGCAGTCGCCCACAGGCGCTGGCTGACGTAGGCGTCGGCGTCGAACGGGCCGAGTACCGGGGTTTCCTTGAGGACGGTCTGTTCGCCGGTGGCGAGGATCAGTTGCCGAACCTGAGCCGGACGATTCAGCGCTTCATAGCGCAGGCGAATGCGGTCGCTTTCGAATTCCAGGCTGTTTTGCACGTAGAGGCTGTAGGCCGCGTCCGGTAATTGCACGCGATAAGGCGCCAGACCGTGTGGGCGAATTTCGATGATCGGCAGACCACCTTCGCGCAGGCTCAGGGTCAGGGCTTCGGCGTTGAGGGTCACGCCATCGAGCATCACCGAATCGCTGTGCGGGATCAGGTTCTGCCAGTCAGCTTCGCTCGGTGGGATGCCGGTGTCTGGCGCCTGATACAGGGCGAAGTTGATGCCGTCGCGGTTGGTGCGGATGAACCAGGTCCATTCGCCATCGAGCTTGCCGTGGTCGACGTCGTATTCGTGATCCTCGACCCGTGGCGCCAGGCAGGTGAACGGCTGCTGCGGCTGATTGGCGTCCAGTGCCCAGACTTCGCTGGTGGTCTTGCTGCCCAGGGACAACAGCAATTGCTGCTCGGAGCTGGCGCGGTAGCAATGCAGGAAGAAACGCCCGTCTGGCTCGTGGAACACCTCTTCGGCGGCAGTGCCGTCCAGGCGATAGCGGAACAGCTTGTGCGGACGATGGGTGTCGTCGAGTACACCGAAGAACAGGGTCAGGCTGTCATTGGCCCAGGTCATGCTGCCGTCGCAGTCCTGGAATTCCAGTTCGCTGACGCGTTCGCTGGATAACTCCTTCACGAACAACGTGTAAATCTCGTCGCCCGAGGCATCGACGCTGTAGGCCAGGCGCTGGTGATCCGGGCTGATGCTGAACGCGCCGAGGGAGAAAAAGCCGCCGTTGGCCAGGGCGTTCGGGTCGAGCAGCAGTTGTTCGCGGCTTTCGTCGAGGGTCAGGCTGTCGTCGGCCGGGCGCGGGCAGCGGTAGTGACGGGCGTATTCGTCACCCGCTGTGGTGCGGGTGTAATACAGGTACGGGCCCCATGGCGAGGGGAGGGACAGGTCGGTTTCGAGGATCCGGCCCTTGATCTCTTCGAACAGGGTTTCGCGCAGTTCGGCCTGATCGGCGGTCTGCGCCTGCTGATAGTCGTTTTCAGCCTTGAGGTAGTCGAGCACCGCGTCGGTGTCGCGTTCCTGCAGCCAGGCGTACGGGTCGTGACCGGCGGCCTTGTGGGCAATCGGGGCGCTGCTGACGTTGGCGGATACGGGCATGGAAAGCTCTCGGACATGACAAATAAGGGCCGCACGGACGGCGGGGAAGCCTGACGTGCGAAAAGTCGTTACTATAAGCGCCTCTTTGCCTGCCTTGCCATGGACACCATGACCGAGAACGACTATCTGATCGCCTGGGGCCTTTACGCCTTTGCCGCCGTGGGCTGCCTGCTGGTGTGGATGCGCATGACCCGCTGGATGTGGCGCTGGCTGCGCGAGCCGCTGCGTGTGCTGATGGCGGTGTTGCTGTTCAGCCCGACCATCATTGACCCGGTGAAGGAAAAATTCGCCCCGGCCATCGCCATTACCGCGCTGGATCTGGCGTTCAAGGTCGGCAACAACGCCTGGCGCGCGATTTCCGAATTGCTCATGTACGCCATGATCGCGTTCGGCCTGTACCTGATTTTCGTGCTGATCCGCCTGCCGATCGAACGCGCTTCCAAGGCCCGCCGAGAGCAAGCTGAAGCCGCCCGAGCAGCGGCCCGGGCCGATGATGAACGGGACGCCGATCAACCGTTCGGCGGTGCCGGCGATGACCGTTACGGTCGCCCGCCAATGCCGAGCAACCCGCAGCGCATGCGGGTCGAGCCGCGTCTGTAATCACGAGAGTCCGCACATGTGTGAATTACTGGGCATGAGTGCCAACGTGCCGACCGACATCGTGTTCAGCTTCACCGGGCTGATGCAGCGCGGCGGTCGTACCGGCCCGCACCGCGACGGCTGGGGCATCGGTTTCTATGAAGGGCGCGGCTTGCGCCTGTTCCAGGACCCGGCGGCCAGCAGCGAGTCGGAAGTGGCCAACCTGGTGCAGCGCTATCCGATCAAGAGCGAAGTGGTCATCGGTCATATCCGCCAGGCCAACGTCGGCAAGGTCTGCCTGTCCAACACCCACCCGTTCGTCCGCGAACTGTGGGGCCGCAACTGGTGCTTCGCGCACAACGGCCAGCTCGCCGATTTCTCGCCGATCAAAAGTTTCTACCGCCCGGTCGGCGATACCGACAGCGAAGCGGCGTTCTGCGATTTGCTCAATCGCGTACGTGCAGCGTTCCCGGAACCGGTCGATATAGAAGTGCTGCTGCCGGATCTGGTCGCGGCCTGCGCCGAATATCGCAGCAAAGGCGTGTTCAACTGCCTGCTCAGCGACGGCGACTGGCTGTTCTGCTATTGCTCGACCAAACTGGCGCAGATCACCCGACGCGCACCGTTTGGTCCGGCACGGCTCAAGGACGTCGATGTGATTGTCGACTTCCAGGCCGAAACCACGCCCAACGACGTGGTCACGGTGATTGCCACCGAACCCTTGACCGAAAACGAAACCTGGACCCGCTACGAACCGGGCCAATGGAGCCTGTGGCGACGCGGCGAATGCGTAAGCCAAGGCACGACCGAATAAGGATTGCACCCCCATGTTGCTCAGTTATCTACGGCTGGTGTTGTTTGCGGCGGGCCTGTTGATCGGTGTCCAGGTGCCGGGCTTCATCAACGATTACGCCAAGCGGGTCGAAGCGCACCTGATCGAGGCGCAGACCGGTCTGCGCGGCTTCCAGGGCACCGCCGAGCAGTTTTTCAAGGGTGATATCCAGGCGCTGGTCGCCCATTACCGTGCCAGCGAAGACCCGGTGTTTCGCAGCGATGCCGACAGCCTGAGCACCTTGCTCAACCGTCAGCTGGCGCTGGACAAGCAATTCCAGGCGATGCAGGGCCCTTGGTACATCCGCTTCCTGCAAGTGGTGCTGGCCGCCGACCCGGACATCCGCAAGGAAACCTGGAACGGCTACAGCTACCAGATCCTGCTGACGCCGGAAGCGATGATCTGGGGGATGAGCGGCGCGCTGCTGCTGTCGTTCGGTCTTGAATGCCTGTTCCGTCTGATCGACTGGGTGGTGCTGGGCGGCAAGCGCCTGCGCCAGAGCCGGCCGATCGAAGACCGGGATGTGCGCGGGCTCTGAGCCTTATGAAGATCGTTCCCACGTCGAGGCGTCGAACCGTCTGCGTGGGAATGCCTCAACGGACGCTCCGCGTTCGGCTTGCGAGGGACGCGGAGCGTCCCGGGCTGCATTCCCACGCAGAGCGTGGGAACGATCAACTTAAAGCGATGTAATCCTTGCCCACCTTGCGCGCATACCCCTCAAGCACCTGCTGACACAGCATCACAATCTCCTCGACCCATTCCACACCGACCCGCCATGACACCACGACTTGCAGGTTCGGTGGACGCTGTTCGATGTCGAGCAAAGTCAATTCCCCCCGCGCCAGTTCCTCGGCCACCAGCACCGGCGGCAACGCGCCAATGCCGAAGCCGTCGCGCAACAGCCGGGTGATCGCCGACACCGAATTCACACAATTCAACCTTGGCGCCAGCACGCCCTGGGCCTGCATCAGCGCCAGGATGTCCTGGTGCGGCCGGGAGTTTTTCGAGTAGGTGATGATCCGTTCCTGCGCCAGGTCGGCGAGGCTTTGATAGTCGCGGTTGTAGATCGAGTTGCTGGCGACAATCCAGCCGATGGGGTGGCTGGCCAGCTCCAGGCTGCGCACGCTTTCCTGGCGCACCAGATCGGTTTGCAGGATCAGATCGAGAAAGCCTTTTTGCAGCTGATCGCAGAGGTTCAGCGAGGTATCCGCCACCAGCTCGATTTCCACCCGTGGATACAGATCGGTCATTTGCGCCACCAACGGGCTGAGCCAGGTGTGAATCACCGTGTCCATCACTCCGATGCGCACTCGGCCGACCTTGCTCGATCGGGTCTCGATCGACTGCTTCAGCGCCTGCATCGTGTCGAGCATCTGCTCGGCATAGTCCAGCACTTTCAAACCTTCGGGCGTCAGGCTGACGCCGCGTGAATCACGCAGGAACAGCTTCACCCCGAGCTCGCCTTCGAGCACCGCGATCCGGCTGGAGATCGAGGCCTGGGTGGTGAACAGCTTGTCGGCGGTCAGGCGAAAACTTTTCAGCCGGGCGACCCAGACGAAGGTTTCGAGAAACTTCAGGTTCATGGCAACAAATTTTTCTTATGTCTTGGGCGGGTTTTTATTCGTTGGACGCGACCGGGTGACGCACCCAAGAATCGACGCATCCGGTTCCCACGATAGGCGTCGTCGGAGCTTCGAACAAGACCAATAAAAGCCTGCGGAGACATGCCATGAGTGCGCCCGACACCCTCGACCTCCCCAAGACTGCGGCCCGTCCCGGCCCGTTCGACTGGTATCGCAACATCAATCAGCAGGAGCGCCGGACCTTCTGGAGCTGCAAGATCGGCTACGGCCTGGACGGCATGGACACCCAGATGCTCAGCTTCGTGGTGCCGACCCTGATCGCGATGTGGGGCATCACCACCGGCGAAGCCGGCCTGATTCATACCAGCACCCTGATCGCGTCGGCCATCGGCGGTTGGGTGGCGGGAATTCTCTCCGACCGCATCGGCCGCGTGCGTACCCTGCAACTGACGGTGCTGTGGTTTGCATTCTTCACTTTCCTTTGCGGCTTCGCCCAGAACTACGAACAGCTGTTGATCGCCCGCACCTTGATGGGCTTCGGTTTCGGCGGTGAATGGACCGCCGGTGCGGTGCTGATCGGTGAAGTGATCCGGGCCAAGGACCGCGGCAAGGCGGTGGGCATGGTGCAATCCGGCTGGGCCTTGGGTTGGGGCCTGACAGCGATTCTGTATGCGCTGCTGTTCTCGGTGCTGCCACCGGAAGACGCCTGGCGCGCACTGTTCATCCTTGGCATCGTGCCGGCAGTGTTCGTGATTTTCGTCCGCCGTCTGGTGAAAGATCCGGAGATCTACCGCGAAGCCAAGGCCAGACAAACCCCGGAAAGCCCTTCGAAGTTCTACGAGATCTTCGCCCCCGGCATGCTCTTCACCACGATTCGCGCCTCGTTGCTGACCACCGGCGCCCTCGGTGGTTACTACGCGATCACGTCCTGGCTACCGACTTTTCTGAAAAACGAACGCGGCTTGAGCGTACTCGGCACCGGCGGTTATCTGGCAATGGTGATCATCGGTTCCTACGCCGGTTATGTGATCAGCGCCTATTTGACCGACCTGTTGGGCCGCAAGAAGAACTTCATCCTGTTCGCGGTCGGCTCGTTCACCATCGTTCTGCTCTACACCCAATTGCCAGTCAGCAACGGCGTGATGTTGTGGTTGGGTTTCCCGCTGGGCTTCTTCGCCTCGGGGATTTTCAGTGGCATGGGCGCGTTTCTCACCGAGCTGTTTCCAACCCGGATTCGCGGTTCGGGGCAGGGCTTCTGCTACAACATCGGCCGGGCGCTGGCGGCATTGTTCCCCCTGCTGATCGGCCTGCTCAGCCAGAAAGTGCCGCTGAGCGTAGGCATCGGTGCCTTTGCGGCGGTGTCCTACGGGGTGGTGATTCTCGCGGCGTTGAGCCTGCCGGAAACCCGTGGCAAGCAACTGGACGCGCAGTAACTGATAACCTGCGACAACTGTCCTACAGCATAAAAAGATAACAGCTACAGGAGTGTTCACCGTGAACCGCCTGCTATTGAACTGTGACATCGGCGAGAGCTTCGGCAACTGGACCATGGGTCTGGACGCGGAAGTCATGCCTTTCATCGATTGCGCCAACATTGCCTGCGGTTTTCACGCCGGCGACCCGAGCATCATGCGCAAGACCGTCAGCCTGGCCCTGAGCCACGGCGTGCAGATCGGCGCGCATCCGGCCTATCAGGATCTGGTGGGGTTCGGCCGGCGCTCCATGGCGTACACCGCCCAGGAACTGCAAGACATCCTGCATTACCAGATCGGTGCTCTCGACGGCATTTGCCGTGCCCAGGGTGGCAAAGTCAGCTACGTCAAACCCCACGGCGCGATGTACAACGACATGATGGCCAACCCGGCGCAGTTGCGGGCGGTGATTCAGGCCGTCGCGGCTTACGATCGCAGCTTGCCACTGATGCTGATGGCCACCCGCGACAATACGGCCGCGCAACAGCTTGGCGACGAATACGGCGTGACCCTGTGGTTCGAAGCCTTCGCCGATCGCGCCTATGACAGCGCCGGCCGACTGGTCTCGCGACAACTGCCGGGCGCGGTGCATCACGATTCCGAAACCATCATCGCGCAAGCGCTGACCATCGCTCGTGGCGACAACCTCACCGCCAGCGACGGCAGCGCGCTGCACCTGCAAGCCAACACGCTGTGCGTGCACGGTGACAACGCCAGTTCAGTGGCGGCCGTGCAACGCATTCGTCAGGCCCTGAACGAGCAGAGCGCGCCATGAATCCGCGGGTGGAAGTGGTAGCGCTGGATTGCCTGATGCTGCGCCTGTTCGATGAAATCGCCGAAGCCAACATGCCGTGGATGCTCGCCGCCAGTGAGCGGTTGCGCACGGTGTTCGGCGCACATCTGATCGATCTGGTGCCGTCGTACACCACGTTGATGGTGCATTACGACCTGACCGAATTGAATCCGGGTCAGGCTCGCGAATTGATCGCCGAAGCCTTGATCGACCTGTCGCCGAATGCGCGCACCGGCGGCCAGTGTCATGTGTTACCGGTGTGGTACGACCTTAGCGTCGGACCGGAATTGAGCCTGCTGTCACAACGCAGCGGTTTGGCGGTGGAAGAGGTGATCCGCCGTCACAGTGCTCGTGAATATCAGGTGTTCGCCCTAGGCTTTGCGCCGGGTTTCGCGTTCATGGGGCTGGTGGAAGATGTGCTCGCGGCACCACGTCTGAATACCCCGCGCAAGAAAGTCGCCGCCGGCAGCGTCGGTATCGCCGAGCGGCAGACAGCGGCGTATCCGGTGGTGTCTCCCGGTGGCTGGAATCTGATCGGTCGCACGCCGGCAAAACTGTTCGACCGTGAACGCGATGGCTACAGCCTCATGCAGCCCGGCGATACCGTGCGTTTCGAAGCGGTGAGCCATGCCGAATTCATCCGTCTGGGCGGTGACGACACGCCTCTGGAGGCCCTGGCATGAGCCGACTGACGATTGAAGCGAGCACGCCGCTGTGTCTGTTGCAGGATGCCGGGCGGTTTGGCGTACGCCATCTGGGCGTGACCCAGGGCGGCGCGGCAGATTGGCGGTCGATGGCCTGGGCCAACTGGCTGCTGGGCAATGGCCTGGACTTGCCGGTGATCGAAATCACCCTCGGCGGGTTCACGGTGGTGGCTGAAGAAGATTGCTTGCTGGCATTGGCGGGTGCCGATCTTGGCGCGCAGCTTGACGGCGAGGCGCTGACGCCGTGGCGCAGTTTCAAACTGCGCAAAGGGCAGACCTTGAAGTTCACCCAGCCGTTGCAGGGGGCGCGGGCCTATCTGGCGGCGCCCGGCGGTTTCAGTGCGCCGAAAGTGCTGGGCAGCAGTGCCACGGTGGTACGTGAGGAACTCGGCGGTCTCGATGGTTTTGGCTTGCCATTGGCCAAGGGCGCTTCGCTGAGTTATCAGGGCGAAACCTTATTGGTGCGTGAGGTCCCGGCGGAGCATCGACCGGACCTGCGTCTCGACGCGCCGCTCGATCTGGTGCTCGGCGCGCAGATCGGTCAGTTCAGCGGGCAGAGCCTGTTCGATGCATTCAACAGCGCCTGGACGCTGGACAGTCGCGCCGATCGCATGGGTATTCGTTTGTTGGGCACGGCGTTGCAGTATCAGGGCAAGCCGATGATTTCCGAGGGCATCCCGCTGGGCGCGGTGCAGGTGCCGCCGGACGGGCAGCCGATCGTTTTGCTCAATGATCGGCAGACCATTGGCGGTTATCCGCGATTGGGAGCGTTGACGCCGTTGGCGCTGGCCCGACTGGCACAGTGTCTGCCTGGGGCGAAGGTCAGATTGCGCCCGGTGGTACAGGATGTGGCACACCGGGAGCATGTCGAATATCTAAAGCGCTTTACTTGATCGTTCCCACGTCGAATGCGTTTGCGTTTGATCGTTCCCACGCTCCGCGTGGGAATGCCGCCCGGGACGCTCCGCGTCCCAGTGACGCAGAGCGTCACTTGATGCATTCCCACGCAGACGGTTCGACGCCTCGACATGGGAACGATCCGCTTACTTGGACAGAAACCGCATCCCTTCTTCCAGCCCGCGCAATGTCAACGGATACATCTGATCCTCGATCAGATCCCGCACGATATTGGTCGACGAGGTGTAGCCCCACGTATCTTTCGGATATGGGTTGATCCAGATGAGCTTCTTGTATTTCTCCATGAAACGCTGCATCCACACGTAACCCGGCTCTTCGTTCCAGTGCTCGACGCTGCCGCCGGCCTGGGTGATTTCATAAGGCGCCATCGCGGCGTCACCGATGAAGATCACTTTGTAGTCGGCGCCATACTTGTGCAGCAGGTCCTGGGTCGACGTGCGCTCGGAGGTGCGGCGCATGTTGTTCTTCCACACCGATTCATAAATGAAGTTGTGGAAGTAGAAGTACTCCAGATGCTTGAACTCGGTCTTGCAGGCCGAGAACAGTTCCTCGCAGATCTTCACGTGGGCGTCCATCGAGCCGCCGATGTCGAACAGCAGCAACAGTTTCACCGTGTTGCGCCGTTCCGGGCGCATCTGGATGTTCAGCAGCCCGGCATCCTTGGCGGTGTGGTCGATGGTGCCGTCGATGTCCAGCTCTTCAGCCGCGCCCTGACGAGCGAATTTACGCAGGCGGCGCAGGGCGACCTTGATGTTGCGGGTGCCCAGTTCCACCGAGTCGTCGAGGTTCTTGTACTCGCGCTGATCCCAGACTTTCACCGCTTTGCCCTGGCGCTTGCCAGCATCGCCGACCCGGATGCCTTCCGGGTTGAAACCGCCGGAGCCGAACGGGCTGGTGCCGCCGGTGCCGATCCATTTGTTGCCGCCGGCGTGGCGTTCCTGCTGTTCTTCCAGGCGTTTCTTGAACTCTTCGATCAGCTTGTCCAGGCCACCGAGGGACTGGATCTGCGCGCGTTCCTCGTCGCTCAGCGAGCGCTCGAACTCCTTGCGCAGCCAGTCTTCGGGAATCAGCGCCTGCAAGTGATCGTCGAGCTTTTCCAGGCCATTGAAGTAGGCGCCGAACGCACGGTCGAACTTGTCGAAATGCCGTTCGTCCTTCACCAGAATCGCCCGCGACAAGTAGTAGAACTCGTCCATGTCGGCGAAGGTCACGCGCTGTTTCAGCGCGTTGATCAGGTCGAGCAGCTCGCGCACCGACACCGGCACCTTGGCTGCACGCATTTCATTGAACAGGTTGAGCAACATGGCATCAGCCTCTTAGCGGGTGCCGCGACGGCTCATGAACGCCAGGCGCTCAAGCAGTTGCACGTCCTGTTCGTTCTTCACCAGCGCACCGGCGAGCGGCGGGATGGCTTTGGTCGGATCGCGTTCGCGCAGTACGGCTTCGCCGATGTTGTCGGCCATCAGCAGTTTCAGCCAGTCGACCAGTTCCGAGGTTGAAGGCTTCTTCTTCAGGCCCGGTACCTTGCGCACGTCGAAGAACACGTCCAGCGCTTCGCTGACCAGATCCTTCTTGATGTCCGGGTAGTGCACATCGACGATTTTCTGCAGGGTGGTGCGGTCGGGGAAGGCGATGTAGTGGAAGAAGCAGCGGCGCAGGAACGCGTCCGGCAGCTCTTTCTCGTTGTTGGAGGTAATGATGATGATCGGACGCTTCTTGGCCTTGATGGTCTCGTCGATCTCGTAAACGTAGAACTCCATCTTGTCGAGTTCTTGCAGCAGGTCGTTGGGGAACTCGATGTCGGCCTTGTCGATTTCGTCGATCAGCAGGATGACGCGTTCTTCGGACTCGAACGCCTCCCAAAGCTTGCCCTTCTTCAGGTAGTTGCGCACGTCGTGGACTTTTTCATTGCCCAGTTGCGAGTCGCGCAGACGGCTGACCGCATCGTACTCGTACAGGCCCTGATGGGCCTTGGTGGTGGACTTGATGTGCCAGGTGATCAGCTTGGCGCCGAACGATTCGGCCAGTTGCTCGGCGAGCATGGTCTTGCCGGTGCCCGGTTCGCCCTTGACCAGCAGCGGCCGCTCCAGGGTGATGGCGGCGTTGACCGCCAGCTTCAGGTCATCGGTGGCGACGTAGGCCTGGGTGCCTTCGAACTTCATCTGCTAATCCTCGAACGGTAACGCCGACCTGAACGGGCAGGGCGGGGGCGAAATAATCGGATGCCCGACTATAACGCGCGGCCCGGTCGACTGTGAACGCAGACGGCTTATTCAGTCTCTGAATGGGGCGTCACATGTTGACTCAGTTTCGGCCGAGAGCGAGTTGAGCAAGCGCGCTATCCGGCATCCGGCTTCGGCCGTTCATACCGGGCATTGAAGGCCTGAATGAATCCGTTGCGCAAAATCTGCAAAAACGCTTCGAACGCGTTGATATCTTGCTGGTGCACGCTGCCGCTGAGTTCGACCCGGGTGGCAAACTGGTTCTTGCCCTGGTTTTTCAGCACGGTTTCGGTGCCGCCGACCAGTGCTTCCCAGATCGAGCGGAAGATCCCCTTGTTCTTGTTCTCGACATCCTGCTGCCAGTTGAAGACGTCGACGTCGCGCAGCAGCGGTTTGATATAGCCCTTGAGCTGGCCCTTGTTGGCGGCGGCTTCGATGACCACGTCGCCGTGGCCGGCGTTGAAGTCGAATTTGCCGTAGGCCGAGGCGAAGTCGTTCATGCGCTTGAGTTCGATGTCGCGGGCCCGCAGGCGAAATTCGAAGTCTTCGAAATTGCTCAAGGGGTCGAAGGTGGCTGTGGTTTCCAGCGGCGCATGGCCCAGCAGAAGGGCTTTGCCCTCGAAGCGGGCGTCGCGTTTGCCCTTGGTGTCGACCACGTTGGTCAGGTTGAAGATGCTGGCGTCGACATTGGTCGCATTCATGTTCACCGGTGGTTTGGAGTTGAAGTTGCGAAAGCTGATGCGGCCATCGTTGATCTGCACTTCGTCGAGCGTGATAGGCAACAGTTTGCCCAGTTGCTCACGCCAGTCGGTGCCCTGACCGGTCTGGGAGTTCTGCTTGTTGGCACCACCATCGACGAAGTTCACCTGAGGTTTAAAGAATTTCACCTGTGCCACGACAGCATGGTCGTACCAAAGCGAGTGCCAACTGACAGACAGGTCGATAACCGGCGCATCGACGAACGGCACCGGCACCTTGCCGTCGGCCTTGACGATTTTCAGGCCATTGATCTTGTAGGCCCCGCGCCAGAGCGCCAGGTCCACGTCGGTGATCTGGCCGCGGTAGTCGCCCATATTGGCAAGCTTGTCATTCAGATAGTCGCGCACGAGGTAGGGCAGGGCGATATGCAGGGTGACCAGCAATACCACGATGGTGGCGAAAATCCACAACGGCCAGCGGTAGCGACGCTTCATGGCAACAAATCCCGAACGGTGTAAAGCGATTGACTGCCGCCTGCCGCAGACGTTCGGCCCGACTGGACTGACACGGGCAACAGGCTTACCTTGGAAGGCTGAATTCAACGCTGCACAAGGACCCAGCCATGAGCCGTATTTTTGCTGACAACGCCCATTCCATCGGCAACACGCCGTTGGTGCAGATCAACCGCATCGCGCCCCGTGGCGTGACCATTCTGGCCAAGATCGAAGGTCGCAACCCGGGCTACTCGGTCAAGTGCCGGATTGGCGCCAACATGATCTGGGACGCCGAAAGCAGCGGCAAACTCAAGCCGGGCATGACCATCGTCGAGCCGACCTCCGGCAACACCGGCATCGGTCTGGCCTTCGTGGCGGCCGCTCGCGGTTACAAATTGCTGCTGACCATGCCGGCCTCGATGAGCATCGAGCGACGCAAGGTGCTCAAGGCGCTGGGCGCCGAACTGGTGCTGACCGAGCCGGCGAAAGGCATGAAGGGCGCTATTGAAAAGGCCAACGAAATCGTAGCCAGTGACACGGGCAAATACTTCATGCCCGCTCAGTTCGATAACCCGGCCAACCCGGCTATCCACGAAAAAACCACCGGCCCGGAAATCTGGAATGACACCGATGGCGCCATCGATGTGCTGGTGGCGGGCGTCGGCACCGGCGGAACCATTACCGGCGTGTCGCGGTATATCAAGAATACGGCGGGCAAACCGATTCTGTCGGTGGCGGTGGAGCCGGTGTCTTCGCCGGTGATTACCCAAGCGCTGGCAGGTCAAGAAATCAAGCCGAGCCCGCACAAGATTCAGGGGATTGGCGCCGGTTTCGTGCCGAAGAACCTTGATCTGTCGATGGTTGACCGGGTCGAGCTGGTGACGGATGACGAATCCAAGGCCATGGCCCTGCGCCTGATGCAGGAGGAAGGGATCCTGTGCGGTATTTCCTGCGGTGCGGCCATGTCGGTGGCGGTGCGTCTGGCGGAGACGCCGGAAATGCAGGGCAAGACCATTGTGGTGGTGCTGCCCGACTCTGGTGAGCGTTATCTGTCGAGCATGCTGTTCAGTGATCTGTTCACCGATCAGGAGAACCAGCAGTAAGGGCGCGTTGATTCAGGTCAGCCAAGGTTCAGGATCGTTATGTTAAGAAGTGCTTTGTTGCGCAATTCTTAACACTGAATCTTGAGTCGGGCGGGTTTTTCCCGGAGCCGGTAGTGTTTATCATGGCCGGCCGCCATCTCGGGTAAATGACATGGCGTGGCGTTGTCTTATTTCAAGGAGTTGTTGATGACCTTTTCGTTAGCCGCCAAGGTGTCGGTGTTGCTGCTGTTTGTGGGCAGCATCCTCTACGTGCATTTGCGCGGCAAGGCGCGTTTGCCGGTGCTGCGTCAGTTCGTCAACCACTCGGCGCTGTTCGCTCCATATAACGCCTTGATGTACCTGTTCTCCGGCGTGCCGTCCAAGCCGTATCTGGACCGCAGCAAGTTTCCGGAACTGGACGTGTTGCGCGATAACTGGGAAACCATTCGCGACGAGGCGATGCACCTGTTCGACGAGGGTTATATTCGCGCCGCCGAGAAGAACAACGACGCCGGTTTCGGCTCGTTCTTCAAGAAGGGCTGGAAGCGTTTCTACCTCAAGTGGTACGACAAACCGCTGCCTTCGGCCGAAACCCTGTGCCCGAAAACCGTGGCGCTGGTCAGTGCCATCCCCAACGTCAAAGGCGCGATGTTCGCGTTGTTGCCGGGCGGCAGCCATTTGAACCCGCACCGCGATCCGTTCGCCGGTTCCCTGCGTTATCACCTCGGCCTGTCGACGCCGAACTCCGACGACTGCAGGATCTTCGTCGACGGTCAGGTCTACGCCTGGCGCGACGGTGAAGACGTGATGTTCGACGAAACCTACGTTCACTGGGTCAAGAACGAAACCGACAAGACCCGCGTCATCCTGTTCTGCGACATCGAGCGTCCCCTGAGCAATCGCCTCATGACCCGCATCAACCGCTTCATCAGCGCCTGGCTGGGCCGTGCCACGGCACCGCAGAACCTCGACGACGAGCGCGTCGGCGGGATCAACCAGGCTTACGCGTGGAGCAAGAACTTCAGCGACAAGTTCAGCGGTGGGGTCAAACAGTGGAAACGCCGCAATCCGAAGGCCTACCGCGTAATGCGGCCGGTGCTGGCGGTGGTGGTGTTGACGTTGCTGGGGTATTGGCTGTTTGGTTGAGGCTGGAATTAAAAGCATAAAAAACCGCTCGTTTGAGCGGTTTTTTGTTTTCGGAATCAGGGACGGCCAGCAAGTAAGCTTGGTTCATCGATAGCGGTGCCGGTTGCAATGATCTGTAAGAGCCGTCGTTGACTGGCTGTCAGAACCGCCGGATCAGATTCACCCCTTATTGCATGCGCTTTTTTCTTCCTGGGGGATTTTTTTATTTCTTTGCGCATATTCCCACCTTGGTTGATCAATATTTGAGCTTTTTTCACAATACTGCCAATGATGCGGGCGTATTGCTCAATTGCCAGAACGGATAGCGGTGCAACACGGTTTTTCAATGGATGTGTTTCTCTTGGCCGCCCCTCCAGTCGTACGATTCGGATGCGTTGTCGACTTTTATTCGGGTTGGCGAAGCAAAGTCCGCACAGTTCAGATTCAAACCAGATTGCGATGTCGAGAGCGAGAGGTTCGCGCGCTTTCCATCCAATGACTTCTTCCCATGAAAAATGTGGGCTCTCCCAACACTCAAAAGCACTCAGTGCCAACGAGTCGATGGGTTCGAAACGTACTTTCGAAAGGTCAAGCGTTGTGGGGCCAGCCATCTCCAGGTCAATCTGGAGTTGAGTCGTGGCAAGGCGGGCAAGCTTCCTGGCTTGCGATTTGTACAACTGATACCGCAGATGATTCCGTTCCCTTGGCATATGATCTCGCGCATTCCATGTCCCCCATCAATGGTCGTTGCAATTGCAAACGAGCCTATGCGCCTGCCTCCTGCCTGTCGCTACTGGCCCTTTGTCCAAGTCGTTGCAATCCATGTCCCGCGCTGGTTATAGTCGGCGCTCGTGAGTCCCACGACTCACCTTTCAACCCTTCAAAAAAGATCAGCCCAGATGCCTGCATCCCTCATCAACGCGGTAGTCGATTCAGCGGTCAACGCTGGCGTCGTGCCGTGCGGGAATCAGCAGCCTGTGCAGATCAGTCATTACCCTCCACCTGTCAGTAGCACGCCGGTGTGCGCAGTCGTATCACCGCCGGGCGTTGGTGTTTCGGGCTGATCAGCGTTATCTGCTGACCCCTGTGCCCGCCTGAAAAACCTACTGAATTTCAGCTTCGGCTGAGTTGGCTATTTGCCTGACTACAGGTGGTATTCATGTTTGTCCTTTCGAAAAAGTCCGCGCTCGCGGCGGCGTCCACGAGCCTGTTCGTTCTGCTGTGGAGCAGCGGGGCTATCTTCTCCAAGTGGGGGCTGGCCCACGCTTCGCCCTTTGCCTTTCTGCTGATCCGTTTTGTGATTGCCCTGTGCGGGCTGGTGCTGCTGGTGCCGTTGCTCAAGCTGAAACTGCCCAAGGGCGGCAAGCCGATGCTGTACGCGATGGCCACCGGCGTGGTGCTGTTGGGGGCTTATCAGATCTTCTATCTGCTGGCGCTGGATCTAAAAGTCACGCCCGGAGTGATGGCGACCATCATGGGCGTGCAACCGATCCTTACGGTGGTGATCATGGAGCGGCAGCGCTCGGCGAGCCGGATGTTTGGGCTGGCGTTGGGATTGGCCGGGTTGATCATGGTGGTTTACCAGGGCATCGGTCTGGCCGGGATGTCGCTGGCGGGAATGTTGTTCGGGCTGCTGGCGCTGGCGAGCATGACCTTCGGTTCGATCATGCAGAAGCGCATCACCGACAACCCTCTCGGCACGCTACCGGTGCAGTATCTGGCGGGGCTGTTGCTGTGCGGGATCTTCGTGCCGTTTCAGCCGTTCCACTTCGAGCACAGCGCCGGTTTCATCGTGCCGGTGTTGTGGATGGGGCTGGTGGTTTCCGTGCTGGCGACGTTGCTGCTGTATCGACTGATCGCCCGGGGCAATCTGGTGAATGTCACCAGCCTGTTTTATCTGGTGCCGGCCGTGACGGCGGTGATGGACTATCTGATCTTCGGCAATCGCCTGGCCGCGTTCAGCGTGCTGGGGATGCTGTTGATCATCGTCGGTCTGGTGTTCGTGTTCCGTAAATCGGCGTAACCGCCGCGCATGAAAAAGGCCCGGGAGGAAACTCCCGGGCCTTTGTGCATCTGCGAATCAGCGGGCGGTGATTTCTGCCGGTTTCACCACAGCGGGTTTCAGCACCAGCCACAGCGCAATCGCGATCAAGACCCCGCCATACAAGTGGGCCATCGACAGCGGCTCATCGAGAAACAGCGCCCCCCACAACACGCCGAACGGCGGAATCATGAAGGTCACCGTCATCGACTTCACCGGCCCGATGGAGCTCAGCAGGCGGAAGTAAATGATGTAGGCAAACGCGGTGCAGCCCAGACCCAGGCCCAGCAGCGACAGCCAGACATTCCAGCCACCCCAGCTCACCGGCGGCTGAGTGATGATGCTGTAACCGAACAGCGGCAACAGGAACAGGGTCGCACCGAGCATGCTGCCCAGCGCCGACAGACGACTGTCGAGCCCGCCGGCCTGATCCAGCCAGCGTCGGGCGAGGAACCCGGCGAAGCCATAGCAGGTGGTCGCGAGCAGGCAGGCAACGGCGCCCATCAACAGTGGCAGATCGAACGCGACCGGGCCGGCGCGGGTCAGCACGCCCACCCCGAGCAGGCCGAGGAACACCCCGGCGAGTTTGGCCAGCGTCAGTTTTTCACTGAAGAACAACCCGCCGATCAACACGCCCATCAACGGCGTGGTGGCGTTGAAGATCGCCGAATAACCGGCCGGCAGCACCTGGGCGGCAACTGAATACAAGGTGGCCGGAACGCCGGAGTTGATCACGCCAAGCATCATCACGGTCTTGAGCTTGCCTTTGAAATCCCAGCTGATGCGCATCAGCCCGAGAATCACCAACAAGCCGACGGCAGCAATCGAAACGCGGAAAAATCCGGTCGGAACCGTCCCGATCGCGGGCGCGATGATGCGCATGAACAGGAAGCTCGCGCCCCAGATGGCAGCCAGCGACAACATGCGGAAAATATCGACAGGGCTCACGGGCCACTCCTTCCTTGATCGGGACGAGAGTGTTGCCGAGGGCCCCGGCGATGGCAACCGCTATTCCGGCATTTAATTGTCTGATCAGATCACGAAGCGCGTCACCAATCCGTTCAGGTCGACGGCCAGCCGTGACAGTTCCTGGCTGGCGGCAGACGTCTGGGTGGCGCCGGCAGCGGTCTGGGTCGACAGATCGCGGATGGTCACCAGGTTTTCGTCGACTTCCCGGGCCACCAACGCCTGTTGCTCGGCGGCGCTGGCGATCACCAGGTTGCGCTGGTTGATCTGCGAGATCGACGCGGTGATTTTCTCCAGTGCATGGCCGGCGCTGTTGGCCCGGCGCAGGGTGTGGCTGGCCTGCTCGGCGCTGGTTTGCAAAGCGCCGACGGTGGCGCTGGTGCCTTGCTGAATGCTGCTGATCATCAGCTCGATTTCTTCGGTGGAGTTCTGCGTGCGCTGGGCCAGCGAGCGGACTTCGTCGGCAACCACTGCAAACCCACGCCCGGCCTCGCCGGCTCGCGCCGCTTCAATGGCGGCGTTAAGCGCCAGCAGGTTGGTCTGCCCGGCGATGCCGCGAATCACCTCCAGCACCTTGCTGATGTCCTGGGCCTGGGTCGCAAGGCCCTCGGCCTGTTCGGATGCACCGAGCACGGCACTGACCAGTTCCTGAATCGAACTGATGGTCTCGCTGACCTGCACATGCCCGTGCTTGCTGTCCTCGTTCGAGGCTTCGGACGCTTCGGCACTGGACACCGCATTGGCGGCCACTTCATCGACCGCCGTGCTCATCTCGGTGACCGCCGTGGCCGCCTGTTCGATCTGGTCATTCTGCTGTTGCAGGCCGCGGGTGCTCTGTTCCATCACCGAACTCATTTCCTCGGCGGCGGAGGCCAGTTGCTGGGCCGACTCGCTGATGCCGCGAATGGTCGAACGCAGATTGCCCTGCATCTCGGCCAGAGCCGTGAGCAACTGCGCCGCTTCATCACGACCCTCGCTGTCGATGCGACCACTGAGGTCTCCCGAAGCAATCCGCCGTGCCACGTTCAGCGCCTGATTGATCGGCTCGGTGATGCTGCGGGTCAGCAACCAGGCCAGCAACAACGTGGCAATCAGGGCGATGACGATGATTGTGGCGACGATCCAAAGCGCCTGCTGATACATCGCCGCAGCAGACTTGGCGGCGGTATCCGCACCTTGCTGATTGAGGCTGATCATTTGCTCCAGCGTTTTGTCGAGTACCCTGCCTTGGGGCGCCAGTTCATTGTTGAGGCGCGTGTAGGCCAGTTCGCTTTGTCCGGCGTCGAGCTGTTTGATGATCTGGTCGAGGATGCTCAGGTACTTGGCCGTATCGGCGCTCAGGCTATCCAGCATTGCCCGTTCCTGATCGTTGGCGATCAGGGCTTTGTGGTCGTCGAGGCGTTTGAGCAATTCCTGGCGTTGCGCGGTGAGAAGGCCCTTGCTGCGTTCGCGAACGGCAGCCTGGGTGCTGGTGATCAGGCGCAGGGATTCGAGGCGGATGCTGGCGATGTTCGCCGCCGCGTCATGGATGCTTTCTATGCTGGGCATCCACGATTCTTCGATCACCGCCGCGCTCTCGCGCAGGGTTTTCATCTGGCCCAGACCGAACAGGCCAACCACCACCAGCAGACTGGCCAGAACGGCAAAACACAAACTGGCGCGCAAACCGATGCGCAGATTCCGGATAGTCATCAATGTGCTCCTTGGGCTTTGGGGGGAGAGAGGTCGTCCTCGTGGGCCGAGGATCTTGTTGTGAGGCGGGTGATGGCGGGCTGTATATCAAAGTGCCACTATCTTGGTAAGGCCAATTGCTGTAGGGAATGGACAGGCATGAACAAGTCGGGCAGAAGCGCAGGCTAGAGATGTCGCTGCTGAATTGGATCCGAAACCCAGACAACACGCGGGCTGGCGCCCAGTGTAGGGAGAACCGAAGTGGGCGTTTACTGACCGAACGGTCGATTAAAAAAACTTTGATAAAAACTGTGTCGTTGTACAAGCCGCAAGAGAATTTGGCAGAAATTGCGCTTCTCCTGCGCCCGCTTCCGTGGCTAAGCTCAGGCCTTCGAGCACAGATTCTCCAATTCCCGCAGAGGTCTCATCTATGCCGCAGCAATGGCCAGCCACCGACATCGCCCGCCTGATCCTCGATGGCTTTGACGATTACCGCGAGCATTTCCGGCGGATCACCGACGGCGCCCGGGAGCGCTTCGAGCAGGCCCGCTGGCAGGACACGCAAACCGCGTCGGCGGCACGGATCAACCTCTACGAAGAAAAGGTCGGTGAAACCGTCGCCCGCCTGCGCGAGTATTTCGAGCCGGACACCTTGATGGACGTCACCTGCTGGCCGCTGGTGAAAAGCGCCTACATCAGCATCATCGACCTGCGCTTCGACGATGAGCTGTCCGAGACCTGGTACAACTCGATTTTCTGCGGCCTGTTCAGCCACGACCTGATCAGCGACGGCTGCATGTTCATCCACACCACCCGGCCAAGCCTGCGTCGGGCACGGGCCGCGCAAACCCGCACCTATAAACCGCAAGGGCAGATATCGGGCATGCTCGCGAGCATCTTTGCCGATTACCGTTTCAGCGAGGCTTATGCCGATCTGCCAGGCGACTTGCAGCGTCTGGAAGCGCAACTGCGCGAGAATCTGCCGGACTGGGTGTGCAAGGATCCAGAGCTGAGCGTCGAGCTGTTTTCCTCGGTGCTGTACCGCAACAAGGGCGCATACCTGGTCGGGCGCATCTACACCAACGACGATCAATGGCCGCTGGTGATTCCGCTGCTGCACCGCGAAGGGCGGGGGATTCAGATCGATGCGTTGATCACCGACGAAGCCGATGTGTCGATCATCTTCTCGTTCACCCGCTCGTATTTCATGGTGGATGTGCCGGTGCCCGCGGAGTTTATCGGTTTCCTCAAACGCATCCTGCCGGGCAAGCACATCGCCGAGCTGTACACCTCGATCGGTTTCTACAAGCACGGTAAATCCGAGTTCTACCGCGCCCTGATCAACCACCTGGCCAACACCGACGACCAGTTCATCATGGCGCCGGGCGTGCGCGGCATGGTCATGAGCGTGTTCACGCTGCCGGGCTTCAACACCGTGTTCAAGATCATCAAGGACCGGTTCTCGCCGTCGAAAAACGTCGACCGCGCCACAGTGATCGAGAAGTACCGACTGGTGAAAAGTGTCGACCGCGTTGGGCGCATGGCCGATACCCAGGAATTCGCCGACTTCCGGTTTCCCCTGAGCAAGTTCGAGCCGGCGTGCCTGGCGGAATTGCTGGAAGTCGCGCCGTCCACGGTGTCGCTGGAAGGCGAAACGGTGTTGATCCGCCACTGCTGGACCGAACGCCGGATGACCCCGCTCAACCTGTATCTGGACAACGCCAACGAAGCCCAGGTACGCGAGGCGCTAGAGGACTACGGGCTGGCGATCAAGCAACTGGCGGCGGCCAACATTTTCCCCGGCGATATGCTGCTGAAGAACTTCGGCGTCACCCGCCATGGTCGGGTGGTGTTCTACGACTACGACGAGATCTGTTTCCTCACCGAAGCGAACTTCCGCCACATCCCGGCACCGCGCACGCCGGAGGATGAAATGGCCTCCGAACCGTGGTATTCGATCGGGCCGCTGGATGTGTTCCCCGAGGAGTTTCCGCCGTTTCTGTTTGCCGATTCGGCGCAGCGCAAACTGTTCTATCAGTTGCATGGCGAGTTGTACAACGCTGATTACTGGAAGGGATTGCAGGAGGCGATTCGGGCGGGGAAAGTCATCGACGTCTTTCCGTATCGGCGAAAGGGCCTCGATAACGAATAAAGCAGCCGCAAGCAGCAAGCTACAAGCCTCAAGTCAAACGCCGCTTTCAACTTGCGGCTTGTAGCTTGCCGCTTGTAGCTGCTTTTCTGCGACAATCGCGTCCTTGCGCCACTAGACGACCGAATTGCGTACCCGATGACCGACGAATCGCCCTCCATCGACAAACTGCTGAAAAACCTTGATCACGCCATGCTCGCCGACCGCCACCGGCTGCGGCGGCAGTTGCTTGAGCTGCGCAAGAAACCCGACGAGGCCAAGCTGGCCCAGTGGGTGGCGCGCATGCAGGCGTCCTGCGATCAGGTGCTGGCGCGCAAGGCCAGCCTGCCGGTGATCCGTTACGACGACAGCCTGCCGATCGCGGCCAAGCGTGACGAAATCAAGAAGGCCCTGGAAAAGCACCAGGTGCTGATCATCGCCGGCGAAACCGGCTCGGGCAAAACCACCCAATTGCCGAAAATCTGTCTGGAGATCGGTCGCGGCCAGCATGGTCTGATTGGCCATACCCAGCCTCGCCGAATTGCGGCGCGCAGCGTGGCCAGTCGGGTTGCCGAAGAACTCGGCACGCCGCTGGGCGCACTGGTCGGTTATCAGGTGCGCTTCGAAGACCAAAGCGATTCGAACACCCTGATCAAACTGATGACCGACGGCATCCTGCTGGCCGAAACCCAGAACGATCGCTACCTCGAACGCTACGACACGATCATCGTCGACGAAGCCCACGAACGCAGCCTCAACATCGACTTCCTGCTCGGTTACCTGAAAACCCTGCTGCCGCGTCGTCCGGACCTGAAAGTCATCATCACCTCGGCGACCATCGATCTGGAGCGTTTCTCCAGGCATTTCGACGATGCGCCGATTGTCGAAGTGTCCGGCCGCACCTTCCCGGTTGAAACCTGGTATCGCCCGCTGACGCTTGAGCAGGACGAAGAGGGCAACCGCGTCGAGGACGACCTGACTGTCGATCAGGCGATCCTCGCCACCCTCGACGAAATCGCCGCCTATGAACGCAGCGAGCGCCGCAGTCCCGGTGACGTGCTGGTGTTCCTGCCGGGCGAGCGCGAGATCCGCGACGCCGCCGACATGCTGCGCAAGGCCCAGCTCAAACACACGGAAATCCTGCCGTTGTACGCGCGCCTGTCGCCGGCCGAGCAGCAGCGGATTTTCCAGTCGCACCCGGGTCGTCGCGTGGTGCTGGCGACCAACGTCGCCGAAACTTCGCTGACCGTGCCGGGCATCCGTTACGTGATCGACAGCGGCACCGCGCGCATCAGCCGCTACAGCTACCGCGCCAAGGTTCAGCGGCTGCCGATCGAAGCGATTTCCCAGGCCAGCGCCAACCAGCGTAAAGGTCGCTGCGGCCGGGTCGAGCCGGGCATCTGCGTGCGCTTGTACAGCGAAGAGGATTTCCTCGGTCGCCCGGAATTCACCGATCCGGAAATCCTGCGCACCAACCTCGCGGCGGTGATTCTGCAGATGCTCCATCTGCGCCTTGGCGAGATCACCGATTTCCCGTTTATAGAGCCGCCAGACGGCAAGGCGATCAGCGACGGTTTCAACCTGCTGCAAGAACTCTCGGCGGTAGATCGCAACAGTCAACTGACCCCGCTCGGCCGCCAATTGGCGCGCCTGCCGGTGGACCCGCGCATGGGCCGCATGCTGCTGGAAGCGGCAAAGCTCGGCAGCCTGCAGGAAGTGCTGATCGTCGCCAGCGCCATGTCGATTCAGGACCCGCGCGAGCGTCCGCCGGAGCGTCAGCAAGCTGCCGACCAGGCTCACGCCCAGTGGAAAGACGCCGACTCCGACTTCGCCGGGCTGGTCAATCTGTGGCGCGGTTTTGAAGAGCAGCGCCAGGCGCTGACGGCGAGCCCGCTGCGTAACTGGTGCCGCAAGAATTTCCTCAACTACCTGCGTCTGCGCGAGTGGCGTGATTCCCATCGGCAGTTGAGCCTGATCTGCCGCGATTTGCAGCTGAGCCTCAATAAAGAGCCGGCGGATTATCCGAAGCTGCACAAAGCGGTGCTGGTCGGCCTGCTCAGCCAGATCGGCCAGAAAACCGAGGACGGCGACTATCTTGGCGCCCGTCAACGGCGGTTCTGGATTCACCCGTCGTCGGGCATCGGCAAGAAGCGCCCGCAGTGGGTGATGACTGCCGAACTGGTGGAAACCACCAAGCTCTACGCGCGGATGGTGGCGAAGATCGACGCCGACTGGATCGAGCCGCTGGCCGGGCACCTGATCAAGAAGAACCACTTCGAACCGCACTGGGAGAAGAAGCGCGGCCAGGTCGTCGCGTTCGAACAGATCACCCTGTTCGGCCTGATCGTGGTCGGTCGTCGACCGGTGCATTACGGCCCGGTGGATCCGGTGGTTTCGCGCGAGCTGTTTATTCGTGAAGGTCTGGTGCGGGGCGAGATTCAGTCCCGGGCCAAGTGCCTGACCGCCAACAAGCAATTGCTCGAACAGCTCGACGAACTGGAGGCCAAGGCCCGTCGCCGGGACATTCTCGCCGACGAGGAAACCCTTTACGCGTTCTATGACGCGCGGCTGCCGGCGGAAATTCACCAGACCGCGACGTTCGACAGTTGGTATCGGGTCAACAGCCAGAAAGACCCGCAACTGCTGATCATGCGCGAGGAAGACGTGCTGGCCCGCGAAGCCAGCGAAGTCACCGCGCAGCATTACCCGGACACGCTGCACATCGG
Organism: Pseudomonas paraglycinae; assembly: GCF_021601625.1. Classification (GTDB taxonomy): domain Bacteria; phylum Pseudomonadota; class Gammaproteobacteria; order Pseudomonadales; family Pseudomonadaceae; genus Aquipseudomonas; species Aquipseudomonas paraglycinae. The sequence goes on along the minus strand of NZ_BQHR01000007.1, from coordinate 283,563 downwards.
CGATCTGGAACTGGCCCTGAGTTATCACTTCGAACCGAATCACCCACGCGACGGCGTGACTTTGCGTGTGCCGGCGCCGCTGTTGCCGATGCTGCCGCCGGAACGCCTGGAATGGCTGGTGCCGGGGCTGATCGAGGCCAAGTGCATTGCGCTGGTGCGCAACCTGCCCAAGGCCTTGCGCAAAAACTTCGTGCCGGTGCCGGACTTCATCAAGGCCGCGCTGCAACGCATGACGTTTACCGAAGGTTCGTTGCCGCAAGCGCTGGGCCGCGAACTGCTGCGCATGACCGGCGCGCGAGTCAGCGATGAAGCCTGGGCCGAAGCGGCGCAGCAAGTCGAAAGTCACCTGCGGATGAACCTGGAAATCGTCGACGGCCAAGGCAAGTTCCTTGGCGAAGGCCGGGATCTGGCCGAGCTGACCGCACGTTTCGCCGAAGCCAGCCAGGCTGCTTTGGCCGTGCCGCAGAGCGCGAAAAGCCAGCAGCCGGTGGAGGCCAAGGTCTTCGCGCCGGTGGCGGAAAAGACGCAGCAGAAGATTGCCGGGCTGTCGATGACGGTCTATCCGGCGCTGGTGGAAGAGGGCGGCACGGTCAAGGAAGGGCGCTTCTCGACCCCGGCCGAAGCCGAGTTCCAGCACCGCCGCGCCTTGCAACGTCTGTTGATGCAGCAGCTGGCGGAACCGGCCAAGTTCCTGCGCGGCAAGTTGCCGGGCCTGACCGAACTGGGCCTGCTCTACCGCGAACTGGGTCGGGTCGATGCACTGGTCGAAGACATTCTGCTGGCCAGCCTCGACAGCTGCATTCTCGACGGCGAAGACCCGTTGCCGCGTGATGGCGCGGGTCTGGCCGCGTTGGCCGAGCGCAAGCGCGGCAGCTGGACCGAGCACGCCGAGCGCTTGGCACGTCTGACCCTGGAAATCCTCAAGCTCTGGCACGGCCTGCAAAAACGCTTCAAGGGCAAGATCGACCTGGCTCAGGCGGTGGCGCTCAACGACATCAAGCTGCAGCTCAGTCATCTGGTGTATCCGGGGTTCGTGCGGGAAACGCCGATGCTCTGGCTCAAGGAATTGCCGCGCTACCTGAAAGCGGTCGAGCAGCGTTTCGAGAAACTGGGCGCGCAGGTGCAGAAGGATCGGGTGTGGAGCGGCGAGCTCGCCGGGCTCTGGACGCAATACCAGACCCGCGCGGCCAAGCATGCGCAGGAAGGCAAACGCGATCCGCAGCTCGAGCTGTATCGCTGGTGGCTGGAGGAGTATCGGGTTTCGCTGTTCGCCCAACAGTTGGGGACGAAAGTGCCGATCTCCGACAAACGGCTGAACAAGCAGTGGAGCCAGGTCGAACAGTGACACTGATCGTTCCCACGTCAAGGCGTCGAACCGTCTGCGTGGGAATGCCTTCGGGGACGCTCCGCGTCCAGTGACGCGGAGCGTCACGGGCTGCATTCCCACGCAGGAGCGTGGGAACGATCATTGCGCGTCGATCTTGAGAAAGACGCCAAATGGCCACGGTTATGGCAAACTTCGCCACCATAAATGCCGTTTTCGCGTCCCAGAGCCTTCGCCGGGCCGCGCAACGGAATAAAGCGATGCCAGGTTTTTGCGTCCCTTATACGGGAATGGACCCTTTGCGTGTTGGCACGTCGGTGCCAGCACTTTCTGCCTGAACAGATTAGAGAAACGACCATGCATAACGTCGTCATCAGCGGCACCGGCCTGTATACCCCGGCCAACAGCATCTCCAACGAAGAGCTGGTGCAGTCTTTCAATACCTACGTCGCCCAGTTCAACGCGGACAACGCCGACGCCATCGCCAGCGGCGAAGTCCAGGCCCTGACCGAGTCCAGCGCCGCGTTCATCGAAAAAGCTTCCGGCATCAAGAGCCGCTTTGTCATGGACAAGGATGGCATCCTCGACCCTGCGCGCATGGCGCCACGTCTGCCGGAACGTTCCAACGACGAATGGTCGGTGCTCTGCCAGATGGCCATCGGCGCTGCCGAGCAAGCCCTGCAGCGTGCCGGCAAGACCGCCGCTGACATCGACGGTGTAATCGTCGCCTGCTCCAACCTGCAGCGCGCCTACCCGGCCATCGCCATCGAAGTCCAGGAAGCGCTGGGCATCCAGGGTTTCGGTTTCGACATGAACGTTGCCTGCTCGTCGGCGACTTTCGGCATCCAGCAAGCCGCCAATACCGTGCAACTTGGCCAGGCTCGGGCGATCCTGATGGTCAACCCGGAAGTCTGCACCGGTCACCTGAATTTCCGTGACCGCGACAGCCATTTCATCTTCGGTGACGCCGCCACTGCCGTGATCATCGAGCGCGCCGATCTGGCAACGTCGAAACACCAGTTCGACGTGGTCAGCACCAAACTGCTGACCAAGTTCTCCAACAACATCCGCAACAACTTCGGCTTCCTCAACCGCGCAGCGGAAGAGGGCATCGGCGCCCGCGACAAACTGTTCGTGCAGGAAGGCCGCAAGGTGTTCAAGGACGTGTGCCCGATGGTCGCCGAGCTGATCGGCGAACATCTGGAAGAGAACAAGCTCAACGTCGGTGACGTGAAGCGCTTCTGGCTGCACCAGGCCAACCTGAGCATGAACCACCTGATCGTGCGCAAGTTGCTGGGTCGCGAAGCCACCGAAGAAGAAGCCCCGGTGATTCTCGACACCTACGCCAACACCAGCTCCGCCGGTTCCGTGATTGCGTTCCACAAATATCAGGACGATCTGGCGGCCGGCTCGCTGGCGGTGCTGAGTTCGTTCGGTGCCGGTTACTCGATTGGTAGTGTGATTCTGCGTAAACGCTAAAATCGGGTTCATTTCCTCTTAATCGCGCTGACGTTTCCTACATCCGAATCGGCGCGAACGCTGTAATTTTCGAAAGTGGCGGCAGGCGAAGTCCTGCCGCTATCATTTTCGAAGTCAGGAACAGGGGATTGATGGATGGCAGTTGACGACACCCGATTGCTTGAGCGGCTGCTCGCCGGTGAGCAGAAGGCTTTCAAGGAGCTGGTCAGCACCTATCAAAGCCCCATGCGCGCGGTGGCCTACGCGATTGTCGGCCAGCGCCATGTCGAAGAAGTGGTACAGGACGCCTGGCTGTCGGTGGTGCGTAATATCGGCCGTTTCGAGGGGCGCTCCAGTCTCAAGACCTGGCTGCTGACCATCACCGCCAACTCGGCCAAGAGCCGCTACAAACTCAATCGTCGCGAAGTGTTGCTGGATGATCTGCCGTCACCCCACGGCACCATCGACGATGATCGTTTTTCTCCCGGCGACGGCCACTGGCTGGTTGCACCGTTTGCCTGGCACCAGGACACGCCTGAAGCGTTGCTGACAGAAGGCGAGCTGCGTGAATGCCTCGAGCACACGTTGTTGAGCCTGTCGGAACTGCAAAGCAGCGTGCTGTTGCTGCGCGAACGCCAGGGCCTGGAGCTGGAGGAGATCTGTAATCTTCTGGAGATCTCGCTCTCCAATGTCCGCGTGCTGCTGCATCGGGCACGTTTGAAGGTCTTTGCGACCGTGGAGCATTTTGAGGAGACGGGAGAATGTTGACCTGCAAGGAGCAAGTGGCGCGATCCAGCGATTATCTCGATGGCCAGTTGAGCTTTCGCGAGAAACTGATGGTGCGTCATCACCTGATGTTCTGCCGCAATTGCCGGCGTTTCATTCGCCAGATGCGTTTGATGCAGGCCACGTTGCGGGCAATGCCGCAAAAGCCTGAAGAGGGCGTGGACGCGTTGGCCGAACAGTTGGCACAGCTGCGGCGCGAGGATAGTCCCTGAAAACACAGACTGGCGCGGCCGCAGCGAACGGATGATGGGGATCGCTGAGGTCGCGCCAGTCTGTTGAAGCCTCTTCAAACGATGGAACCGGATGTCCAACCCATCGTTTGAAGTCTGTTGCCGGGTTGCTTAGAACTTCGCTTCCGCATCCAGCTGCAGGGTGTTGGTGTCTGCATCGCGCTGGGTACGGCTGGAGAAGTCGGCCTTGGTCAGGAAGTAAGTCGCACCGATGGCGAAGTTCTTGTCGATGTCGTAACCGACCTTGAACTTGTGGCCACGGGAACCGGTGGTGCCGTTGGCGAAGTCCGAATCGGTGAAGGCGCCGACCACAGCGTTGCGCTGCACGTCACGATAGTTGTAGTCGAGGTTCAGGCCGAAGACTTTCGACTTGGCACCTACCAGCCACGCGGTGTCCTGATCGGTCACGGCATCGTTGTTCTTCACGTACTGCCCGTAGAACGACAGCGGCATTGGCAGGCCGCCGATGTCGACCTGGCTGAAGCCTTCGTACAGACGGAATTCGTTGTTCGCCGAGTTGCCGTTGACGGCCAGGGCGCACGGCGTGGAGGTGCCGGTGCAACGGCTGTCTTCATCGTTCTGGTAGGCGTAGACGCTGCCGCCCAGGGTCAGTTTCAGGTTGTCAGTGATCGCGAAGCGGCTGCCCAGCTGGCCGGCGGTCAGGCGCAGGTCGTGACGGAACTGCACGCCGTCGCCGTCGACGTTGTCCTTGAGGTTGTAGTTACCCAGGCTGCCGAACAGTTCGACGCTGCTGCCCAATGGATACTTGTAGGTAACGGCCAGACCTTCCGGGTTGATGTCGCTGTCCCAGATCACGTCGCCCATGCTCACCCACGGTTGCAGCATTTTGCCGCCGATGATGTGCAGGTTCTTGATCTGGTCCGGGTGGTAGTCGATGTAGCCCAGGTCGAGCCAGATCTGCTTCTTGTCGAAGTAGTTGTCCTGGTCCTGGTTGGTCGAACGGGCGTCGTCGCCGCCGCCGGTGGCGATACGAATGCCGGTGTCGACTTGCGGGTTGATCTCGGTGTAGGCACCCAGACGGGCACGGATGCGCTGACGATCCTTGTCGCGGCCGCCGTTGTTCGGCTCGCCATCGATCTTGATGGTTTCCTGACGGATACGCACATCGCCCTTGAACTGGGTCTTGGCGGCCCAGGCCAGTTTCTGGTCGAAACTGCTGAGCTCGTTGGTTTTCTTCGCGGTCGCCGCGATTTGCTCGTTGGTCTCTTGCTGCGCCTGCTGCGCGATTTGCTGGGCCTTCTGATCCTTGGCCAGTTCAGTTTGCAGTTCAACGTACTGCGCCTGGGAAATCGAACCGTTAGCCTTGAGCATGTCGAGCAGTTTGGCCTCGACTGCGGCACTGGCCGGTACACTCATGGCCAGCAACAGGCCACCGCACAGGGCCGCCGCAGTTTTCGTGGAAGCAAGACGCATAGCAATCTCCGAAGATGAAGGGGATGGCTGAACCATCCTGGGCACAACCGACGGTTTGACGGTCGGAAAACAGTGTCCGGGGTAGAACCCGGCGCTCTAAAAACAGGCGCCAGTATCGCGATGGTTTATGACAGAGCAGTGGCACGATGATGGCAGGTTGATGACGGTACAAAACTGCCGTGAACTATTGATCTAGAGCGCTGTCGCGCAATCGAACGTGGGCAACGCCCGGCCGATCAGCGATACTCGCCAGGCGTTCACGCCCGAAAGTGGAGAGGAAAATGCCGCTGCAACGTCTGCATAAACTGTCGGAAATTCCGGCGTCCGACTGGGATGTTCTGGTCCCGCAAAACCAGCCGTTTCTGTGCCATGCCTTTCTGGCTTCGCTGGAGGACAGCGGCAGCGTCGGCCCGCACACGGGCTGGCAAGCGGAGCATTTGCTGCACGTCGAAGCGGGGAGTGTGATCGCCGCATTGCCCGGTTATCGCAAGTGGCATTCCTACGGCGAATACGTGTTCGATCACGGCTGGGCCGATGCCTGCGCCCGGGCCGGCATCGATTACTACCCCAAGTTTTTGAGCGCGGTGCCATTCAGTCCGGTCAGCGGTCCACGGTTGCTGGCAGCGAATGTCGAGGACGGATTCGAGCTGCTCAAGAGCCTGCCGGGGTATCTGGAAATCGAAGAGCTCTCCAGCGCCCACATCAATTTCACCGACGCGTTCACCGATGCCGCCATGGCCGAGCAGCCGGGCTGGCTGCAACGCATCGGCTGTCAGTACCACTGGCAGAATCGCGGCTACCGCGACTTTCAGGATTTCCTCGACGTGCTTGCCTCGCGCAAGCGCAAGCAGATGCGTAAAGAGCGCGAGCAAGTGGCGGGGCAGGGCTTCGAGTTCGAATGGCTGGAAGGCCGGGAGCTGGACGAGGCGCAGTGGGATTTCGTCTATGCCTGTTATGCCAACACCTACGCGGTGCGTCGGCAGGCACCATATCTGACCCGCGAATTCTTCAGCCTGCTGGCCGAGCGCATGCCGGAATCGATCCGCGTGGTGCTGGCCCGGCAGGGCTCACGGCCGGTGGCGATGGCGTTCAGTCTGGTGGGCGGCGACAGTTTTTACGGGCGCTACTGGGGATGCCTGGCCGAGTTCGACCGGCTGCACTTCGAGACCTGTTTCTATCAGGGCATGGACTATGCGATTGCCAATGGATTTCAACGTTTCGATGCCGGTGCCCAAGGCGAGCACAAACTGATTCGCGGCTTCGAACCGGTGATCACCCATTCCTGGCATTACCTGCGCCATCCCGGTCTAAAAGCCGCGGTCAAAGACTTCCTGCACCAGGAGCGCGCCGGTGTACTGGCCTATGCCGAAGAGGCGAGGAGCGCCTTGCCGTATCGGCAAGCCTGATCCTCGCCGACACCTTCAGCTGTCTTCCTTGCCCAGCCAGCGATAGAGCACGCCGCCAACCACCGCACCGAGTAGTGGCGCGACCCAGAACATCCACAACTGGGCGATGGCCCAGCCGCCAACCATCAGCGCCGGGCCGGTGCTGCGGGCCGGGTTGACCGAGGTGTTGGTGACCGGGATGGAGATCAGATGGATCAGCGTCAGGGCCAGGCCGATGGCGATCGGTGCCAGTCCTCCCGGGGCGCGTTTGTCGGTAGCGCCGAGGATGATCACCACGAACATGGCGGTCATCACCAACTCGGTGACGAAGCCGGATGCCATCGAGTATTTGCCCGGCGAGTGCTCGCCGTAACCGTTTGAGGCCAGGCCGGCAGCGATGTCGAATCCTTCCTTGCCACTGGCGATGTGGTAGAGCAGGGCCGCTGCCAGAATCCCGCCGATCACCTGGGCGATGACGTAGGCGGGCAGTTCCTTGACCGGGAACCGACCGCCGACGACCAGACCGACCGACACGGCCGGGTTGAGGTGACAGCCGCTGATGTGGCCGATGGCAAATGCCATGGTCAGCACCGTCAGACCAAACGCCAGGGCCACCCCCAGCACGCCGATTCCCAAAGGCGAAGACGCGGCGATGACCGCACTGCCGCAACCGCCCAACACCAACCAGAACGTACCCAACAACTCAGTGACTGAACGTTTGAAAAGAGACATGACAGAGTCCTTGATAGGCTTGCTATCGAGACTGCATCGAGTGGTGCGTCCCTGCAGACTTACGACAGGTTCCGTTCCGGAGCCTTGGCTCAGTACAGCAGGGTTTGTGCGGATTTCCAGCAGTCGATAAAAAACCGCCAGAGCACGTGGTTAAAGGGCTCTGGCGGTTTTTTGCGTTTTGACGCAGGATCAGTCGATGCCGACAAACCCTCCGGTCTGGTGCGCCCACAGCCGCGCATACAATCCGCCATGGGCCAGCAGTTCGGCATGGTTGCCGCTTTCGGCGATCTTGCCGTTCTCCAGCACCACCAGTCGGTCCATGCGGGCAATGGTCGAAAGGCGGTGAGCGATGGCGATCACGGTCTTGCCCTGCATCAGGGTTTCCAGGCTTTCCTGAATCGCCGCTTCGACTTCCGAGTCCAGCGCCGAGGTCGCTTCGTCCATGATCAGGATCGGTGCGTCCTTGAGCAGCACCCGCGCAATGGCGATCCGCTGACGCTGACCACCGGAAAGTTTCACCCCGCGTTCGCCGACATGCGCATCAAATCCGGTGCGCCCCTCGGCATCCGACAGCAGCGGAATGAACTCATCGGCGCGGGCCTTGCGCACCGCTTCCCAGAGTTCGGCGTCGGTGGCGTCGGGCTTGCCGTACAGCAAGTTGTCGCGGATCGAGCGGTGCAGCAACGAGGTGTCCTGAGTGATCATGCCGATCCGCGCGCGCAGACTTTCCTGGCCGACTTCGGCGATGTTCTGGCCGTCGATCAGGATCCGCCCGCCCTCGACATCGTAGAGGCGCAGCAGCAGGTTGACCAGGGTCGACTTGCCGGCGCCGGACGGCCCGATCAGACCGATTTTTTCGCCCGGTTTGATGGTCAGGTTGAGGTCGCCGATGATGCCTTTCTTCTTGCCGTAGTGAAAATCCACGTGCTCGAAACGCACTTCGCCACGGGCCACGGCCAACGGTTTGGCCTGCTCCCGGTCGGTGACGCTGACCGGTTGCGAGATGGTCTGCAGACCGTCCTGGACCATGCCGATGTTTTCGAAAATGCCGGTGACCACCCACATGATCCAGCCGGACATGTTGACGATGCGGATCACCAGGCCGGTGGCCAGGGCGATCGCGCCGACGCTGATCAGCGACTGCGTCCACAGCCACAGGGCCAGCGCCGTGGTGCCGACGATCAGCAGACCGTTCATGGTGGTGATGGCCACGTCCATGCTGGTGACCACGCGACCGGCCAGCTGGGCTTTTTCGGTCTGTTCCTGGATCGCCTCGCGGGCGTAGTGCTGTTCGAAGTTGGTGTGGGCGAACAGCTTCAGGGTGGCGATGTTGGTGTAGCCGTCGACGATCCGGCCCATCAGTTTCGAGCGCGCGTCTGAGGCTTCCACCGAGCGGTCCTTGACCCGTGGTACGAAGTAATAGAGTGCGCCGACGTAGGCCGCGATCCATGTCAGCAGCGGGATCATCAGGCGCCAGTCAGCCTCGGCGAACAGCACCAGCGAACTGATCGCGTAGATCAGCACATGCCACAACGCATCCACCGCCTGCACGGCGGAATCGCGCAGCGAGTTGCCGGTCTGCATGATGCGCTGGGCAATGCGCCCGGCGAAGTCGTTCTGGAAGAAATTCAGGCTCTGCTTGAGCACGTAACTGTGGTTCTGCCAGCGAATCATGCTGGTCATGCTCGGGCTCAGGGTCTGGTGCACCAGCATGTCGTGCAGGGCCAGGAAGAGGGGGCGCAGCAGCAATGCCACGACGGCCATCCACGCCAGTTCGGCGCCGTGCACCTTGAAAAAATCGGCGTTCGGCGTGCCCTGGGCGAGGTCGATGATGCGGCTCAGGTAACTGAACAGCGCCACTTCGATCAAGGCACCGAACAGGCCGACGATCAGCAGGGCGGCGAAGCTCGGCCAGACCTGCTTCAGGTAATAGGTATAGAAGGGCAGAACGCGGTCCGGCGGGGATGCCGTCGGGGCATCGCGGAATATGTCGATCAGTTGTTCGAAACGGCGATAGAGCATCAGATAACCGCCCGGAGCACGGGCTCTCCTTTTATCAGTGTGAGCGGCGCGATGGGTAATCGGCGCCGCTCGATAATGCCCTGTAAAGCTTAGTCGATGCGCTTGGCCGACTTGATGATCACAGGGTCGACCGGCACGTTTTGCATGCCCTGTTTGGTGGTGGTCTGGGAGTTGACGATGATGTCGACCACGTCCATGCCCTTGACCACTTTGGCGAACACCGCGTAACCGGCGTCACGGCCCGGATCGAGGAAGGCGTTGTCGGCCACGTTGATGAAGAACTGGCTGGTGGCCGAATCCGGGTTGGAAGTACGGGCCATCGACAGGGTGCCACGAACGTTATGCAGGCCGTTGCTGGCTTCGTTCTTGATCGGCGCCTTGGTTTCTTTCTGTTGCATCTGCTGGGTGAAGCCGCCGCCCTGGGCCATGAAGCCCGGGATCACGCGGTGGAAAATGGTGTTGTTGTAGAAACCGCTGTCGACATACTCGAGGAAGTTCTTGGTACTGATCGGCGCCTTGACCGGGTCCAGCTCGATTTCGATCTGGCCGTTGGTGGTGTCCAGCAGCACGTGCGGCGCTTTTGCCGGTGTGGCAGCCATCAGGTTGGCAGCGAACAGCACGGTGCCGGCGGCGAGGGCGAGTTTTTTCAGCATGGGTCAGTGATCCTGAGGGTGATTATCGGCTGTGGCGAGGAACTCCAGCAGCGTTTGATTGAAGCGTTCGGGCTGATCGAGCGGGGTGGCGTGGCGCGAATCGGCGATCACCACCAGCCGCGCATGGGGCAGCAGTCTGACATAGGTTTCTTTCAGCGAAACCGGGGTGTAGTCCCGGTCGGCGCTGACGACGAGGGTTGGACAGGTGACCCGGGAAAGTCGTTCCTGAACCCCCCAGCCAACAATCGCATCGAAGCTGGCGAGATAAGCACGTTTGTCGTTTTTTGCCCAGCGCTCTGCCATCTTCTGACGCAAACCGGCCTGCTCCGGTTTGGGGAACAGCTTGGCGCCAAGGGCTTTGCCGATGGTGGCGAGGCTGAGCACACGCATCAGACTCCAGCGCTTGAACCACTGCCAGTAATCGTCGCGGGTACGCACCTTGACCTCGGGCGCGCTGTTGACGATGGTCAGGCTCTTGAGCATCCACGGCTGATCGACCGCAAACTGAAAGCCGATCATGCCGCCCATGGACAGCCCGGCGTAGTGCACCGGGCCGAGCTTCAGGTGCTCGATCAGGGCGACGATGTCGGCGCTGAAGCCGGCGATGCTGTAGCGCTCGTGGGGCTTGTCGGAGCGGCCGTGACCGCGCACGTCCGGGACGATCACCCGGTAATGTGCGGCCAGTGCGGGAATCTGCATTTCCCAGTCCAGGGTGCTGGAGCCCAGACCGTGAACCAGCAGCAACGGATCGCCGTGGCCATATTCCTCGTAGTGCAGGTTGCAACCTTCATGCTCGAAATACGCCATCGGTGAACTCCGTGTCAGGCTTGTTCGGGGGCGGCGAACGGTGCGTCCAGCGGCAGGGTGTCGAAGGTGCGCAGCAGTTCGATGAGGATTTGCGTCGCTGGGCCCAAGGGTTTGTCCTTGTTCGAATACAGATAGAAACTGGAGTTGCGATTGCCGCCTCTGTCCAACGGTAGCAGCTTGAGCGAGCCGTCTTTCAGTTCCCGCTCGATCATGTGGCGTGGCAGCCAGGCGAATCCCAGGCCACTGCTGACGAACGTCGCAGCCGTGGCGAGACTGCCGACGGTCCAGCGCTGTTCGGCGCCGAGCCAGCCAACGTCCCGGGGTTGCTGGCGGCCGGAGTCGCGGATCACCACTTGCATCTGGGTTTCCAGGTCCTGAAAGCTCAGTTCGCGGTTGAGCCGGTGCAGCGCATGATCAGGATGGGCGACGGCGACAAATTCGACATCGCTCAATTCCGCGCCAAGGTAACCGGGAATGCTCAGCCCGGTGATGGCCAGGTCGGCCACGCCTTCGAGCAGCACTTCTTCGACGCCCGACAACACTTCCTCACGCAGCCGCACGCGGCAGCCACGGCTCTGCGGCATGAAAGCGGTCAACGCGCGCACGATACGGGCGCTCGGGTAGGCGGCGTCGACCACCAGCCGCACTTCAGCTTCCCAACCCTGCTCCATGTGATGGGCGAGGTCTTCCAGTTGGCTGGCCTGTTTCACCAGTTGTCGCGAGCGGCGCAGCAACACGCCGCCGGCTTCGGTCAGCACCGCCTTGCGACCGTCGATGCGCAACAGCGGCACGCCGAGCTGATCCTGCATGCGGGCGACGGTGTAACTCACCGACGATTGCGAGCGATGCAGGGCCTCGGCGGCCTGGGCGAATCCGCCGTGGTCGACCACGGCCTGCAACGTTCGCCATTGATCAAGGGTCACGCGGGGCGCTTTCATCAATAGCTCCTCTTGTCCTAAGCTGGCGGTCCCTCATGGAGACTGCCGAATGAAAAAATTCTGTTGTGTGTTGCTGGCGCTGCTTCCGCTGACTGCGTTTGCGTACCCGATCGATGTGGAGAAAGATCTCAACGGCCTGAAGATCGACTACAACGCGTTCGACACCGATAACGACATCGGCTCCATCCAGGTCAACAACTACGGCGACGTCGACGCGACCTGCAAGGTGGTGTTCACCAACGGCCCGGAAGCGCCGCGCACCCGCAACATCGAAGTGGCCGCGGGCAAGCATAAGAACGCCACGGCCAAGTTCACCCGGACCATCATCAAGCTGCGCATCAAACTGAGCTGCACCCCGAAATAGCCTCACGGCCCTGTGGGGGGCGGGCTCCCACAGGGTATGGCTTGCATCTAAACGAATTTTTCGATGCTTTGCAGCAATTATTTGCGCTTTTTCATCGATACGACACTGTTTAACCTTCACTCCATCGACTTACAACATTCTCGGATGGAGGCTACACAACATGTCCCGCGTTCTGATCATCGAAAGCAGCGCCCGCCAGCAAGACTCGGTTTCCCGTCAACTGACCCAGACCTTCATCAGCCAGTGGAAAGCGGCGCATCCGGCCGATCAGATCACCGTACGTGACCTCGCCGTGAACCCGGTGCCGCACCTGGACATCAACCTGCTGGGCGGCTGGATGAAATCTGCCGAGCAGCGCAACGACAGCGAGCAGGCCTCGCTCGACCGTTCCAACGAATTGACCGATGAGTTGCTGGCGGCCGACGTGTTGGTGATGGCCGCGCCGATGTACAACTTCGCGATCCCGAGCACCCTGAAAGCCTGGCTCGACCACGTACTGCGTGGAGGCGTGACCTTCAAGTACACCGAAACCGGCCCGCAAGGTCTGCTCAGCGGCAAGCGTGCCTACGTGCTGACCGCTCGCGGCGGGATCTACGCCGGCGGCCCGGCGGATCATCAGGAACCGTACCTGCGTCAGGTGATGGGCTTCATCGGCATTAATGACGTGACCTTCATCCACGCTGAAGGCATGAACCTGGGCGGCGACTTCCAAGAGAAAGGCCTCAACCAGGCCAACGCCAAACTGTCCCAGGTCGCTTGATATGTTAATCGCCAGATAATCGCCGATTGTTCTAGTGACCTGGCGCAACCCCTTCAAGGCTCTACGCGCATCGAACCTCCCTTTGCACTTGTTGCTCCTGAGTGCTGTAGCCCGATTGAACGCTTTAGCGAGATCGGGCTTTTTTTTGCCCGGGATTTAGCGATGGCCGGCAAAAAACGCTATCGTCGCCGCCATTCGAAATCGAGGCGAGCATGGGCTATCTACTTTTTGTCACGCTGATCCAGGCGTTTTCCTTCAGTCTGATCGGCGAATACCTGGCCGGTCATGTCGACAGCTACTTCGCGGTGCTGGTGCGGGTGGTGCTGGCCGGGCTGGTGTTCATCCCGCTGACCCGCTGGCGTTCGGTGGAGCCGGCGTTCATGCGCGGCATGTTGCTGATCGGCGCGTTGCAGTTCGGCGTGACCTACGTCTGCCTGTATCTGAGCTTCCGCGTGCTGACGGTGCCGGAAGTGCTGCTGTTCACCATCCTCACGCCATTGCATGTGACGCTGATCGAAGACGCGCTCAACCGACGCTTCAACCCGTGGGCGCTGATCGCGGCACTGGTGGCGGTCGCCGGCGCGGCGGTGATTCGCTACGACCGGATCAACCCGGACTTCTTCATGGGCTTTTTGCTGCTGCAACTGGCCAACTTCACCTACGCCGCCGGGCAGGTGCTGTACAAACATCTGGTGGCGAAACACCCGAGCGATCTGCCGCACTACCGACGTTTCGGTTTCTTCTACCTCGGCGCACTGGCGGTGGCGCTGCCGGCGTTCCTGCTGTTCGGTAAATCCAACTTCCTGCCCGAAGCACCGCTGCAATGGGGCGTGCTGGTGTTCCTTGGTCTGGTCTCCACCGCACTCGGTTTGTATTGGTGGAACAAGGGCGCGTGCCTGGTCAACGGCGGCACCCTGGCGGTGATGAACAACCTGCACGTGCCGGTTGGGTTGCTGCTGAACCTGCTGATCTGGAATCAGCATGAAGAACTCGGGCGGTTGTTCCTCGGTGGCAGCGTGATTCTGGCGGCGGTGTGGATCAGCCGGTTGGGGATTCGCAAGCCGGCGCCAGTTGCCCCACCAGAAACTCGATAAACGCCCGGGTCTTCTGCGGCACCCGCCGCGCTGACGAATACACCGCGTTGATGGTGATTGCCGGGGCTTGCCATTCGCACAACACCGGCACCAGTCGCCCGGCCGCCAGTGCTTCTTCGACGATGAAGTCCGGCAGCAGCGCAATGCCCATGCCGGCCTCGGCCGCTTGCGCCAGCAAGTCGCCGTTGTTGGCGTGCAGCGGCCCGGTCACGTTGACCCGCTGCGTTTCTTTGCCGTTGCACAGTTGCAGGCTGACCCCGCTCTGCAGATAGCCGTAGTTCAAGCATTGATGTGAGCGCAGATCCTGCGGGGTCTGCGGCGTGCCCGCACGCTCGAGGTAAGCGGGGGAGGCGACCATGATTCGCGGAGCAGGCGCCAGTTGCCGGGCGATCATGGTCGAGTCGGGCAGGCTGGCGATGCGGATGGTCACGTCGAAGCCGCCGCGCACCGGATCGACCTGCTGGTCGCTGAGCACCAGTTGCAGCTCGATGTTCGGGTGCTGCTCGTGGAACAGCGGAATCAGCTTGCCCAAGCGCCGCAGGCCGAACGACATCGGCGCGTTGACCCGCAACACCCCGCGCAATTCGCCAACCCCGTCCCGAGCTCGCTGCTCGGCCTCGTCCAGCGCCGCAATCACTTCCCGCGCCGCTTCGAAATACTCCGCTCCGGCCTCGGTCAGGTGCAGGCTGCGGGTGGTGCGTTGCAGCAGTTGCACACCGATGGCTTCTTCCAGCGCCTGAATCTGTTTGCTGACTTTCGAGCGGGGCACGTCCATGGCCCGGGCGGCGGCCGCGAAGCCGTTCTCGCCGACCGTCACCACGAAGGCGCGCATGCATTCGATGCGATCCATGATTGTCCCTGTTTTAGAATCAATGATTCTCGATTTTAGGGAATTGTCCCTTTATCTACCAGCCCCTAAAGTGACATCCAAGCCGAGACAACAACGCCGCAGACGGCCAGCCACTCGACTCACCCATTACCTGATCGAAACTCTGAATCGACATCAAAAGGAACGCGCCATGTCTATCCGTGAACTGCTGAACCCAACCAACTCCGCCCTGATCCTGATCGACCACCAGCCGCAAATGGCTTTCGGCGTACAGTCGATCGACCGCCAGACCCTGAAGAACAACACCGTCGGCTTGGCCAAGGCTGCCAAGATCTTCAACGTGCCGACCATCTACACCTCGGTCGAAACCGAAAGCTTCAGCGGCTACATCTGGCCGGAGCTGCTGGCGGTACACCCTGAGCAGAAGCCGATCGAACGCACCTCGATGAACTCCTGGGAAGACAAGGCGCTGGTTGACGCAGTGAAGGCCACCGGGCGCAAGAAGCTGATCATCGCCGCGCTGTGGACCGAGGTCTGCCTGACCTTCCCGGCCCTGGAAGCCCTGGCGGAAGGCTACGAGGTGTACATCGTCACCGACGCGTCCGGCGGCACGACTAAAGAAGCCCACGACATGTCGGTACAGCGGATGATTCAGGCCGGCGCAGTACCGGTGACCTGGCAGCAAGTGCTGCTCGAATACCAGCGTGACTGGGCGCACAAAGACACGTATCAGGCGGTAATGGACCTGGTGCTGGAACACAGCGGCGCGTACGGCATGGGCGTCGATTACGCCTACACCATGGTGCACAAGGCACCGCAGCGGCAGGCCTGATAAATCGGCAGGACAAAAAAAGACGCAACTGGGTTGCGTCTTTTTTGTTGCGTTCAAGAAAGCCCTACATCAGATGTTTTTCAGCTTCTGGAATATGGCTCGCGCCAAGGACTGCCGGCAATATCCCGGAACGCAAATCTCCACCGCTCGGTTGCTGATACAGGCTCAGCCCGAACTCCGGCAGCACCGCCAGCAGGTAATCGAAAATATCCCCCTGGATCCGCTCGTAATCGGCCCACACCGTGGTGGTGGTAAAGCAGTAGATTTCCAGCGGAATGCCCTGGGCCGTGGTCTGCATCTGGCGGACCATGCAGGTCATGTTCGGCTGGATCTCCGGGTGACTTTTCAGATAGGCCAGCGCGTAAGCGCGGAAGGTGCCGATGTTGGTCATGCGCCGGCGGTTGGCCGACATCGCCGCGACGTTGCCCTGCGCCTCATTCCAGGCTTTGAGCTCGGCTTTCTTGCGGCCCATGTAGGCGGTCAGCAGGTGCACCTGGGAGAGTTTTTCTTCTTCATCGTCGCGGATGAACCGCACACCGCTGGCGTCGATGAACAGGCTGCGCTTGATCCGCCGTCCGCCGGACTGCTGCATGCCGCGCCAGTTTCTGAACGACTCGGACATCAGGCGCCAGGTCGGGATCGAGACGATGGTCTTGTCGAAGTTCTGCACCTTGACCGTGTGCAGGGTGATGTCGACCACGTCGCCATCGGCGCCGACCTGCGGCATTTCGATCCAGTCGCCGACCCGCAGCATGTCGTTGCTGGTCAGCTGTACGCTGGCGACGAACGACAGCAGGGTGTCCTTGTAGACCAACAGGATCACCGCCGACATCGCACCCAGACCGGACAGCAGCAACAGCGGCGAACGGTCGATCAGGGTGGCGACGATGATGATCGCGCCGAACACGTACAGAACCATTTTTGCCAGTTGCACATAACCCTTGATCGAGCGGGTGCGGGCGTGTTCGGTGCGGGCGTAGATGTCCAGCAGTGCATTGAGCAGGGCGCTGACCGACAGCAGCAGGAAAAGAATGGTGAACGCCAGCGCGACGTTGCCGAGGAACACCATGGCGGTCTTGCTCAGTTCCGGCACCAGATGCAGGCCGAACTGGATCACCAGCGACGGCGTCATCTGCGCCAGGCGCTGAAACACCTTGTTATGCCGAAAGTCATTGATCCAGTGCAGCGCGGGCTGGCGGCCGAGCATGCGACTGGCATGCAGGATCAGGTAGCGCGCCACTCGTCCGAGGACCAGCGCGATCACCAGCAGCAGGAGCAAAGCCAGGCCGGCGTGCAGGAGCGGGTGCTGTTCGAGGGTACCCCAGAGGTCTTGGGCGTTGAGCCAGAGCTGTTTGAAATCCATGAGCGAGACGATTCTTCTGTAAGACGCGACGGGCGATTAGAGCATTTAAGACGCTGTGTATTACCGTTGGAGACAAATCGAGCAACAAAAAAGCCACTGATTACGGCGTATTTCATAAAGAAACTCGGCCTGAGCGCTCGAAACCGGTAACCTATGCAGCTGATTTTTTGCATATCTTCGAGGTAGCACCCGTGTTTTCCCAATTCGCCCTGCACGAACGCCTGCTCAAAGCCGTGGCCGAGCTGAAATTTGTCGAGCCAACGCCTGTGCAAGCCGCGGCCATTCCGCTGGCGCTTCAGGGGCGTGACCTGCGGGTGACGGCGCAAACCGGTAGCGGCAAGACCGCCGCTTTCGTCCTGCCGATCCTCAACCGCCTGATCGGCCCGGCCAAGATTCGCGTCAGCATCAAGACCCTGATCCTGCTGCCGACCCGCGAGCTGGCCCAGCAGACCCTGAAGGAAGTCGAGCGCTTTTCGCAGTTCACTTTCATCAAGTCCGGCCTGATCACCGGCGGTGAAGACTTCAAGGTCCAGGCTGCCATGCTGCGCAAGGTGCCGGACATCCTGATCGGCACCCCGGGCCGGATGATCGAGCAACTGAACGCCGGCAACCTCGACCTCAAAGAAGTCGAAGTGCTGGTGCTCGACGAAGCCGACCGCATGCTCGACATGGGTTTTGCCGAAGACGTGCAGCGTCTGGTCGACGAATGCCCGAACCGTCAGCAGACCATGCTGTTCTCCGCCACCACCGGCGGTTCCGGCCTGCGCGAGATGATCGCCAAGGTGCTGAACAACCCTGAGCACCTGCAGCTCAACGCGGTCAGCCAGCTGAACGACACCACCCGTCAGCAGATCATCACCGCCGACCACAACCAGCACAAAGAACAGCTTGTGAACTGGCTGCTGGCCAACGAGACCTACCAGAAGGCCATCGTCTTCACCAACACCCGGGCCATGGCCGACCGCATCTACGGTCGCCTCGTCGCCCAGGAATACAAGGCGTTCGTGCTGCACGGCGAGAAAGACCAGAAGGATCGCAAGCTGGCGATCGACCGTCTGAAGCAGGGCGGCGTGAAGATCCTGGTGGCTACCGACGTGGCGGCCCGTGGTCTGGACGTTGACGGCCTGGATCTGGTGATCAACTTCGACATGCCACGCAGCGGCGACGAATACGTGCACCGCATCGGTCGTACCGGCCGTGCCGGCAACGACGGTCTGGCGATCTCGCTGATCTGCCACGGCGACTGGAACCTGATGTCGAGCATCGAGCGCTATCTGAAGCAGAGCTTCGAGCGCCGCACCATCAAGGAAGTCAAAGGCACCTACGGCGGACCGAAAAAGGTCAAGGCCTCGGGCAAGGCCGTCGGCGTGAAGAAGAAAAAGACCGACGCCAAGGGCGACAAGAAGAAAACCGCCGCCAAGACCCCGACCAAGCGCAAGAGCGCTAATCGTCCGAAACCAGACTCTCTGGTGAGCAGCGATGGCATGGCTCCGCTCAAGCGCCGCAAGCCGGAAGCGCCGGCGGCTGAGTAAGTCGTTTCAGGCAGGCAAAGAAAAACCCGGACATGGTCCGGGTTTTTTTATCGCCAGGGTTTATCAACTGCCCAGCAGGCCAGTGGTGTCGGCATCAAAGCGCCGCTTGGCCTGATCGGCTATCGGTTTGAGCTGCGCGAGCAGGGCTGCCTCGCTGTACAGCCCGGGCAGCGCCGACTCCTTGGGCGTCGGCTCGATCGGGATCAGCACATCTTCACCCGCCGCGTGCAGCCAGATCGCTACAACGTGCAGCGCCGAAACGAACAACACTCGCAGCTCAACGGTTCTGCCCTGCAACTGTGGCGATTGCTCGGCCAGTTTCAGCGCATCGACCGTAGCGGCCGCCAGGTTGCCGTGGTTCAACGAGGCGAACTCGACGTGACCGCGGACTTCGGCCAATTGCGCATCGGCAATCGACACACCGTCGGCAAACACCAGGTAATGCCAGTCACCGAGCCGGGCGTCTTTCAGGCCTTTGCCATCGCTCAGATCTTCCAGGCTGAGCGAGTAGCCGCGATAGGCCTCGCTCAGGCTGATTTTCGCAGGCGCCGCACTGGCGAACTGGCGATTGATGCCAAAGCCCTGGGTTTGCAGCGCGGCTTGCAGCACCGGACGCAAGGTCTGTACGCCGTTGGAAGGCGCCTTTGGATAAGTCAGTTGCATGATGTCGCCCTCCTAGTTTTTCGCCGTGAAGTAAGTGTGAGTCCAGTTGCCGCCACCGTTGTAGGAGCCGGGGAACGCGTTCAGTGCGCGGGTCGAATAGCCGTAGATCGAATCCGCGACCAGCACGTAATTGCCGTTGGTGCCGTAGATCGCCAGAAAGTGCGCACCGCCACCGTACCAGGCACAGCGCAGGCCGATCGGGCGGCCCATGTTGATCTGGTTCTGGATGGCCGACATTTGCAGCGAGCCCGAATTCATGCCGTTGAAACTGCGGGTGATCTTCAGCGCAACTTCGAGATAGCCGTACACGTTGCACGGCCCCGGTTGATTGCAGCAGTTGCGGTCCAGCGCGGCGCTGGCAACGGCGCATTGGGTCCAGGAACCGGTGCCGTAATAATTGCCGACCGAGGCGGAAGCGGCGGCCCAGCACCAGTTGGTCTGGGTCTGTTGCTGCATGGTGAAGTTCAGGCTGGCAGCAGCCAGGGCGCGTTGTTGAACAGCCGCTTCGACCTCGACCAGTTGCGGGTCGAGCAGATGGCCGATCAGACATTCGGGCAGGGTGTTGCCAGTGAATGCCGTTGTTTCAGTGGTTAACATTTTTCAATCCTCCATGAATGAAAACAAACGTTCCGCGTTTGCGGGATAACGCTATTGCCGAGTGATCGGTGTTCAAGGGTTGCCATCTCCGATGGCCGGTTCCGATCAGGCTCGGGGTAACCCTAGGTCTGAATATGCATTTGTGCAAATAACAAAATGCACTAATGCAAATCTCCGGACAGAAGAATGCAGGCTTTTGTATCGATCCAGCCTGATCGATGCAAAGCCTGCCGTTGCCTGAGCCGGTGTTATCCCTCGGTTTTTTTCTCCGCCGAACCCAGCTCTTTCAAGCGCTGATCGATCAACTGGCATTTGTCCGGCAGATCGGCGGAGGCAGTGCCCAGATCCATTTTCTGCAACTCGGCGTTGATCTCCTTGGCCTTGGTCGGGTTTTGCTCAGTGAGCTTCGCGACTTCCTTGGCCAGTTGCTCGCGTTTGGCGGTGGCTTCTTCCGGCGTACAGGCCCAGACGGGCAGAGCGCAGGCGAGCGTGGCGGCGAGGGTGAGCTTGAGCAGAGTTTTCATGGGGGCAGGCCTCAGTTCCGGTTAAGGCGGGTTAACCGGTTGAGGGCTGTGCCCGGTGAAAAGTTCAGAGGTTTGCTGCGAAAACAGCCTCAAATCGTCTGACTAACGAGTCGCCATTTACGCCAAAAAATCATCATCGTCGCGCAAAGCTTCGTTCTAGAGCGGTTGTCGAAAATGCTGCGTCACGGCTTATTGACGCCAGAATGATGGCAATCTACCATCGCGCCATCACGTTGATATCAGCGTGCGGTTTCGAGGGATCGAACAGACTTTTCGCAGGCCATCTTGCGAACGTTTAGCATCGTTTTGGACGTTCTGACCAACGCGCGCATTTATCCCCATCGTTTTTCTTCCACTCTTCCGGCATGGCTGTTTCCTGCCGGACAGGGATTGCTTTGCCTGTCGTTTTTCCCGATCCCTTGCCGTTGCAATGAGAATTAAACATGGACGTTCGCCAATACGCCTTTCTCGCTCGCCAGTCTCCTGCTGCCGTGAAAACCCGTGAGTCGTTCCTGGGCATGCCCAAGCGCGGGCTGGCATTTCTTTTGGCGAACGTCATGTTCTGGCAACCGATGTGGGCACAGGCCGACGGCATTGTGGTGGCCAATCCGAACACTTCGCTGGATCACGCCGGCAACGGTGTGCCGATCATCAACATTGCCACGCCCAATGGCAGCGGGCTGTCGCACAACCAGTTCCACGATTACAACGTCGGGGCGCAGGGCGTCATCCTCAACAACGGCTCGAGCCAGACGTCTGCCACGCAACTGGGCGGCCATGTCATCGGCAACCCGAACCTGAAGAACAGCGGTTCGGCGCAGGCGATTCTCAACGAAGTCATCAGCGGCAATCCGAGTCAGTTGCGTGGTTACACAGAAGTGGCGGGGCAATCGGCGCGGGTCATCGTCGCCAACCCGTATGGCATTACCTGTAACGGTTGCGGGTTCATCAACTCGCCGCGCGTGACGCTGACCACCGGCAAACCGGTACTCGACAACGGTCGTCTGGATCGCTTTCAGGTTGATCAGGGTTCTGTGGCCATCGAAGGTTCAGGTCTTAATGCGACCAACGTCGATCGCTTTGAAATCATCACCCGCAGCGCAAAGATCAACGCCGAGATCCAGACACAGAACCTGACGATTGTGGCCGGGCGCAACGACGTCAACGCACAGACCTTGAATGCCACGGCGCGTGCCGATGATGGCAGCGGCAAACCGCAACTGGCCATCGACTCATCGGCGCTGGGCGGCATGTACGCCGGGGCGATCAAACTGGTCGGCACAGAAGCCGGGGTCGGGGTGAAACTCGACGGAAAACTGATCGCCAGCGGCGGTGATATCCAGCTCGACGCCAACGGTCAATTGAGTCTGGCCGACACCTCGGCAACCGGTGCAGTCAACGTCAAAGCCGCCAGCCTCGACGCACGCGGGCCGGTCTACGCCGGCACCGCACTGGGTGTGCAGACCCAGGGCAGCGTGACCAACCGGCAGACCCTTGCCGCTCGCGACAGCATCAACCTCAGTGCCGGTGGCCAGTTGACCAACGCCGGCGCCATCGAGTCGGGCGTTAATGCCGACGGCAGCCGCAACGCCAGCGGTGATCTGAACCTGACTGCGCAGAACCTCGACAACAGCGGCAAAAGTCTCACCGCCAGCCGCAACCTGACGGTCAACACCGCACAGACGCTGAACAACCAGGGCGGCACACTCAGCGGGCAAACTACTGCGATCACGGCGGGAACGCTGGATAACCGTAACGCCGGCAAGGTGCAGGGCAATGGCGCATTGAGCCTCAATGCCAGTCAGGTACTGAACAACAAAGGCGTGATCAACAGCAGCGCCAGCCTCACCGCCAATATCGGCCAGCTCATCAACGCTGACGGCGAACTCACCAGCCAGACCGACACCGTACTGACCGTCACCTCGCTGGATAACGTTGCGGGTCTGATGATGGCCGGGCGTTTGCTGGACATCAGTGCACTCGGCGCAATCAACAACCGTGGCGGCAGGATCGGTGCAAAACAGACTCTGACGGTAAAAACGCAACAACTCGACAACAGCCAACAGGGTCAGTTGACCAGTGAAGGCACGCTGAGCACCCGCATCAGCGATCAATTGAACAACCGGAACAAGGGCTTGATACAGGCCAACGGCGCGATGGACGTGCAGGCCACGCGCCTGGACAACCGCGCGGGCAAGATTTCCAGCCTCAATACCCTGACCATCAGCAGTACCCAGACCGACAATCGTGGCGGGACAATTCGCGCCGATCAGGCAACGACACTGCTGATCAGTGAACTGGACAACCGCGACAAGGGGCGCCTCGAAAGTAAAGCCGCGCTGACCTTCGAAGGCAACACGCTGGATAACAGCAATGGCGGCCTGCTCACGTCGAGCGGGTTGTTGAGCCTCAAGGCCAAAACGGTGACCAACGATGCCGGGCGCATTTCCGGCAAGGGCGATATCGACGCCAATATCGAGAACCTCAACCAGCAGGGTGGCGAACTGGTTGCCGAAGGCAATCTGCTGCTGACCGGCAAGACGCTGAGCAATCGCCAGGACAGTCTCGTCGGCTCGCTCAAGACCCTGACCGTCAACGTCGAGCAGATCGACAACCGCAGCGGCTCGCTCTCCAGCCAGCAAGACCTGCACATCAACGGCACACGCCTGGACAACAGCGAGGGCGGCAAAGTGCTGTCCGACACCACGTTGGGCCTGAAAGTCGCGCAGATCATCAACGCCACCAACGGCCTGATTTTCAGCAAAGGCGCGAGCACCCTCAGCGGTATCGGCCTGAGCAACGTTGGCGGGCGCATCGTCAGCCAGAACACGCTGGTGCTGACCTTCGACGACATTATGGACAACCAGGGCGGCCTGATCAGCAGCGAGGGGCAGATGTCCCTCACGGCCGGCAGCCTCGATAACCGTTTGGGCAAACTGTCGAGCCTCGAAGCGATGGCGTTGACCAGCGTCGGTGCGGTGGCGAACCAGGGCGGTCTCATCGCCTCGCAAAAGGGCCTGATCTTTAATAGCGCCAGCCTCGATAACAGCGACAACGGGATCATCAGCGCCAAGGCCGATTCGACCCTGACCACCGGGGAATTCAAAAACCGTCAGGGCGGCAGTCTCGCCACCGACGGCACGCTGTTACTCACGGCTGCGCACCTGGACAACTCCGGCGGCACCATCGGCAGCCAGAACAAGCTGCAAGCTTCGCTCACTTCGCTGGAGCAGGACGGCGGCGAGTTGTTCAGCAACGCCGACCTGACCCTGGACATGAACAACGGCCTGCTCGACAACCAGCGCGGCTATCTTCATACGCCGGGTCAGCTGCTGCTCAAAAACCTCAAGGACGTGAATAACAGCGGGGGAGAAATCTCCGCTGCCAAAGCCTGGAACCTGACCGCCCAAAGCCTGAACAACGATGGCGGCAAACTGCTCAGCAATGAAAAAATCACCTTGCTCATCGATCGTGCCCTGAGCAACGTCAAAGGCCTCATCGCCTCCGCCGGCCTCGAGTCGCGCAGCGCCAGTCTGGACAACACGAAGGGTGAAATTCTGAGCCGGGGCGATGTCGACCTCGCGGTGACTGACCTGTTCGACAACCAGGGTGGTGTGGTCATCGCCGATAACGGCATGACCGTAGTCGCTGCAAAACTGGATAACCGTCAGGAGGGGCTGGTAGGCGCGACAAAAGCGCTGAAACTCACCATCGACCATATCGACAACCGTAGCGGTGAACTGTCGAGCAAGGCCGAAGTGAGTCTGATCGGCGCGTGGCTCGATAACAGCGACAGTGGCTACATGCTCGCGGGGGGCAATCTGGCGCTGACCGTCAACGAAGTCATCAACCGCAACAAAGGCCTGCTGTCTGGCGATACAGGCCTGACGCTGACCGGCAAGACGCTGGAAAACAGCGGACGTGTCACCAGCCAGAAAGATCTCGCGATCAGCCTCTCTGCGGATCTGAACAACGAGCAAGGTAGTGTCGTCAGTGAAGGTACTCTGGCGATCGCTGCGCAAAGTCTCGACAACAATGCCGGCACCGTCTCCAGCGCCAAGGCGCTCACCGTCGACACCCGTGACGCTGTTAGCAACCAGGGCGGAAAACTGCTGACTGACAGCAATCTGATCCTCAACAGCAGCGCATTCGATAATCAGCAAAACGGTGTGATCAGCAGCAAGGCAAAACTGGAAATCAATACCGGCGCCCTCAACAACAGCCAGGCAAGCATCTACGCTGACGACCAGGTGGAAATCACTGCCGGTCAGGTCACCAACACCGGTGGCAGTCTGGGTGCTGGCAAGACGCTGATCGCCAATTTCCGAGGACTTGATCAACAGGGTGGCAAGTTGTTCAGCGGCGCAGACGTGAGTGTCGATCTGAACGGTGGTTCGCTGAATAATCAGGGCGGCGTCATCAACGCACCGAACCGGTTACAGCTGAAAAATCTCGCCGATCTGAACAATCGGGGCGGCGAGATCTCCAGCGATCAGGCCTTTGAGCTGGTTGCTCATTCGTTGGACAACAGCACTGGACAACTGCTGAGCAACCAGAAACTGACGCTGAAAATCGACAACGCGCTGACGTCGGTCAAAGGCAAGATCGCGGCGGCAGCCTTACAGATTCGGGCGGCGAGTCTGGATAACAGCGGCGAAGGGGAACTGCTCAGCGACAGCAATATCGACGTCACTGTCGATGGCTTGCTGAACAACCAGGGCAAGGGCAGCATTCGCGCCGCGCAGCAGCTGAACCTCAACAGCACCGGTCTGAATAATCAGGGCGGCACGCTTGTCGGCGTCTCGGGCCTCGCGATTGATCTGGGCGCCACCGCGCAGGATCTGAACAACCAGGACGGTCTGATCAGCAGCAAAGGGCTGTTGAGTTTTGCCCATCTGCGTGATCTCAATAACCAGAGCGGCGTGATCAACAGCAAAGGCGTGCTGAGCATCGCCACCTTGCTTGACCTGAACAACCAGCAGGGCGAGATCTCCAGCGTCAACAGCTTCAGCCTCGCCGGCAACAGTCTGGATAACCGTGGCGGCAACCTGATCAGCAACGATCAACTGACCGTGACGGCGGCTGAACTGAAGAATCAGGCCGGTCTGGTGTCTGGCTGGAAGGGCGTGAGCGTCAGCGGCGGCGCTGTCGACAACAGCCAGGAAGGCGCGATTTCCAGCCGGTTCGCAGACGTGAGCATCGATCTCAGTGGCGCCTTGCTCAACCACAGCAAGGGGGGCGTGGGTGGTGCCGGCGATGTGAGCATCAAGGCATCAAATCTGGATAACAGCGGCGGCACCGTCAGCAGTGGCGGCAAGCAGATCCTGACCGTGGCCGGCGGCACGATCAGCAACACCTCGGGCGGATTGATCAAAAGTGACGGCACCCTTGATCTCCGCTCGTCCAGCCTGAACAACACTTCCGGCAACGTCAGCGCGAAAAAAGCCCTCACCTTCACCGGCGGCCAATTGAACAATACCAGCGGTAGTCTGGTCGGTGACGACAGAGTCACCCTTGACCTGCTCGGCGCCCTGACCAACGTCAACGGCGCGCTTGGCAGCAGCGGGCCGATGGTGATCAAGCGCTCAGCGAGCGTCGACAACCGCGGCGGCCAGTTGATCAGCCAGAGCCTGCTCGACCTGCTGACCCACGGTGATCTGAACAACAGCGCGGGCGGCACGATTTCGGCCAACGGCCAACTCGACCTCAAGGCCGACGGCACCCTGTACAACAACGCCGACGGCCTGATCTCCAGCCGCGATGCCGCCGTCAACCTGACCGCCGCCGCGCTGAACAATGGCAAAGGCGCGGTGCAGAGTTTCACTGCGATGACCGTGAACACCGGTACCGGGGCCATCGACAACCAGGGCGGTAAACTCATCGCTCAGACCGGCGATCTGAACATCACCGCTGCCAGTCTCGACAACCGGGGCGGGATGCTGTCCAGTCTCAAGGGCCTGCTGCAAACCCGTCTGACCGGCGTGTTGCGCAACGGCCAGGGCGGCAAGATCGAAGGCAGCCGCCTCGACCTGCGTGCACTGGGCGGCATCTATAGCGATGGCGGCCGTATCGCCGCCAATACCGGGGACATCCTGCTCGACGCTGGCGCCAATGCGCTCGACAACAGCGGTGGCGGGATCTATGCCAAAGGCTTGGTAAAGGTCAGCACCGGCTCGATGAACAACAATGGCGGGCAGGTCAGCGGCGGGGTCATCGATCTCGGTGCGGGCACTGGGTTGAGCAACCGTGGTGGCCTGATCGAAAGCGCCAGCACCTTGGCTGTGCGTGCCACCAACCTCGACAACCAGAGCGGCAAACTGCGCGCCCTGGGCACCAGCGGCAAGACCGACTTCCAGATCGGCAGCCTGTTCGACAACCGCAACGGCCTGGTGGAAACCGCCAACACCGATTTCACCCTGGCCGCACCAAGCTTCCTCAATGCCGGCGGTTCGGTGACACATGTCGGGTTGGGCGAGTTCGGTATCTCCACGGCTAACGTGATGAACGCCGGCGGCTCGCTGGTGACTCGTGGCGGCTTGACCCTCAACGCCGACAGTTGGACCAACAGCAGCGTGATCCAGGCCGGGCGCTTGACGGTCAATGTCGGCAATTTCGTGCAGACCTCGAGCGGTCAGTTGCTCGCTTCGAACCAGTTGGTGGCGCGCGGCGGTAACTGGAGCAAC
Organism: Pseudomonas paraglycinae; assembly: GCF_021601625.1. Classification (GTDB taxonomy): domain Bacteria; phylum Pseudomonadota; class Gammaproteobacteria; order Pseudomonadales; family Pseudomonadaceae; genus Aquipseudomonas; species Aquipseudomonas paraglycinae. The sequence continues at coordinate 256,553 of NZ_BQHR01000007.1, read as the reverse complement.
GACGGGTTGATCGCCAGTGATGGCAGCATGGATTTCCAGATCGGTGGTGCTTACGGCGGCAATGGTCGGGTCAGCAGCCTGGGGGATATGACCTTCACAGCGGCGCAACTGGGCTTGACCAGCGCTGCGAGTATCGGCGGTAGTGGCTTGACCACCGTTAACGTCGGCGGCCTGCTGAACAACGCCGGCGGACGTCTGACATCCAGCTATGCGATGACGATCAATGCCGGCGGCGTCAGCAATACCGGTACGTTGGGCGCTGCGCAGGATCTGACGATCACAACGGCCAGCCTCACCAATAATCGCGGTCTGATCTTCAGCGGCGGCAACATGAACCTGCTGGTGAATGAGTTCACCAACCAGACCGGTGACGTCTACAGCATTGGTAACCTGACGATTGGCGGGCAATACGGCGGACGCGCGAACAGCGTCAACAACCTTGCAGCCTCGATCAATGTCGATGGTGACTTCTCGCTGTCGGCCAATAGCTTCAATAACAAGACTGAAGGGGTGATTGGCGAAGAGAAGTTTATCTCCGGGGATATCACCCTGGACTGGGGAACCAATACTTTTTACGTAAATGAACGCTATGACTCGCAATCTTCCATCAGTGGGCCTCAGGCATCGGTATCGGTATCGGGAAACATAAACGCCAACGTTGGAGCGTTCTCCAATATTGCTTCTTCGATCTCTTCCGGGAAAAACATCACGCTGGATGTTGATTCATTCGACAATCGTGGATTGCAGTCAGGCAGCTTTACTCGTTCACGAACCTATAAGCTCTCCTACATCCCCGACCAGCTCGTTGGCAATTTCAGCGGTCAGGTGAACGACTATGCGCGAAGAAACTCGCAGTACGTTTACCGATACATGAAAACGGTGCACGAGCCTGACAAGGGCGGTTCTCGCGATGAACTGATCGATCTGGGGAAACAAAAAACCACGACCGTAAACAGTAACTTTGGCGTCGGGCCGGAAGTTGCCGTTCCCGGCGCGATATTAGCCGGCCAGCTCAAAGACGACAGCAGGATCTTCACCAACGGCGGCGGTAGTGTTTCCTCTATCGTCCAGGCCGGGCAAGCCGTGTGGATCAACGCTAAAACCACGATCAGCAACGGCAACCTCAACCCGTACACCCATTTCGACGGCACGGTAAAAGGCACGGCAGACACCGGGGTGAAAAACTCGGCGAAACCCACCGTGGTTTTCTTGAATCCGCAATTGCCTCCGGATCTTGCGCAACAACAAGTCAATCCGTTGGCACTGCCGGGATTCACCTTGCCAACCGGTGATAACGGTTTGTTCCGTCTCAGTGGCAAGGGGGGCAGTGAGCCGACTCTGGTGGCGGGCCAGTCCTGGACGATTGGCTCCGTCACCGCCGCCACATCGGGCCATGCGGGCGGTATGCCGGTCAGAAAGGCCAGCGATTACCAGTTCGACCAGAATGACCCTGTGTCGTTAAAAAATCGCGACCTTGCGTTGGCCGCCCGGCTTTCGCTCGATCTCAACGACAAGGCCGTGCAGGTCTATGTCGGCGCTGTCGCCGGTGACGGGCCGGTGGGTGTAATGCTGCCCAATCGTGGCAACGCTTCCTTCAATGTTCCGCGTGTTCAGGGCCTGCCCGATACCAGCGTGCGCTCTAACCCGCACAAATATCTGATCGAGACCAATCCGGCGCTGACCGATCTCAAGCAGTTCATGAGTTCCGATTACTTGCTGGCCAAACTTGGCTATGACCCCGACAACAGCGCCAAGCGCCTGGGCGATGGCCTGTTTGAACAACGCCTGGTGCAGCAAGCCGTGGTGGCCCGGACCGGCCAGCGCTTTATCGACGGCCAGACGTCTGATGAAGCGATGTTCAAGTACCTGATGAACAACGCCGTCACCAGCAAGAACGAGCTCAACCTGTCGATGGGCGTGACGCTGACGGCCCAGCAAGTGGCGGCGCTGACCCACGACATCGTCTGGCTCGAAGAACACGAAGTGAACGGTGAGAAAGTGCTGGTGCCGGTGCTGTATCTGGCCCAGGCGAATAACCGACTGGCGCCGAACGGCGCATTGATTCAGGGCGGCGACGTGACCCTGATCGCCGGTACCGACCTGAACAACGCGGGTACGCTGCGTGCCTCGAACGACTTGTGGGCAGAGGCCGAAAACAACCTCACCAACAGCGGATTGATCGAAGCCGGGGATCGCCTGAGGCTCAAGGCCGGTAACGACATCATCAATAAGTCCGGCGGCATTATTTCCGGCAAGGACGTCAGCCTGACCACCACCCGTGGCGATGTGATCAATCAGCGTGATGTGTATAGCTACGACACCAACTACGGCGGCACGCTGCAGCATCGCGACGTGCTCAACAACGCTGCACGGATCGAAGCGGCCAATGATCTGAAGATCAACGCCGGGCGCGATATCAGCAATACCGGCGGTGTGTTGAAAAGCGGTGGGGACATGACGCTTGATGCCGAGCGTGATGTGAGCATCACTTCGGTACAGGAGCGTTACACGGATTCGCGTGGCAGCAAATTCCTCAATCAGACCATTACTCAGCATGGCGCTGAAGTGACGTCAGGGCGGGATCTTTCGATCAGTGCCGATCATGATGTGGCAGTCGTGGCCAGTCGCCTGGATGCCAAACGGGATCTCAGCCTGAGCGCCGGCAATGATGTCCTCGTGACCTCTGCTGCGAATGAAAGCGAATTCGTGTCGCGTAGCAAGCGCACCCAGGTTGAATCCCTGAATGTGTCCCAGCAGTCGAGCGTGATCAACTCCGGTCGTGACATCGCTGTCAGTGCAGGCAAGGATTTGAACCTGATAGCCAGCCGCATCAGCGCCAGCAACGAGGCGTACTTGTTCGCCGGTGATGACGTGAATATCGCAACGGCAGAAGATGTCGATTACGACTACTACTCGAAAACCAAAAAAGGCTCGTTCGGCAAGAAAAAGTCGACGATGAGTGAAAGCGAGACGGTCTTGTCCGTCAGCTCGACCGTCGAAGCGGGTTCCAAGCTGGTGGTGTCGGCGGGGCAGGACATCAATCTGACCGGCGCCAAGCTCAACAGCGATGGAACGCTGCTCGCTACCGCAGGTCGCGATATCAACCTGCTCGCTGCTGAGGACACCTACAGCCAAGCCAATGCGTCATCGAAAAAAGGCTGGACCAAAAGCAAGTCCAGCAGCAGTGAAGTGACGCAGACACGCCTGAACAGCACTGAACTCAGTGCAAAAGATATCGAGCTTAAATCGGATAACGACATTACGTTGCAAGCGGCTGCCCTGCGTGCGGAAAACGAGGTGAAGCTGACTGCGGCCAATGATGTTCTGATTGGTGCTGCTCAAGAGACGCAAACCTCCAGCCAGTCGAAGAGCTCCGGCAAGACAGGGTTTTCGCTGTCGGGCGAGCTTTCGTCGACCCAGAAATCCCAGCATGCCCAACAGTCGTCCACGCAGAATATCGGCAGCGACATCAGTGCCGGCAGTATTCAGATCAAGAGTGGCCGCGATTCGGTTGTCGAGGGCAGTACGCTCGTGGCCGACAAGAATATCGGCATCGATGCCGGGCGAAATCTGGAAATAACCAGCGCCGAAAACACCCAGTCCTCAAGCTCGAAATCCGGCAGTACGAAATCCGGACAAATCGGCTCCTGGTGGCAGCCCGCTACCGGGGTTGTGAAGACGAAGGAAACCGATCAGAGCAATTCGACCCGTCAGTCGGGCAGTCAGATCGCCTCCCTGGGCGGAAATATTTCCCTGACTGCCGGGGACCATTACACCCAGAGCGCGAGCCAACTGGTTACGCCTGAGGGTGACATCGATATAAAAGCCAAACACGTCGATATCGAGGCGGGATTCGATACGCTCAATACGAATAAGACAGCCAGTACAAACCGCACGGCTATCGGTGGGACGGTCAGCATTCCACTGGTTGATGCCCTTCGTGGCATTCAGCAAATGGGTGAGGCGGCGCAGAAAACCAGCGATGACCGGATGGTGGCGCTGGCAGCGGTGAACGCCGCCATGAGTGCCAATCAGGCACTTGATGCCGGCCAGGCGATGATGCAGAACCCGGTAGGCGGCGTTAAGGTCAGCGTCAATCTGAGCAACAGCCAGAGCCAGATGAACAGCAGCCAGAGTGGCCGCAATGTCGTCGCCAGCGATGTTGTCGCCGGTGGCAACGTCAACATTGTTGCTACGGGAGCCGGTGCTGACAGTGACATCAATGTGGTGGGAAGCCGGATCGAAGGCGGCGGCGATGTCAGCCTCAAGGCCGACGGCGAAATCAATCTGTTGTCCGCGCAAAATACCGCTCATCAACAAAGCGCCAACAGCAACAGTGGCTGGAGCGCAGGCATCGGTTTCGGTTTCGGCGAAAGCAACGGCATCACCTTCGAGCTCGCTGCCAACAAGGGACGTGGCAGCAGCGATGGTGATGATGTCACCCATACCAACACCTCAATAAAGTCGGGTCAGACGCTCAGCCTGCAGAGCAGTGGTGACACCAACATCAAAGGGGCTGTGGCCACCGGTGAAGCGGTCAAGGTCAAGGTCGGTGGTGATCTCAATGTCGAGAGTCAGCAGGACACCAGTACCTATACGTCCAGACAGCTGAGTGCAAACGTCGGGTTGAGTATCTGCGTTCCGCCATTCTGCTACGGCACCAGTAGCGTCAGTGGCGGGATTGCTGCGCAGCACATGCAAAGCGAGTACGCCAGTGTGTCCGAGCAATCGGGCATCAAGGCTGGCGACGGGGGCTTTCAGGTCGAGGTCAAGGGCAATACCGATCTGGTCGGGGCGGTAATCGCCAGCACCGACAAAGCGGTCGCCGATGGCAAAAACACCTTGAGCACGGGCACGCTGACCACCTCCGACATCAAGAACAAGGCCGAGTACGACGCAAGCAGCATCAATCTCAGTGGTGGTTATGGCTTCAATGTGAAAGAAGGCGGCAACGCCAGTGGCACGCCGGCCCGGGGCGGCCCGGTCGTAACCTCCAAGGAAGGTGCGAACGCCAATACACCGATCGTCCTGTTTGCCAGCGGTGATTCGAGCAGCACCACTCACAGCGGGATCAGCGGTGCCGCCGTAACCATCACTAACAGTGGCAAACAACAGGAGCTGACCGGAAAAACCGCTGAGCAAACAATCGCAGCGATCAACACTGATGTGTCCAGCGATCGTGACGGCAGCAACAAGCTCAAACCGATTTTCGACGCCCAGGAAATTGGTGTGGATTTCGAAATCGTCGGCAAGTTTGTGCAGAACGTTTCGCAGTTCATCGAAAGTCGTGCAAAGGAAGCCGACGCCAAGAAGCTACAAGCTGATAAAGAGCTGGCTGCTGCGCATGATCCGAAGTTGTCGGACGCCGACAAGGCGATCCACCGGGCCAACTATTTCCAACTCACTCAGCAGATTCAGGACATCAACAAGAACTGGGGGCCTGGAGGTACTTATCGGCAGATCACGACTGCGTTGGTTGCGGGTGTCAGTGGAGGTGTGACAGGGAGCAGTGCGCAGTTCGCCCAGAACATGGTCGTTAACTATGTTCAGCAACAGGGATCGGATTACATCGGGCGGTTGGTTGTAAAAGGACTAAAAGAAGGTAGCCCGGTACACGCCGGCCTGCATGCGATTCTCGGCTGTGCCGGTGCGGCTGCCAGCAATCAGAGCTGTTCGGCGGGGGCGCTGGGTGGAGCAGCAGCCAGTGTTCTGACAGCACTGTTTGCAGATCCGGATCCGACTGAAACGGCAGCAGACCGTGAAACCAAACGTAACCTCATCACCAGCCTGGTTACCGCCATTGCTGCAGCGGGTAACCCCAACGGTGCAGCCACTGCCAACAATGCGGCTGTTGCGAACGTCGATAACAACTGGCTGGCGACGCAGCAATATATCCAGGCCAAAAAGGAACTGGATGAAGAGCCTAATCTGCTCAAGAAAATGGCGATTATCCAGAAGTGGGGGCTTACCTCGGTACGTCAGGATCTGCTGACAACGACTGGCGTCATGAAAGGTTTCACGGACGGTATGGCCGGAGCAGGCCTGGGGACCCTGGATAGCGCCGTCATGCTCTTGCGCGATCCGCTGGAAAGCTGGCAAGCGGTCAAGGATTTTGCAGCTTCCGATGAAGCGCAGGCGCTTTTAGGTAAAGCAGTGGCTGCTGCCTTCAAGTCCCAGATAGATCAAATCGGCCAGGCCGTCGTTGAGGGCGGCGATGCCAACGCAGAAAACCTTGGCAGGCAAATGGGTCAGGCAGTGGCCCTGGTTGTACAACTGTTGGCCGGCGGCGGGAGCAGTTCGGCAAATAGCGCCCTGACTCTGTCGCGGATGGGCATTGACGTTACGGTTGAGACTGTCAAAAAAATCAGCGCATCGTTTGATCTGGACCTTATCAAGAATCAAATCAACAAGCTGCAGGGGGTTGTGCGGGATTCGGATGTACCGGTGATCGACTCCAAGCCTCCATCAACGGGCGGGTTGACCGACAGTGAGGCAGGTGTTTCGACGTTACCCAAAATAGGTTCTCTGTCAGGAGACCCCGAACTTCCGCCACGGAATGCCTCGGCAGATATGGTTCGCTCTATCAAGAGGCAGAACGAGGCTGCCAAGGCTCTTGCTAATGCAGGGTTTGATGTGGAGCAGCTTCCTAATGTTAAGAAAAATGCGGCAAATCCGGATCTTAAAATCAACGGAGAGATAGCGGATGTGGCTTCGCCTCATACCGGAAGCACATATTCTGTATCGCAAACGATCAAGGATAAAGTTTTGAAGCAGGCGCAAACAATCGTTTTGAATCTTGCAGATTCGCCGCTAGGTTTTGACGACATTGAAAAGAACATTGCAGAATATCCAGTGCCGAATTTAAAGAAGCTTTACTTATTGAAAGATGGCCAGTTCCGAGTGATTGAGGTACGCAAGCCATGAGCATAATGATGGTGTTCGAGTTTGAGGGGCATCCTCCCGTCGAGAAAATAAAGAATGTGCTCGCAACGATGGGGGCCTCGCTTGAACTCGAGAGTTCCGGCTTTTCCGGGAGTTTTTCAGAGTCGAATGCTTTTTTCGTATACAGCGATTATCCGTGTCTGGAAGGTATCGCTACGGATCAAGCGGATCCTTTGGGTTGGATGATAGGCGCGAGACTGGTAGTGCATTGCCCGATAAGTACGCTGGAGGAAAGTGCACATGAGCTGGATCGTTTTATGGCCGAGGTTACAGCAGCCATGGAAACGCGTTTCCTGTTTTCCTTTCAGTATGAGTCGATATATGCCGTCAGGGATCATGAGCTTGTGATTTTCAAGAAGATGATCGAGTAAGTCCAAGTTTGGCGCTCGGTATTCAAGAGTTTGTAGAGAGGTGTGGTTGAATTTTCTTGAGTGCAAGCGCTTTCTGGAAAGATACGACGATGGTTTTTGTTCGAATTATCTGGAGTCGGCTCACGGTAGAGGGCGGGAGAACAAAGGGCGCTTTAAATGCGAAATGAATCTTGCCCTTTGTTTCTCTGAGACAGGCCTTTTGGCTGCCAGGTCTGATCACTCGTGACAGCTAGTCTTGTGGCCGATGGCAGCAACCCGCACTCACCCCTTCTTCATACCGGTCATGATGCCGCACCCATTCCATGATCTCGTCCTCGTTCCGGCCCTTGGGCGTAAGGTCGAGAAAGTTGTACGCACCGACCAGCAAGTCCAGGCCTCGCGCGTAGGTTGAGTAAGTGTGGAAAATCTCGCCGTTGTCGGCGCGATAGAACACGCTGAGCCCGGGCATTTCTTCCTCGGCGCTGTCGGTCTTTTCGTAGTTGTACGTAGCTTTGCCAGCGTCGACATCCTCAGCACGGGCGCACACGCCAAAGTCGTAGTTGAAATCGCAGCCGTCCGACGACACCCAGTCGAATGTCCAGCCCATCCGCCGCTTGAAAGCCTGGAATTCGGCGAACGGTGCGTGGGACACCGCCACCAGTGAAATGTCGTGATGGGCCAGGTGCAGGTTGGCGCCGTCGATGTGGTCGCTGAGGAATGAACAGCCCGGGCAGCCTTCCTCCCAGCCCTTGGCGAACATGAAGTGGTAAACGACGAGTTGGCTGTGTTTGCCGAACAGATCGGCAAGTTTCAACTCGCCGTTCGGGCCCATGAAGCGGTAATCCTTGTCGATCTTTACCCAGGGCAGGGCGCGGCGTTTGGCGCTGAGGCGGTCGCGTTCTTTGGTGAAGGCCTTTTCATCGGCCAGATGCTGCTTGCGGGCGGCGAGCCATTCTTCGCGCGACACCACCGGATGATTCTCAACGTTCATGATGATTTCTCCTGCGGGGGTTGAAACCGTCTGTCTCAGACTAGTCGTTCAACCACCCGGGAAATCGACAGACCGCCGGTCGGTCGGGGCGCCGAATAATCCTGAACGGTGGCGCAACGCTCCGGTCACAACCTGTGAACGCGCCAAAAAATCACGCGCACCGGAGGTTGAATCAGGATGACGACTTATAACTGGGATTTGATTGAACGCCTGCTGCATGAAGTGCAGAACGGCGCGGGCCACAGCTTTGCACCACGGTCTTTTGCCGAAGATTATGCGGCGGAGAAAGCGGCGGCGGGCGAGCCGATCGAGAATCTGGATCACCTGAAAACGCTTGCCTGCGACTATGAGCAACTGCTGCTGTTGCGCGGTTACATCCAGCCCCGTGGCGAAGACGAGGGCAGCACCGGCAACAACTTCAGCCTGACCCCGCGCGGCTCCAGTCTGTTGAGCCTGATCGACAGCAGCATTCCCGGCAATGATCATCCGCGCGAAGTGCTGGATGATCAGGAAGACGCGCTGGATGAGCTGACGTTCGATGAGGTAGCTTCCAAAGCGCAGATCGCCTGAGGTTTGCACAAAAAAATGTGGGAGCGAACGTGCTCGCTCCCACATGGGTTTTGCAGTGGTCTCAGCTTTTTTGTGCGGCCTTCAGGCACTTCAAATCATTGAAGTCCTTGCGCACTCCCTCGATCTTTTTCAACAGGCGCTGGCGCTGCTGCGGCGTACTGTCGGCCATCAGATCGACGAACAGCGAACGGGCCTGCGCCTCCGTATTGGCGTAGGCTTTTTGGTAATCCGCTGTCCATAACCGCTCGCGATTGACCAGAAGCGTCTCGATCCGTTGTGGGAATTCGGGACTGTTGCGTTGCGCCACCGCCGCGCTGAACTGCTTTTGCCAGTGGGCGCGGTTGGCGATCCACTGGGTGTTCTGATCACCCAGGGCGGTCGACCAGGCTATCACCCGCTGTTCCTGCTTGGCGCTCAACGGGCCGAGCCAGTCGTTGAGACGCTTGTCCATGCGCGCGCCACGTTCGGCAATCTGCTGTGACAGCGGAGGCTTGAGGTATTCCTGCTGGCGCTTTTGCAGGTCTTTGGCAAAGGCGTCGTTCATTTCTGCCACCTGCCGATCATCCAGCCCTTGCAGCAATTCAATCGCCGACGGGGTGATTTCCCGGGCGGTTTCGGCGATCGCCTGCTTGGCTTCTGCGGTGCGGGCCTGGAGCGCGGCGTCGGTGACCTGATTGGTCTCGACCATGGTTTGCAGGCGATCGAGCCAGTCGAGATAACCCGGCAGTTGCGTGGTGCAGTGCCAGCTCAGGTGTTCCCTGAGGCGTTCGTTGAACCAGCCTTTCTGCTCGCCGTTCATGTCCAGGTAGTCGCTGAGCGTCCACGGAATGATCACGTCGAGATTGCGATAGGCCAGGCCGACACGGCTGCAGGCGCCGAGGGCGAGGGTCAGGATCAGTAGAATCGCGATGCGTTTGAACCAGCTAGACATGGGCGAGTCCTTGCGAAAGCCAGCCTTGAGGGTCTGATGCTCATGTGAACGCAGGATGGCCCCGGCAGTTCAGCCAATCAATAGAACGCGCGTTCGGCCTTGAGCGTGACCAGCCCGTCGCACTGACTGTTATGCCCGGAATAGGCTGAGCAATCGCTGCCGCTGAGGCTCGAATTGCTGTAGATCAGGTCGAGGTCGATGCCCATGAACGGCCGGGAAAATTTCACCGACCAATCGGTAAAACTGCTGACATAACCCCCGTCCACCGAGACCGGCGTGTTGAGCTGATGGGTGGTGTATTTCATGCTGATCCCGATGCCGAACGGCTGATTGCCGCCCAGGTCGGCAAACAGGGTGTTGTTCTGTTTGTCCGGATCGTTGCTCAGGGCGATGCCGATCCGGCTGCCCAGCAGCGTCAGGCCACCGAACAGTTCCTGGCTGTCGAGGGTGTCGACCTTGGGATAGCTGTAATGGATCATCCCGACTTCGTAGCCGAGGGTCTGATCGAAAGGTTGTTTAAAGCCGACGTAGGAATCGATTTCGAGATTCTTCCCCGGCGTGAGGCCCATGCTCGGTGCGTACTGACCGACATACAGGCCGCTGTCGTGACTCAGGTCCAGGCCGCCGTGGAACGAGCCGACCGCCGAAGGCTTGACCAGCCCCTGGGCCATGCTGCGGCTGGGCGTGGTGCCGAGCTTGAGGTCGAAGTCACCGAGCTCACGCTGGAAAATTTGCGCGTGCGCCACCGGGCTCGCCAGCAGGCCTACAAGCAATAAACAGGAAGATTTGAGCATGCGTCACTCCTTGAGCAGCGAGCGCAGGTGCGACAAACCTGCTGAAACGCTTGATCCAGACGCGTGCAAGGATACCGGCGAATGATCGGCATCGAGGGCCGTTCGTCGATTTTTGCTGTTTTGAATGTTTGATTAAACGTAAGAAAGGTCTTGCGAGGGATCCGGTCCAGACGCTTCGAAGCTCAAAGCGCCTTTGGACAGGTGTACTGCGGGGTGTTACTTCTTGCCCAGGCTGATCTGCTTGGACGGGCCGAACGTCTGGCCGCTGACGCCCTTGGCAATTTGCTGGATCTCGCCGCCGGACTTGAGGAATGCCGCGATCTGATCGTTGATCGATTCGCTGGTTTCAACGGCTGGAGCTGGCTTTGCTTTGCTGGTGGATGCTTTTACACGCATGGCGGCCATTAACCTGTAGAAAAGTAACTCGGCCAGGCATCGTACAGGAATAACTTGACAATTGCTTGGTAAATATCCCTCGGAATAACCCAGCGTGCAGGTGGATTATTCTCGATTAATTATTCGAAATATCCTGCTAACCTGCTGTTTTAAATAACAACATTTATTCGATTTGAGGATGCTGGCCGGCCTCGGGATCAGGCAAAAGCCGTCACGCTGGCCTGACGAGTGGCGCGCGTGCGGCGCGAAATCCAGGAAAATCAAGGCCTCCCGCAGATTTTTACTCGGCCGTCCGATCTGGCGACCGACGAACCCGGCAAAACCGGGTAGAATGCCGCCCACGCAATGAGGGTATTGGAAATGGCTTTAGTCGGGCGTTACAACAGTTTGCAAGTGGTTAAACACACTAACTTCGGTTTATATCTGGACGGCGGTGCCGACGGCGAAATTCTTTTGCCCAACCGTTATATTCCTAAAGATATTCCCAGCGAAGATGAAGACTGGCTCAATGTTTTCATTTATCTGGACAGTGACGACAAACTTATTGCCACCACTGAAAAACCAAAAGTTCAGGTCGGTGAATTTGCCAGTTTGAAAGTTGTTGAAGTCAACAGCATCGGCGTGTTCCTCGACTGGGGCCTGCCGAAGGATCTGCTGCTGCCTTACTCCGAAGAAAAACGCCAGATGACCGCCGGCGAGTACTGCGTGGTGCATGTCTACCTCGACAAGCACACCCGCCGCATCACCGCGACCGCGCGCCTGGATCGTTATCTGGACAAAACCCCGGCCAACTACAGCGTGGGCCAGGAAGTTGATCTGCTGGTGGCCGAATCCACCGACATGGGTTTCAAGGCCGTCATCAACAACAAGCACTGGGGTTTGATTCACAAGAATGAAATCTTCAAGTTCATGCGTTCCGGCATGCGCGAGAAAGGCTTCATCAAGGAAGTGCGCGCCGACGGCAAGATCAGCCTGAGCCTGCAACCGGTGGGGCAGGAAGCAGCCAGCAGCCTGAACTCGAAGATCCTCTCCAAGTTGCGCGAAAACGATGGCACTCTGGCCGTCAGCGACAAGAGCGACCCGGCGCTGATCAGCAGCCTGTTCGGTGTCAGCAAGGGCAACTTCAAGAAGGCCATCGGTTCGTTGTACAAGGAAGGCAAGATCGTCATTCATGCCGATCGCATTGAACTAACCTGAGCCTGACGTGGCCCATGTTGCATGGGCTTACTTGAGGTCAGGCAGAGGAAAAAAGCACTGATTGCCTACGTCGCCACGCTGCTGACGTTTCTTCTGCTCGACGGCGTCTGGCTTGGCGTGCTGATGGCGCCGACCTATCGCGAACTGCTCGGTTCGCTGATGCTCGAAAAACCGTTGCTGGTGCCAGCAGCGGTTTTTTATTGCCTGTATGTTTTCGGCTGTGTGGTGTTCGTGGTGTTGCCGTCGCTGACCTGGCAACGCGCCGCCCGGATGGGAGCGCTGCTCGGGCTGGTCGCTTATGGCACCTATGACCTGACCAACTGGGCGACATTGCGCGGCTGGTCGACGCAGGTGTCGCTGATGGATTGGGCTTGGGGGACGTTCGCCACGGCGCTGGCCTGTACGGTCGGATTTGTTGTGGCCAGCCGGTTTGGCAGATCAGCTCGTTGATCTTGGTCGCCTGACCTGACGCCATCGCTGGCTTGCCAGCGATTGACAGCGCAGTCGTCAGCAATTCTCCGCTGACGTTGCGGGAGCATGAAATGTCTTTTCCAGACGGCTTTTTCTGGCTGACTGGTTAATAATCCACTCACTACTTTTCGCCCCGGACAAAGAGCCGGGGCTTTGTTTGACCATTGGAAAAACTGCCATGTTGTGTGTGTTAGAGGTGTCGAGGTGAGCGTCAGTCGGCGCAGTGCCGACGGGTTTGCCCTGCAAGTGATGATCGGCCTGTGCCTGATCTGGGGCGTGCAGCAGGTGATGATCAAGTGGGCGGCGACCGACATTGCGCCGGTGATGCAGGCGGCGGGGCGGTCGGGGATTTCGGCGCTGCTGGTAGGACTGCTGATCTGCTGGAAGGGTGGTTGGGATCAGGTTGGCAACACTTGGCGCGGCGGCTTGCTGGCCGGTGCCTTGTTCGGGCTCGAATTCCTGTTCATCTCCGAAGGCTTGCAGTTGACCACCGCCGCGCACATGTCGGTGTTCCTCTATACAGCGCCGATCTTCACCGCGCTGGGCGTGCATTTCCTGTTGCCCAGCGAGCGCTTGCGGCCTGTGCAATGGCTGGGGATCTTCCTCGCATTTGTCGGGATTGCCATTGCGTTTGCCGGCGGGGTGTCGTGGGACAACCTCGATCACCGCATGCTGATGGGGGATGCCCTCGGCGTGCTGGCCGGTGCCAGTTGGGGCGCGACCACCGTGGTGGTACGCGCCTCGCGCCTGTCCGAGGCGCCGGTGACCCTGACCCTGTTCTATCAACTGATCGTCGGTTTCATCGGCCTGTTGCTGATCGCGCTGCTCAGCGGCCAGATCACCCACGTCAGCCTGACCGTCGTGGCCGTGGGCAGTGTGCTGTTCCAGGGGCTGGTGGTGTCGTTCTTCAGTTACCTGACCTGGTTCTGGCTGCTGCGCCGTTATCTGGCGGCCAACCTCGCGGTGTTTTCCTTCATGACACCGTTGTTCGGCGTCACGTTCGGCGTGGTGCTGCTCGGCGAAGAACTGAGCCTGAACTTCATCATCGGCGCCGTGCTGGTGTTGCTCGGCATCACCTTCGTCAGCGCGGAACAGTGGGTGCGTCGGCGTTTGCGCAAAGCCCTCGGTCAGCCGTAACCGATTTGCAGGCCAGACCGCCGGCAATCAGCAGACCGCTGCCGGCAATCACCAGCGCCGGTTGCAGGCCGCCGCTGAAATGGCTGCTGACCGCCGCCAGCAACGGCCCGCTGAGTTGACCGACGGCGAAGCACGCGGTGAGCAGGCCGGCGTTGCGCTGGGTGGCGTGGGGCGCCAGTTCCCGGGAGCGTTGCATCACCAGTTGCATGCAGGCCAGGAACGGCGTGCCGCACAGGATCACGCCCAATGCCAGACCGAGGCCGCTGCCCAACAGGCAAGCGAACACCCCGGCAGCCTGCAGCCACAACGTCGCCATCAACCAGTGCCGGGTGGTTTGCGGATCGTGCCGACGCAAACTTACCAGCAAAACGCCAATTGCGGCACCGAGGCCAAAGCACGGCCAGAACAGATCGGCCTGCCACTGCCCGTGAAATTGCGCGTTGGCCATCTGTGACAGAAACGTGGCCGGGATGATGTAGCCCACGCCATACAAGGCATACACCGCCGCCAAGCGCCCAATGCCACGATTCGATGAACTCACGGCAGCCGGCACGACCGGCACACCGACGCCCGGTTGCGGCAGGATCCGCACGATTCCCAGCAACATCACCAGCGCCACGGCGGCATAGATCAGCCACAGAGTCGCGGAAGTCTGCTGCGCCAGATGTGAGAACAGCGCCAGCAATCCCGTCAGAAAAATCCCCAGCCCCGGCCCGGCAAAGACCAGCGCTCCCAATCGCGGACGACCCGCCGCCGCAGCCAGCGGCTGACTCAACGCAGTAATCATCACCAGCACCCAGGCACTCGCCACACCGGTACCGAAGCGCAGCAACAAATGCGACCAGAAACCGTTGGCCCAGAACGATGCCAGCGTCAGCAACACACACAACCACAGACCGCCGTGCAGGCGCCGCTGCACTTGATCCGGCCGGCGGGAAAACATCGCATCCACCGCGCCGAGCAGGTAACCGAGGTAGTTGGCCGCCGCAATCAGACCGGCGGCAGTCAGGTCGATCTGCCCTTCACTGAGCAGGTGCGGCAGCTGCGGGGTGAGGGCGAAACGCCCGATGCCCATGGCCATCATCAGGGCAATGAAACAGGCGGATAAGCGAATCAGCGGTGACATGGTCTGAATTCCGTTGGAGGTTCAATGACCGTCAGGCTAGGACTGATTGACTTTCTTTAAAATTGAATAATAGTGAGTAACTTGTTCTGTTCAGGAGAAAGGTTGTGGAGTTCAGCCAATTGCGGATCTTCCAGGCCGTGGCGGAGGAGGGCTCGATCACCCGCGCCGCCGAACGTTTGCACCGCGTGCCGTCGAACCTGTCGACCCGGCTCAAACAGCTGGAGGAGCAACTGGGTGTCGAACTGTTCGTCCGTGAGCGTCAGCGTTTGCAGTTGTCGCCTGCGGGAAAAGTCCTGCTGGACTACACCGGCAAACTGTTCGCCCTTCGCGATCAGGCGAGTGCAGCGGTGATGGGCGGGCAACCGGCGGGAGATTTCGTGCTCGGCACGCTGTACAGCACGGCGGCGATCCATTTGCCGGCGCTGCTGGCGCGGTATCACAAGCAATATCCGGCGGTGAATCTTCAGGTGCAGTCCGGGCCCAGCGGTGAATTGCTCGAAGGCCTGCTCACCGGGCGTCTCGACGCCGCGCTGGTGGATGGCCCGCCGCAAATGGCCGGGATTGACGGTGTGCCGTTGTGCAACGAGCGACTGGTGCTGATCAGCGAGGCCGATCACCCGCCGATACGCAGCGCCAGGGATGTCGAGGGACGGGCGGTATTCACCTTTCGCCATGGCTGCGCCTATCGTGCGCGGCTGGAAGCGTGGTTCGCGCATTACCAGGCGGCGATGGGCCGGGCGATGGAGATCGAGTCCTATCAGGGCATGCTCGCCTGCGTGATTGCCGGCAGCGGTGTGGCGCTGATGTCGGAGTCGATGCTCGCCAGCCTGCCGGGGCGCGAAAGCGTGGCGGTGCACCCGCTGGCCGAGCCTTTTGCCAGTGCGACAACATGGCTCATGTGGCGCCGGGGCATGGTTGGTGCCAACCTCAACGCGTGGATTGAACAGCAGCAGGCGCTCTATCCCGTGGCTGGCGAGGACGTGCGGGAAACGGCTTGAACGAACGGTCAGGGATTTGGATCAATTCAGTAACAGATCATTGCGGATTTGGCCGAGCATTGCGTAGGACTTCGGACTATTATCAGTGCGAAGCGGCCTCAGAATTCCGGACGCTCAGCACCACCCTGAAGGGGGCATGACGATGAAAGAGAAAATTCAAAACTGGCTGCACGATTTGGGTGTTGCCCTCGGCTTGATCGAACCGCCTCTGCAACCGGTCCCGATTCGCACCGATGACGAACAGCGTCGGCGTCAGCCACGTCGGCGGTAATGCCCCGCTTTGAAGGATCAAAGGATTTAATCGACAAAAGATCGCACCCGGCTGTCGCTCCATTGGAGTGGCGGGCGGGTGCGATCTTTTGTTTTCAGTGACGCCCGATTTCCATCAGAAACCGGCTCAGGTCATTCGCGGTCTTCGCGGTCTTGAGCATCCGGTCCTCTTCGGCGGTGAAGGCCGTCAGTCCGAATTCATCTTCCAGATGGAAGATCAGATCCTCGATATCCGCTTTTTCCAGCCCCAGCTGCGCGAGGCTGGTGTTGTCGTCGAATTCACGATTTTCCAGCAGGCGCAGGATGAACCGGTGCACGGCAGCACGCACGGCAGCTCTTCTCATGGCAGATCTTTGTGTTGTTAGTCTGACTGAAGTACAGCAGGCCTCAGGCGTGGCGGCGCAACCATTCGTCAATCATCCCGTGCAGATGCTCTGCGGAAAAACTGCCGAAGTGCCCGCCATGCACCGTGCGAATCTTCAGAGCCTGCAATCGGCGCAAGCTGGTGGCGTAGTCATCGAGGTTGGAGTGGTAGGCGTCCTCGATCAACGGCCCGTCGTAAATGATGTCGCCACTGAACAGAGTTTCAGTGGCCGCTTCGTAGAGACTGATCCCGCCCGGTGAATGACCCGGCGTGTGCAGCACCTGCAACGTGCGGTTGCCGAGGTCCAGCACATCGCCGTCCTCGACAAACCCGGTGGCGGGCGCTGCCTTGACCCGGTATTCGGCGTAGCACAGCGGGCAATCCGGGTGCGCTTCGAACATGTCGTCGCCGACGAAGGCCCGGCTCAGATCGTTCTCGCCATCCGGCGCCGCCAGAATGTCCGCTTCGGCGGGATGCACCAGCCGTTCGGCAAATTCGTGGTGCCCGGCGATGTGGTCGAAATGGCAATGACTGGCCACCGCCACCAGCGGTCGTTCGGTCAGCCACGGCAGTTGTTCGCGCAGGCTGACCAGGCCGGAACCGCTGTCGAGCAGCAGATCCTTGTCCCGCCCCTGAACGTGCCACAGGTTGCAGCGATAGAACGGGCGGATGAACGGCTCGTGAATCAGCCGAATGCCGTCGCTCAGGGTTTGCACTTCGAACCACTGATCGCGAGAAACAATCTTCATCAAGCATTTTCTCCAGACGAAAAAAACGGGTGTGGCAACCGACGCCACACCCGCCGAAGAAAGCATCAAGTCGTTATAGCGAGCTTAGACCGCGCTGGCCACCGGGGCAGGGCGACGGGAAAACAGGCTGACCACCACAAAACTCACCAGACCCACAGCCAGGCTGTAGTAGATCGGCGTGTTGGCATCCAGACCGTCCTTGAACATGAACAGCAGGGCAGTGGCGAAACCCAGGCCCATGCTGGCGATGGCGCCGGCAGTGGTCGCGCGTTTCCAGAAGATCGCACCGATCAGCGGAATCAGCATGCCGCCCACCAACAGGTTGTACGCGAGGGTCAGGGCGCTGATCACGTCGTTCACAACCAGAGCAATACCCAGCACCACGACACCGGTCAGCAGGGTGAACAGACGGTTCACACCCAGGCTCGACTGTTTGCCGCCACGCAGTTTCGGCAGCAGGTCTTCGGTCAGGGTGGTGGCAGCGGCGAGCAGGCCGGCGCTGGCGGTGGACATCATTGCGGCCAGGGCAGCGGCGATCACCAGACCACGGATGCCGTCCGGCAGCGACAGTTTGACGATCGCGGCAAAGGCGTTGTTGACGTTGTCCAGATCCGGGATCAGCACATGTGCAGCCATGCCGATCAAGGCACAGGCCAGACCGTAGAGGATGCAGTAGATGCCCGCGAAGCTACCGGCGTACTGAGCGACTTTTTCGTTCTTGACGGTGAACACCCGTTGCCAGATGTCCTGACCGATCAGGATGCCGAAGAAGTAGATCATGAAGTAGGTGATGATCGTGTCCCAGCCGATGGTGGTGAAGCTGAAGGCAGTGGCCGGCAGTTTCAGCACCAGTTCATCCCAGCCTCCGACGCGGTACAGGCAGATTGGCAGGAGGATGAACATCAGGCCGACGGTTTTGATGATGAACTGGACGATGTCGGTCAGGGTCAGCGACCACATGCCGCCGATGGCCGAGTAGATCACCACCACGCCACCGCCGAGCAGTACCGAGATCCAGAACGGCAGGCCGAACAGCACTTGCAGCACGGTGCCGATGGCGAGGATCGAGGTCACGCCGATCATCAGTGCGTAGGCCAGCATGATCGCCGCGCTCGCCGAGCGGGCCATCGGGTTGTAGCGTTTTTCCAGGACCTGGGTAACGGTGTAGATCTTCAGTTTCAGCAGCGGCTTGGCCAGGAACAGGTTCAGCGCCACGATGCCGCAACCCAGTGCCGCGCACAGCCAGAAACCGGAAATGCCGTGCACGTAGCCCAGGCGGACGGTACCGACGGTGGACGCGCCACCGAGAACGGTCGCAGCCATGGTGCCCATGTACAGGCTCGGGCCGAGGTTACGCCCGGCCACCAGGAAGTCCTCGTTGGTCTTAGCCTTGCGCATGCCGAAGTAGCCGAGCAAGAGCATGCCGGCGGCGTAGATGAGGACGACGAATAAATCCAAAGCCATGATGGCGTGTCTCCGATTGTCTTTTTTATGGGGTGGAACACTGTGGGAGAAGGCTGACCCCCACAGGCGATTCGTTTATTCAGGCAGCCTGACGCAGCGCCGCTTCAGCCGGCGCATGCGCGCCTTTGCTGCGGGGATCCTTCGGGCCGTAGACCAGCGCCGGTTCCGGGAACAGGCTCAGCAGCATCAGGTACATCACCGACGCCAGACCGAGGGTCACCAGCAGGCTGATGTCGATGCCGCCGGCCAGTTCACCCAGCGGGCCGACGAACTGCCCCGGCAGGTTGACGAAGCACAGGCCGACCGCCGCGCTCGGGATCCACGCACCCAGACCGCGCCAGTTCCAGCCGTGGCTGAACCAGTAGCGTCCGCCTTGCTCGCCGCGCGTGAACACTTGCAGGTCGTCCGGGCAGTAGAAGCCGCGACGTACCACCAGGCCGATGATCATGATCACCATCCAAGGGGTGGTGCAGGTGATGATCAGCACGGCGAAGGTCGACACGCTCTGCACCAGGTTCGCCGCAAAGCGCCCGATGAAGATGAAGGCAATCGACAGCACACCGATCAGGAGCGTCGCCTTGACCCGCGACAGCAGGCGCGGGAACACGCTGGACATGTCCAGCCCGGTGCCATACAGCGATGTGGTGCCGGTGGACATGCCGCCGATCACCGCAATCAGGCACACCGGCAGGAAGAACCAGCTCGGCGACACCGCGAGCAGACCGCCTACGTAATTGTTGGCCGCGATGTAGTCCGGCGCCTGGATCGCGACGATGGTCGCGGTGGTCAGGCCGAACAGGAACGGGATGAAGGTGGCGATCTGCGAGAGCACCACCGCCGCCATGATCCGCTTGCGCGAGGTCTCACGCGGGATGTAGCGGGCCCAGTCGCCGAGGAACGCGCCGAAGGAAATCGGGTTGCTCATGGCCACCAGCGCGGCGCCGATGAACGCGGCCCAGAAGCCCGGCTGGCCGAGGCTGACGGTGCCGGCGTAGTGCGAATCGAAGGGACCGGCGAAGGCAAAGATGCCCAGCAGGAACAGCAGGCTCGCGCTCCACACCGCGACCTTGTTCACCCACAGCAGGAAGCGGAAGCCGTAGATGCACACGGTCAACACCAGAATCGCGAACAGACCGTAGGCCAGGCCCAGGGTCAGGTCGGTTTCCGGCAGGCCGATCAGGCGTTTCGCACCACCGATCAGCGCATCTCCCGAACTCCACACCGAGAGCGAGAAGAAGGCGATGGCGGTCAGCAGCGACAGGAACGAACCGACGATCCGCCCGTGCACGCCGAAGTGCGCACCGGACGACACGGCATTGTTGGTGCCGTTGAGCGGACCGAACAGGCCCATCGGTGCGAGGATCAGCGAGCCAAGCAGCACGCCCGAGACAATCGCCCAGACGCCCGCCTGGAAGGACAGGCCGAACAGCACCGGGAAACTGCCGAGCACGGCGGTGGCAAAGGTATTCGCGCCGCCAAAGATCATGCGGAACAAGTCCACGGGACCGGCGGTGCGTTCGTTGTCCGGGATCTGTTCGACCCCGTGGGTTTCAATCTGCGTAAGGCTTTGGTCTTTGTTGTTGTTATTCATGATCTGCTCCGATCATAAAGGCGCGCTCATCGTGCGTGAGCGTCACCTGTCTTGGCTAAGGGGATGGCAGCCCTTCCGGCATTGCGGACAAATGTTCGTGGCAGGCCAGCCAATGGCCTTGTTGTTCTAGGCTCGACGCTTGTTTCTTGAAAACAATCGTCTCGCGCTCCTGGCTGAAATGTTGCTCCCCTTGCATGCGCAGCTCGGTGGCCACGTCATGGATGAAAATCGCCACGTCACCCTGCAGGCTGACGAAGGCGTTGCTCGAGGTGCAGGACAACACCTCGAAGCCATCCTCGGCGCGCCAGCTGTCCCACAACGCCTGATAGGCATCGCGCGACAGCAGGGGCTGTTCGAGGGTGTAGAACACGAAGCTGGCATCGGCGCTGAACGCGCCGAAGTAGGCTTCGCGATCGTTGCGGGCGAAGGCGGACACCAGATCGGCGGCCGCTTTCAGAACCTGATCACGTTCGTTCATGACCCGACCCTCAGCGGTGGACCACGCCCGGCAGTACGCAGAGCATTTCGTACAGCAGGTTGGCGGCCAGCAGCGAGGTGTTGCCGGTGGTGTCATAAGCGGGCGAGACTTCTACCAGATCGCAGCCGATCAGGTCGAGGCCCTGGCAGCCGCGAACGATTTCAATCGCCTGAATGGTCGTCAGACCACCGATTTCCGGGGTGCCGGTGCCAGGCGCCCAGGCCGGGTCGATGCCGTCGATGTCGAAGCTCAGGTACACCGGGCCGCCACCGACTTTCTCGCGCACTTCGGCCATCAGCGGTGCCAGCGACTTGTGCCAGCACTCTTCGGCCTGCACCACGCGGAAGCCCTGATCGCGGCTCCAGTTGAAGTCGTCAGCGGTGTAACCCTGCGCACGCAGACCAATCTGCACCACGCGGTCGCAGTCCAGAAGGCCTTCTTCGACGGCGCGACGGAAGGTCGTACCGTGGGCGATCTTCTCGCCGAACATGTGATCGTTGACGTCAGCGTGGGCATCGATGTGTACCAGACCGACCTTGCCGTGCTTTTTGTGGATGGCACGCAGGATCGGCAGGGTGATGGTGTGGTCGCCACCCAGGGTCATCGGGATCACGTTGTGCTCGAGGATGTTGTCGTAGGCTTCTTCGATGATGCGCACGGCGTCGAGCAGGTTGAAGGTGTTGATCGCCACGTCACCGATGTCGGCAACCGACAGCGAATCGAACGGCGCAGCGCCGGTGGCCATGTTGTACGGGCGGATCATTACCGATTCGGTGCGGATGTCGCGCGGCCCGAAGCGGGTGCCGGGGCGCAGCGAAGTACCGATGTCCAGTGGCACGCCAACGAAGGCAGCGTCCAGGCCGGCAGCGGTCGGTACATGGGGGAGTCGGAGCATGGTGGCGATGCCGCCGAAGCGCGGCATTTCGTTGCCGCCCAGTGGTTGGTGAAGAATCTTGTCCACGGGTAGGGCCTCATCGTCTTTGTTTTATTTATGTCGGCGCACCGCATTCGCAAGGAGCACGGGTACCGCTGTGGGCCGATTCTGCGAAATGTAGTGGGGCGGAAGAATCGCTACGGGCAAATACTTAGTTCAGAAATTTCTAAACTAATGATGTGGGTGGAGATAGACTTTGTGCGCCTTGGGGTTTGTGATCGGCTGAACACCGTTGCCCTCATCGGAACGCCGCCCGCCCAGCCCTCTCCCGGAGGGAGAGGGGGCCGACGGAGTTGTTTTCCAGAGGGACATCGACCTGAAATATCGAGTCGAGCTCAGGAGAGTCCTGAGGCAGACGCAAGATTTGAAGGCCATGGAGATCGGCTCCCTTTCCCCCTCGCCCCTCTGGGGAGAGGGTTGGGGTGAGGGGTGGATTTACCAGACAACACAGTTCCAAAGCCCGGAGTAGACATGGCCAACGCTTTACCCGACCTGAAACTTTTGCGCATCTTCGTCAGCGTCGTGCGTCATCAGGGGTTTGCCAACGCGCAGCAGGAACTCAACCTGTCGACCTCGGCGATCAGCACCTACATGAGCCAGCTCGAAGCCGCGCTGGGTCTGGTGCTGTGCCATCGCGGGCGCGGCGGTTTCAGCCTGACCAGCAAGGGCGAGCTGTTCCATCAGGAAACCCTGCGTTTGCTGGCCGAACTCGAAGGTTTCGAGCAGTACGCAGCAGCGCTCAAGGGCGAATTGCGCGGCACGCTCAACCTCGGGGTGATCGACTCGACGGTCAGCGACAAGGCCCTGCCGTTCGCCGAAGCCATCGGCGCCTACAGCCAGGAACACCCGGCGGTGCATTTGCATCTGTCGGTGATGAGCCCTTACGAACTGCAACTCGGCGTGCAGGACAACCGCCTCGATCTGGCCATCGGCGCATTCTCAACGCGCATGAGCGGTCTGGTGTACATGCCGCTGTACCGCGAGCAGCACTGGCTGTATTGCAGCAGCCGTCATCCGTTGTTCAACGAGCGGCGGATTCCCGAGCAGGTCATCACCCAGCAACGCATGGTCGGACGCGGTTACTGGAGCCAGGCCGAACTCGCACGCCACGGTTTCAAACACAGCGCCGCGACCGTGGAAAGTATGGAGGCGCAGCTGATTCTGGTGCTGTCCGGCGCCTACATCGGTTATCTGCCGGAGCACTACGCCCAGGCCTGGGCCGACAAGGGCGATTTGCGGGTGCTGCTGCCGGCGACCTTCGGTTATCAGGCACCGTTTTCCATGATCATGCGCCGGGGCCGCAGCCGCGAGCCGCTGATCCAGACTTTCCGCGATCTGCTCAAAGCGCAGCTCAATCAGGCATAAGACAATGTCCAGACCCCAATGCCCGCGCTGCCTGCGCCCACAAACCCATTGCCTGTGCCCGCTGATCCCCAGCCTCGACAGCCGCACCCGGGTGTTGCTGTTGCAGCACCCGAGCGAGGTCAATCACGCGCTCAACACGGCACGGCTGGCGGCGCTCGGTTTGAACAATGCCGAGCTGATTGTCGGTGAAGTGTTCGAGGATTTGCCCGCTCTGTTGAACCGGCCGGGGTATCGGGCGCGGTTGTTGTTCCCGGCGGAGGATGCGCAGCCGATGCAGGCTTACGCCGCGTCCGATGAACCGCTGTTGCTGGTGGTGCCGGACGGCACTTGGCGCAAGGCGCGCAAGATGTTGCACCTCAATCCGTTGCTGGCGGCGTTGCCACGGGTGACTTTGGCGGAGGGTGGGGTGTCGCGGTATCGGCTGCGCAAGGCACCGGGGCCGGGGGCGTTGTCGACGATCGAAGCGATTGTTCAGGCGTTGCAGACGCTGGAAGCGCCGGTCTCTTTCGAGCCGTTGCTCAAGCCGTTCGAGGCGTTGATTGAAGGGCAGATTGCGGCGATGGGGGAGGAGACTTTCCAGAAGAATCACGGAGGCTGATCGGACGGGTACTGATCGCCTGATCGTTCCCACGTCGAGGCGTCGAACCGTCCGCGTGGGAATGCCGCCCGGGACGCTCCGCGTCCCTTCGCGACGGTGACGCAGAGCGTCATTGGATGCATTCCCACGCAGAGCGTGGGAACGATCAACGTGAGAGCGATCAATCACTAGCGTTCGCGCATCGCCTCGGTCCGGGCCTTCAGCACCGGTTTGAGCAGGTAATCCAGCACGCTTTTCTCCCCGGTAATAATGTCCACCGTCGCCACCATCCCCGGAATGATCAGCAACGGTTTCACATCCCCGCCCAGATGGTTTTTGTCGGTACGCACCTGGATCAGGTAGAAGCTGTTGCCCTTGTCATCGGTGATGGTGTCGGCGCCGATCAGCTCAAGTTTGGCGCTGAGCCCGCCGTAGATCGTGTAGTCGTAGGCGCTGAACTTGACCATGGCTTTCTGGCCCGGATGCAGAAACGCCACGTCCTGCGGCCGGACCTTGGCCTCGATCAACAGGTTGTCTTCCAGCGGCACGATTTCCACCATGTCGCTGCCCGGCTGCACCACGCCGCCGATGGTGTTGACCTTCATCTGCTTGATAACCCCGCGCACCGGCGAAGTCACGGTGGTGCGGCTGACGCGGTCGTCGATGGCGATGCTCGACGCGGTGATTTTCGACAGGTCGGTGCGTTTCTCGTTGAGCTCCTTGGCCGCTTCGGAGCGGAAGGTCTGTTCCGATTCGTCGATCTTGCTCTTGATCTCGTTGATCGCCGATTCGGCCCGGGGAATGGCGAGCGTCGTGGCATTCAACGAACCGCGAATTTCCACTGCGCTACGACGCAGGCGGAGAATCTCCACGGGCGAAACCGCGCCGGTTTTCACCAGCGGTTCCGACATGTTCATTTCCTGTTGCAGCAGCGCCAGGCTCGAACTGTATTGCCCCTGTTTCGACCGAAACTCCGCCAGCTCCTGTGCCTTCTGCCGCAGCTGTTCGCTGAGGGTGCGTTGCTCGCTGGCCAGCCGCCGTTGCCGCTGCTCGTACAGCGAGCGCTCGTCCTCGGCGACTTGCGGGGCCTTGGCAATCACCTCGTCCGAGAGCTTGAACGGCCGGCCTTCGGCTTCGGCGGACAAGCGTTCGACCTGCGCGGTCAGGGCGTAACGATCGGCCTCGCTCTCACCCTTGTTCGACAGAAACCGCGTGTCATCCAGACGCAGCAAGGTGTCGCCCTTGCTGACCATTTGCCCTTCACGGACGAAGATCTCGGTGACGATCCCGCCCTCGAGGTTCTGGATCACCTGGACCTTGCTCGACGGAATCGCCTTGCCTTCGCCCATGGTCACTTCCTGGAGCACGGCGAACTTGGCCCAGACCAGCGCACTGATCAGCAGTGCCGCCGCCAGCCACACGGTGATCCGCGACCAGCGCGGCGAATCCTGCAACGAGGCGCCGGCGGTTTCCGGCATGAATTCGGCTTCGGCGCTTTTACCGAAACTGTCGAAGTAGCCGCGCGGTTTTGAAGAGGAAGAAGCAGACATGGGGCAACTCCTAGACCGCTGCCGAGCCGACCCGGCCCTTGCGCAGTGCATCGATGACCGCTTCTTTCGGACCGTCGGCGACGATCCGGCCGTTGTCCAGCACCAGCAACCGGTCCACCAGGCTCAGCATCGAGGTGCGGTGGGTGACCAGCAACAAGGTTTTGCCCTGCACCCAGCCGTGCAGCTTCTGGCGCAGGACGTCTTCGCTGCTGTTGTCCATGGCACTGGTGGGTTCGTCGAGCAGCATGATCGGCGGATCGAGCAACAGCGCCCGCGCCAGCAGCACCGCCTGGCGCTGGCCACCGGAAAGCAGTTGCCCGCGCTCGCCCACCGGCCGGTCGAAGCCTTGCGGATGCTGCCGTGCAAGCTCGGTGACGCCGGTCAGTTCGGCCACTTCAAGCATCCGCGAATCGCTGATATAGCGGGCGCCGAGGGTCAGGTTGTCACGCAGGCTGCCGGCCAGCAGCGGCAAGTCATGGGCGACGTAACCGATCTGCTGGCGCAGGTCGGCGACATCCAGTTGCCGCAGGTCGAGGCCGTCAAGCAGCAACTGGCCTTCTTCCGGTTCGTAGAACCCCATCACCAGTCGCGCCAGGGTGCTTTTGCCGGAACCGCTGCGGCCGATGATGCCGATCCGCTCGCCGGGTTTGACGCTGAAGCTGACGTTGCTCAGGGCCGGGGCGTTCTGGCCGTTGTAGTGGAAGGTCACGGCATTGGCGTCCAGCGCGCCTTGCAGCTGCGTGCGTTCCAGCGGCCGCTGTTTGCCGTCACGTTCCTGAGGCAGCGACATCAGCGCATCGGTGCTTTTCATGGTCAGTTGCGCTTGCTGGTAGCGGGTGATCAGCCCGGCGATCTGGCCCAGCGGCGCGAGCACGCGGCTGCCGAGCATGTAAGTGGCCACCAGCGCGCCGACGCTGAGGTTGCCGGCGATGATGCTGTAGACCCCGGCCACAATCGTTGCCATCCCTGAAAACTGCTGGATGAACAGCGTGCCATTGGTGGCCAGCGCCGAGAGGTTGCGCGCGTGACTGTCGAGGCGGGTGAGGGCGCCGTGGGTGCTTTCCCACTTGTGCTGACGCTCGCTTTCGGCGCTGCACGCCTTGAGGGTTTCCAGGCCGCCGAGGGTTTCGATCAGCAACGCCTGACGCTCGGCGCCGAGGCTCAGGCTTTTCTGCACGGTGTCGCGCAGACGGGCCTGAATGATCATCGCGAAAACAATGGTGATCGGAAACGCCAGCAGCGGAATCACCACCAGCCAGCCACCGAGCAGGCCGATCACCACCAGCATCAACACCACGAAAGGCAGGTCGATCAGGCTGGTCAGGGTCACGGCGGTGAGAAATTCGCGCAGGCCCTGAAAATCATGAATGCTCTGGGCGAATCCGCCGATGGTCGCCGGCCGGGCCTTCATCGACATGCCGGTGATGCGCTCGAATAAAGTCGCGGAAAGGATCACGTCGGTCTTCTTGCCGGCGGTGTCCAGCAGATGCGCACGTACCACCCGCAGCACCAGTTCGAAACCGGTGCCGATCAACAGCCCGATGGCCAGCACCCACAGGGTCGACGTGGCCTGGTTCGGCACCACGCGGTCGTAGGTCTGCATGACGAACAGCGGCACCATCAGGCCCAGCAGGTTGATCAGGAAACTGGCGAGGATCGCGTCGCTGTACAGCCATTTCGACAGTTTCAGGGTGTCGCGAAACCACGCCTGCACCCGTGGCACCAACGGTGAGCGCAAGTCCTCCAGTTCATGCCGGGGGCGGGCGAACAGAGCCTGGCCGCTGTAGTGTTCGGTGAGTTCTTCACGGCTGACCCATTGCTCGCCGCCGTCGGCTTCGCTGGGCAGGATCAGCGCCTTGCCGTCTTCGGCAAAACGCCGCAGCACCGCCGTGCGCCCGTTGCCCAGCAGCAACAGCACCGGCAGGTTCAGCGGTGAAATGTCTTTGAGTTCCCGGCGCAGCAAGCGCGCCTGCAACCCGGCCCGGGCGGCGGCGCGGGGCAGCAGGTCCAGGCTCAGGCGTTGTTTGTCCAGGGGCAGCCCGGCGCTCAGGCTGGCGCGACTGACCGTCGCGCCATGGAGTTTGCAGAGGATCAACAGACCGTCGAGCAACGGGTCATCGAAGCTCAGCCGCGGATCGATCCCGGCCTTACCGGGTTGCATGCTGGTCATATTGATCGCTCCCCTGGCATCACTTCAGTTGATCGTTCCCACGCTCTGCGTGGGAATGCCTCTAGGGACGCTCCGCGTCCAGTGACGCGGAGCGTCACGGGCTGCATTCCCACGCGGAGCGTGGGAACGATCAGATCACAGCTTTCGGCAGCTCCGGCAGAGTGGTTATTTCAGCTCGGGCAAGCGCGCTTCGTTTTTCACCTCGGTCGCAGCAATCGCATCGGCCGGCAGCACCACGCGCTGCTTGCTCAACAACTGGCCCATGTTCGCCAGCACGCGGTACATCGAATATTCCTCGGTGTAGCGGATTTCGGTGTAGCGACGGTTGGCGTTGTACAGCTCGTTTTCACTGTCGAGCACATCGAGCAGGGTGCGCTGGCCGAGGCCGAACTGATCCTGATACGCGGCGCGTACACGCTTGGTGGTTTCAGCGTATTCGCGGGCGGTCGGGGTTTGTTTCTTGGCGTTGAGCATGGCGTTCCACGCCAGGTGAATGTTCTCGTTGAGTTGGCGCAGGGCATTGTTGCGGATGTCCATCGCCTGGTTGATCTGGTGCGCATCGGAGGCCAGTCGCGCCTTGTCGCTGCCGCCACGGAACAGGTTGTAGTTCATCACTACGCCGACCCGCCATTCGTTGTCGTGGCCTTCGTCACCCTGCACGTTGTTGTTGGCGCCGACGGCGGCTTCGGCATCGAAGCGTGGGTAGAACGGCGACTTGGCGACTTCGTACTGACTCTCGGCCGATTGCACGTCGGCCTGGGCAGATTTCAGGTACGGGTTGTTCTCGACCATGCTCTGCTGGGCTTCAGGCAAGGTGGCGGGCAATTCGCCGCGGGTAGAGGCCGGGGTTTCCAGCTCATCGGGCATACGCCCGACCACGCTGTAGAAGTTCGATTCGGCATCCGCCAGATCGACTTCGGCGGTGTCGAGGTTGTTCTGCGCCAGCGCCTTACGGGCGACCGATTGATCGGAGTCGGCGGTGCTGCCCACGCCACGCTCGGTGCGCAGGCCGATCTGATCGTTGACGCGCAAGTGCGCCTGCAGGTTGTTCTTGGCCAGGGTCACCAGTTCACGGCGCTTGAGCACTTCGAGGTAGACCTCGATGGCGCGCAGGGCCAAATCCTGGGCGGTGCCTTGCGCGTAATAGGCGCGCGAGTTGGAAACGCCCTTGGTGCGTTCGACTTCGTTGGCGGTGTTGAAACCGTCGAACAGCATCTGCCGCAGCCGCAGCTCGGACTGGGTGTAGTTGAGGATTTCGGTGTGGTGGTTACCGAAGGCCCGGGTGTTGGTGTTGTCGCTGTAGCCGCGCCCGTAAGCAGCGTTCAGATCCACCGACGGATAGAAGCCGCCCTTGGCGACCTTCACCTGTTCATCAGCTGACAGGCGCGCGTCCACGCGCGAGGCCAGTTCCGGGTGGGTGGCGATGGTGCTCTGGATCGCTTCGGTGAGGTTCATGGCCTGGGCTTGAGAAGTGCAAGCCATGGCCAGCAAAACCGCGCTGCAGAGGGGGGTTAGTACGCGCATGGGTGCATCTCCCTGAGTCCTGATGGTGTTTCGCTGTCGCCAATTTATTGACGATATTTTTAGTAAAAAGCGTTTCATGCCTGTAACAACAGAGCTAAGAACATCCTGAAGCGTAGCTAAGAAAAAATTTTCATAAGGGTTATGCCAAAAAAAACTTATGCGGTTCGCCAAATCCAGCACATTGTTCCACTCGAAAGCCTTTGTTTTATGCGCTTTAGGGAGTGCAGAAAGGCTTGAGGAAAGTTCCACTCACTTTGCGACATACGGCGAAGTACTGCTAAAGGGGAGGGACGCGTAGCGGCTGATGAGCGACAGTTTTTTGTCACTCGGGTGATTCACCACCGTTACGTAGCGCTAGTGGGCGTGCTGCATCGAACAGAGATTCCAAGTGCCTGATGGCGCTGGCGTTTCTGGATTTGCGCAACCTGCGAAACGAACTGTCGAGGTGCGAGCGTCGCCCCGACAACCCGCTTGAGCCATGGGCTGCTTCGCGAACCAGCGCCGACGGTGGTCGGCAGCGGAGGAATGCACATGGCAACGCTCATCGGGATCGTCACTAAAGTCATTGGTCAGGTTTTCGCTCAGTCGGCGGACGGCACTCGTCGCGCACTGGTCGAAGGCGATCGGCTGTTTGCAGGGGATCAATTGATCACCGGGGCGGAGGGGGCGGTTGCCGTTCATCTGCAAAATGGCCAGGAACTGACCCTCGGCCGCGACAGCAGCCTGACCATGACCGGCCAGTTGCTCGCCGATCAGGCGGCTCACGTCAATGCACCGGAAGCGGTGACCCCGAGCGAGTCGCAACTGACCGACGTCGAACAGATCCAGAAAGCCATTGCCGCCGGCGATGACCCGACCCAATCCGCCGAAGCGACCGCGGCCGGCCCCGGAGCCACCGGTGGCGCGCCGGGCGCACTGGGTGGCGGTCACAGTTTCGTGTTGTTGACTGAAGTGGCGGGCCGGGTCGATCCGGTCATCGGTTTCCCCACCGCCGGTTTCAATGGCATTCCCGAGTTTCCCGAAGAACGCCACAACGCGGTGATCGACAACGGTGACGACACCGCGCCGACCGCTCCACCACCACCGCCAGTCAACAATCCGGTAACACTCACCGGGCTGTCTGTTGCCGGTGGTGAATTGAATCTCAACGAAGCCAATCTGCCCGACGGTTCCGCCGCCAACCCTGGCGCGCTGACCCAGACCGGCAGCTTCACGGTGTCGGCACCGGACGGCCTGAGCAGCCTGAGCATCGGCGGCATCAACGTGATTGTCGGCGGCGTGCCGATCGGTTTCCCGCAATCGATCACCACACAACTGGGCAATACCCTGACCATCACCGGCTACAACCCGGCCACCGGTACGGTCAGCTACAGCTACACCCTCAACGGCAACGAAACCCACGCGGCGGGCGACGGTGCCAATAACCTCAGCGAACAATTCACCGTGATCGCCGGCGACAGCAATGGCGACACCGCCACCGGCACGCTGGACGTCAACATCACCGACGACGTGCCGAAAGCGTTCGATGACAACAACGGTACGGCGACGGAGACTCAACTGACGCTGACCGGCAACGTGCTGACCAACGATGTGCAGGGCGCCGACCGCGTACCCGTCGGCGAAAATGCCGGCCCGATCACCCCCGGTACATTCGTCGGGACTTACGGCACCTTGGTGCTGAATGCCAACGGCACCTACACCTACACGCTGAATACCAGTGATGCGGACTTCAAAAATCTGCATGGCGGTGGCAATGGCACCGAGACTTTCACTTACACCCTGACCGATGCCGACGGCGACACCAGCACCGCCAACCTCGTGCTGCAGATCCACAACAACGACGATCCAGTGATCATCAACGGGTTGAACGTCGAGGGCGGTGAACTCACCGTTTACGAGAAAAACCTCGGCGACGGTAGCGCCCCGGATTCTGGAGCACTGACCCAGAGCGGCACCTTCACCATCACCGCGCTGGACGGCGTTACCACGCTGACCATCGGCGGCATTGCCGTGGTCACCAACGGCGTGGCAGCAGGCTTCCCGCAATCCACCGTCACCCCATTGGGCAGCACGCTGACCATTACCGGCTTCAACGCTGCAACCGGCGTCGTCAGCTACAGCTACTCCCTGGTCGACAACGAGGCGCACCCGACTGCCAATGGCGCCAACGTGCTCAACGAGCAATTCGCCGTGACCGTGGTCGACGACAACGGCACCACCGCCAACGCCACGCTGGACGTGAACATCGTCGACGACCTGCCGAAAGGCGTGGACGACAGCAACGCCGGGACTGCCTCGGAAACCAATCTCACCTTGAGTGGCAACGTCCTGACCAACGACGTGCAAGGCGCCGACCGCGTACCGACCGGCCCGAATGCCGGCCCGATCACGGCGGGCACTTTCACCGGGACTTACGGGACTCTGGTGCTGAACGCCAACGGCACGTACACCTACACGCTGAACACCAGCGACGCCGATTTCAAAGCACTGCACGGCGGCGGCAACGGCACCGAGACCTTCACCTACACCATCACCGATGCCGACGGCGACTCCAGCACCGCAAACCTCGTGCTGCAGATCCACAACAACGACGACCCGGTAATCATCAACGGCCTCGACGTGAATGGCGGAGAACTCACCGTCTACGAGAAAAACCTCGGCGACGGCAGCAGCCCCGATGCGCCAGCCCTGACCCAAAGCGGCACCTTCACCATCACCGCGCTGGACGGCGTCACCACACTGACCATCGGCGGCATCGCTGTAGTCACCAATGGCGTGGCAGCAGGTTTCCCGCAATCTACCGTCACTCCCTTGGGCAGCACACTGACTATCACCGGTTTCAACGCTGCAACCGGCGTCGTCAGCTACAGCTACACCCTGGTCGACAACGAAGCGCACCCGACTGCCAATGGTGCCAACGTGCTCAACGAGCAATTCGCCGTGACCGTGGTCGACGACAACGGCACCACCGCCAACGCCACGCTGGACGTGAACATCGTCGACGACCTGCCAAAAGGCGTGGACGACAGCAACGCCGGCACTGCTTCGGAAACCAACCTCACATTGAGCGGCAACGTCCTGACCAACGACGTGCAAGGCGCTGACCGTGTACCAACCGGGCCGAATGCCGGCCCGATCACGGCGGGCACGTTCACCGGGACTTACGGCACCCTGGTGCTGAACGCCAACGGCACGTACACCTACACGCTGAACACCAGCGACGCCGATTTCAAAGCGCTGCACGGCGGCGGCAACGGCACCGAGACCTTCACCTACACCATCACCGATGCCGACGGCGATACCAGCACCGCGAACCTCGTGCTGCAGATCCACAACAACGACGACCCGGTAATCATCAACGGCCTCGACGTGAATGGCGGAGAACTCACCGTCTACGAGAAAAACCTCGGCGACGGCAGCAGCCCCGATGCGCCAGCCCTGACCCAAAGCGGCACCTTCACCATCACCGCGCTGGACGGCGTCACCACGCTGACCATCGGCGGCATCGCCGTGGTCACCAACGGTGTGGCGGCAGGCTTCCCGCAATCGGTGACCACGCCACTGGGCAGCACGCTGACCATCACTGGTTTCAACGCGGCGACTGGCGTTGTCAGCTACAGCTACACCCTGGTCGACAACGAAGCGCATCCGAACGCCAACGGCGCCAACGTGCTCAATGAGCAGTTCGCCGTGACCGTGGTCGACGACAACGGCACCACCGCCAACGCCACTCTGGACGTGAACATCGTCGACGACCTGCCAAAAGGTGTGGATGACAGCAACGCCGGCACTGCTTCGGAATCCAGCCTCACCTTGAGCGGCAACGTCCTCACCAACGACGTACAGGGTGCCGACCGCGTGCCAACCGGCCAGAATGCCGGCCCGATCACCGCAGGCACTTTCACCGGGACTTACGGCACCTTGGTGCTGAATGCCAACGGCACTTACACCTACACGCTGAACACCAACGATGCAGACTTCAAAAACCTGTACGGCGGCGGAAACGGCACTGAAACCTTCACCTACACCATCACTGATGCCGACGGCGACACCAGCACCGCCAACCTGGTGCTGAACATCCACAACAACGACGATCAGGTGTACCTCAACGGCCTCGACGTCAACGGTGGCGAACTCACCGTCTACGAGAAAAACCTCAGCGACGGCACCAGCCCCAACACCCCGGCACTGACCCAGAGCGGCACCTTCACCGTCACTGCCCTCGACGGTCTGCAAACCCTGACCGTGGGCGGCATCGCCGTGATCACCAACGGTGTCGCGGCAGGCTTCCCGCAATCGGCGGTCACCCCGCTGGGCAGCACGCTGACCATCACCGGATACGATCCGGCCACTGGCGTTGTCAGTTACAGCTACACCCTGGTGGATAACGAAACCCATCCGACCGCCAACGGCGCCAACAGCATCACCGAGAACTTCAACGTGGTGGCGACCGACACCGATGGCAGCTCCGCCACCGGGCAGATCAACGTCAACATCATCGACGACCTGCCGACCGCCAAACCCGACGCGACGTCGGTGCAGGAGGGCGGCACCGTCAGCGGCAACGTGCTGGACAACGATATCGGCGGCGCCGACGGCCCGGCTGCCAGTGGCGCGGTAGTGGGCGTGCGCGCCGGTTCCGACACCTCGACCTCGGCCATCGGCGGCCTCAACAGCAACATCAACGGCACCTACGGCTACCTGACCCTCGACGCCAACGGCAACGCGGTCTATCACAGCAACCCGAATGCCGTGAGTGGCCCGGGTGCGGTGGATGTGTTCGTGTACACCGTGCGCGATTCCGACGGCGATGAAAGCACCACCACCATCACCATCGACGTCTACAACAGCAAACTGTGCGCGGTCAGCGACACCGATGTCACCGTCTACGAAAAAGCCCTCGATCTGACCAAGGACGGCCAGGATCTGGCTCCTGGCACGGTCACCGGCAGCGATCCGACCAGCACCGGGGAAACCGCGTCCGGCACGCTGGTCGGCTCGGTCACCGGCGCGGTCGGTGCGATCAGCTACGCGCTGGTCGGCAGTGCCACCGGCAACTACGGGCAGATCGTGCTCAACCCCAACGGCACGTACACCTACACCCTGACCTCACCGGCCAGTACCACCCCGCACGCCGACGACGGCGCCAACACCCTGACCGAAACCTTCACCTACCAGGCCACCGATTCGCTGGGCAACGTCGTCACCAGCACCCTCGTGGTCAGCATCGTCGATGACGTGCCGAAGGCGATCAACGACAGCAACGCCGGCACCGCGTCGGAAACCCAGTTGACCCTCAACGGCAACGTGCTGACCAACGACGTGCAAGGCGCCGACGTGGTGGCGACCGGGCCGAATGCCGGCCCGATCACTCCCGGCACCTTCACCGGCACTTACGGCACCCTGGTGCTGAACGCCAACGGCACGTACACCTACACGCTGAACACCAACGATGCAGACTTCAAAAACCTGCACGGCGGTGGCAACGGCACCGAGACCTTCACCTACACCCTGACCGATGCCGACGGCGACACCAGCACCGCCAACCTGGTGCTGAACATCCACAACAACGACGATCCGGTGATTCTCAACGGCCTCGACGTGAATGGCGGCGAACTCACCGTCTACGAGAAAAACCTCAGCGATGGCACCAGTCCCAACACCCCGGCACTGACCCAGAGCGGCACCTTCACGGTGACAGCCCTCGACGGTCTGCAAACCCTGACCGTGGGCGGCATCGCCGTGATGACCAACGGCGTGGCCGCAGGCTTCCCGCAATCGACCGTCACCCCGCTGGGCAGCACGCTGACCATCACCGGTTACAACCCGGCAACCGGCGTGGTGAGTTACAGCTACACCCTGGTCGATAACGAAACCCACCCGAACGCCAACGGCGCCAACAGCATCACCGAGAACTTCAACGTGGTGGCGACGGACACCGATGGCAGCACTGCGACCGGGCAGATCAACGTCAACATCATCGATGACCTGCCGACCGCCAAGGCCGACACCGGCTCGGTGGCGGAGGGCGGCACAGTCAACATCAGCGTGCTGGGCAATGACGTCAGTGGCGCGGATGGCGCGGCAATCGTGGTCGGCGTGCGCGCCGGCAGCAACACCGCGACCTCGGCCATCGGCGGCCTCAACAGCAACATCAACGGCAACTACGGTTACCTGACCCTCGATGCGGCCGGCAACGCGGTCTATCACAGCAACCCGAACTCGGTGAGCCCGCCGGGCGCTACCGATACTTTCACCTACACCATCCGCGACAGTGACGGCGACGAAAGCACCACCACCATCACCGTCAACGTCGCCGACAGCAAACTCGTGGCCTCGACCGATCAGGACGTGACCGTCTACGAAAAAGCCCTCGACCTGACCAAGGACGGACAAGACCTGGCCCCCGGCACAGTCATCGGCAGCGACCCGGGCAGCACCGGCGAAACCTCGACCGGCACGCTGGTCGGTTCGGTCAGCGGCGGCAGCGGGGCGATCACCTACACCCTGGTCGGCAGCGCCACCGGGACTTACGGGCAGATCCAGCTCAACGCCGACGGCACCTACACCTACACCCTGACCTCGGCGCCGAAAACCACGCCGAATGCCAACGACGGGCCGAACACCCTGAGCGAAAGCTTCACCTACAAAGCCACCGATGCGCTGGGCAACAGCACCACCAGCACTATTGTGGTCAACATCGTCGACGACGTGCCAAAAGCGGTGGCGTCAGATCGTTCGGTGGCGGCGGTGGAGATCGACTCCAACATCCTCATCGTCCTCGACATCTCTGGCAGCATGGCTGACGCCTCCGGCGTACCGGGTCTGTCGCGGCTGGAACTGGCGAAGCAGGCGATCAGCGCCTTGCTCGACAAGTACGATGATCTGGGCGATGTGAAAGTGCAGCTCGTCACCTTCAGCAGCAACGCTACCGACCGCACTTCGGTGTGGGTCGATGTCGCCACGGCCAAGACCCTTCTGGCCGGCCTCAGCGCGGGCGGCGGCACCAACTACGATGCGGCCGTGGCGACCATGTACAACGCGTTCAATACCTCGGGCAAACTCACCGGTGCGCAGAACGTCGGCTACTTCTTCTCCGACGGCAAACCTAACGAGGGCGACATCGGCACCGCCGACGAAGCGACGCTCAAGGCGTTTCTCGATGCCAACAACATCAAGAACTACGCGATCGGCCTGGGCAGCGGCGTGAGCAACGCCAACCTCGATCCGCTGGCGTACGACGGCATCACCCACACCAACACCAACGCGGTGGTGGTCACCGACCTCAACCAGCTCAACTCGGTGCTGTCCGGCACCGTCGAAGGAGCGCCGGTCACCGGTTCGTTGATCGGCGAGGGCGGCACGTTCGGCGCCGATGGCGGGTTCATCAAATCCATCGTGGTCGACGGCACCACCTACACCTATGACCCGAAAGCCAACGGCGGTCAGGGTTCGCTGGTCGCCAGCGGCGGCGCCAGCCACGGCACGTTCAACACGGTGAACAACACCCTGAGCATCGCCACCAATAACAGCGGCACCCTGGTGGTCAACCTCGACACCGGCGACTACAGCTACACCTCGCAGAAAACCACCGCCGTAGTGATCACTGAAAATATCGGCTTCACCCTCAGCGACAACGATGGTGACCTCGCCAGCTCGACCCTGACCGTGAAAGTGATCCCCAACGCGCCTCCGGTGGCGGCGGACGACCACATCATCACCAACGTGCTGTCGGGCAACATCGTGGTGCCGGGCGAACTGCTGCTGGCCAACGACACCGACCCGAACGGCGACACCCTCAACGCCACGCCAACCTCGTTCAACACCGGCTGGATCTCCAAATCGGCAGACTTCACCGGCACCGGCGCGATCAGCTTCACCGGCACCAACGCCAACACCGCCGCCAACCAGAACCTGGCCAACGTGCGTAACTCGTTCAGCGCCAACGCTGCGACCATGACCGCCGTGCTGGTGGTCAGCGGCTACCTCGGCGCGGTGACCAACACAAACGCCAACGATGAAGACCGCATCACCGTCAACCTGCGCCAGGGCGAAACCCTCAACCTGGACCACAACCTGGCGGCCGGTCACATCACCATGGAGTACTCGATCAACGGCGGCGCCTGGATCGCCCTCGCGGACGGCCAGACCCTGACCGCATCGTCCGACGGCGTCTACCAGATTCACATCACCAACATCAGCAACACCACGGGCAACAACGTCAACGCGGCGGAAAACTACCAGCTGACCATGACCCTCAACTACGCTGGGGCCCACGACATCACCCCGGATTACCACGGCACCTACACCGCCAACGACAACCACGGCGGCAGTGACACGGCGAAAGTGACCATCAGCTATCAAGATGGCCACACCCTCACTGGCACCTCGGGCGATGACGTACTGGTGGCCGGCACCGGCGACAACATTATCAACGCCGGCGACGGCAACGATGTGTTGACCGCAGGCTCCGGCAACAACGAACTGCACGGCGGCGCCGGCAACGACTTGCTCTACAGCGGCCCGGGCAACGACCTGCTCGACGGTGGCACTGGCATCGACACCGCCAGCTATGCCCACGCGACTGCCGGGGTGACGGTCAACCTCGGCCTGCTCGGTGCGCAAAACACCATTGGCGCCGGGACAGACACCCTGACCGGTATCGAAAACCTCGTCGGCTCGAACTTCAACGACACCCTCACCGGCGACAACAATAACAACGTGATCAACGGCGGCCTGGGCAACGACATCCTCAACGGCGGCGGGGGCGATGACCTGCTGATCGGCGGGATGGGCAACAACACCCTGACCGGTGGGCCGGGTGCCGACACCTTTCAGTGGCTCAAGGGCAACAGCGGTCACGACCTCGTCACCGACTTCACTCCAGGCACCGACAAGCTCGACCTGTCGCAACTGCTGCAAGGTGAAAACGGCACGTCGGCGTCACTGGATGACTACCTGCACTTCACCGTCACCGGCAGCGGCGCCTCGGTCATGACCAGCATCGACGTCAGCGCCATGGCCGGCGCCACGCCGAACCAGACCATCGACCTGGCCGGCGTCAACCTGGCCAGCCACTACGGTGTGACGCCGGGGGCGGGTGGTTTGATTGCCAGTGGGCACGACACGGCGACCATCATCAACGGTATGTTGAATGATCATTCGTTGAAGGTGGATACGGTGTAAGCCGGAGCTGAAACGACAAAACCCGCCGCCCCGAGTAATCGGGACGGCGGGTTTTGTCTTGAATTGATCGTTCCCACGCTCCGCGTGGGAATGCCTCAATGGACGCTCTGCGTCCGCTCTTTGGGACGCGGAGCGTCCCGGGCTGCATTCCCACGCAGAGCGTGGGAACGATCAGGTGAGCAGTCGATCAGTCGATCAAGCTACAGCGGACGCCTCAGCCTTCAACTCCAGATTATCCAGTACCCGATTCACCGCCAGCTCACCCAGCATGATCAACTGCGCAATCCCCAACAACACATGCCGATGCGACCCATCCACCAACCCGGCAAAGTCATTGGCCATGACCTTAGCCGAAGTCAGGGTTTCGCAGGCGTCGGCCAGCAGCTCTTCGCTGTCGATGCCGGGGGCGATGAGGTAGCGGGTATTGGGTTTGAGT
Source organism: Pseudomonas paraglycinae (assembly GCF_021601625.1). Lineage (GTDB taxonomy): Bacteria > Pseudomonadota > Gammaproteobacteria > Pseudomonadales > Pseudomonadaceae > Aquipseudomonas > Aquipseudomonas paraglycinae. Next base: position 217,992 of record NZ_BQHR01000007.1, on the reverse strand, counting down.
AGCGGTTTTCGGGAGAGGAGGGGATTGAGATAGTGATCGAGGGCGCGCTCGGCGGCTTCGTGGAATTTCTTGGAATCGAGGGTTTCGTAGGGGGAAGTCGGGTCGGCTTCAGGAGGGTTTGGCGTTGGTTTGATCATGGCGAATCTCCGTGATTGGATTTAGCCGCCACGACTCATCGCTAAACAAGTAAAGGTGGCGGCTGTACGCAGGTTAGCGATCCGGGTCACAGAAACCCCGGGTAGACCCGAAGGTCTCCCACGCACAGCCACCATTACGCCAAGTGCAGAGAAGAGACTGCAATCGGGATTGGGTGTTGTTGCGTCTGTCTGGAGCCGGATCGCTAAACCCGATCGCTGTTTTTCAGCGACCGCCAAACAATAGAACCCGCCCCCAAGGCGCACAAGCCGGCGGATTCTGGCGGATGCGTAGGCAAAGGCGCAAGGTGGCGTGGCTTTGCGGACATAACCTTAAACACTCTTCAACAAGGTTTTGCTAAGGCGCGAAGACGACAAACCCTCGCTCCCGGATTACCGGAAGCGCGGGCTTGGAGGGAACTATGCACTCCCTTTTCTCTTTTCCTCGCTCAATACCGTCTCAGACACCATGGCCAATAACGAGCATTCACGTCAGTGGTACATACATGTCCGCCACCTCCATGTACATAATATCCGACGGTGCCTGCGGGGCACGCCGTGGTATGGCACATCCACGTAACCCATCCTGCTGACAGTGGCCAGTTATACCCATAAACCACGTAGAAGGAGGGCCAGGTAAGTGTCAAGGGAATCGAACCTGGAACACTATTCATCCAGTTCACGGCTTCATAATGCGTCATAGGTGCAGCATAAATATCCAATCTGTAAATATTGATTGAGTCCACATAGATCGCATGGGTGGTGAATTTGTCCTGAACATAAATGTAGGCAGCCCCGCAGCGAAGGCCGATTACAACGCCATTGGCGTCAACGGAAACAACAGAGGGATTGCTTGAACTGAAGGTACGCTGGCCCACACCATATTGCGGGATTAGTTGTAGCCAGTTACGCGGCCATCTGGCACCAGTTTCCGGCCAACCGGTATAGACCCGATATCCGTCTAGAAGTCGGCGCGTCGTATCGATTTGCAGAGGTCGGCGAAGGATAACGTTGCGTGTCGGGGAGGAAAGGTTGTTGCCATATTTCGCTCGGGCAACAATCGGGTTGTAGGCGTCATAGTTGCTCACCGTCACTGAAGCACTGGGAGCGTTGCCAGCGCTATCGGTAGTGACGACTTTCTGCGGTGAACCGTTGACCAGGATTTCAATTTGCTCATTGACGCTACCACGACAGTGAATGGTCAGGGCCGTGGATATCGTTTCGGTGTTCTGAGGAACTTCCCCTTGAGGGGCTTGTACTGCTGTGATGACCGGTTGCAGTTCGACCAGCGATTCGACCTTGTACCTTTGCATCGGAAACAGCAGGGGCTTTTGACCCAGACCGAGAATGACCGAGAAAAAAATGTCCAGGTCGGTTTCGTCTTTCAGATCACGAAACCAGGCGAGTATCAATGCCGTTATCGAGCCCTGTTCGGTTCCCGTCACCTCTCCGTTGAGCGCTTGATAGCTCACTTTCGTGCCGTTTTTATGGGTGCCTTCAAACCTTAGAAACCTGGCTTGTCCCGGTGCCTGTCCCGGCCAAGGTGCCACTCGCAGCAAGTTGGCTGCCGTCAGTTTCTTCACCTCTACAATCCCTTGTACTCCGTCGATCGTCGGAGTGGGAAAGTCTTTGCTGTAGTTCGGGATGGGGGCCACCGAGATTTCCGTGGTTTGCGATGAAGCGACCCGTTCCCCTTTGAACCGTAGGTTCCAGTGCATCTCGAATGTCGTGCCGTGGTTTCTGATCAGGAAGTTACGATCCAGTTTCCAGGTGGCACGTTTGTCTTTGTCGAAGGGCTTGATTCCGAGATCTGGCGAGTTTGCTGGTGCATCTGTTTGTACCAGTCTCGCCCGATGTTCTGCCGTTGCGCCGGGGAATTCGGCTTCCACAGTAGCCTCGGCTCCGAGTGGATTCAGCGGCTGGGATTCCAACAGTTTTGGCGGCGTGAGAGCGGCGTCTTTGTAAAGACCAATTTTCAATTCACTCAGATCGGAAACAACCGTCGGCTTGCCCGGGTTGGTAATTGAGCATTGCAGTAACAGTTTGGAGTCGGGGAACTGGGCAAAGTATTTTGGCGCTACGTCAAAGACGATCTCACGTGTCGGATATTTGATCTTTTGCCGGAATACAAACAGTGTCGGGACACCTCCCTTATCCTCGGTCTGCCAGCTGAGCTCGGCTCCTGCGCCTTCTACAAGAGGCCAATAATCGGCACAGCGTACTTTCACCAAAGCAGCGTCCACGGGAATGACGCCTTCTTTCTGCGGTGTCGCGGTCGGTTCACCCAAAGGCTGGGCGACGCCAGAAACAGTGGCAAAGGCTGGCTTCGAATGTTGGGTGACGCCCCCCTTTATCAATTCGTAGCCGGCCTCGAAGTTGCCACCGATCAAGTTCTTAACTCGGTAGTTTTCCATCTCGAAAACTTCGGTCCTGCTGGCACGTTCGACTTTCCGACTATAGGTATGGCTGACGGCTTCGCCTGTCTTTGTAAAACCCTTGATTGATAAATTGATGATGTTACCGATTGCAAATATCCCGGTGACAAGAATCGTCAGGAAACTACCGTTCAGTTGATCGTGATGGACTACGTCTTTTTCATCGGCCAATTCAATGATTGGAGCCGGCACCAGTTTCTCTAAAGGCTTGAAGATAATGCTGAGCGCACCCGACCACCCGCTGAAGTTGTGAACCCGGTCGCGCACCATCCAGCGTGCGTGTAGCTTGTCGGTCGCAGGGATGGTTGCGAGTTCTTCAGGGGTTACGTCAATGTCGGTAGTGCCACCGGGTGTGGTGATGACAATCTCCCAGCGCAAGGGACCGAGCGTGACGGTCACAAGGTCACCTTTGTTTGAGTTGTAATACTTGGGCGCGGTCAGCGTCAGCCCTTCTTCAACCACCGTCTTGTCGATTATTGTTTCTGAACATTCAACCAGCCCCAGGCCCTGATTGTGTGGTTCGGCGTGGTCCGTGTCCTGTTCGCCCGGTTCGGGGTTCAGAAAACAGAGATCGGCTTTGGGCGACTCCTCTTCATTGCCACTCAGTCTGAAAATGTGAAACCAGCATTTTTCGTTCTTGGGTTCGAGAGGGGGGAAGTTGGAATACATATTATCAATCGGGATGTAGAACGCGATGGGTTTCGCGTTTCCTTTGTCATCGAAATGCTCGTCTTTGACATCGATAGTTGTGACAATTTCATTCCCAAGATGAACATTACTCCTGTCGCCACTGGCCATGTTCAGATAGGGCAGCAGGTAAGCCAACAGGCCTCTGTAATCACTTTTCACCATGCTTATATTGATACCTTGTGCGCCATCATTCTGAAGCTTGTGGCCGATGACCAAGGGGGGGATCTATTGCATTAACACGTATGCCGCCGGTATCAGGTGGAAATACAACCTCCTGCACGGGGGAATCAGGATCGGGCGTATTGACGGGACTGTTCATGAGTGGGCACCTTCGCAAGGGGGTGCCCGAATGTTTGAATGCCGGCACCGTTGACGAAGGATTAGAGCGCTGACACGTTTAACTGCCTACTGTCAGATCTGACAGGGGAATGAGGGTTTTCGACGAGCGGTTGCAGGGCAGGGTGGATCAGGACTTGCGCAACGTCTTCTGCCGCAAGATATAAACCGTCACCAACACCGCACTGGTCAGCATGAACCCCCGCGCCCACACCAGCGGCACCAGGTAGCACGAGAACAGAATGCTCGCCCACATCAGCCCGATCGCGTAGACCTTGCCCTTGAGCGGTATGCCGTTGCCATCGAGGTAGTCGCGGATCCATGGCCCGAGCCGGGGATGCTCGACCAGCCATTGATAGAAACGCGGAGAGCTGCGGGCGAAGCAGGCGGCTGCCAGCAGCAGGAAGGGGGTAGTGGGGAGAACAGGCAGGAAAATCCCGATCACCCCCAGTGCCACGCTGAGCCAGCCGATGGCCAGCAGGATGTAGCGCAACATCAGGGGGCGGTTGCCTATGGGGTTGTCCATAGGCCGGATCTTAGTGGTGACGTGGCTTGAGGATCGCCGGTTTTTCGTCGGGCGCCTGGCACAGCAGGTACAGCGCGGTCAGGGCTTCCGGGATCTGCACGATCATGTCGTCCATCAGGTTGGCGTCCTTGGCGATGTCTTCGAACTCTGGCTGTTCGTCGAACAGGCCCGAACCGACCATGATCGGCAGGAGCATTTCGCTGACTTCTTCTTCGGCGGTTTCGAACCAGGCCGCTTCACGCAGGAACACGCCTTCCATGAAGCCGATGCACCAGCCGCGCAGTTCGGAATCGTCCGGGTCGTCGCCCAGGTCCAGTTCGCATGGCAGCTCGAATTCTTCATCGGAGGCCAGTTGGCGGGCGATGTGGGCTTTCAGGCCGATCAGCGTGGCTTCGATCTCTTCGCGCTGGGCTTCGCTGCTGTAATGCGGCTCTTCGGCGAACAGGGCGTCGATCCACTCACGATCCGGCACCACGTCGGCGCAGATCGACAGCGCCGTCAGGTAACCGTGAGCGGCCACGTAGTCCAGCGCCTCTTCATGCAGCTCGTCGGCGTCGAGGAAGACTTGCAGGCGGGTTAGTTGCTCGGCGAAGGACATTAAAGGGCTACCTTGGGGGAATAAACAATGCGGGAATTCTAGGCCTTCTTGAGCCCTCAAGCCAGCCGCACGGCAGATTTGCCTGCACAAGCTTCTTATCGGCGGTGCCCTTTGCCGGGGAGGGCTCGGGTATACTGCCGCGCTTTGCGATCCCTGCCGGTGTCGCGGCTGATTTTGTGGGCGCGATGCAATGCGCGCTTACGTTTTGTTTAAAGCAGCCTCGGCTGTCTTGAACCAGCCTGTGCAGGGATGTTTCGGTGGATTTTTGGAGTTTCTATGCTCGAACAGGCTCAACGCGTCCTCAAGGACATCTTCGGCTACGACAGTTTCCGTGGCCGTCAGGGTGCAATCATTGAGCGCGTGGCCAGTGGCGGTGATGCCCTTGTCCTGATGCCGACCGGCGGCGGCAAGTCCCTGTGCTTCCAGGTGCCGGCGCTGCTGCGCGATGGCCTGGCGGTGGTGGTGTCGCCGCTGATCGCGCTGATGGACGATCAGGTCGCCACCCTCGAAGAGCTGGGCGTGGCAGCCGCCGCGTTGAACTCCACACTGAGCGCCGAACAGCAGCGCGACCTCGCCAACCGGATCAAGCGCGGTGAAGTGAAAATGCTGTATCTGGCGCCGGAGCGCCTGGTGCAGCCGCGCATGCTGTCGTTCCTGCAAGGTTTGAACATCGCGCTATTCGCCATCGACGAAGCGCACTGCGTGTCGCAGTGGGGCCATGACTTCCGCCCCGAATACCTGCAACTGGGGCAGTTGGCGGAAATGTTCCCCGACGTGCCGCGCATCGCCCTGACCGCCACCGCCGACAAGCGCACCCGCGAAGAAATCGTCACTCGCCTGCATTTGCAGAATGCCGAGCGTTTCCTGTCGAGCTTCGACCGGCCGAACATCTTCTACCGCATCGTGCCCAAGGAGCAGCCGCGTAAGCAGTTGCTGGCGTTCCTCGCCGAGCGGCGCAGCGATGCCGGCATCGTTTACTGCCTGTCGCGCAAGAAGGTGGAAGAGGTGGCCGCGTTTCTCACCGAGCAGGGCTTCCCGGCGCTGCCGTATCACGCCGGTCTGCCCAACGATCTGCGCGCCTATCACCAGAAGCGCTTCCTCAACGAGGAAGGCCTGATCATGGTCGCCACCGTGGCGTTTGGCATGGGCATCGACAAACCCAACGTGCGCTTTGTCGCTCATCTCGACCTGCCGAAATCCCTTGAAGCCTATTACCAGGAAACCGGACGCGGCGGCCGCGACGGTCTGCCGGCGGACGCGTGGATGGCCTACGGTCTGCAAGACGTGGTGATGCTCAAGCAGATGCTGCAGAACTCCGAGGGCGACGAGCGCCACAAGCGTCTGGAGCAGCACAAGCTCGACGCGATGCTCTCGCTCTGCGAAGAAACCCGCTGCCGCCGTCAGGCGCTGCTGGCGTACTTCGACGAAGACATGCCCGAGCCTTGCGGGCACTGCGACAACTGCACCGACGGCGTGCAGACCTGGGACGCCACCGAGCCTGCGCGCCAGGCGCTGTCGGCGATCTATCGCACCGGCCAGCGTTATGGCGTCGGCCATCTGGTGGACGTGCTGCTGGGCAAGGATAACGAAAAGGTCCGCAGCTTCGGCCATCAGCACCTGTCGGTGTACGGCGTCGGCAAGGCGCTGAGCGAGAGCGAATGGCGCTCGCTGTTCCGTCAACTGGTTGCTCGCGGCCTGGCCGATGTCGATCACGAAGGTTATGGCGGGCTGCGCCTGAGCGACACCTGCCGGCCGCTGCTCAAGGGTGAAGTGAGTCTGGAGCTGCGCCGCGACCTCAAGCCGCAAGTCAGCGCCAAGAGCGGCAGCAAGAGCCCGGCCAGTCAACTGGTGCGCGGCGAAGAGCGCGAACAGTGGGAAGCATTGCGTGCCCTGCGGCGCAAACTGGCGGAAGAACACGGCGTGCCGCCGTATGTCATCTTCCCCGACTCGACCCTGCTGGAAATGCTCCGCAGCCAGCCGACCTCGCTGGCGGACATGGCCCGGGTCAGCGGCGTCGGCGCGCGCAAGCTGGAGCGCTACGGCGAGGCCTTCCTCGAAGTGCTCGGCGGCGAGGCCGAGGCGCCGAAAGTGGTGGCCGACGTGCGCCACGAACTGATCACCCTGGCCCGCGCCGGTATGACGCCGTTGCAGATCTCCGGCCAATTGCAGTGCTCGGAAAAGAACGTCTACACCATGCTCGCCGAAGCCATCGGCAAGCAGCAGCTGTCGCTGGAACAGGCGCTGGATTTGCCGGAAGACCTGATGGGGGAAGTCCAGGATGCGTTCCTCGACGGCGAAGGCGAGTTGCCGTCTGTCGCCGAAGTGGCCGAGCTGTTTGCCGGTCGCGTACCGGAAGGCGTGCTTTATTGCGTGCGGGCTGCGCTGCAATCTGAATTCGAGATGTAACTCGACCCTTTCCCCTCACCCCAGCCCTCTCCCCCAGGAGAGGGGGCCGACCGAGTTGTCTTGCGCTATACGTCGACCTGAAATACCGGGTCGATTGTGGATTCAACATAGAGCATTCAGGTCGGCGTATTTCCTGAATATTCCCCAATCGGTTCCCTCTCCCTCCGGGAGAGGGTTAGGGTGAGGGCTTTTCAGATGTAACGATTCAGTACAAGTCCCCTCTTGCCTATAGGCAAATGTCATGCTTAGCTGACTAATAATTAGTTTTTCTCTATTTGTTCAGTCTAATCATGAGTGTTTTATGCCGTTAACCGATCAACACCGTTTTGGCATGCAATTGGCCCAGATGTCTCGTGGCTGGCGTGCCGAACTGGATCGCCGGCTGGCCGGTCTGGGCTTGTCCCAGGCACGCTGGCTGGTGCTGCTGCATCTGGCGCGTTTCGAAGAGGCGCCGACCCAGCGGGAGCTGGCGCAAAGCGTCGGCGTCGAAGGGCCGACCCTGGCCCGTCTGCTCGACAGCCTGGAAAGCCAGGGCCTGGTGCAACGCCAGTCCGTGATGGAAGACCGCCGGGCGAAAAAAATCGTGCTGTGCTCACCGGCGCTGCCGCTGATCGAACAGATCGAAACCATCGCTACACAACTGCGCAAGGAATTGTTTGAAGGCGTCGACGAGGCGGATCTGAAGGTGTGCATGCGGGTTCACGGGCACATTCTGGCCAACCTGGAAAAGTCTTGAGGCATAACCGCGTGCCGTTTTTTTGAGAGATCGCGCTGGGCGGACTATAAGAACTACTGGGCAATATCGTGTTCGTACCGGATGTGCGAACGCATAGAAGTCGGTTTTGCTTATTTAAGGGATGCTCATGCTCGGAAGTCGGCACGTGGTACTGCGTTGCGCCAACTCGCTGTTGGTGGCCGGTGTTCTCACCTGGTCCACCGCGTCATTGGCGCTGGGGCTCGGTGACATCACCGTGCATTCAGCCCTCAATCAGCCGCTCAAGGCTGACATCGCCCTGGTGGATGTCGGGGGCGTCAGCGAAAACGAACTGACGGTTCGTCTGGCCTCGGCGGACGAGTTTGGCCGCGCCGGCATCGAGCGCGTGTTCTTTCTCAATGACCTCAAGTTCACCCCGATCCTGCGTGGCAATCGCAACATGATCCGGGTGACGTCCAGCAAACCGGTCAACGAACCCTTTCTGAATTTCCTGGTGCAGCTCGATCAGCCCAATGGCCACCTGCTGCGCGAATACACCGTGCTGATCGACCCGCCGGGCTCACCGGGAATTGTCCCGGCCACCGATGAGCCAACTGCGCGTGCGCAATCGTCGGAATTCCCGACCCCCGAGACTCCGTCTGCAACCACGCCGGCCAAACCTGCTGCGCCTGTTCAGCCACCGACACCGGTCGCCGACGCGCAGGCCGAGCAACTGGCGGCGAGCCTTGTGCAGAATCAGCAACTGCAAAAAACCATCGATGAATTGAACGTGAAGCTTCAGGCCCAGGAAGTGCTGATCGCTGACGGCAAGAAACAGCTCGGTGATTTGCAGGCCCGTCTGATTGAAGTGCAACAGGCGCCGCCGGCACCTGTCCCACCCGTTGCACCTGCGCCTGCGCCGGTCATTGCCCCGGTCGAGTCTCAGGAGGATTCACTCAACTGGCCGCTGCTCGGCGGACTGCTACTGGTACTGGGATTGCTGGTGGCAGGGCTGTATGTGCGTCGGCACCGCCAGCAAGCGCAAGGGGCTGAGGCGCCGACACCGTTCCTGCCGGTACGAAACGACCCCCCGGTCGACGACGCCGAACCGATGCAGCCGAGTTCCGTTCACAGTGCGGTCGAACATCGTGAGGAACACGCCAATGGCGATGTGCTGGAAGCGGTCGGCATTTATCTGGCCTACGGACGCATGGGCGAGGCTGCCGGTTTGTTGCGTGATGCGTTGCAGCGGGAACCGGAGCGCATCGACCTTGGCGTGCAGTTGCTTGAAGTGCTGGGGCGGCAGGGTGACACGCCGGCCTATGACGAGCAGGAAAGCCGTCTGCGCCAGCTCGGGGTCGAGGATCAGCGCTTGCAGGAGATTCGCGCCCGCTACCCGAAACTGGTCAGCGCGGCACCTCTGGTTGCGGCGGCCCCGGTGATCGCCGCGCTGCCGATCGAACCCACCACGCCTGTGGAACCGGTGGCCGAAGACAATTTCGAACTGAACCTGGATCAGCTCTCGATGGCTTCCAGTTGGGATCTTGAGGAAACTCGCCCGACTGCTGCCGCACCTGAACAGGCGCCATCAACGCTCGGCTCCGATCTGCAGGTACTGCCACAGGATTTCGAGTTGCCGGAAACCCTGCCCGACGACGCCGAAACTGCCGAGCTGGAATGGATCGTCGAACCGGAAGCACAGCCGCTGGACGAGGATTTTCTCAACGAGTTTGGTGATCCCGGCACATCGCTCTCACTGGAGCCACTGGAACTGCAAGCTCTGGAACCCGAACCCTCGGACGCCGCCAACGCCGGCAAACTCGAACAGGCCCAGACCTGCATCGACGACGGCGATATCGACAGCGCCATTGCCTTGCTCAACGAACTGCTCAAGGAAGCCGACGAACCCCTCAGGCAAACGGCGCGCACGCTGTTGGCGGGGATTCGCTGACCGTTGTCAGAAGGTCTGGCCGAGGTTCAGGTACACCGCCTGTTCATCCGCATCGTTCAGTCCATAGCTGAAGTTCAGCGGCCCCAGCGGCGTATCGAAGCCGATGAACACACTGGCGGCGTTGATATAGCCGCTGTCAAATACATTGTCGTTGTTCCAGGCCCGGCCGCGTTCCAGCGAGGCGCCGGCGTACAGCGGGAAGTCCAGCGGCAGGTACGAACGCGGGGTGAGGCGGCGGTAATACACCGCACGCATCAGACTGACGTTCTGCCCGGAGATCGCGTCTTCGCGGAAACCGGACAATTGCCGGGCGCCGCCGAGCTGGAAACTGGAGGTCACCACGTTGGCATCGTCCAGCGTGCGACCATAACGACCGCCGAGAATCAGCGTATTCGGGCCACTGCTCATGGCCTTGTCCAGTTTGAACTCCCACTGCCGGTAGCGCGTGTCGGAGCCCAGGCTCGGTTCGAACTGCACCAGCGTCAGGCCGATGTCTTCGCCTTCGTGGGGGTAGTAGACGTTGTCCAGCGAGTCGAAGGAATACTTCAACGCATAGAACCCTTCGTTGAAGTTTTCGCTTGGCAGGTCCTGATCGCCGATCCGCACATCAGCCTTGCCCCAGGCCTCGCCAACCCCGAAGCGCACTTCGCCGCTGTTGCCGATCTGCCGGCCAACATTGAGGCCGAAGCCGTAGCGCTCGACGCGATACTGGGCGATCGGATCGTTGTCCAGAACCGAGTCGACGTTCTGTGCGGCAAACGAAGCATAAGGCGCCAGGAAGTAGCGAGAGCCGACGTCCAGCGGCTGATAGAACTCGCTGTACAGCTCTTGTTTATCGCCGATCTGCGCCCTGGTCAGCCATTCCGCACCCAGTCGGTTGATGCCGTTCACGCGGTAACTGGCACCGAGGTTGAAGGCGCTGTCGCCGCGCATGTCGTCCGACAGGCTGAGGCCGACCCGCAGGTAATCGGTGCCGGTGCGTTTGCCGCGCGCGCTGATTACCAGCGTGTGATCCGTGCCCTTGTGCACCACGCGGTATTGCACCTGCTCGAAGTAATCGAGGCCGTACAGGGTGCCCATGTCGGTTTGCAGACGACCCAGGTCCAGCGGTTCGCCGATGTGCTGGCGGATGTAGTAGCGGATCACGTCATCGCCGACTTTCGAGTCGTTCTCGACCTTGATCGCGGTGATGATCGGCGTGCGCTGGCCCGGCGCGCGGGCGGCGTTGAGTTCGGCGTCTTGCGACTGCAGGGGTTTGAGGCGTGCGAGGCGCACGTTCAGGGCCTGGGTCGCGCGGTAGCCGGCGTCGATCATTTCCTGGCCGCGACCGAAGTCGGTGGCGCCGAAACTGGCCAGCGGCGGCTGGATCAGCACGTCATCGGGATGCAGGGTCGCCAGTTGCTCTTCGGAGTTGCGCCGGGTCATCAGGGTGATCGACTGGTTCAGCACATCGACCACGGTCAGCAGTTGCTTGCGGTTGCGCAGCGGGGTGCCGATGTCGACCACGATGGCCACGTCGACGCCCATTTCACGGGCCACATCGAGTGGAATGTTGTCGGTCATGCCGCCATCCACCAGCAATCGGCCGTCGAGTTCGACCGGAGCGAACACTGCCGGGATCGACATGCTGGCGCGGATCACCTGGGGCAGGTGGCCCTTGCGGAACACCACTTTTTCGCCGTTGGCGATGTCGGTGGTCACGGCGCGGAACGGGATCGGCAGCTTGTCGAAATCCCGGGTGTCGCTGGTGTGGGCCAGCAGGCTTTCCAGCAGCAGCGCAAGGTTCTGGCCCTGAATCACGCCCAGTGGCAGGCCGAGGCTGCCGTCATCGCGAAAGCTCAGCTTCTGTTTCACCAGAAAGTCGCGGTCGTCCTGTTTCCGCCGGAACGGTACGTCTTCGCGGGGCGGGGCGTCGGACAGCGCCTGCTGCCAGTCGATGGTCAGGGCGAGTTTTTCCAGCTCGTCGATCTTGTAGCCCGAGGCGTACAGCCCGCCGACCACCGCGCCCATGCTGGTGCCGGCAATCGCATCGATCTTGATGCCTTGTTCTTCCAGAGCCTTGAGCACACCGATGTGCGCCAGCCCTCGGGCCGCACCGCCGGACAAAACAAGGCCGACTTTGGGGCGCGTTGCCTCACTGGCATGAACGAACAGCGGTAGGAAACCAAGCAACAGGCAGATCAGAAGACGACGCATCGTGAGTCTCGGGGCGAGCGATAAAGCCGGCTATTATAGCGGCGCCCTCTGGCTCAGGAGTTTCAGCGATCATGACCGTCACAAAACCGGAAATCGTCATTACCTATTGCACGCAATGCCAGTGGATGTTGCGCGCCGCATGGCTGGCGCAAGAGCTGCTCAGCACCTTCGGCGACGATTTAGGCAAAGTGTCACTGGTGCCGGGCACCGGCGGGATATTCCACATCACCTGCAACGACGTGCAGATCTGGGAACGCAAGGCCGACGGCGGTTTCCCGGAGGCCAAGGTGCTCAAGCAGCGGGTGCGCGACCAGATCGACCCTGACCGCGACCTCGGCCACAACGACCGTACTCAGTGAGAGGCTGCCTCGGCCGCGACGGTTTTCTTGTCGTTGCTGCCTGACATCCGGCTCGACACCACGATCGCAACAATGATCAGCGCGCCGCCGATCAACATGCGCAGGGTCGGATCTTCATCGAACAGCAGCCAGGCCACGGTAATCCCGTACACCGGCTCCATGGCGAACACCACCGCGGCGGTGCGCGCCTTGATTACCGCGAGGCTGGCGACGAACAGGCTGTGGGCGACGCCGGTGCAGAACACCCCGAGCAGACCGATCCACAACCAGTCGATGGCACGCACTTCGCTCAGCTGCGGCGCCGCCACCGGCAGCAGACACAACGCCACCACCACGTTCTGACACAGCGCCGCCTGCACCGCCGGGATGCGCCCGGAGCTGGCGCGGTTGGTCAGGGACAACAGGGAAAACAGCAGGCCGGACAGAATCGCCCAGAGCAGGCCGGTGGTCGCGCCGCTGGCCAGATCGAAGGCGGGGGTCACCAGCACCAGTCCGACACTGACCAGCGCCACGAGGACGATTTCATTGATGCGGATGCGTTCGCGGAAGATCAGCCCTTCGAGGATCACCGTGAAGGCCGGGAAACTGGCGAAACCCAAGGTCGCAATGGCGACGCCCGCGACCTTGACCGCAATGAAGAAACTCACCCAGTGTCCGGCCAGCAGCACGCCGCTCAGGGCCAGTCGCCGCCAGTCCACGGCCTGCAGTTTCTGCCAACCGCCCTGTTGGGCGAAGCGGGCGAAAAACGCCAGGGCCAGCACGGCAAACGCGGCGCGTCCGAACACGATGACGGCAGGCGTTGCGGCCGCGAGTTTGCCGAAAACGCCGGTCAGGCCGAACATCAGTGCGCCGATATGCAGGGCGCCGAGGGCGGTACGGGGAGTCATTGCAGTCCTTTTTCCAAACACCATTACAGACACACATTGAAGCGTGTCACGACGCAAAAGTCTGTCGGCAGGCTATCGACTTTTGTCGTCAGCCTCGCGTCGCAATTGTGTAGGAGAGGTGCCGAACTCACGCAGGACGGCGGCCGAAAATGCGCTTTGCGAGTTGTAGCCGACACGGCTGGCCACTTCACCGATGGGCAGCGTGGTGTTGCGCAACAGCGTGACGGCTTTGTGCAGCCGGCGACTGCGAATGTAGTCCATCGGTGTCTGCCCGCATTCGGTGACGAACCGCGCATGCAACCGGGCGCTGGACAATCCGGCGACGCGCGCCAGATCCGCGACTTGCAGCGGATAGGCCGCGTACTGCTCGATGTGCGCGTCGAGTGCCGCGTAGGGCAGGCGGCGCGCGACGATTTCGGCGGGTGGCACGTGGTTCAGGCTCGCCAGCAGCAACACCGCGCCCTGTTGCGCAATCAGCGGATCGTCAACCGGACTGTTCGCCAGCCAGCTGACCAATTGACCTTGCCCGGCATCCAGCGACAACCGCGCGGCGTTATCCAGCAGACGGCGGCTGGCATCGGCGTGATTACCCAACGAGCGCGTCAGCCATTGCTCGTCGGGCACATCCAGCACCAGACAGCGGCTGCCCTTGGGACTGCCGCACGCGTGATGCGCGCCGGCGGGGATCACCACGAAGCTCTGCTGCAATACCTGGCTGCCACGCCCTTCGACTTCGAAATCCAGCGCGCCGGACAGGCCGAACACCAGTTGCGCGTGGTCGTGGCTGTGGGCGATCAGGTCGTGGCTGTAATGGCGCAGGGTCAGGATCGGTTGCATGGCGGTCTCCGGGCGAGCCGCCAGTCTACACCGGCGCAGGGGCGACGCGTTTGTCACACGACTGACGCATACCTGTCATGGTCGATTAACCGGGCGCGCGCAGAGTGGCGAAAACATCGCAGAGGGTTGCCCATGACCAGCGCCGAGCTCGCCAGACCCAGCCGTAAACAACGGGTTCGCACCCTGTGGATCTCCGACGTGCACCTGGGCACGCGGGATTGCCAGGCCGAGCATCTGTCGCAATTTCTCAAGGGCTATCACGCCGACAAGATCTACCTGGTCGGCGACATCATCGACGGCTGGAAACTGCGCGGCGGCATGTACTGGCCGCAGGCGCACACCAACGTGATCCGCCGTTTGCTGACCATGAGCAAGCGCGGCACCGAGGTGATCTACGTCACCGGTAACCATGACGAATTCCTGCGCCGCTATTCAAAACTGATTCTGGGCAATATCCAGCTGGTCGACGAGGCGGTGCACGTCACCGCCGATGGCCGGCATCTGCTGGTGATTCACGGTGACCAGTTCGACGTGATCACCCGCTATCACCGCTGGCTCGCGTTCCTTGGCGATTCAGCCTACGAGTTCACCCTGACCCTCAACCGCTGGCTCAATCACTGGCGGGCGAAATACGGTTATGGCTACTGGTCGCTGTCGGCCTATCTCAAGCACAAGGTGAAGACGGCGGTCAGCTTCATCAGCGACTTCGAAGAAGCCATCGCCCATGAATGCGTGAAGCGCGAGTTGCACGGTGTGGTCTGCGGGCACATCCACCACGCCGAGATCCGCAAGGTCGGCGAGGTGGATTACCTCAACTGCGGCGACTGGGTGGAGTCATGCACGGCGCTGATCGAGCACTGGGACGGCACGATCGAGCTGTATCGCCTGGCCGATGCGCAGGCGCGGGAAGCGGAATTGAAAGCGGCGAAGGTGGCCGAGCTGGCCTGAGTTTTCAAGTCAACTCAGGCCGGGCTGTGCTCTTCCATCGCCGCTTTGTAGATCGAGTTCTTCGGCTGGGCGAACAGCCTTTCCATCATCGGCTCGAAGAAGCTCAGCGGCAGGGTGTCGTACTCGGGGTCGAACGCTGCCGCGTCATATTTGGCGCAGAACTCCGCGGTCGCCAGAAACTGCGGGTGGTCGCTGAATTGCTCGCGCAGGTGCCGATCCATGCCCAGGTGATGGAAGAAGTAGTAGCCCTGGAAGATCCCGTGCTTTTCCACCATCCACAGGTTCTCGGCGCTGACGAACGGCTTGAGGATGGCGGCGGCGATGTCCGGGTGATTGTAGGAACCGAGGGTGTCGCCGATGTCGTGGAGCAGGGCGCAGACCACGTATTCCTCGTCGCGGCCGTCGCGAAAGGCGCGGGTGGCGGTTTGCAGCGAGTGGGTCAGGCGATCCACCGGGAAACCGCCGAAATCGCCTTCGAGCAGTTTCAGGTGGGCCATGATCCGGCCCGGCAACTGACGGGCGTAGGCGCTGAAATCCGCCGCAATGATCGCCCAGTCGTCCTGTGTGCCGTCCTTCATGTGGGTGAAACGGGCAGTGGCATTCATCGGCAGTCCTCTTGTCGGAATTTCTAGAACGGCACGCGGCCCAGGATCATGTCGCGGTACATGACGAAGTCGCCGAGCAGGCTGTAGAACGGGTGCTGGAAGGTGGCCGGGCGGTTTTTCTCGAAAAAGAAATGACCGACCCAGGCAAAGCTGTAGCCCGCCAGCGGCAACGCAAGTAAAAGCAGCCAGGCGCCCTTGGCGATGGTCAGGGCGAGAATGAAGATCACCAGCGTCGTGCCGATGAAATGCAGGCGACGGCAGGTGCTGTTGCCGTGCTCGCTGAGGTAATACGGATAGAACTCGGCGAAGCTGTTGAAATGCTTGATGGTTTCCACGACTGCGATCTCTGTGGTTATTGTTCTGATTGCAAGTTGTTCGGCGGGTAGCTTATTTGAGTCTAGAGTGATCAATGGCGTCGGCCAGTGACAATCGGCGCCACTTTACTATCCTTGGGAAATCGGCCGTAGTATGCGGCTCACCATGTCATCCAAGAAAAAACGCCATGAGCGAACGAACGACTTCTGCAAGCTGGGCGATGGGGATTGTCAAAGCACTGGAAATGGACGGCCTGGATTGCCGGGTTTTGTTCAGACAGCTGGGGCTCGACTACGCGGCGCTGGAGGACCCGGACGCACGCTTCCCGCAGGATTCCATGACCCGACTCTGGCAACGGGCGGTCGAGCTGTCCGGCAATCCGGCGATCGGCCTGAATATGGGCAAGGTGGTGCGGCCGGCTTCGTTTCATGTAGCGGGCTATGCGCTGATGTCAAGCAATACGCTGGCGGAAGGTTTTCAGCGACTGGTGCGTTATCAGCGGATCATCGCCGAAAGTGCCGACCTGAGTTTTCGCCTGCTCGACGAAGGTTATGCGCTGATTCTGACGGTACACGGCGATCATCTGCCGCCGACCCGGCAAAGTGCCGAAGCCTCGCTGGCCTGCGCGCTCGCGTTGTGCGGCTGGCTGACCGGACGCACGCTGCACCCGCGCAAAGTGCTGGTGCAGGGCGACCAGCCGGATGATCTTGAACCCTATAAACGAGCCTTTCATGCACCGCTGGTGTTCAACGCGCCGTATGACGCGCTGATCTTCGAGCGGGCCGACATGGAAGCGCCACTGCCCACCGCCAACGAGGCGATGGCGCTGCTGCATGACCGGTTTGCCGGGGAATATCTGGCGCGGTTTTCCGAAAGCCGCGTGACCCACAAGGCGCGTCAGGTGTTGTGCCGCCTGCTGCCGCAGGGCGAACCCAAACGCGATACGGTGGCGCAGACCCTGCACCTGTCCCAGCGCACCTTGCAACGACGCTTGCAGGAGGAGGGCACCAGTTTTCAGCAGTTGCTCGACGACACCCGCCGCGAACTCGCCGAGCAATATCTGGCGCAGCCGAGCATGACCTTGCTGGAGATTGCCTATCTGCTGGGCTTTGCCGACCCGAGCAATTTCTTCCGCGCCTTCCGCCGCTGGTTCGACACCACGCCCGGCGATTACCGGGCGCGGTTGCTCGAGGCGCCGAAGGCGATCAGTGACGCCAGAACGCCGGAATACACAGTACAAACACCGTAATGATCTCCAGTCGGCCGAGCAGCATGCCGAACGACAGAATCCACTTGGCCGCATCCGGCAGGCTGGCGAAGTTGCCGGCCGGGCCGATGGTCTCGCCCAGGCCCGGGCCGACGCCGGAGACGGTGCTGGCGGCACCGGTCAACGCCGTCATCCAGTCCACGCCCAACAGCGACAGCAGCAGGGCGATCACGCAAATGGTGATCGCGAAGAAGAACGAGAACGTCAGAATCGACCGGACGATCTCTTCGTCGAGGCGATGACCGTTGTACTTCTGCTTGATCACCGCGCGAGGGTGAATCAGCTGGTTAAGGTTGGCCTTGAGCAGGATGTAGGCGACCTGGAAACGGAAGATCTTGATCCCGCCCGCCGTCGAGCCGGAGCAGCCGCCGACGAAGCCCAGATAGAAGAATAGCATCAGCGAGAAGTTGCCCCAAAGGCTGTAGTCCCCCAGTGCAAATCCCGTCGTCGTTACTACTGATGTCACGTTCAGCGCCACATGACGCAACGCGTCCAGCCAATGCAGGTTGGTGGTCCACCAGTACCAGGTGCCGAGCACCAGCCAGGTCACCAGCAACATGCCGAGCAAACCCTGAACCTGTTGATCCTTGATCAGCGCCCGGCGGTTGCCGCGCAGTGTCGCCACGTACAGGGTGAACGGCAGGCTGCCGAGAATCATCACCACCACCGCGACCCAGTGCACCGCCGGTTGCGTCCACTTGGCCAGGGACTGGTCGGAGGTCGAGAACCCGCCGGTGGAAATCGCCGACATCGCGTGGTTGATCGCATCGAACGGGCTCATCCCGGCCCACCAGAACGCCAGGCTGCCGAGAATCGTGATGCCGACGTACGCCGCCACGATCAGCCGCGCCACCATGTGCGAGCGGGGCATGACCTTTTCCGAGCGGTCCGAGGATTCCGTCTGGAACAGCCGCATGCCACCGATGCGCAGCAGCGGCAGGATCGCCACCGCCATGCCGATGAAGCCGATGCCGCCGATCCAGTGCAGCAGCGAGCGCCACATCAGGATGCCGGGGGACATGTCGTCCAGATGGTTGAGCACGGTCGAGCCGGTGGCTGTGATGCCGGACATGCTTTCGAAGAACGAGTCGGTGTAACTGATGTGCTGGGTCAGCAAAAACGGCAGTGCGGCGAAAATGCACACCACCAGCCAGCTGCTGACGGTCAGCAGGTACATGTCCCGGGGGCGCAGGTGGATGTGCTCCGGACGACCGGGAATCACCAGCGCGAGGCCGGCGACGAAGGTGATCATGCTCGCCCAGAGGAACGACGGCAGATCGCCGGTGCGCTCGAAAATCACCAGGGTGGCCATGGGCACGACCATGGCGATGGCCAGGGTGATCAGGAAGATGCCGATGATGAAACCAATGATCCGTAAGGTCGGCAACGCCATGAAGTCCGCTCGGGCTGATGTGGGAAGGGCGCCATTCTACCTGCGGTGCAAGGCATGTAAACCGACGCGTCTGGATCACTTGCAGCTAGAATAGCCGGACATTTTTTTCAGGAGGTGGCCGATGCAGGCTCTCGACGCTTTGCTCAACCGTGTTTCCGTTCCACGACTGATCGATCCGGCCCCCACCGCCGAACAGCGCGAAGTGCTGTTCGCCGCCGCGACCCGCGCACCGGATCACGGCCATTTGCAGCCGTATCGCTTCCTGACCGTCGAAGGCACGGCGCGTGAGCAGATGGGCGAGTTGCTGGCCGAAGCTGCAAAAATGCAGGAAGGCGAAGTCACCGAAGCGATGATCGACAAGGCCCGCAACGGCCCGCTGCGGGCGCCGCTGGTGGTCGTGGTCATCGCCAAATTGCAGGAACACGTCAAATACCCGAAGGCCGAGCAGTTGCTGGCGGCGGGCTGTGCGGCTCACGGCATTCTGCTGGCGGCTTACGCGCAGGGGATTGGCGCGGTGTGGCGCACGGGTGATCTGGCTTATTCGAAACATGTCGCCAAGGGTTTGGGCCTGACGGATGACGAAGAGGTGATTGCCTTCCTTTACCTCGGCACGCCGCAGAAAGAACCGCGGGTGGCCGAGAAGGTTGATCTGGCGGAGTTTGTCAGTGCCTGGCCGGGTAAGGCTTAAAGGGCCTTAAAAGCTTAAAAAGCGCCCTCACCCTAACCCTCTCCCGGGGGGAGAGGGGACTGATTGGGGGATGCTTCAGAGGTTCACCGACCTGGAAGAGCTTTGCCGAATCCGGAATTGACTCGGTTCACGTGCTTCGGCCGAATCCGGAATTGACTCGGTTCACGTGCTTGGCAGATCCATAATCGACTCGATTTTTCAGGTTGATGTATGACGCAAGACACCTCGGTCGGCTCCCTCTCCCTCCGGGAGAGGGCTGGGCGGGCGGCGTTCCGATGAGGGGGCTTTTCAGGGTTGCACCACAATCCCAGGCACCAGCGGCAACTCAAGACTGGCCACAAACCCGCCCTGCGGGTGATTGGCCAGCACCAGTGTCCCGCCATGCCGCTCCGCTGCCCGCCGGGCAATCGCCAGCCCCAGGCCATGACCCGCAGCGGTCTGCCCCGGCGCCCGATAAAACGGTTCGCCCAACTGGCTCAGATGCTCGGCCAGCACCCCCGGCCCATGGTCACGCACGCTGACCACGATCCGCTCGCCCTGACGTGACGCCTGCATTTCAATCGACTGCCCCACCGGGTTGAAGCGCTGGGCATTGCGCAGCAGGTTGTCCACGGCGCGCTCGATCATGGTCGGCCAGCCTGTCAGATTGAGTGCCGGCTCGGCCTCCAGACGCACGGTCTGCTCTGGCGAGCCAAGTTGCGCGTCCTTTTGCAGGGTGGCGAGCAAGGCATTCAGATCCACGTCTTCGGCGCTGGCGTTGTCGGCATCGACCCGCGCCAGCACCAGAATTTCACTGATCAGCGCTTCCAGCCGATCACACTCGCGGGTCAGGCGCGGCCAGAGTTTTTCCCGTTCTTCCGGGCTGGCCCGTTCGGCCAGTGCCAGGGCGATGCGCAGGCGTGCCAGCGGCGAGCGCAATTCGTGGGAGACATCACGCAGCAACTGACGCTGACTGCCGATCAGGCTTTGCAGACGGGCACCCATGCGGTTGAAGTCATTGGCCAGCACACCGAATTCATCCCGACGGTTGGCCAGTTGCGCCAGGCTGTTCTGTTGATAGGTGGTCTGGCCGAGGTCATGCACTGCACCGCGCAGGCGACTGAGCGGGCGAGTGATGGAAAACGTCACCAGCAGGCTGAACAGGGTCAGCACCACCAACGCAATGCCCAGCGCACTCAATGGCCAGAGCAGGCTTTCGCGGTGCCAGGCGTCGAGTTCGGGGTGCGGGATGCGGTAGATGAAGAGGTAGGTGTCGCCGCTTTTGTCGCTGGTGAATTCGTCGGTCAGACGGCGCCATGGCAGGCGACGGTCATCGTTGTTCTGCCGCGCCTCGAAGGCGGCCGCGCGCCGGGGGAAGGTGCCGCGCACCACCGGGTCGCCGGTTTCGTTCAGCACTTGCACGTCGATGTGGTACTGGCGCTTGCGCTGTTCGAGGATGTCCTGGGCGGCGTTTTCGCCCTGGGCTTCGTAAGTCTGCGTCCATTCGGCGGCCAGAGTGTTGAGGCCCGGA
Organism: Pseudomonas paraglycinae; assembly: GCF_021601625.1. GTDB lineage: Bacteria > Pseudomonadota > Gammaproteobacteria > Pseudomonadales > Pseudomonadaceae > Aquipseudomonas > Aquipseudomonas paraglycinae. Next base: position 197,217 of record NZ_BQHR01000007.1, on the reverse strand, counting down.
TGGCGGCTGAGGATCCACGCGTCCTGGTTGAGCATGTGCCCCAGCAGAATGGAAAGCCCTGCAACCAGAGCGATGGCCAGCCAGAAGCTGGCGAGAATACGCCAGAACAATGAACGCACAGAAAATCCTCAAACAAAGAAAACCCAACGGCGGTGAGCCGTTGGGTCGGGGCGTGACGCTAGAACATTATTGCGCCTTTTGCGGCTGTTGCGCTTTCCAGGCTTTGAACTCGGCCCATTCGGCGCGACGCTCGGCCTGTTTCTTCTGGATCTCGTCGAATTTCTTCTGTTGATCCGGTTTCAACACGGCGCGGACATCGGACTCGGCTTTCTTGTGGTTGGCCGCCATCTCGTCCTTCATGGCTTTCTGGTCGGCTGGCGAGAGTTTCTCCAGGTATTTTTCGACCGTCTGCTTACGCTCGTGCATCTGCTCGCCCATGATCTTGCGGATCTGCTCGCGCTGTTCGCGGGACAGGTCCAGCTGGCTGTACGGGCCTTTGCCGTGCATGCCGTGCATCTGACCGCCATGGCGCGGGCCGTCCAGCGGGCCACCTATCGGGCCGCCATCCTGCGGCATGGCCATGGCGACGGTCGGCAGGGCAGCGGCAAACATCAGAGCGATAAGAGTCTTGCGCATGGTGAATCTCCTTTGTCTCGTTCCCGGTACGTTCCGGATGAGTACAGATTACGGAGATCAAGGTCAGCGGCGGTCAGCGCTGTGTAAAGCTTGGGTAAACACGTTTTCGCGCCGACCTGACAAAACTTACAGACGGTTAGAGGCTGTAGTAGTAGCCACGGCTGCGCAGGGCGACGATGCGCGGGCGGCCGTCGGGGTGCGGGCCGATCTTTTTGCGCAGGTTGCTGACGTGCATGTCGAGGCTGCGGTCGTACAGGGTCAGCTTGCGACCGAGGGCGATCTGCGCCAGTTCCTGTTTGTCCAGCGGCTCGCCCGGTTGCTTGAGCAGGGCTTCGAGCAGGCGACTTTCGGACACGGTGAGGGTGAATTCCTTTTCGTCGATACTGACCACGCCGCGCACCGGGCTGAAGCTCAGGTCGCCCAGTTCGAGCTGGGTCGACACGGCGGCCGGATGACTGCGGCGCAGCACGGCGCGCAGGCGGGCGGTCAGTTCGCGCGGATCGCAGGGTTTGGCCAGGTAATCGTCGGCGCCCAGTTCCAGGCCGAGGATCCGGTCCAGCGGCTCGCCCCGGGCCGAGAGCATCAGCACCGGCAGGTCGGCGTGATCGCTGCGAAGTTGCTTGAGCAGTTCCAGACCGCTGCCGTCGGGCAGCATCACGTCCAGCACCACGGCCGCCGGCGCGGTTTCGGCCAGCGCCTTGCGGGCGCTCTGACCATCGTGGCAGGCCCGGACCTGAAAGCCTTCCTGGCTCAGCCAGCTACTCAGGAGTTCGCACAACTCCTGGTCATCATCAATCAGTAACAGCTCGCTCATGACTCACTCAATTTAGCCATTGCCGACGTTTTCGGCTTGCTCCACTGGCAAAGATACCGCAGAGCAGCGCCAATAGCGCTACCCCGGCCCCGGTGACGAACCATTGCTGCTGTTCGGTCAGCAGGCGCGGCAGCGGGCTGGCCTGGGCTTCCTTGAGTTGCAGCTTCAGACGCTGGTTCTCCTGGCGCAACCGGGCAAGCTGGGCGCTTTCGCGGGTGTTGTCGGCATTTTGCAGTTGTTTGCTCAGTTCTTCCCGTTGCTGCTCGCTGGCCTTCAGGCGCTGCTGCAACTCGGTGATCTGGCTGCCGGCGCTCAACGAAAGCGGTGTGGAGCTGCCGCCTTCGGTGCTTTCTTCACCATGGGCGGGCGCCACGATCGACAACGTGACCAACATCAGACACAACGGACCCTTGCGCATCGCGACTCCTGTTTCCAAATGGATATTGGGCAGGTTGTCGGCCGGCAAACGAGAATAATGAGCGATTGAGAACGCGATGAACCGACAAGGTTCATCGCGTGGGGGGATCAGCGGGGGAGGTTACGGCAGGACTTGCTTGAACGGCTTGACGATCACGTTGGCGTAAACGCCGGCGGCGATGTACGGGTCGGCATCGGCCCAGGCTTGCGCCGCGCTCAGGGAATCGAATTCGGCAACGATCAGGCTGCCGCTGAAACCTGCTGCGCCCGGATCATTGCTGTCGACCGCCGGGTGCGGGCCGGCCAGCACGATGCGGCCTTCGCCCTTGAGCACTTGCAGGCGTTCAAGGTGTGCCGGGCGCGCAGCGAGGCGGGCTTCCAGGGAGTTGGCGACGTCGGTGGCAATGATGGCGTAGAGCATGTCAGTCCTCGGTTTTTGGCGTTGTGGTATCGGCGTCGTGCAGGTGACGGGACAGGTAGATGCCTTGAGCGACCAGGAACAGCACGGTCAAGCCCAGGCTGCCGAACACCTTGAAGTCCACCCAGTAGTCCTGGAAGGTGAAGGCGACGAACAGGTTGGCGGCACCGCAGAACAGGAAGAAACCGATCCAGGCGATGTTCAAACGGGTCCAGACCGGATCCGGCAGGGTCAACGCGTGGCCCATGATGCGCTTGATCAGCAGGCGGTCACCGATGAAATGGCTGCCGATGAAGGCCAGGGCGAACAGCCAGTTGACCACCGGGGCTTTCCATTTCAGGAAGGTTTCGCTGTGAAAGGCCAGGGTCAGGCTGCCGAACACGAGGCAGGCGACCAGCGTCAGCCACTGGCTCTTCTCCAGCTTGCGCTGCTTGATGAAGATCGCGCCGTACACCACCAGGGAGCTGATGATAAGCACGGCGGTTGCACTGTAAATGCCGCCTACCGTCAGTTCATGGCCGGCAACGTCGACGGTGCGTGGATCGAGTTTGTAGACGATGAAGAACAGCAGAAGCGGGATGAAATCGATGAATTGTTTCACAGTGAGAGCCAGAAGCTGGATGTGGCGGCATAATAACAAACATATGGGCGCGCGATAGCGCCAGCTGATTTGAGGTTACACATCCCCGTGAATGTTGATTTGCACTGCCACAGCACGGCCTCCGACGGCGCCCTGGCGCCTGCGGCACTGGTTGCGCGTGCGTTCGAGAACGGCGTGCGAGTCCTGGCCCTGACCGATCACGACACCCTAGAAGGCCTCGCCGAAGCGCGCACGGCCGCCGAGGCGCTGGGCATGCAACTGGTCAACGGCGTCGAGTTGTCCTGCACCTGGGGCGGGGCGACCATTCACGTACTCGGCTACGGTTTCGACGTCAACGCCGCGCCGCTGGTCGAGGCGATTGCCCAGTTGCACGACGGCCGCTGGCTGCGGTCTGAGGAAATAAGCCGCAAGCTCGCCCTCAAGGGCATGCCGAATGCGCTCGACGGCGCGCGGCAGATCCAGCAGGAACTGGGCGACAGCGGTAACGCGCCGGCCCGCCCGCATTTCGCCGACTGGATGGTGCGTGAAGGTTTTGTAAAGGATCGCGCCGAGGCGTTTCGCAAATGGCTCGGCGCCGGCAAGCTTGGGGACGTCAAGCAGCATTGGCCGACCCTCGAAGACACCGTCGGCACGCTGCGAGCCGCCGGCGCCTGGGTCAGCCTGGCGCATCCGTGGCACTACGATTTCACCCGCAGCAAGCGCCGAAAGCTGATTGCCGACTATATTCAAGCAGGCGGGCATGCGATCGAAGTGGTCAACGGTCATCAGCCTGCGGAACAGGTGGGCAGCCTGGCAATCCTTGCCCGTGAGTTCGGTCTGCTGGTCAGCGCCGGCAGTGATTTCCATGGCCCTGGTGGCTGGTCCGAGATCGGCCAGTACCGGCCGGTGCCGGAGGACCTTCCACCCCTGTGGTGTCGGTTCAAACATGACACAGTTATTGCCGCCGTCTGAACAGGTAGAGAATGTGAGTCAATTTTTCCAGATTCATCCGGAAAACCCGCAAGCGCGCCTGATCAAACAGGCGGTCGAGATCATCCGCAAGGGCGGAGTGGTGGTCTATCCCACGGACTCCTCCTACGCAATCGGCTGCCAGATCGGCGACAAGAACGGCATCGAGCGCGTTCGACGCCTGCGTCAGCTTGACGAAAAGCACAACTTCGCACTGATCTGCAGCGACCTTTCGCAACTGGGCAATTACGCCAAGATCGACACCGGGACGTTTCGAATCCTCAAAGCCCACTTGCCAGGGCCGTACACCTTCATCCTCAACGCCACCCGCGAAGTGCCGCGCCTGCTGCTGCATCCGAAGAAACGCACCATCGGTCTGCGGGTGCCGAGCCATCCGATCGCGCTGGCGCTGCTGGCCGAACTGGGAGAGCCGTTGATGAGCGTGACCCTGATCATGCCGGGCGATGAAGACCCGTTGAGCGATCCGTACGAAATGCGCCAGTTGCTCGAGCATCAGGTCGACCTGATCATCGACGGCGGTTCCGGCGGTATCAAGGCCTCCACCGTGATCGACCTCACGGGCGATGATCCGGAAGTGATCCGCGTCGGTTGCGGCGATCCTGCCCCATTCATGGTCGAGGCCTGAATGTCCGCAGTGGAAACCGTTGATCCCCAGGCCGGTGCCCAGCAGGAACTGCCGTTTGCCATGGTCTATGGCCAGGCCGTCACGGAAATGCCGCTGGACCTGTACATCCCGCCCGACGCGCTGGAAGTCTTCCTCGAAGCCTTCGAAGGCCCGCTCGATCTGCTGCTGTACCTGATCCGCAAACAGAATATCAACATCCTCGACATCCCGGTGGCGGAAATCACCCGCCAGTACATGGGTTATGTCGAGCTTATGCAGTCGGTGCGTCTGGAACTGGCCGCCGAATACCTGGTGATGGCCGCGATGCTGGCCGAGATCAAGTCGCGGATGCTGTTGCCCCGGGCCGAAACCGTCGAGGACGAAGAGGACGACCCGCGCGCCGAGCTGATTCGTCGCCTGCAGGAGTACGAACGGTTCAAGGCTGCCGCCGAAGGCATCGATGGCCTGAGCCGGGTCGGTCGCGACGTGATCGTGCCCAAGCTCGACGCCCCGGAAGCCCGCGCGCGCAAACTCTTGCCCGACGTGGCGCTGGAAGAAATCCTGATGTCCATGGCCGAGGTGCTGCGCCGGGGCGACATGTTCGAAAGCCATCAGGTCAGCCGCGAGGCGCTGTCCACCCGCGAGCGCATGAGCGATGTGCTGGAGCGGCTCAAGGGCGGTGGGTTTGTGCCGTTCGTCGAGCTGTTCACCGCCGAGGAGGGCAAGCTCGGCGTGGTGGTGACCTTCATGGCGATCCTTGAACTGGTCAAGGAATCCCTGATCGAGCTGGTGCAGAATGAGCCGTTCGCCGCGATCCACGTGCGAGCCCGAGTCGAATAACGAGTCCCGATATGAACCTGACTGAACCCCGCGAGCTGGCGTCCCTGCTTGAAGCCTTTCTGTTGGCCTCGGGAAAGCCGCAATCCCTCGAGCGCCTATATGAACTGTTCGAAGAAGGCGAGCGCCCGGAACCGCCGGTCTTCAAGAAAGCCCTGACCCTGCTCGGCAAATCCTGCGAAGGCCGGGCGTTCGAGCTCAAGGAAGTCGCGTCGGGCTATCGCCTGCAAATCCGCGAGAAGTTCGCGCCGTGGGTCGGCCGGTTGTGGGAAGAACGTCCGCAACGTTATTCCCGAGCATTGCTGGAAACCATGGCGCTGATCGCCTATCGCCAGCCGATCACCCGGGGCGAAATCGAGGACGTGCGGGGCGTGGCGGTCAACACCAACATCGTCAAGACGCTGATCGAGCGCGAGTGGATTCGCATCGTCGGTTACCGCGACGTGCCGGGCAAACCGGCGATGTTCGCCACCACCAAGGCGTTTCTCGATCACTTCAACCTGAAGAACCTTGACGACCTGCCGCCGCTGGCCGAGTTGCGCGAAATCGAGGCGGATCCGGTGCTCGACTTCGACGACGCTCCCGTGCCACCGGGCTTGCAGGAGCAGGCCGACGCCAGTGCCGAGCCGGAAGAGCCGAAGGAAGAAACCAGTTTCCACACCCTTCTGCTGGAACTGGACAGCATGGAGGAGGGGATCAAGACCGACTTTGACGACTTGCTGCGTGACGGGGCGGGCGGTGAATCGATGCCGACCGGGGTTGAGTTCGATCCGGTCGAGCCGCCGGTTGAGGATGAGTTCGAAACTGAATTTGAGCATGAGCCTGAATTCGAGCCCGAGCCTGAGCAGGAAGACGATGTGCTCGGCGTGGCCGAAGCCCGGGAAAAGCTGCTGGCCGCCGTCGCCCGGCTTGAACAGCCCAAACCGGAACCCGCCGCCGAGGAAGAGTTGAGCGAAGAAGAAGCCGAGGCCCGCGCCCTGGCCGAAGCCATCGAAGCCGAACGTCGCGAGTTCGAGGATTGAGCATGAGCTCGACCAAAGACCCGTGCATCAGCGTCTGCAAGTTCAGCGACGACATCTGTCTGGGCTGCGGCCGCAGCAAGCGCGAGATACGGGCCTGGAAGAAACTCGACAAGGACGACAAGCGCACTGTGCTGGCCGAAGCCGCGCTGCGTCTGATCAAGCTCGGGGCCACCGGTCGGCGGAAAAAGAAATAACCTTGCCCTGATCGACTAGTCTCTGATGCGCGCGCGGCCACATCCGCGTATGATTCGCGACCCTTCGGCGATCCCTTCGCCCGAAAACCCAGATTTCAACGCTTCAGCGGCTCATTCAGCGCCGCTGAACAGACCACACCGGGAGGTGCCCAGATGAGTGACATCAATCAGAAAGACGACCAGGAAATCGGCCCAGCAGGCGAAAAGCTGCAGAAAGTCCTCGCCCGTATCGGCGTCGGCTCGCGCCGTGATGTCGAATCCTGGATCGCTGCCGGCCGCATCAAGGTCAATGGCAAAGACGCCACCTTGGGCCTGCGTGTCGACATGCACGACGCCATCACCATTGATGGCAAAGTCATCAAGCGCGAAGAAGCCGCCGAGTCGGTGCGCCGCGTGATCATGTACAACAAACCCGATGGCGAGATCTGCACCCGTGACGACCCGGAAGGCCGTCCGACCGTGTTCGACAAGCTGCCGCGTCCGAAAGAAGGCCGCTGGATCAACATCGGTCGTCTCGACATCAACACCACCGGTCTGCTGATGTTCACCACCGACGGTGAGTTGGCCAACCGCCTGATGCACCCGTCCTACGAGATGGACCGTGAGTACGCGGTGCGTGTGCGTGGCGAAGTCGATGACGAGATGATCGAGCGCCTGAAGGCCGGCGTTGTGCTGGAAGACGGCCCGGCGCGTTTCACCGACATTCAACAGGCACCGGGCGGCGAAGGCTTCAACCACTGGTATCACTGCGTGGTGATGGAAGGTCGTAACCGTGAAGTGCGTCGCCTGTGGGAATCCCAGGGCCTGGTGGTCAGCCGCCTGAAGCGCGTGCGTTTCGGCCCGGTTTTCCTCAACTCCGACCTGCCGATGGGCCGCTGGCGTGAAATGAGCCAGTACGAAGTCGACGTGCTGAGCGCCGAAGTCGGCCTGACCCCGGTGGCCATGCCGCAACTGAATGCCAAGAGCAAAGACAAGCTCGACCGGATGCAGCGCAAATCGTCGCGTCCGATGGCCCGTACCGAACGCGTGCGCACCCTGCGTCCGGCCAACGGTGCACCGATTGGCGCCGGTCCACGTCCGGTCCGCGAGCCGCAGATCGAAGGCGAGCGTCCAGGCCGCAAGCCGGCAGCGCGTCCGGATGGCGAGCGCGGTCCACGCACTCCGCGTCCGGCCAATGGCCGTACCGAGCGGGGCGAAGGTCGCGGTACGCCGGTGGCGGATCGTCCAGCCGACACCAAGCGTCCGGCCAAGCCGGCGCCGAAGCGTCCAGGCATCAAGCTGGCTGACGATGACAAGCCGTCGGGCAAGCGCCGTGGCGCACCGGCCGGTTCCGGCCAGCGTCCGGGTTTCGGTCGCAAGAAACCGGAATAAAGCAGTTATAAGCTTCGAGCGGCAAGCCTCAAGCTGAAAACAGAAACGCCAACCTTAGGGTTGGCGTTTTTTTTTTGGACTTTTTATTTCTATTTTTCGGGCGTGTTTTTCTTGTTTTAAAACAAAAAACTTAACGCCTTTCAAATAGTTAGTCAGCTAGCGTCAATCGCTGTTCCGGGCTTTGATGGGTCTGGAGTGGAAACTTTACGTTACGCACTGTCAGTGAATATTTACGAAAAGGCCGTCGCAGACCCGTAAATCGGGTGTCTTTATCAGACTGTAAGGAAAATCTGCCGGAGCCAGTCCCGCCGGGCCTTGCGCGGCGCTCTGGCGCGCTTGTTTCAGCGTCGTTTGGAAGGTGAGATGCGCTGCATGCCTGTCGTGCAGGTGCATAACAAGAAGGAGGCGCAATGAACGCCGATATCCATTTTCACTTCTCCACGTGGGGCGGATTTTCCATCGTCCACGCCGATGGCCTGCAAAGGCCTGACTCAATTTTTGCAGCCGCCCGGGCCTCCCGGGGTGGACACATGCAATCCCGGCAACCGACACGCTGATCCGGCGAGGTCTGGCAGCAGGGGGTTAGCGGTGTACAATGCGCCGCGTTTTAACTGTGACCCTCTGCGTAATCGCGCAAACCTCAAGGTTTATCCGCCTTGTTCACTCCGCCGCGTCACAAGCGTGTCGGGTTCGATTTCGTCACAGATAAAAACAAACAGGTGACGCATGACCGTTGTAAAAAAGCTGAATTCCTGGTGCCTGCGCTGGGGTTTGATCAAGGTTGGCTGAAATCGCAACCTTGCAGCAACGTCTACTGAACATCATCAAACCTTGCGTGAGACCTTTTTCATGAGTGGACAAAACTCGCAATCAGGCGAGCTGAAACGCGGCCTGAAAAATCGCCATATTCAACTGATCGCCCTTGGTGGCGCGATCGGTACCGGATTGTTCCTCGGCTCGGCCGGGGTGCTGAAATCCGCCGGCCCGTCGATGATCCTCGGCTATGCCATCTGCGGCTTCATCGCCTTCATGATCATGCGCCAGCTCGGCGAAATGATCGTCGAAGAGCCGGTGGCCGGCTCTTTCAGCCACTTTGCGCACAAATACTGGGGCGGTTTTGCCGGTTTCCTGTCGGGCTGGAACTGCTGGATCCTGTACATCCTGGTGGGCATGTCGGAGCTGACCGCGGTCGGCAAATACATCCACTACTGGGCGCCGGAGATCCCGAGCTGGGTCACCGCTGCCGCGTTCTTCGTGCTGATCAATGCGATCAACCTGGCCAACGTCAAAGTCTTCGGTGAAGCCGAATTCTGGTTCGCGATCATCAAGGTCGTGGCGATCGTCGGCATGATCGCCCTGGGCAGTTATCTGCTGGTCAGCGGCCATGGCGGCCCGCAGGCTTCGGTCAGCAATCTGTGGTCCCACGGTGGCTTCTTCCCGAACGGCGTCAGCGGTCTGGTAATGGCCATGGCGATCATCATGTTCTCCTTCGGCGGTCTGGAGATGCTCGGTTTCACCGCAGCCGAAGCCGACAAGCCGAAAACCGTGATCCCGAAAGCGATCAACCAGGTGATTTACCGGATCCTGATTTTCTACATCGGCGCACTGGTGATCCTGCTGTCGCTGACCCCGTGGGACAGCCTGCTGGAAACCCTCAACGCTTCGGGCGATTCCTACAGCGGCAGCCCGTTCGTGCAGGTGTTCTCGATGCTTGGCAGCAACACCGCTGCGCACATCCTCAACTTCGTGGTACTGACCGCGGCATTGTCGGTGTACAACAGCGGCACCTACTGCAACAGCCGCATGCTGCTGGGCATGGCCGAGCAGGGCGATGCGCCGAAAGCGCTGGCGAAGATCGACAAGCGCGGCGTGCCGGTGCGTTCGATCCTGGCGTCGGCGGCCGTGACCCTGGTGGCGGTGCTGCTCAACTACCTGATCCCGCAACACGCGCTGGAACTGCTGATGTCGCTGGTGGTTGCAACGCTGGTGATCAACTGGGCGATGATCAGCTTCTCGCACTTCAAGTTCCGCCAACACATGAACAAGACCAATCAGAAGCCGCTGTTCAAGGCGCTGTGGTACCCGTACGGCAACTACATCTGCCTGGCGTTCGTCCTGTTCATCCTCGGCGTGATGCTGCTGATCCCGGGCATTCAGATCTCGGTGTACGCGATCCCGGTGTGGGTGGTGTTCATGTGGGTCTGCTACGTGATCAAGAACAAGCGCAGCGATCAACGCGCGGTGCTTGGGGCCGCGGCCAAGTAGGCAACGGACGACAACAAAATAGCCGGCTTCCGCCGGCTTTTTTGTGCCCGGTCCTACGCGAAGTGACGATAGACTGCCGGCGCCAATTGAATCGCGAAGGAGTCGGGCATGGATCAGGTGCAAACGCACTACGAGGTCGAAGGAGACGCGCTGACGCGTGATGATGTGCAGGCGTTGATCGCGTCCCAGCGCTTGCCGCTGCGGTTTATCGGGGTGGATTTCACCGATGTCGATCTGTCGCGACTGACGCTGGATCGCGCCGATTTCCAGCGCTGCATTCTGCTGCGCACGCAATTTCTCGGTGCTCGCCTCGAAGCGACTCAATGGAAGGGCTGTCGGGGTGCCCACGCAGTGTTCGAAGCGGCCCAATTGCTGGAGGCCTCGTTCAGCAATTGCGATTTGAACAACACACGCTGGCAGCGGGCGAAACTGGCGCAGGTCGCTTTCACCGGCTGCAAGCTGACCGGTGCCAACTTCAGTCACACCTCCAGCCTGGGTCTGTCGTTCAGTGAGACCCGACTCAACAGCGCATTTCTGGGCGGCATGTCGTTCGCCCGCACGACGTTGAACGGTCTGGATTTCTCCGATGCGGACTTGAGCGATGCCGACTTTCGCAAGGCCGAGTTCGTCGAGTGCAGTCTGGCGCATGCACGCATCAATGGCGCAAGGTTCACCGATGCCGACCTGCGCGGTGCCGATTTGAGCGGCTTTCGGCTCAACGATGCCAAACTGTTCAAAGGGGCGGTGATTTCCCGGGCCCAGGCATCGATGCTGTTGTCCGAACTGGGGTTGTCTGTCGCTTAGCGACTTGAAGGTAGAGTTTCCATGCTGGTGATTTCCAACAATGTGCATCTGCCGGATGCCGAGATAGAGCTGACGTACATCCGCGCCCAGGGCGCCGGAGGGCAGAACGTCAACAAGGTCTCCAGCGCCGTGCACCTGCGCTTCGACATTCCGGCCTCGTCCTTGCCCGAGTTCTACAAGGAACGGCTGCTGGCGCTGCGCGACAGTCGCATCACCGGCGACGGTGTGCTGATCATCAAGGCCCAGCAATATCGCACGCAGGAACAGAATCGCGCCGATGCGCTGGAGCGTCTGACCGAGCTGATTCTCAGCGCCACCAAGGTCGAGAAGAAGCGCCGGCCAACCAAGCCGACGCTGGGTTCAAAGAAGCGTCGGCTCGAATCGAAAACCAAGCGCGGCAGCATCAAGGCCGGGCGCGGCAAGGTGGATTTCTAGTCTTCGCGGTACTTAGCCGTGTAGCGGTACAGATAGACGCTCAATGCCAGACCGCTCAGCGCGGCGAGGGCGGCGAACAGGAAGATCGAGGCAAAACCGAAGCCCGCTGCAATCGCACCCGCCAGCGGCCCGGTGATCCCCAGCGACAAGTCGATGAACAACGAATAGGCCCCGACTGCCGCGCCTCGGCTGGAGGCCGGCACCAGGTTCACGGCTTCCACGCCCAGCGCCGGGAACACCAGCGAGAAACCGAAACCGCTCAATGCCGCACCGGCCAATGCCCAATGCGCGTCCGGCGCCAGCCACAACAACAGCAGACCCAGGGTTTCCACCGACAGGCAGGCAATCGCCACGCGAAAGCCGCCGAGGCGGTTGATCAGGTTGCCGAACAGCAGCCGCGCACCAATGAAGCTGGCGCCGAACAGGCTCAGGCACAGCACCGCGTTATCCCAGTGCTGCGTGGCGTAATACAGGGTGATGAAGGTGGCGATGGTGCCGAAACCGATCGAGCCCAGCGCCAGTCCGCAGCCGTGCGGGAAGACGCGACCGAGAACGTGCATGAATGGCAGACGCTCGCCGGCCACGATCGGCGCGGCGGTTTTCGGCCAGGCCAGCAGCAATCCCAGGCTGGCGAGCAGCAGAATGCTTACGCCCATGCTCCACAGACCGAAACGGCTGACCAGCCATACCCCGAGCGGCGCACCGACCGCCAGCGCACCGTAACTGGCGATGCCGTTCCACGAGATGACTTTGGCGGTGTTGGCGGCACCGACGCGGCCGATGCCCCAACCGATCGAGCCTGAGCCGACCAGGCTTTCAGCGCTGCCCAGCACCAGACGGCCGACGAACAGGCTGATCAGGCTCAGCAGCGGCAGGTGGGGCGTCCACGCCGAAATCAGCATGAACACACCGCTCAAGCCACACCCGGCCAGACCAATCATCACCGCACGTTTACTGCCCTGGTTGTCGATGATCTTGCCGGCATACGGGCGACTGAGCAGCGTGGCGAGGTATTGCACGCTGATCACCAGCCCGGCGATGACCGCGCCGAAGCCCAGGTCGCTGTGCACGTAGCCCGGCAGCACCGCCAGCGGAATGCCGATATTCAGATAACCGATGAAGGTGAACAGGACGATGGAAACGACTTGCAGCGTGACCGCCAAGGGGCGCTGGGGTTCTGGCATAGAGGACGACATGAATTACGATCCACGGGAAGAGCAGAATAGATAGGCTGCTCATGATACCGATGCGGACGCGTCTGGGGCGGGGAAAAGTAAAACTATTTGGCCGGGGCGACCAATTGCGTGGTGACCAGTGCGGCCAGCGCGTTTTCCTCGCTGCCGAAACGGGCGAGCAGGGCGGCCTGTTTCTCGGGCGAGAGACGGCTCCAGATCTCGATCATCTTCTCGGTGGCACCGATCAGGATCTCGGCCTGTTGTTCATCGAATTCTTTGGACATGGCGGCTCAGGTTTCAGGCAGTGTGGAAAGCGCATGTTAGCGCTTTCCACACGGTCTGTACGGCGGGTGTTGCTTACTCTTCGCTGTCGGCCGGACGGCTGTCGGCGGCTTCTTTCGGCTCGGGCTGTTGGGCACCGGCTTGTTGCGTGGTCGTCTGCTCAGTTTCGTGCAGGCTTGGGAAGGGGAGATTCGGAATCTCGTGCATGGTTGCGCTCCTCGCTAAGTCTGTTGATAGATCTGGTAGATCCGCGCTTTCAGAAAGCCTGCGAAGGATACAGCAGGAAAAGTGACAAACAGATTTTTAAATCCATTTGTTTCGACGGGCGGGATTGTCTAGACAAGTGCGACAGGGTGACGCAGGGCAAATGTGGGAGCGAGCCTGCTCGCGATGAGTGCGCCAGATCGTTCCCACGCGGAGCGTGGGAACGATCAAGACAAGGGGGAGTTATTTGCAGACGTTGGCGATCGCTTCTGCCAGCAAGTCGAGACGCGTCGCATCAATCCCGGCAACGTTGGCCCGGCCCGAGCTGACCATGTACACGCTGTGATGCTCGCGCAGGTTTTTCACCTGTTCCGGCGACAGACCGGTGTAGGAAAACATCCCGCGTTGCACGCCAATGTGTGCAAAACGCTCGCGCAGGCCGTGCGGTTCCAGCGCTTCCACCAGACCGCTGCGCAATTGGGCGATGCGCAGGCGCATGGCTTCCACTTCGTCGGCCCAGCGGCGTTTCAGCTCCGGGTCGGCGAGGATCGTGGCGACGACAGCCGCGCCGTGATCCGGTGGCGTCGACCACAGGTTGCGGGCGATGTGCGCCAGCTGGCTGCGGATGTCGATCAGCTTGTCAGCGGTTTTCGCGCTCACAATCAACGCACCGGTGCGGTCGCGATATAAACCGAAGTTCTTCGAGCAGGAGCTGGTGATCAGTAGCTCGGGCAACTCGGCGGCGAACAGTCGGGTCGACCACGCATCCTGCTCCAGACCGTCGCCGAAGCCCTGGTAGGCAAAGTCGATCAGCGGCAGCAGATCGCGGCGACGGACCACCTCCAGCACCCGCTGCCAGTCGTCGTGGCTCAGGTCGAAACCGGTCGGGTTGTGGCAGCACGCGTGCAGCAGCACCACATCGCCTTTCGGCACTTCATTGAGCACGGCGAGCATCGCATCGACGTCGAGGCGGTTGTCGCTGCCGACGTACGGGTAATGGCTGATCTTGACCCCGGCGGCCGCGAAAATCGTTTCGTGGATCGGCCAGGTCGGGTTGCTCAGCCACACGCCTTTGCCCGGCAGGCATTGCGCGATGAAGTCTGCCGCCAGACGCAGGGCGCCCGTGCCACCCGGGGTCTGGGTGGCGCCGGCGCGTTGCTCGGCGATCAGTGCCGAATCGGCACCGAGCACCAGCTCGTTGATGACCTTGCCGAACAGCGGATTGCCGTGGCCACCGATGTAGGTCTTGGTGTCCTGGCTCTCGACCAGACGCGCCTCGGCGATTTTCACCGCCTCGGGGATTGGCGTCAGGCCCTGGGCATCCTTGTAGACGCCCACGCCGAGGTCGAACTTGCGCGGGTTGGAGTCCTGCGCGTAGGCCTCCATCAGGCCGAGGATCGGGTCGCCGGGCACCCGGCCGATGGCGTCGAAGTGCATTACTTGCGTCCTTCTGCGGTCTTGGCCACTTCGTCAGTGCGCGCGGCCATGATGAAGTCGTTGCGGTGCAGGCCTTTGATCGAGTGGCTCCACCAGGTCACGGTGACTTTGCCCCACTCGGTCAGCAGGCCCGGGTGGTGACCTTCGGCCTCGGAGATCTCGCCGACGGCGTTGGTGAAGGCCAGCGCGTGCTTGAAATTCTTGAACAGGAAGACTTTTTCCAGCTGCATGATGCTGTCGCGTACTTCGATGTTCCAGTCAGGGATCTGCTTGATCAGGATCGGCAGCTCTTCATCGCTGACTTGTGGGGCATCTGCACGGCAGGCTTCGCAATGGGCTTGGTTCAAAGTGGACATGGTGGACTTCCTGAAATCTGAAGGTGTTTTTTTATATTGGCGGTCAGTGTCGCCACGCTAAACCAAAGTGGCGACGACGGACAGACTCACTTGTAAGCAAAAGTCGCGGGTCACGCGGCTTTTGGTTTTGGCGGAAACTTCGGTGCGTGCAGACCCAGCTGCATGCCTTGCTTGACCATGGCCATGATGTCTTCGTGAGCCAGGTCGAACAGGCGCTTGAGGTTCGGCAGGACAAAATACAGCGGTTGCAGGATGTCGATGCGATACGGCGTGCGCATCGCTTCCAGCGGATCGAAGGTCTGATGCTCGGGCTCGTCCGACAGCGAGTAAACAGTTTCTTTCGGCGAAGACAGGATGCCGCCACCGTAGATGCGTTTGCCTTGCGGGGTGTCGACCAGGCCGAACTCGATGGTCATCCAGTACAGGCGCGCCAGATAAACGCGTTCTTCCTTGGTCGCCTGCAGGCCGAGCTTGCCGTAGGTGTGGGTGAATTCGGCGAACCACGGGTTGGTCAGCAGCGGGCAGTGGCCAAAGATCTCGTGGAAAATGTCGGGTTCTTGCAGGTAGTCCAGTTCTTCACGGGTGCGGATGAACGTAGCCACCGGAAACTGCTTGCTGGCGAGCAATTCGAAAAAGGTCTGGAAAGGGATCAGCGCGGGAACTCGGGCAACCTGCCAACCGGTGGTCTCGCCGAGCACCTTGTTGATCTCGCCCAGTTGCGGAATGCGGTCGTGGGGCAGACCGAGTTTTTCGATACCGTCCAGGTATTCCTGGCACGCGCGACCCTCGATCACTTTCAACTGGCGGGTGATCAGCGTGTTCCACACCGCGTGTTCTTCGGCGGGGTAGTCGATAAAACCTTGCGCATCGGGCTCGCGGGCCACGTATTGCGTCTGCTTCATACTGCTCTCCTGCGAGGGGAATTTCGTTCTTGTTATGTCCTGCGATGAACTGAGAAATACCCCGGAACGTTCGTTGTTGCAGCAGGTTGAAGACTGGTGGAGTAGGAAAAGTCTCTTTAATTCGTAAAATTTTCGTTACGCTTCGTGCGATAAGTCGTGTTTGCGGTGACTGTCGGGTTTGAAAAGGCCGATGGCTGTCACATAATCTTGACGACTATCTTGCGCGCTGCGCAGAAAATTCCGGCGCCAGACCGCCTCTTCACCTGTTTCGGGCCTTTATATGCGTATCAAAGTCCACTGCCAGAACCGCATCGGCATCCTGCGCGACATTCTCAATCTGCTGGTGGAGTACGGGATCAACGTCGCCCGTGGCGAGGTGGGCGGTGAGCATGGCAACGCGATCTATCTGCATTGCCCGAACCTGATCAACATTCAATTCCAGGCATTGCGACCCAAGTTCGAGGCGATTGCCGGGGTGTTCGGCGTCAAGCGGGTAGGGCTGATGCCCAGCGAGCGGCGGCACATGGAGTTGAATGCGCTGCTCGGTGCGCTGGAGTTTCCGGTGCTGTCGATCGACATGGGCGGCTCCATCGTGGCGGCCAACCGTGCGGCGGCGCAGTTGCTCGGGGTGCGGGTGGACGAGGTACCGGGTATTCCATTGTCGCGTTACGCCGAGGATTTCGACCTGCCGGAACTGGTGCGCGCCAACAAATCGCGAATCAACGGCATGCGGGTCAAGGTCAAGGGCGACATCTTTCTTGCCGACATCGCGCCGCTGCAATCGGAACACGACGACAGCGAGGCCATGGCCGGTGCCGTGCTGACCTTGCACCGCGCGGACCGCGTCGGCGAGCGCATCTATAACGTGCGCAAACAAGAGTTGCGTGGCTTCGACAGCATCTTCCAGAGCTCGAAAGTGATGACGGCGGTGGTGCGTGAAGCACGGCGCATGGCACCGCTGGATGCACCGCTATTGATTGAAGGCGAAACCGGCACCGGCAAAGAATTGCTGGCGCGGGCCTGCCATTTGGCGAGTCCGCGCGGACAGTCGCCGTTGATGGCGCTCAACTGCGCGGGGCTGCCGGAGTCGATGGCCGAGACCGAACTGTTCGGCTACGGCCCCGGTGCCTTTGAAGGCGCGCGTGCCGAAGGCAAGCTCGGGCTGTTGGAATTGACGGCGGGCGGCACGCTGTTCCTTGATGGTGTCGGCGAAATGAGCCCGCGCTTGCAGGTGAAATTGCTGCGCTTCCTGCAGGACGGCTGCTTCCGGCGGGTGGGCAGTGATGAAGAGGTCTACCTGGATGTGCGGGTGATCTGCGCAACCCAGGTCGACTTGTCGGAGTTGTGCGCGCGCGGCGAGTTTCGCCAGGATCTGTATCACCGCTTGAACGTGCTGTCGCTGCACATCCCGCCACTGCGCGAATGCCTTGACGGTTTGACGCCGCTGGTGGAGCACTTCCTCGATCAGGCCAGTCGGCAGATCGGTTGCCCGCTGCCGAAACTGGCACCGGCGGCGATGGACCGGCTCAGTCACTACCATTGGCCGGGCAACGTGCGGCAGCTCGAGAACGTGCTGTTCCAGGCGGTTTCGCTGTGCGACGGCGGCACAGTCAAGGCCGAGCACATTCGCCTGCCGGATTACGGCGTGCGTCAGCCGCTTGGCGATTTCTCCCTCGAAGGCGGGCTGGACGAGATTGTCGGGCGCTTCGAGAAGGCGGTACTGGAGCGACTGTATTCAGAGCATCCGAGCAGCCGGCAACTGGGCAAGCGGCTCGGGGTTTCGCACACCACGATTGCCAACAAGCTGCGTGAGTATGAAGTCGGCAAGGACGCGTCCGAGTGATCACGGCCGGATCGGGTGTTTGCCGCCAAGCGGCATGACACCGCCGGTTTTTCGACTTCGATACATTTCCCTCATCCTCGCAAAATCCCTCAAGTCCTTTGTTTACCGGGCCCTCAGCCGCCAGAAAAAAGTTGGTCTGCAAATTGCTTATGGCTCAGCAGTACAGCGGTGGGCGGCAAACGTCCGGCATGCAGAGGAAAGAGTGTGGACAAGTACCTTTATGTGGCAATGACCGGCGCCAGCCAGAACGCACTGGCGCAAAAGGCTCATGCCAACAACCTGGCGAACATCTCCACCAATGGTTTTCAGCGCGACCTGGAGCAGGCGCGTTCGATGCCGGTGTTCGGTGACAGCTTTCCGGCGCGTGCGTTTGCCATGAGCGAACGGCCCGCCACCGACTTCACGCCGGGCTCGCTGGTGCAAACCGGCCGTGACCTCGACGTCGCCGTGTCGGGCAACGGCTGGATCGCCGTGCAGAACCCTAATGGCGGTGAAAGCTACGTGCGCACCGGCAGCCTCAACATCGATGCCCTCGGCGTGTTGCGTGCCGGCAACGGCATGCCGGTCATGGGCAATGGCGGGCCGATCGCCGTGCCGCCGGAGCAGCAGGTGGAAGTCGGTGAAGACGGCACCATCAGCATCCGTGCGATGGGCGAGGGGCCGCGCGTCATGGCCGAAGTCGACCGGATCAAGCTGGTCAACCCGGACATCAAGAACATGAACAAGGGCCTGGACGGTTCGATTTACACCAAGGACGGCCAGCCTGCGCCGGCCGATGCCAACGTCAAACTGGTGTCGGGTTTCCTGGAGTCGAGCAACGTCAATGCCGTTGAAGAGATGACGTCGGTGCTGGCCCTGGCCAAGCAGTTCGAACTGCACGTCAAGATGATGAATACCGCCAAAGACGACGACCAGGCCATGGCTCGGGTCTTGCAGATCAGCTAATTATCAGAACGTCGCGCCGTAAAACAGGCGCACGAGGAGAATCGAATGCTTCCGGCTCTATGGGTTGCCAAAACCGGTCTGTCCGCCCAGGACACCAACCTGACCACCATTTCCAACAACCTGGCGAACGTGTCGACCACGGGTTTCAAACGTGACCGCGCCGAGTTCCAGGACCTGCTGTACCAGATCAAGCGTCAGCCAGGCGCCCAGTCGACCCAGGACAGCGAACTGCCGTCAGGTCTGCAAGTGGGTACCGGTGTGCGCATTGTCGGCACCCAGAAAAACTTCACCGCCGGCAGCCTGCAAACCACCGAGCAGCCGCTGGACATGGCCATCGACGGTCGCGGTTTCTTCCAGATCCTGCAGCCGGACGGCACCACGTCCTACACCCGTGACGGTACTTTCCACCTCGACTCCAACGGCCAGATCGTCAACGCCAGCGGTTTCGCCCTGGAGCCGGCGATTGTCATTCCGAACAACGCCCAGACCTTCACCGTAGGTCGTGACGGCACCGTGTCGATCACCGTTGCCGGCAACGCCGCGTCGCAAGTGATCGGCAACCTGCAAACCGCCGACTTCATCAACCCGGCCGGTCTGCAAGCGGTGGGCAACAACCTGTTCCTGGAAACCGCCGCTTCCGGTGCACCGCAAGTCGGTACTCCGGGCCTGAACGGTTTCGGCACCACCCTGCAGAACACCCTGGAAACCTCCAACGTCAGCACCGTGGAAGAGATGGTCAACATGATCACCACCCAGCGCGCGTACGAGATGAACTCCAAGGTGATCTCCACCGCCGACCAGATGCTCTCGTTCGTAACGCAGAATCTGTAATCAAGTCTATGAGGCGGCCATGAGGTCGCCTGCAACACCGTGAGGTAAGGGTCATGAAGCGCTTTGTATCTGTTGTGGCATTGAGTGGGGTCGTCTCGCTCGCGGGCTGCGTCGCTCCGACGCCCAAGCCCAATGATCCTTACTACGCCCCGGTGTTGCCGCGCACACCGTTGCCGTCGGCCGCCAACAACGGCTCGATCTATCAGGCCGGTTTCGAACAGAACCTGTACAGCGACCGCAAGGCGTTCCGGGTCGGTGACATCATCACCATCACCCTGAACGAGAGGACCCAGGCCAGCAAGAACGCCAACTCGCAGGTGGCCAAGAACAGCAAGACCGGCATCGGTCTGACGTCGCTGTTCGGCAGCAGTGCGACCACCAACAACCCGATCGGCAGCAATGACCTGAGCCTGAGCGCCAGCTACGAAGGCGACCGCGCGACCAAAGGTGACAGCAAGGCCGCCCAGGGCAACACCCTGACCGGCTCGATCACCGTGACCGTTGCCGACGTGCTGCCCAACGGCATCATCGCCGTGCGTGGCGAGAAGTGGATGACCCTCAACACCGGCGACGAGCTGGTGCGGATCGCCGGTCTCGTGCGGGCCGATGACATCGCCACCGATAACACCGTGTCCTCGACCCGGGTCGCCGATGCGCGCATCACCTACTCGGGCACCGGTTCGTTCGCCGATGCGAGTCAGCCAGGCTGGTTCGACCGTTTCTTCCTCAGCCCGCTGTTCCCTTTCTAGG
Source organism: Pseudomonas paraglycinae (assembly GCF_021601625.1). Classification (GTDB taxonomy): domain Bacteria; phylum Pseudomonadota; class Gammaproteobacteria; order Pseudomonadales; family Pseudomonadaceae; genus Aquipseudomonas; species Aquipseudomonas paraglycinae. The sequence continues at coordinate 177,105 of NZ_BQHR01000007.1, read as the reverse complement.
TGGCTACGTTGAATTTCAGAAGTCTCATGGTGGCCGCGTTCCTGTTGTCGGCGGCCTTCAATGCACAAGCCGAACGGTTGAAGGACATCGCCAGCATTTCCGGCGTGCGTTCCAACCAGTTGATCGGCTATGGCCTGGTGGTCGGTCTTAACGGCACTGGCGACCAGACCACGCAGACCCCGTTCACCCTGCAGACCTTCAACAACATGCTCTCGCAGTTCGGCATCAAGGTGCCGCCGGGATCGGGCAACGTGCAGCTGAAAAACGTTGCGGCGGTATCGGTGAGTGCCGATCTGCCGGCGTTCGCCAAGCCGGGTCAGCAGGTCGATATCACCGTGTCGTCCATCGGTAACTCCAAGAGCCTGCGCGGCGGCACTCTGTTGCTGACCCCGCTCAAGGGTATCGACGGCAACGTCTACGCCATCGCTCAGGGCAACCTGGTGGTTGGCGGTTTCGACGCTGAAGGCCGTGACGGTTCGAAGATCACCGTCAACGTTCCGTCGGCCGGTCGCATCCCTGGCGGTGCGTCGGTCGAGCGTTCGGTGCCGAGCGGTTTCAACCAGGGCAACAGCCTGACGCTGAACCTCAACCGTTCCGACTTCACCACCGCCAAGCGCATCGTCGACAAGATCAACGACATGCTCGGCCCTGGCGTGGCCCAGGCCATCGACGGCGGTTCGATCCGTGTGACCGCACCGCTCGATCCGAGCCAGCGCGTCGACTACCTGTCGATCCTGGAAAACCTCGAAGTCGATCCGGGTCAGGCGGTGGCGAAGGTCATCATCAACTCGCGTACCGGCACCATCGTCATTGGCCAGAACGTGAAGGTGTCGCCGGCCGCCGTGACTCACGGCAGCCTGACTGTGACCATCACCGAAGACCCGATCGTCAGCCAGCCGGGCCCGCTGTCCAACGGCCAGACCGCCGTGGTACCGCGCTCGCGGGTGAATGCCGAACAGGAAGCCAAGCCGATGTTCAAGTTCGGCCCGGGCACCACTCTCGACGAGATCGTCCGGGCGGTGAACCAGGTCGGCGCAGCGCCGGGTGACCTGATGGCCATCCTCGAAGCACTGAAGCAGGCCGGCGCGTTGCAAGCCGACCTGATCGTGATCTGAGGACGGCGACCATGGATATGCGCAAAAGCGGTCTGGTCAGCAGCAGCGATTCGGGTTCGTACTCCGACCTCAATCGTCTGAACCAGCTGAAGGTCGGCGACAAGAACAGCGACGGCAACATGCGCAAGGTTGCGCAGGAATTCGAATCGCTGTTCCTCGGTGAAATGCTCAAGTCGATGCGTTCGGCCACCGAAGCGCTGGGCCAGGACAACCCGCTCAACACGCCGGCCGCCAAGCAGTATCAGGAAATGTACGACCAGCAACTGGCGGTTTCCATGTCCCGCGAGGGCGGTGGTATCGGTCTGGCCGACGTGCTGATCAAGCAGATGTCGAAGAACAAACCGATGGCGCCGGGCGAGGCTGCGGCCGCATCCGCCGCCAAGCAGGAAGAAGCCAAAGCCAAGGCCGCTGCCGTAGCCACGCCGATTGCCGCCGGCACCGTGGCCACCAATGGCCCGTTGTCGCGACTCAACGGCGAGCGTCCACTGTGGGCGTCGCGTTCGGTGCATGCGCCGAACACCGAACTGACCCATCGCAATGACATGGAAATGATCAACCAGCGTCGTCTGGCGTTGCCGCCGAAACTGGCGGATCGCTTGCTCGCAGGTCTGGTGCCGTCGGCCACGCCGGCAGCGGCCACTCAACTGCCGCAACGCGCCACGACCGCCGCTGTCACCGGTTCCGGCCCGCTGTACAACGGCGACTGGCTGGACCGTGCCGAGGCAGACAAGGCTTCCGGCGGGCAGATGCAGATTTACGGCCGAGCCATGGCGCAGATCCCGCTGGCACCCGCCAAGCGCGCGTTCAGCAATGCCGACCAGTTCGTCAACACCATGCTGCCGATGGCCCAGGAAGCCGCCGCCCGCATTGGCGTCGATCCGCGTTATCTGGTGGCTCAGGCTGCACTGGAAACCGGCTGGGGCAAATCGGTCATGCGCGCCCAGGACGGCAGCAGCAGTCACAACCTGTTCGGTATCAAGGCGAGCAGCAACTGGAAGGGCGATTCGGCCCGGGCGATCACCAGCGAGTTCCGCAACGGGCAGATGGTCAAGGAGACGGCCGAGTTCCGTTCCTACGCCTCGTACAAGGACAGCTTCCACGATCTGGTGACTTTGCTGCAGAGCAATAATCGCTATCAAGATGTGCTGAAGTCGGCCGATAACCCAGAACAGTTTGTACGCGAATTGCAGAAGGCCGGTTACGCGACCGACCCGAACTACGCGACGAAGATTTCGCAGATTGCCAGGCAGATGACGGTCAATCAGAACTACGCTGCGGCCGGCGTTCCAACAACGCCCTTATAAACACAAGGTAAGGTTTGAATCATGAGTTTGCTCAATATCGGGATGTCGGGGTTGAACGCGAGTTCTTCCTCTCTGGCTGTGACAGGTAACAACATTGCCAACGTCGACACCGCCGGTTATTCACGCCAGCAAACCGTGCAGGGCACCAAGTCCTCGATTCAGTACGGTAACGTGTTCATCGGTACCGGTACGACCCTCGCCGACGTGCGTCGGGTGTACAACTCCTACCTCGAATCGCAGCTGCACACCGCCACCTCGCTGAGCAGCGAAGCGGCCGCCTATGGCGCGCAGGCGACAGCGCTGGACGGTTCGCTGTCCGACACCAACACCGGCCTGACCGGCGTGTTGCAGAAGTTCTTCACCTCGATGCAAGGCGTATCGACCTCTGCCACCGACGACACTTCCCGTCAGTCGGTGCTGACCGGCGCGCAAGCCCTGACCAGCCGCTTCAACGCACTGGCCAAGCAGCTCAACGACCAGAACACCACGCTCAACGGCAACCTTGGCGACATGGCGGCCCAGGTCAACAAACTGGCCACCTCGATTGCCAATCTCAACCAGAAAATCGGCGAGATTTCCACCAGCGGCGGCCAGCCGAACGATCTGCTCGACACCCGTAACGAAGCCGTGCGCCAGCTCTCCCAGCTGGTCGGCGCGCAGGTCGTCGAGCGCGGCACCAGCTTCGACGTCTACGTCGGCAGCGGGCAGCCGCTGGTTGTCGGTAACACCACCAATACCCTGAGCACCGTGCCGAGCAAGGATGACCCGTCGCGCATGGGCATCCAGATGGATCGCGGTTCGAGCACCATCGACATCACTTCGGTGATCAGCGGTGGCGAAATCGGCGGTCTGCTGAGCTATCGCAAGGAAGTGCTCGACCCGTCGCTCAACGAGCTGGGTCGTGTGGCGCTGGTGATCGCCGATCAGGTCAACCGCCAGCAAGCCCAGGGCATCGACAAGAACGGTGACTTCGGCGCAGCGATTTTCAACAACATCAACAGTGCCGCGCTGATCAGTCAGCGCAGCATTGCCCAGGCGGGCAACAGCGCGGGTTCGGGCAACCTTGACGTGACCATCAAGGACACCGGCAAGCTGACCACCAACGATTACCAGGTCACTTTCACCAGCGCGACCAACTACACGGTTAAGCGCTCGGACGGCACCGACATGGGTTCGTTCAGCACCACGACCACGCCGCCTCCGGTGATCGACGGTTTCACCCTGGCCCTCAATGGCGGTGCTCTGAGCGCAGGTGACACCTTCAAGGTGACTCCGACCCGTGGCGCGGCCTCGAGCATCCAGACCGTGCTCACCGACCCGAAGAAAATCGCGGCGGCGGCACCGTTGACCGGCGTGGCCAGCACCAATAATTCCGGCACCTACACCCAGCCGACGCTGACCGACACCATCGATATCTACAACCCGATTTCCCAGGCCGAGTTGCAGAACGCGCTCAAGTATTCGACTCCGGTCAAACTGGTGTTCGGTGCGGTCGCCAGCGGCAGCCAGTCGTACAACATGGTCGACGCCAAGGGCAACACCATCGGCTCCGGGACCATCGTGCCGGGGCAGGCCAACACCCTGAACCTGAAGATCGGCATGGTCGACTCCACCGGCGCACCGGTGATGGATACCAGCGTCACGCCGAACGTGCAGAAAACCTTCACCGTGCAGACCACCGTGGGCGCGACGCCGAAAGCCGGCGAAACCTTCACCATGAGCCTGACCGGCGCGGCGTCTTCGGACAACCGCAACGCCCAGGCACTGGTTGGTCTGCAGACCAAGCAGACCGTGGACACCGGCTCGGGCAGCAAGGGCATCAGCCTGACCGACGCCTACAACAAGCTGGTGACCAACGTCGGTACCAAGGCCGCTCAAGGCAAGTCCGACATCGAGGCCACCACCGCCATTCTGGATCAGGCGCAGGGCGCGCGTGATTCGCTGTCTCAGGTCAACCTGGACGAAGAGACCGGCAACCTGGTCAAGTACCAGCAGTACTACACAGCGTCTTCGCAGATCATCAAGGCTGCGCAGGAAACCTTCGCCACGCTGATCAACAGTCTTTAAGGAGTCGTAATTCATGCGCATTTCCACCGCTCAGTATTACGCGACGCAAGCTGCTCAATATCAGCGCAACTACAGCAAGGCTGTCGCGACCGCGAACGAAGCCAGCAGCCTGCAGCGCATCAACACCGCCGCCGACGATCCGATCGGCGCCGGTCGCTTGCTCAAGCTCGGTCAGCAGGCCGCGATGCTTGATCAGTACAAAGGCAACATCGACACCACCAAGAGCGCGCTGACCGTTCAGGAATCCACACTGAACTCCATCACCACTGCTTTGCAGCGCGCGAAGGAAATCGGTCTGGCCGCCAACAACGGCATCGCCACCGATAAGGACCGCCAGGCTTACGCCGCCGAACTGAGCCAGATCCAGCAACAAGTGCTGGGCCTGATGAACTCCAAGGATGCCAACGGCAATTACCTGTTCTCCGGTTCGAAGACCGACACCGCGCCGTACTCGCAGAACGCCGATGGCACTTACACCTACAACGGTGACCAGACCCAGATCAACCTGGGCATTGGTGACGGCCTGTCGGTAGCCACCAACACCACCGGTTGGGATGCGTTCCAGCAGACCATCAACACCAGCCGCACCCAGACCACAATGACGGCTCCGGCCGTCGATGACGGTCGCGTGGTGCTGACCAACGGTACGGTCGGCACCGCCGCCACCTACAACGCCAAGTTTACGGCCGGTCAGCCTTACACCGTGGACTTCATCAGCAGCACTCAGCTCAAGATCACCGATGCCCTGGGCAACGACGTGACTTCCGAGGCCAGCCAGAACGGTCTGATCAGCAACAGCAACGGCGCCAACCAGACGGTCAGCTTCCGTGGCGTCGACATGAAGTTGAACATCAACCTCAAGGCTGGCGATACCAACCCGGACGCGGTCATTGCCGGTCATAGCTTCCAGCTGTCGGCTTCGCCGGACTCGTTCACCGCTTCGCGCAGCCCGGGCAACCCGTCGACCGCGGTCATCACCGGTTCCAGCGTGACCAACCAGGCAGCCTACGACGCGGCTTTCCCGTCGGGTGGCGGCGCAGTCCTGAAGTTCACCAGCGCCACCGCGTTCGACCTGTACGCGGCGCCTGTCACTGCCGACAGCAAGCCGATCTCGTCGGGTACCGTGGCTGGTGGCAATGCCACGGCAGCGGGTGTGACCTTCGCCCTCGGTGGCACACCAGCGGCCGGTGACCAGTTCTCGATCCAGTCCAACAACCACCAGACCCAGAACGTGCTCGACACCCTGGGCCAGATGGTCACGGCGCTGAACACTCCGATCGACGGTGATCCGGTGGCCAAGCAGAAATTCCAGGGGGCAATGGAGTCGGCGCTCGGCAACATCGACAGCGCCGCCAACCAGATCGGCAGTGCGGTGACGTCCATCGGTGCCCGCGGGCAGTCACTGGACGACCAGAGCACCACCAACCAGAGTCTGCAGCTGGCAAACGCCACCACCCAGGGCACGATCCGTGATTCGGATCCGGCCGAAGTGATGACCCGCCTGACCTTGCAGCAGACCATGCTGCAGGCCTCGCAACTGGCGTTCAGCAAAATCTCCCAGCTGGGCCTGTTCAACAAGATCTGAAGCCTGAGCGGGCGCGCAAGCGCCCGCTTGCTCTGATCGCTCTGTATCATTTGTCTTTTTCTGCGGTTTCAAAGGGCTCGCTGTTCCGGGCGGGTTCCCGCCGCTTGCGAGTCCGCCGTGAATTCACTTCCTCTTGTCAGCCTCGTCATTCCTGCCTTCAATCCGCGCTTCTTCGAGCGGACATTGAACAGTGCTGTCAGCCAGACTTACAGCCCTCTGGAAATCATCGTCTGCGATGACAGTCGGGGTTGCGAGATCGAACGCATCGTCGCGTCGGTCATCGAGCAGTCCGGCGTCGAGGTGCGCTACGTGCGCAATCCGCGCACCCTGGGAATGATCGGCAACCTCAAGGCGTGCCTGAGTCAGGCGCAGGGCGAGTTCATCAAGTTCCTGTGCGACGACGATCACTTGTATGCCGACTGCATCCGGCAGCAGGCCCAGGAGATGATGCGTGAAGAGGTCAGGCTGGTACTGGCCCAGCGACTGTTCTGGGATGCGCAGGACATCATCCTGCCCGCGCGCCTGGAAAACACATCGTTGTCGCCGCACAGCGGTCTGTTCAAGGGCGACGATCTGCTGGGCATCTTCGAGAAGTTCCCGGTCAACGTCCTCGGTGGATTCACCAACGCACTGTTCCGGCGTGCCGACGTTGAAGAGCTGTTGCCGGCGCTGACTCAGGAAGGTCACTGCTTCGTCGCGTCGCTGGACTTTGCCCTGTACGTCTGCCTGCTGCGGCGCGGCAATCTGGCGGTGTCCAACAACGTGCTCAGCGCCGAGCGGCTGTACCCGGAACGCCTGAGTGCGCAACAGCCGATGAAAGACGCGCTCGAGGTCGAGCGTGAGTGGATGCTGCAGATGCTCAAATCGCGCAGCGGCGAAGCGGCGCCGGCGCCGGGATGGGTTCGCTATGTCCCGCTGAGCAAGGCCGATGAGTCTCCGCGGGTCTGGGAAGAGCTGCCGCTGAGTCGCACCTTGGGCTCCAAACAGAGCCGCCAGGAATGGAGTGTCGGCATCGACAGCTGGAGTTTTGCCGAGCTCTACGCGCAGTGGCTCAACTGCCGGGTACTGACCGAAGGTCAGCGCACGTTGCTGCCGGAAACCCTGGCCGGCTGGTCGCATCAACCCCGGATCGTGCCGATCGTCATCGACGGGCAGGGCAGTCGTGACAGTGTCGAACGCACGCTGGCATCGCTTGCCGCTCAGGATTATCCGCCGGAGCTGATCCTTGTCCTGTCCGCCTCGTGTACCGAAACCGAGCTGGACGGGCGGGTGTTCCGCATGCCTTTGCAAGAGGACGGCATGGAGCAGATCAATGCGCTGCTGCCGCAACTGGCGGGAGCCGACTGGTTCTACCTGCTGCAGGCGGGTGATCGGCTGGTGGCGCCGGCGTTGCTGGTCATGGCCGAGCGCATCGTGCATTCCCCGTCACTGAAATGTCTTTACAGCGACGAGGGCAGCTTGCGTAACGGGGAGTCGGCAGAACCTGCGTTCAAGCCGGATTTCAACCTCGACCTGATGCGCAGCTACCCTTATGTCGGCCGGGCACTGGCGTTCGAGCGTGAACGTTTTCTGGCGCTCGGTGGTTTTGCACCTGACTTCGCTCAGCTCGCGCCGCACGATGTGTTGTGGCGTCTGGTGGAGAACGATGGCACACAGGTTGTCGGTCACATTGCCGAGGTCATGCTGGAGTCGCCTTTCGACCTGTCCAAGTGGCTCGTGGCCCCGGGCGTCCTCGAACAGAATCCGCGCGTGCTCGAAGCGCATCTGCAGCGTCTTGGCCTGGCCCACGACATTCGCCGTGGCAGCTGCGAGCTGCTCAATCGCGTCGACTACCATCACGCCTGGCGTCCGCTAGTGTCGGTCATCATTGTGACCCGGGACCAGACCGCCGCCTTGCAGCGTTGCGTCGAGACGCTGCTGGAAAAAACCGCCTACACCGAGTACGAGCTGCTGCTGGTCGATAACGGCAGTACCAGTGCCGAAGCGCTGGCTTGGCTGGACGGCATGGCGCAACTGGGCAGCGACCGGGTTCGCGTGCTGAGCTTTGCGCAACAGGGCAATGCAGCCGCCACGCACAACTTTGCGGTAGGGCAGGCCCGCGGCGAATACGTGCTGATGCTCAATACCTTTGCGGTGATCACCCAGTCCGACTGGCTGGACGAACTGCTCAATCATGCGCAGCGCCCGGAAGTCGGGGTCGTCGGCGCCAAGTTGTACAATCCGGACGGTTGCGTGCTGCATGCCGGACTGATTCTGGGCATGCAGGGCGCCGTGGGGTTGCCTTTCTATGGTCAGTCGTTGCAGGCGGACGGGTACATGTTCCGCTTGCAGGCGGTGCATGACCTGAGTGCGGTCGGCGGTGATTGCCTGATGGTTCGCAAGGCTGTCTACGAAGCTGTCGACGGGCTCGACGAGCAGGATCTGGCGCAGGCCCTCAATGTGGCGGATCTTTGTCTGCGCGTCGGCCGGGAAGGTTATCTGGTGGTCTGGACACCTTATGCCATGCTGGCCCTGGGGACGCGGCCGACGACCGAGGCCACGGCAGAAGAAGAGCAACTGCAGATTCAGGAGCACGAAACGTTCTACAAGCGCTGGCTGCCACTGATTGCGCGCGATCCTGCGTTCAACGTCAATCTGGCGGTGCAGGGTGTCGGTGCGACCAGCTTCAGTCTGGAACCAGGCTTGCGTACCGGCTGGAGTCCGTTTTCGCGCAAGCAGCTGCCGAATGTGCTGGCGGTGCCTATCAACGCTTCCGCCATCGGTCACTATCGCATCAGCCAGCCGATGATCGAGCTGGAGGCGGCCAATCGTGCCGAAGGGCGGATTTGCTACGGTTTGCCTTCGATCATCGACATCGAGCGCCAGGCCCCCGATGTGATCGTATTGCAGGGGCGCTATTCGGAAAGTGCCATCGATGAAATTCCACCGCTGAAAAACTTTTTCAACGCCCGGCGGATCTACGAGCTCGATGACTATGTCATCGATGTCCCTCATCGCAACGCGCACATTCGCAACATGCCGAACAAGCAGGAAATGGAGCGGCTGGTGCGGCGGGCGATCGGTCTGTGCGACCGGGTGGTCGTTTCTACTCAGCCGCTGGCCAATGTCCTGTCGGACATGCATCACGACATCCGGGTCGTACCGAACATGTTGTCGCGACACTTGTGGACCGACTTGCGCAGCCAGCGTCGCACCTCGAAAAAGCCACGGGTCGGCTGGGGCGGCGGCACCAGCCACCACGGTGATCTGGCGGTGATTGCCGATGTGGTCCGTGAACTGGCAAACGAGGTCGACTGGGTGTTTTTCGGCATGTGCCCGGATGACTTGCGTCCGTACATGCATGAATTCCACGGCGTGATCCCGCTGGATGTGTATCCGGCGAAACTGGCCAGCCTCAACCTTGACCTGGCCCTGGCACCGCTGGAGTTCCACATCTTCAACGACTGCAAGAGCAACTTGCGCCTGCTGGAGTACGGCGCGTGCGGCTACCCGGTGGTCTGCACCGATACCGAGGCCTATCAGGGTTACCTGCCGTGCACCCGGGTCAAGACCAACTCCACCGAGGAGTGGCTGCAAGCGATCCGCATGCACCTGGCTGATCCGGATGCCAGTTACCGCATGGGTGATCAGCTGCGTGAAGTCGTACTGCGCGATTACGTGCTGCGTGGCGACAACCTGCGGTACTGGGAAAACGGCTGGCTGGCGGACTGACCGGCACTGCTGAAAAAAAGGCGACTTTCGAGTCGCCTTTTTTGCGTCTTCAACATTCCGTTTGTATCAGTATCGATACTTTTTTCACCGCAGAGCCTCAAGAATCGGGATTTTCCTGTCGATACTTCTCTATTCGCTGACCTCGGACGGTTGCTGCTGGCGTGATCGGCTTGTGCCCGGGAGGCAGGTTTCCCGATTCAACAACAACGCAAGGAAGACGCAAATGTCAGTAGTGAATGGAACGAGTGATGCGGATGGCCTGTGGGGCACCGATGGCAATGACGAACTCTATGGACTGGAGTCGGATGATCTGCTGTTCGCCACTGCGGGATCAGACGTGCTGGACGGCGGTGAAGGTTTTGATACGGCGAACTATTTCGCCATGGGGTCGGGAATCAGCGTCGAGTTTGGCGTCGACGCGACAACGGTCACCGGGCCTGATGGCAAAGTCGATACGTTGCTGTCGGTGGAAAAGGTATTCGGTACTTATCACAACGACACGTTTTCCGCTTCCGTGGCAGGCGTGACGCTGGAAGGCAGTGGTGGTGACGATGTGTACATCGTCGACGCCGAAGGTGTGACCATCATCGAAGAAAGCGGCCTCGGCTACGACGAACTGCGCACCAGCCTCAACACCATCAAGATGGATCCGTTCCTCGAGAAGCTGACGTTCACCGGCACCGGCGATTTCAAGGCTTACGGCAATGCCAGTGACAACGAAATCATCGGTGGCGCCGACAACGACTGGCTGTGGGGTGGCGCCGGTGCCGACCACTTCGTGGGTGGCGACGGCTTCGATACCGTGAGTTACAGCGACAGTCTGGAAGGTGTGAACGTTTCTGACTGGTCCAGCGATGGGATGACCATTGCCTTGGGAGATACCTTCACCAACATCGAGGCGATCCAGGGTTCGGCCTTCGATGACACGGTGTATCTGCTCGATAACACCATGATCGTGGATGGCGGCGATGGCTACGACACTGTGAACTATCGCCAGTCCTGGGATGGCGTCAGCATCGACATCGGCCCGCGTGCCGGTGCGGCGGGTGTCACGCTGCTGAATGTCGAGCACGTCATCGGGTCATTCTTCGGCGATCATCTCACTGCCAACGTCAGTGGCGTGACGCTGCAAGGCGAGTGGGGAAATGATGTGTACACCATCAACGGTACCGGTGTGTCCATCAAAGAGGTCGAGGGTTACCAGGGTGGTACCGATCAGGTGAATACCAGCCTGTCGACGATGCGCCTGGCCTCTTTCGTTGAAAACCTGACCTATACCGGCAGTGCAGACTTCATCGGTTACGGTAACGACGAGGCCAACACCATCATCTCGGGGGCCGGCAATGACGTGCTGTACGGTGGCGCCGGTGGCGACCGCTTTGAAGGCGGGGCCGGGATAGACATCGTCAGTTACGACGACAGTCCTGAAGGCGTGAATGTTTCCCTTGAGTGGGGTTCGCCGAGTGGTATCGCGGCCTCTGACACCTTTTTCGATATCGAGGGGCTGCACGGCAGCCGCTTCAACGATGCCCTGTATGGAGACTCGGGCGACAACATCCTGGTGGGTGGTGCCGGTAACGACAATATCTATGGGGGGGAGGGTAACGACCACATTTACGGTGGGTTGGTATCCGGTCAGGATGAAAACGGCTTTAACACCGACAGTCTGTACGGCGGGGCTGGCGATGATGTCATCGTCAGTGACGCCAACGATGCGTTCAGTTATGCCAGGGGCGATGAGGGCAACGATACCATCACCATGGTTGGCGGCGATGCCTACGGCGGCGAGGGTAACGATATCCTGACGGCTACCGGGAGCAACTTCAGATTGTATGGTGATGAGGGTAATGACCGATTGATCCTCAACCTCGCCGGCCAGTCGCATTCCGGTGGCAGCGCCTTCGGTGAGCAGGGGGATGATACCTATGTGGTCAATACCAGCGGCCTGGTCACCATCAAGGATGAAGGGCTGGATCTCAACGACACCCTGATCCTCAATACCATCGCCAACGCCAGTCAGTTGAGCGTCACCCGCATTGGCAATGATGCCTACCTGCACAGCGCCAACGATAGCCGTACCGGTGTGCCGGACAACGGTGTGAAACTGGCGGACTGGTACGCTGGCTTCAACACCATCGAGCATATCCAGACCGCCGATGGTCAGGTCTACGATCTGCCGGCGACTGTCGACGGATTTGCGATGTTTGGCTGATCCGCCCGATTCACTGAAGTAGCTTGATGAGAGGGATGAGTCCGGCAACGGATTCATCCCTTTTTTCATGTCCGTATTTCCCCGCCGACACAGGGCTGGCGGAGCTGGCGCGTTTCCTGCAAGTCCCCCTCAAATCGCCATAAAACGAGCGCTCGCGGTCATTCACCTGCGCCCGGACTGGCAAAGGTTCAGCCGCAAAGGCCTGCAACAGCGAGGCCAAGCCCTGTGACGTAGAAGAGGGGAGACGATGAAGGCAGTTATTTTGGCGGGTGGCCTCGGCACGCGCATCAGTGAAGAGTCGCACCTCAAGCCCAAGCCAATGATCGAGATCGGCGGCAAGCCAATTCTCTGGCACATCATGAAGCAGTATTCCGCCCACGGAATCCACGACTTCGTGATCTGCCTCGGCTATAAGGGCTACGCGATCAAGGACTTCTTCGCCAACTACTTCCTGCACACCTCCGACGTCACGTTCGACATGCGCAACAACCGCATGGACGTGCACCAGAACTACAGCGAGCCGTGGAGCGTCACCCTGATCGACACCGGCGAGGAAACCATGACCGGCGGCCGTCTGCTGCGTGCCGGCCGTTACCTCAAGGATGAAGAGGCGTTCTGCTTCACCTACGGCGACGGCGTCTCCGACATCAACATTGCGCAGCTGGTCGACTACCACAAGGGCCACGGCCGTCTGGCGACCGTCACCGCCGTGCAGCCGCCGGGCCGCTACGGCGCCCTCGAGCGCCATGGCGATCAGGTCCTCGGCTTCACCGAAAAACCGCGCGGCGACGGCGGCTGGATCAATGGCGGCTTTTTCGTGCTGTCGCCAAAAGTGCTGTCTTACATCGCTGGTGACGAGACCACCTGGGAAGCCGAGCCTCTGGCGAAGCTGGCCGAGGCCGAACAGTTGAAAGCCTTCGAACATGAAGGCTTCTGGCATCCGATGGACACCCTGCGCGACAAGAACCACCTCGAAGCGCTGTGGCAGAGCGGGGAGGCCCCATGGAAGCAATGGGCCTGAGTCCTGAGTTCTGGCGCGGCAAGCGGGTTCTGGTCACCGGCCACACCGGTTTCAAGGGCAGCTGGCTGACCCTGTGGCTGCAAAGCCTCGGCGCGCAAGTCAGCGGTTTTTCCCTCGACCCGTCGACCGAGCCGAGCCTGTTTGAACTGGCGCGCGTGAGCGAAGGCATCAACGATCAGCGCGGCGACCTGCGTGATCTGGGCGCCTTGCTCGAGATCATCGCCGACACCGAGCCGGAGATCGTCCTGCATCTGGCGGCCCAGCCGCTGGTGCGTGAGGGTTATCGTGATCCGCTCGGCACTTATTCGAGCAACGTCATGGGCACCCTCAACCTGCTCGAAGCGATTCGCCAGGTCGGTTGCGTGCGGGCCTGCGTGCTGGTGACCACCGACAAGGTCTACGCTAACAAGGAATGGCTGTGGCCGTACCGCGAGGACGAAGCCCTCGGTGGCCACGATCCTTACAGCAGCAGCAAGGCCTGCTGCGAGTTGCTGGCGCAGTCTTACGCGGCATCGTTCTTCCCGGCCGACAAGTACGCCGAGCACGGTCTGGCCCTGGCCACCGCGCGCGCCGGCAACGTGTTGGGCGGCGGTGATTTCGCCCCTGAACGGCTGATACCCGATGTACTGAAAGCCTGGTCGGCCGACGAGCCGGTGACCCTGCGTTACCCGCAAGCCGTGCGCCCGTGGCAGCACGCGCTGGAGCCGCTGGCCGGCTACCTGCAATTGGCCGCCGGCCTCTATGAAGACGGCCCGGAATATGCTGGCGCGTGGAACTTCGGCCCGGGTGAGGCGGACATGTGCAGCGTCGGCGAAGTGGTCGAACTGCTCGCCAACCGCTGGCCTCAGGCCCGTGGCCTGCGCCTCGAAAAGAGTGACCTGCACGAAGCCGGTCTGCTGCGCCTGGACAGCAGCCGCGCCCGTCAGGTGCTGGGCTGGCAACCGCGCTGGACGTTGCAGCAATGCCTGACCCAGACCCTCGACTGGCATCTGGCGTGGCAGAACGGCGACGACATGCGCACCGTGACCCTCGGCCAACTGAATCTTTACCGGGGCGCGCTGTGAGCGAGTTTTCCTTGAAACCGTTGCCGCTGGCCGGGTTGTTCAGCGTCCAGCACAAACGCTTCGAAGATCAGCGCGGGCACTTCGCGCGGTTGTTCTGCGAGGGCAGTTTGAAGGCGTTCGGCAGTGAATTTCACATCCGCCAGATCAACCATTCCTGCACACGCGAGAAGGGCAGCGTGCGCGGTCTGCATTACCAGAACGCCAATGCGCCGGAAGCCAAGCTGATCACCTGCCTGCGCGGTGAAGTGTGGGACGTGGCGGTGGACCTGCGCCCGGACTCGGAAACCTTCCTGCACTGGCACGCCGAGCACCTGAAGGCCGGTGACGGACGCAGCCTGCTGATTCCGGCCGGTTTCGCTCACGGTTTCCAGACCCTCACCGAAGACGCCGAACTGCTTTACCTGCACAGCGCCGATTACGCGCCGGAGCACGAGGGCGGCCTGTCGGTGAACGATCCACGGCTGGCGATTGCCTGGCCGTTGCCTGTCAATAATTTGTCAGCGCGTGATTCCAGCCATCCCGCGCTCGATCAACACTTTGCTGGAGTGCGTCTATGAACTGCCGTGGGTGCGCTGCACCGCTGAGCCTGCCGCTGATCGACCTCGGCACCTCGCCACCGTCCAACGCCTACGTGCATGCCGATCGGCTGGAGCAGGCCGAACAATGGGTGCCGCTGAAGGTCGCCGTGTGCCAGCAATGCTGGCTGGTGCAGACCGAGGATTACACCTCTGCCGACAGCCTGTTCGATGCCGAGTACGCCTACTTCAGTTCGTTCTCTAGCACCTGGCTGGCCCATGCCGAGCGTTATGTCGCCGAGATGGTCGAGCGCTTCGGCCTGACCGCCGACAGTCGCGTGGTGGAAGTCGCGGCCAACGACGGCTACCTGCTGCAATACGTGGCTGGTCGCGGCATCCAGTGCCTGGGCGTGGAGCCGACCCGCAGCACCGCGCAGGCGGCACGGGAAAAAGGCCTGGAGATTCGTGAACTGTTCTTCGGTCGCGACACCGCCGCACAGCTGAAAAGCGAAGGCTGGGCCGCCGACCTGATGGCCGCCAACAACGTGCTCGCTCACGTGCCGGACATCAATGATTTCCTCGGCGGTTTCGCCACGCTGCTCAAGCCGACCGGCGTCGCCACCTTCGAATTCCCGCAACTGCTGACGCTGATGGCCGGCGCGCAGTTCGACACGCTCTATCACGAACACTATTCCTACCTGTCCCTGAGTGCCGTGCAGACGCTGTGTGAACGCAACGGTCTGGAAGTGTTCGACGTCAGCCAGTTGACCACCCATGGCGGATCGCTGCGGGTGTTCGTCCAGCGCAAGGACGGCGAACGCCGCGCCGTGCAGCCAGCGGTGCAACAGCAGTTGCAGGCCGAACTCGACGCCGGGGTGAAAACCACCGGGTACTACGCGACGCTGGCGCCGGCTGCCGAACGTATCAAGCATGATCTGCTGCGTTTTCTGTTGCAGGCCAAGGCCGACGGCAAGCGTGTGGTCGGTTACGGCGCTGCTGCCAAGGGCAACACCTTGCTCAACTACGCCGGGGTCAAACCGGATCTGCTGGCCTGGGTCGCCGATGCCAACCCGCACAAGCAGGGCAAGTTTCTGCCGGGTAGCCGCATCCCGATTGTCGCGCCGGCGCAGATCGATATCGAGAAGCCGGATTACGTGCTGGTGCTGCCGTGGAACCTGCTGCACGAAGTCAGTCAGCAACTGGCCCAGGTGCGTCAGTGGGACGGTCGCTTCGTGATCGCCGTGCCTGAGTTGAGCGTGCTGTGAAGGTTCTGGTCACCGGAGCCACGGGCTTCGTCGGTCGTCATCTGGTCGCAGCGTTGCTGGCCCGTGGCTGCACGGTGCGGGCGGTTGCGCGCGACGCGCAGAAAACCGCGGACATGCCGTGGATCAATGACGTCGAGTTCGTGAGCGCGGATATTCACGCGACGGATCTGGATGTCGCGGCGCTGACCGAGGGCGTCGATGCACTCGTGCACCTGGCCTGGCCGGGGTTGCCGAACTATCGGGCGCTGTTTCATTTCGAGCACAACCTGATGGCCGACTATCGCTTCATCAAAGGCGCGGTAGAGGCGGGCGCGAAGCAGGTGCTGGTGACCGGCACCTGCTTCGAATACGGCATGCAGAGCGGCCCGTTGAGCGAACAGAACGACGCGCAGCCGGCCAATCCTTACGGTCTGGCCAAACACACGCTGCACCTGTTTTTGCAACGTCTGCAGCAGGAGCATCCGTTCACCCTGCAATGGGCACGGCTGTTCTACCTGCACGGCGCCGGACAGAACCCCAACAGTCTGTTGGCGGCGCTGGACCGGGCAATCGATGCCGGCGATGCGACGTTCAACATGTCGGCCGGTGAACAGCTGCGCGATTTTCTGGCAATTGAAACCGCTGCCGCTCATCTCGCCGCGATCCTGCACCAACGCGATTTCGACGGCACGATCAACTGCGCCAGCGGCCAGCCGGTTTCGGTGCGGGCGCTGGTCGAGCAACGCGTGAGTGAACGCGGCGCAACCATCGGCCTGAACCTCGGCCATTACCCGTATCCGACCCACGAACCGCTGGCGTTCTGGGCGGTGACCGAGCGCTTGCAACAGTTATTGGGAGAGCCGCAATGAGGCACGAGTTGTATCGGGTCACCGACCTGCCGGTGCTGCAGAACCGCACCTTTGCCGATCCCGAATCGGCGAAGGCATCGGCCCGCGCCGACATGTTGCTGGTGCAGGATGAGCGCAGCGGTCTGATCTTCAATGCGGCGTTCGACGCCGACAAGCTCATCTACGACGCCGACTACCAGAACGAGCAGGCGCATTCCGGCCAGTTCCAGAAGCACCTGAGCGATGTCGAAGGCATCATTGCCCGGCACTTCAAGGGTCAGGAACTGATCGAAGTCGGCTGCGGCAAAGGCTATTTCCTGGAGCTACTCAAGGGCCTGGGTTATCGCATCACCGGCATCGATCCGGCCTACGAGGGCGAGAACGCCGACGTGATCAAGGCCCCGTTCACCCGAGGCCTGGGCCTGGAGGCGGACGCCATCGTGCTGCGTCATGTGCTGGAGCACATTCAAGATCCGCTGGGTTTTCTGGCGGTGATCGCCGAAGCCAATCAGGGTGGCGGGCAGATCTACATCGAAGTGCCGTGCTTCGACTGGATCCTCGAACACCGCGCCTGGTTCGATCTGTTCTACGAGCACGTCAATTACTTCCGTCTCGATGACCTGCGCCGGATGTTCGGCACCGTGCACGAGGCCGGTCACCTGTTCGGTGGCCAATACCTGTACATCGTCGCTGACCTTGCCACGTTGCGCCTGACCCCGGAACAACCGGTGCCACGCCTGGCGTTGCCGGACGATTTCACCGCCAGCCTCGAGCGCGCGGTGCAGATCATCCAGGGTGCACCCGAGCAGGGTTCGGCGATCTGGGGCGCCTCGTCCAAAGGCGTGATCTATTCGCTGTTCCTGCAACGCGCCGGCGTGGCGGTGGATCGCGTGGTGGATATCAACCCGGCCAAGCAGGGGCGTTACCTGCCCCTGAGCGGCGCCCGGGTGTCCTCGCCGCAAGAGGCGATGGACGCCTTGCCCGAGGGCGCCAACCTGTTTGTGATGAATTCCAATTACCTCGAAGAGATCAAGCGGATGACCGGTGGACGTTACGTCTATCACGCCGTCGACAGCGCTTCGTTTCAGTGACCCTTGAGATTTTGAAAATGACCGACAACAGCATCAACAAAGCTTTCGAAGCCGAATGCCGCGAGCAGATCGCCCAACAGGGTGACGACCAGAAACTCACCGGCCTGGCCCGTGATTTCTTCAACGAATCGGCCAAGCATAAGTACAGCTACCACTTCTCGTGGATGGGCCGTCCGATCATCCAGCTGCCGCAAGACATGATGGCCATGCAGGAAATCATCTGGCAGGTGAAGCCGGATCTGGTCATCGAGTGCGGCATCGCCCACGGTGGTTCGATCATCTACTACGCCTCCCTGCTGGAACTGCAAGGTCACGGTGAAGTGCTGGGCATCGATCTGGACATTCGTCCGCACAACCGCGAAGCCATCGAAAGCCACCCGATGAGCAAACGCATCAAGATGATCGAAGGTTCGAGCATCGACCCGGCCATCGCTGCCCAGGTGCGCGCGGCGGCTGAAGGCAAGAAAGTCATTCTGGTGCTCGATTCCAACCACACCCACGACCACGTGCTCGAAGAGCTGCGCCTCTACGCGCCACTGGTTTCGGTCGACAGCTACTGCGTGGTGATGGACACCGTGGTTGAAGACATGCCGGCCGATTTCTTCCCGGATCGTCCATGGGGCCCGGGCGACAACCCGAAGACCGCCGTGTGGAAATACCTGGAAGAGAACAAGGATTTCGAGATCGATGTTCAGTTGCAGAACAAGCTGCTGATCACCGTGGCGCCGGACGGTTATCTGCGTCGCGTTCGTTAATTCGCAACATCACCAAAGCGTTGTCTCGGCGAGTCGCCGGTTGTGGAGAGAAGTTATGCAAGGCAAGTACAGTTCTGAACTGACGCTACCGCTCAACGAGCTGTTGACCGTAGTGCTGATTACGCACAATCGTCCGGCGTTCCTGCGTCGGGCGGTGAAGTATTACAGCAGCCTGCCCTGCAGAATCATGGTGCTGGACTCCACGGCCGAGCGGCCGGAAGGCGACTTCTCCGCAGTCGATTACCACCACGTGCCGCAGTTCGCCTACTGGGGCATGCAGGCCAAGCTGGCCTATGGCGTTGAGCAACTGACCACGCCGTACATGGTGCTGGCAGCCGACGACGACTTCATCCTGCACGATTCGCTGGCCGAGTCGGTGGGCTTCCTGCATGCGAATCCGGATTACGGCATGTGCCACGGTTACTGCATGATGTACCTGACGCTGGGCGGTGGTGTGAGCTACTACCGCCGCGACAAGAAAGTGCAGGAAGACTATGCGTCCGAACGGGCGCAGGACCGCGTCGTCGACTACATGAGTCAGTACATCCCGCCGTTCTACGCGGTCACCCGTACCGACCTGATGAAAACCTGGCACTCGGCATTGCCGCCGGGCACCAGTTTCCAGTGGCAGGAAATCGGCCATGTGTATTTCCTGCTGGCGAGTGCCAAGGCGCGAATCCTGCCGATCCCGTATGTGGTACGCGAGATCAACTATGGCAACTCCGAGCACAGCACAGAGGTCTACCACTCGCTGACCTATATCGATGCGAAATCCGTGGCCGAACGCGAAGCCTTTGCCGTGTTCCTGGCGGGTCTGCCGACCGGCATCAAGGACTTGAATGCAGAGCAGGGCAAGGCGTTTGCCCTGCAAAGTTTCGAGGCGATGGTCGACAGTCTGCAAAGCGGCCGCGCCCTGACGGCGGAGCTGATTATCCAGTCGACCTGGAACCAGGAACTCAAGCGGCCGGACCGCCGCTTCGGTCCCCTGCAGTACGTCGAAATGCCGTTCTACAACCAGGCATTCTTCGATCGTCTGGAGCAGTTCGAATTCATGCTGCACGCGATGCCGGCCGGGCGCATTCAACTGGAAAAACTCGAGGGTGTGTGGACGCGTCAAGCGCATCTGATCCAGCCGCGCAACAACGATACCCCGGCCAGCGTGCTCGACCGTCTGTGGCAGGCCCATGACCTCAATGCGTTCAACCGCACCGTTGCCAAGCGCCTGGCCGAGCAACTGGAGCTGTCTGGCGAAGGCGAGGAAGCGCTGAAGATGCGTGACTGGATCGCACGTCTGGAAACGCTGACCGTCGCCGATCACCATCAGGTGTTCGACCAGATGCAGTCCGGTCGTCTGCTCAAGTGGCTGGAGTCGCGTCAAGCCGATGCGGGGCAGATCGAGTCGATTGCCGAACATCTGGCCGTGAACGGTGGTGGCCCGCAGTTCGGCATCTTCCTGCTGGATATGGATGACGATATCGACAAGTTGCAGGTCAGCCTCGACAGCCTGCTCGAAGGTCAATGCAAGGCGTTTCGCATTGTCGTGTTCACCACCGGTGAAGCACCGGCGGCGACCACTGCGCAGAACACCCTGCACTTTGTCCGCGTGACGCCCGACAATCTGGTCGACAAGCTCAACCAGAGTGCTCGTCAGTCGCCTTGCGACTGGTTGCTTTTGGCTGAGGCGGGCGATGAGTTCACTGCCGGCGGCCTGTTGCGCGCCAGCCTGGAGTTGATGAACGCCGGCGGTATCAGCGCCGTTTCCACGGACGAGATTCAGCGCCGGGAAAGCGGTGCGCTGATGGATGTGTTCCGTCCGGGCTTCAATCTCGACCTGTTGTTGAGCCTGCCGGGCCTGATGGCACGGCACTGGCTGATCCGGCGTGAAGTGTTGCTGGAAGTTGACGGCTACCGCGCCGATTTCAGCAAGGCGCTGGAGTTCGATCTGCTGCTGCGCATCATTGAACAGGGTGGCCTGAACAGCCTGGCGCACCTCGATGAGCCGCTGCTGATCACTCAGGCGCCGGAGCTGGAAGAGAATCCGCATGAGCGTCTGGCATTGCTGCGTCATCTGGGCAATCGCGGTTACAAGGCCAAGGTCACGTCGGCGGTGCCGGGGCTCTACCAGGTCGATTATCACCATAGCGATCGCCCTCTGGTTTCGATCGTTATCCCGGCCGGGGACGATCTGTCTGCTCTGCAACGCTGCCTGGAAGGCGTACTGTTGCGCACCCGCTATCACAAGTACGAAATCCTGATTGCAACCACGGCTTCGCAATCGGCCGAGGTCAATGACTGGCTCGGGACTTATCAGCATCCGAAAGTCAGCGTGCTGCGCGCCGATCAATCGCTCAGCACGGCCGCGCTGTGCAACGCGGCCAGCCAGCAGGCTCAAGGCGAGTTTCTGGTGCTGTTGGCGGCGGACGCGGAAGTGGTCAATCCGAACTGGCTCGACTCACTGCTCAACCATGCGCTGCGTCCGGAAATCGGAGTGGTCGGTCCCAAACTGGTCAACCGCGACGGCAAGGTCAGCCAGGCCGGCCTGATCCTGGGCATGAACGGTGGTGTCGGCTCGGCATTCGTCGGCGAGAAACACGACGCCGAAGGCTATCTGTACCGGTTGTCCGTGGACCAGAACTACTCGGCGGTTTCCAGCGTTTGCCTGATGGTGCGCAAAGAATTGTTCGAGGCTCTGGGCGGTCTGGACGACAGCACGTTCGCTGCCGGCTTCAGCGATGTCGACCTGTGCCTGAAGGCCGGTCAGGCCGGCTACCTGACTGTCTGGACGCCATCGGTGCAAGTCATCCATCAGGGCGATATCGCCCAGGCTGATCAGGCACTGGCTGCATTGCAGGAAAAATGGGCGGCGGCGTTCGCTCAGGATCAGGCGTACAACGCCAACCTGAGCCTGACTGGCAAAGGCTTTGTGCTGAACGACAGCGCTTCGCTGAACTGGGCGCAATTGATCGCCTAGGTCTGGCGCACAAGGAACGGAACTCAAGACATGTTCAACGGTAAGTCGATTTTCATCTCCGGCGGCACCGGCTCGTTCGGGCGCAAGTTCATCGCGCGCCTGCTCGAGCAATACCAGCCCAAGCGCGTGGTGGTGTTCTCCCGGGATGAGCTCAAGCAATACGAAATGCAGCAGACGTTCAACGCGCCGTGCATGCGTTACTTCCTCGGTGACGTGCGCGACGCCGATCGTCTGCGCCAGGCCATGCGCGGCATCGATTACGTGGTGCATGCCGCGGCGTTGAAGCAGGTGCCGGCGGCGGAATACAACCCGACCGAATGCATCCGCACCAACGTCAACGGCGCGGAAAACATCATCGCCGCCGCCATCGACAACGGCGTGAAGAAAGTTGTCGCGCTGTCCACCGACAAGGCCGCGAGCCCGATCAACCTGTACGGCGCCACCAAGTTGCTGTCGGACAAGTTGTTCGTCGCGGCCAACAACATCGCCGGTGAACAGCAGACGCGTTTCGCCGTGGTGCGCTACGGCAACGTGGCTGGTTCGCGCGGGTCAGTGGTGCCGTTCTTCAGCAAGCTCATCGCCGACGGCGCGACAGAGCTGCCGATCACCGATGAGCGCATGACCCGGTTCTGGATCACCCTCGATCACGGCGTGCAATTCGTGCTCGACAGCTTTGCGCGGATGCACGGCGGTGAAGTGTTCGTGCCGAAGATCCCGTCGATTCGCGTGGTCGATCTCGCGCGTGGCATGGCCGAGCATCTGCCGCACAAGAACGTCGGCATCCGTCCGGGCGAGAAACTGCACGAGCTGATGGTGCCGCTGGACGATGCGCGGATGACCCTGGAGTTCGCCGATCACTACACCATCCAGCCGTCGATTCGCTTCACCAGCGTCGATGTGGATTTTGCCGAGGACAAACTCGGTGAGCGTGGCGTACCGGTTGGCGAAGACTTCGAGTACCGCTCCGACACCAACCCGCACTTCCTCTCGGTAGGACAGATCGCCGACCTGCACGCGAAGCTGTCGGTATGATCCCCTACGGTCGGCAAAGCCTCGACCAGGCGGACATCGACGCGGTCGTCGAGGTGTTGCAGTCCGACTGGTTGACCCAGGGCCCGACTATCGAGCGCTTCGAGCAGGCGATGGCCGAGCGTTGTCAGGCCGACTTCGCCGTGGCGGTGTGCAACGCCACGGCGGCGCTGCACATTGCCTGTCTCGCGGCGGGGCTCGGCGCGGGCGACCGCTTGTGGACCACGCCGAACACCTTTCTCGCGTCGGCCAATTGCGGCCGTTACTGCGGCGCCGACGTTGATTTCGTGGACATCGATCCGCTGACCTGGAACCTCGATGCTGAAGTTCTGGCGAGCAAACTCGATGCTGCCGAACGGGACGGCACGCTGCCCAAAGTGCTGGTGGCGGTGGCGTTCTCCGGGCAGAGCTGCGACATGCGGCGAATTGCCGAACTGGCCGAGCGCTACAACTTCACGGTGATCGAAGACGCCTCTCACGCGGTCGGTGCGTCCTATGCGGGACGCCCTGTGGGTTGCGGTGAATTTGCCGCGATGACCGTGTTCAGTTTTCATCCGGTGAAGATCATCACCAGCGGCGAAGGCGGCATGGTGCTGACCAATCGCCCGGAGCTGGCCGAGCGGCTGCAACGCCTGCGCAGCCACGGCATGACCCGCGATCCGCAGCAGATGACCGAGCCCAGCCACGGCCCGTGGTACTACCAGCAGGTCGAGCTGGGGTTCAATTACCGGATTACCGATCTGCAAGCCGCGCTGGGCCTGTCGCAGTTGGGCAAACTGGACGAGTTCATCGCCCGTCGCCGGGAGCTGGCCGCGCGTTACGACCGTCTGCTGGCGTACTTGCCAGTCACCGTGCCGAGCCTCCAGCCGGAGGCTGAATCGGCCTGGCATCTTTACGTGGTGCGTTTGCAGACCGAGCGCATCAGCCTCAGTCACCGTCAGGTGTTCGAAGGCTTGCGCGCCGACGGCATCGGCGTGAACCTGCACTACATTCCGCTGCATTTGCAGCCGTACTATCGTGATCTGGGTTTTGCCGAGGGAGACTTTCCCGAAGCCGAGCGTTATTACGCCGAAGCGATCAGCCTGCCGCTGTTCCCGTTGCTGAGCGATCAGCAGCAGGACTACGTGGTCGAGCAATTGCGTCGGTTGACTGAATGATTGCCGCCGTGGCGGTGGATGGAAAACGGTAATGCGTGATCTGAGCGAGCAGGAACAATTCTGGCAGGGCGAATTCGGTAACCAGTACGTTGACCGCAACGTCGGCCAGCCACTGGTGGCGGCCAATCTGGCGTTGTTCGCCAAGGCGCTGACCCGGGCCGGGCGGATCGACAGCCTGCTGGAACTGGGCACCAACGCCGGCAACAACTTGCAGGCGCTGCGTCAGCTGCTGCCGCGTTGCGAGCTGTTCGGGGTCGAAATCAATGCCAGTGCCTGTGCCCAGGCGCGTGCGCTGGAAATTGCGAATATCTGGCACGGTTCGCTGTTCGATTTTCCCCGTGAACGCCAATACGACCTGACCCTGAGCAAAGGCGTGCTGATCCATCTGGCGCCGGAGCTGTTGGCGACGGCGTATGCGCAGTTGTATGCGCTGAGTTCGCGCTACATCCTGATCGCCGAGTACTACAATCCCTCGCCGGTGGAGGTGTCCTATCGCGGCAACAGCGGCAAGCTGTTCAAGCGCGACTTCGCCGGGGAAATGCTTGATCGGTACCCTGATCTGCAACTGCTGGACTACGGCTTCGGTTATCACCGCGATCCGCAATTTCCGGTGGACGACATCACCTGGTTCCTGCTGGAAAAACGGCCTTGAACAACGTCGCAATCATCCCGGCCCGCGGGGGCAGCAAACGCATCCCGCGCAAGAACCTCAAGCCGTTCGACGGTGTGCCGATGATTGTCCGTTCGATTCGCACGGCCCTCGACTCTGGGTTGTTCGAGCAAGTGGTGGTCAGCACCGACGACGCAGAGATCGCCGACGTGGTGCGGGCCAACGGTGCTCACGTGCCGTTCATGCGTCCGGCGGAACTGGCCGATGATTTCACCGGCACTGCGGCAGTGATCGTGCATGCCTTGCAGCAACTGCCGGCCTTCGAATACGCCTGCTGTGTGTATGCCACGGCGCCGCTGTTGCAGGCGCGGTTTCTGCGTCAGGGCCTGGAGTTGCTGGCGCAGCATCCGGACAAGTCCTTTGCTTTTTCAGTCACTGATTTCGGCTTTCCGGTGCAGCGCGCCCTGACCCTGGACGGGCAGGGCGCACTGACGGCGTTGTACCCCGAGTTTCGCAATACCCGTTCGCAGGATCTGCCGGCTGCCTTTCAGGATGCCGGCCAGTTCTATTGGGGCCGCAGCGAGGCGTGGCTGGCTGGCGAAGTGCTGTATTCGCCGGCCAGTCTGCCGGTGATCCTGCCCCGGCATCTGGTGCAGGACATCGATACCGTCGAAGACTGGAAGCGTGCCGAATACCTTTACGCCGCCCTCAAGGCTGGCGGAGAGTTGCAATGAGAGTGCTGATCCGCGCCGACGCCTCGCCGACCATTGGCAGCGGCCACATCGCCCGGTGCCTGACGCTGGCGCGAGTGCTGCGCACCCAAGGCAGTCATGTCGCGTTTGCCTGCCGTCGTTTGCCGGGGCATCGGCTTGATGCGTTGCGGAGCGAAGGCTTCGAGACCTTCGCGTTGCCGGAGCGCTACGCCGGTGAAGACCCGGAGCAGGCCATCGAATCGATGCTGCCGTGGCAGGCGGATATCGATGCACTGGCGGCGCAGCTGGAAGGGCAGCCCGGGTTTGACTGGGTCATCGCCGACCATTACGGCCTCGACCATCACTGGCAGACCGCGGCCCGTCGCTTCGCACCACGGATCGCCGCCGTCGACGATCTGGCGACCCGGCGCTACAGCGTGGATCTGCTGCTCAATCAGAACCTCTCGGGGCTCAGCGAAAACTATCAGCCGCTGCTGCCGACCGGTTGTCGAACGCTGCTCGGTCCACGCTTCGCCATGCTGCGCGAAGAATTCAGTGGCCCAGCCATCGAGATCAAACCGGTGGCGCGCCGGGTGCTGGTGAATTTCGGCGGCTTCGATGCGGCGCGCCAGACCCATCACGCGATGCTGGCGCTGACGGATTTTTCGGCGCTTGAAGTGGATTTCGTCGCCGGTGCCGACAACCCGGCCTGGGCAGAGATGCAGGCGTTGGCCGAAACGCGGCCGCACTGGCGGCTGCACAGTTTTGTCAGCGATTTTCATCGGCGCATGACCGAGGCCGACCTGTTTATCGGTGCCGGCGGCGGCACCAGTTGGGAACGCGCGGCCCTGGGCCTGCCGACGATTTGCATTGCGGTGTCGAACAACCAGCAGGCCAACGGCGAGGTGATGGCGGCGGCCGGCGCGCATGTGTTCATGGGCGCGCGGGAGCAGGTCGGCGTCGAGCAACTGCGCGATGCGATTGGCTTTGTCGTGGGCAATTTTTATCTGCGCCAGAGCCTGTCCGAGCGTTCGCGGCATCTGGTCGACGGGCGCGGCGCGTTGCGGGTCGCAGCGGCACTGGCCGGTGCGGTGCTCAAGTTGCGTCTGGCGACGCCGGATGACGCGCAGTTGCTGTTCGAGGGGCGCAATGCAGAGGCGGTGCGCCGCTGGTCACTGGACAGCGGGGCGATTGACTGGACGCAACATGTGAACTGGCTGGGCGCGAGCCTGCGCAATCCTCAGCGGTTGCTGCTGGTGGCCGAGGCGGATGACGGCCCGGTCGGTGTCCTGCGCTACGATCTGCGCGGCTTTGAGGCAGAGGTCTCGCTGTATCTGTTCGAAGGGCGTCTGGGGCTCGGCTGGGGCAGGGCGCTGCTGGCGCAGGGGGAGACTTTTGTGGCTGCGCACTGGCCGCAGATGACCGCCATCACCGCCCAGGTATTGCCGGCCAATCAGCCCTCGATGAATGTTTTTCGTGACGCCGGGTTTACCCAGAGTGCCTGCGCGTTCAGCAAGGTTTTGAAGGAATCCCGTCAATGAGCAGTTTCAAGATCGGCAACCGCCGGATCGGTGCCGATGCGCCGCCGTTCATCATCGCTGAAATGAGCGGCAACCATAACCAGTCGCTGGACGTCGCCTTGCAGATTGTCGAAGCGGCGGCAAAGGCCGGTGCCCATGCCTTGAAGCTGCAAACCTACACCGCCGAAACCATGACCCTGGATCTGGCGGAGGGCGAGTTCTTCATCAAGGATCCGAACAGTCTGTGGGCCGGTACTTCGCTCTACGACCTGTATGAAAAGGCCCACACACCCTGGGAATGGCATGCGCCGATCTTCGCCCGGGCCAAAGAGCTGGGCATGCTCGCGTTTTCGACGCCGTTCGATGACAGCGCCGTGGACTTTCTCGAAAGCCTTGATGTGCCGGCCTACAAGATCGCCAGTTTCGAAAACACCGATCTGCCGTTGATTCGCCGTGTCGCAGCGACTGGCAAACCGCTGATCATTTCCACCGGCATGGCCAGCATCGCCGAACTCGACGAAACCGTGCGCGCCGCCCGTGAGGCCGGCTGCAAGGATCTGGTGCTGCTCAAGTGCACCAGCACCTACCCGGCGACGCCGATCAACAGCAATGTGCGCACCATCCCGCATCTGCGTGAGTTGTTTGGCTGCGAGGTCGGGCTGTCCGATCATTCGATGGGCGTTGGTGTGTCGGTGGCAGCGGTGGCGCTGGGCGCGACGGTAGTGGAAAAACACTTTACCCTCGACCGTGCGGCCGTTGGGGTGGACGCCAGTTTCTCGCTGGAACCGGCGGAACTGGCCAGTCTGGTGGTCGAGACCGAGCGTGCCTGGCAGGCCATGGGCCAGGTGCATTACGGCGTAACCGAGGCCGAGAAAAAGTCGCTGGTCTACCGCCGGTCGCTGTACGTCACGGCCGATATGGCGGCCGGTGAACCCTTCACGGCGGCCAATGTGCGCGCGATTCGTCCCGGTCTCGGTCTGCCGCCCAAGCACACCGATGCCGTCCTCGGGCGCCGTGCGCGCCAGCCGATCAAACGCGGTACGCCGCTGGGCTGGTCATTGGTCGAATGACCCGATCTGTCACCGATTCGGCAAAATAGCGTGACCTGCGAGTCATAACGCGCATCTTCACTGTATTGTAATGACCGGGGAGATGGCGCCTGGCCCGTTTTCGGTTCCAGTGATAGCCCTTTGCGCTCCCCGAGGCTGCCCGTTGTGGCGGCCGTTTTCTGTTTGTCGGCGCCCCTCGAATCCTTGCGAGCGGTGGTATTGGGCTGTTTATTATTGGGAAGCCGTAATGATTGGCATAAAAAGCATTGCGAGCTACGTTCCTGTAGCCGGCGTGGACAATTACGCACAAGGTGCAAAATTCGAGAAGGATGAAGAATTCATCCTCGGCAAGATCGGTTCGGCCTTCCTCCCACGCAAAGACGCGGAACAGGAAACCTCCGATCTGTGCGTTGAAGCGGCCAATGCGCTGTTTGCCAACAACCCTGAATTGAAACGTGAATCCATCGATGCGCTGATCGTCGTCACCCAGAACGGTGACGAAGAAGGCCTGCCGCACACCGCGGCCATCGTCCAGGACAAACTCGGCCTGCCGACCAATGTCGCGGCGTTCGATATTTCCTTGGGCTGCTCCGGTTACGTCTACGGCATCTACGCGATCAAAGGCTTCATGGAAGCTGCCGGTCTGAAGAACGGCCTGCTGATCACCGCTGACCCGTATTCGAAGATCGTTGATCCGGAAGATCGCAACACCACCATGTTGTTCGGCGACGCCGCCACCGCCACCTGGATGGGCGAAGACCCGGTCTGGGCGCTGGGCAAGGCCAAGTTCGGTACTGACGGTTCCGGCGCACCGCACCTGAAAGTCACCGATGGCGTGTTTTTCATGAACGGCCGCCAAGTGTTCAACTTCGCGCTGCTCAAGGTGCCGGCGCACTTGCACGAACTGCTCGACGATTCCGGTCTGAAAGCCGATGACATCGATGCCTTCTGCATTCACCAGGGCAGTGCGGCGATTGTCGATGCCGTGGCGCGACGCTTCGAAGGCGAGCCGGAGAAGTTCATCAAGGACATGGTCGAGACCGGCAACACCGTGTCGTCAAGTGTGCCGCTGCTGCTGGAAAAACACGTGATGGATTCCGACTGGAACCGCATCGCGATCAGTGGTTTCGGTGTCGGTCTGTCGTGGGGTTCGGCGATTATTTATCGTCCTTGAATCCGCTAAGAACGACGGATACAAAAATAGCGTTCAAGGGTTAACCTTGAACGCTATTTTTTTGCCTGAAGGGAGCGCGAGGCGCCATGAGTGAGTTTTTCCAGGCCAATGCCGACGTCATCGCGCGACGCTGGCCGGCACTGTTCGCCCGACTGATGAATGAAGACACTACGGTGATCGGGGCCGAGCTGACGAAGGGGCTCGCATCGACGCTGAGCATCGGCGGGATTCAGCTCACCAGTCGCCATGACCGCCTTCACGAAGCCCGGATCCAGGCGGCCAGTCTGCCGGCCGACAAGCCGCAGTTGCACGTGTATGGCACCGGCCTCGGTGATCTGCCAACCGTGTTGCTGGAGCGCACCGGGCTCGAACGTCTCTATGTGCACATTCTCAATGGCGCGCTGTTTGTCCTGGTCCTGCAACTGCTCGATCAGCGGCAATGGCTGGAAGATCCGCGAATTGAGCTCCTGTATGCCGGTGATCTGCCGGATATCTGCACGCCGTTCTTTGCGTTGCCTGCCGAGATGCTGCTGGCCGATGACTTCAACGCAAAAATTCGTGATCGGCTCGTCAGTGAGGTGCATCTGAGCTTCAACAACCGTGAATTCGATCCGCAGTCGCCTTTCATCCGGCAACGTCTCCATGACTGCCTGCCCGTGTTGCTCGCTGACGATGATGTGGCGACGCTGTTCGGCACTTGTGCCGGTCGGGAGATCTATGTGATCGGCACCGGGCCGACGCTGGAACAGCATTTCGAACGTCTGGCCGCGATCCGCGAGCGGGCCGGGCGTCCGTTGTTCATTTGTGTCGATACCGCCTACCGGCCGCTGCGCGAGCACGGCATCGTGCCCGACTATGTGGTGAGCATCGATCAGCGCATCAGCTTCCGGCATTTGCCCTTCGAAGAGTCCGACGGTATCCCGCTGGTGTATCTGCCCATGAGTGACCCTGAGGTGCTGAGGGCTTGGAAGGGCAAGCGTTATGGCGGTTACTCGGCCAGTCCGGTCTATGCGGCATTGCGTGAGCAGCACCCCAGGGCGCTGCTGCATGTGGGCGGCAGCGTGATTCACCCGGCCGTGGACCTGGCGGTGAAGATGGGCGCTGCGCGCATTACGCTGTTCGGCGCCGATTTTGCTTTCCCGATGAACAAGACCCATGCCGGCTGGAGTGATGGTGACCTGGGGCCGTCGGTGAATCAGGCGCGGCACTGGGTGCGTGACGGGTATGGCGAGCGCGTCAGTACTCAGCTCAATTTTCGCGGTTATTTGTGTGTGCTGGAGCGATACATCGCCAGTCAGCCGCAGGTGGCGTTTTTCAACAGCAGCCGCGCGGGGGCGCAGATTGCCGGAACAGCGTTCAACCAGGAGTTCGTGCAATGACTGCACTGCAAAGCTGGGTAGACGAATGCCATCAGTGCGCCGGGTTGTTCCGCCTGGGACGTGATGTCGAGGCGGCGTTGACCATGGTCGATGTGTTCGAGGGCGCGCAGCAGTCATTGCTGTCGGCCGGTGCACAGAAGCAACTGGCCTGGGCGCAGTTGCTCACACAAATGCTCGAGTGTCAGGAGCGTCAGGACTGGCTGGGCCTTGCCGATTTCATGGAGTACGAGTTGATTCAATTGCTGGAAGATCCGTCCGCCTGACGAGGGGCGAAGGCGCTGGCCCGCAGCTTTGCGCCACGGACGGTTTTATGACGTCATTTTTTCGAAGGTAAAGTGCTGCTAAGTCTTTGTTTTCTAGGGGGTGGCAGGGTGATGGCAAAATTTTTAAAAAAAGCCCTCAAGCAACCTGCAAACCCGACGATAACTATTACGAAGGTTCTCTAGGCCATACCCGGCGGTTGCCAGGGCCGGAAGCCGCAGTACCCAACCAACGAGGAATTCGTCATGGCTTTAACAGTAAACACCAACACCACGTCGTTGAACGTTCAGAAAAACCTGAACCGCGCTTCCGACGCTCTGTCGACTTCGATGCAGCGCCTGTCTTCCGGCCTGAAAATCAACAGCGCTAAAGACGACGCCGCTGGCCTGCAGATCTCCAACCGTATGTCTTCCCAGATCCGCGGTAACACCCAGGCAATCCAGAACGCCAACGACGGTATCTCCGTTGCCCAGACCGCTGAAGGCGCTCTGCAAGCTTCGACCGACATTCTGCAGCGTATGCGTGAACTGGCTGTTAAAGCACGTAACGGTACCAACGGCACTGCTGACCAGACCGCTACCAACGCTGAATTCGCTCAGATGTCCGACGAGATCACCCGTATCTCGGCTGCTACCAACCTGAACGGCAAAAACCTGCTGGACGGTTCGGCTGGTACTGTGACCCTGCAAGTGGGCGCAAACACCGGTTCGGCTAACCACATCGACCTGGTACTGAGCTCCAAGTTCGACGCCGTCAGCCTGTCCGTAGGTAGCGGTACTGTAGTTCTGACCGGTACTACCGGTACTGGCGCTGGTTCTGCTTCGCAGAACATCGACAACGCGATCACTGCAATCGACGCCGCTATCGCTGCAATCGGTGCAACTCGTGCCAGCCTGGGTGCTTCGCAAAACCGTCTGACCAGCACCATCCAGAACTTGCAGAACATCACCGAGAACACCACTGCTGCACAAGGTCGCGTACAAGATACCGACTTCGCCGCAGAGACTGCTAACCTGACCAAGCAGCAAACCCTGCAACAGGCTTCGACCTCTGTTCTGGCTCAAGCCAACCAACTGCCTTCCGCTGTACTGAAGCTGCTTCAGTAATTTCGGAATGAGTTTTAGCGGGGGAGTGCGCTTGCGTGCTCTCTCGCTTTTTACGTTATGAGGTGATGAGCATGGACATGAGCGTCAAGCTTAACGTGTCTTATCCGGCTCCCAAGCCAGTCAATACCGTTGCCGACAAGCCGTCGGAAACCAAGCCTCAGGCCGTTGATGCTGTTCCTGCCTCGAAAAAGAGTCAGGAGTCAGATGAGACCAAGCTGAAGCTGGCGGTGCAGGAGATCGAGAAGTTCGTTCAGTCGATCAAGCGCAATCTGGAGTTCTCGATCGACGAGCATTCCGGCAAGGTCATCGTCAAGGTGATCGCAAGCGAGACGGGCGAGGTCGTACGACAGATCCCTTCCGCAGAAGCCCTCAAGCTGGCAGACAGCCTCGCCAATGCAAGTCACGTGTTGTTCGACGCCAAAGTCTGATAGCTGGCATGAATAGTGTTTGAAGTTCTTTAGGCGCAGGTATTGGTCAAAAGACTGGCAACAACCCAAGGGAGATGCACATGGCAAGTCCAATTTTACCGGGTTCTGGCCTGGGTTCCGGCCTGGACATCGGTGCGATCGTTACTGCGCTGGTCAACGCCGACAAGTCGCCGAAGCAGACGCAGATCGACAATGCGACGAAAACCAACACGCTGAAGATTTCCGGTGTAGGTACGCTGAAGAGTGCGCTGACGGCATTCCAGACCGCGATGACCAATCTGGGCAGCAAGACCAACCCAGCGTTTGCCGGTTACACGGCGACCTCCAGTACTCCGACTGTTCTGGGCGCTACTTCGGATAACACCGCGGTCTCGGGTACTTACAGTGTTGTTGTGAATAATCTGGCCACCGGCTCGAAAGTAGCCAGTGCATCCTTTGCCGGCGGTGCTGCCAGTGCCATTCCGAGTGGTACCCTGAAAATCAGTCAGAATGGCACTGATTACAATGTCACGATCCCGGCCAATGCGACCCTGCAGAGCACTCGTGATGCCATTAACACGGCTCAGGGTGTCAATGGTATCTCTGCCAACATCGTGACGGACAGCACCGGTGCCTCGCGCCTGGTGATCAGTTCGAGCAAGACTGGCGCAGGCTCTGACTTGAGCGTGAGCGGCATTGCCGGTCTGGAAATCGATGGCACCAAAACAATGGGTGCCACTCCGGCGGCGGGTGATTCCGGAGCGGTCAACGGGCTCGCCAAAGATGCATCGCTGACCATCGATGGGCTGACAGTGACCAGCAAGAGCAACACGGTGACCGGCGCCATCAGTGGTTTGTCGTTGAACCTGCTGACTGTCCCGAATCCGCAAGGCACGCCTGTTGTGGTGAGCGTCGACACGAACACCAAAGGTCTGCAGACGTCTGTCCAGGCTTTCGTCGATGCCTACAACACGTTGAAGACCACCATCGACACCCTGTCCAAGGCGACGCCGGATGAAGATGGCAAGCTGACTGTTCAGGCGGCTTTTACCGGTGACTCCCTGCCGCGTTCGCTGATTGCCGATATCCGTAGCCAGTTGACCATGCCGAGCGGGACCAGCACCGGTCCGATGGCCTACCTGTCGCAATTGGGCGTGATGACCGACAAGCTCACCGGTAACCTGACATTCGACACCGTTGCATTCAACAAGACCATGTCCACGCCGGGCATGACCGGTCAGGTTCAGCAGATGTTTACGGGTACCAACGACACCAACGGTCTGTTGGCGCGCATGAGCAAGGCTGTGGACCCGTATCTGAAGCCGCCTGCCGGTAGTCTCCCTACCGCTACAGGTTTGCTTGATCAGCGCATGGCCATCCTGAACAACAACACCAAGAGCCTGACCAGTCAGCAACTGGCGCTCGATCTGCGTGTTGCCAACCTGACCAAGACGTTGACTGCAAAATACAACGCCATGGACTTGCTGGTAGGTCAGATGAAGTCTACGGCGAGCAACATCACGTCGTTCTTCGCCTCGCTCAACGCTCAGCAATCCGCGAAGTAGCATGCAAGAGCGACAAAAACCCGGCTACGCTTTCGAGCGTGCGCCGGGTTTTTGTCTTGTGGTCTAAAGTTTTTCGACTCGCTGGCGATACACTGTTCATACGAGTCATTGTGGCAAATGAGGTAGAACATGAATCCGATGTTAGCCCTTCGGCAATACCAGAAAGTTGGCGCCCACGCTCAGACGTCCGAAGCGAGCCCTCACCGTCTGGTGCAAATGCTGATGGAAGGTGGTCTGGCACGTATTGCCCAGGCCAAGGGTGCGATCGAGCGCAAGGACATTCCTGCCAAGTGCACAGCAATCAGCAAGGCCATTGGCATCGTCAGTGGGTTGCGCGAAGGCCTGGATCTGGAGAATTCCGCCGATACGCTGGCTGATCTGGACGGGCTGTACATCTACATGATGAAGCGTCTTGCCGAGGCCAACATCAACAGCGATCCGCGCATTCTGGATGAAGTCGCCGGCTTGCTGAGCACGGTAAAAGAAGGCTGGGACGCCATCGCGCCTGTGCCTGCTCCTCAGTTTTAAGGAGATCATCATGAGTCTTGTATTGCAGCGAATCGAAGAAACCCGAGTAGCGTTGGTCGGCGCCCTGGCCGAGCGCAACTGGGAGGCGATCGGTCAACTGGACCTTGATTGCCGTTCCTGCATGGAAGATGTCTTGAGTGAAGCTTCGGTGGACGAGGTCGCGTTGCGCGATAACCTTGAGGAGTTGCTGCATGTCTACAAGCAGCTGCTTGAAGTTGCCATGGGTGAGCGTCAGGCGATAGTCGACGAGATGTCGCAGATCACCCAAGCGCAGAACGCGGCAAAGGTTTACCATCTGTTTGGTTAATTAACCCCCAGTTAATCCAGACATGTGCGCCATAAATTTGACTGTGCACGGTTTTTTGACTTAACTAG
Organism: Pseudomonas paraglycinae; assembly: GCF_021601625.1. Classification (GTDB taxonomy): domain Bacteria; phylum Pseudomonadota; class Gammaproteobacteria; order Pseudomonadales; family Pseudomonadaceae; genus Aquipseudomonas; species Aquipseudomonas paraglycinae. Next base: position 142,750 of record NZ_BQHR01000007.1, on the reverse strand, counting down.
TGGCTGTTTTCAGATTTCAGGCGTCTACAGGCACAAGGTGTCCTGCAAGCGTCTCGCTTGCCCCTCATTTTGGGCATTGAGTTGACTAGGGAAGTTGCTATTGCATGTGGCGTGAAACCAAAATTCTGCTGATCGATGACGATAGCGTCCGCCGCCGCGACCTGGCGGTGATCTTAAATTTTCTTGGCGAAGAAAATTTACCCTGCGGAAGCCATGACTGGCAGCAGGCAGTCGGCTCTTTGTCGTCTAGTCGTGAGGTCATTTGCGTACTGATCGGGACGGTCAATGCTCCTGGTGCGCTTTTGGGCTTGCTAAAGACACTCTCAACCTGGGATGAGTTCCTTCCGGTTTTGCTGATGGGCGATAATTCTTCGGTGGATCTGCCCGAAGACCAACGCCGCCGGGTACTTTCGACCCTCGAAATGCCGCCGAGCTACAGCAAGCTGCTGGACTCCCTGCACCGTGCCCAGGTCTATCGCGAGATGTACGACCAGGCCCGCGAGCGCGGCCGTCATCGCGAACCCAACCTGTTCCGCAGTCTCGTCGGCACCAGCCGCGCGATCCAGCACGTGCGTCAGATGATGCAGCAAGTGGCCGACACCGACGCCAGCGTGTTGATCCTCGGCGAGTCCGGGACCGGCAAGGAAGTGGTTGCGCGCAACCTGCATTACCATTCCAAGCGTCGTGACGCGCCATTCGTACCGGTCAACTGCGGGGCGATCCCGGCCGAGTTGCTGGAAAGCGAACTGTTCGGCCACGAGAAGGGCGCCTTCACCGGCGCGATCACCAGCCGTGCCGGCCGCTTCGAGCTGGCCAACGGCGGTACGCTGTTCCTCGACGAAATCGGCGACATGCCGCTGCCGATGCAGGTCAAGCTGCTGCGCGTGCTGCAGGAACGTACCTTCGAGCGCGTGGGCAGCAACAAGACCCAAAGCGTCGACGTGCGCATCATCGCCGCGACTCACAAGAATCTCGAAAGCATGATCGAGATCGGCACCTTCCGCGAAGACCTCTACTATCGCCTGAACGTGTTCCCGATCGAGATGGCGCCGCTGCGTGAGCGCGTCGAAGACATTCCGTTGCTGATGAACGAGCTGATCTCGCGCATGGAGCACGAGAAGCGCGGTTCGATCCGCTTCAACTCCGCCGCCATCATGTCCCTTTGCCGCCACGGCTGGCCGGGCAACGTCCGCGAGCTGGCCAACCTGGTGGAGCGCATGGCGATCATGCATCCGTACGGGGTGATCGGCGTGGTCGAGTTGCCGAAGAAATTCCGCTACGTCGACGACGAAGACGAGCAAATGGTCGACAGCCTGCGCAGCGACCTGGAAGAGCGCGTGGCGATCAACGGCCACACGCCGGACTTCACCGCCAACGCCATGCTGCCGCCGGAAGGTCTCGACCTGAAGGACTACCTCGGTGGTCTGGAGCAGGGCCTGATCCAGCAGGCGCTGGACGACGCCAACGGCATTGTGGCTCGCGCCGCCGAGCGCCTGCGCATTCGCCGTACCACGCTGGTGGAGAAGATGCGCAAGTACGGCATGAGCCGTCGTGAAGGAGATGAACAGGCGGATGATTGACGCCTGTTTTTCAACTGCTTCATTTATAAGCGGTTTTTTTTAGGCACGGGTATTGCTACGTCCCTCGCAACGTTCCGTTTAACTGACGGTCAGCCAAGCGAGTGAGCACAATGCCCCAAGCCTCCCAGATGTCTTCTGTTCCCGAGTCCTCGGGGCAACTGCCGTCCGTAGAGCAGGCGAGCCGCCAGGGTCTTGAGCAGGCATTCGCCCTGTTCAACCAGATGTCGAGCCAGTTGACCGACTCCTACAGCATGCTCGAAGCCCGGGTCACCGAGCTCAAGGGCGAACTGGCCGTAGTCAGCGCCCAACGCATGCAGGAACTGGCGGAAAAAGAACGCCTGGCCAACCGTCTGCAAAACCTCCTCGATCTGTTGCCCGGTGGCGTCATCGTCATCGACGGTCACGGCATCGTGTGCGAGGCCAATCCGGCCGCCATCGATCTGCTGGGCCTGCCTCTGGAAGGCGAGCTGTGGCGCCATGTCATCGCCCGTTGCTTCGCGCCTCGTGAAGATGACGGCCACGAAATTTCCTTGAAGAACGGTCGACGCCTGTCGATTGCCACCCGCTCGCTGGATGCCGAGCCGGGGCAGTTGGTGCTGCTCAACGACCTGACTGAAACCCGTCACTTGCAGGATCAGCTTGCGCGCCACGAGCGACTGTCTTCCCTGGGTCGGATGGTCGCTTCGCTGGCTCATCAAATTCGTACGCCGTTGTCCGCCGCCTTGCTGTACGCCAGTCATTTGACCGAGCAGGAACTGCCGGTCGCCACCCAGCAGCGTTTCGCCGGTCGCCTCAAGGAGCGCCTGCACGAACTCGAGCATCAGGTGCGCGACATGCTGGTGTTCGCTCGCGGAGAATTGCCGCTGACTGATCGCATCACGCCCAATACCTTGATGCAGTCGTTGCAGGCCGCAGCGCTGACTCATGTACAGGATCTGCCGATCCGCTGGCAGTGCGACAGCCATGCCGGTGAGTTGCTGTGCAATCGCGACACGCTGGTCGGCGCTTTGCTCAATCTGATTGAAAACGCCATTCAGGCGAGTGCCGGCGAGGTACGTCTGAAGGTGCATTGCTATACCCGCGACAACACCCTGCGTTTGTGTGTCAGTGACAGCGGCAGCGGTATTGATGCGGCGGTGCTGGTGCGGCTGGGCGAGCCGTTTTTCACCACCAAGGTTACCGGGACCGGCCTGGGCCTGACCGTGGTCAAGGCCGTGGCGCGTGCGCATCAGGGAGAATTGCAGCTGCGTTCGCGGGTCGGGCGCGGTACGTGCGCGCAGGTCATCCTGCCGTTGTTTTCTGCTGTACAGGGAGCTGAGTGAAGGTCATGGGCATCAAGGTTCTGCTGGTCGAGGATGACCGCTCGTTGCGCGAAGCGCTGGCCGATACGCTGTTGCTGGCCGGTCACGACTATCACGCGGTGGGTTCGGCCGAAGAGGCGCTGAACGCCGTCGAGCGCGAAGCGTTCAGTCTGGTGGTCAGCGACGTCAACATGCCGGGCATGGACGGCCATCAATTGCTCGGCCTGCTGCGCGCGCGGCAACCGCAATTGCCGGTGCTGCTGATGACCGCCCATGGCGCGGTCGAGCGCGCGGTCGATGCGATGCGTCAAGGCGCGGCGGATTATCTGGTCAAGCCGTTCGAGCCCAAGGCTCTGCTGGATCTGGTGGCGCGCCACGCCTTGGGCAGCCTTGGCGCCAGTGACGCCGAAGGGCCGGTCGCGGTCGAGCCGGCCAGTGCTCAATTGCTGGATCTGGCGGCGCGGGTTGCGCGCAGCGATTCCACCGTGCTGATTTCCGGCGAGTCCGGCACCGGCAAGGAAGTGCTGGCGCGCTACATCCACCAGCAATCCCATCGCGCCAGTCAGCCGTTCATTGCGATCAACTGTGCGGCGATCCCGGACAACATGCTCGAAGCCACCCTGTTCGGTCACGAAAAAGGCTCGTTCACCGGCGCCATCGCGGCCCAGGCCGGCAAGTTCGAACAGGCAGACGGCGGCACCATTCTGCTCGATGAAATTTCCGAAATGCCTCTGGGCCTGCAAGCCAAGCTGCTGCGGGTGTTGCAGGAGCGGGAAGTGGAACGGGTCGGCGCACGCAAGCCGATCACTCTCGATATTCGCGTGGTGGCCACCACCAACCGCGACCTGGCCGGTGAAGTGGCGGCGGGGCGATTCCGTGAAGACCTCTATTATCGTCTGTCGGTATTTCCGCTGGCCTGGCGTCCGTTGCGCGAGCGCACCGCCGATATCCTGCCGCTGGCCGAGCGTCTGTTGGCCAAACACGTCAATAAAATGAAGCACGCGATGGCGAAGTTCTCGCCCGAGGCGCAAGCGTGCCTGATCGGTTATCCGTGGCCGGGCAACGTGCGCGAGCTGGATAACGCGGTCCAGCGGGCCTTGATTCTGCAGCAGGGCGGGTTGATCCAGCCGCAGGATTTCTGTCTCTCCGGGCCTGCGCTGTTCGCCCCGTTGCCGTCGGTTGTGCCGGTTGCGCCGGTCATTCGTGAAGTCGAAATCGAGGCGGATTCGGCCGGTGCGCTGGGCGATGACCTGCGTCGCCGCGAGTTCCAGATGATCATCGACACCCTGCGTACCGAACGCGGTCGACGCAAGGAAGCCGCCGAAAAACTCGGCATCAGCCCGCGCACCCTGCGTTACAAACTGGCGCAAATGCGCGATGCGGGCATGGATGTCGAAGGCTACCTGTTCGCCACCTGACGGGTGGCGCAAACGTTTGAAACGGCTTTTCTGAAAGCGGTGCCCATGAGCTGGCACCGTTGTTGCTAACACCTGAGTACCCGCCGAGTGAGTGTCAAAAAATTGCGGGCCGCCCAAGAGAGTAGACCATGAGCCAAGGTATTGAATTTAATCGGTTGATGATGGACATGAAGGCCATGCAAATGGACGCCATGTCGAAGCCGAAATCGATTGCCGCTGCCCCTGAAGTGGCAGGCAGCAGCTTTTCCGACATGCTCGGTCAGGCCATCAACAAAGTCAGTGATACCCAGCAGGCGTCGACTCAGTTGGCCAACGCATTTGAAATCGGCAAGAGCGGCGTCGATCTGACGGACGTGATGATTGCCTCGCAAAAAGCCAGCGTGTCGTTCCAGGCTTTGACCCAGGTGCGCAACAAGCTGGTTCAGGCTTATCAAGACATCATGCAGATGCCGGTTTAAGGACGAGATTGAGTCATGGCAGAAGCAGTCGCCGATAACGTTCCGGCCAAGGCCACCCCGATAGACGGCAAACCGCCGTTGTTCGGCCTGTCCTTCCTGGAAAACCTCTCCGAGATGACCGTGCTGCGTCAGGTGGGCCTGTTGGTCGGCCTGGCCGCGAGCGTGGCGATTGGCTTTGCCGTGGTGCTGTGGTCGCAGCAACCGGACTACCGGCCTCTGTACGGCAGCCTTGCCGGCATGGACGCCAAGCAGGTCATGGACACCCTGGCCTCCGCCGACATTCCCTACACCGTCGAACCGAATTCCGGCGCCTTGCTGGTCAAGGCCGATGACCTGTCCCGTGCGCGGCTCAAGCTCGCGGCCGCTGGTGTCACTCCCAGCGACGGCAACATCGGTTTTGAAATCCTCGACAAGGAACAGGGTCTGGGCACCAGCCAGTTCATGGAAGCGACCCGTTATCGTCGCGGCCTCGAAGGCGAACTGGCCCGCACCATTTCCAGCCTGAACAACGTCAAGGGCGCGCGCGTTCACCTGGCGATCCCGAAAAGTTCGGTGTTCGTGCGTGACGAACGCAAGCCAAGCGCTTCGGTACTGGTCGAGCTGTACTCCGGTCGTTCGCTGGAGCCAGGCCAGGTCGTTGCCATCATCAATCTGGTGGCAACCTCCGTTCCCGAGCTGAGCAAATCGCAGATCACCGTCGTCGACCAGAAGGGCAACCTGCTGTCGGATCAGGCGGAAAACTCCGAAATGACCATGGCCGGCAAGCAGTTCGACTACAGCCGCCGCATGGAAAGCATGCTCACCCAGCGTGTGCACAACATTCTGCAACCGGTACTGGGCAACGATCGCTACAAGGCTGAGGTCTCGGCAGACGTTGATTTCAGTGCTGTCGAATCGACCGCCGAGCAGTTCAACCCGGATCAACCGGCTCTGCGCAGCGAGCAGTCGGTCAACGAACAACGCACCGCCAGCAATGGCCCGCAGGGTGTGCCGGGTGCCCTGAGCAACCAGCCACCGTCGCCGGCTTCGGCGCCGCAAACCACCGGTGGCGCAGCCGCCCCGGCGAGCATGGTGCAACCAGGCCAGCCACTGGTTGATGCCAACGGTCAGCAGATCATGGACCCGGCCACCGGCCAGCCGATGCTCGCGCCGTACCCGGCGGACAAGCGTCAACAATCCACCAAGAACTTCGAACTCGACCGCTCCATCAGCCACACCAAACAGCAGCAAGGTCGCCTGAATCGCCTGTCGGTGTCGGTGGTGGTGGACGATCAGGTCAAGATCAACCCGGCCAACGGTGAAACCACCCGCGCGCCGTGGAGCGCCGACGAATTGGCGCGCTTCACCCGTCTGGTACAGGACGCCGTGGGCTTCGACGCCAGCCGTGGCGACAGCGTCAGCGTGATCAACATGCCGTTCTCCGCCGAGCGCGGCGAAGTGATCGCCGACATTCCGTTCTACTCCCAGCCATGGTTCTGGGACATCGTCAAACAAGTGCTGGGTGTGTTGTTCATCCTGGTGCTGGTGTTCGGCGTGCTGCGTCCGGTGCTCAACAACATCACCGGTGGCGGCAAAAGCAAGGAGCTGGCGGGTCTGGGCGGCGACATGGAACTCGGTGGCATGGGCGGTCTGGATGGTGAACTGTCCAACGATCGCGTCAGCCTCGGCGGTCCGACCAGCATTCTGCTGCCGAGCCCGAGCGAGGGTTATGACGCTCAGTTGAACGCAATCAAGAGTCTGGTGGCAGAAGACCCGGGTCGTGTGGCCCAGGTCGTGAAAGAGTGGATTAACGCAGATGAGTGATAACCGAGCCGCCGTCGCCAAACTGTCCCGGGTCGATAAAGCCGCGATTCTGCTGCTGTCCCTGGGTTCGACCGATGCCGCACAAGTGCTGCGCCACATGGGCCCCAAAGAGGTCCAGCGAGTCGGCGTGGCCATGGCCCAGATGGGCAACGTCCACCGTGAGCAGGTCGAGCAGGTCATGAGCGAGTTCGTCGACATCGTCGGCGATCAGACCAGCCTGGGCGTCGGCTCCGACGACTACGTGCGCAAAATGCTCACCCAGGCCCTGGGTGAAGACAAGGCCAACGGCCTGATCGACCGCATTCTGCTGGGTGGCAACACCAGTGGCCTCGACAGCCTGAAATGGATGGAGCCGCGCGCCGTTGCCGACGTGATCCGTTACGAGCACCCGCAGATCCAGGCGATCGTGGTCGCGTACCTCGATCCGGATCAGGCCGGTGAAGTGCTGGGCAACTTCGACCACAAGGTGCGTCTGGACATCATCCTGCGCGTCTCGTCGTTGAACACCGTGCAGCCGGCCGCGCTGAAAGAATTGAACCAGATTCTCGAGAAGCAGTTCTCCGGCAACTCGAACGCCTCGCGCACCACCCTGGGTGGCATCAAGCGGGCGGCGGACATCATGAACTTCCTCGACAGCTCGATCGAAGGCCAGCTCATGGACTCGATCCGCGAAGTCGACGAAGACCTGTCCGGTCAGATCGAAGACCTCATGTTCGTGTTCAACAACCTGGCCGATGTCGACGACCGCGGGATCCAGGCGCTGTTGCGCGAAGTCTCTTCCGACGTACTGGTACTGGCCCTCAAGGGTTCGGACGAAGGCGTCAAGGAGAAGATCTTCAAGAACATGTCCAAGCGTGCCGCCGAACTGCTGCGCGACGACCTCGAGGCCAAGGGCCCGGTGCGCGTCAGCGATGTGGAGACCGCGCAGAAGGAAATCCTCACCATCGCCCGCCGTATGGCCGAAGCCGGAGAAATCGTGCTTGGTGGCAAGGGCGGCGAGGAAATGATCTAAGCCCATGGACAAGCATGACGACGATGTGACGGACCTGATCCGTGCCCGGGACGTCCGTGGTTTCGAATCTTGGGCGTTGCCCAGCTTCGACCCGCCGAAACCTGAGCCCGAGCCGGAACCGGAGCCTGAACCGCCGGAAATGGAAGAGGTGCCGCTGGAAGAGGTCCAGCCACTGACTCTGGAAGAACTCGAAAGCATCCGTCAGGAGGCCTACAACGAGGGCTTCGCCATCGGCGAAAAGGAAGGCTTTCACAGCGCCACCCTCAAGGTGCGCCAGGAAGCCGAAGTGGTCCTGACGGCCAAGGTCAACAGCCTTGAGCAGCTGATGGGCCACCTGTTCGAGCCCATCGCCGAGCAAGACACCCAGATCGAAAAGTCACTGGTCGACCTCGTGCAGCACATCGCCAAGCAGGTGATTCAGCGCGAACTGGCCATCGACTCGACGCAGATCGAACACGTCATGCGCGACGCCCTCAAGCTGCTGCCGCTGGGCGTGGGCAATGTGCGGCTGTACGTCAATCCACAGGATTTCGAACAGGTCAAAGCCCTGCGCGAACGTCATGAAGAAACCTGGCGCATCGTCGAAGACGAATCCCTGCTGCCGGGCGGTTGCCGGGTCGAGACCGACCACAGCCGGATCGACGCCAGCATTGAAACCCGCGTCAGCCAGGTCATGGCCAAGCTGTTCGACCAGTTGCACGAACAGGCCTTGCACCCGGCCGCGCCGGACCTGAGCCTGGACCTGCCGGAGGCGCCGAAACCGGCACCGGTCGCAGAAGAGCCGCTCGCGGACGCCCCCGATGCGCCTTGAACGCACCAGTTTCGCCAAGCGCCTGAGCACCTACGCCGAGGCCACCGAAATCGCCGGTGCGCCGATTCTCGAAGGGCGCCTGCTGCGCATGGTCGGCCTGACGCTTGAAGCCGAAGGCCTGCGCGCCGCCATGGGCACCCGCTGCATGGTGATCAACGACGACACCTATCACCCGTCCCAGGTCGAGGCCGAAGTCATGGGCTTCTCCGGCAGCAAGGTGTTCCTGATGCCGGTCGGCAGTGTGGCTGGCATTGCCCCGGGCGCCCGCGTGGTGCCGCTGGCCGACACCGGTCGCCTGCCGATGGGCATGAGCATGCTCGGTCGCGTGCTCGACGGCGCCGGACGTGCGCTGGACGGCAAGGGCGGCATGAAGGCCGAAGACTGGGTGCCGATGGACGGCCCGACGATCAACCCGCTCAACCGTGACCCGATCAGCGTGCCGCTGGACGTCGGCATCCGTTGCATCAACGGTTTGTTGACGGTCGGTCGCGGCCAGCGTCTGGGTCTGTTCGCCGGTACCGGTGTCGGTAAATCGGTGCTGCTGGGCATGATGACCCGCTTCACCGAGGCCGACATCATTGTCGTCGGCCTGATCGGTGAGCGGGGTCGAGAAGTTAAGGAATTCATCGAACACATCCTCGGTGAAGAAGGCCTCAAGCGTTCCGTGGTGGTGGCGTCGCCGGCGGACGATGCGCCGCTGATGCGTCTGCGCGCGGCGATGTACTGCACGCGGATCGCCGAGTATTTCCGCGACAAGGGCAAGAACGTCCTGTTGCTGATGGATTCCCTGACCCGTTTCGCCCAGGCCCAGCGGGAAATCGCCCTGGCCATCGGCGAGCCGCCGGCGACCAAGGGGTATCCGCCGTCGGTTTTTGCCAAATTGCCGAAACTGGTGGAGCGCGCCGGTAATGCGGAGAAGGGCGGGGGTTCGATCACCGCGTTCTACACCGTATTGTCCGAAGGAGATGACCAGCAGGACCCGATCGCCGACTCGGCGCGTGGTGTGCTCGACGGCCACATCGTGCTGTCGCGACGCCTGGCCGAAGAGGGTCATTACCCGGCCATCGATATCGAAGCCTCGATCAGCCGGGTGATGCCGGCGGTGGTGTCGCCGGAGCACATGCAGCGTGCGCAATACTTCAAGCAGCTGTGGTCGCGCTATCAACAGAGTCGCGATCTGATCAGCGTCGGCGCCTATGTCGCGGGCGGTGACCGCGAGACTGACCTTGCCATCAATCTGCAGCCGCAACTGGTCAGATACCTGCGTCAGGGTCTCAACGACAACATCAGCCTGGGTGAAAGCGAAGCGTATCTCGGCACGATTTTCGCCCCGGCGGCCGGCGGGTAACCGGTCATGGCCCTGAGTCGAGCCGCGCGTCTGGCGCCGGTGGTGGACATGGCCGAGAAGGCCGAGAAAACCGCCGTGCAGCGCCTGGGTTACTTTCAGGGGCAGGTGAAGGTGGCCGAGAGCAAGCTCGCCGACTTGCATGCCTTTCGTCTGGATTACTCCGAGCAGTGGATCGTACGCGGCAGCACGGGCGTGTCCGGGCAGTGGCTGCTGGGTTTTCAGGGCTTTCTGGCGCAGCTCGACACCGCCGTCGATCAGCAGCGTCAAAGCCTGCAATGGCACCAGAACAATCTGGACAAGGCCCGCGATGCCTGGCAGCAGGCATTCGCCCGGGTCGAAGGTCTGCGCAAGCTTGTACAACGTTATCTGGATGAAGCGCAGCGCGCCGAAGACAAGCGCGAACAGAAGCTGCTGGACGAGTTGTCCCAGCGTTTGCCGCGCCACGAGGCGTTTTGACGGGCAGATCTCGCACAGATCCCGACGCCATCGCGCCTTGCCCATGGCCCCTTCAGGTGCTAAACCTTGTACAGGTTCGTCAAATGACAAGGAAGCCAGTACATGTCAGTCGTTACAGAAGTGTCTGCGGACAAGAAAAAACTGACGATTTCGGTCAAGGGGCGATTCGATTTCGCCAAGCATCAGGAATTTCGCCAATCCTACGAAAAAGAGCAGCCCGAATCGGTGATTGTCGACCTCAAAGAGGCGACCTATCTCGACAGTTCGGCGCTCGGCATGCTGCTTCTGCTGCGTGATCATGTCGGCGGTGACGACTCGGAAATCCGCGTGGTCAACAGCAGTTCCGACGTGAAGAAAATCCTCGCCATCTCCAACTTCGACAAACTGTTCGACATCAGTTGACGGCCATGCAGCCGCAAGAGCCGCTGACGATCCTGATTGCCGAAGACAGCGCCGCTGACCGGCTGTTGTTGTCGACCATCGTCCGTCGTCAGGGGCATGAAGTGCTGACGGCCACCCACGGTGCGGAGGCGGTCGAGGCATTTATCCGACAAAAGCCGCATCTGGTGCTGATGGACGCCATGATGCCGGTGATGGACGGGTTCGAAGCCGCACGCCAGATCAAGAACCTGGCGGGTGAGAATCTGGTGCCGATCATCTTCCTCACGTCGCTGACGGAAAGTGAAGCGCTGGCCCGCTGCCTTGAGGCTGGCGGTGACGACTTTCTGGCGAAGCCCTACAACCAGGTGATTCTCGCCGCCAAAATCAAGGCGATGGATCGCTTGCGGCGTTTGCAGGCCACGGTTCTTCAGCAACGCGACCTGATCGCCAAGCATCACGACTATCTGCTCAACGAGCAGCGGGTCGCCAAGGCTGTATTCGACAAGGTCGCGCATTCCGGTTGCCTGAGCGCGCCAAACATCCGTTACCTGCAATCACCCTATGCGCTGTTCAATGGCGACCTGCTGTTGGCAGCGTACACCCCGGCCGGCGACATGCATGTGTTGCTCGGTGACTTCACCGGTCACGGCTTGCCGGCGGCGGTCGGCGCCATGCCGCTGGCCGAGGTGTTCTATGGCATGACTGCCAAGGGTTACGGCCTGGCCGAGACCCTTCGGGAAATGAACGCCAAGCTCAAGCGCATCCTGCCGGTGGACATGTTCTGCTGTGCGACGTTGTTGTGCCTGAGCTTTCAGCGGCGCTCGGTGGAAGTCTGGAACGGCGGCATGCCCGACGGTTATCTGCATTGCCTGGCTACCGGGGAGCGCAAGCCGCTGGCGGCTCGGCATCTGCCGCTGGGTGTGCTCAGCCCGCAGACCTTCGATGACCGCACCGAGGTTCACTCGATGGCGGTGGGTGATCGGGTGTTTCTGCTCTCCGACGGGGTCATCGACACCTGCGATGCCAACGATCAGTTGTTTGGTGTCGAGCGCTTGCACCAGGTGTTCGCCGCCAATCGCCAGCCGGATCGGCTGTTCGAGGACATCGAGCAGGCGTTGCAGGACTTTCGCGGTGAGGCCCGGGACGATGTGAGCATGGTCGAGGTCAGCCTGCTGGAGATGGCGCAGGTTAATCCGTCGGCGCCGGTGTATTCCGACAGTGGCCAGTCCTGTCCGCTGGACTGGTCGGTGAGCTTCGAATTTCGCGGCGCCACGCTCAAGCGCTTCAATCCGTTGCCTTATCTGTTGCAGTTGCTACTGGAAGTGCATGGCTTGCGGGCGCAGAGTGGCGCACTGTACAGCGTGCTGGCCGAGCTTTATTCCAACGCGCTGGAGCATGGCGTGCTGGGCCTGGATTCGAGCCTCAAGCGCGATGCATCGGGTTTCGCCCGTTATTATGAGCAGCGCAATGCGCGCCTCGAGGCCTTGCAGGACGGTTACGTGCGCGTGCATTTGCAGGTGCGGCCGGAAGGTGAGGGCGGTTGTCTGGTGGTGCGGGTCGAAGACAGCGGCCAGGGATTCGATGTCTCGCGCGTGATGGAGCGGCCGCTCGACGGTGTCCGTCTGTCGGGGCGCGGAGTCAGTCTGATCCGGCAATTGGCGCGTAATGCCAGCTGGTCAGACGATGGTCGCAGTGCTCGCGTGGAGTTTTTCTGGGAGGCTCTGGCATAATCCGCGCATTCTTGATCAAGGAGTGAACAAGTGGCTGATACACATGTGGACCACGAGGCGCTAAGCGTGCTGCGGGAAGTGATGGAAGACAGCTATCCGGAACTGCTGGATACCTTCCTCGCCGATTCCGAAAATCGCCTGCGCGAGTTGCAGCAGACTGCCGATGCCGACGCATTGTCTTCCGTTGCGCACAGCTTCAAGGGCAGCAGCAGCAACATGGGTGCAACCCGTCTTGCGGTGCTGTGCCAGGAGCTGGAACAGCATGCCAGAGACAAAAGCCCTTCTGAAATCATCAAACTGGTCGCCGACATCCATAGCGAATTCGCCGATGTGCGGCCCGTTTATGTCGCCGAGCGGCAGCGTTCGCTGACGCACTGATTCTGCCGTCGGGCGGTTTTGTCAGATTGCTGACGAAACTGGCCCGGCACTTGCAGTCATCTATCCCAACTGTACCTACGATCCCAGTGCAGCGGAGACCGTGCCATGCCTGCAAGCCCCAACATTCTTCTTCAGACCGCCGCCCAGGCCAAGGCGCAAGCTGCCTCCGCCAAATCATCGGCAGTGGCCGCAGAGCCCGGGGACAAGGCCTCCAGCTTCGCTCAGGTGTTCGCCGATCAAGGCCCGAACAAGCCCTCGGTGAGCGTCGACAACTCGGCAAAGCCTGCCCGTGACAAGGTCGCCGACAACAGCGGCAAGAAAGACCTCGGCAAGGATCAGTCTGCCGCCCCGGAGCCGGCGGTTGCCGATAGCGGCAAAGCCTTGCCCGCCGACAAACCGGCGACGGCGGCAACGGACGACAAGACTGCTACTGATGATGAGACTGCCGATACCGCACCGTCTCCTGTTGTTGACACGGCACCGGTGGATCCGGCGCTGCTGGCAGCGGTAGAGCCCGTCGTTACCGCACCGGTAGCCGCCACCCCTGTCGTCGATACCGTCGCAAAACCGGAAACCGACAAACCTGCCGTGGCGGCATTGCCGGGTATGGTCAAGGATCCGGCGCCGGCCACTGACCCGGCTTTCGACCCCGAGGCGGATCCGCTCGATTCACTGCCCGCCGTGCGCATGGCCATGGAGCAGAGTGGTCACATTTCTGCTTCCAGCCAGTCCCAGCCCAAGGCCACCCCGGCCCAGGCTCAGGCTGACGGCGAATTGACCTCGGCGCAGAACTTCGCTGCCGGCATGGCCAGCATGCTCGATGTGCAGGCTGACAAGGACAGCACCAGCCAGGGCGGTGAAAAGGCGTTCAGCGGTTTGATCGATGACGGCCTGAAGGACCTGAAGACCGCCACCAGCGACACCCGCGTGGATGATTTCGCCAACCGTCTGGCGGCGCTGACCCAGGCTGCCACGCCGAAAACCGCCAACGCGGTGCCGGTGAACCAACCGATTGCCATGCACCAGAACGGCTGGACCGAAGAAGTGGTCAACCGGGTCATGTACCTGTCGAGCAACAACCTGAAGGCGGCTGACATCCAGTTGCAACCGGCCGAGCTCGGACGTCTGGATATCCGGGTGAACATGGTCCCGGACCAGCAGACCCAAGTAACCTTCATGAGCGCGCATCCGAGCGTGCGTGAAGCCCTCGACGGTCAGATGCACCGCCTGCGCGACATGTTCAACCAGCAAGGCATGGGGCAGGTCGACGTCAACGTGTCCGACCAGAATCGTGGTTGGCAGGGTCAAGGCCAGGAACAGGCGCAGCAGGGGCAGAGCGGTCGCACCAGCGCTGCCGGCGGTCGCCTGGATTCGGCTGAAGAAGAGTTGACGCCGGCAGCCGTGGCTGAAGCGGCGGCTACGGCCACTCACGTGATCGGCTCCAGCGCCGTCGACTACTACGCCTGATCAAATCAAAAGCCCCTCACCCTAGCCCTCTCCCAGAGGGAGAGGGAACTGATTGGGGGATGCCCGGATGCTCGCTAACCTGATTGTTTTGAGCTGAATCCAAATCGACTCGATGCTTCAGGTCGACATATCACGAAAAGACAACTCGATCGGCCCCCTCTCCCTCCGGGAGAGGGCTGGGGTGAGGGTTGCTTTTGACTTTAGTGTTGTCACCACGACTCCCGACACTTCTGGCATAACACTTGCTCTTGCCTTGCCGTGCGACTGTGAAAACCCGATTAGTGACGGATTATTGGCATGGCGAAGAGCGAAGCTGCAGCAGTAAAAGACCCCGCAACCAAAGGCAAACTCAAGCTGATCATCATGATCGTGCTGGGTCTGTTGCTGGCCATCGGTACGTCCGTGGGGGCGACCTGGTTCTTCATGCACAGCGCCCAGAGCAAGCCCGAGGCGGCCGCCGAAGCGGCCCCGGTCGGAAAGCAACCGGCGATTTTCGAACCGATGGCGCCGGCCTTCGTGGCCAACTACAACCAGAACGGCCGTCAGCGCTACATGCAGGTGAGCATCACCATGCTGGCGCGCAATCAGGCCGATCTGGAAGCGCTCAAAGTGCACATGCCGGTGATCCGCAACAACCTGGTGATGCTCTTCTCCGGTCAGGATTTCGCCACGCTGGCGACCCCGGTCGGTCAGGAGATGTTGCGCCAGAAGGCCACAGCCAGCGTCCAGGAAGTGGCGCAGAAAGAGCTGGGCAAAGTGGTGATCGAACAGTTGCTTTTCACTAATTTCGTACTGCAGTAGGAACACGACATGGCCGTGCAGGATCTGCTGTCCCAGGATGAAATCGACGCGCTGTTGCATGGCGTCGACGATGGTCTGGTACAGACCGATAACGCTGCCGAACCCGGCAGTGTCAAAAGCTACGACCTGACCAGCCAGGATCGCATCGTCCGTGGACGCATGCCGACTCTGGAAATGATCAACGAGCGTTTTGCCCGCTACACCCGCATCAGCATGTTCAACATGCTGCGCCGCTCGGCGGACGTTGCCGTCGGTGGCGTACAGGTGATGAAGTTCGGCGAATACGTGCACTCGCTGTACGTGCCGACCAGCCTCAACCTGGTCAAGATCAAACCCCTGCGCGGCACCGCGCTGTTCATCCTCGACGCCAAACTGGTGTTCAAACTGGTGGACAACTTCTTCGGCGGCGATGGCCGTCACGCCAAGATCGAAGGGCGTGAATTCACCCCGACCGAACTGCGCGTGGTGCGCATGGTGCTGGAGCAGGCGTTCGTCGACTTGAAAGAAGCCTGGCAGGCGATCATGGAAGTCAACTTCGAGTACATCAACTCGGAAGTGAACCCGGCCATGGCCAACATCGTCGGCCCGAGCGAAGCGATCGTGGTCTCCACTTTCCACATCGAACTCGACGGCGGTGGCGGCGACCTGCACGTGACCATGCCGTACTCGATGATCGAGCCGGTGCGCGAAATGCTCGACGCCGGTTTCCAGTCGGACCTCGACGACCAGGACGAGCGCTGGGTCAACGCCCTGCGCCAGGACGTGCTCGACGTCGACGTGCCGATCGGTGCCACCGTGGCTCGCCGCCAGTTGAAACTGCGCGACATCCTGCACATGCAGCCGGGTGACGTGATTCCGGTCGAGATGCCGGAAGACATGATCATGCGCGCCAACGGCGTGCCGGCCTTCAAGGTCAAGATGGGCTCGCACAAAGGCAACCTTGCGTTGCAGGTTATCGAGCCGATCGAGCGCCGCTGAAGCGGCGCCCTCACTCCCTGATTCTTTTACCGGTTTTTTGCCCGCCGAGGACAAATGATGAACGACGATATGAACACCCAGGACGATCAGGCACTGGCCGATGAATGGGCTGCCGCCCTGGAAGAAACCGGTGAAGCCGGGCAGGCCGACATCGACGCGCTGCTGGCCGCCGATGCAGGGGCTTCGAGCTCCAACCGTCTGCCGATGGAAGAGTTCGGCAGCGTGCCGAAGAACAACGACCCGGTGACCCTCGACGGTCCGAACCTGGACGTGATTCTCGACATTCCGGTGTCGATCTCGATGGAAGTGGGCAGCACCGACATCAACATCCGCAACCTGCTGCAACTCAACCAGGGTTCGGTGATCGAGCTCGATCGTCTGGCCGGCGAGCCGCTGGACGTACTGGTCAATGGCACCCTGATCGCTCACGGTGAAGTGGTTGTGGTCAACGAAAAGTTCGGCATCCGTCTGACTGACGTGATCAGCCCGAGCGAACGCATCAAGAAGCTGCGCTGAGTGAAAAAGGTTCTGGGGGCTTTGTTCGGTCTGGCGCTGGCCTTGCCGTTCAGCGTGCTGGCGGCCGAGCCGGTGGCGGCAACTGCGGCCACTGCTGCGCCGGCCGTCAACAGCGGCGTGGCCGGACAGCTGACGCAACTGGTGCTGGGTTTGTTGCTGGTGCTGGGGTTGATCTTCTTCCTCGCCTGGCTGTTGCGCCGGGTGCAGCAGGCAGGTCCCGCCGGCAAGGGCCAGGTGATCGAGCTGATCGGTTCTCGCGCGCTCGGGCCGCGTGACCGTCTGATGCTGGTGCAGGTCGGCAACGAGCAGATTCTGCTCGGTCTCAGCCCCGGAACCATCACTGCGTTGCACGTGCTCAAAGAGCCGGTCGAGGTGCCGAGCACCGCCGACAAAGCGACTCCGGAATTTGCCCAGCATCTGTTGAAGATCCTCGGCAAGGATCAGAAGGATAAGAAGTAATGGGTGCGTTGCGCATCGTCTTGACCCTGGCCTTGATGTTGGCCGCGCCGCTGGTATTCGCCGCCGATCCGTTGTCGATCCCGGCGATCACCCTGGGCACCAACGCCGAGGGCGCGCAGGAGTACTCGGTCAGCCTGCAGATCCTGCTGATCATGACGGCGCTGAGCTTCATTCCGGCCGCCGTCATCCTGATGACCAGTTTCACCCGGATCATCATCGTCTTCTCGATCCTGCGTCAGGCCCTGGGCTTGCAGCAGACGCCGTCGAACCAGATCCTCACCGGCATGGCGCTGTTCCTGACGCTGTTCATCATGGCGCCGGTATTCGACCGCGTGAACAGCGATGCCTTGCAGCCGTACCTCGCGGAAAAGCTGACGGCCCAGCAGGCGGTGGAAAAGGCTCAAGTGCCGATCAAGGACTTCATGCTCGCCCAGACCCGCTCCAGCGATCTTGAGCTGTTCATGCGCCTGTCCAAACGCACCGACATCGCGACGCCGGATCAGGCGCCGCTGACGATTCTGGTGCCGGCCTTCGTGACGTCTGAACTGAAGACCGCGTTCCAGATCGGCTTCATGATCTTCATCCCGTTCCTGATCATCGACCTGGTGGTGGCGAGCGTGCTGATGGCGATGGGTATGATGATGCTCTCGCCGCTGATCATTTCCCTGCCGTTCAAAATCATGCTGTTCGTGCTGGTGGATGGCTGGGCGCTGATCATCGGCACCCTGGCCAGCAGTTTCGGAGGTGTATCGCCATGACGCCAGAAGTAGCGGTCGACATCTTTCGCGAGGCCCTGTGGCTGACCACCATGATGGTGGCGATTCTGGTGGTGCCGAGTCTGTTGGTGGGCCTGCTGGTGTCGATGTTCCAGGCCGCGACCCAGATCAATGAACAGACCCTGAGCTTCCTGCCGCGTCTGCTGGTGATGCTGGTCACGCTGATCGTCGCCGGCCCGTGGCTGGTGCAGACGTTCATGGAATACATCACTCAGCTGTACAAAAACATTCCGATGGTCATCGGCTAAGCCATGCAATCGCTGCTTCAGTTGACCGATACCCAGATCAGTACCTGGGTGGCGTCGTTCATGCTGCCGATGTTTCGAGTCGCCTCGATGTTGATGGTGATGCCCGTCTTCGGAACCACGCTGGTGCCCCGGCGGATCCGTCTGTACTTCGCCTTTGCGATCACCGTGGTGATTACGCCCAACCTGCCGGCGATGCCGGCGGTCAGCCCGCTGGACCTCAGCGGTCTGCTGCTGATCGCCGAGCAGATCCTCGTCGGTGCGGTGCTGGGCTTCTCCTTGCAGTTGTTCTTTCAGGCCTTCGTGGTGGCGGGGCAGATCGTCGCGATCCAGATGGGCATGGGCTTCGCTTCTATGATCGACCCTACCAACGGCGTGTCGGTGGCGGTGATCGGGCAGTTCTTCACGATGCTGGTGACCTTGCTGTTCCTGTCGATGAACGGGCACCTGGTGGTCTTCGAAGTGCTCACCGAGAGCTTCACCACGCTGCCGGTCGGCGGCGGGTTGATGACCACGCATTACTGGGAACTGGCCGGCAAACTCGGCTGGGTGCTGGGCGCCGCGTTGTTGCTGGTGCTGCCGGCAGTCACCGCGCTGCTGGTGGTCAACATCGCGTTTGGTGTGATGACCCGCGCCGCGCCACAGCTCAACATTTTCTCCATCGGCTTTCCGCTGACCCTGGTGCTCGGCCTGTTCATTGTCTGGGTCGGGTTGGCGGACATTCTCAATCAGTATCAACCGCTGGCTACTGAGGCCCTGCAGTTTTTACGCGAACTGGCAAAGGCGCGCTGAGTCATGGCTGAGAGCGAAAGCGGTCAGGACAAAACAGAAGACCCCACGGAGAAGCGCAAAAAGGACTCCCGGGAAAAGGGTGAAATTGCGCGCTCCAAGGAGCTCAACACCCTGGCGATCATGCTCGCCGGCTCTGCCGCGCTGCTGATTTTTGGCGGGATGCTGGCGCAGGAATTGATGGACCTGATGCGCCAGAACTTCACGCTGTCGCGGGAAGTGATCATGGACGAGCGCTCGATGGCGACGTTCCTGATGAGCTCCGGATTGCAGGCGTTGCTGGCGATCCAGCCGATCATGATCACCCTGTTGCTGGCGGCTTTCCTCGGACCGATTGCGCTGGGCGGCTGGCTGTTCGCCGCCGGTTCGCTGGCACCCAAGTTCAGCCGGATGAACCCGGCGGCGGGCCTCAAGCGGATGTTCTCGATGAAGGCTGTGGTCGAGCTGCTCAAGGCGCTGGCCAAGTTTCTCATCACGCTGGGTGTGGCGCTGGTGGTGCTCAATGCGGACATCGACGATCTGCTGCGCATCGCCCACGAGCCGCTGGACCGGGCGATCATTCACAGCTTGCAACTGGTGGGCTGGAGCTCTCTGTGGCTGGCCTGCGGGTTGATCATCATCGCCGCCGTCGACGTGCCCGTGCAGATCTGGGAGAGCATCAAGAAGCTCAAGATGACCAAGCAGGAAGTGCGCGACGAGCACAAGGACCAGGAAGGTCGGCCAGAGGTCAAGCAGCGCATTCGCCAGGTTCAGCGCGAGATGTCGCAACGGCGGATGATGGCGGCGATTCCGGATGCCGACGTGGTCATCACCAACCCGACCCACTACGCCGTGGCGCTCAAGTACGACGCCGAGAAGGGCGGGGCGCCGATGCTGCTGGCCAAGGGCAGCGACTTCCTGGCGCTGAAGATCCGCGAAGTCGCCGTGGCCAACAACGTCATGCTCCTCGAATCGCCGGCGCTGGCGCGTTCGATCTACTACTCCACGGAGCTGGAAGAAGAAATCCCCGGCGGCCTGTACCTGGCGGTCGCCCAGGTGCTGGCGTACGTCTACCAGATCCGCCAGCACCGCGCGGGCAAGGGCAAGTTCCCGGAACCGCTCAAGGACGATCTGCCGATCCCGCCGGATTTGCGGCGCGATTCCTGATCGTGATGAAGCAAAAAAAACCGCCATCCGGTTGAATCCGGTGGCGGTTTTTTTATGCCTGATGACCTGTGTTGCCTGCTCGCGAAGGCGTCAGCCGCCACGACACATCTCTCAAGCCTTTACGCGGAAGTCTGCGTCGACGGTATTTCCAGATTATCCAGCACCCGATTCACTGCCAGTTCCCCGAGCATGATCAGTTGCGCAATACCCACCAATGTCCTGCGCTGGGAGGCGGGCATGAGGTGGGTGAAGTCATTGACGATGGTTCTGGCCGAGGCGAGGGTTTCGCAGGCATCGGCCAGCAGCTCTTCGTTTTTGAAGTCCGCGGTGACGGCGTACATTCTGCGGTTCTTGCGCGGTGGTGGCGTGGAGCCGGGCGGGCAGAGGTAGTGATCGAGGGCGCGGTCGGCGGCTTCGTGAAGCTTTCTGGAATCTGCGGATTCGTAGGGCGAGGCAGGGTCGGTTTCGGGTGGGTTGGGTGTGGGTTTGATCATGGTGAAGCTCCTTTGGGTGGAGCCGCCAAATCCAGTCGCTAAACAGGAAGGGTGGCGGCTGTACGCAGGTTAGCGAACCGGTCAAAGGCACCCGGCAGACCGCAAGGGTCTCCCGCATACAGCCACCATAACGAAATTGCAGACATACAGATCCGCAACGAAGCCTGGAACGCTGGCGCACCTTTAATTCGAACCGAGTCGCTAAACCCGATCGCTGATTCGTCAGCGACAGATCCACAATAGAACCCGACCCCACAGCGCACAAGCCGGCGGATTCTGGCGTAGCCGTAGGCAACGGCGCAAGGATTCGTAGCCTGTAAGGCGTGTCTGAAGGTGTCTTTTAAACACCCGAGTTTAAAAGACACTTTTTGCTGACTTCTTGCGAAAGCGGCATCCCGCCCAGCAGAAAAACCACGCCCGAACCCCTCTGTTTCAATCATCGGCAAAAGTTGGAAGGCTTCTTGCAGTAGCCGCCGTGCGCCTGCTTCGGGCGTCAAAAGTTTGCTTTAAAGGAACGGGGAAAACCGGTGGATCGCTCTCAGTTATTCAACACTGCTCGCTCGAATGTTGCCGACCTCAGTCGAGGCAATCTGGGTGTGCCGCTGTTGCTGCTGGTCATGCTGGCGATGATGATGTTGCCGGTGCCGCCGTTCCTGCTCGACGTGTTCTTCACCTTCAACATTGCCCTGTCGATCGTCGTGCTGCTGGTCTGCGTATACGCCTTGCGGCCGCTGGATTTCGCGGTGTTCCCGACGATCCTGCTGGTAGCGACGCTGTTGCGACTGGCGCTGAACGTGGCGTCGACGCGGGTGGTGATGCTCCACGGTCAGGATGGCCACGCCGCTGCCGGTAAGGTGATCCAGGCCTTCGGTGAGGTGGTGATCGGCGGTAACTACGTGGTCGGTATCGTGGTTTTCGCGATCTTGATGATCATCAACTTCGTCGTGGTGACCAAGGGTGCCGGCCGGATCTCCGAGGTGAGCGCGCGCTTCACCCTCGATGCGATGCCCGGCAAGCAAATGGCGATCGACGCCGACCTCAACGCCGGTCTGATCGACCAGGCGCAGGCCAAGGCCCGTCGTCAGGAAGTGGCCCAAGAGGCCGAGTTCTACGGTTCGATGGACGGTGCCAGCAAGTTCGTGCGCGGTGACGCCATCGCCGGCCTGCTGATTCTGTTCATCAACCTGATCGGCGGTATGGCCGTCGGTATCTTCCAGCACAACATGACGTTCGCCGACGCCGGCAAGGTTTACGCCTTGCTGACCATCGGTGACGGTTTAGTGGCGCAATTGCCATCACTGTTGTTATCTACAGCTGCAGCGATCATGGTGACCCGTGCTTCCGGTTCGGAAGACATGGGCAAGCAAATCAATCGCCAGATGTTCGCCTCGCCCAAAGCGCTGGCGGTGGCTGCCGGTCTGATGGCGGTCATGGGCCTGGTGCCGGGCATGCCGCACTTCTCGTTCCTGACCATGGCTGCACTGGCTGCCGGTGGCGCTTACCTGTTCTGGAAGAAGCAGAACGTGGCCAAGGTCGTCGCGCTGGAAGAGGTCAAACGTCAACAGGAACTGCTGCCGTCGCCGGCCCGCGCCATGGAAACCAAGGAGCTGGGCTGGGACGACGTGACCCCGATCGACATGATCGGCCTGGAAGTCGGCTACCGCCTGATTCCGTTGGTGGATCGCAACCAGGGCGGACAATTGCTGGCGCGGATCAAGGGCGTGCGCAAGAAGCTCTCGCAGGATCTGGGCTTCCTGATGCCGACCGTGCACATCCGCGACAACCTCGATCTGGCGCCGAGCGCCTATCGCCTGACTCTGATGGGCGTGATCCTGGCCGAGGCCGAGATCTACCCGGATCGCGAACTGGCGATCAACCCGGGACAGGTCTACGGCTCGCTCAACGGCATTACCGCCAAAGATCCGGCTTTCGGCCTGGAGGCGGTGTGGATCGAGGTCAGCCAGCGTGCCCAGGCGCAATCGCTCGGTTACACCGTGGTCGATGCCAGCACCGTGGTTGCGACCCACTTGAACCAGATTCTGTACAAGCACTCCAGCGAGCTGATCGGCCACGAAGAAGTGCAGCAATTGATGCAATTGCTGGCCAAGAGCTCGCCGAAACTGGCCGAAGAGCTGGTGCCGGGCGTGGTCACGCTGTCGCAGTTGCTCAAAGTATTGCAGGCGTTGCTGGCCGAACACGTGCCGGTGCGCGATATCCGCAGCATTGCCGAGGCCATCGCCAACAATGCCGCCAAGAGTCAAGATACCGCCGCTTTGGTGGCTGCTGTGCGGGTCGGCGTATCCCGTGCCATCGTCCAAAGCATTGTAGGGACTGAGTCGGAGCTGCCAGTTATCACGCTGGAGCCAAGGTTGGAACAAATATTGCTCAATAGTCTGCAGAAGGCAGGACAAGGCTCGGAAGAGGGCGTTCTGCTGGAGCCGAGCATGGCCGAGAAGCTGCAGCGTTCACTGATCGAAGCGGCGCAGCGCCAGGAAATGCAAGGTCAGCCGGTGATCCTGTTGGTAGCAGGCCCGGTTCGCGCGATGCTCTCGCGCTTTGGTCGCCTGGCAGTTCCCGGACTGCATGTGCTGGCCTACCAGGAAATTCCGGACAACAAGCAAGTGACCATCGTTGCGACAGTAGGGCCCAACGGCTGAGGTAGTGGTTTATGCAAGTTAAGCGTTTTTTCGCCGCCGATATGCGTCAGGCCATGAAGCTGGTTCGTGATGAGCTGGGCGCTGATGCCGCCATCATTGGCAACCGCCGCATCGCCGGCGGCGTCGAGCTGACGGCGGCGCTCGATTACAAACTGTCGGCGCTGGCCCCGCGTGTTCCGAACATGGAACTCGAGGATGAGCTGCGCAAGACCCAGTCGCGCATCGTTACCGCCCAGGCCGAACTGAGCCTGCGTGGCGAAGCCGACGGCAACACCAATCGCCAGTTGTTCGCCGGGCTGCCGTTGACGGCCGGCCTGCCGCTGACCGCTGCCGAGCCGCTGACCGAACCGACCTACGAAGCTCCGGCCCGTCCGGCACCGGCGCCTGCAGCGGTTTCCGCTGGCGTTGATCCGCGTGCGCTGGATTCGATGCGTTTCGAACTCAACAGCCTTCGCGAACTGATGGAAGTGCAACTCGGCACCCTGGCCTGGAACCAGCTGCAAGGCAGCCGTCCGGCCCAGGCCAATCTGTACCGTCGTCTGCAACGCATCGGTTTGTCCGGCCCGCTGTCCCGTGATCTGCTGTCGATGATCACCGAGATTGACGAACCTCGTCAGGCCTGGCGCATGCTGCTGGCGCACCTGGCACGAATGATTGCCGTACCGGAAGTCGAGCCGCTGGAAGAGGGTGGGGTGATTGCCATGGTCGGTCCTGCCGGCATGGGCAAGACCACCACGCTGGCCAAACTGGCCGCCCGCTACGTGCTCAAGTACGGCGCGCAGAACATCGCGCTGGTGAGCATGGACAGTTTCCGTATCGGCGCGCAGGAGCAGCTCAAGACTCTGGGTCGCATCCTCAACGTGTCGGTGACCCACGTCGATCCGGGCCAGTCCCTGGTGCAGGCGCTGGATCCACTGCTGCGCAAACGCGTGGTGCTGATCGACACCGCCGGCCTGCAAGCCAGCGATCCGGCCCTGCGCATGCAGCTGGAAAGTCTGGCTGGTCGTGGCATTCGCTCAAAAAATTATCTGGTCCTGGCAACCACCAGCCAGAAACAGGTTCTAACCGCCGCTTATCACAGTTACAAGCGTTGCGGGCTGGCCGGCTGCATCCTGACTAAACTGGATGAGACGGCCAGCCTTGGCGAAGTGCTGAGCCTGGCGATCAGTCACGAACTGCCGGTCGCCTACCTGACCGATGGGCCGCGTATTCCGGATGATCTGCATCTGCCGCGCCGTCATCAACTGGTCAGCCGCGCCGTCAGTGTGCAAATGCAGGAAGAACCCAGCGAAGAAGCCATGGCTGACATGTTCGCTGATATCTACCACAGTCCGACCAAGCAGGTTGGCTGAGGTAATGAACCGTTTTTGTACCTACATCGATGGTCTGCCATGCATTGTTCCGGTTGTGAACGCGCAGCCAGTAATGTGGCCTCCGTCTATGCAAGACAAGGTAAAGAAATAACATGGGCAGCATGCATCCCGTACAGGTGATCGCGGTGACCGGCGGCAAAGGTGGCGTCGGCAAGACTAATGTGTCAGTGAACTTGTCCCTGGCGCTGGCAGAGCTTGGCCGTCGGGTCATGCTGCTGGACGCCGACCTGGGGCTGGCGAACGTCGACGTTCTGCTGGGCCTCACACCCAAACGCACCCTGGCCGACGTGATCGAAGGCCGCTGCGAGCTGCGCGACGTGCTGTTGCAAGGCCCCGGCGGGATCCGCATCGTGCCGGCCGCTTCCGGCACCCAGAGCATGGTTCACCTGAGCCCGGCCCAGCATGCCGGCCTGATTCAGGCGTTCAGCGACATCGGCGACAATCTCGACGTACTGGTGATCGACACCGCTGCGGGTATTGGTGACTCGGTAGTCAGTTTCGTTCGCGCAGCCCAGGAAGTGTTGCTGGTGGTCTGTGACGAGCCGACCTCGATCACCGACGCCTACGCGCTGATCAAACTGCTGAACCGCGATTACGGCATGAATCGCTTCCGCGTCCTGGCCAACATGGCCCAGAGCCCGCAGGAAGGTCGCAATCTGTTCGCCAAGTTGACCAAGGTCACGGATCGCTTCCTCGACGTCGCCCTACAATACGTCGGCGCGGTGCCCTACGACGAAAGCGTGCGCAAGGCGGTGCAGAAGCAGCGTGCGGTCTATGAAGCCTTCCCGCGTTCCAAGTGCGCACTGGCGTTCAAGGCGATCGCACAGAAGGTCGACACCTGGCCGCTGCCCGCCAACCCGCGCGGCCACCTCGAATTTTTCGTCGAGCGCCTCGTGCAGCAAACGGCAGGACCTGTGCTATGACCGCCAGCGGTATGAATTTCTACAAGAAGTCGGCGCGTGACGCGCAGTACGAGCTGATCGAGCGTTACGCGCCACTGGTCAAACGCATCGCCTACCACTTGCTGGCGCGATTGCCGGCCAGTGTGCAGGTCGAAGACCTGATCCAGGCCGGGATGATCGGCCTGCTCGAAGTCTCGACCAAATACGACGCCAGCAAGGGCGCCAGTTTTGAAACGTACGCGGGCATCCGGATCCGCGGTGCGATGCTCGATGAAGTCCGTAAGGGGGACTGGGCGCCACGCTCGGTTCACCGCAATACCCGTATGGTCAGCGACGCAATTCGCTCGATTGAAGCTAAAACCGGCCGTGACGCTAAAGATCACGAAGTTGCGGCCGAACTCCAATTGAGTCTCGACGATTACTACGGGATTTTGAACGACACCCTGGGCAGCCGGCTGTTCAGTTTCGACGACCTGTTGCAGGACGGCGAACACGAAGGGCTGCACGAGGATGGCGCCAGTGCTCATCTGGAGCCGTCGCGCGATCTGGAAGACGAACGTTTCCAGGCCGCGCTGGCGGACGCGATTGCCAATTTGCCGGAGCGTGAGCGACTGGTGTTGGCGCTGTACTACGACGAAGAGCTGAACCTCAAGGAGATCGGTGAAGTCCTTGGCGTCAGTGAATCGCGGGTCAGCCAGTTACACAGCCAGTGCGCGGCCCGCTTGCGGGGGCGTTTGGGGGAGTGGCGAGCGCGCTGAAGGCAGTGTGGGGACACTGCGAACGAGGCTGGTGCGGTGGTGAACGGCACCGGTCTCGATCTGTTGTGCTCCAGACAGTCATCGAGTGTTTTGCCGGATTGATTGAAATGGCGCGTCCAGGTGCTGGGCGCGTTTAAGACTGCTTGGAGGTCGAATTGAACAAAGACATGAAAATCCTCATCGTTGATGACTTCTCAACGATGCGGCGGATCATCAAGAACCTGTTGCGTGATCTGGGGTTCACCAACACCGTTGAAGCCGACGATGGCACCACTGCCATTCCGGTACTCAACAGCGGCAGCATCGACTTTCTGGTGACCGACTGGAACATGCCCGGCATGACCGGTATCGACCTGCTGCGCCACGTGCGTGCCGATGAAAAGCTCAAGCACCTGCCAGTGCTGATGGTGACCGCTGAAGCCAAGCGCGAGCAGATCATCGAAGCGGCCCAGGCCGGCGTTAACGGCTACGTGGTCAAACCTTTCACGGCCCAGGCGTTGAAAGAAAAAATCGAGAAGATTTTCGAACGCATCGGCTGATGAACGCGCGGGGGAGCTATGGAGCATAACGAATCTTCACAGGGCGATTTTGAGTCGACCCTGAAAAAACACGCGGTCGAACTGGTCGAGAGCCTTGAAAAAGGCAAGTTCGGCGACGCTGTGCAACTGATCCATGAGCTCAATCAGACCCGTGACCGTGGCCTGTACCAGGAAGTGGGCAAGCTCACGCGTGAACTGCACAGTGCGATCGTCAATTTCCAGATCGATCCGCACATGCCGCAGGCTGAGGAAGTGTCGCAAATCACCGACGCTACCGAGCGCCTGAGCTACGTGGTCAAACTGACCGAAGCTGCCGCCAACCGCACCATGGATCTGGTGGAAAGCGCGACCCCTGTGGTCAATGGCCTGGCTGACGAAGCCCAGGCCTTGAGCGCCGATTGGGGCCGCTTCATGCGCCGTGAGGTCGGGGCTGAAGAGTTCCGTGAACTGGCGCGCCGGGTCGACGGTTTTCTGGCACGCAGCAGCGCGGACAACCGCGCGGTGTCGAGCAATCTGAACGACATTCTGCTCGCCCAGGATTACCAGGACCTCACCGGCCAGGTGATCAAGCGCGTGACCCAATTGGTCACCGAAGTCGAAAGCAACCTGCTCAAGCTCGTGCTCATGGCCAGCCAGGTGGACCGCTTTGCGGGCATCGAACATGACCGTGCGGCGATGCTTGCTGAAAAAGATCCACAAAAACATCTCTCGCAGGGTGAAGGTCCGCAGATTCATGCCGATAAACGAGAAGACGTTGTGTCCGGTCAGGACGATGTGGACGATTTGCTATCCAGCCTTGGATTTTGAGTTTTTTTGGGTTTTTAGACCTGTAGGAGCACCCCATTAATGAGCTTCGGCGCCGATGAAGAGATCCTTCAGGATTTCCTGGTTGAGGCCGGCGAGATTCTTGAGCAACTGTCCGAACAACTGGTCGAGCTGGAAAGCCGCCCGGATGACGCAGATCTGCTCAACGCAATTTTTCGCGGTTTCCACACTGTAAAAGGGGGCGCCGGCTTCCTTCAGCTCAACGAGCTGGTGGAGTGCTGTCACATCGCCGAAAACGTGTTCGACATCCTGCGCAAGGGTGAACGACGCGTCGATGCAGAACTGATGGACGTGGTGCTCGAAGCGCTGGACGCGGTGAACAGCATGTTCAGCGAAGTCCGCGATCGCAGCCCGATCACCGCCGCCACCCCGGAACTGCTGGCCGCCCTGGCGCGTCTGGCCGAACCGCAATCGGCGGATGAAGCCCCGGCTTCGCCGGTTGCCGAGATGATCGAAGAACTGGTCGTCGAAGGTGATTCGGGTGACATCACCGATAACGAATTTGAACAGTTGCTGGACTCGCTGAACGCCGTCAAGGCCGAAGCCGAAGCCCCGGCGGCTGCCGCTGCACCTGCTTCCACCGAAGCGGCCAGCGATGAAATCACCGACGCCGAGTTCGAGTCGCTGCTCGACCAGTTGCATGGCAAAGGCCAGTTCGCGGCCGACGCCGTGGCACCGGCGGCCGCTGCACCTGCTGCTCCGGCGGCGGGCGACAGCTCGGACATCACCGACGACGAATTCGAGGCCTTGCTCGATCAGTTGCACGGCAAGGGCAACTTTGCCGTTGATGCGCTGGAGTCGGCGATTGCTTCGGTTCCTGCAACGGCTGCTCCGGCAGCGGCTGCGGCCGGTAGCGATCTGATCAGCGATCACGAGTTCGAATCGCTGCTCGACGATCTGCATGGCAAAGGCAAGTTCACTGACGTCGCCACCGGTGCGGTCGTGACTGCCGGCAATGCTTCGGCTGTCGCGGCGCCTGCTGCGAAGGCCCCGGCCGCTGCGGCAAAACCTGCTGCGAAAGCGCCTGAGCCGAAAGCCGAACCGGCCAAACCGGCTGCCGCTGCGGCACCGGCTCCGGCCCGTGCACCGGCGACGCCGCCACCGGAAAAACCGGCGAGCGAAGCCGAGACCACCGTGCGTGTGGACACTGCACGTCTCGACGAAATCATGAACATGGTCGGCGAGCTGGTACTGGTGCGTAACCGTCTGGTGCGCCTGGGCTTGAACAGCGGCGACGAGTCGATGCAGAAGGCCGTGTCGAACCTCGACGTGGTCACCGCCGACTTGCAGACCGCGGTCATGAAGACCCGGATGCAGCCGATCAAGAAAGTCTTCGGCCGCTTCCCGCGTCTGGTTCGCGACCTGGCACGCCAGCTCAAGAAAGAGATCAACCTGGAACTGGTGGGCGAAGAGACCGACCTCGACAAGAACCTCGTCGAGGCACTGGCCGACCCGCTGGTCCACTTGGTGCGCAACGCGGTTGACCACGGCATCGAGTCGCCGGAAGAACGTGAAGCTTCGGGCAAGGCCCGTGGCGGCAAGGTGATTCTGGCGGCCGAGCAGGAAGGCGACCACATCCTGCTGTCGATCTCCGACGATGGCAAGGGCATGGACCCGAACGTCCTGCGCGCCATCGCCGTGAAACGCGGTGTGATGGACAAAGATGCCGCCGATCGCCTGAGCGACACCGAGTGCTACAACCTGATTTTCGCCCCGGGTTTCTCGACCAAGACCGAGATCTCCGACGTGTCCGGCCGCGGTGTCGGCATGGACGTGGTGAAGACCAAGATTTCCCAGCTCAACGGTTCGATCAACATCTACTCGACCAAGGGCCAGGGCTCGAAGATCGTCATCAAGGTGCCGCTGACGCTGGCGATCATGCCGACCCTGATGGTGATGCTCGGCAACCAGGCGTTCGCGTTCCCGCTGGTGAACGTCAACGAAATCTTCCACCTCGACCTGTCGACCACCAACGTGGTGGACGGCCAGGAAGTGGTGATCGTGCGGGACAAGGCGCTGCCATTGTTCTACCTCAAGCGCTGGCTGGTCAGCTCTGCCGCTCACGAAGAGCAGCGCGAAGGCCATGTGGTGATCCTTTCGGTGGGCACCCAGCGGATCGGCTTCGTCGTCGATCAACTGGTCGGCCAGGAAGAAGTGGTCATCAAGCCATTGGGCAAGATGCTCCAGGGAACTCCGGGCATGTCCGGCGCCACCATCACCGGTGACGGCCGCATTGCACTGATTCTCGATGTTCCGAGCATGCTCAAGCGTTACGCCGCACGGCGTATTTGAATCCGGGGCGGCGGGGCGACAACGTCCCGCCGCACCTAATGGAGTGTTTATGGCAGTCAAAGTCCTGGTGGTGGACGATTCGGGTTTTTTCCGCCGCCGCGTCTCGGAAATTCTTTCAGCGGATCCGAGCATCCAGGTTGTCGGCACGGCAACCAACGGTAAAGAGGCGATCGATCAGGCCCTGGCCCTCAAGCCGGACGTGATCACCATGGACTACGAGATGCCGATGATGGATGGCATCACGGCCGTGCGGCACATCATGCAGCGCTGCCCGACCCCGGTGTTGATGTTCTCCTCGCTGACGCACGAAGGCGCCCGGGTCACCCTGGATGCGCTGGATGCCGGCGCGGTGGATTTCCTGCCGAAGAATTTCGAAGACATCTCCCGCAATCCGGAGAAGGTCAAGCAACTGCTGTGCGAGAAGGTTCACAGCATCTCGCGCAGTAACCGTCGTTTCAGTGCCTACAGTGCGCCGGCGCCTGCCGCTACACCTGCACCTGCGCCGACTCCGGCAGCAGCGCCGTCGAGCTTTGGCAGCCACAGTGCTCCGGCCCGTCCGGCACCTGCGCCTGCACCGACTCGCGCGCCAGCGGCCAGCGCTTCGTCGCCGGCCCCGAAACGCAAAAACTACAAGCTTGTGGCGATTGGTACATCGACCGGCGGCCCGGTAGCGCTGCAACGGGTTCTGACCCAGTTGCCGGCCAACTTCCCGGCACCGATCGTGCTGATCCAGCACATGCCGGCAGCCTTCACCAAGGCCTTCGCCGAACGTCTGGACAAGCTGTGCCGCATCAGCGTCAAGGAAGCCGAGGATGGCGACATCCTGCGTCCGGGCCTGGCGCTGCTGGCGCCGGGTGGCAAGCAGATGATGATCGATGGCCGTGGCGCGGTGAAAATCCTGCCGGGCGACGAGCGTCTGAACTACAAGCCGTGCGTGGACATCACCTTCGGTTCTGCAGCCAAGTCCTACAGTGACAAAGTTCTGGCGGTGGTACTGACCGGCATGGGCGCCGATGGCCGCGAGGGTGCACGCCTGCTCAAGCAGGGCGGCAGCACGGTCTGGGCTCAGGACGAAGCCAGTTGCGTGATCTACGGCATGCCGATGGCCATCGTCAAAGCTGACCTCGCCGACGCGGTGTACAGCCTGGACGATATCGGCAAGCACATCGTCGAGGCATGCGTCTGATGGATGTTCTAAGCCTTATCGGGATCATCATGGCGTTCGTCGCCATCATCGGCGGCAACTACCTGGAAGGTGGTCACCTCGGCGCGCTGGCCAACGGCCCGGCGGCGCTGATCGTGCTCGGTGGCACCGTCGGTGCCGCGCTGCTGCAATCGCCGATGAGCGCGTTCAAGCGCGCCATGCAGATTCTGGCCTGGATCTTTTTCCCGCCGCGTGTGGATCTGGCCGGCGGTATCGACCGCGTGGTCAACTGGAGCCTCACCGCGCGCAAGGAAGGCCTGCTGGGCCTGGAAGGCGTGGCGGATGCCGAGCCCGACGCCTACTCGCGCAAAGGCCTGCAACTGCTGGTCGACGGCGCCGAGCCGGAAGCGATCCGCAGCATCCTCGAAGTGGATTTCTACACTCAGGAAGCCCGCGATGTCGAAGCGGCCAAAGTGTTTGAAAGCATGGGCGGCTACGCGCCGACCATCGGCATCATCGGTGCGGTGATGGGCCTGATCCACGTGATGGGCAACCTGGCCGATCCGTCGCAACTGGGCAACGGTATTGCGGTCGCGTTCGTCGCTACCATCTACGGTGTAGCCAGTGCCAACCTGATCCTGTTGCCGGTGGCCGCCAAGCTCAAGTCAATCGCGTTGCGACAGTCGCGTTATCGCGAAATGTTGTTGGAAGGGATCTTGTCGATCGCTGAAGGTGAAAACCCACGCTCCATCGAGTTGAAGCTTCAGGGCTTCATGGATTAAGGGACTAACCTCATGGCACGTCGTCGCCAGCATGAAGAGCACGTAAACCATGAACGTTGGCTGGTTTCCTACGCCGACTTCATCACCTTGCTCTTTGCCTTTTTCGTGGTGATGTACTCCATCTCGTCGATCAACGAAGGCAAGTACAAGATCATCTCCGAAGCGCTGATCGGGGTCTTCACCGACTCCGACCGCGCGCTCAAGCCGATCCCGATCGGTGAAGAACGACCGAAGACCGTGACCCCGGCCAAGCCGCTGGTCAAGGACGCCGAACAGGTTGACGCCGGCATCGCCGGGGCCAGCGATCCGCTGAAAAGCATCGCCGATGACATCAGCGCCGCGTTCGGTGACCTGATCTCCTCGAACCAGATGACCGTGCGCGGCAACGAGCTGTGGGTCGAGATCGAACTGAACTCCAGCCTGTTGTTCGGCAGCGGTGATGCGATGCCCAGCGATATCGCGTTCAACATCATCGACAAGGTCGCAGCGATTCTCAAACCGTTCGACAACCCGATCCACGTCGAAGGCTTCACCGACGATCAACCGATCCGCACGGCGCAGTACCCGACCAACTGGGAACTGTCCTCGGCGCGTTCGGCGAGCATCGTGCGCATGCTGGCGATGCAGGGTGTCAACCCTGGCCGCATGGCGTCGGTGGGCTACGGCGAATTCCAGCCGGTGGCCAACAACGCCACCGCCGAAGGCCGGGCGAAGAACCGTCGTGTGGTGCTGGTGGTGTCGCGCAATCTTGATGTGCGCCGCAGCCTGACCGGCACCGGAACCGCCCATGCGCAACCGGATGCCGCGTTGAAGCGTGCTGGCACACAAACTGCACCGACCCCGGTCAAGACGCCGGGACGCGAGAGTGCCGTCAATTCTCCGTCGCCCGCATTAATACGCTGAACCATGTCTCGGCCGAGTATCCCGGCCGGGAGGAACGATCTGAATGAGAGTCTGGGCAGTCGCCAATCAAAAGGGTGGTGTTGGTAAAACCACTTCTTCCATCGCTTTAGCCGGTTTGCTGGCAGAGGCGGGCAAGCGCGTGGTCGTGGTCGATCTGGACCCGCACGGCTCGATGACCAGCTATTTCGGTTACGACCCCGACAGCCTGGAACACAGCAACTACGACCTGTTTCTGCACAAGGGCAGCGTGCCGCAAGGCCTGCCGGGCCAGCTGCTGCTGTCGACCAGCGATGAACGCATTTCCCTGTTGCCGTCGAGCACCGCGCTGGCCACCCTCGAGCGCCAGTCGCCGGGGCAGAGTGGCCTGGGTCTGGTGATCGCCAAGAGTCTGGCGCAGCTGTGGCAGGACTTCGATTACGCGATCATCGACAGCCCGCCGTTGCTCGGCGTGTTGATGGTCAACGCCCTGGCCGCGAGCCAGCAACTGGTGATCCCGGTGCAGACCGAGCACCTGGCCGTCAAAGGCCTGGAGCGTATGGTCAATACCCTGGCGATGATCAACCGCTCGCGCAAACAGGCGCTGCCGTTCAGCATCGTGCCGACCCTGTTCGACCGCCGCACTCAGGCGTCGATGGGCACCTTGCGCGTGCTGCGTGACAAATTCCCCGACGAGATATGGCAGGGTTACATCCCGGTCGATACCCGTCTGCGCGACGCCAGTCGTGCCGGTGTCACCCCTTCGCAGTTCGACGGCA
Source organism: Pseudomonas paraglycinae (assembly GCF_021601625.1). Taxonomy (GTDB): domain Bacteria; phylum Pseudomonadota; class Gammaproteobacteria; order Pseudomonadales; family Pseudomonadaceae; genus Aquipseudomonas; species Aquipseudomonas paraglycinae. The sequence goes on along the minus strand of NZ_BQHR01000007.1, from coordinate 109,473 downwards.
AGAGCCGTGGCGTGCTGGCTTACCGCGCGCTGCTCAAGCATCTGCTGGCGCAGCAACTCGTTCCGCAGGTGGCTTGAGCATGAATCGGCCGATCAAGCTGACGTCGAAGCCGCAACTGGCGCTGCAGTCCTATCTGGACGGCTTGCTGCAGGAAGTGCCGGACGAGGTCGAGCAGCAAATCGCAGCCCCGGTCGAGGTGGTCGAGACCGCCGCGGCGCTCGATGAATTCCAGGCCGCCGTGCTTGAAGAGCAGGCCCGGGATGCGCAAAAAGCCGCCCGGCCGATCGCCCCGGTTGCAGCGCCTGCCGCTGTAGTAGCGAAGGCGCCTGCGACGTTGATCAAAGAGCCTGAGCCGGTGCGCGTGGTATCGACCCTGGCGCCGCTGCTGCAAACCCAGCTTCTGCAAACGCCTCCGGCTCCCGTAGTCCCAGAGCCAGAATCTGAAGCACCTGCGCCAGCCCCGGTCGAACCAACCCTGGTTGCGCCGCTGGTGGAAGTGCATCTGCCGCCCAGCAACACGCCGTCACCGGTAGAAACCGACGGTCGTCCAGCCTGGGCTTCGGAAGCGTTCGAATGCCTGCTGTTCGACGTCGCCGGGTTGACCCTGGCCGTGCCGCTGGTGTGCCTGGGCTCGATCTATTCGCTGGCCGGCCATGAGCTGACGCCGCTGTTCGGTCAGCCGGAATGGTTCCTCGGGATTCTGCCGAGCCAGGCCGGCAACCTGAAGGTGCTGGACACCGCACGCTGGGTCATGCCGGATCGCTACCGCGATGATTTCCGTCAGGGCCTGCAATACGTGATTTCGGTGCAGGGTTACGAGTGGGGCCTGGCGGTGCATCAGGTCAGTCGCTCGTTGCGTCTGGACCCGAATGAAATCAAATGGAGAAGTCACCGGGGTCAGCGGCCATGGCTCGCCGGGACGGTGATTGAACACATGTGCGCCTTGCTCGATGTTTCCGCACTGGCCGAGTTGATCGCCAGCGGTGGGGCAAAGCACATGTCCGGCAGTAAGCCGAACCACAAACCGACATAAAGACAGTACCGGCATTCAAATGCCGGCGAACGAAACACACACCGCCAGGCGCGGTTTTTCGAGGGGCTAGGGTATGAACGACAAGGCTACGGCGGCAAAGGGTTCCGAAGATCCGATCCTGCAATGGGTGACCTTCAAGCTGGACAACGAAACCTACGGCATCAACGTGATGCGCGTTCAGGAAGTCCTGCGCTACACCGAGATCGCTCCGGTTCCGGGTGCGCCAAGCTACGTGCTGGGCATCATCAACCTGCGCGGCAACGTGGTGACCGTGATCGATACCCGTCAGCGCTTCGGCCTGATGAGCGGTGAGATCAGCGACAACACCCGTATCGTCATCATCGAAGCCGACAAGCAAGTGGTTGGCATCATGGTCGACAGCGTGGCCGAAGTGGTTTACCTGCGTCAGTCGGAAATCGAAACCGCACCGAACGTCGGTAACGAAGAGTCGGCCAAGTTCATCCAGGGCGTGTGCAACAAGAACAACGAGTTGCTGATCCTGGTCGAGCTGGACAAGATGATGAGCGAAGAAGAATGGTCGGAACTGGAGAACATCTGATTGATTCTCGAGGTAGCGGTCATTGTCCTGTTCCTGTTCTGGGCAGGCACGCTGGCGATGTTTCTGGCGTACATCAAGGCGCAGCGGGTCATCGCTGCGCAACAGGCCCAGGGCGATGCGCTGCGTGATCAGCGTATCAAGGACCTGGCCAAGCGTGTCGACGATTACCAGAACGGCAACGTGCGCATGGGCGAAGCCCTGCACGAACTGCGCTCGGTTGTCGGTCCGATCCCGGACAAACTCGCCCAGCTCGAGCAGCGTGATCCATCCAGCCTGTCATTCGCCCAGGCGGCGAAACTGGTGGGGATGGGCGCGAGTGTCGATGAGCTGACCCAGTCCTGCGGGTTGACCCAGGCTGAGGCGGAGTTGATGCGCAAGCTGCACAGAAGCAGCTAAAAGCCTCAGGTGGGAACGAAAAAACGCAGTCATCGATGACTGCGTTTTTTTTGCCTTCAGTAATCGTCGCCGCGTTCGGTGACGTCTTTCTCGACCATCGGTGCATCCGGGTTGTGTCCCGCCGGGAACTTGCCCTTGAGGTTCCAGGCGAACGCGATGATCTCGGCGATCGTGCGGTACAGCTCTTCGGGGATGCTGTCGCCCAGTTCCATCCGCGCCAGCAACTTCACCAGTTCGGCGTTTTCGTAGATCGGCACTTCACAGTCGCGGGCGATCCGCAGGATTTCTTCGGCCAGTTCTTCGTCGCCCTTGGCGGTGAGGGTCGGGGCGTGGCTGCCGTCGTATTTGAGGGCGATGGCCTGGCGTGGAGCGGTGGTGTCATTCATGCGGTTTCGTCGACCCAGCGGTGTTCGAGGCGGGTTTGGATGCCTTGCGGCGGGGTGCCGAGGTGGCAGTCGATGTCGCCGACGTTCAGCCCGGAATCCAGCAGGCGCTGGCGCAGTGCAGTCAGATTGCTTTCGATCAGGCTCGCGGTGTACGGCCGCTCGGCCCATAGCTGACTGGACAGGCTGCCGCTGATCAATTGCGCCTGAATCTGCATCGGCCCCAGCGGTTCCATGTCGAACGCCAGATCGACGCGCCACAGTTGTTGTTTCGGCTCGCGCTCATCGCGGCGCTGCTCGTTCGCTTCCTGTTTCTCCGGTGCTTCTTCGCGCTGGAACTTGACCTGCAACGGCACGATGTCCTGCAGGTTGCGCATCGGGATTTCCAGTTGCCAGGTGCTCAGCAGGCGGCCGTCGTCGGTGACGCCGGTCTGTTCCAGACTCGACAGCTGATGGCTTTGCAAGCGCGACACGGCGGCTGCGGCGAGGCGCAGCAAATGTTCCAGATCGCCTTCACCTTCCAGACTTTGCAGCAGCCGGTCGGGCAGCGGAAAACTGCTCGGCACCGGCTTCGCACTGACCTGACCGAGCATGCCCAGGGCGTTGCGCACAAAGCTCGGCAGCGCCTGGGCCAGCGTGTTGGCGGCGATGATCGCATTCAGGTTGGTATTGCCGGGCAGGCCGGGGGTTATCTGGGCGATCAGCTTGAGCAGATCGGCTTTCATGTCCGGGGCCAGTGTCGGGTTCTGTCCGGTCAGCAGTTTGGTTTCGAGGAACACGCCGCTGTTGGCCAGCGCCTGGGCCAGACCTTTTGGGGTGCTCAGTTGCTGCACGTCCGGCAGGTTGGCGAGCAGTTTGTCCACGGCGGCACGCAAATCCTGGGAGGTCTGATCGGTGGCGGGGGGCAGGCTCTGGAGCATTTTCAGCAAGCCGTCGAGCGAGCCCTGACGGCTTTGCTGACTGACCAGTTGCTGGCTGACCGCCAGTTGTTCCTGGCGATTGCTCAGCGGCAGGAACTTCAGGGTTTGCGAGTCCTGCACCAGCGCCGACAGCAAGGTGCCGATACGCAACGGTTGCGGGCTGTCGATGCTCAGGGTGGTGCCGCTCAACGCGGTGTTGAGCAGGCTGACCATCGAGCGATACACCGTCGGTTGCCCCGGCACCTGCGGCAAGACCTGAGCCGTCAGCACCTTGCCTTGTAGCAGCGTGCCGACCGGCAGTTGCGCGGTGTCGATGCGGGTGAGGGTGGCGACGCTGCTGGCGATGGCCTGTTGCACGGTGATCGCCAGATTGCCCGCCGACGGCTGGGTGATCGCCAGGCTGGTGCCCTGAGGCAGCGGCAGATTGCTGGTCGCCTGCACGGTGGTCTGACGGCCGCTGTCCAGCGTCACCTTGAGCAGCAACTGAAAGGTCTGATCCGCCTGCTTGAGCGACAACACCTCGGCCTTGGCGCTCTGGCCGGCGGCAATCAGCCCGTCGACCGGCGTCAGCAACTTCAGCAACTCACCCACCTGCGGGCGAACGGTCGCCGGGGTGGTGGGCGGGAGCGGGAGGATGTTCATTTCGCCTGTCATACGCGGACACAACCTGAGGAAAATGCACTCTGGAGAGAGGATGGCGACATGTATAATGCCGCCCGTCGTTCCAGGAGTGGCGAAAACATTTCAATTGTTTGACGCAGCTCTCTAGATCGAGCCGTCAATGCATCTATGCTGCAACTCTTTAACGGCCGCGCCAGAGCCGACTTGAACCGTATAAGGCCCGTGAACCCTTGACCAGTCCTGTCCTGCAAACCGTTGCCCTCGCGTGTGAACGTGATCTCAGACTGCTCTTCGACAATCTCGAATTGAGACTGGCCAGTGGCGATATGGTGCAGATCAGCGGCCCCAACGGCAGCGGCAAGACCAGCCTGCTGCGTTTGCTGGCCGGTTTGATGCAGCCGACCGACGGTCAGGTACTGCTCAACGGCAAGCCGCTGGGCGAGCAACGCAGCGAGCTGGCGCGCAACCTGCTGTGGATCGGCCATGCCGCCGGGATCAAGGATCTGCTCACGCCGGAAGAAAACCTCGCCTGGCTCTGCGCCCTGCATCAACCCGCCGAACGCGACGCGATCTGGCAGGCCCTGGCGGCGGTTGGATTGCGCGGTTTCGAGGATGTTCCCTGCCACAGTCTGTCCGCCGGCCAGCAGCGCCGCGTGGCATTGGCGCGTTTGTATCTGGACAGCCCGCCGTTGTGGATTCTCGACGAACCGTTCACCGCCCTCGACAAACAGGGCGTGGCACAGCTTGAAGAACACCTGGCCGGGCACTGCCAACGGGGAGGGCTGGTGGTGCTCACCACGCACCATACGCTGAGCCGGATGCCGGCCGGTTATCGCGACATCGATCTGGGGAATTGGGCGGTATGAGTGTGTTCGGCCTGCTGGTTGCCCGTGAATCCCGACTGCTGTTCCGTCGCCCGGCGGAGCTGGCCAATCCGCTGATTTTCTTCGCCATCGTCATCGCGCTGTTCCCGCTGGCCGTCGGACCGGAAACTCAAGTATTGCAAAACTTGTCCCCGGGGTTAGTCTGGGTGGCGGCACTTTTGTCGGTCCTGCTCTCGCTGGACGGGCTTTTCCGCAGTGATTTCGAAGATGGCTCCCTTGAACAGTGGGTCCTTTCGCCGCACCCCCTGCCACTTCTGGTATTGGCCAAGGTGCTGGCACACTGGCTTTTTTCCGGGCTGGCACTGGTTTTGCTCTCGCCGTTACTGGCGTTGATGCTCGGGTTGCCGGCTGCGTGTCTGCCGGTTTTGCTGCTTTCGTTGCTGCTGGGAACACCGGTGCTGAGCTTGCTCGGCGCGGTGGGCGCGGCGCTGACGGTCGGTCTGAAACGCGGTGGCCTGTTGCTGGCGCTGCTGATTCTGCCGTTGTACATCCCGGTGTTGATCCTCGGCAGTGGCGCCTTGCAGGCGGCATTGCAGGGCATGCCGGCGCTTGGTTATCTGTTGTGGCTTGGCAGCCTGACCGCCCTGGCGATAACCCTGACACCTTTTGCAATAGCGGCTGGCCTGAAGATCAGCGTCGGCGAATAATGAGGTCTGGTTAAAATTTAACCAGCAAAGACCCTGAGACTGCTCACACCGATGAGCGGCACCCGTGATGGAAACAGTATGAACTGGACCTGGTTTCACAAGCTCGGCTCGCCCAAGTGGTTCTACGGCATCAGCAGCAAGTTGCTGCCGTGGTTGAGCCTCGCCGCGTTGTTGCTGATCTGCGTTGGCGTCATCTGGGGCCTGGCCTTCGCGCCGCCGGACTATCAGCAAGGCAACAGCTTTCGCATCATCTATATCCACGTGCCCGCCGCGATGCTCGCTCAGTCGATCTACGTGATGCTGGCGGTGTGCGGTGTGGTCGGGCTGGTGTGGAAGATGAAACTGGCCGATGTCGCCCTGCAGTGCGCCGCACCGATCGGTGCGTGGATGACCGCCGTAGCGCTGGTCACCGGGGCGATCTGGGGCAAGCCGACCTGGGGTTCGTGGTGGGTCTGGGACGCGCGTCTGACCTCGATGCTGATTCTGCTGTTCCTGTATTTCGGCGTGATCGCGCTGGGCAACGCCATCAGCAACCGCGACAGCGCCGCCAAGGCCTGCGCGGTGCTGGCCATCGTCGGCGTGATCAACATTCCGATCATCAAATACTCGGTGGAGTGGTGGAACACCCTGCACCAGGGCGCGACCTTCACCCTCACCGAAAAACCGGCGATGCCCGCAGAGATGTGGCTGCCGCTGTTGCTGACGGTGCTGGGGTTCTACTGTTTCTTCGGCGCCGTGCTGTTGCTGCGCATGCGCCTTGAAGTGCTCAAGCGCGAAGCCCGCGCCAGTTGGGTGAAAGAAGAAGTGCAGAACAGCCTGGAGGCCGCTCGATGAGTTTTGCGTCATTCGGCGACTTCCTCGCCATGGGCCATCACGGCCTGTATGTCTGGTCGGCCTACGGCATCTGTCTGGCGGTACTGATCCTCAACGTGGCGGCGCCGATCGCGGCCCGCAAGCGTTATCTGCAACAAGAGGCGCGTCGTCTGCGCCGGGAGAACGGCAAGTGAATCCGCTGCGTAAAAAGCGACTGATCATCATCCTGGCAATTCTGGTCGGGGTCGGCGCTGCCGTCGGCCTGGCCCTGAGCGCCCTGCAGCAGAACATCAACCTGTTTTACACCCCGACCCAGATCGCCAACGGCGAAGCGCCGCAGGACACCCGCATCCGCGCCGGCGGCATGGTCGAGAAGGGCTCGCTGCAACGTTCCACGGATTCGCTGGACGTCAAATTCGTGGTTACCGACTTCAACAAATCCGTGACCATCACCTATCGCGGCATCCTGCCGGATCTGTTCCGTGAAGGGCAGGGCATCGTCGCACTGGGCAAGCTCAACGCCGATGGCGTGGTAGTCGCCGATGAAGTACTGGCCAAGCACGACGAGAAATACATGCCGCCGGAAGTGACCAAAGCCCTGAAGGACAGCGGCCAATCCGCGCCAACCCCTGCGAAGGAGGGTTGATCGATGACATCCAGCATTTTCATTCCTGAGTTGGGCCATCTGGCCATGATCCTCGCGCTGTGTTTTGCGCTGGTGCAGGCCGTGGTGCCGTTGCTCGGTGCCTGGCGCGGCGACCGTCTGTGGATGGGGCTCGCCCAACCGGCGGCGTGGGGGCAGTTCGCATTTCTGCTGTTCGCCTTCGGTTGCCTGACCTACGCCTTCATGACCGACGATTTCTCCGTGGCTTACGTCGCGATGAACTCCAACAGCGCGCTGCCGTGGTACTACAAGTTCAGCGCCGTGTGGGGCGCCCACGAGGGCTCGTTGCTGCTGTGGGCGTTGATTCTCGGCGGCTGGACCTTCGCCGTGTCGGTGTTCTCCCGGCAACTGCCGCAAGTGATGCTCGCTCGCGTGCTGGCGGTGATGGGCATGATCAGCACCGGTTTTCTGCTGTTCCTGATCCTCACCTCGAACCCGTTTTCGCGGATCCTGCCGCAGATCCCGGCCGACGGTCGTGACCTCAATCCATTGCTGCAGGACATCGGTCTGATCGTGCATCCGCCGATGCTCTACATGGGCTACGTCGGTTTCTCGGTGGCGTTCGCCTTCGCCATCGCCGCGTTGCTCGGCGGTCGTCTCGATGCCGCGTGGGCACGCTGGTCGCGTCCGTGGACCATCGTCGCCTGGGCCTTCCTCGGCATCGGCATCACCCTCGGTTCGTGGTGGGCTTACTACGAACTCGGCTGGGGTGGCTGGTGGTTCTGGGACCCGGTGGAGAACGCCTCGTTCATGCCATGGCTGGTGGGCACGGCGCTGATTCACTCGCTGGCGGTCACCGAGAAACGTGGCGTGTTCAAGAGCTGGACGGTGTTGCTGGCGATTGCCGCGTTCTCCCTGAGCCTGCTCGGCACTTTCCTCGTGCGTTCCGGCGTGCTGACCTCGGTGCACGCGTTTGCCTCCGATCCTGAGCGCGGCGTGTTTATCCTGATCTTCCTGCTGTTCGTGGTCGGTGGTTCGCTGACCCTGTTTGCGCTGCGCGCGCCGGTGGTCAAGAGCCAGGTCGGCTTCAACCTGTGGTCGCGAGAAACCCTGCTGCTGGGCAATAACCTGGTGCTGGTGGTGGCAGCGTCGATGATCCTGCTCGGCACCCTGTATCCGCTGATTCTCGACGCGATCAGCGGCGCCAAGCTGTCGGTCGGCCCGCCGTACTTCAACGCGTTGTTCATTCCGTTGATGGCGCTGTTGATGTTGGTGATGGCGGTCGGCGTGATCGTGCGCTGGAAAGACACTCCGGTGAAATGGCTGGTCAGCATGCTGACCCCGGTGCTGCTGGGCAGCGTTGCGCTGGCGGTGGTAGCCGGCGTCGCCTACGGCGATTTCAACTGGGCCGTCATCGCGACGTTCCTGCTCGCGGCCTGGGTGTTGCTAGCCGGCGTGCGCGACATCTTCGACAAGACCCGCCACAAAGGTCTGATCAAAGGCCTGCCGACCCTGACCCGCAGTTACTGGGGCATGCAGATCGCCCACCTCGGTATCGCCGTCTGTGCGCTGGGCGTGGTGTTGTCGAGCCAGAACAGTGCCGAGCGCGACCTGCGTCTGGCACCGGGCGAGTCGATGGATCTGGCCGGTTATCAGTTCGTGTTCGAAGGCGCCAAGCATTTCGAAGGCCCGAACTTCACTTCCGACAAGGGCACCGTTCGGGTGATCCGCAACGGTCAGGAAGTCAGCGTGCTGCACCCGGAAAAACGTCTGTACACCGTGCAGAACTCGGTGATGACCGAGGCCGGGATCGACGCCGGTTTCACCCGCGACCTCTACGTCGCCCTGGGCGAACCGCTGGGCGATGGCGCCTGGGCGGTGCGGGTGCATGTGAAACCGTTTGTGCGCTGGATCTGGTTCGGCGGTCTGCTGACCGGTTTCGGTGGTTTGCTGGCGGCGCTGGATCGGCGTTACCGGGTCAAGGTCAAAGCCCGCGTGCGTGAAGCGCTGGGCATGGAAGGAGCCGCTGCATGAGACGTTGGTTGATGCTGGTGCCATTGGCGATTTTCCTGCTGGTGGCCGTATTCCTTTATCGCGGTCTGTATCTGGATCCGGCGGAGCTGCCGTCGGCGATGATCAACAAGCCGTTCCCGGAGTTTTCGCTGCCGGCGGTGCAGGGCGACAAGACCCTGACCAAGGCCGACATTCTCGGGAAACCGGCACTGGTCAACGTCTGGGGCACCTGGTGTATTTCCTGCCGGGTCGAGCACCCGGTGCTGAACAAACTCGCCGAGCGCGGCGTGGTGATCTACGGGATCAACTACAAGGACACCAACGCCGATGCGTTGAAGTGGCTGGCCGAATTCCACAATCCGTATCAACTGGACATCCGCGACGACGAAGGCTCGCTGGGCCTGAACCTGGGTGTCTATGGCGCGCCGGAAACCTTCTTCATCGACGCCAAGGGCGTCATCCGCGACAAGTACGTCGGCGTAATCGACGAGCAGGTCTGGCGCGAAAAACTGGCGGCCAAGTATCAGGCGCTGGTCGATGAGGCCAAGCCATGAAGCGCTTTTTAGCCGCCATGGTGCTGGGCTTGAGCCTGGCCGGCGTGGCCCACGCCGCCATCGACACCTACGAGTTCGCCAAAGAAGGCGATCGCGAGCGTTTCCGCGAGCTGACCAAGGAACTGCGCTGCCCCAAGTGCCAGAACCAGGACATTGCCGACTCCAACGCGCCGATTGCCGCCGACCTGCGCAAAGAGATTTTCCGCATGCTCGGCGAGGGCAAGGACAATCAGCAGATTATCGACTTCATGGTCGACCGCTACGGTGATTTCGTCCGCTACAAACCGGCGCTCAATGCCAAGACCGCTTTGCTATGGTTCGGCCCGGCCGGCCTGTTGCTGGGTGGCTTCGTGGTGATCGCGGTGATCGTCCGCCGCCGTCGCGGGCAGCGCGCCGAGACGCCGCAAACGCTGTCTCCTGAAGAACGTCAGCGCCTCGACCAACTGTTGGATAAAAACCAAGAATGATTGATTTCTGGCTTGCTGCAGGGCTGTTGCTTCTGGTCGCCCTGAGTTTTCTGCTGATCCCCGTCCTGCGTGAGCGTCGCGCCCAGCGTGAAGAGGATCGAACCGCTCTCAACGTCGCGCTGTATCAGGAACGCGTCGCCGAACTGCAATCGCAGCAGGCCGAAGGCGTGCTCGACGCTGCGCAAATGGACAGCGGCCGTGCCGAAGCAGCCCGTGAGTTGCTTGCCGACACTGAAGGTGTGGCGCCGGCGCGGGTTTCGCGTTTGGGCAAGCCGTTGCCGCTGCTGGCAGCCGTGCTGGTGCCGGTGTTGGGACTCGGTCTGTATCTGCACTTTGGCGCGAGCGACAAGGTTGAACTGACCCGGGAATTCGCCCAGGCGCCACAGTCGATGGAAGAAATGACTCAGCGTCTGGAGCGCGCCGTGGCTGCGCAACCGGATTCGGCTGAAGGCGTGTATTTCCTCGGTCGTACCTACATGGCTCAGGATCGCCCGGCGGACGCGGCGAAGATGTTCGAACGTGCCGTCAATCTCGCCGGTCGCCAGCCGGAACTGCTCGGCCAGTGGGCGCAGGCCCAGTACTTCGCCGACAACAAAAAATGGTCGGACAAGGTTCAGGCCCTGACCGACGAAGCGCTGAAAGCCGATCCGAAGGAAGTCACCAGCCTCGGCCTGTTGGGCATCGCCGCGTTCGAAGGCGAGCGTTATCAGGAAGCCATCGACTACTGGAACCGTCTGCTGGCGCAACTGCCGCCACAGGACAAATCCCGCGAGGCCCTGCAGGGCGGCATCACCCGTGCCACCGAAAAGCTGCAAGCCAGCGGCGGCAAGGTTGCTCAGGCACCGGCGACTAAAGCGGCGGCGCTGTTGAAAGTGCGTGTGGATCTGGCGAGCGAGCTCAAAGCCAAGGTGCAACCGGGTGACAGCGTGTTCATTTTTGCCCGCGCCACCTCGGGCCCGCCGGCACCGCTGGCAGCCAAGCGCCTGACCGTCGCCGATCTGCCGGTGACTGTCGAACTGGGCGATGCCGACGCGATGATGCCGCAATTGAAACTGTCGAACTTCCCCGAAGTCCAACTGGTTGCGCGCATCTCCCGTGCCGGTCAACCGACCGCCGGTGAGTGGGTCGGTCGCAGCGGGCCTCTGGCCAGCAGCACCACCACGCCGCAGACACTGACCATCGACAGCCCGGACAAATAGCCGGAACCAACAGGAAAGCACCGCCATGAACGCCATCGCCCGAATCACAGTCCTCACACTGGCCCTGGGCTTGAGCGCATGTGCGGTGCAACGACCGGAGCCGACCACACGGCTGCCGCCGATTCCGCCGTCACAACCCGGCCCGACCCCGTCGACCACCCCGACGCCGAGCAAGCCGGGCATCCCGGCCAAACCCGCCAAACCTGTCCCGCGCACCTCCGCCAGCTTCGCCCCGCCACCGGGCGGCAACAGCCACTGGGACCAGAAACTGGGCGTGTACGTGCTCGACGACCAGACCAACACCTTCTACCGCCAGCGCACCTACTACCGCTGGAACAACGGCTGGAGCCGCTCGATCAGCCCCAACGGCCCGTGGGAAGAAACCAACATCCACGGCGTACCGGCGGGACTGGGCAAGCAGTTTGGGGAGTAATGAAAAACGGCGATCTCAGGATCGCCGTTTTGCTGTCTGGGGGTGATGAGTTTTTAAAGGATCGCGTGATAACTGCTGAGTGCCCGGACCGATTTAATCAGGCCTTGTCGTTGCAGTAGATCCGTACAAAGCAGTAAAAGAGGAATGCCTCACTCGTATCCTGTCCTTAACGCCTGAGCTTGCTCTGCGAGAAGCGCCATTGCCTGCTCGCTGGCGGTGGTGCGCCGGTTCTTATAGTCCATCAGATCGGCAAAGCGCACACGTCGGTGCTTGCCTGTTTTGTGGTAGGACAACTCGCCGCTTTCCAGCAGTTTTATGAGGTGTGGACGTGAGACGTTGAGCAGGTCCGCGGCTTCCTGGGTCGTCAATTCGGCATGCACCGGTACGACCTGTACCGCGTTGCCGGCTGCCAGCTCCGCCAGAATGTCGATCAGCAAGCGCAGGGCCGAGGTGGGCAGTTCGACGCGATGAGCTTCGTTCTGCTCGTCGAAAATCTGGATGTGCTGAGTCTCGAAATGGGTCGCGAGGTATGCCGCCAGGGCACGCTGCCCTTCAATGGCGGCTTTTACTTCGCGTTCTACGGGGAGGCTGATGGAGGGATGAATAACGGTCGACATGGCGAGTCCGGCTTTGGAAATGAGGAATGCCGGAACGTTATTCGAAATAAGCGAAAATCGCAATAAACGAAACAAGTGTGGGTTTTATGGTTTTTTCGTCAATAACCCCTGCACATATTCAACGAACGCCCGCGCCTTGACACTTGCCAGCCTGCCCGTCGGAAACACCGCCGAGAGGTAGTCAAAACATCCTGCAAAACAACCAACGTTGTGTCACTTCCGCAGGCTACTAAAGGTATCTCTAGAGTTACTTTAATGGGCGAGGCAATTTCACAATGCAATACCCAATCTGCATCGAGTGGGGTGACGAGAACACCGCCATCGGGATTCAGATCCCCGATATTCCCGGCGCGATTACTGCCGGAGATACGTTTGAGGATGCCTACAACGCGGCCGTCGAGATTGCCCACATCATGCTGCAGGAGATCGCGACGGATGGTGATTCGATCCCGATGCCGACTTCGGCGGCGACCCATCGCAACAACCCGGAGTTCGCGGACATGGGTTGGGGCATGCTCGAGCTGGACATCTCGCCGTACATGGGCAAGACCGAAAAGGTCAACGTGACGTTGCCGGGCTATGTCATCCAGCGAATCGACCGCTACGTGCGTGAGCACAACGTCAAAAGCCGCTCTTCCTTTCTGGCGGATGCCGCCATGGAAAAACTGGTCCGGCATTGAGCATCAAGCACTGTCGGATCAGCGATCCGGCAGTGCTTTTCAGAGTCTAGGCCGTTGCCAGAACAGGCTTCTGCGAAGCACTCAAAAACCGCACAAGCGCCAGCAGCGGGAACGCGCTGCCAACAATCACGATCCACAACCAGCCGCCATGCTCGTACACCGCACTCGCCACTGACGAGCCGAAGGCGCCGCCGACGAAGATGCTGGTCATGTACAGCGCGTTGAGGCGGCCGCGGCTTTTGGCGTCGAGGGAGTAGACCGCGCGCTGGCCGAGCACCATGTTCATCTGTACGCAGAAATCGAGCACAACGCCGGTCACGGCCAGGCCGATCACGCTGTAGGCCGGGTGGATGAAGGCGGGCAGGAAACTCAGACTGGCGAACAGCATGGCCAGCAGCGAGGCTATGCGGGTGTGGCCGGCGTCGGCCAGGCGTCCGCTGATCGGCGCGGCGATGGCACCGATGGCGCCGACCAGGGCGAAGATCGCGATTTCACTCTGGGACAAGCCATGGTTGCGCGCCAGTTCCAGCGGCACGGCGGTCCAGAACAGGCTGAAGGTGGCGAACATGCAGGCCTGATAAAACGCTCGCTGACGCAGCACCGGTTGTTTGCGCAGCAGCGTCCACAACGATCCGAGTAACTGGCCGTAGGAGGCGCTGTGATCCGGCTGGCGCTTGGGCACAGTCAGCGCCAATACCACGCTGATCGCTGCCATCAAGGCTGCTGCGATCATGAACATCGCCCGCCAGCCGAGATGGTCGGCGACCACGCTCGACACCGGCCGCGCCAGCAGAATCCCCAGCAGCAAACCGCCCATGATCCCGCCGACCACCCGGCCACGGGATTCTTCCGGCGCCAGATGAGCCGCCAATGGAATCAACACCTGCACCGACACCGAGCTGAACCCCACCAGCAACGAAATCAGCAGGAACACATTCGGTTGATCGGTAAACGCCGCGCCGAGCAGGCTGGCAATCGCCACCACGGTGGTGATGATCATCAGACGACGGTTTTCCAGCAGGTCCGCCAGCGGCACCAGAAAGAACAGGCCCAGCGCATAGCCGATCTGGGTCAGCGACACGATGAAACTGGCCATGGTGTCGCTCAGGCCGATGTCTGGCGCGATCAGGCCGATGATCGGCTGGGCGTAGTAGATGTTGGCAACGATGGCGCCGCAGCAGAAAGCGAACAGCAGCACCATGCCTCGGGTCATTGTGTGAGTTGTGGCGGTCATAGGGTTTCTCGATCCAGCGAAAAGGAATGCGGTGAGGCTAAGGGACGGGCCGAGCCGGCAGTAGAGGCTTCTGATCGATATCAGTTATTCCGTTGCGGAACAGGTGGCGCCGAACAATCCATTGTTCATCGGCGAACCTTGCGTCCGACCGTTGAGCGTCGATGATACATTCACTTACATCTTGTTCGATAGCGTGCTTATGTTGTGACCGGGTTTCAGCGTTCATCAACGGAGGATTGCGATGTTTCGTCAGTTGCTTCGCCACACCACAACGATTGCCCTGATCAGTCTGCTCGGCGCCACTGCCGCACAGGCCGCCGAAGCGCCCGGCATGCGCATGGGCGTGCGCGGGGAAATTACCGGGGTCAGTTCCGACTCGCTCAAGGTTCACGTCAACAGCGGTGAAAACGTGGTGGTCCAGTTGACCCCGGACACCAAGTTCCGCGCGGTCACCCTGGCCAACATTGAAGACATCAAGCCCGGCAGCTACATCGGTTCGGCGGCCATTCCCCAGGAGGATGGCACGCTCAAGGCGCTGGAGGTTCACGTGTTCCCGCCAGAGCTGGCCGGCAGCGGCGATGGCCATCGGCCGTTCGACCTGGCCAAGGGCAGCAGCATGACCAACGGCAGCGTCGGCGATCTGGTGGTGAGCAACGGCCGGGTGCTGACCGTCAACTACAAGGGCGGCCAGCAGAAGATCCTGGTGCCGGAGGACGTGCCGATCGTCAACCTGACGCCGGGTGATCGCAGCCTGCTCAAGGTCGGGGTGAAGATCTTCACCTTCGTGACCCAGAGCGCGGATGGCACGCTGACTGCGCAATCGATCTCGGCGGGCAAGGATGGCGTCAAGCCGCCGATGTAGCCGGCCACAAAAAAGGCGACCTCTGCAGGTCGCCTTTTTCATGTCAGCTCAAGCCTTACTGGCCGCTGTAGATCTGGTCGAAGATCCCGCCATCGTTGAAGTGGGTCTTCTGCACGGTGCGCCAGTCGCCGAAGGTCTTCTCGACCGACAGGAAGTCGACTTTCGGGAAACGGTCGGTGTACTTGGCCAGCACCGCCGGGTCACGTGGACGCAGGTAGTTGGCGGCCGCGATTTCCTGACCTTCCGGCGACCACAGGAACTTCAGGTATTCCTCGGCAGCGGCGCGGGAGCCTTTCTTCTCGACCACTTTGTCGACCACCGACACTGGCGGCTCGGCTTCGGCGGAGACGCTCGGGTAGATGACTTCGAACTGGTCGCGGCCGAACTCGCGGGCGATCATTTCGGCTTCGTTTTCGAAGGTCACCAGCACGTCGCCGATCTGGTTGGTCATGAACGTGGTGGTCGCGGCGCGGCCACCGGTATCCAGCACCGGTGCCTGTTTGAACAGCTTGCCGACGAAGTCCTTGGCCTTGTTCTCGTCACCGCCGTTTTTCAGCACGTAGCCCCAGGCCGACAGGTAGGTGTAGCGGCCGTTGCCCGAGGTTTTCGGGTTCGGCACGATAACCTGCACGCCGTCCTTGAGCAGGTCCGGCCAGTCTTTCAGGGCTTTCGGGTTGCCTTTGCGCACGATGAATACGGTCGCGGAGGTGAATGGCGCACTGTTGTTCGGCAGACGGGTGACCCAGTCCTTCGGCACCAGTTGGCCGTTGTCGGCCAGGGCGTTGATGTCGGTGGCCATGTTCATGGTGATGACGTCAGCCGGCAGGCCGTCGATGACCGAACGGGCTTGCTTGCTCGAACCACCGAAAGACATCTGCACCGTGATGTTTTCGTTGTGTTCGGCCTGCCAGTGTTTCTGGAACGCAGTGTTGTAGTCCTTGTAGAAATCGCGCATCACGTCGTAGGACACGTTGAGCAGGGTCGGTGCAGCCTGAGCCACGCTGCCGAAGGCAAGACCAGCGGCGAGAAGTGAGGCGCCAAAGAGTTTTTTCACTGCGCATTCCTTGTTCTGTAGGGGGTGTTTTTTACAAAGATGAGGCCATTTGCAAGCGACTATAGCGGGGCACGCATAGTCGCTTAAAGATTAAAAAGAACTTTGCTTATTCCATCTTCTTGAATAGCGGATTGCCGCATCGCGAACAGAAGGCGGCGCCGCTTTCATGGCTCTTTTTCTGGCAAACCGGGCAGTCGTGCTGCAACTGTTCACCACGCATCGCATTGGCCAGTTCGGCGGTGAAGATTCCGGTGGGTACCGCGATGATCGAGTAACCAGTGATCATCACCAGCGACGAAATCACCTGACCCAATGGAGTCTTCGGCACGATGTCGCCGAAGCCGACGGTGGTCAGAGTCACGATAGCCCAATAGATACCCTTGGGAATGCTGGTGAAGCCGTGTTCCGGGCCTTCGATCACGTACATCAACGTACCGAACACCGTTACCAGTGTGCAGACGCTCACCAGAAACACCACGATCTTCTGCTTGCTGCCGCGCAGCGCCGACATCAGGTAGTTGGCTTGTTTGAGGTAGGGACTGAGTTTGAGGACGCGGAAAATTCGCAGCATCCGGATGATCCGGATAATCAACAGGTACTGCGCATCGCTGTAGTACAGCGCGAGGATGCCCGGCACGATCGCCAGCAGATCCACCAATCCGTAAAAACTGAAGGCGTAGCGCAGCGGTTTGGGCGAGCAGTACAGACGCAGGATGTACTCGCCGGCAAAGATGATGGTGAACCCCCACTCGATATACGCCAGCACATCGGCGTAATTGCGGTGAACGCTGTCGATGCTGTCGAGCATCACGATCACCAGGCTGGCCAGAATGATCAGCAGCAGAATGCCGTCGAAACGTCGCCCGGCGGGGGTGTCGCTCTGGAAAATCATGACGTAAAGCTGTTCACGCCAGTGCTGGTTACTGTCCATGGATCACGCCTGAATCAAAGATCAGCGCAGCCTAGGTTGATTCTCCCCGTGAGCGCAAGGCGCGCCGTTGATCTGCGGTTGCTGCATCAGGCGAATGCCGGTGCGCAGCAGCCAGCAGGCGAGAATGAACGGTGCCGTGAGGGTTGCCAGAACCAGGGCACTGAACAGCGGCGTCAGCAGCAGCGCCAGGCCGATACCGAACAATGGCAGCCAAGGTTGCTGGCGCTGGGCGCTGAAGGCGAGGGCGGCGAGCACCGCGTTGTAGCCACCCAACCCCAGCAACGCGACCTGGCTGTCGTGGTGCAACAGACTGGAACCCAGACCGATTACCGAAGCCAGCAGCGCCCAGGCAAAGGCCCGGCGATCGGCGATCAGCAAACCGGCGGCGATCAATCCACCGGCCAACGGATGGTCGAGGAACATCACCTGACCGAAGCCTTTCAGGGCGGCACCGAGCAGGTTCACGGTGTTCAGCTCAAGTGCCGGAGCCGGCGTCGAAGGCTCGGCGAAACACAGGAACACCCAGCTCAACAATACGAACGGTGCAGTGTAGGCGGGCAGGTACTCGGTGAGGCGTGCGCGCTTGAGCCATTGCTGCGTGATCATCGCGCTCAGACCGCCGGCCGCCAGAATCAGCGGCGGCAGCATCGGCGACCAGGGGAAATACAGGCTCAGCAACAGACCGACCAGCACGCCGTTGTAGCTGAACAGTCCGGCCTGGCGATCCGCCTTGGCGTAGTTGCGCCGTTGCGCGGTGAGCAAACCGGCGACCGCGCCCAGCAGCGCGCCGGCGAACAGCACCGGCGCGGTAAATAAAATGGCCAGAAGGCACAGAAGTCCACACAGCGGATGGCGCTGGAGGAAGATTTGACTGAAGCCGTTGAGCAAGGCCTCGGCCCAGTCAGGGCAGTGGGTGTTGAAATGATTGGCAGGCATGTCTGGAGAATCTGGGCAGTGGGAAAATCAAAAGGTCTTGCTTGAAGCGGTGGCGAGGAGCTCGTGCCCGGTGAATGCGGTGTCTCTTGTGGAAACCGTCATGCCGGGCGGCGGGAGCACGCTCCCTCGCCACACAGGTGTTGCTTAAATCAATGTTTCGATCCGCAGCGAATTGGTCGACCCCGGCTGCCCGAACGGCACACCCGCGGTGATCAGCAACGTATCGCCACGCTCGGCCATTCCTTGAGCCTGAGCGATTTCCAGCGCGGTCGAGCACACCTCATCCACCTGACGCAGGCGATCATTGACCACCGAATGAATGCCCCACGCCACGCTCAACCGGCGGGCGGTCTGCAGGTTCGGCGTCAGGTTGAGGATCGGCGCTTTCGGCCGCTCCCGCGCTGCACGCAGACTCGATGCGCCGGACTCGCTGTAATTGACCAGCACCGCCACCGGCAGCACGTTGCTGATCCGGCGGATCGCGCAGCTGATTGCATCGGACACGGTCGCTTCGGCTTTCGGCCGGCTGACGTCGAGTTGGGTCTGGTAGTCCGGACCGTTTTCCACCTGGCGGATGATCTTGCTCATCATCTGCACGGCTTCCAGCGGATACTCGCCGGATGCGGTTTCGGCCGACAGCATCACCGCATCGGCGCCTTCGGCTACGGCGTTGGCGACGTCGGTGACTTCAGCGCGGGTCGGCGCCG
This sequence comes from Pseudomonas paraglycinae, assembly GCF_021601625.1. Lineage (GTDB taxonomy): Bacteria > Pseudomonadota > Gammaproteobacteria > Pseudomonadales > Pseudomonadaceae > Aquipseudomonas > Aquipseudomonas paraglycinae. The sequence goes on along the minus strand of NZ_BQHR01000007.1, from coordinate 90,926 downwards.
GCGAGAAGCGCATCGACTCGAGCATCTGCGTCGCCACCACCACCGGTTTGCCGAGCTGGCGGCACGTGGTGATGATGTTTTTCTGGATCTGCGGCACGCTCTCGGCCGGCACTTCCACGCCCAGGTCGCCGCGAGCCACCATGATCGCGTCGCTCAGTTCGGCGATCTCGCGCAGTTGCTCGACGGCCGACGGCTTCTCGATTTTCGCCATCAGGAACGCCTTGTCGCCGATCAGTTCGCGGGCCTCGATGATGTCTTGCGGGCGCTGCACGAACGACAGCGCGACCCAGTCCACACCCAGCTCCAGACCGAAGCTCAGGTCGCGACGATCCTTGGTGGTCAACGGGCTCAGGTCGAGCACCGCTTGCGGCACGTTCACGCCTTTGCGGTCCGACAGTTCGCCGCCGTTGAGCACGGTGGTGTCGATCGCGTCGGAGTATTTGGTGACGACGCGCAGACGCAGTTTGCCGTCATCGAGCAGCAGATCCATCCCGGCTTCCAGCGCGGCGATGATCTCCGGATGCGGCAGGTTAACCCGGCGTTCGTCGCCCGGTGTTGCGTCCAGATCGAGGCGGAAGGCCTGACCGCGATGCAACTGAACCTTGCCGTCAGCGAACTTGCCGACCCGCAGTTTCGGCCCTTGCAGGTCCATCAGGATCCCGAGCGGGTAGTTGAGCTGGCGCTCGACTTCGCGGATCCACTGATAGCGCTTGGCGTGGTCGGCGTGATCGCCGTGGCTGAAGTTGAGGCGGAAGATATTGACCCCGGCCTCGACCAGCTCGCGGATGTCTTCGATGCCGTCGACGGCAGGCCCGAGGGTGGCGAGGATTTTGACCTTTTTATCAGGCGTCATGATTTAGAGCTCTCGAGGATCAGGATGGCGCGGAAGTCGTTGACGTTGGTGCGGGTCGGCTCGGTGACGATCAGCGCATCGAGCGCCTCGAAGTAGCCGTAGCCGTTGTTGTTATCCAGCTCGTCGCTGGCGCTCAGGCCCAGGGCGGCGGCGCGGGCGTAGCTGTCCGGGGTCATGATCGCGCCGGCGTTGTCTTCCGAGCCGTCGATGCCGTCGGTGTCACCGGCCAGCGCATAAACGCCGGGCTGGCCCTTGAGGCTGTCGGTGAGGCTGAGGAGGAATTCGGCGTTGCGGCCGCCACGGCCATTGCCGCGCACGGTCACCGTGGTTTCACCGCCGGAGAGAATCACGCACGGCGCTGCCAGCGGCTGGCCGTGATGAATGATCTGGCGCGCGATGCCGGCGTGGACTTTCGCCACTTCGCGGGATTCGCCTTCCAGGTCGCCGAGGATCAGCGTGCTGAAACCGGCCTGACGGCATTTCACTGCCGCGGCATCCAGCGATTGCTGAGGGCGGGCGATCAACTGGAAGTGACTGCGGGCCAGGCTCGGATCACCGGGTTTGACGGTTTCCGATTCCGGGCTCTGCAGCCAGGTGCGCACGGAGGCCGGAATCTCGATGCCGTAGCGCTTGATGATCGCCAGCGCTTCGGCACTGGTGCTCGGGTCGGCCACGGTCGGACCGGAGGCGATGACTGTGGCGAGGTCGCCCGGTACATCGGAAATCGCGTAGGTATAAACAGTCGCCGGCCAGCAGGCCTTGCCCAGACGTCCGCCCTTGATCGCCGAGAGGTGTTTGCGCACGCAGTTCATCTCGCCGATGGTCGCGCCGGATTTGAGCAGGGCTTTGTTGATCGATTGTTTGTCGGCCAGGGTGATGCCTTCGGCCGGCAACGCCAGCAGGGCAGAGCCGCCGCCGGACAACAGGAAGATCACGCGGTCGGCTTCGGTCAGGTTGCTGACCAGTTCCAGCACGCGTTTGGCCACGGCCAGACCGGCAGCGTCCGGTACCGGGTGCGCGGCTTCGACCACTTCGATTTTTTCGCACGGGGCGCCGTGACCGTAGCGGGTCACCACAAGGCCCGAGACTTCACCTTCCCAGCAGCGCTCGACCACTTGCGCCATGGCAGCGGCAGCCTTGCCGGCGCCGATGACGATCACGCGACCTGTGCGATCGGCCGGCAGATGCGCTTCGAGGACCTGGTTCGGATGGGCCGCGTCGATGGCTGTGGCAAACAGCTCGCGCAGCAGTTGTTGCGGATCGACCGACATGGCGGGCTCCCGGAATTCTTGTTATTCGAAAGGGCAACTCGGAACCCTGTGGGAGCTAGCCTGCTAGCGATTCAGGCGCTGAGGTCTGGCAGACACTCCGCGTCGATTTCATCGCCAGCAGGCTGGCTCCCACAGGTTTGATGCAGGTTGGGGCAGGGCTTACTTCTTGTCGCGAATCGAGAAGTTGGCCATGTGTTCCAGGCCCTTGATCAGCGCCGAGTGGTCCCAGTTGCTGCCACCGATGGCCGCGCAGGTGCTGAACACTTGCTGGGCGTTGGCGGTGTTCGGCAGGTTGATGTTCAGCTCCTTGGCGCCTTGCAGGGCCAGGTTCAGGTCCTTCTGGTGCAGGCTGATGCGGAAGCCCGGATCGAAGGTGCCCTTGATCATGCGCTCGCCGTGCACTTCGAGGATCTTCGAGGAGGCGAAACCGCCCATCAGCGCTTCACGCACCTTGGCCGGATCGGCACCGTTTTTCGAAGCGAACAGCAGGGCTTCGGCGACAGCCTGAATGTTCAGGGCAACGATGATCTGGTTCGCCACCTTGGCGGTCTGACCGTCGCCATTGCCACCGACCAGGGTGATGTTCTTGCCCATGGCCTGGAACAGCGGCAGTGCGCGTTCGAAGGCATCGGCATCGCCACCGACCATGATGCTCAGGGTCGCGGCTTTGGCACCGACTTCACCACCGGACACCGGGGCGTCGAGGTATTGCGCGCCTTTCTCGTTGATCTTCGCAGCGAAAGCCTTGGTGGCGGTCGGCGAGATCGAGCTCATGTCGATCACGACCTTGCCTTTGCCGATGCCGGCCGCGACGCCGTCGGCGCGGAACAGCACGTCTTCGACCTGCGGGGTATCCGGCACCATGACGATGATGAATTCGGCTTCTTGAGCCACGTCACGCGGGTTGGCCAGAGCGACGGCGCCAGCGGCGACCAGGTCGGCAGGGGCGGCGTCGTGGTGCGCCGACAGGAACAGGCTGTGACCGGCTTTCTGCAGGTTCGCCGCCATTGGGTGGCCCATGATGCCGGTGCCGATGAATCCGATTTTAGCCATGAGAAAATCCTCTTGTTTTTGTCTTGCTCAAGCAAATAGGGGTCAGATCGCGTTGTGGCTCTTCAGCCAGCCGAGGCCCGCTTCAGTGGTGGTCAGCGGTTTGTACTCGCAGCCGACCCAGCCCTGATAACCGATGCGATCGAGGTGTTCGAACAGGAAGCGGTAGTTGATCTCGCCGGTGCCCGGCTCGTTGCGGCCCGGGTTGTCGGCCAGCTGCACATGGTTGATCTCGGCCAGGTGCGATTGCAGGGTGCGGGCCAGATCGCCTTCCATGATTTGCATGTGATAGATGTCGTATTGCAGGAACAGGTTGGCGCTGCCGACCTGCTCGCGAATCGACAGGGCCTGCGCCGTGTTGTTCAGGTAGAAGCCCGGGATGTCGCGGGTGTTGATCGCTTCCATCACCAGTTTGATGCCGACGGCTTGCAGCTTGTCGGCGGCGTACTTGAGGTTGGCGACGAAGGTCTTTTCAACAGTGGCATCGTCCACGCCCTGCGGACGGATACCGGCCAGGCAGTTGACCTGGGTGTTGCCCAGAACCTGTGCGTAAGCGATGGCCAGATCGACCCCGGCGCGGAACTCTTCGACCCGGTCCGGCAGGCACGCGATACCGCGCTCGCCCTTGGCCCAGTCACCGGCCGGCAGGTTGAACAGCACTTGGGTCAGACCGTTGGCGTCGAGTTTGGCCTTTATTTCGGCAGAGCTGAAATCGTACGGGAACAGGTACTCGACACCGCTGAAGCCAGCCTTGGCGGCGGCGTCGAAACGGGCAAGGAAATCCTGTTCGGTGAACAGCATGGACAGGTTGGCTGCGAAACGCGGCATGGTGGTCTCCTAAAACAGTTTTGACACGGTTGGTCAGACTGAACGCGATCAAGTCCCCTCTCCCGGAGGGAGAGGGAGCCGGTTACGTTCAGTCGAGCAACGAAATCGCCGTAGGCGCATCGTTGCCGACCAGCGCCAGGTCTTCGAATTCGTTGACGGCGTTGATCTCGGTCCCCATGGAGATGTTGGTCACACGCTCCAGAATGATCTCGACGATCACCGGCACCTTGAACTCTTCGATCAGCTCTTCGGCCTTGCGCAGGGCAGGGGCGATGTCAGCCGGTTCGAACACACGCAGCGCTTTACAGCCCAGGCCTTCGGCGACTGCGACGTGGTCGACACCATAACCGTTGAGTTCCGGCGCGTTCAGGTTATCGAAGGACAGCTGCACGCAGTAGTCCATATCGAACCCTCTCTGGGCCTGACGGATCAGCCCCAGGTACGAGTTGTTCACCACGACGTGGATGTACGGCAGTTTGAACTGAGCGCCGACCGCCAGCTCTTCGATCATGAACTGGAAGTCATAGTCCCCCGACAGGGCCACGACTTTACGGTTCGGATCGGCCTTCACCACGCCCAGCGCTGCCGGAATGGTCCAGCCCAACGGGCCGGCCTGGCCGCAGTTGATCCAGTGACGCGGCTTGTAGACGTGCAGGAACTGCGCGCCGGCAATCTGCGACAGACCGATGGTGCTGACGTAGCAAGTGTCCTTGCCGAACACTTGGTTCATTTCTTCGTAAACGCGCTGCGGCTTGACCGGCACGTTGTCGAAATGGGTCTTGCGGTGCAGGCTGGCTTTGCGCTGCTGGCAATCCTGCAGCCAGGCAGAGCGGTTCTTCAGTTTGCCGGCGGCTTGCCATTCACGGGCGACTTCGATGAACACGGTCAGCGCGGCAGCGGCGTCGGAAACGATGCCCAGGTCCGGGGTGAACACGCGGCCGATCTGGGTCGGTTCAATGTCGACGTGAATGAACTTGCGGCCTTCGGTGTAAACGTCGACCGAACCGGTGTGACGGTTGGCCCAGCGGTTGCCGACGCCCAGTACCACGTCGGATTTCAGCATCGTGGCGTTGCCGTAGCGGTGCGAAGTCTGCAGACCGACCATGCCGACCATCAGCGGGTGATCGTCAGGAATGGTGCCCCAGCCCATCAGGGTCGGGATTACTGGAATGCCGGTCAGCTCGGCGAACTCGACCAGCAGTTCGCTGGCGTCGGCGTTGATGATGCCGCCGCCGGCGACCAGCAATGGACGTTCGGCCTGGTCCAGCATCGCCAGGGCTTTTTCGACTTGCACGCGTGTGGCGCTCGGCTTGGCCAGCGGCAGTGGCTGGTAGGCGTCGATGTCGAATTCGATTTCAGCCATCTGCACATCGAACGGCAGGTCGATCAGCACCGGGCCTGGACGGCCGGAGCGCATTTCGTAGAAGGCTTTCTGGAAGGCGTAAGGCACCTGGCCCGGCTCCAGAACGGTGGTCGCCCACTTGGTCACCGGCTTGACGATGCTGGTGATGTCGACGGCCTGGAAGTCTTCCTTGTGCATACGGGCGCGGGGGGCTTGCCCGGTGATGCAGAGGATCGGGATCGAGTCCGCGGAGGCGCTGTACAGACCGGTGACCATGTCGGTACCGGCCGGGCCGGAAGTACCGATGCACACGCCGATGTTGCCGGCCTTGGTGCGGGTGTAGCCCTCGGCCATGTGCGAGGCGCCTTCAACGTGGCGAGCGAGGACGTGATCGATGCCACCGACTTTCTGCAGGGCGGAGTACAGCGGATTGATTGCAGCGCCTGGAATGCCAAAAGCGGTATCAACCCCTTCACGGCGCATCACCAGAACGGCGGCTTCGATTGCTCTCATTTTGCTCATGGTTTTGTGCCTCTTTACGTTTTGTAATTGTATACAAGTGGCTTTGCGCAGAGTGTATTCACGGCGGACGGCGCAGGTCAATCCATTTTCTCAAGCGCCTGTTTCATTCGTCGGAAGCCCGTTCTGCTGTGGCTTTTCGTCGCATGAGGCGCTTTTCGAGAATTATTGTATACAAAAAAATAATTCATTGTGTTCTATTTGTTGCATCGGGCTGCGGCAGAAAAGCGCAGCCCAACGACTTTCCCAATAACAAAATGAGGACGGCACCATGAGCGCTTTAACCTTGAAAGTCGCAGTCAAGCTGGTCAACGAAGCCATCAATGCAGGGCGGGCCATCTCCGCCGCGCCGCTGACCATCGCGGTACTGGATACCGGCGGCCATCTGGTCACCTTGCAACGCGAAGACGGCGCCAGCCTGCTGCGCCCGAACATCGCCATCGGCAAAGCCTGGGGCGCCATCGCCTTGGGCAAGGGCTCACGCCTGCTGGCGCTGGACGCGCAACAACGCCCGGCGTTCATCGCCGCACTTAACAGCATGGGGCAGGGCAGCGTCGTGCCGGCACCGGGTGGTGTGCTGATTCGTGATCAGGCGGGGAACGTGCTGGGTGCGATCGGCATCAGCGGCGATCTGTCGGATATTGATGAGCAGGTGGCAATCAAGGCCGTGGAGGCCCTGGACCTGCGGGCGGATGCGGGGGTGGCTGCGTGATTTGCGGCGTTTGATCGAAAGTCATCGCTGGCAAGCCAGCTCCCACACATTGTGCGTTGCATTCAAACTCTGCGAACGGCACCAAACCCTGTGGGAGCTGGCTTGCCAGCGATGGCGGCCTGACTGACACATCAAGAAAAAAGACTTACCCAGTCAAACAGCACACTGAGGTCTAGCCTTCTGATGAACTCATCATGAAGGGGCAACGGATTGCCTGATCTTCCTGCTTCGCATCGGCTGCGAACCGGTCGCTATGCCGAGCCGAATCAAATCTATTTACTGACTTCAAACACTCTTGATCGAGAACCGATCTTTGCCGATTTCGCGTTGGGCAGACTGGTTGTTCATCAACTTCGTCGCGCACAGGACCACGGAATGGCGAAATCGTTGGCGTGGGTTGTGATGCCCGATCATTTTCACTGGCTGGTCGAGCTGGAAAATTGCTCTCTCCGCAAACTGATGCGCGAGACCAAATCCCTGATTGCGCGAGAGGTGAATCTGCACAGTGGCAGACATGGGCCGTTATGGCAGCAGGGTTACCATGACCGGGCGTTGAGGCGGGAAGATGACTTGGTGAAAATGGCACGGTATGTAGTGGCCAACCCTTTGCGCGCTGGGCTGGTGGGTAAAATCGGCGACTATCCGCTGTGGGATGCAGTTTGGCTTTAGCAACTTTGAACCGAGTTGCCTTCATCGCTGGCAAGCCAGCTCCCACAGGGGATTTGTGTTGTTTGCTAAATCTGAATTCAGCACAGAAACCTGTGGGGGCCCCGGTGCGACGATTCGACTTGCTCGAGATAGTCGCACCGCGAATTTTCAGTCCGGCTCGCAGCCCTTGAGCACCAACCGGATGATGGTTTGTGCTGCCGCTTCATAGTCGGCTTCGTCGAGCTTGTCCTTGCCGGTGACGGCGGAGATCTGCCAGTCGAAGTCGGCGTAGGTCTGGGTTGCGGCCCAGATGCTGAACATCAGGTGGTTGGGGTCGATCGGGGCGATCTGGCCGCGGTCGATCCAGGTCTGGATGCAGTCGATGTTGTGCTTGGCCTGGCCGTTGAGCTGCTCGACCAGGTCGGCGCTCAGGTGCGGGGCGCCGTGCATGATTTCGCTGGCGAAGACCTTGGAGGCGAAGGGCAGGTCGCGGGAGATGCGGATCTTCGAGCGGATGTAGCCGCTCAGCACTTCGCTCGGTACGCCGTCCGGGTTGAACGGGGTCGAGGCCTGCAGGATCGGCACGATGATACTTTCCAGCACCTCGCGGTAGAGGTTTTCCTTGGACTTGAAGTAGTAATAGACGTTGGGCTTGGGCAGTCCTGCCTTGGCGGCGATGTCGCTGGTTTTGGTGGCAGCGAAGCCCTTGTCGGCAAACTCTTCACTGGCTGCACGCAGGATCAGTTCTTTGTTGCGCTCGCGGATTGTGCTCATAAACCCGGTGGTTCCTTGCCTGTTCTGGCGGTTGCGCATGGTAGCACCGGCCTCGCGCGGCGCTCAACAATGCCCCGTGTGGCCCACAGTCGCGGTATGCTGCGCGGCATTATTCACATAAGGAAACATGATTCATGGCAGGAAGCAGTTTGCTGGTGCTGATCGACGACATCGCCACCGTTCTGGACGACGTTGCGTTGATGACCAAAATGGCTGCCAAGAAGACCGCCGGCGTGCTCGGCGACGACTTGGCGCTCAACGCCCAGCAGGTCTCCGGCGTACGCGCGGAGCGGGAAATTCCCGTCGTTTGGGCGGTGGCCAAGGGCTCGTTCGTCAACAAACTGATTCTGGTGCCGTCGGCGCTGGCGATCAGTGCGTTCGTGCCGTGGCTGGTGACGCCGCTGCTGATGGTCGGTGGCGCCTACCTGTGTTTCGAGGGTTTCGAAAAGCTCGCGCACAAGTTCCTGCACAGCAAGGCCGAAGACGAGGCCGAGCATGCGCAACTGGTCGAGGCCGTGGCTGATCCGGCAACCGATCTGGTGGCGTACGAGAAGGACAAGATCAAAGGCGCGATCCGCACCGACTTCATCCTCTCGGCGGAAATCATCGCCATCACCCTCGGCACCGTGGCCGATGCTTCGCTGACCCAGCAAGTGATTGTGATGTCGGGCATCGCCATTGTCATGACCGTGGGCGTTTACGGCCTGGTGGCCGGTATCGTCAAACTCGATGACCTCGGTCTGTGGCTGACTCAGAAGCCCGGCCAGATGGCCAAAAGTATCGGCAACGGCATCCTGCGCGCCGCGCCCTACATGATGAAAAGCCTGTCGGTAATCGGCACCGCAGCGATGTTCCTGGTCGGTGGCGGCATCCTGACCCACGGCGTGCCGGTGGTGCATCACTGGATCGAAAGCGTCGGCGCAGCGGCCGGTGGCGCCGGGTTTGTGGTGCCGATGCTGTTGAACGGCGTGGCGGGGATCATCGCGGGTGCGGTGGTGCTGGCGGGCGTGTCCGTGATCGGCAAAGTCTGGAAAGCGCTGAAGGGTTGAATCCTGAGGCAAACAAAAAGGCCATTCGACTCGCATCGAATGGCCTTTTTTGTGGCCGGCGTTTTTACTCGGCGATCTGCAACTTACGCGACTCGGTGTAGACGTAGCGCACCTTCTCGTACTCGAACGGTGAGTTCAGCTGACCGTAGCGGAAACTGGTCTGGTAACGCTTGTCGACGCCACGCAGTACCCACACTTCCGGATGGTTGGAGCTGACTTCCGAGACGTTGAGGAAGTTGATCGCGGACTCGGCGGTGTAGTCCACGGCCAGACCTGCAGTATCACGCAGATTCGACGGGCCGAGGATCGGCAGCACGAAGTAGGCGCCGCCCGGTACGCCGTAGAAGCCCAGGGTCTGGCCGAAGTCTTCGTTTTGACGCGGCAGGCCCATGGCGGTGGCCGGATCCCAGAGCCCGGCGATGCCGATGGTGGTGTTGAGCAGCAGGCGCGCGGTGGTTTCCATCGAGCGCTTGCCCTTGAACTGCAACAGGCTGTTGACCAGGTTCGGCACGTCGCCAATGTTGTTGAAGAAGTTGCTCACGCCGGTGCGCACGAAGCTCGGAGTGATGTAGCGATAGCCATCGACCACCGGCAGGAACACCCATTGGTCAAAGCGGTAGTTGAAGTGGTAGACGCGGCGGTTCCACTCTTCCAGCGGGTCGTAGACGTTCAGCGCGTTGAGGGTCGAGCGCTCGAACTCGCGCTGATCCAGCCCCGGGTTGAACTTGAGTTTGGACAGCGGCTCCTTGAAGCCGTCGCTGTCGATGACCACCGGTGCATTGGCTTTGCTGTTGTCGGCCTGGGCCATACCTGCACTGAGGAGCGCTGCAATCAGCAGAAGATATTTAGCCACGGAAGAACTCCAGCATGGCGTCGCTGTTGACGCGGTAGTTAAGGTTGCCGCAATGGCCGCCCAGCGGGTAAACGGTCAGGCGATCGCCGAAGGTCTTGCGCAGGAAACCGAGGTCGCCCGGGCCGAGGATCACGTCATCGGCGTTGTGCATGACGGCGATTTTCGGGCTGTCGTGCAGGTAATCTTTCAGTGCATACAGGCTGACCTGGTCGATCAGTTGCAGCAGGCTGCCGCCGTCGGTGCGGGCGCGCCACATCGGGATCACCTGTTCGGTGAGGTAGCAGTCGAAGTCGCATTGCAGCGCACGCTTGAGGAACGGCGTGAGGCTGGTGCCTTCGGTGATCGGGAATTTCGGCGGGGTGATCAGGCCGCGACGGTTGATCAGGTCCGAAGTGAACGCGATATCGGCCGCCGAGAAGCGGAACGAAGTGCCGATCAGCATCGCCATCTGCTCGTTGCTCAGGTGCTGCTTGGACTGCTGGAAGTCGTAGAGCAGCGCATCGTTGAGGTCGATGTAACCCTTCTGCTGGAAGTAACGGGTCAGTTTGCTCAGCACCAGTTCATAGAAGGTGGTGCTGTTGTTGATGCCCTTGACCTCGGTCTGCACCAGCTTGTCGAGGTTGGTGATCGAGGTGTAGAGGTTGACCGGCGGATTGAGCAGCAGGACTTTCTTGAAGTTGAAGCTGCGGCGGGTTTCATCCAGATGGGCAACGAACGCCGCGTCCAGCGCGCCGAGGCTGTAGCCGCTGAGGTAATAGTCGGTGACCGGCAGTTTCGGGTTCTGCGCCCGCACGGCCTGCATCACCCGGTACATGTCTTCGGCGTCTTCCTTGGTCACGCCGGGGGTGGCGAAACGCGAGGCGGCGCTCATGAAGTCGAAGCTGGTCGGCGATGACAGCTGCACCACGTGGTAGCCGGCCTTGTAATAAAGCTTCTTCAGGTATTCGTTGAGCGTGCTGTCGTAGCGCGCGCCGGTGCCGGCGATCAGGAAGATCAGCGGCGCGGCCTTGTCCTGGGTGGCGATGCGGTAGGTGAGTTTTTTCACCGGCCAGAAATTGTCCGGCAGGATGAATTCGCGCTCGGGGCGCAGGGTGACGCTGCGATCGGCCTGATCGATGTCGTCATCCAGTGGCAGTTCAGGGCGCAAGTCCGGCGGCGTGGTGGCGATGGTCGCCTCGAACGGATTGGTCAGGGGATAGCCATAGCTGGCGGCGTCGATATCCACCGCCAGCGCGGACGCACTCAAAATAAGGCCGCCAAACAGGGCGGCGAAGCGCAAGGAACGGAGCATGACTAGATCCCTTAGAGGAAGGTGCCGAATGAGGTTCGCAGGCTATGACCACCGGGTTTGCGCCAAAGTGCCATGCCACGGCACCAAACTGACGGAATTCGGAGTAATAGTAGCCGGACGATACACTTTGCAAGGAAGGAATGACCAGTTAAGAGTTGTTAGTCCTTGCGTATGCGCGGCGGCAGATTAAGCTGGCCGCCGATTTCATCGATTGGAGTGTTCCATGTCCCGCCGCTTGCCCGTGATTCTGCTGCTCGTTCTGTTGCCGTTGTGGCTGGCCGCCAGTTATGGCGCGCGTTATGGCTTCATGGAAGATGCGCAGTGGGTGGGCATCTGCGTGGATGAGGCGAGCCGCTGGGAATGCTCGGTGCGCTCGAACCTGGGCCTGATGATTCATTTCCAGATGCTGGGCTGGGCGGCGGTCGCGGCTGCGGTGATCGGTTTTGTCGTGCCGGGATGGGCAGGGTGGTGGCTGGCGGTGCTGGCGCTGGTGTTCGGGTTGCCGGCGCTGGCGCTGTACAACACGACGCTGGCGGTGTTTGCGGTGGTGATTGCCGGGTTGCGACTGGTGCGGGAATCGCGCGACGCCAAGTAGTCATGCATCGCGGGCTCGCCCGCGATGCAATGCTTTCAGATGCTGAAGGTCAGCCCTTGCGAGCCCGCAGGCAGCGCCAAAGTGCAGCCACCATCAACACGCTGACCAGCGCCCAGCCCCACGCCTGCTGATTCTGCAGTCCTTCACGGAACAACTGCGGCGCAATGCCGGCGCCGATTATGAATGTCAGCAGGGCGATCTCCCGACGGGCCACGGGCACCGGGCGGCACAGGTAAACCAGCGCCGGCAGAATGAACGCCACGCTCGGAAAGCTGCGATAGCGCGGATCGAACACCAGCTCCAGCATCATCACGGCAGCGGCGAAACCGGCTGCCGCCACCAGCCAGCCGGCCCGTCGCTCGAAAGCGTTGAACGCCTGTTCACGCCAGCCACTGCGGGCGCTCAAGGTCAGCGCGGCATGGGCCAGCACCAACAGATTCAGAGCCGTCAGCAACCCGACCCACAGCCATTCGCTGGCAAATCGCGTGGTCACCCGGGCCAGATCACCCCAGGCACCAATCGAGCAGGCGGCGAGGGCGCCGAGCAGCGGCAGGATCAGCGCCGAACGCGTCGTACGAACCCGACCGCCCAGCAGCAGTGTTCCGAGGAAAATCAGCCCGCCGATGGTCAGCCACTGCGACCAGTACGGCACGTTCGACACCGGGCCGGCCAACACGCCCTTGTCCTGGCGATCCGCATCGAACAGCCCCCAATAACCGCCGACCGCGCCTTCGCTGCCGCGCTTCCACGGCTGGTCGAACGCTTCGATCAGGTTGTAACGCCAGCCTTCCTGTTCGGCGAGGGTGACAAAACCACGAATGAACTTGGCCTCGTTGACCCGGCTCGGCAGCGCGGTCTCACGCTGGCGGCCTTCGCTCGGCCAGCCGGTTTCGCCAATCATCACGTCTTTTGGGGCGAACTTGTTGCCGAACACCTGACGCACTTCGGCCACATGATGCAGGGCCGCGTCGATGTTCGATGGATCGTCTTCCCAGTACGGCAGCAAGTGAATGGTCAGGAAATCCACCGCCGGCGCGACTTCCGGGTGCTTGAGCCAGAATTCCCAGACATCGGCGTAGGTCACCGGCTGCTTGATGTGGCTTTTGACCTTGTTGATCAGCTTCACCAGTTGGGTGGCGGTCACTTCCTTGCGCAGCAAGGCTTCGTTGCCGACGATCACGGCGCTGACCACATCCGGGTTGGCGTTGGCCGAGGCAATCAGCAGATCGACTTCCTTCTCGGTGTCCACCGGATTGCTGTTGACCCACGCGCCGATCATCAACTTCAAACCGTGCTTGCGCGCCAGATCCGGCAGCGCTTCGAGGCCCGTCATTGAGTAGGTGCGGATGCATTCGAAACGGGTGGCGAGCAGGGCGAGGTCGGCGTCCATGCGCTCCGGGCGCAGCTTGAACGGCACGTCGAACGGCGACTGGTCCTTGTCGAACGGGGTGTAGGAGGCGCATTGCAGCTTGTGGCTCGGGGTGGCGACGTCCGGCAGGATCACCGGTTTGCCGAGGCCGTACCAGAAACCGCACAGGGCAAACAGCCCGAGCAGGCAGGCGAACACATAAGGAAGAAAGGGGAAGCGGGAAGTCGCGGACATGGTCAGGCCGAGTGGCTGCAAAGCGACGCATGTTACCTGCATTTATAAGCAGGTTGGTGGCCCGCACGATTTTGACATGCAAAGTTCGGGCGGATTGTCTGGCGCCAAATATCCTGACGCAGTTAATGGCTTTCTGATGTCGTTTCTCGTTGCTTCGAGGTCGCTGGCAGAGCAGGTCTTAACGGGCGTCAGGTTGATGATCGGACTCATCAGTACTCCGCTGATGATCTAACGAGTTTGCGGTCAGGCGTGATGGGGGCGCTGTGCACCATAACAATACGTTGACGATGCCCGGCATTCGTCGGGCGCAGCATTTCGGGGAAGTAACGATGAAGATGCGACGACTTTTAGGCGCAGGTGCCGCTTTGGTGCTTGCGATGAGCTCCACTTTCGCCAGCGCTGAAAAACAGACCCTGAACATCGGTTACGTTGACGGCTGGTCCGACAGCGTCGCGACCACCCACGTGGCGGCCGAAGTGATCAAGCAGAAACTCGGCTACGACGTGAAACTGCAAGCCGTCGCTACCGGCATCATGTGGCAGGGCGTTGCCACCGGCAAACTCGACGCCATGCTCTCGGCCTGGCTGCCGGTGACCCACGGCGAATACTGGACCAAGAACAAGGATCAGGTCGTCGATTACGGTCCGAACTTCAAGGACGCGAAAATCGGTCTGATCGTGCCGGAGTACGTCAAGGCCAAGACCATCGAAGACCTGAAAACCGACGACTCCTTCAAGAAACGCATCGTCGGCATCGACGCCGGTTCAGGCGTGATGCTCAAGACCGATCAGGCGATCAAGGATTACGACCTGACCGGCTATCAACTCAAGGCCAGTTCCGGCGCCGGCATGATTGCCGAGCTGACCCGTGCCGAGAAGAAAAACGAATCCATCGCCGTCACCGGCTGGGTGCCGCACTGGATGTTCGCCAAGTGGAAACTGCGCTTCCTCGACGACCCGAAAGGCGTGTACGGCGCGGCTGAAACCGTGAACAGCATCGGCAGCAAGGAACTGGCGACCAAGGCGCCGGAAGTGGCCAAGTTCCTGAAGAACTTCCAGTGGGCTTCGAAAGACGAAATCGGCGAAGTCATGCTGGCGATTCAGGACGGTGCAAAACCTGACGCAGCGGCCAAGGATTGGGTTGCCAAACACCCGGAACGTGTTGCCGACTGGACCAAGTGATTTAAGCCGAAGCGTCTAATCTGCGCTTCCCAGGGCCGCCCGACATGACAGTCGGGCGGCCTTTTTTGTTTGCCTACTATTAATAAGCAGCGTTGGCCGTTTTCTGCTTGTCTGGAAATTGGCAAAAACGTCATGGCGTTCTACTACTAAGGTCGTCTGGAACCCGGCTCGCAGCCGCATACAGTGGATATGTTCCAAAAATAAAAATCTGTGCTGCGAGGATAAAAACAATGAACGACAGCATTTACCTCTCGATTCAGAACAGCCCGCGCTTCAAGGAGCTGGTCAAGAAAAGAGAAAGGTTCGCCTGGATACTCTCGGCGATCATGCTCGGGCTCTACTCCGGCTTCATCCTTCTGATCGCGTACGGGCCGCAAGTGCTCGGCACGAAAATCAGTCCTGAATCGTCCATCACCTGGGGCATCCCGATCGGTGTCGGACTGATTATCTCGGCCTTTATCCTGACCGGCATTTACGTGCGCCGCGCCAATGGCGAGTTCGACGACCTGAACAACGCGATTCTCAAGGAGGCTCAGCAATGATCCGGCGTCTACTGGCTCTTTTGAGCATCGCAGCGTTCGCTCCAGCCGTCTGGGCCGCTGACGCCCTGACCGGCGAAGTCCACAAACAACCGCTCAACGTTTCCGCGATCGTCATGTTCGTCGCGTTCGTTGGCGCGACCCTGTGCATCACTTACTGGGCGTCCAAGCGCAACAACTCGGCGGCCGATTACTATGCGGCGGGCGGCAAGATCACCGGTTTCCAGAACGGTCTGGCGATTGCCGGTGACTACATGTCGGCGGCGTCCTTCCTGGGTATTTCCGCGCTGGTGTTCACCTCCGGCTACGACGGCCTGATCTACTCGATCGGCTTCCTGGTGGGCTGGCCGATCATTCTGTTCCTGATCGCCGAGCGTCTGCGTAACCTGGGCAAATACACCTTTGCCGACGTGGCGTCCTACCGCCTCGGGCAAACCCAGATTCGCACCCTGTCTGCCTGCGGTTCGCTGGTGGTGGTGGCGTTCTACCTGATCGCGCAAATGGTCGGTGCCGGCAAGCTGATCCAGCTGCTGTTCGGTCTCGACTACCACGTTGCGGTGATTCTGGTCGGTATCCTGATGTGCATGTACGTGCTGTTCGGCGGCATGCTGGCGACCACCTGGGTGCAGATCATCAAGGCGGTGCTGTTGCTGTCCGGTGCCTCGTTCATGGCGCTGATGGTGATGAAGCACGTCAACTTCGACTTCAACACCCTGTTCTCCGAAGCCATCAAGGTTCACGCCAAGGGCGAAGCGATCATGAGCCCGGGCGGTCTGGTCAAAGATCCGATCTCGGCGTTCTCCCTGGGTCTGGCGCTGATGTTCGGTACCGCCGGCCTGCCGCACATCCTGATGCGCTTCTTCACCGTTAGCGACGCGAAAGAAGCCCGTAAGAGCGTGCTGTACGCGACCGGTTTCATTGGCTACTTCTACATCCTGACCTTCATCATCGGCTTCGGCGCGATCCTGCTGGTCAGCACCAACCCGGCCTTCAAAGATGCGGCGGGCGCTCTGCTCGGCGGCAACAACATGGCGGCGGTGCACTTGGCCAACGCCGTGGGCGGCAGCGTGTTCCTCGGCTTCATCTCGGCGGTGGCGTTCGCGACCATTCTGGCAGTAGTGGCCGGTCTGACTCTGGCCGGTGCTTCGGCGGTGTCTCACGACCTGTACGCCAGCGTGATCAAGAAGGGCAAGGCCAACGAGAAGGATGAGATCCGCGTTTCGAAGATCACCACCATCGCACTGGGCGTTCTGGCCATCGGCCTGGGCATCCTGTTCGAAAGCCAGAACATTGCGTTCATGGTGGGTCTGGCGTTCTCCATCGCGGCGAGCTGCAACTTCCCGGTGCTGCTGCTTTCGATGTACTGGAAGAAGTTGACCACCCGTGGCGCCATGATTGGCGGCTGGCTGGGTCTGGTGAGTGCGGTGGGTCTGATGATCCTTGGCCCGACCATCTGGGTGCAGATTCTGCATCATGAGAAGGCGATTTTCCCTTATGAGTATCCTGCGTTGTTCTCGATGATCATTGCGTTTATCGGGATCTGGTTCTTCTCGATTACTGACAAGTCGGCGGCGGCTGAGAACGAGCGTGCGGCGTTCTTCCCGCAGTTTGTGCGTTCGCAGACTGGGTTGGGGGCTAGTGGGGCGGTTTCGCACTGAGGCTTTTGGTTTGAATATGTAGTTTGAGTTGGATGGAAATGCCCTGGTCGAGAGATTGGGGCATTTTTTTGTGGGCGGTTATCGGACTTTCTTGGGGGTGGTTTTGGTTTGTGTGTTTATCCGTTGCTGCGGTAACGGCTTCTTAGGGTTTCGCCCTTACGGCGAGTCACCTTTTCCAAACGCCGAAAAGGTAACCCAAAAGGCTTTACCCTGACGTACGGCCCTCGCTGTGGCTCGGGTTCCTTCGCTCCGGGATTGATCCGGGGGCATCGCCTACGGTTTGCTTCGCTGCACCTCCTCTCGATGTGTTTGGCTTCGCCAAACGGTCGCTGCGCTCCCACCCCCGGATCAATCCCTCCACTCAGCCTGCCGACGGGCCCTGCGATCAAAAGCGGTACTCGAGCTAACGCTCATCGTGGTGAGTGGGGAGGGGCGTGGGGTGTTCGGCTTTGGTTTTGTGGTGGGTTTACCCCTCACCCCAGCCCTCTCCCCGAGGAGAGGGAGCCGATTTGTGGGCTTTTCAAAACTTGAGTTCGACTCGGTATTGCACGTCGGCGTATCTCTGCCATACACCTCGATCAGTTCCCTCTCCCTCCGGGCGGTCCGACGTTTCGGGAGGGCTAGGGTGAGGGGGGCTCTTGATCTGGCTTTTGCTCTGGCTCTGGCTCTGGCTCTGGCTCTGGCTTTTGATTTTTTGCCCCTTCGGCAGGCCGAGCGGAGGTGTCCATCAGGGGGTAGGCGCGCAGCGCCGTGCGGCGAAGCCGCATACATCGAGAGGAGGTGCAGCGAAGCAAACCGTAGGCGATGCCCCCTGATGGACACCGTAGCGAGGGAACACTGAGCCTAAGCGAAGTGCCGTACGCCGGGGCAAAAGCCTTTTGGTTCCTTTTTGGCGTTTGAAAAAGGGACTCGCTGTAAGAGCGAAACCGCCAGCGGCAGCTCCCGAAGCAACGGATATACACCCAATCCAAAGATCGCAAAAAAACCGCAAAAACAAAAAACGGCCCCCATTCTCATGGAGGCCGTTCCCGGTACAACGCTAAGAGGCTATCGCAAGACAGCTCTTATTTGCGGTCTTCCAGCTTGGTGATATCCCGCGACTCGTAGCCAGTGTAAAGCTGACGCGGACGGCCAATCTTGTACGGGCTGGAGAGCATTTCCTTCCAGTGCGAAATCCAGCCGACAGTACGTGCCAGGGCGAAGATCACAGTGAACATGCTGGTCGGAATGCCGATCGCCTTGAGGATGATCCCCGAGTAGAAGTCGACGTTCGGGTACAGCGAGCGCTCGATGAAGTACGGATCGGTCAGAGCGATCTCTTCCAGACGCATGGCCAGTTCGAGTTGCGGATCGTTCTGGATGCCCAGTTCCTTCAACACTTCGTCGCAGGTCTGCTTCATTACAGTCGCGCGAGGGTCGCGGTTCTTGTAGACGCGGTGACCGAAGCCCATCAGCTTGAACGGATCGTTCTTGTCCTTGGCCTTGGCGATGAACTTGTCGATGTTCGAAACATCGCCGATTTCATCGAGCATGGTCAGCACGGCTTCGTTCGCACCGCCGTGGGCAGGGCCCCACAGTGCGGCGATGCCGGCGGCGATACAGGCGAACGGGTTGGCACCCGAAGAGCCCGCCAGACGCACGGTGGAGGTCGAAGCGTTCTGCTCGTGGTCGGCGTGGAGGATGAAGATCCGGTCCATGGCCTTGGCGAGTACCGGGCTGATCGGTTTGATCTCGCACGGGGTGTTGAACATCATGTGCAGGAAGTTTTCCGCGTACGACAGATCGTTGCGCGGGTACATCATGGGTTGGCCCATGGAGTACTTGTAAACCATCGCGGCCAGGGTCGGCATCTTGGCAACCAGGCGGATCGCGGAGATTTCGCGATGCTGCGGGTTATTGATGTCGAGGGAGTCGTGGTAGAAGGCCGAGAGGGCGCCGACTACACCACACATGACGGCCATCGGGTGGGCGTCACGGCGGAAGCCGTTGAAAAAGGTTTTCAGCTGCTCGTGAACCATGGTGTGGTTCTTCACGGTGCCGACGAACTGGGCCTTTTGCTCTGCAGTCGGCAGTTCGCCGTTCAGCAGCAGGTAGCAGGTTTCCAGGTAGTCCGACTTTTCAGCCAGCTGTTCGATCGGGTAGCCGCGGTGCAGCAGGATGCCGTTGTCGCCGTCGATATAGGTGATCTTCGATTCGCAGGAAGCGGTCGACATGAAACCGGGGTCGAAAGTGAAGCGGCCCGTGGCCGTCAGGCCCCGAACATCGATAACATCGGGACCAACGGTGCCGGTTAAAATGGGCAGCTCGACGGGGGCTGCGCCCTCGATGATCAACTGCGCTTTTTTGTCAGCCATGTGGCCTCCTATTTATGCTTGAAATCATCAGACAGACCCCCCACGCAGGGCCCGCACCACTATAGTGAGATAAATTCGAATGTCAATTTGCCTAAAGTCTTGCTCCAGAAGGCTTTAACCGTACTTTTTCCTCGAAATTGCCTGCCATTTACGCCTTTTATACGACTTGTGCAATCCGCTATTGGGGGTAGGCGATTGCGTTGTCATTAGTAGCCTAACTGTCTATACTCGGCGACCGACCGCCAAGGGCTTTTGGGCTTGCTTTCATTGGGGGTCGCATCCCTGGGTGGTGGTTACCTGACCAGTGCACTCCCCAACAACTTTGCCCTGATTGTTAGGGGCTCTTCAGTGTGAAAAAAAAGCCGTGAAAAGCCAACGACCTGTAAACCTAGACCTAAGGACCATCAAACTCCCCATCACCGGCGTTACGTCGTTTCTTCACCGTGTTTCCGGCATCATCCTCTTCCTGGGCCTTGGCATCATGCTTTATGCATTGGGCAAATCCCTGGGTTCCGAGGAAGGTTATGTCGAGGTGAAGGCATGCTTGACCAGCCCGCTGGCCAAGTTCGTAGCATGGGGCCTCCTGTCCGCTCTTCTGTATCACCTGGTTGCCGGTGTGCGCCACTTGATCATGGACATGGGCATCGGTGAGACGCTGGAAGGCGGCCGCCTGGGCTCGAAACTGATCATCGCCGTTTCCGTGGTGCTGATCGTTCTGGCAGGAGTTTGGATATGGTAACCAGCGTTACAAACCTTTCGCGTTCGGGCCTCTATGACTGGATGGCACAGCGTGTGTCTGCGGTCGTTCTCGCGGCTTATTTCATATTCCTGATCGGCTACCTCGCCGCGAACCCGGGCATTGGCTACGACCAATGGCACGGCCTGTTCGCCCACAACGGAATGCGTATCTTCAGTCTGCTGGCACTGGTTGCCCTGGGCGCTCACGCCTGGGTCGGCATGTGGACCATCGCGACCGACTACCTGACGCCAATGGCGCTGGGCAAGTCCGCGACTGCAGTACGTTTCCTTTTCCAGGCAGTATGCGGCGTCGCGATGTTCGCTTACTTCGTCTGGGGTGTGCAGATTCTCTGGGGTATCTGATTCATGGCTAACATTCCAACGATTTCTTTCGACGCCATCATTATTGGTGGCGGCGGTGCCGGCATGCGCGCGGCGCTGCAACTGGCACAGGGCGGTCACAAGACTGCCGTGATCACCAAGGTTTTCCCGACCCGTTCGCACACCGTATCCGCCCAGGGCGGCATCACCTGTGCAATCGCGTCCGCCGACCCGAACGATGACTGGCGCTGGCACATGTACGATACCGTCAAGGGTTCCGACTACATCGGTGACCAGGACGCTATCGAATACATGTGTCAGGAAGGCCCGGCTGCCGTTTTCGAGCTGGACCACATGGGTCTGCCGTTCTCGCGTACCGAGCAAGGCCGTATCTACCAGCGTCCGTTCGGCGGTCAGTCGAAGGATTACGGTAAAGGCGGGCAGGCTGCCCGTACGTGCGCCGCTTCCGACCGTACCGGTCACGCGCTGCTGCACACCCTTTATCAGGGCAACCTGAAAGCCGGTACCACGTTCCTGAACGAGTACTACGCTGTCGACCTGGTGAAAAACCAGGAAGGCGAATTCGTCGGTGTGATCGCGATCTGCATCGAAACCGGTGAAACCACCTACATCCGCGCCAAAGCCACCGTACTGGCTACCGGCGGTGCAGGTCGTATCTATGCATCCACCACCAACGCCCTGATCAACACCGGTGACGGCGTCGGCATGGCTCTGCGTGCTGGCGTGCCGGTACAAGACATCGAAATGTGGCAGTTCCACCCGACCGGCATCGCCGGCGCCGGTGTACTGGTTACCGAAGGTTGCCGTGGTGAAGGTGGTTACCTGATCAACAAGCACGGCGAGCGTTTCATGGAGCGTTATGCTCCGAACGCCAAAGACCTTGCCGGTCGTGACGTTGTTGCCCGTTCGATGGTTAAGGAAATCATCGCCGGCAACGGTTGCGGTCCGAATGGCGACCACGTGATGCTCAAACTCGACCACCTGGGCGAGGAAGTGCTGCACAGCCGTCTGCCAGGCATCTGCGAACTGTCGAAGACTTTCGCCCACGTTGACCCGGTTGTTGCGCCGGTTCCGGTTGTTCCGACTTGCCACTACATGATGGGCGGCGTTGCCACCAACATTCACGGCCAGGCGATCACCCAGGACGCCGAAGGCGTGGATCAGATCATTCCTGGTCTGTTCGCGGTAGGTGAAGTGGCTTGCGTATCGGTTCACGGTGCCAACCGTCTGGGCGGCAACTCGCTGCTCGACCTGGTGGTATTCGGCCGCGCTGCCGGTCTGCACCTGGAGAAGGCGCTGACCGACGGCATCGAATACGACGACGCTACCGAAGCCGACATCGACGCTGCCCTGGCGCGTCTGAACGCCCTGAACAACCGTACCGACGGCGAAGACGTCGCTACCCTGCGTCGCGAGCTGCAAAGCTGCATGCAGAACTACTTCGGTGTATTCCGTACCGGCGAATACATGCAGAAGGGTATTGCCCAGCTGGCTGATCTGCGCAAGCGCATCGCCAATGTGAAGATCAACGACAAGTCGCAGGCGTTCAACACTGCACGTATCGAAGCGCTGGAACTGCAAAACCTGCTGGAAGTGGCTGAAGCTACCGCCATCGCTGCCGAAGTACGTAAAGAGTCCCGCGGCGCTCACGCCCGTGAAGACTTCGAAGACCGTGACGACGAAAACTGGCTGTGCCACACCCTGTACTTCCCGGGTGAGAAACGCGTCGCCAAGCGTGCCGTGAACTTCTCGCCGAAGACTGTTCCGACTTTCGAACCTAAAGTCCGGACTTATTAAGGGTGACCGCCATGTTGCAAGTCAGTGTTTATCGTTACAACCCTGATCAGGACGCTGCGCCGTTCATGCAGGAATTCCAGGTCGATACCGGTGGTAAAGACCTGATGGTGCTGGACGTGCTCGCCCTGATCAAAGAGCAGGACGAAGGTTTCTCCTATCGTCGCTCCTGCCGTGAAGGCGTCTGTGGCTCCGACGGCATGAACATCAACGGCAAGAACGGCCTGGCGTGCATCACGCCGTTGTCCGCTGTCGTCAAAGGTAACAAGCTGATCGTTCGTCCGCTGCCAGGTTTGCCGGTTATCCGTGACCTGGTTGTCGATATGAGCATCTTCTACAAGCAATACGAGAAGGTTAAGCCATTCCTGCAGAACGACACGCCGGCTCCGGCCATCGAGCGTCTGCAGTCCCCTGAAGAGCGTGAAAAGCTCGACGGTCTGTACGAGTGCATCCTGTGCGCCTGCTGCTCGACCTCTTGCCCGTCCTTCTGGTGGAACCCGGACAAGTTCCTGGGTCCAGCTGCACTGCTGCAAGCGTACCGCTTCCTGGCAGACAGCCGTGATACCAAGACGTCCGAGCGTCTGGCGTCCCTCGATGACCCGTTCAGCGTCTTCCGCTGCCGGGGCATCATGAACTGCGTCAACGTATGTCCGAAAGGCCTGAACCCGACTAAGGCCATCGGTCACATCCGTAACATGCTGCTTTCGAGCGGCGTGTGATTCAGCTGCTGTAACCGCTGTACCCGCAGAGGGCTTAGGCGCGGGCTTCAACCCGCGCCATGGCTATAACCAGAGCAGCAGCCATAAGCTGCGGCTCTTATTTTGAAGAAATGAGACAAGCAGGGGCATCCGGGCTGGTACCCGGACTATCAGTGTGATCCTAAGTGGCTTGTTTTGGTCGCTGCATTCGGACTTCTGCAAGCTTGCTCGGTGTCGGCACCGATGGTGTTCCCCTAACCGAGGGTGACCAAGCATGCAAGAAAGCGTGATGCAGCGCATGTGGAACAGCGCCTACCTTTCAGGTGGAAACGCTGCCTATGTGGAAGAGCTCTACGAGCTCTACCTGCACGACCCTAACGCTGTGCCAGAAGAGTGGCGCACCTACTTTCAGAAGCTGCCTGCCGACGGCAGCTCTGCCACCGATGTTTCGCACTCCACAATTCGCGATCATTTCGTGCTGCTGGCAAAGAACCAGCGCCGCGCCCAACCGGTTTCCGCCGGCAGCGTGAGCAGTGAGCACGAGAAGAAGCAAGTTGAAGTGCTGCGATTGATCCAGGCCTACCGTATGCGTGGCCACCAGGCAGCCCAGCTTGACCCGCTGGGGCTGTGGCAGCGTCCTGCACCTGCAGACCTGTCGATCAATCACTACGGCTTGACCAATGCCGATCTTGATACGACCTTCCGTGCCGGCGACCTGTTCATCGGCAAAGAGGAAGCGAGCCTACGCGAAATTCACGAAGCGTTGCAGCAGACATATTGCCGCACCATCGGCGCTGAATTTACGCACATCACCGATTCCGAGCAGCGCCAGTGGTTCCAGCAGCGTCTGGAAAGCGTGCGTGGCCGTCCGGAATATTCCGCGGACATCAAGAGCCACCTGCTCGAGCGCGTGACGGCCGGTGAAGGCCTGGAAAAATACCTGGGCACCAAATACCCGGGCACCAAGCGTTTCGGTCTGGAAGGCGGCGAAAGCCTGATTCCGATGCTCGACGAACTGATCCAGCGTTCCGGTTCCTACGGCACCAAGGAAGTCGTCATCGGCATGGCCCACCGTGGCCGTCTGAACGTACTGGTCAACACCTTCGGCAAGAACCCGCGCGAGCTGTTCGACGAGTTCGAAGGCAAGAAGAAGGTCGAGCTGGGTTCCGGTGACGTTAAATACCACCAGGGCTTCTCGTCCAACGTAATGACCACCGGCGGTGAAGTTCACCTGGCCATGGCGTTCAACCCGTCCCACCTGGAAATCGTTTCCCCGGTGGTCGAGGGTTCGGTTCGCGCCCGTCAGGATCGTCGCAACGACCCTACCGGTGAGAAGGTTCTGCCGATCTCCATCCACGGTGACGCGGCATTCGCCGGTCAGGGCGTGGTGATGGAAACCTTCCAGATGTCGCAGACCCGCGGTTTCAAGACCGGCGGTACCGTGCACATCGTGATCAACAACCAGGTTGGTTTCACCATCAGCAACCCGCTGGACTCGCGTTCCACCGAGTACGCGACCGACGTTGCGAAAATGATCCAGGCGCCGATCCTCCATGTGAATGGTGATGATCCGGAAGCCGTATTGTTCGTGACCCAGCTGGCCATCGACTACCGCATGCAGTTCAAGCGTGACGTGGTGATCGACCTGGTCTGCTACCGTCGTCGCGGCCACAACGAGGCCGACGAGCCAAGCGGCACCCAGCCTCTGATGTATCAGCAGATCACCAAGCAGCGCACCACCCGTGAGCTGTACGCTGATCGTCTGACCCAGGCCGGTGTGCTGGACGCAGAGCGTGTTCAGGCGAAAGTCGACGAATACCGCAACGCGCTGGACAACGGTCTGCACGTAGTGAAATCGCTGGTCAAAGAGCCGAACAAAGAGCTGTTCGTGGACTGGCGTCCGTATCTGGGCCACGCCTGGACTGCGCGTCACGACACTCGTTTCGACCTCAAGACCCTGCAGGAACTGTCCGCCAAGCTGCTGGAAATTCCGGAAGGCTTCGTGGTTCAGCGCCAGGTCGCGAAGATCTACGAAGACCGTCAGAAGATGCAAGCCGGCGGCCTGCCGATCAACTGGGGTTACGCCGAAACCATGGCGTACGCGACCCTGGCGTTCGAAGGTCACCCGATCCGCATGACCGGTCAGGACATCGGCCGCGGTACGTTCTCGCACCGTCACGCTGTGCTGCACAACCAGAAAGATGCCGGTACCTACATTCCGCTCAAGCATCTGTATGAAGGTCAGCCACGCTTCGACCTGTACGACTCGTTCCTGTCGGAAGAAGCCGTACTGGCGTTCGAATACGGTTACTCGACCACCACGCCGAACGCGCTGGTGATCTGGGAAGCCCAGTTCGGCGACTTCGCCAACGGTGCACAGGTCGTTATCGACCAGTTCATCACCAGCGGCGAGCACAAGTGGGGCCGTCTCTGCGGTCTGACCATGCTGCTGCCACACGGCTACGAAGGCCAGGGCCCTGAGCACAGCTCGGCACGTCTTGAGCGTTACCTGCAGCTGTGCGCCGAGCACAACATTCAGGTGTGCATGCCGACCACTCCGGCCCAGATCTACCACTTGCTGCGCCGTCAGGTGATTCGCCCGCTGCGCAAGCCATTGGTCGTTCTGACTCCAAAGTCGCTGCTGCGCCACAAACTGGCCATCTCGACCCTGGAAGATCTGGCCGAAGGTTCGTTCCAGACCGTTATCCCGGAAATCGATGCCCTGGACCCGAAAAAGGTCGAGCGCGTTGTTCTGTGCAGCGGCAAGGTTTACTACGACCTGCTGGAAAAACGTCGTGCCGAAGGCCGCGAAGATATCGCCATCGTGCGTATCGAGCAGCTGTACCCGTTCCCTGAGGACGACTTGAAAGAAGTCCTGGCTCCTTACACCAACGCCAAAGCGGCCGTGTGGTGTCAGGAAGAGCCGATGAACCAGGGCGCCTGGTACTGCAGCCAGCACCACCTGCGTCGCAGCATCAGCAACCTCAACAAATCTCTCGTACTCGAGTACGCGGGCCGTGAGGCTTCTGCTGCCCCAGCATGTGGTTACGCATCGATGCACGCCGAGCAGCAGGAACAACTGCTGCAAGACGCGTTTACCGTTTAACGCCTTCGCGCACCTGAAACCGAATTTAAGGAACCACAGATAATGGCTATCGAGATCAAAGCCCCCACTTTCCCGGAATCGGTTGCCGATGGCACCGTTGCCACCTGGCACAAACAACCGGGCGACGCCGTCAAGCGTGACGAACTGATCGTCGACATCGAAACCGACAAAGTCGTACTGGAAGTGCTGGCTACCGCCGACGGCGTGCTGGGCGCAATCGTCAAGGGCGAGGGCGAAACCGTCCTGTCCGACGAAGTGCTGGGCTCCATCGTTGAAGGCGGCGCTGCTGCTGCCGCCCCGGCTGCCGCTGCTGCTCCGGCCGCAGCCGCCGCTGCACCTGCTGCCGCTGATGGCGAAGACGACCCGATCGCTGCTCCTGCCGCGCGCAAGCTGGCTGAAGAGAACGGCATCAACATCGCTTCCGTTGCCGGCACCGGCAAAGGCGGTCGCGTGACCAAGGAAGACGTGGTTGCAGCCGTTGCTGCCAAGAAAGCCGCTCCGGCTGCCGCGCCTGCCAAGGCTGCTGCTCCGGCCGCCGCCGCTCCTGTGTTCGCCGCTGGCGACCGCATCGAGAAGCGCGTTCCGATGACCCGCGTTCGTGCCACCGTTGCCAAGCGTCTGGTTGAAGCTCAATCGAACATGGCGATGCTGACCACTTTCAACGAAGTCGACATGACCGAAGTCATGGCCCTGCGTTCGAAGTACAAGGACCTGTTCGAGAAGTCCCACAACGGCGTACGCCTGGGCTTCATGTCGTTCTTCGTGAAGGCTGCCACCGAAGCGCTGAAACGCTTCCCGGCGGTCAACGCTTCGATCGACGGCAACGACATCGTTTACCACGGTTATGCCGACATCGGCGTCGCTGTTTCCAGCGACCGTGGCCTGGTGGTTCCGGTTCTGCGTAACGCCGAACACATGAGCCTGGCTGAAATCGAAGGCGGCATCGCCACCTTCGGCAAGAAAGCCCGTGACGGCAAACTGTCGATGGACGAAATGACCGGCGGCACCTTCACCATCACCAACGGTGGTACCTTCGGTTCGATGATGTCGACCCCGATCGTCAACCCGCCGCAGGCAGCGATTCTGGGCATGCACAACATCATCCAGCGTCCGATGGCCATCAACGGTCAGGTCGTGATCCGTCCGATGATGTACCTGGCACTGTCCTACGATCACCGTCTGATCGATGGCAAAGAAGCTGTAACCTTCCTGGTGACCATCAAGAACCTGCTGGAAGATCCGGCTCGTCTGTTGCTGGATATCTGATAGAAGCAGTCACGCGCTGCAAGCTTCAAGCTGCGGGGAAAACGCAGCCTGGCTTGCAGCGCGCGGCTTGAAGCTTTTCGCTAAAGAGGATTTTTTGAATGTCGCAGAAATTTGACGTAGTAGTGATCGGTGCGGGCCCTGGCGGCTACGTGGCTGCCATCAAGGCCGCGCAACTCGGCCTGAGCACTGCCTGCATCGAGAAGTACACCGATGCTGAAGGCAAGCAAGCCCTGGGCGGCACCTGCCTGAACGTAGGCTGCATTCCTTCCAAGGCGCTGCTGGACAGCTCCTGGAAATACAAGGAAGCGAAAGAAAGCTTCAATGTCCACGGTATCTCGACCGGCGAAGTCAAAATGGACGTCGCTGCGATGGTTGGCCGCAAGGCTGGCATCGTCAAGAACCTGACCGGTGGTGTTGCCACTCTGTTCAAGGCCAACGGCGTTACTTCGATCCAGGGCCACGGCAAACTGCTGGCCGGCAAGAAAGTCGAAGTCACCAAGCCGGACGGCTCGGTTGAAGTCATCGAAGCCGAAAACGTCATCCTGGCTCCAGGCTCGCGTCCGATCGACATTCCACCGGCTCCGGTCGATCAGAAAGTCATCGTCGATTCGACTGGCGCACTGGAATTCCAGACCGTACCCAAGCGTCTGGGCGTGATCGGTGCTGGCGTGATCGGTCTGGAACTGGGTTCGGTCTGGTCGCGTCTGGGTGCAGAAGTAACTGTCCTGGAAGCACTGGACACCTTCCTGATGGCAGCGGACACCGCTGTTTCCAAGGAAGCGCTAAAAACCCTGACCAAACAGGGTCTGGACATCAAACTGGGCGCTCGCGTAACCGGCTCGAAAGTGAACGGCGACGAAGTCGTTGTGAACTACACCGACGCCAACGGCGAACAGACCATCACTTTCGACAAGCTGATCGTAGCCGTTGGTCGCCGTCCGGTGACCACTGATCTGCTGGCTGCCGACAGCGGCGTGACCCTGGACGAGCGCGGTTTCGTGCACGTTGACGATCACTGCGCCACCACCGTACCGGGCGTTTACGCTATCGGTGACGTGGTTCGCGGCATGATGCTGGCTCACAAGGCCTCGGAAGAGGGCATCATGGTTGTAGAGCGCATCAAAGGCCACAAGGCCCAGATGAACTATGACCTGATCCCTTCGGTTATTTATACTCACCCGGAAATCGCATGGGTCGGTAAAACCGAGCAGGCCTTGAAAGCTGAAGGCGTTGAAGTTAACGTCGGCACCTTCCCGTTCGCAGCATCCGGCCGTGCCATGGCCGCCAACGATACCGGTGGTTTCGTCAAGGTCATCGCCGATGCCAAGACTGACCGCGTATTGGGCGTGCACGTGATTGGCCCGAGCGCCGCAGAACTGGTTCAGCAGGGCGCGATCGGTATGGAATTCGGCACCAGCGCTGAAGACCTGGGCATGATGGTTTTCTCCCATCCGACCCTGTCTGAAGCCTTGCACGAAGCAGCTTTGGCAGTGAATGGCGGCGCCATCCACATTGCCAACCGCAAGAAGCGTTAAGACACAATAAGAAACCACGGCGGTACGGCCCGTCGTGAGCCTTGCGTGCAAGACTCACCGCGGAATGTCCGCTGGACGCAGCCTTGCGTAGCTGCACCGGGTATCCGGAAAGGCTACGCAAGCAGCAGTCACAGGTGGCGCGGCACTCATAAAGAGCGCAGCGCCGAATGCGCAGTACCTAACGAAGACGGTAAAAAGCATGAATCTTCACGAGTATCAGGGTAAGCAGCTGTTCGCTGAATACGGCCTGCCAGTTTCCACTGGTTTCGCAGTAGACACCCCGGAAGCAGCAGCAGAAGCTTGCGACAAAATCGGCGGCAACGAGTGGGTTGTCAAAGCCCAGGTTCACGCCGGTGGTCGCGGTAAAGCGGGCGGCGTCAAGCTGGTTCGCAGCAAAGAAGACGCCAAAGCCTTCGCACAGCAGTGGCTGGGCAAGCGTCTGGTGACTTACCAGACTGACGCCAACGGCCAGCCAGTCACCAAGATCCTGGTTGAATCGTGCACTGATATCGCTAAAGAGCTGTACCTGGGCGCTGTCGTTGACCGTTCGAGCCGTCGCATCGTGTTCATGGCCTCCACCGAAGGTGGCGTGGACATCGAGAAAATCGCTCACGACACTCCAGAAAAAATTCTGAAAGCCACTATCGATCCACTGGTTGGCGCTCAGCCATTCCAGGGTCGCGAGCTGGCATTCCAGCTGGGTCTGGAAGGCAAGCAGGTTGCTCAGTTCGCCAAGATCTTCGTAGGTCTGGCCAAGCTGTTCAAGGATCAC
This sequence comes from Pseudomonas paraglycinae, assembly GCF_021601625.1. Lineage (GTDB taxonomy): Bacteria > Pseudomonadota > Gammaproteobacteria > Pseudomonadales > Pseudomonadaceae > Aquipseudomonas > Aquipseudomonas paraglycinae. The sequence goes on along the minus strand of NZ_BQHR01000007.1, from coordinate 61,555 downwards.
GACCTGGCTCTGCTGGAAGTGAACCCGCTGGTGATCAAGGCTGATGGCGATCTGCACTGCCTGGATGCCAAGATCAACATCGACGCCAACGCAATGTACCGTCAGCCCAAGCTGAAGACTTTCCACGATCCGTCGCAGGACGATCCGCGCGAAGCGCACGCTGCCAAGTTCGAACTGAACTACGTAGCGCTGGAAGGCAACATCGGCTGCATGGTGAACGGTGCCGGCCTGGCCATGGGTACCATGGACATCGTCAACCTGCACGGCGGCAAGCCAGCCAACTTCCTCGACGTAGGCGGTGGTGCTACCAAAGAACGCGTAACCGAAGCTTTCAAAATCATTCTGTCCGACAGCAATGTCGCTGCAGTACTGGTTAACATCTTCGGCGGCATCGTTCGTTGCGACATGATTGCCGAAGGCATCATCGGTGCAGTGAAAGAAGTCGGCGTGAAAATCCCGGTTGTTGTTCGTCTTGAAGGCAACAACGCTGAACTGGGCGCTAAAGTACTGGCAGAAAGCGGTTTGAACATCATCGCTGCTACCAGCCTGACCGACGCTGCTCAACAAGTCGTTAAAGCTGCGGAGGGCAAGTAATGAGCGTCCTGATCAATAAAGACACCAAAGTAATCTGCCAGGGCTTCACCGGTGCGCAGGGTACTTTCCACTCCGAACAAGCCATTGCCTACGGCACCAAAATGGTTGGCGGCGTGACTCCAGGCAAAGGTGGCACCACCCACCTGAACCTGCCAGTGTTCAACACCGTGAAAGAAGCTGTAGAAGCCACTGGCGCCACCGCCAGCGTGATCTACGTTCCGGCTCCTTTCTGCAAGGACTCGATCCTGGAAGCAGCTTTCGGCGGCATCAAGCTGATCGTCTGCATCACCGAAGGCATTCCTACCCTGGACATGCTGGACGCCAAAGTTAAGTGCGACGAGCTGGGTGTTACCCTGATCGGCCCTAACTGCCCAGGCGTGATCACCCCAGGCGAATGCAAGATCGGCATCATGCCAGGTCACATTCACTTGCCAGGCAAGGTCGGTATCGTTTCCCGTTCCGGCACCCTGACCTACGAAGCTGTCAAGCAGACTACTGACGCCGGTTTCGGTCAGTCGACTTGCGTCGGCATCGGTGGTGACCCGATCCCGGGTTCGAATTTCATCGACATCCTGAAGCTGTTCCAGGAAGACCCGAAGACCGAAGCGATCGTCATGATCGGCGAGATCGGCGGTTCGGCTGAAGAAGAAGCGGCTGCCTACATCAAGGCAAACGTGACCAAGCCGGTTGTTTCCTACATCGCTGGTGTGACTGCTCCTCCGGGCAAGCGCATGGGCCATGCCGGCGCAATCATCTCCGGCGGCAAAGGCACTGCAGACGAGAAATTCGCTGCTCTGCAAGACGCAGGCGTGAAAACCGTGCGTTCGCTGGCAGACATCGGCAAGGCCCTGGCCGAGCTGACTGGCTGGGAAGTGAAGAAGTAAGCTTCGGCTGACTTCTCTGCTCCAGCAACAAAGGCCACCTTAGGGTGGCCTTTGTCGTTTCTGGCGTTCGGGTGGACGATGGCAATTTATAAGCACTCACCCAATAACATGCAAAAACGCGACACAGAAACGTCGCGTATCGGATAGTTCGCCCTCTAACAGTGCGTTTGTCGGGCAAATTCGTTAGGCTAGCCGCCATTTTGCGTCTGCCGCCCACAAGGCATGCAACGCGCTAAACGGGTCAGTCTTATACGGATTGACAGCATTTCCCTAACCCCACAGGGAAATCCCCCTCTAAATTCCGATTCAGTAGTGTGGTATTTCCTTAATGAAAGTTTTGAAAGGTCAGGACATCCTGGCACTTGGCTTTATGACATTCGCCCTGTTCGTCGGGGCCGGCAACATCATCTTCCCGCCTATCGTCGGTTTGCAGTCCGGGCCAAACGTCTGGATGGCGGCGCTGGGTTTCCTGATCACGGCGGTCGGTTTGCCGGTGGTCACCGTGGTCGCACTGGCCAAGGTCGGTGGCGCAATGGACGCCCTGAGCAGCCCGATCGGCAAGATCGCTGGTGGTGTACTGGCTGCAGCGTGCTATCTCGCGGTCGGCCCGTTGTTCGCAACGCCGCGTACCGCGACCGTTTCCTTTGAAGTGGGTTTGGCGCCGCTGACCGGCGAAAGCCCGCTGGCACTATTCCTCTACAGTTCGGTGTACTTCCTGCTGGTGTTCTTCATTTCGCTCTACCCTGGGCGTCTGCTGGACACCGTCGGTCGCTTCCTCGCGCCGCTGAAGATCATCGCCCTGGCTGTGCTCGGCATCGCTGCGTTCGCACTGCCGGCCGGTGATATCGGTGTGGCTACCCCGGAATATGTCGCAGCACCGTTCTCCCAAGGGTTCATCAATGGTTACCTGACCATGGATACCCTGGGCGCACTGGTATTCGGTATCGTCATCGTCAACGCGATCCGCTCCCGTGGCGTCGAGTCGCCGGCGCTGATCACCCGTTACGCGATCATCGCCGGGCTGATTGCCGGTGTCGGTCTGGCGCTGGTGTATGTCAGCCTGTTCCGTCTGGGTTCCGGCAGCCATGAAGTGGCGGCGGGCGCGACCAACGGCGCGGCGGTGCTGCACGCTTACGTGCAACACACCTTCGGTTCGCTGGGCAGTGGCTTCCTTGCCGTGCTGATCTCCCTGGCGTGCCTGGTGACCGCTGTCGGCCTGACCTGCGCCTGTGCCGAATACTTCAGCCGCGTACTGCCGCTGTCGTACAAGACCCTGGTGATCATCCTGGCGGCGTTCTCGCTGCTGGTGTCCAACCTGGGCCTGACCAAGCTGATCGCGTTCTCGATCCCGGTGCTGACCGCAATCTACCCGCCGTGCATCGTGCTGGTGGCGCTGAGCTTCTGTGCAGCGTTCTGGCATGAGCAGAGCCGCATCATGGGCCCGGTGATGCTGGTGTCGTTCGTGTTCGGCACCATCGATGCGTTGAAAGGCGCCGGTCTGGCGGACTGGATGCCATCGCAATTGGCCCACCTGCCGCTGAGCGAGCAAGGTCTGGCGTGGCTGGTGCCGTGCGTGATGACCCTGGTGGTTGCCGTGGTTTGCGACCGCCTGCTGGGCAAGCGCGCCGAAGCACTCGCCTAAGATTGCCGGGCCGCCACGAGCGGCTGCCGAGCGATTAAACAGAAATGCCCCGTATCAATCGATACGGGGCATTTTTTATGGGCTTCAGGCAGTGTCTTTTTCCCTCGACTAACGTCGAAGGGGAGCCGAAATCTTCATCACAGGGAATTGCATGTCGTTCATCCAAGCCAACCTGATCCACCTGCTGGCCGCGCTCTGGTTTGTCATCTGCTGGGGCGGTTACACCCGTTATGCCACCTGGAAGGCCCGTGACACCGCGTGCCTGGCCAGCGTGCTGCATCTGTACCGCGAAGACTGGATGCGCCGCATGCTGCTGCGTGACAACCGTATTGCCGACGCCAGCGTGATCGGCAACCTGGAGCGCAACGCCTCGTTCTTCGCCTCCAGCACGCTGATTATCCTGGCGGGCATCCTGACCGTGCTCGGCGCGTCCGAGCGCGCGGTGTCGCTGCTGGCGGACATTCCGATGGTGCAACAGGCCTCGCAGGGCATGTCGGAGATCAAGTTGCTGTGCCTGGCGCTGGTGTTTGTCTATGCCTTCTTCACTTTCAGCTGGTGCATGCGCCAGTACAACTTCGCCGCCATTCTGGTCGGCTCGGCCCCGATGATCGGTGAGCGGCAAGTGTCGGAGCAGGAGCGCAAGGCGTTCGCCTCGCGGGCGGCTCGAGTGATTTCGATGGCGGCCAACCAGTTCAACTTCGGTCTGCGTTCCTATTACTTCGGCATGAGCATGCTGGCGTGGTTCGTCAGCCCGTGGCTGTTCATGTTGATGAGCGCCGGTGTGGTGCTGGTGTTGTATCGCCGGGAGTTTCATTCCGACGTGCTCGATGTAATGGTCTATACCCCTACAGAGGCGCCATTGCCCGAAGCGAACAAAGAGGCCGCTTGATGAGTATTCCGTTCTGGTGTGTGTTTATCAGTGCATTGTTGATCTACGTGGCGCGGATGCCGGTCGGCAAGGCCATGAAAGAGCAGGGCGGTTACAACAACCATCTGCCGCGTCAGCAACAGGCGCAGCTTACCGGTTACGGCGCCCGTGCGCTGGCGGCGCATCAGAACAGCATCGAAGCGTTCATCCTGTTTGCGGTTGGCGTGCTGATGGCGCATACCACGCAGACGGCGGGATGGCTGATCGATACATTGGCGATCATCTTCGTGATCTCACGGATTTTCTATTTGTGGTTTTATCTGGCGGATATTCCAAAATTGCGCAGTCTGGTCTGGCTGGTCGGCTTAGTGTGTTCATTGTTGCTGATGATTAGTCCGACTTTTAGAACAGTCTTGCTCTAAGACGGCACTGGCAAAAAATGACAGGCAAAAGAAAACCCGCACTTGGCGGGTTTTCTTTTTTGCCAGCCAGAAGCGGCTTATTGCTTCTTGGCAGCTTCTTCTTGCGCTGCAGCGTTCGATTCGGCCTGAGCTTTGGCAGCTTCGGCGTTTTCTTTCGCTGCGTCGTTCACTTTATCCTGAGCTTTGTTCATGTCTTGCTGAGCTTGTTCAGCATGTTGGTTGGCATCTTGAGCTTTGTCCTCGGATTTTTTATCGCAGGCAGCGAGACCGAGGGAAGCGGTCAACATCAAGGCAATAGCTAAAGTCTTACGCATGGGGTGTTTCTCCTTATGGAAAATAACTACTGGCCTTAAGAGCTCAGGCCCAAGGCTTAAGTTCCTCATTTCTTTCAGATATATAAGTTTGTTTTGCAATGGAACTTTTGCTGTTCTTTCCACTACTGGGAATGACGACTAACAAGAGTAATTATCAAATGGCCGAAAACCCCGTTTTTGAGCGTGCGACACGGTTTCTCTCGGCCTTGCGCCACTGTCAGGTGCTGGGATTGAAGGTGCACAGCGCAAGTAGCGAAGGCCTGACGGTGGTGCTGCCGTACAGTGAGCAAATCGTCGGCAACCCGCTGACTGGCGTCATCCACGGCGGGGCGATCACGTCGCTGATGGACACCGCGTGCGGCATGTCGACCCTGTGCGTCCTGCCGGAATTCGAAGTCTGCCCGACCCTCGATCTGCGCATCGACTACATGCACGCCGCCGAGCCGCATAAAGACGTCTATGGCTTCGCCCAATGTTATCGAGTCACCACCGATGTGATCTTCGCTCGCGGCTTCGCCTATCAGGATGATCCCGAGCAACCGATTGCCCACGTCGTCGGCACCTTCATGCGCATGGGCAAGGGCCTTAAAGGCACCAAAGGCTTCGGTGGCGCGATCAAGGGAGAAAACCCATGAGCGATGATTTCAAGCAGCAATTGCAAGAAGCCCACGAGAAGGGTGACTACGCGCCGCTGCTGAAACTGATCCCCTACGCCGGGCTTATCGGCGTCGAGTGTTCGCGGGTCGGTGATGACTTGCTGTTCAAGCTGCCGGCCAACAAGGACAACATTGGTAACCCTTTATTGCCGGCGATCCACGGCGGGGTGATTGCCGGGTTCATGGAGCTGTCCGCCGCCCTGCACCTGCTGATTTTCACCGGCGCGCCGGGTGTGCCGAAGATTATCGATTTCTCCCTCGATTACCTGCGGGCCGGGCAGTTTCGCGACACCTGGGCCCGGTGTCAGGTCTGCCGTCAGGGCCGGCGGGTGGCCAACGTCGCGGTCACGGCGTGGCAAAGCACCGAAAGCGAACCGATTGCCACTGCCCGCGCGCACTTCAAAATCGATGAGCCCTTGAAATCCTGAAGCACGCCCCCAACTCACAGAACAACCCGCCGCCGACCAGCAAGGTCGCGGCCAATGCCATCTGATTGGAGTTTGATGACCATGAGTGTGGAAACTCAAAAGGAAACCCTGGGCTTCCAGACCGAGGTGAAGCAACTGCTGCACCTCATGATCCATTCGCTGTATTCCAACAAGGAAATCTTCCTTCGCGAATTGATCTCGAACGCCTCTGACGCCGTCGACAAATTGCGCTTCGAAGCCCTGGCCAAGCCTGAGTTGCTCGAAGGTGGCGATGAACTGAAAATCCGTGTGAGCTTCGACAAGGACGCCAAGACCGTCACCCTCGAAGACAACGGCATCGGCATGAACCGTGACGATGTGATCACCCACCTGGGTACCATCGCCAAATCCGGCACCGCCGATTTCATGAAAAACCTGTCCGGCGATCAGAAGAAGGATTCGCACCTGATCGGTCAGTTCGGTGTGGGCTTCTACTCGGCCTTCATCGTCGCTGACAAAGTTGACGTGTACAGCCGTCGCGCCGGCACCGCCGCCAGCGAAGGCGTGCACTGGTCGTCGAAAGGCGAGGGCGAATTCGAAGTCGCCACCATCGACAAGCCGGAGCGCGGCACCCGCATCGTTCTGCACCTGAAATCCGGTGAAGACGAGTTCGCCGATGGCTGGCGTCTGCGCAACATCATCAAGAAGTACTCCGACCACATCGCGCTGCCGATCGAGCTGCCGAAAGAAGTGGCCGCTGCCGAAGGCGAAGAGAAGCCTGAAGTTGAATGGGAAACCGTCAACCGCGCCAGCGCTCTGTGGACCCGTCCTCGCACCGAAGTGAAGGACGAGGAATACCAGGAGTTCTACAAACACATCGCCCACGACTTCGAAAATCCGCTGTCGTGGAGCCACAACAAGGTCGAAGGCAAGCTCGAGTACAGCTCGCTGCTGTACGTGCCGGCCCGCGCACCGTTCGATCTGTACCAGCGTGAAGCGCCAAAAGGCCTGAAGCTGTACGTGCAGCGCGTGTTCGTGATGGATCAGGCCGAGTCGTTCCTGCCGCTGTACCTGCGCTTCATCAAAGGCGTGGTCGATTCCAACGACCTGTCGCTGAACGTGTCGCGGGAAATCCTGCAGAAAGACCCGATCATCGACTCGATGAAATCGGCGCTGACCAAGCGCGTGCTGGACATGCTGGAAAAACTGGCGAAGAACGAGCCTGAGCAATACAAGGGCTTCTGGAAAAACTTCGGTCAGGTCATGAAAGAAGGCCCGGCAGAAGATTTCGCCAACAAGGAAAAAATTGCCGGTCTGCTGCGTTTCGCATCGACCAACGGCACCGATGGCGAGCAGATCGTCGGTCTGGCCGAGTACCTGGCGCGCGCCAAGGAAGGTCAGGACAAGATCTACTACCTCACCGGCGAAACCTACGCGCAGGTCAAGAACAGCCCGCACCTGGAAGTCTTCCGCAAGAAAGGCATCGAAGTGCTGCTGCTGACCGACCGTATCGACGAGTGGCTGATGAGCTACCTCAGCGAATTCGACGGCAAGACGTTTGTCGACGTCGCGCGCGGTGACCTGGACCTGGGCAACCTGGACTCGGAAGAGGACAAGAAGGCCGCAGAAGAAGTCGCCAAGTCGAAAGAAGGTCTGGTCGAGCGTCTGAAAACCGCACTGGGCGATTCCGTTGCCGAAGTCCGGGTTTCCCATCGCCTGACCGATTCGCCGGCCATCCTGGCGATTGGCGAGCAGGACCTGGGTCTGCAAATGCGTCAGATCCTCGAAGCCAGCGGGCAAAAGGTGCCGGATTCGAAGCCGATCTTCGAATTCAACCCGAGCCACCCGCTGATCGAGAAGCTCGACAACGAGGCCAGCGAAGATCGCTTCAGCGACCTGTCGCACATCCTCTTCGACCAGGCCGCCCTGGCGGCGGGCGACAGCTTGAAAGACCCGGCCGCTTACGTGAAGCGTCTGAACAAGCTGCTGGTTGAACTGTCGGTTTAACCAAGCTGCAGAAAAACCCGCTTCGGCGGGTTTTTTCATTCTGGTGTTCAACCAATCAGGAGTCAGAAATGAGCCAAGTCACTGTACGTTCCGTGGTCTATCAGATTGACGGCCAGCCTTATGAAGGTCGCCTGGCGTTCGACGCCGAGCACAAAGGCGCGCGTCCGGGTCTGTTGATGGCGCCGAACTGGATGGGTGTCAGCGCTGGCGCTGAAGAGATCGCCAAATCGGTGGCGGCCAAGGGTTATGTGGTGCTGATCGCTGACGTGTACGGCCAGGCGGTGCGTCCGCAGAATGCCGATCAGGCCGGTGCGGCGATGATGCCGCTGAAGGACGACCGCGCGCTGCTGCGCAAGCGTATGCAGGCCGCGTTCGAACAATTGCAGAAGCAGGGCGAGGCGGCGGTCGATACCTCGAAACTGGCGGTGTTCGGCTTCTGCTTCGGCGGTTGCTGTGCGCTGGATCTGGCCCGCACCGGTGCGCCGGTGAAAGCGGCGGTGTCGTTCCACGGCACGCTGGATTCGCCGAACCCGGCGGACGCGAAGAACATCAAGGGCTCGGTGCTGGTGCTGCACGGTGCTTCCGATCCGCTGGTGCCGAAAGAGCAGTTGCCGGCATTCGAAGACGAGATGAACGCTGCTGGTGTGGACTGGCAGTTGCTGAGCTACGGCGGCGCGGTGCACTCGTTCACCGATCCGCACGCCAATGTGCCGGGCAAGATGATGTACGACGCGAAGACCGCAGCGCGTGCGTTCAAGTCGATGCATGACTTGCTGGAAGAAGTGTTCAAGGGCTGAAGCCTAAGAGCAAAAGCCCCTCACCCTAACCCTCTCCCAGAGGGAGAGGGGACTGACCGTAAGTTTCTCGAGAGTTGCATCGACCTGAAAGTGAATCACCGAATCCATAATCGACTCGGTGTTTCAGGTCGATGTATGACATAAGACACCTCGGTCGGCTCCCTCTCCTCCTGGGAGAGGGCTGGGGTGAGGGCAGGCGGTTTAACGCGGTAATTCAATCCGCTCGACTTCCCCCGGCACGGTCGGCCAATCCCCGGCCGCCCACTTGCGCCGCGCTTCATCGATCGCCGCCGGATCGCTCGCGACAAAATTCCAGTTGATCCTCCGTGGCCCGTCCAGTGGCGCACCGCCGAACAACACCGCGTGGCTGTCGCTCTCGGCAAACAGGCTCATCTCTTCCCCGGTCGGCAACACCACCAGTGCATGGGGTTCGACCGCTTCGCCATTCAGCTGCACATCACCACTCAACACGTACAGCGCCCGCTCTTCATGCTCGGTCGGGATCAGCAGTGTGGTCGCGGTCTGCATCTTCAGTTCGGCATAAAGCGTAGGAGAAAGCACTGGCACCGGTGATTCCAGGCAAAAGCCTGACCCGGCGATCATGCGGATCTGCACGCCGAGGTTATCGCTGACCGGCAACGTGGAGGCCGGGTGGTGGCTGTAATGCCCCGGGCCTTGTTCGTGATCTTTAGGCGAGGCGAGCCAGATTTGCAGGCCGTGCATCTTGAAGCTTTGTTCCCACAGCGGTTCGGGCGTGCGCTCGACGTGAGCGATCGCGGTGCCGGCGGTCATCCAGCTGACATCGCCGGCGCTGACCACCTGATCCGAACCCAGGCTGTCCTTGTGCTGGATCTGCCCGTCGAACAAATACGTAAGGGTCGACAGACCGATGTGCGGATGCTGTCGGATGTTCATGCCTTTGCCCGCCGGATAAACCGTTTCGAGCATGTGGTCGAAAAACACGAAAGGCCCGACGCTGCGGCATTTGGCTGACGGCAGCGGGCGCAAGATCGGCTGGCCCTCGACGTCTTCGGCGCGCGGGCGGATGATCAGGGGTTGGGTGTCCATGGTCCATTCCAGGCTGGGCGGGTGATGCGTGGAGCATAACCCGCCGGTGTCGTCGTGGTGATTACTGACTGTCGAAGCCGACTGGCGCGTGGGTTTCGATGGTGACTTCGCTGGTGGTCATCAGCTTGTGGATCGGGCAGCGATCGGCGACGCGCAGCAGTTCTTCGCGCTGGGCATCGGTGAGCACGCCTTTGAGGGTGAGGGTCACGTGCAGCGCGTACTTGCCTTTCTGTTCCTGGCTGTTGTCGCGTTTGACCTCAACGCCGACGCCGGTCAGCGGGATGTCCTTTTTCTTCGCGTACAGCTTCAGGGTCAGAGCCTTGCAGGCGCCGAGGGCGGCGTCGAAGTAATCGTGCGGCTCCGGAGCCGAGCCTTCGCCGCCGGCGGTCGTCGGGACGTCTGTAAACAGCTCATGCTCATCGATCTGTACGGTGTGGCGAAAACCTTCGGCGGACACGGTATTGACGGTAACGGTCATGTGAACCTCGCAAGCTGTAGGAAAAGGGATTCGATCAAAAAAGACCTTGCAGGTATAGAGCATTTCCCACACAGGCACGTTCCACTTTCTTGCCGGGTGAACCCTCATTGCCCGGCGAGGGTCTAGGCTATGCCTGTCTGCCGGAGAATGCTTGTGTCCGTGTTTCGTTTGAGCCTTGCCTGCCTGATGGCTTTCACCGGCGCCGCCAGTGCCCGGGAATACACCTACAGTGACGCGCACCTGCATTACGTGGATTTTTTCCAGGAAACCGCCGGCATGCCGAAATTGCTGACGGCCATGAAGGAAAACTCCATCGAGCACGTGATGATTTCCGGCATTCCCGTGGCGAAGAAATGGCACGAAGACGAGCCGAAGCGCCCGCGTTATTACGCTGGCGATGATGCCGATGCCTATTGGTACAGCGCGACTGACGTGATCGTCGCCGACGCGGTGCAGAAGCTGACACCTGAGCAACGCCAGTACTTTCACCCGTTTCTTTCAGGCTTCAACCCCAACGACAAGAACTCTGCCGCACACATCCAGCGCATGCTCGATCTGTATCCCGGCTTGTGGCAGGGCATCGGCGAGGTCTTCACCCGTCACGACGACCTCACCGCACTGACCTCCGGCGATACGCCGCGTGCCAATAACGAAGCCATGACCCGCATCTATCACCTGGCCGCCGAGCACGATCTGCCGGTGATGCTGCATTCCAACATCACCTCCAAGCGTGAGAAGAATCCGCTGTACCTGAAGGAAATCGAAGAGCCGCTGCGTAATCATCCGCACACCCGGTTTATCTGGGCGCATGCCGGCACCAGTGCTGAAATCCATCGTCATCAGACGCAGCTGGATTTTCTGCTGCCGACCCTTACCCGAATGCTGGAGGCGTATCCGAACCTGTTCATCGATCTGTCGTGGAGCCTGCTGACGCCTTATCTGCTGGACGAAAAGAGCCAGCCGCGAGCCGAGTGGGTGCAATTGGTGGAGCGCTATCCGGATCGCTTCATGATCGGTTCGGACGTGGTCGGGCGATTCAACAAACTCGGCAAGGAAATCCATGGTTTCAAGCCGTTTCTCGACGCCTTGCCTGAGGCGGTCGCGAAAAAAGTCGCACGGGACAACTTCTTGGGGATATTGCCGCGAACAGCGCTCAAGTCCGGCAAAACCGCGCTGAATCGTTAATGCTCCAGGTTCGAAGTATTAAGGCCTTTTGATATCACGTTTTGGTCTTACGCAATTTTCCAAAGGGCCGATACCTTCTAGAGCAACCAGCTGCAGTGTTGATGCAGCGCTTTTGGAAGGAACCAGAGCAATGAGTATCCGTAGTCTCAATATTGCGCCCCGAGCCGGGCTGGGTTTTGGCGTACTGGCGCTGATGGTGTTTGCCCTTGGCGCGTTTGCCCTGCTGCAGATGTCGAACATGCGCGCGCAATCCGACGAGGTCGACAATAACTGGCTGCCCAGCGTGATGGCGGTGGGCGAGATGAGTCAGGACATGCTGCGCCTGCGTGCGCTGACCATGCGCCTGTTGCTCAATCGCGATCCGCAGGCGCTGGATCAGAATGTGGCCAAGCTCAATGATTTGCGCGGTGTGCTGAGCGAAGCCCAGCAGCGTTACGACATCCTGATCGTATTGCCCGAAGAGCGCGCGCTGTTCGACCGCTTCAAGGTTGCCGAACACAAGTACCTGGAGTTTCAGGCGCAGGTGATGACGTTATCTGCTCAGGGGCGAGTGGAGGAGGCGGCCGCCATTCTCAACGGGCAGATGAGTCCGCTGGCGGATGAGATTGCAGTGACCCTGCGTGAATTGGTCGAACTGAACAAGCACAACGCCAACCTCGCCACAGAGGCCGCACGGCTGGTGTTCACCAGCTCGCGGGTGTGGGTCGGGGTGATGATCGGCATCACTGCGCTGATTACCATCGCGCTGGCGTTATTGCTGACCCGCAGCATCGTGCTGCCGCTGTCGCAATCGCTCAATGTGGCGGAAGTGGTGGCCGGCGGCGATCTGACCGGGGATATCAGCATTTCCGGCAAGGACGAGCCGGCGCGGCTGCTGCACGCGCTCAAGAGCATGCAGCACAACCTGCGTGACACCATCCGCCGGATCTCGGAGTCCTCCAGTCAACTGGCCTCGGCTTCGGAAGAATTGAGCTGTGTTACCGAAGACGCGACGCGGGGGCTGCACCAGCAGAGTCTGGAAATTGAACAGGCGGCCACGGCGGTCAATCAGATGACCGCTGCCGTGGAAGAGGTGGCGAGCAATGCCGTCGCGACTTCCGAGGCCTCCCGTGAATCAGATCGAATTGCCCAGCATGGTCGCGAGCAGGTCCAGCAGACCGTGTCGTCCATCGAGCTGCTGGCGGACGATGTCACCGCCAATGCCGCGCAGGTGGAGGATCTGGCGCAGAAGGTCTACAGCATCAGCAAAGTACTGGATGTGATTCGCTCGATTGCCGAGCAGACCAATCTGCTGGCGTTGAACGCGGCGATCGAGGCTGCGCGGGCGGGGGATGCCGGACGGGGTTTTGCGGTGGTGGCGGACGAAGTGCGGGCGCTGGCCCATCGCACTCAGCAGTCGACGCAGGAAATCGAACAGATGATCGGCGGCATCCAGCAGGGCACCGATTCGGCGGTCAGCTCGATGCAACAGAGCAATGTCCGGGCGCGCTCGACCCTGGAGTTGGCGAAGGCGGCTGGCGTGGCGCTGGAGGAAATTGCTTCGGCGTTCACCTTGATCAACGAGCGCAATCTGGTGATCGCCAGTGCGTCGGAAGAGCAGGCGGCCGTGGCGCGGGAAGTCGATCGCAATCTGATGAACATTCGTGACCTGGCGATGCAGACCTCGGCCGGGGCCAATCAGACCAGCGCTGCGAGTCAGGAGTTGTCGCGGCTGGCGGTGGATCTGAACAGCATGGTCGCCAAGTTCTCGGTTTGATCAGCGTTCGGCAGGCGAAAAAAAGCCCCGCGTTTGCGGGGCTTTTCGTTGAATCAGCTGCCTTTGACCGTCTTGCCATTGACCGTGCCGTCGAGGAGCATGATGTTGTACTCCTTGCCGTCGGTTTCGACCTGTTGCAGGCGAACCAGCAGGTAATCCCAGTCCTTGGCGAACCACAGGACGGTGATGCGCTTGCTTTGTGTCGGATCGCGAACGCGCTCGACCTTGATCGCATCGATCTGGCCGGCCTTGGTTTCGACTTTTTCCGAACCCAGCACGCGGAAGTCGTAGGTATCGACTTCACCATCATCGACCACCTGATAGCTCATGCTTTTCTTGCCGGCGGCCACGTCATGCTGCAGCGCCAGTTGATAGGTGGATTTGTCGACCATGCCGCGGTTGAGCGGGATTTTCACCGCGTCGCCGCGGTCGGTGCCGGTCACCAGCTTGTTGGCCCAGTCGAAGTCCAGGTCAGCCTTTTTCGCCTTGCCCAGACCACCGCGTTCGAAGTGGTAGGACTGTGGCAGCAGGGTGTCCTTGTCCAGGGTCAGGGTGCTTTCCTCGGACAGGCTGGCAATCATCATCGAGGCCTTGAAGCTGAGCTTCCAGACGCCGTTGGCTTCCTTGGTCAGACTGCGTTCGGCAGTGCCGCTCATGGGCAACTGCTTCCAGTCGGCGGTGTAGCTGGCGGAGAACGGTTGAAGGTCTGCCGCCTGGGCAAAAGGCAGGGCGAGCAGAGCGCAAGCGAAGAGCAGGGCGCGACGCATAAAATCTCCTAGTTTCGAATCAAGTGACCGCTGGCCCCGAGTAGCTGGCCATCCAGTAAAGCACCTTGCTCGCCGAGGCTCAGCCGTCCTTCGGCGAACCAGCGTACGGCCATCGGGTAGATCAGGTGTTCCTGAACGTGAACCCGTTGCGCCAGACTTTGCGGCGAATCGTGCAACTCTACCGGTATTACTGCCTGTACGACCAGTGGTCCGCCATCGAGTTCCTCGGTGACGAAGTGCACGGAGCAGCCGTGTTCGGCGTCGCCGGCTTCCAGCGCGCGCTGATGCGTGTGTAACCCTTTGTATTTGGGTAGCAGCGACGGGTGGATATTGAGCAGGCGACCCTGGTAGTGACGGACGAAGTCAGCGCTGAGAATGCGCATGAAGCCGGCCAGTACCACGAGTTTGGGGTTGAATTCGTCGATCAGTTCGATCAGCGCGGTATCGAAGGCCTCGCGGCCCTCGAATCCCTTGTGATCCAGCGAGCGGGTGGCGATACCCGCGTCACTGGCGCGTTGCAGGCCGTAGGCGTCGGCGCGGTTGGAAATCACCGCAGCGATGCGGACCGGGCTGTCGCCGGTCCGCGTGCTGTCGATCAGGGCCTGCAAGTTACTGCCGGTGCCGGACAACAGCACCACGACATCACAGGTCTGGGACATCAGTGAGCCTTGAGGTTCTTCAGTTCGACCTGAGCCGCGCCTTCGGCAGCGACAGCGATCTGACCGATGACCCAAGGCTGCTCGCCGGCGTCACGCAGGGTGTTCAGGGCCACTTCAACGTGTTCCTGAGCTACGCAGATCACCATGCCCACGCCGCAGTTCAGCACGCGGTGCATTTCGGTTTCGTCGACGTTGCCTTTCTCTTGCAGCCAGTCGAAGACGGCCGGGCGGTTCCAGCTGGCCACGTCAACCACGGCTTGAGCGCCTTTTGGCAGAACGCGCGGGATGTTGTCCAGCAGGCCGCCACCGGTGATGTGGGCCATGGCCTTGACGGCGCCGGTGTCCTTGATCAGCTTGAGCAGCGGCTTCACGTAGATGCGGGTCGGGGCCATCAGCAGTTCGGTCAGTGGCTTGCCGTCGAGCTGAACGGTTTCGATGTCGGCACCGGACACTTCGATGATCTTGCGGATCAGCGAGTAGCCGTTGGAGTGCGGACCGGACGATGGCAGGGCGATCAGGGCGTCACCGGTGGCGACTTTCGAGCCGTCGATGATTTCGGCTTTTTCCACGACACCGACGCAGAAACCGGCCAGGTCGTAGTCTTCGCCTTCGTACATGCCAGGCATTTCAGCGGTTTCGCCGCCGACCAGCGAGCAGCCAGCCAGTTCGCAGCCTGCACCGATACCGGTGACCACAGTGGCGGCCACGTCGACGTTCAGCTTGCCGGTGGCGTAGTAGTCGAGGAAGAACAGCGGCTCGGCGCCGCACACCACCAGATCGTTGACGCACATGGCGACCAGGTCCTGGCCGATGCTGTCGTGCTTGTTCAGGTTAAGCGCCAGGCGCAGCTTGGTGCCCACGCCGTCAGTACCGGAAACCAGCACCGGCTGTTTGTAACCGGCCGGGATCTCGCAGAGGGCGCCGAAACCGCCCAGGCCGCCCATGACTTCCGGGCGCGCAGTGCGCTTGGCGACGCTCTTGATGCGTTCGACCAATGCTTCACCGGCGTCGATGTCTACACCGGCGTCCTTGTAGCTCAGGGAGGGTTGCTTGCTCATGATCCAGGCCTTTAGGGGAGGGGATTCAGGGGTAACGACCGAGTTCAGCGGGAACGCCGAATCCGACAGGGGCGATTGCCTCACGCGAAGTTCGGGGTGCCCGGCTGTTGCCGGTCTGCGAAGGCGCGCGATTTTATCAGGCTTGAGGGGCAGCGGCCATCCTCACGCCGACGGGCAGGGGCATATCGGTGGAAAAATTTTGCAATTGACGCTGTGGGCGACATCACGGGTGCCTGTATAAGGAACCGTCTATCGTTAGGACTGTGCAAAAACTTACCGACCGCGTGTGAATGTTTTGCGACGGCCTGTGGTCACAGGCTTGCCACAACGGTGCACGCGGCCTGTTCCAGCCGCTCTTGTCGACGGGAATTCTCCATGCGTTTTTGTAAATGGCTGTTAGTAGGTGGCTTGTCTCTGATCAGCCTGGCGAGCCAGGCCGAAAATCTCAAAGGTCTTTATCAGGTGCGCGAACCGGTCACGGGTCAGTCGCCGGAGGAGCGTGATCGCGCGACCCAGGCTGCGCTGGATACGCTGGTGCTGCGGCTGACCGGCGACCCGAAAGCCCCGCAGAACCCGGGGCTGGCGCCGGTTCGCAAGGATCCGCAGCAGATCATCAGTCAGTTCGGTTTCGATGCTGGGCCGCCGGAAGTGCTGAAAGTCGATTTCGATCCGGGAACCACCGAGCAGGCGTTGCGCCGCGCCGGGCTGGCGCTGTGGGGTGCCAACCGGCCCTCGATCCTGAGCTGGTGGCTGAACGATTCGACCGAGGGTTCGAGTCTGGTGGGTGACGGTCAGGCCAGTGCCGCACCGTTGCGCCGCGCGGCCCAGCACCGTGGTTTGCCGTTGCGCCTGCCGCTGGCGGACTTGAGCGAGCAATTGGTCGCCACGGCGCCAGCGCTCGAGGGAGCCGACCCGGCGCCGCTGCGCAACGCTTCCGAGCGCTACAACGCTGACGCCTTGCTCGCCGTGCATGCTCGCGAAGAAAGCGGGCAGTGGCAGGCCAAATGGCAATTGTGGCTGGGCGACAAAAAAGAGGGGGGCAACGTGCAGGGCGCGGATCAGGCCGCGGTGGCCGATGCGGTGATGCTGGCGGTCACTGAACGTCTGGCGCCACGCTTTGTGGCCAAGCCGGGCGCGTCCGGCCAGCAGACCCTGGAAGTGCAGGGCATGAATCTGGAGCACTACGCAGCGCTGCTGCGGTTACTCGAACCGTTCGGCGTGCGTCTGCAGAGTGTCGATGCCGATCGCATCCTCTATCGGGTCAACGGCAGTGCCGATCAATTGCGAGCGCAATTGTCGCTGGCGAAGTTGCAGGAACTTCCGGCCGAGGCGCCGGCTCCGGTCGCTGCGCCTCAGCCTGCGGTCGCCGGGGCGCCGCCAGTTGCTGCGCCGACGCCGACACCGGCGGCGCCGTCCTTGCGGTTCCGCTGGTAGGTTTTCTTTCTTATATATAAGCAATGGAGTGTTACATGGCCGATACGCGGCGTTGGTTCTGGCTCGGTGGGGTGCTCCTGCTTTGCGCGTTTGTCTGGTTGCTGCATCCGATCCTCACGCCGTTTCTGGTGGCGCTGTTGCTCGCGTATCTGTTCGATCCGCTCGTTGATCGTCTGGAGCGCCTGGGGTTGTCCCGCACCTGGGGTGTGATCACGGTGTTCGCCTTGTTCACCCTGATCGTCACCGCGCTGTTGCTGGTGCTGGTGCCGATGCTCGCCAAGCAATTGCTGCGGCTGTATGAGCTGGCGCCGCAAATGCTCGACTGGTTGCAACACACCGCCGTGCCGTGGGCGCAATCGAAGCTGGGGCTGTCGGACGGCTTCTGGAAGTTCGACAAGGTCAAGGCCGCGATCAGCGAACACATGGGCCAGACCACCGACATCGTCGGTGTAGTGCTGAGTCAGGCGACGGCTTCGAGCCTGGCGCTGATCGGCTGGCTGGCGAATCTGGTGCTGATCCCGGTGGTGAGCTTTTACCTGCTGCGCGACTGGGACGTGATGATGGCCAAGATCCGCGGCCTGTTGCCCCGTGATCGCGAAGAGCGCGTGGTGGCGCTGGCGGGTGAATGCCATGAGGTGCTGGGCGCGTTCGTGCGCGGGCAGTTGCTGGTGATGCTGGCCTTGGGTGTGATCTATGCGGCCGGCCTGATGATTGTCGGGTTGGAACTGGGTCTGTTGATCGGTCTGATAGCAGGGCTGGCGGCGATCGTTCCGTACATGGGGTTCGTGATCGGTATTGGCGCCGCGCTGATTGCCGGGTTGTTCCAGTTCGGTGGCGATCTGTATCCGATGATCGGAATCGTCGCGGTGTTCATGGTCGGTCAGGCGCTGGAAGGCATGGTGCTGACGCCGTTGCTGGTGGGGGACCGGATCGGTCTGCATCCGGTGGCGGTGATCTTCGCGATTCTGGCCGGTGGCGAGCTGTTCGGCTTCACCGGTGTGCTGCTGGCATTGCCGGTGGCGGCGGTGATCATGGTGCTGGTGCGACACGTTCACGATCTGTACAAGGATTCCGACATCTATAGCGGGGTGGATGAGCCGGAGTTGTAATCGTGGCGCGCGGGCTGCCTGGTGGATTGCCGGGTTGGCCCGTCTCATGCAGGCCATGGCGCCAAAGAAACTGTCATAAAACCAGCACGTTAACGCAAACCTTTGATTTTGCTTGGGGTCTGTCGCATTGTGCGCTCCGCTTCACGGGTATAAACTTCGCTCACTTTACACAGAGGCCACTAACGGTTCCTTGGGAACTGTTCAGTCAGCATGAAACCGATTCAGCTGCCCCTAGGTGTGCGTCTGCGTGACGACGCCACCTTCATCAACTACTACCCAGGCGCCAATGCCGCTGCACTCGGCTATGTCGAGCGTCTATGCGAAGCCGACGCCGGCTGGACCGAAAGCCTGATCTATCTGTGGGGCAAGCACGGGGTAGGGCGTACGCATCTGTTGCAGGCCGCGTGCCTGCGCTTCGAGCAGATGGGGGAACCTGCGGTGTACCTGCCGCTGGCCGAGTTGATGGATCGCGGCATCGAAATTCTCGACAACCTCGAACAGTACGAACTGGTCTGCCTGGATGACTTGCAGGTGATTGCCGGCAAGGCGGACTGGGAAGAGGCGATGTTTCATCTGTTCAACCGTCTGCGTGACAGCGGTCGGCGTCTGCTGATTGCGGCGTCCACTTCGCCGCGTGAACTGCCTATCAAACTCGCCGACCTGAAATCGCGCCTGACCCTGGCGCTGATCTTCCAGATGCGTCCTCTCTCCGATGAAGACAAATTACGTGCCCTGCAATTGCGCGCATCCCGTCGCGGTCTGCACCTGACCGACGAAGTCGGGCATTTTATTTTGACTCGCGGTACCCGCAGCATGAGCGCGCTTTTCGATCTGCTGGAGCAGCTCGATCAGGCCTCTTTGCAGGCTCAGCGCAAGCTGACCATTCCCTTCCTGAAAGAAACCCTGGGCTGGTAAAACCGGGGCTTTCAGCCGGTTTCGGCATATTTCAGGCGCCAGAAAACCCGCTTTCCTGTGGGTTGCACAGGCCGCGTCTCGATTCAAATAGGCTTAAGCGCTTAGATGTTAACGAGAAACCGGGAAGTCACAAAAAGATCGATTGAATTTGCAAATGAGGCTGATAGCGGGCATAGTCTCGGCTTCTTTACAACTATCAGCCACGGTCGTGCCCATGCTAAAGCGCTTCGCACCCCTCGTGCCTCTCGCACTCGTCACCCTGTTGTTCGGTTGCGCTGCTCATTCACCTGTTAATCAAGAGCAGCAGCAACAGGCTAAAAATTCTGCCACCGCCCAGTCTTCCGTTATTTACCAGGAAGAGCTGGACACCGAAAAAGAACTCGCCGACTTCAACGGCAAGAAGCCTTACCAGCTTCCGGTTCTGGCCGACAGCATCCTCGAACGCGGCATGTCCCTGATCGGCACCCGTTATCGTTTCGGCGGTACCTCTGAAGCCGGTTTCGATTGCAGCGGTTTCATCGGCTACCTGTTCCGCGAAGAAGCCGGCATGAATCTGCCGCGCTCCACCCGCGAAATGATCAACGTTGACGCGCCGCTGGTTTCGCGCAGCAACCTCGAGCCGGGCGACCTTCTGTTCTTCGCCACCAATGGTCGTCGCGGTCGTGTAAGCCACGCCGGGATCTACCTGGGCGACAACCAGTTCATCCATTCCAGCTCTCGTCGCAGCGGCGGTGTTCGCATCGACAGCCTGGGCGACAGCTACTGGAGCAAGACCTTTATCGAAGCCAAACGCGCTTTGGCGAACGCTCCAACCGTGGTTACCGCTCGCAAGTAATCACTCGATCGTCGCCACGCTCGTGGCGACAAAGCGGCCCTTCCGAGGCAATAGACTTAAACTTTACAAGGTGAAGTTAAAGTCTTACTTGAAGTTTGCCGCGTAGCCGCTAGAATCCTGTTCTATATTGATGGCAAACCGCCTGCGTCCCAACGCAGGCGGTTTTGTTTTCTGTCGAATCGGCAGTCAAAGCCTCAGCCAGATCAGGATGTTCTGCATATGACGATGTCGGCCCGCTTTGCCTTGATGTTCTTCGCAGCGCTGCTCAGCGGCTGCGCCAGCCGCACTCCGCCACCTGCGCCGGTGGTTCGTGCTCCGATCGTGTTCGGATCCTCTCAGACCTTTTCACCCGCTGCCGAAGACGTGCTGTTCCGCGCGCTCGGGCTGGTGGGTACGCCTTATCGCTGGGGCGGCAATACCCCGGACTCCGGATTTGATTGCAGTGGCCTGATCGGCTTTGTCTACCGCGATGCCGCCGGCATCAGCCTGCCGCGTTCGACCCGCGAGATGATCGTCATGCAGGCGCCGAATGTCGGCAAGGAAGGGCTGCAGACCGGCGACCTGATTTTCTTCGCCACCAATGGCGGCTCACAGGTCAGCCATGCGGGGATCTACGTCGGGGAAGGGCGCTTCGTTCATGCGCCGGCCACCGGCGGCACGGTGAAGCTGGACAGCCTGTCGAAAGCGTATTGGCAGAAAGCCTATCTGAGCGCCAAGCGCGTTCTGCAGCCGGAGCATCTGGCGCACAACCCGTAGTCCAGATACCTAAAAACCCGTGGGAGCTGAATGGCTCCCACGGGTTTTTTAATGCCCGCAATACATTAGCGGGCCGCTGACACCCGCCACACTTTGTTCCCCACGTCATCGGCTACCAGCAATCCACCTTGCTGGTCGATCACTACGCCAACTGGGCGACCCAGCGCGTTCTCGTCCTTGTCGAGGAAACCTGTCAGCACGTCCACTGGCGTTCCGCTCGGCTTGCCGGCGGCAAACGGCACAAAGATCACCTTGTAACCGCTATGCGGCTTGCGGTTCCACGAGCCGTGCTGGCCGATGAATGCGCCTTCCTTGAACTGAGCCGGCAAGCGATTGCCTTCGGCGAAGGTCAGGCCCAGTGATGCAGTGTGCGGGCCAACGGCGTAGTCGGGAGCGATGGCCTTGGCCACCATGTCCGGCCGCTGGGGTTCCACGCGCACATCAACGTGCTGGCCGTAGTAGCTGAACGGCCAGCCATAGAAACCACCGTCCTTGACCGATGTGATGTAGTCCGGCACCAGATCGCTGCCAATCTCATCGCGTTCGTTGACGGCAGTCCACAGCGCACCGCTTTGCGGCTCCCAGGCCAGGCCGTTGGGGTTGCGGATGCCCGAAGCGAAAATCCGGTGGTTGCCGGTGGCGCGATCCACTTCCCAGATCGCCGCGCGGCCTTCTTCCTGATCGAGGCCGTTTTCGCCGACGTTGCTGTTCGAGCCGACGGTGACGTACAGCTTGCTGCCGTCTTTGCTGGCGATGACGTTTTTGGTCCAGTGATGGTTGAGCGTCCCGCCCGGCAGGTCGACGACCTTGATTGGCTGGCTCTTGATTTCGGTCGCGCCGGGCTCGTAGTTGAAGCGCAGCAGGCGATCGGTATCTGCCACGTACAGATCGTTGCCGACCAGGGTCATGCCGAACGGCGAGTTGAGGTTCTGCAGGAACACCGTGCGGGTCTCGGCCACGCCGTCATGATCGGCATCGCGCAGCAGGGTGATGCGGTTCGGGCTGGGAACGCCAGCACCGGCACGCCCCATGACCTTTTTCATCACCCAGCCACGAATGCCCTTGCTGTCGTCCGGTTTTGGCGGAGCGTTGGTTTCCGCCACCAGCACGTCGCCGTTGGGCAGCACGTACAGCCAGCGCGGGTGATCGAGATTCTCGGCAAAGGCTGCCACCTGCGTACCTGTCGCTGCCGTCGGTTTGGCGCCGGCCGGCCAGCCGATGGCCGGGGCGATGTTCACCGTCGGGATCAGGGTCTTGTTCGGTTCGGGCAGTTTCGGTGACGGGCCGGTGCCGTCAGAGACTTGCAAGCTGGAGGATTCACCACAGGCGGCGAGCCCTCCGGCGATCATGATGACGAAAACGAGCTGGGGCTTGCGCATTGCTGATCTTCCCTATGAATGCATTCCTAAACATAGAGAAGCGCACAAGCCCGATGGTTCAACCCTCAGCCGCGGGCTTCCTTGAACAGCACGGCAATGCCGGGGTGATAGTTGCCGGCTTCGCTGCGCAATTTGCGGTAGGCGTAAGGGAAGTACCAGGCGACGGCGCAGGAGTGTTCCTTTTGCAGGTCGTCGACCATGTCCTGCAGTTCTTCCGGGCTGGCGCTGTGCTGGGCCTTTTGCGGGGCCACGAACAGGCAGCCGAGTTTCAGGTCGCTGGCGTAGCTGATGCGCTTGGCGTCGCTGGTGATATCCGCCAGGGCCTGCGTCAGATTCAGGCTGGTGACGCGTGGCCAGCGTTGGGTGGCCTGAATGAAGGCGCGATCCTCGGCGCCAGCGATAAACAGGTCGGCGCGGGCATTGCGCTCGCCTTCTTCGTTTTGTTTGCGGGTTGCGGTGTCGCGCAGGGTGACCAGTTCGGCCATCCACGCAGCGGCCGACAGCAGGCCGAGGTTGGCTTTTTCGTCATGCCAGTAGGGCGTGTCGTTGTCGCCGCGCACGGCGTTGTAGCGGTCGATACAGTCAAACCAGCGTTCCAGCACCGGGCGCAGGAATTCCAGCCGCGGATTGCTGATGATCATGCCTTGCATGGTGCTCTCCCTTATTATTGTGATGTGCTCTCTGCAGTCAAAAAGCATGGCTCTTTGATATCACTGCTGGCAGTGTGGCACAAGATTGGCGTCAGTTAATTGATCGGCGGCAGTTATTCGCCGCACAAGCCCCTCTTCAATTGACGCTCCACCCCCAACCCTCTAACCTTCGCGGCTTGTTTCAGGTGCTCTGTGGCGCATGTCGACAGAGTGAAACAGGGAAGCCGGTGAGGCGGGTCTTCAAGCGATGAACCCTCACGATCCCGGCGCTGCCCCCGCAACGGTAAATGAGTAAAAGCTGCGTCTGATGCCACTGCGTAAAAGCGGGAAGGCACGCAGCCAGGCCAACGCCGCTCATGAGCCCGGAGACCGGCCTGATCCATCCAGCGGCATCACGGTGGGCGATGCCAGGCTTGTTGCCGTCTATTCTTGTGCCTGCCCGCCGTTATCCAGCCTCAACGGAGAGCTCCCCCATGACTGATTCCCCCGAACGCGACGAGCGCCACCTGGCGCGCATGCAGCGCAAAAAAGCCGTGATCGACGAGCGCATCGCCAATTCGCCAGACGAATGCGGTCTGGTGCTGGTGCTGACCGGCAACGGCAAAGGCAAAAGCAGCTCGGCGTTCGGTATGCTCGCCCGCGCCATGGGCCACGGCATGCAGTGCGGCGTGGTGCAGTTCATCAAGGGGCGCAACAGCACCGGTGAAGAGCTGTTCTTCCGCCGCTTCCCCGAGCAAGTGCGTTTTCATGTGATGGGCGAGGGCTTCACCTGGGAAACCCAGGACCGCCAGCGCGACATCGCCGCCGCCGAGGCAGCGTGGGAAGTCTCCCGCGAACTGCTGCGCGATCCGTCGATCGGTCTGGTGGTGCTCGATGAGCTGAACATCGCGCTCAAGCACGGTTACCTCGATCTGGATCAGGTGCTCAGCGATCTGCAGGCGCGTCCGCCGATGCAGCACGTGATCGTCACCGGTCGCGCCGCCAAGCCGGAAATGATCGAGATGGGCGACACCGTCACCGAAATGGGCATGATCAAGCACGCCTTCCAGGCCGGCATCAAAGCGCAGAAAGGCGTCGAACTTTGAATCAACCACGTCACTGCCCGGCGGTACTGATCGCCGCACCGGCCTCCGGCCAGGGCAAGACCACCGTCACCGCCGCGCTGGCCCGTCTGCATCGCAATCAGGGGCGCAAGGTTCGCGTATTCAAATGCGGCCCGGACTTTCTCGACCCGATGATCCTTGAGCGCGCCAGCGGTGCGCCGGTCTATCAACTGGACATGTGGATGGTCGGCGAGCAGGAAAGTCGTCGCCTGTTGTGGGAAGCCGCCGCTGAAGCCGATCTGATTCTGATCGAAGGCGTGATGGGCCTGTTCGACGGCACGCCGTCGAGCGCCGATCTGGCGCGGCATTTCGGCGTTCCGGTACTTGGCGTGATTGACGGCACGGCCATGGCCCAGACCTTCGGCGCACTGGCGCTAGGCCTGGCGCGCTATCAGCCGGATCTGCCGTTCGCCGGCGTGCTGGCCAATCGTGTCGGCACGGTGCGCCATGCGCAGTTGCTGGAAGGCAGCCTCACCGAAGGCCTGCGCTGGTACGGCGCATTGTCCCGGGAAACCGGGATCGAACTGCCGAGCCGTCATCTGGGGCTGGTGCAGGCCAGCGAACTCAATGACCTCGACCTGCGCCTCGACGCCGCCGCCGAAGCATTGGCCGGCACTTGCGAGGTAGCGCTGCCACCCGCCGTGGAGTTCGCCGCGCCAGCAATCGTTGAGACAGAAAAACTACTAGAAGGCGTACGAATTGCCGTCGCCCGCGACGAAGCCTTTGCCTTCACCTACGGCGCCAGTCTCGATCTGTTGCGGGCGATGGGCGCCGAGTTAAGTTTCTTCTCGCCGATCCGCGATACGCAATTGCCCGACGCCGACAGTCTGTACCTGCCAGGCGGTTATCCGGAATTGCACCACGTTGCCTTGTCGCAGAACGCCGACATGCTCAAAGCGATCCGCGCGCATCATGCGGCCGGCAAACCGCTGCTCGCCGAATGTGGAGGCATGCTGTACCTGCTCGACTCGCTGACCGATGTCGAAGGCACCCGCGCTGATTTGGTCGGCTTGTTGAGTGGCGACGCCGTGATGCAAAAGCGCCTCGCCGCACTGGCGCTGCAAGAGGTCGACCTGCCGGAAGGTCTGCTGCGCGGCCACACCTATCACCATTCCCTGACCACCACCGAACTGACGCCGATTGCCCGTGGCCACAGCCCCAACGGCGGGCGCGGTGCCGAAGCGGTGTATCGGCAAGGACGGATGACCGCCTCGTACGTGCATTTTTACTTCCCGTCGAATCCGTCGGCGATTGCCGCACTGTTGGTGCCATGACCGACAACGCCTTCACTGACGCCGAGCGCGAAGCGGTCTACCGCGCCATCGCCGAACGCCGCGACATGCGCCACTTCAGCGGCGGTACGGTCGAGCGTGACGTGTTGCGACGATTGCTTGAAGCCGCACACCAGGCACCGAGCGTCGGCCTGATGCAGCCGTGGCGCTTCATCCGTATCAGCGACCGCGCGCTACGTGGCCAGATCCAGAACCTTGTTGAAGAAGAACGTGTGCGTACCGCCGAAGCCCTCGGCGAGCGCAGCGACGAATTCATGAAACTCAAGGTCGAGGGCATCAACGACTGCGCCGAAGTGTTGGTCGCCGCGTTGATGGATGATCGCGAGCGGCATATTTTCGGTCGTCGCACGCTGCCGGAAATGGACATGGCGTCGTTGTCCTGCGCAATCCAGAATCTCTGGCTCGCCGCGCGTGCCGAAGGCCTGGGCATGGGCTGGGTGTCGCTGTTCGAGCCACAGGCGCTGGCCGATCTGCTGAAACTGCCGGCCGGGGCCAAGCCGCTGGCGGTGCTTTGCCTGGGGCCGGTCAAGGAATTCTATCCGGCGCCGATGCTGGTACTCGAAGGGTGGGCGCAGGCGCGTCCGCTCAATGAGCTGCTGTATGAAAATTATTGGGGAGTGAGTCAATGAGTGTGGCGTTGTTGAGTGTCGCCGCGGTTGCGCTGGACGCGCTGCTGGGTGAACCGAAACGCTGGCATCCGCTGGTGGCGTTCGGCAATTTCGCCGGGCGCATCGAGCAACGTTTCAATAGCGCTGGTCGTGGCTGGCGCAGCCATGGTGTCACCGCGTGGGTGATCGCGGTGCTGCCGCTGACCCTGCTGGTCACGGCGTTTTCCTGGGCGCCGTATGTGGGCTGGGTCGTCGAGATTCTTGCGCTGTATTGCGCCCTCGGCATGCGCAGCCTGGGTGAGCACGTCGAGCCGGTGGCCAAGGCTTTGCGCGCCGATGATCTGGAGGAGGCGCGCAAGCGTGTGGGTTATCTGGTCAGCCGTCAGACCGATGAGCTGGACAGCACCGCCGTCGCCCGCGCCGCCACTGAATCGGTGCTGGAGAACGGCAGCGATGCGGTGTTCGCCGCGCTGTTCTGGTTTGCCGTGGCCGGTGCGCCGGGCGTGGTGCTCTATCGTCTGAGCAATACGCTCGACGCGATGTGGGGCTATCGCAACGAGCGCTTCGAGCGTTTCGGCTGGGCAGCGGCAAAAATCGACGACGTCCTCAACTACATTCCTGCACGGCTGGTGGCGTTGACCTACGCGCTGCTCGGCAAAACCCGACTGGCGCTGAAATGCTGGCGGACTCAGGCGCCGAAATGGGACAGCCCGAACGCCGGCCCGGTGATGGCCGCCGGCGCGGGTGCCTTGGGCGTCGAGCTGGGTGGTCCGGCGATTTACCACGGCGAGCTGCACGAGCGTCCGCAACTGGGCGAGGGCGTGCCGGCGGATGCCGATTCCATTGATCGCGGCTGGCAATTGGTCCAGCGCGGGGTATGGTTATGGCTGCTGATTCTCTGCGTGGGGGCTGAATTCTATGCTTGAGCACGGTGGCCGGTTGCGCAGGGCGGCGCTCGAATACGGCATCGCGGAAGAAGACTGGCTCGACCTGTCCACGGGTCTGGCGCCATGGCCGTTTCCGGTCCCGGATATTCCGCTTCGGGCGTGGGCGCGCTTGCCGGAAAACGATGACGGTCTGGAGCAGGCCGCCTGCGATTATTACGGTGCCAGCCAGGTGCTGCCGGTGGCCGGTTCGCAGATAGCCATTCAACTGCTGCCGCGATTGCGTCGCGCCGGTAAGGTCGGCGTGCTCTCACCGTGTTATGCCGAGCATGCCGAAGCCTGGCGGCGCAGCGGCTATATCGTGCGCGAGGTGCTGGAGCAGGAAGTCGACTTCTTTCTCGACAGCCTCGACGTGTTGGTGGTGGTCAATCCGAACAATCCAACAGGTCTGAATCTGACCCCGGCACGTCTGCTCGACTGGCACGCACGGCTGGCCCAGCGCGGCGGCTGGCTGGTGGTCGACGAAGCGTTCATGGACAACACGCCGCAGCTGAGTCTCGCCCCGCATGCGCATCAGGTTGGGTTGATCGTGCTGCGCTCGTTCGGCAAGTTTTTCGGTCTGGCCGGTGTGCGGCTGGGCTTCGTGCTGGCCGAGCGCAAGTTGCTCAGGTTGCTGGCCGAACAGGTCGGCCCTTGGGCGGTCAGCGGACCGACGCGGGTGCTGGGTCAGGCCTGTTTGCGCGACACCGAAGGCCACACGCGTCAGCGGATTCGCAGCGACGAGGCCAGCGAACGGCTGGCTGCGTTGCTTGAGCGCCACGGCTTCAAACCGCAGGGCGGCTGCGCACTGTTTCAGTGGCTGATCACCGAACAGGCCGCCGCGTTGCACGAATTCATGGCCCGCCGCGGCATTCTTCTGCGCCTGTTCGCGCACAACAGCAGCCTGCGTTTCGGGCTGCCCGCCGATGCCGCCGACGAGGCGCGCCTTGAGCAAGCCCTGCAAGCATTCGCCAAGCATTGCTCCATGGAAAAACCAGCATGACCACATTAATGGTGCAGGGCACCACCTCCGACGCCGGCAAAAGCACGCTGGTGACGGCGCTCTGCCGCTGGGCCACCCGCCAGGGCGTTGCCGTGGTGCCGTTCAAGCCGCAGAACATGGCGCTCAACAGCGCGGTGACTGCCGACGGCGGCGAGATCGGTCGCGCGCAAGCGGTGCAGGCCCAGGCGGCGTTTCTCGAACCGCACACCGACATGAATCCGGTGCTGCTCAAACCCAACAGCGACACCGGCGCCCAGGTCATCATCCACGGCCGCGCGGTCACCAGCATGAACGCCGTCGCCTATCACGACTACAAAGCCATCGCCATGCAGGCCGTGCTCGCTTCCCACGAGCGCTTGAGCGCCGCGTATCCGCTGGTGATGGTCGAAGGTGCGGGCTCGCCAGCCGAGATCAATCTGCGTGCCGGCGACATCGCCAACATGGGCTTCGCCGAAGCGGTGGATTGTCCGGTGCTGCTGATCGCCGATATCAATCGTGGCGGGGTGTTTGCCCATCTGGTGGGCACGCTGGAACTGCTGTCGCCGAGCGAGCAGGCGCGGGTCAAAGGCTTCATCATCAACCGTTTTCGCGGCGACATCGCCTTGCTGCAACCGGGCCTCGACTGGCTGGAACAGCGCACCGGCAAACCGGTGGTGGGCGTGCTGCCGTACGTGATGGACCTGCATCTGGAAGCCGAGGACGGCATCGACCAGCGCCAGACCGATAAGGCCGAGCAAGTCCTGAAAGTGGTGGTGCCGGTGCTGCCGCGCATCAGCAACCACACCGATTTCGATCCGCTGCGTCTGCATCCACAGGTGGATCTGCAATTCGTAGGGCCCGGACAAAAAATTCCACCCGCCGACCTGATCATCCTGCCGGGCTCGAAAAGCGTGCGCAGTGACCTGGCGTATCTGCGCGCCAATGGTTGGGAATCGGCCATCCGCCGTCACCTTCGTTACGGCGGCAAGCTGTTGGGGATCTGCGGCGGTCTGCAAATGCTCGGCGAGCAGGTGCACGATCCGCTGGGCCTTGAAGGCGCGCCAGGTTCCAGCGCCGGTCTGGGGCTGCTGGCGTTTGAAACGCAGCTCGAAGCCGAGAAGCAATTGCGCAATGTGCGCGGGCGTCTGGCGCTGGAAGATGCCGAGGTCAGCGGTTATGAAATTCATGCCGGCGTGACGACAGGAACTGCGTTGGAAAATGCTGCTGTGCATCTGGACGACGGTCGTTGCGACGGCGCGCAAAGTCTCGACGGGCAGATTTTCGGCACCTACCTGCATGGCCTGTTCGAATCGCCGGCGGCCAGTGCGGCGCTGTTGCGCTGGGTCGGCCTGAACGATGTACAGGAAGTGGATTACCACGGCCTGCGCGAACGCGATATCGAGCGGCTGGCGGATCTGGTGGAGAAGCACCTAGATACCGGGCTGTTACGTGAACTCTGTGGAATCTCCCCATGCTCCAGTTGATCCTCGGCGGCGCCCGCTCCGGCAAAAGTCGCCTCGCCGAAAAACTCGCCACTGACAGCGCGCTGGCCGTGACATACATCGCTACCAGCCAGCCGCTGGATGGCGAGATGAATGAGCGTGTCGCTCATCATCGCGCCCGCCGTCCCGCTGAATGGGGGCTGATCGAAGAACCGCTGGAACTGGCCCGTGTCCTGCGCGAAACCGCCAGTGCCGAGCGTTGCCTGCTGGTGGATTGCCTGACGCTGTGGCTGACCAATCTGCTGATGCTCGACGACGCCGAACGCCTCGCCGCCGAACGCGAAGCCCTGCTCGAATGCCTGGCGTCGCTGCCGGGTGAAATCATTTTTGTCAGCAACGAGACCGGAATGGGTGTCGTGCCGCTGGGCGAATTGACTCGCCGCTACGTCGATGAAGCCGGTTGGCTGCATCAAGCTCTGGCCGAGCGTTGTCAGCGAGTCGTCCTGACGGTCGCCGGCCTGCCTCTGACTCTGAAAGGACCTGCGTTATGACCCAAGCCTGGTGGCTGAACCCGTGCAAACCGGTGGATACGGACGCCGTTGAAAACGCGGCGGCGCGTCAGCAGCAATTGACCAAACCCGCCGGCTCGCTCGGTCAGCTTGAATCGGTGGCGGTGCAACTGGCCGGATTGCAGGGCCAGGTCAAACCGACACTCGATCAGGTCTGGATTTCGATTTTTGCCGGTGACCACGGTGTTGTCGCCGAAGGGGTTTCCGCATTTCCGCAGGAGGTCACCGGGCAGATGCTGCTGAATTTCGTCAGCGGCGGCGCGGCGATCAGCGTGCTGGCGCGGCAACTTGGCGCGCAGCTGGAAGTGGTGGATCTGGGCACAGTGACCCCGTCGCTGAATCTTCCGGGCGTGCGTCACCTGAACATCGGCCCGGGCACGGCGAATTTCGCCAAGGGCGCGGCGATGACTCGGGCCCAGGGTGAACTCGCCTTGCAGGGCGGCCGTGACAGCGTGCTGCGCGCGAAGGCTGCTGGTGCGCAATTGTTCATCGGCGGTGAAATGGGCATCGGCAACACCACGGCCGCCAGTGCGCTGGCGTGTGCCTTGCTCGATTGCCCGGTGGCACACCTGACCGGCCCCGGCACGGGGTTGAATGCCGAAGGCGTCAGCCACAAGGCGCAGGTGATCGAGCGCGCGCTGGCGCTGCATGCGGCACGGCGCGGTGATGCACTGCAGACTCTGTTCAATCTCGGCGGCTTCGAGATTGCGGCTTTGGTCGGCGCGTATCTGGCCTGTGCGCAGGAAGGTGTGGCGGTTTTGGTGGACGGTTTTATCTGCACGGTCGCCGCGCTGGTGGCGGTGCGTCTGAATCCGGCTTGCCGTGAGTGGCTGCTGTTCGGTCACCGCGGTGCCGAGCCGGGCCATCGCCATGTGCTGGAAACCCTTGGCGCTGAACCGCTGCTCGAACTGGGTCTGCGTCTGGGCGAGGGCAGTGGTGCGGCGCTGGCGGTGCCGTTGCTGCGTCTGGCCTGCGACCTGCACGGTCAGATGGCGACCTTCGCCGAAGCTGCGGTGGCGGATCGTCCGGCATGACCTTGCGTCTGGATCTGCTGCGCCACGGTGAAACCGAACTCGGCGGCGGCCTGCGCGGCAGCCTCGACGACGCGCTGACCGAAAAAGGCTGGACGCAGATGCGCGAGGCGGTGAGCGGGCAGGGGCCGTGGGATCGGCTGGTCAGTTCGCCGTTGCAGCGTTGCGCGCGGTTTGCTGAAGAGTTGAGCGCGCAACGTGATCTGCCGGTGTCACTGGACAAGAATCTGCAAGAACTGCATTTCGGTGCCTGGGAAGGGCAGAGCGCGGCGGCGTTGATGGAAACCGATGCCGAGGGCCTGGGCTTGTTCTGGGCAGATCCCTATGCGTTTACCCCGCCGCAGGGTGAGCCGGTCAGCGACTTTTCGGCGCGGGTGCTGGCGGCGGTGATGCGACTGCACGCGGCGCACGCGGGTGAGCGGGTGTTGCTGGTCAGTCATGGCGGCGTCATGCGTCTGTTGCTGGCGCAGGCCCGTGGCTTGCCCCGTGAACAACTGCTGAATGTCGAAGTCGCTCACGGCGCGCTGTTTTCGCTGATCGTCGAGGCCGACGGTTCGCTCAGGGAAGTGCTCTGACATGTTGCCCCTGTGGATCGCCCTGCAATTTCTCAGCAGCCTGCCGATTCGTCTGCCGGGCATGCCGGCGCCTGAACAGCTCGGGCGCTCGTTGCTGTTTTATCCGCTGGTGGGCTTGCTGTTCGGCGTGATTCTCTGGGCGCTGAATATCGCATTGGCCGGCGCGCCATTGTTGCTGCACGCGGCGCTGTTGCTGACGGTGTGGGTGCTGCTCAGTGGCGCGCTGCACCTCGATGGGCTGGCGGACAGCGCTGACGCGTGGCTCGGCGGTTTCGGTGATCGCGAGCGCACGCTGACGATCATGAAGGATCCGCGCAGCGGGCCGATCGCGGTGGTGACGCTGGTGCTGGTGTTGCTGCTCAAGTTCGCCGCGTTGCTGGCCTTGATCGAACAACAGCAGGGCATGGCGTTGATCATCGTGCCGCTGATCGGGCGTGCGGCGCTGCTCGGACTGTTCCTCACCACGACTTATGTGCGGGCCGGTGGATTGGGGCAGGCGCTGGCCGATCATCTGCCACGCAAGAAGGGTTGGCAGGTGCTGGCGGTGAGTGCGGCAGCGTGCGTGGTGATCGCCGGTTTCAATGCTGTCGTGGCGTTGCTGCTGGCGGTTGTCGTGTTCGTCTGGCTGCGGCATTTGATGGTGCGAAGACTGGGCGGAACCACCGGTGATACAGCCGGCGCGTTGCTGGAATTGCTGGAGATGTCAGTGCTGGTCGGGCTGGCTTTGTTTTGATAAGTAACTTTGATCTGTAACTTGATTTAACACAGTCGCGGGTATATACATGCATCATGCTTCCATCTCAGTGTTTGTGCACCAACCTGCGACGCGCCGCGCGTGGCGTCAGCAGGCATTACGACGGCGCTCTCGACGGCTTCGGGATCAACGTTGCCCAGTATTCTTTGCTGTGCAACCTGCAGCGGCTGGATCAGCCGAGCATTTCCGAACTGGCCGAAGCGATGGGCCTGGATCGCAGCACCCTCGGGCGCAATTTGCGGGTGCTGGAAGGCGAGGGCCTGGTGGCGCTGGCCGAGGGCGAGGACATGCGCAACCGCATCGTCCGGCTCACCGAAACCGGTGCGCAACGCCTGGCAGCAGCCCTGCCGGCCTGGGAAGCGGCGCAACAGCGGTTGATCGACCGACTGGGTGCCGAGAAGCGTGAAACCTTGCTGCGGCTATTGGATGAACTGGCCTGAGGGCCGGTTTTTTCCGAATCTAAGCGGGTATATACCCGCGACTGGAGAATAACAATGAGTTCGATGTGGCGTACGTGCGGTTGGGTGTTGCTGGGGAGTGCGCTGATTCTGGCGTTGTCGTTGGGCGTGCGGCACGGTTTCGGGCTGTTTCTGTCGCCGATGAGTGCCCAGTTCGGCTGGGGCCGTGAAGTGTTCGCCTTTGCCATCGCCTTGCAGAATCTGATCTGGGGCCTGGCGCAACCGTTCACCGGCGCACTGGCCGACCGCTTCGGCGCGGCAAAAGTGGTGCTGATCGGCGGTGTGCTCTACGCCTTGGGCCTGGTGTTTATGGGGCTGTCGGAAACGGCGTTGGGTCTGTCCCTGAGCGCCGGTTTGCTGATCGGCATCGGTCTGTCCGGCACCTCGTTCTCGGTCATCCTCGGCGTGGTCGGCCGCGCTGTGCCGCCGGAAAAACGCAGCATGGGCATGGGTATTGCCAGTGCTGCCGGTTCTTTCGGCCAGTTCGCCATGCTGCCGGGCACCCTCGGGCTGATTGGCTGGCTCGGCTGGTCGGCGGCGTTGCTGGTGCTGGGCTTGCTGGTGGCGCTGATCGTGCCGCTGGTGAGCATGCTCAAGGACAAGCCGCTGCCGGTGCTCGGCCATGAACAAACCCTGTCCGAAGCCTTGCGCGAGGCGTGTTCGCACTCCGGGTTCTGGCTGCTTGCGTTCGGCTTCTTCGTCTGCGGATTTCAAGTTGTGTTCATTGGCGTGCACTTGCCAGCGTATCTGGTCGATCAGCACCTGCCGGCCAGCGTCGGCACCACGGTGCTGGCATTGATCGGTCTGTTCAACATCTTCGGCACTTACACCGCCGGTTGGTTCGGTGGGCGGATGTCCAAACCGCGTCTGCTGACCGGGTTGTACCTGTTGCGCGCCGTGGTAATCGTGCTGTTCCTGTGGTTGCCGGTGACGACGACCTCGGCCTATCTGTTCGGCATGGCCATGGGCTTCCTGTGGCTGTCGACGGTGCCGTTGACCAACGGTACGGTGGCAACCTTGTTTGGCGTGCGAAACCTGTCCATGCTCGGCGGTATCGTGTTCCTGTTCCATCAGTTGGGGTCGTTCCTCGGTGGCTGGCTGGGCGGGGTGGTGTATGACCGGACCGGGAGTTATGACTTGATCTGGCAAGTGGCGATTCTTTTGAGCCTGTTGGCGGCAGCGCTGAACTGGCCGGTGCGTGAGCGTCCGGTCGAGCGACTGCAACCGCGTGCGAGCGCCGCATGAACCGTTTCTGGCCGCAGATCGTCGTCACCGCACTCGGCGCCGCATTGCTCGCGCTGGTGTGGTGGGGCTGGCATCAGGGCGGGCTGGCGCTGATGCAGTTGGGCATGGGTGCTTGCTAGACCGGCGGGAGGGCGAGTAACGTCGAGGTCTGACGATTGCTCAAGGATGCCCGACATGCTCAAGCGCTGGTGTGCTGTTCCCGCGTTGCTGATGGCGTTGACCGGACTGGCCCAGGCCGCGGACTGTCCGGATCTGTTGCGAGGTTCGTTGCCTAAGTTGCGGGCCAAGGAATCCATCGACCTGTGTCAGCGCTACGCCGACAAACCGCTGGTGGTGATCAATACGGCCAGCTTCTGTGGTTTCGCGCCGCAGTTCGAGGGCCTGGAAGCGCTCAATCAGCGCTACAAGGCCCAAGGCCTGGAAATGCTCGGCGTGCCCTCCAATGACTTCAAGCAGGAGTCCAAGGACAGCGCCGAGACCGCCAAGGTCTGCTACGCCAACTACGGCGTGACGTTTACCATGACCGAGCCACAGAAGGTCCGGGGTGACGATGCGACTCACCTGTTCCAGGTGCTGGCTAAACAGAGCAGCGCACCGAAGTGGAATTTCTACAAATACGTCATCGACCGCCAGGGCAAGGTGATCGCCAATTTCTCCAGCCTGACCAAACCGGATGATCCGGAATTTCTCGCAGCCATCGAGAAAGCCATTGCCTCCCAGCCGCTGAAACCCTGATCGACGCCCATCAAAAAGCCCCGCCTCTGTGAAGAGAGCGGGGCTTTTTTATGGCGAGGGGTTAGCCCCGCCGTGCAGCATCAGAAGCGGTAGGTTGCGCCGACACCGAAGCCATTTGCCGAGTTTTCATACTGGGAGTTGTAGGTCTGGCCGCGATCGTTTTCGTTGCGGATGTTGACCTTCTCTTCCTTCAGGTACGAGTAGGCAACGTCGATGGTCAGGTCTTCGGTCGGGCTCCAGCCGGCACCGATGCTGAAGATGGTCCGGTCGCCGGTCGGGATGCGTGGCGAACGGTCGACGTTGTTGGTCGGCGACTGGTCGAAGGTCAGACCGGTACGCAGTACCCATTCCTTGTTCAGCTGGTAGGACGTACCGATGGCGTAAGCCCAGGTGTCATGCCAGTTTTGTTCTTCGGTGATCTCGCCGAACTGGCCAGCCAGCAGCGGCTGAACGCCGGAGTTCTTGACGGTGATCTTTTCCAGCTGGCTCCAGCGGGTCCAGGTGGTACCGGCGTAGACGTTCCAACGATCGTTGATTGCCTGAGTGACCGAGAGGTCCACGGATTCAGGTGTGGTGATCTTCAGCGAAGCGTCGTACTTCTGGTTGGCACCCAGACCGACTGCCGCCAGTGCGCCGTAGTTGACCTTGGTGTTGCCTTCGAGCTTGTAGTCGACTTTCGAGTGGTAAGTCAGACCCAGGCGAGTGGTATCGGTAGCTTGTACCAGCACGCCGATGTTGTAGCCCAGCGCGGTGTCGTCACCCTTGATCTTGACCTTGCCGTCCGGCAGTGCCTGGGTAATCGACAGGTTGGATTCCAGCGACCCGTCGATGCGGTTGATGGTCGGGCCGAAACCGATCGACACGACATCGTTGAACTTGTAGCTGATCGTTGGCTGGAAGGTGATGATCTTGACTTCTGACTTGCTGCCGAAGTAACGGCCGGCGAAGCCGTTTTCATAGTCGGTGATCAGGCCGAAGGGTACGTACACACCCAGACCGAATGCCCAATGCTCGTCGATCGGCTTGACGTAGTAGCCCATAGGTACGGAGGTGAAGGGCACCATGTCGCCTTTGTTGCTGCCGCCGTTCGGGCTGGAGCTGGCGTCGCTGATATCGGTTTTTGCGTCGAGGAATGCAACACCGCCAGTGACTTGTTCGCGCGTGATGCGCGACATGCCGGCAGGGTTGCCGTAAACAGTGCTTGCGTCGTCGGCAGAAGAAGATCGCCCGGCGTACCCAGTCCCCATCCCGCTGATGCTGTGTTCGTTGATGGCAAAGCCAGCTGCGAAGATCTGGGTGGATGCCACGGTTACGGCAAGGCTAAGGGTGGTTTTGAGCATGACTTTTTTCATTATTAGAACTCCTGGTGATCACCGGGGCGAAAATTACCAACATTTTCGTCCCAGCGCTATAGTCCGTATGCCTTGAGTTAGAGCGGTTTTGTAGGACAATCCGACCAGATTCGCTACTCGTTGGACGATGTTGCGAAACCGGCGGGTCAGCAAGCGACCTGATTCAGCGGTGAAACACAGGTTTGCCAGGCGCAGGTGAAATCGCGCAGACGACCTTGAGGCTGGAAGGTCTGACGCCAGATGCGCGCCATGCCCAGCAGATCGTCCGGCTCGGGGAGGATGGGGTTTTGTTCTTCCACCAGAAGCCATGCAATGGCCGTGGCGTAACGCAGGTTGACCGTCAGTTCGAGGTGCGGCCCGCTGAGAAATGCATGTTGGCTGGCGAGGCCGCGAACCAGGCTGGCGCGTTCCGGGTCCAGCGCCAGGTAATGATCCCAGAGGGCCTGGTGACGGTGTTCGGCAATCCGGTACAGGCCGTGGCCACGGCGGTCATGCAGGGCGGAACCGAGGGCGGACTGGCTGGCGGCAATGCCCAGCAGAAGGGATTCGGCAGTTGCGCAGTGGCGTCCCAGGTAGATCAGCGTAGGACGGATCACATAACGGCACAGTTCGCTGGCAGCGATACCCATAAAACCCTCGGATCTTGTTATCGGGCGGCGAGACCTGAAGGGGAGCTTGGCAGCTGTGGATCGACTCAGGCTCGCCGGAAGCGGATCACGCCGCTTGAGTTGAAGTGTAGTGTCATATTCGCGACGTAAAGGCCTGTTTTTAAAATATTTCCGGCGAGGCGTTATAACCGTTATATCGGTTAGTGATTAGGCAGAAAGTGACAGAAGTGAAACATCGGGCAATAAAAAGCCCCGCATTCTCAGCGGGGCTTTTGCTTTTGCAGCCATTTCGGCCTCTCAGGCGATCAATGCCTGACGGGTGCGATCAATCACGGCCTGCAGCGGTTCGGCGCTGGAGTATTGATCGGGGTACAGACGCTCGCTGTGGCGGGCGATCCCGTGTTCATTGACCACGGTGAAGCTGAAGCAGCCTTTGCGAGCGGCCATGATCAGGCAGTTCATTGGGGCAAAAGCGTTGGTTAGGGTGCGAATGGCATCCTGAGTCTGGATTTGAGTCGACATAGTTATTAGGTGTTCCTACAAATGACACGGATAAGAACCGTGCAACGTTAAAACGTTCCAGTAACGTCAACCACCATTGGTCGAACGAAGAACCCGACTGGAACAAGGCAGCCAGTTCGAGCGCTATAAAAGTTGGCGCGCTTGGGCTGGCAGGTAGGTACTTAGGAGGACAGGCAACACATCGAGGGCAGAGGTTCTGGGCCCTTGGTGAAGATCCTGATCAATTTGCAGGTTGGTTCGGTCAGAGTAAGTGGTCTTCGCAACACTCTTTGCATTCGATTCAAAGACTGTGTCGTCGCAAGATTTACCTGGAAACCATCGAGGGGTCGATCCCGCTTTTTTCAGTGAAGGTCTATGTAAGAGAAACTTGACTGTGGGGGTTTGTTCGACCGGAATTGACTTTCAGCTTGGTACTAACGCCGCGGATACTAACGGAACGGTCTGAAGAAGGCAAACCCGGTCATCAAAAAAATTCCCGGGCGCGGTGCCCGGACTCCGCGCCTGCCCCGATCTGGCTTTGCTAAACGACCGTCGGTCGCCACTACCCGACAGATGCGAACGCTCGGCGCAGGGGCTTATCCCCAGTCCGAATGCCAAAACGACCCGAAAAGGCGCATCGATATAACCGCGTAACAGGTACTTGTGCACATTAGTTGCGCGGACTGTAACGGCGCTGTCACAACGATCCTGACCCTGATGGCTGCCTGCATCGAAAGTTTAAGTCAATGAAAAACATCGCTTTTTTTAACTGGTGAAAAAATCGTCAGTTTGACTGCGAGCCCCATTCCACAAGGCTTTGCGGCGACTGGAGGGCGGTTGTCCACTGAGTTATCCACAGCTTCTGTGGATTGTCCCGAGCGCTTGCTCTAGCACGGGCGTGCCGGGTTTTTTTCGACTTTACCTGTGCGAAAAAAAGAGTAGAGTGGCGCGCCTTCCGATCTGTCCCACAGTGCTTTATGAAGTTTCGTTCAGCTCCAGAATCTGTTACCTCCCAACTCCCTCGTGTTACCGCTCCCAAGCGATTTTCCGTGCGCGTGGCCGAATGGCTGCTCGACAGCCCGCGTCTTGGCGACAGCCAGAATGCCAAGCACCTCGCCGGCCGCCTGCTCAAGCAACCGGCCCGGGAAGGGGTGGTCGCCGCGCAAAGTCGCCTCGGCCAGTTGATGTGCCGCGAGTGCGGCAATGCCCGGGATCGCCGGATCGGCCAGGACCTGTTGCGTCAGGCCGCCCGCGCCGGTGACCGCCGCGCGCAACAGGAACTCGGCCTGATCGAAGACTGAGCTGTCCAAGACCAGACGCCTTGGTTAACCTTCAGGCTTTATCGGATCGGCGGGAATCACTATGGCGATGGACTTGACCAGCATCCTGCTGGGGCTGGCAGGCGCGGCCGTGCCGCTGCTGGCGCTGGCCTGGCAACTGCAACGCCGGGCCAGTCAGAACCAGTCTGAAGTCGCCTTGCTCGAAGAGCGGCTGGCCATGGCACAAATGGCCCAAGACGGCCTCACTGCTCAACTTGAAGCCTGCCGCGATGAAATCGCCGATCTCGGCCAGGCCAACGCCTCCAAACAAGCTGATCTCGCGGCCGTGCGCCGGGAAGTCGAGCTGTTGCAGATCGAGCGCGATGATGCCCGTGACGCTGCCCATGCCTGGAACCTCGAACGCGCCAACAAAGAAGCCGAGTTACGGCGCCTGGACGCCCAAGCGGCTTCGCTGAATGCCGAATTGCGCGAGCAACAGGAAAGCCATCAACAACGCCTGGATGACCTGCAAGGTTCCCGTGACGAGCTGCGCGCACAGTTCGCCGAACTGGCCGGCAAGATCTTCGATGAGCGCGAACAACGCTTCGCCGAAACCAGCCAGCAGCGCCTCGGCCAATTGCTTGATCCTTTGAAGGAACGCATCCAGTCGTTCGAAAAACGCGTCGAGGAAAGCTATCAGGCCGAAGCCCGCGAGCGTTTTTCGCTGGCCAAGGAGCTGGAGCGTTTGCAGCAACTGAACCTGCGCCTCAGCGACGAAGCGACCAACCTGACCCGCGCCCTGAAGGGCCAGAAGACTCAGGGCAACTGGGGCGAGCTGATTCTCGAGCGTGTGCTTGAGCATGCCGGGCTGGAGAAGGGCCGCGAGTACCAGACCCAGGTCAATCTCAAGGGCCCGGACGGCGAGCGTTTCCAGCCGGACGTGATCATTTATCTGCCGGGCGACAAGCAGGTGGTGGTCGACTCCAAGGTGAGCCTCACCGCGTATCAGCAATACGTCGCGGCGGACGACGATGCCATCGGCCAGATCGCCATGAAGCAGCACGTGCTGTCCTTGCGCAGCCACGTCAAAGGCCTGGCCGGCAAGGATTACAAACGTCTGGAAGGTTTGCACAGTCTCGATTTCGTCTTGCTGTTCGTGCCCATCGAAGCGGCGTTTTCCGCCGCGTTGCAGGCCGAGCCGACGCTGTTTCAGGAGGCCTTCGACCGCAACATCGTGATCGTCAGCCCGACCACGCTGCTGGCCACTTTGCGAGTCATCGACAGCCTGTGGAAGCAGGAGCGCCAGAGCCAGAACGCCCGGGAAATCGCCGAGCGCGCCGGTTGGCTTTACGACAAGTTCGTGCTGTTCATTCAGGATCTGGACGAAGTCGGCAATCGCTTGCAGCAACTGGACAAGGCCTACAGCGCGGCGCGCAACAAGCTGACGGAAGGGCGGGGCAACCTGGTCAGCCGCAGCGAACAGCTCAAGCTGCTCGGCGCGCGGGCCAGCAAAAGCCTGCCCGCAGACCTGCTGGAGCGCGCAATGACCGATGCCGACGGCCTGGTCGAACTGCCTGAATAAGCCGCTCTGCTAGAGCGGCAAATAGCGACTCAACAACGCCCGCAACGCCGCCGGTTTCACCGGTTTGGCCAGGTAATCCAGCCCCGCTGCGTGAACCTGGGCCACGGTTTCCGGATGCCCGTCGGCGCTGATCACCACGCCGGGCACCGGTTCGCCCAGCCTTGTGCGCAACCAGGCCATCAGATCGGTGCCGGTTTCGCCGTGATCAAGGTGATAGTCCACCAATGCCAATTGTGGCCGCACGCCGTCGTCGAGCAGTGCCGCACATTCTTCGCGGTTGCGTGCGGTCCAGACCTGGCAGCCCCAGCGCGTGAGCAGGCTGTTCATGCCGATCAGAATGCTGTCTTCGTTGTCGATGCACAGCACCTGCGCGCCGCTGTGCAATTTGCCATTGATTTCCACCGCCGCCGCCGGCTGTACCGTCTGCGCTTTGGCCAACGGTACGCGGACACTGAACACGCTGCCGCGCCCCGGCCATGAGCGCACGCGCAAGGTATGGCCGAGCACGCGGCAGAGACCATCGGCGATCGCCAGACCCAGGCCCAGACCTTTTTCGGCGCGGGTCTGGTGGCTGTCGAGGCGTTTGAATTCCTCGAAGATCACTTGCTGTTTGTCCTCCGGAATCCCCGGCCCGCGATCCCACACTTCCAGACAGATTTCGCCTTTGCGTCGACGCACGCCCAGCAGTACCGGGCCTTTTGCGTAGCGGAATGCGTTGGTGAGGAAGTTCTGCAGAATGCGCCGCAGCAGTTTGATGTCGCTGTCGATGCGTAACTGACTTCCGCGTACCCGGAAGCTCAAGCCCTGTTCCTGGGCGAGCGCCTTGAACTCCGCGCCGAGAATATCGAACAGCTCATTGACCGCGAACGGCTTGCGATCCGGGTTGATCTTGCCGTTTTCCAGACGGGAAATGTCCAGCAGATCGCTGATCAGGTCTTCGGCCGAACGCAGCGAGCTGTCCAGATGCTGCACCAGTTTCTGCGCTTCGCCGCTCAGGCCGTCTTCCTGATGGGAGAGGGCGGCAGAGAACAGCCGTGCGGCGTTCAGAGGCTGCATCAGATCGTGGCTGACGGCGGCGAGGAAACGGGTCTTGGACTGGTTGGCCGCCTCGG
The DNA here is from genome assembly GCF_021601625.1 of Pseudomonas paraglycinae. Taxonomy (GTDB): domain Bacteria; phylum Pseudomonadota; class Gammaproteobacteria; order Pseudomonadales; family Pseudomonadaceae; genus Aquipseudomonas; species Aquipseudomonas paraglycinae. Next base: position 20,784 of record NZ_BQHR01000007.1, on the reverse strand, counting down.
CATTGCCCTTGGCTTCGGTCAGCGCGACGTTGAGTTGCGACAGTTCCTGCGTCCGTTCGCTGACCCGTTGCTCCAGCCCTTCGTTGGCCTCGGTCAAAGCCTGCTCGGCTTCGCGGAACGCGGTGATGTCGGTGAAACTCATGACGAAACCGCCGCCGGGCATCGGGTTGCCGATCAGCTCGATCACCCGGCCGTTGGGGAACAGCCGCTCAGACGTGTGGGCGCGGCCCTGACGCATCCAGTGCAGGCGCCGGGCGACATGAACTTCTGCTTCACCGGGGCCGCACAAACCACGCTCGGCGTTGTGGCGAATGATGTCGGCAATCGGTCGGCCAACGCTGATCAAACCGTCCGGATAGTTGAACAGTTCCAGATAGCGCCGGTTCCAGGCCACCAGTTTCAGCGACTGGTCGACCACGCTGATGCCTTGGGTAATGTTTTCGATGGCGCCTTGCAGCAGCGCACGGTTGAACTGCAGCACTTCCGAGGCTTCGTCGGCGATCCGGACGACGTCCTCCAACTGCATTTCCCGACCTTCGATGGCGGCTTTTACTACAGCTCGCGTCGAAGAGGCGCCAAGGACACCGGCCAGTAATCGCTCGGTGTGGGCGATCCATTCGCCGTCAGCGTTCTGATTCGGGTTGAAGCCTTTGCCCTGGCGATAGGCAAAGCGGATGAAGCTCTGCCGCGCGCGTTCTTCACCGACAAACCGCGCGGCCAGTTGCAGCAAGTCATCAATCTGCACCGCCAGCATCGAGCGGGCGCTCGGCCGTGCGCTGATCTCCTGACCGATAAAACGTCCGGCCTGCCAGTGCTCCGACACCCGGGTGCGCGACAGCACAGATACCCAGGCAAACAACGTGAAGTTGCCCGCCAGCGACAGCACCACGCCTTGGGTCAGCGGGGTGATCGGCAGGTTCAGCGGGTTGCTGTGCAGCCAGGCGAGCCCGGGGAAACTGTCCAGCGACCAGCCGAGGCTGCGCGCAGCGATCGGCAGGATCAGGGTGTAGAACCACAGGAACGTGCCGGCGGCGAGGCCGGCGAACACGCCGCGGCGGTTGGCCTGTTTCCAGTACAGCGCGCCGAGCATCGCCGGGGCCAGTTGAGTGACCGCCGCGAAAGCGATCTGGCCGATGGTTGCCAGGCTCGCGGTCGATCCGAGCAAGCGGTAGCTGACGTAAGCCAGCAACAGAATCACCACGATGCTGACCCGGCGCACCGAGAGCATCCACTGGCGGAACACTTCGAACGGGCGCTCGGCGTTGTTGCGGCGCAGCAGCCATGGCAACAGCATGTCGTTGGAGACCATGGTCGACAGCGCCACACTCGCCACGATCACCATGCCGGTGGCGGCCGATGCACCGCCGATAAACGCCAGCATCGCCAGCGCCGGGTGAGCCTGGGCCAATGGCAGGCTGATAACGAAAGAGTCGGGGATGACCGAGCTGGGCAGCATCATCTGACCGGCCAGGGCGATCGGGACGACAAACAACGCGGCCAGTGCGAGGTAGGCGGGGAACACCCATTTGGCCAGACGCAGATCCTGCGGGTCGATGTTCTCCACCACTGTTACGTGGAACTGCCGGGGCAGGCAGATGATCGCCATCATCGCCACGCCGGTCTGCACCACCATCGACGGCCAGTTGATGGTTTCTTTCCAGTATTCCTCAAGGCGCGGGGCGAGCATCGCCTGATTGAACAGGTCGTCGAAGCCGTCATACAGCCCGTAGGTGACGAAGGCGCCGACGGCGAGAAAGGCGAACAGTTTGACCAGCGACTCGAAAGCAATCGCCAGCACCATGCCCCGGTGGTGCTCGGTGGCATCGAGGTTGCGCGTACCGAAAACGATGGTGAACAGCGCCAGCACCAGCGACACGATCAGCGCCGTGTCCTGGGCGCGGGTGCCCATGGCGTCGGCGCCGGCACCGATCAGCAGGTTTACGCCGAGGACAATGCCTTTGAGTTGCAAGGCTATATAAGGGAGAACGCCGACCAGACAGATCAGCGCGACGACCACCGCCAACGACTGGGATTTACCGTACCGGGCGGCGATGAAGTCGGCGATGGAGGTGATGTTCTCCTGTTTGCTGATCATCACCATCTTCTGCAGCACCCACGGCGCACCGAGTAGCAGCAGGATCGGCCCCAGGTAGATCGGCAGGAACGACCACAGCTGTTCGGCCGCCTGACCGACCGCGCCGAAAAACGTCCAGCTGGTGCAGTAGACCGCCAGCGACAGGCTGTACACCCAGGCGCGCACCCGTGGCGGCAGCGGTGCGCTGCGACGGTCGCCGTAGAAAGCGATGGCGAACATGATGGCCATATAGGCCAGGGCGACGGCGGCGATCAGCCCGGTGGACAACGACATGGAACACTCCCGACAGAAAACGACCGGACTTGCGCCCGGTCAGACAGTCTCGCACGGGCGCGACGGTTAGTCAGTGTCGACCAAGGTCGTGGCGCGGCGGGGTGTCGCAGGAACAGAACCGGGCAGTTCTGGGGTCAGTCCGGTTTGAGCGCGATGTCGATCAAGCGGTGCAGTTCTTCGACTTCCAGCGGCGCAGCCGAAAACAGAATGCGGAACACCACCGGGGACACCACCAGATTGATCAGACGATCCACGCTCGGCGCCGTTTCCTTGGGGTGGCGCTCGATGATGGTCTGCAGTTGCGCGCCGATGATCGTTACGCAATAGCCCGGCGTCGCGCTCGCCTGCACGTCGCGCATCATGTTGCGTCCGGGCTCCGAACTCATTTCGTCGAGATACTGTTCGGCCCATGCGCGGATGTCGCTACGCAGGCTGCCGGTTTTAGCCGGCTCACTATCAGGGCGCATGCGGGCGAGGGCGACATCAGCCAGCAACGCCGCCAGATCTCCCCAGCGCCGGTAAATCGTCGACGGCGTCACCCCGGCGCGCGCCGCGATTTGCGGGACGGTCACCGTCGAGCGCTCCTGTTCTTGCAGAAGCGCGCGGACTGCCGAGTGAATCGACTCCTGCACCCGGGCACTGCGACCGCCAGGGCGTAAACCTTCTTTAATAGCCATGCGGCAGACCTTAACACAAAGAATTTGCTTTAAGCGCAAGCCGAGAGCACACTCCGCAAAAGCAAAAAATTAGCTTTTGCGGAGTGTGCCCATGACCAGCCTTGCTTCCCATCGTTCCAGCCTGTGGTTTCTGGCGATCACCTTACTGAGTTTTCTCGCCGCTTCCACTGCGCCGACGCCGTTGTATCACCTGTATCAGGATCAGCTGCATTTTTCGGCAGCGGTATTGACCCTGATTTTCGGCGTCTACGCCCTCAGTCTGCTGGCCGCGTTGCTGACGGTCGGTTCGCTGTCGGATCACCTGGGACGCAAACCGGTGATCTTCACCGCCGTGACGCTCAATGCGCTGGCGATGCTGCTGTTTATCTACGCGGACAGCGTGGGCTGGCTGATCGGCGCGCGAGTGCTGCAAGGTTTCGCCACCGGCATGGCCACCGCTGTGTTGAGCGCGACGCTGCTGGACACTGATCGCCAGCAAGGGCCGTTGATCAACAGCGTTGCGCCGTTGCTCGGCATGGCATTGGGCGGCATGGGCTGCGGCTTGCTGGCCGAGTTCGCCCCGGCGCCGTTGCAGTTGACATATTGGTTGCTGCTCGCGCTGTTTGTGTTGCAGGGCATCTATGTTTGGCGCCTGCCGGAAAGCGTCTCGCCGCAGGCCGGGGCATGGGCCTCGTTGCGGCCGACCCTGCATGTGCCGGTTCAGGCGCGTTCGACGCTGTGGCGAGTCTTGCCGCTAAACACCGCGACCTGGGCGCTCGGCGGTTTTTATGCCTCGCTGGCACCGTCGCTGGTGCGCACGGCCACCGGTTCCACCTCCAACCTGATCGGCGGCGCGACCGTGGCGGCGCTGACCGTGACCGGTGCATTGATGATCTTCACCTTGCGCAATCGTCCTGCCTCCCGCGCGCTACAACTTGGGGCGAGTCTGCTGCCGGCCGGTATCGTGCTGATTCTGTTGGGCGTGCATAGCGCCAGTCTGTCGCTGTTCTTCTTCGGCACGCTGGTGGCCGGTTGTGGCTTTGGCTCGGGTTTCCTCGGAACGGTACGCAGTCTGGTGCCGCTGGCATTGCCCCATGAGCGTGCCGGATTGATGTCGGCGTTTTATGTGCTGAGTTACCTGGCGTTCTGCCTGCCGGCGTTGCTGGCCGGACATTTCACCCACAGCGTGGGCCTGCTGACCACCACCGATGTGTATGGCGCGGTGCTGATTGTGCTGGCGGTCGGTGCGCTGCTGATGAGTTTCCGGGCGCAAGCGGCCAAGACTTGCAGCGCTCCATAAGCCCGTCAGATTCGGTTAGCCTTGGCCAGCCCATTCTTCTCACGGATCGACGCATGAAGATTATCCGCAGCAAGACCTTCACCGCCGAGCGCGCCTGGGGCGCGCTCGACATCGCCAACATGAACGGCATCACCACGCGCCTGCACTGGACCGATCAGCCCTACAAATGGCACGTCAATGACGGTGAAGAAGTGTTCGTGGTGCTCGATGGTCAGGTGCTCATGCACTATCGCGAAGAAGGTGAGGAGAAGCAGGCCTTGCTTGATGTTGGCGACATCTTCTTCGCGTCCATCGGCACAGAACACGTCGCTCATCCGCAGGGCGCGGCGCGGATTCTGGTGATCGAAACCGAAGGCAGTGTCTGACTGCATATCTACAAAACAGATAACAGTTAGAGATATTACCCGTTATATAGATATTCGATTCGGTTCTACCATGATCTCAACCTCACCTGAGGACAGGAGTTCATGATGATTTGCCCCAACAGCGTCAAACCCGGTATCAAGCCATTCAGCCAGCTTCAGCACCCGCTTGAAGTGATCCGCCAATTCACCCCGAACTGGTTCGCCGCCACTATGGGCACCGGTGTGCTGGCGTTGGCGCTGGCGCAATTGCCGGTGTCCATTCCCGGCCTGCACGCCGTGGCCGAAGGGCTGTGGTTGTTCAACATTCTCTTGTTCGTGCTGTTTACCGTTGCCTACGCCGCCCGCTGGATTCTGTTCTTCGACGAGGCGCAGCGGATCTTCGGCCATTCCACGGTTTCGATGTTCTTCGGCACCATTCCGATGGGGCTGGCGACCATCATCAACGGTTTTCTGCTGTTCGGTCTGCCGCGCTGGGGTGAGGGCGTCATTCATCTCGTCGAAGTACTGTGGTGGCTGGACGTGGCGATGTCGCTGGCCTGCGGTGTGCTGATCCCCTACATGATGTTTACCCGTCAGGAACACAGCATCGATCAGATGACCGCCGTCTGGCTGCTGCCGGTGGTGGCGGCAGAAGTGGCGGCGGCCAGTGGTGGACTGCTGGCGCCGCATCTCGCCGATGCGCACTCGCAACTGGTGGTGCTGGTGACCAGTTACGTGCTCTGGGCCTTTTCTCTGCCGGTGGCGTTCAGCATTCTGACCATCCTCTTGCTGCGCATGGCCTTGCACAAACTGCCCCACGAAAACATGGCGGCGTCGAGCTGGCTGGCTCTCGGCCCGATCGGCACCGGAGCCTTGGGCATGTTGCTGCTGGGCGGCGATGCCCCGGCGATCTTCGCGGCCAACGGTCTGCCAGGCATCGGCGAAATGGCTTCGGGCCTGGGCCTTGTCGCCGGGATCACGCTGTGGGGCTTCGGTCTGTGGTGGATGTTGATGGCGCTGTTGATCACCGTGCGTTATCTGCGTGACGGCATCCCGTTCAACCTTGGCTGGTGGGGCTTCACCTTCCCGTTGGGCGTCTATTCGCTGGCAACCCTGAAACTGGGCAGCACCTTGCACCTGACGTTCTTCAGTGTGGTCGGTTGTGTGCTGGTGACGTTGCTGGCGGTGATGTGGCTGATCGTCGGTAAACGTACGCTGCAAGGTGCATGGCGCGGCGAGCTGTTTGTTTCACCGTGCATTGCAGGTTTGAAGAAATAACCTGCAAAGATTAGGTAATGTGTGGCCTGGATCGCGGTTCGAGATTCTTATAAGCGTAGCCAGGCCACTCGCTACCTTCTCTTTCCAAAAACAACAGGGTCACACGGAAGATGAGTCACCCCTCACAGTTCAACCTGCTGCGCACCCGGCGCTTCCTGCCGTTCTTCATTACCCAGTCGCTGGGCGCGTTCAACGATAACGTGTTCAAGCAGTCGCTGATCCTCGCCATTCTCTATCGGCTGACCATCGAAGGTGACCGCTCCATCTGGGTCAACCTGTGCGCGCTGCTGTTTATTCTGCCGTTCTTCCTGTTTTCGGCGCTGGCCGGACAGTTTGGGGAAAAATTCGCCAAGGACGCGTTGATCCGTCTGATCAAGCTCGCAGAAATCGCCATCATGGCCGTGGGATCCGTCGGCTTCCTGTTCGATCACCTGTCGCTGATGCTGGTGGCGCTGTTCGCCATGGGCACGCACTCGGCGCTGTTCGGGCCGGTGAAGTATTCGATCCTGCCGCAGGCTTTGCGCGACGATGAACTGGTCGGCGGCAACGGGCTGGTGGAGATGGGCACGTTTCTGGCGATCCTGGCCGGGACCATCGGTGCCGGGGTGATGATGTCGTCGGCCAATTACGCGCCGGTGGTGTCCGCCGCGATTGTCGGCATCGCCGTGCTGGGTTATCTGGCCAGTCGCAGCATTCCCCGCGCCGCGGCGGCGACCCCGGAAATGCGCCTTAACTGGAACATCTTCAGTCAGTCCTGGGCGACCCTGAAACTCGGCCTGGGGCAGACACCTGCTGTGTCGCGCTCGATCGTTGGCAACTCGTGGTTCTGGTTCGTCGGGGCGATTTATCTGACGCAGATCCCGGCCTACGCCAAGGAATGGATGCACGGCGACGAAACCGTGGTCACCCTGATCCTTACCGTGTTTTCGGTCGGCATCGCACTGGGTTCGATGCTGTGCGAGAAGCTATCCGGACGCAAAGTCGAGATCGGCCTGGTGCCGTTTGGCTCGTTCGGCCTGACGGTTTTCGGGCTGTTGCTGTGGTGGCATTCCGGTGGAATTCCAGAAAGCGCTGTTGGCCATAGCTGGACCGAAGTGCTGAGTTTCGGCCATGCCTGGGCGGTGTTGATCGATGTGCTGGGCCTCGGGATCTTCGGCGGTTTCTATATTGTGCCGCTGTACGCGTTGATCCAGTCGCGCACTGCCGAGAACGAGCGGGCGCGGGTAATTGCGGCCAACAACATTCTCAACGCGCTGTTCATGGTGATCTCGGCGATTGTCACCATCGTGTTGTTGAGCGTGGTCAAGCTGTCGATTCCGCAGCTGTTTCTGGTGGTGTCGCTGCTCAACATCGGCGTCAACGCCTACATCTTCAAGATCGTCCCCGAGTTCAGCATGCGTTTCATGATCTGGTTGCTCAGCCATTCGATGTACCGCGTCGAGCATCGCAACCTTGAGGCGATTCCCGATGAGGGCGCTGCGTTGCTGGTGTGCAACCACGTGTCGTTCGTCGATGCCTTGCTGATTGGCGGCGCGGTGCGTCGGCCGATTCGTTTTGTCATGTACTACAAGATCTACAACCTGCCGGTGCTGAACTTTATCTTCCGCACGGCGGGGACGATTCCTATCGCCGGACGTCAGGAAGACATCCAGATCTACGAAAAAGCCTTCACCCGGATTGCCCAGTATCTGAAGGACGGTGAGCTGGTGTGCATCTTCCCGGAAGGCAAGTTGACCGCTGATGGCGAGATCAACGAGTTCAAGGGCGGGCTGACGCGGATTCTCGAAGAGACACCGGTGCCGGTGATTCCGCTGGCGTTGCAGGGGTTGTGGGGAAGTTTCTTCAGCCGCGATCCGAACAAGGGAGTGTTCCGGCGCTTGTGGTCGCGGGTGACGCTGGTGGCGGGTTCGCCGGTTGCTGTTGAAGCAGCGCAGCCAGCGGAGTTGCAGGCGTTGGTCGGGGAATTGCGCGGGACAGTCAGGTAGCTGTTGATTGTGCGGGCCTTATCGCGAGCGGGCTCGCTCCCACATTGGAACTGTAAATGCAGAACTACTGTGGGAGCGAGCCTGCTCGCGATAGCGGCAGTGAATCAGGCGCTGACCTTGAGCCCGATCAACCCGGTGACGATCAACGCCACGCTGGCCAGGCGAATCAACGCCATCGATTCGCCAAACAGAATGATCCCGGCAATCACCGTGCCCACGGCACCGACGCCAGTCCAGATCGCATAGGCCGTGCCCAGTGGCAATTCCTTCATTGCCAGACCCAGCAGGCCAAGGCTGACTGCCATGGCGGCAACGGTGAGAACGGTCGGAAGCGGACGGGTGAAACCGTCGGTGTATTTCAGGCCGACGGCCCAGCCGACTTCGAACAGGCCGGCGAAAAACAGAATGATCCAGGACATGAAAAACCTCCATCGATTGACGGGGCCGTCCCCAGATTGAAAACTCGATTGAGCCGCAGGGTCGTCCCCGCGTGGCGCACATACTACCGAAAATTGTGCGCCGCGCCTTGATCCGGGATCAGTCGGCCGCCTGTTGCGCCAGAGTCTCACGGTCTTGTTTTTCGCTCATCCGTCGGAAGTACGTCGAAAGCAGCGCCCCGGAAATGTTGTGCCACACACTGAACAGCGCGCTCGGCACCGCCGCCAGCGGCGAGAAGTGTGCACTGGCCAGCGCAGCCCCCAACCCCGAGTTCTGCATGCCGACTTCCAGCGCCAGGGACTTGCGCTGCGGCAGCGGCAGGCCGAACAGGCGCCCGGTGAAATAACCCAGCAGATAACCGAAACTGTTGTGCAGCATCACCACGGCCATGATCAGCAGGCCGGATTCGGCGATCTTCGCCTGACTGGCAGCAACCACGGCGGCAACGATGATCACGATGCTGACCACCGACACCAGCGGCAGCACTTCCACCGCGTGGCGGACCTTGTCACCGAGCACGCGTTGCGCGACCACGCCGAGGACAATTGGTAGCAGCACCACTTGCAGGATCGACCAGAACAACTCCATGAACGAAACCGGCAACCAGGCCGAGGCCAGCAGCCAGATCAGCGCCGGGGTCAGCAGCGGGGCGAGGAGGGTGGTGACGGCGGCGATGGCCACCGACAGCGCAAGGTCGCCACGGGCCAGCCAGGTCATGACGTTCGATGAGGTGCCGCTTGGGCAGCAACCGACCAGAATCACGCCGACGGCGATTTCCGGCGGCAGATGAAAGATCTGGCACAGCAGCCATGCCATCCCCGGCATGATCACGAAATGCGCGACCACGCCCAGCGCCACACGCCACGGATGGCGGGCGACGGCGGCGAAGTCGTCGAGTTTGAGGGTCAGGCCCATGCCGAACATCACCAGCCCGAGCAACGGCACGATCGCGCCTTTGAGGCCGAGGAACCAGGCCGGTTGCAGGAACGCGATCATCGCGAAAATCAGAACCCAGTAAGCGAAGGTGTTGCCGACAAAACGACTCAGTGCAGCCAGTGCGCGCATGGCCTGTTCCTTATTATGTGAAAACGCCACCGAAGCGGTGGCGTTTGAAGATAACCCAAAGACTGCGCAGAGGCTTAGATCCCCTGCGGAGTCTCTTCGCCGCCCAGTGCTTCAACCAGCGCCGGCAGGAAGTCGCCGAACGTCAGCATCATCAGGGTGAAGCTGGCGTCCAGTTGGCCGAGGGCTTCGTCGCCGCCGTCCTGTTCCGCCTGATCCTGCAACAAATCTTCGAACTTCAGGCGCTTGACGGTCATCTTGTCGTCGAGCATGAACGACAGTTTGTCCTGCCAGGCCAACGACAGTTGAGTCACCACCTTGCCGGTGCTCAGGTGCAGCTGGATTTCTTCGCTGGTCAGGTCCTGACGCTTGCAACGCACGATGCCGCCGTCTTCGTGGGGGTCGCGCAGTTCGCACTCGTCCAGCACGAAGAAGTCCGGGGCGGCTTGCTGGGTGGTGACCCATTCGGTCATCACGGCGGTCGGCGCGGTTTTCACGGTCAGCGGGCGAACCGGCAGGGTGCCGATCACTTCACGCAGGGTGGAGAGCAGGTCTTCGGCGCGTTTCGGGCTGGCCGAGTTGACCAGGATCAGACCCTGTTTCGGCGCGATGGCGGCGAAGGTCGACGAGCGGCGGATAAAGGCGCGCGGCAGGAAGGCCTGGATGATTTCATCCTTGATCTGATCGCGCTCCTTCTTATAGACCTTGCGCATCTGCTCGGCTTCGATCTCTTCGACCTTTTCCTTGACCGCGTCACGCACGACGCTGCCGGGCAGGATGCGTTCTTCTTTACGGGCGGAGATCAGCAGGAAGTCACCGCTGACGTGCACCAGTGGAGCATCTTCGCCCTTGCCGAACGGCGCGACGAAACCGTAGGTGGTCAACTCCTGGCTTGCACATGGACGCGCCAGTTTGGTGGCCAGTGCAGTTTCCAGCGCCTCGGCATCGACAGGCAGGTCTTGGGTCAGGCGATAGATAAGCAGGTTTTTGAACCACATGGGGTGAGTCTCTCCTTTATACAAAGGGGGGCATTATTGTCTTCGCCGGGTCATAGGCCAACCCTTCTCTAAGCCTTTGGAAGGGCTGAGAAAATTATTTAAAAAAGTGCTTGCCAGAGGTTGGGTCGCTCCGTAGAATGCGCGCCACACCGAAGCGAAGGGTGATTAGCTCAGCTGGGAGAGCGTCTGCCTTACAAGCAGAATGTCGGCGGTTCGATCCCGTCATCACCCACCATTCGTTTCAAGTGTTTAGCGCAGCGGTAGTTCAGTCGGTTAGAATACCGGCCTGTCACGCCGGGGGTCGCGGGTTCGAGTCCCGTCCGCTGCGCCATATTCGGTAACCTGGAACACTGAACGCCAGGTCACCACGGAAAAACCCGCCAAGGCGGGTTTTTTTCTGCCTCGAGTTGTACATGCGGGATGTGTCGTTTCACGGTTTTCGGATTTATTTGAAAAAAACTTCAATTAAATCAACACATTACGAAAATCTGTGGCATAATGCGCCCCGTAACGAAGCGAAGGGTGATTAGCTCAGCTGGGAGAGCGTCTGCCTTACAAGCAGAATGTCGGCGGTTCGATCCCGTCATCACCCACCATTCGTTTCAAGCGTTTCGCGCAGCGGTAGTTCAGTCGGTTAGAATACCGGCCTGTCACGCCGGGGGTCGCGGGTTCGAGTCCCGTCCGCTGCGCCATATTCGGTAATCTGGAACACTGAACGCCAGATCACCACAGAAAGCCCGCCTAGCGCGGGCTTTTTGCTGTCCGGGATTTGGCTTTTGCCGGCCTGAACATGAGAAAGCGACCTTTGAAGGTCGCTTTTTTCGTTTCTGGCGCTGCTATTGCGCCGAGTTGCGGCTGTGGCGGTAATCGCTGACCGCTTCATACACCGCCTTGCGCAGGCGGTTGATCCCGCCAATCGGGCGATGAGCGTCGATGCCGAACCAAGGGTTGAAGGAAAGGTTGTCGCATTGCAGGTTCAGCGCCGGGGTGTCGAAGTCCTGCGGGGGCAGGGTGATCCGCGCCACTGTCTGGAATGGGCTGTCCTGCTCGCGCCATTCGATGCTGGTGTCTTCGATCGGCATGTACTTGTTCGCGTCCTGCCGCTGAATTTGCAACACGAAACACGCCGGAATCCGGTCGGTGGACAGTTGTTGATTCAGCGCATTGCGCAGGAAGTTCGGCAGATCCTGGTTCTGTTTCGGCAAGGTATAAGCGGGGCAGCGCTCCGGATCCGGCATCACCCGGAACTTGGCATTGGCCTCGCCGAACTTGTAGGGCGATACCGAGAAATAGGTCGTGCGGGTCGGGCTTTCCGGCGGTGGCGATAGGGTTGCCAATGCAATGAACAAATGCCGGATCTGCCAGCTGCGCGGATCCCACCCCGGAAAAAACGCCATGACCTTCTTGCCGTCAGCCTGCGCCGCCACATTCTGACGATACTCGGCGACATCGCTGACAAAGAAGTTCGGGTGACTGAACATCACGAAATCCTGCTCGTGCAGCCCCTGACGGTCCCCCAGCAACTGCTTGCCCGGCACATCGAGCAATTTGAGCGCCATGCCCCGGGCATCGCGGATGCTGTCGAATTGCGGATAGGCGTTGCCGTTGGACAGGCGCATCGTCGCTTTCCACAGCTTGCCCGGTTCGCTGAAAACGCCTTGGCGCAATTCCTGAGCCAGATCCGGCAACACCTGCACATCGGCCTTCACGCAGCCATGAGCCTTGGCATGTGCATCGCGCAGGTAGCGGGTGCTTTCGCGGTGCTGATCGACGATGCGCACGGCGGTCTGAATCACGTCCTGGGTCATGGCGGCTTCGCCATCTGGAATCTGCTCCAGCGCCGACACCGGGCCACGGTGCTGCCAGGCGAACCACGCGCTGGTCAGGGCCCAGCCGATCAGGCCGATCACCAGCAGGATCAACAGGGTTTTACCCAGTAACCGTCCCAGCCAGAGCCAGAAACGCGCCAGTATCGAAGGTCTTGTGAAGGAATTGAAGATCATGGCAGTTGCGCCTCCAGCGGGCCGCCCAGCACTTTCAGGTATTCCAGCAGCGCCCAGCGCTCTTCTGGCTGCAGCAGTCGGCCGATGACGCCGTTGCCGCGCTCGCCGGCGCGGAATTCGTGGCCGCTGTTGTGGTTGCCGGTGATGCGGGTGTCGAACAGGAAACCGTTGGTGAAGGCTTCGGTGCGGTAGCCCAGATGGCGCGGGTCGTATTCGAAGGTGCCTTTATAGAAGGTGGTGGCGCGCTCGTCCTGAGGCGACAGCAACTGATAAAGGCTCGGCACCGAGCCGTTGTGCAGGAACGGGGCCGTGGCCCATACGCCGGCAAGCGGACGCGCCTTGTAGGCAACTTTTTCGCGAACGCCGATCGGCAGACCGAAGCCGTCGAGCTGTGGTTTCTCGGCGGCGGTGACGCCTGCTTCACGGTACGCACGGTTTTCCACGAAGGCGGTGACGTAAGCCAGTCCCTTGGCCACTGACAGCTGGCTGAGGTCCAGCGGTTCCTTGGGTTTGGGGTGCAACTTCACGTCCATTTGTTCGAGTTCCGCCGGGTTCCATTGCAGGGCGGTCAGGTCGAAACGGTGATTGGCAATGTTGTTGGCGGAGTTCGGGTCGGTGCCGATGACGTCCACCGGGAGCATGCGCAGATGTTGCACCCAGCGCTCGCCGTCCTGGGTCTGGCGCGGTACGTGGCACCCGGCGCAATTCTCGGCGAACAGGGCTCGCCCCTTGGCTGCCAAGGGTTTGTCGACGAGCCCAAGTACCTCTTCAGGCCAGGCTGGCGGTCGCAGTTTTTGCAGGGTTTCTTCGATCGTGTGCAGATCACGCACACGCACGCTGGAGGCATAGCGGTCATCGCCCTGCAGCGGCTGGCCGTTGGCGTCGAAGAAATTCAGGGTGGCGCCGACGCCCAAAGCCTCGCCGATATTGCGCGCCATCGGTTGTTGCGCCGAACCGTTCCACTGCACCCAGTCGAACGTCCACATGTCCCACAGTTGCGGGTAATCCACCGGGGCGTTGGCCACGCGGTAGTTGTCCGGGGAAATCGCGTCGCCGAAGGTCGCGTTGGCGATACGCCCGAACGCGTCGGTGCGGCCCGGGCCTTCTTCGGTGGGGTAGAGGCCGCGATGGGTGTCGTTCCAGGCCACTTTGATGAAGGTGTTCAGTGAGTGTTTGAAGTCTTTGCGCAGTTGTTCGTGGCGGGCGTCGTAGTCGTTGCCCAGCACGTGGCGAGCGAAGCGTTCGAATTTCCACGGGTTGTAGTAAGTCGAGGTAAGACTGGCGACCAATGCCTGTCCGAAACTGCCGCCGCGCAATGTAGGAACGCTGGAGGGCAACACATGCTGGGCCGAGCCGCCGTCAATACGGATTGCCTGGCCATTGAAGTGCAGTTCACCGGTGTGGCAGGCCGCACACGTGATGTCGAGATATTGCTCGGCGCTGCCGGGATTCTGGTGCCGGGCGAAACCTACCGGCAGATTCCCCGGGTTGTCCGGCGTGGCTTTCTGCTGCGGATCGATCAGAAAGCCGAAGCGCGCGAGGTATTCCGGGGAGGCAAAACGTTGCTGCGAGAATGGCAGCTCCAGCGCCTGAAACCATTCGTAACGAAGGCCTTTGACCTGCGTTCCCTGCGGAGTGAAGTAGTAGGTCTGGCGCTCTTGCTCAGTCCACTGGTTCAGGTAATGCACCTGTTTTGCGGGCGCAGGGAAGGGCAATCTCGGATTGGCGACATAGTAAAGAACCACCGCCAGGACCAGTCCCAGCAGCACCACGATCAGCGTCAGCACACGGTATAAGAGGCGCAAGATGAACATCCTTGTCGAGTTGTTGCGCTGTTATGCCTGAGCCGAGTCATGTGCGGCAAGTGGCCATTACGCCAAGTGTTGTGGGAAGCGGCATCAATTGCTGTCGGCGAAAGATGACAGAAGCTTCATCGTGCCTTTCGCCAAATGCTTTTTAATCCCTGAACTTATCGGAAGATTCCTGCTCTCATGCCGGTAGCCATTGGTCGTGGCGGCCTGATAAGCTCGCGGCTTTACTCGATTGCCCTTTCGGCGCATGAACAAGGAAATAGCATGAAACAGCATCGGTTGGCGGCGGCGGTTGCCCTGGTTAGCCTGGTACTCGCGGGTTGTGATTCGCAGACCAGCGTAGAGCTGAAAACCCCGGCGCAAAAAGCTTCCTACGGTATCGGCCTGAACATGGGCAAGAGCCTTGCTCAGGAAGGCATGGATGATCTGGACTCCAAAGCGGTAGCCCAGGGCATCGAAGATGCCGTCGGCAAGAAAGAACAGAAGCTGAAAGATGAAGAACTGGTCGAAGCTTTCGCCGCGCTGCAAAAGCGTGCCGAAGAGCGCATGGCCAAGATGAGCGAAGAGTCGGCAGCCGCCGGCAAGAAATTCCTCGAAGAAAACGGCAAGAAAGCCGGCGTGACCACCACCGCTTCCGGTCTGCAGTACGAAGTGGTCAAGAAAGCCGACGGCCCACAGCCTAAGCCGACCGACGTCGTGACCGTTCACTACACCGGCAAGCTGACCAACGGCACCGTTTTCGACAGCTCCGTCGAGCGCGGCAGCCCGATCGATCTGCCGGTCAGCGGTGTGATCCCGGGTTGGGTAGAAGGCCTGCAACTGATGCACGTTGGCGAGAAGTACAAGCTGTACATCCCTAGCGATCTGGCTTACGGCGCACAATCGCCGAGCCCGGCAATCCCGGCCAACTCGGTTCTGGTTTTCGACCTGGAACTGCTGGCCATCAAGGATCCAGCCAAAGAAGACGCCGCCGCCAAGTAATCTGCGCCGGTTTCAACAACAACGCCTCGCTTATGCGGGGCGTTGTTGCATCTGGACGATGGTCGGCGTAAACAGACCGAACCGATGCCGGTCATGGCAGTCCTAGACTTTAAGGTTGCCCGCGCTAGACGCCCGGGGCTGCCAAGTCAATGAAATATTGGGATTTTTTATGTGAGTAAAAAACGCCCGATCTGAGCGCAGCCCTTATGAAACGGGGCTCTCAGCGCTGAAATGCAGCTCTGTTCACAAGGTTATCCACAATTTGTGTGGATAACATTTCAACGGGAGAAATAAATGAAAGCGCCGTGGAATTTCGCCCGATTCCTGCCTTTGGCCGGACGCCTGCTGGCTCGAGGTCGCTTGCCGACCTTGTTGTTCGCCGTGGCCAGCAAAGGCGCCGCTCAGGGCAATCGTCTCGGCAAGCTGAAGGACGATCTGCGTCTGTTGCAGGCGTTGTGTCTGGCGTACTGGCGCGGCGAGTACCGTGCGATCAGCGCCAAGGCCATCGTTTCGGTGGTGGCGGGTCTGATGTACTTCCTCAGTCCGGTGGACGCCATCCCGGATTTCATTCCCATGTTCGGCATGCTCGATGACATCGCCGTCCTCGCCTGGCTGATGAAAACCCTCGACGATGAACTGAATGCCTTCCGCCTGTGGCGCCAGCGCCAGGCTCCGGAAAAGCTCAGAGTGGTCGAGCGTCTGCCCGATACACCCGAGCAACTTCAGCTTCAGGGGCCGAAAAAGTCCTGAATCGCGACAGCCTCGTACACAGATAGATACCCCCCACGACCTTGGCCGCTGTTAGGATTACACTTCTAGGGAAAAGTGCCGACTCGCTAAGTGTTGTTGTCCTACGGGGTAGTCATGGATATTCAGATAATTGCACGCGATGGCGAGCCCGAATATGCGGTTCTGCCATGGGCTCAGTATCAGGCTCTACTGAAAGCAGCAGGCATCAACGAAGCACCGTCGCAACTGGCTCCAGCGCCGCTTGCGGCAACCCCGGACCCGATTCTTCCAGGTCTGGATCAGTTACGCAGTTTGCGCGAAGGGAAGGGCATCGCCATCGAGGCGCTGGCCCGCACGGTAGGCATCAGCCCGTCCTACCTGGCCATGATCGAAAGTGGCGAGCGTCTGCCCGACGCCGCGATTCGCCGCAGCCTGGCCTGGGAGTTGACGGTGCCAGGGTGGAGGGAACAATCGTGAGCGTACGCATCAGTCGTCAACATTGGGACGGATTGCTGGGGGAGCTGGATCAGGCGCGCAGGCAGCGCCATCTTTTGACTTATCGAGCCTTGCTTGAACGCCTGCAACTGCCCACGCCGGCCATGCAGACATTGACCGCGGCACTGGAGCATCTCGCGGCACTGGACGCGAAAGCCGAACAACCGTTGCGCAGCTCGCTGGTGATCAGCCAGGGTGCCAGCCGCCTGCCACGCACCGGTTTCTTTGAGTGTGTCGAGCGTCTGGGGCGTTTTTCCGGGCCGTCCGACGGTGTTGCCGCCGCCTCCTGGCATGCCTCGGAAGTGGTGCGGGTGTTTGAGTACGAATACCCGGAATCGGCGGAGGCCTGAGTGTTTTTACGACTCAGGGCGCGGGCAAGTTACTGGCTGGCCCGTAGGCTGTTTCACTGGTCGTGGTTTGTCCGTCAGCCCCGCGGCTGGCGCTGGCTCGAAGGACAGTTTGCGCGCATGGCCAACCTGGGCGATGTCGGCGCGCAAAGTTTTTACGGGCACATCCTGACGTTTCGCGGGGTTGGCCTGGGCGCACGTGAAGAAGGTGTGCGGTTGTTGCGACTGGCTGCGCTGGCCGGGGATGGCAAGGCGGCGTATCAAGTCGGTGTCATCAGTCTTGCAGGTACGCCGAGCAAAGCGCCAGATCCTTCGGAGGCCGCTCGCTGGTGGACCATGGCCGCGAAGGCCGGGCATCCGTTGGCGGAGCTCAAGTTGAAAGAGCTGGCCGGCCGAGACGCTTCTCGATAAGCAAATCATCTGTTCCGTGAACGGGGCGTGAGGGAAACCTCCCGCCCCGTTTTTGCGTCTGCAGTTCGATAAAGATCAGTTACAGACTTCTCCTACATCCTCCGCCTACTCGCCTGACTTCTTTTCTGTTTGATCCCCCGCAAAGTCCCTCGCCTGATTTTTGCGCGAGGGAACGCACATGTTTGACCCGGTTTTTCGTTTCGCCATGCGCATGGGAATGCGCTGATGGATGCCGTCACCCGCATCGAGCAAGAACTCGACAGCTTTCCCCGCACCCTCGATCTCTATCGCGAACAGCTGAAGCACTGGCTCAGCCGCTCGGCAGACACTGTCAGTCATACGGCCGATCTGCCGTCGCTGATGGGGATGGAGCGGATCATCCGTTTCGGCGAGCGCAGCACGGCGGTTGCGATAGACGACGGCCGTTTTTCTTCTGCGGTCGTGCAATGCCCGGAAAGCGGGCCGATGGAGATCGAGAGCAAGTTCGAGTCGGCGTACGACATTCCGTTGGGCGACATCGTTGTCGATGTGGTGGCGGTGGAGGGCGGTGCAGTCGAGTCGGTCACCCTCAATGCTCAGGGCAAAGGGGAGTTCACCGGTGAGGCGGGCAAGTTCTACCGGGTGGTGGTGCACGGCGAGGCCAGCGAGAAGCAGGTTGATGCGCTGTTCGAATCCTACGCTGGCCTGACCCGGCAGCTGGATGGTTGGCTGCGCAGCGAATGGCAGGGTTTCAAGCCGCAGTGGTCGCAGTCGGTGGCCACTGCGGCAGGGAACGGCATGCTGGCCGGGAGCTGGGCGGCGATCGAGGGGGTGTGGGACAGCATCGGGTTGCTGTCGGAGATTCTCCAGGATCCCGGAAAGTTTGCCGAGCGGTTGGGCAGTGGCGCCGCACAGCTGATCGCGTTGGCAGAAACAGCGCCTGAAATGATGGAGAAGCTTCAGTTACTGGTCAGTGACGAGGCGGCGCTGTGTTTGTTGCTGCGTACTGCCAGCCTCTGGCTGGAAATGCTGCCTCCCAATGTGATTGCCGGGAAAACCGCCGAGGCGGTATCGATGGTGGTGGTTCAACTGCTGATCGATGTGTTGATCGGCGTTGTGCTGACCTTTGTCGGTGCTGGGGCGGGGATTGCGTATCTGACCTTGCGTCTGGCGGATCGTGGCGCTCAGTTGCTGTCGGCGGTGGCGCGCCTGGTGAAGGCGATGTTCGGCATCGTCAGCACCTTCATCGGCTACGTGAACCAGTACAAAACCGTCGCCGCACGAGGCATCGCCGCCGGGGTGAAAAAGGGCCGCATGCAATTGCGCTGGGATGCCCGGCGTAATGCTTCCCTGAAAAAAGACGAGCCCCATGACGACACGCCGGATCAGGCGAAGAACCCCAACGGTGACAGCGCTGATTATGCGCCGCTGACCTGCACCAATGGGTGTCCGGTGTCGATGGTCACCGGTGAGGAATTGCTGACGCTGACTGACGGCGTACTCGACGGGCTGCTGCCGTTCGAGTTCAGCCGCTTGTACCGCAGCAGCGCGGCCGAGATTGATTTCGGGCTAGGGTTTGGCTGGAGTCACTCGCTGGCGCATCGGCTGGAGGTCGAGGGCGCTTCGGTGGTCTGGGTGGATCACGAGAACCGGCGCACGCGGTTTCCGTTGCCGAGCGTCGAGCGGCCGGCGATTCACAACAGCTTGTCGCGAGCGGCGATCTTTCTCGGGGATGAGCCTGAGGAGCTGATTGTTGCGCTGGCGGGGGACTCGGCGCGGTTTTATCACTTTCGGGCTGGGCGTCTGACTGCTGTCAGCGATGCCTACGGTAACCGGTTGCGTATTACGCGGGATCGTCTGGATCGCGTTGAGCGCCTCGACAACGGCGCTGGCCGCTCCTTGTTGCTGCGCTATGAGCGGGCGCATCTGATCGCGGTCGATTATCAGGTTTTTCGGGAGTCTGCCTGGCGTACCGAGCAGACGCTGGCCAGTTACCGCTTTGATGCCCGTCATCGATTGATCGAGGCGGCGAACGCGGTCGGCGAAAGCGAGCGTTACGACTACGACGACCAGCACGTCATCCTGCAACGGCAACTGGCCGGCGGCGCGAGCTTCTTCTGGGCGTGGGAACGCGCCGGCAAGGCCGCGCGCTGCGTGCGGCACTGGGCGTCGTTTTCGCAGATGGACACGCGTTACGTCTGGGATGACGCCGGCCGTGTCACGGTGCATTACGTCGATGGCACTGAGGAAACTTACGTCCACGACGACACCGCGCGGCTGGTGCGTCAGGTCGCCGCCGATGGTGGTGAGCAGCTCAAGGCCTATGACGCGCAGGGTCGGTTGGTCGCCGAGCAGGATGCGCTGGGCGCGGTCACCGAGTACCGCTATGACGACGCCGGGCGGTTGATCGCGCTGATTCCGCCGGACGATGCGCCGACGTCCTACGAGTACCGCAACGGTTTCCTGCACAGCCGCTCATGTGGCGATGCGGTGTGGACGTACCGGCGCAATGCCCAAGGGGACATCACCGAAGCGGTCGATCCCGATGGCCATGTCACCCA
The DNA here is from genome assembly GCF_021601625.1 of Pseudomonas paraglycinae. Lineage (GTDB taxonomy): Bacteria > Pseudomonadota > Gammaproteobacteria > Pseudomonadales > Pseudomonadaceae > Aquipseudomonas > Aquipseudomonas paraglycinae. Next base: position 1,038 of record NZ_BQHR01000007.1, on the reverse strand, counting down.
TTACCACTACGACCCGCAGGGGCGGTTGCTGTCGGTCCGTTATCCGGATTCTGGCCGGCACGTGTTCGTGTGGAACGACCTGGGTCAGTTGGTCGAGGAAAGTCTGCCGGACGGTGGGGTTCGGAAGTTTTCCTACGACCTTCAGGGGCGGCGGATTACTGCGCAGGACGAAAACGGCGCGATCACTCGCCACGCGTGGGACGCCGTTGGCCGGCTGATCCAGACCACCTCGCCGAATGGCGCCACCCGCGCTTGGTCCTACAGCGCCTACGGCCAGATCACCGCCGAGCGCGATGAACTGGGGCGTATCACCCGCTACGAGTATGACGACGACCTGCATTTGGTCAGCCAGCGGATCAACCCCGACGGCACGCGCCTGCAATACCGCTACGACCATGCGCAGCTGCTGCTGACGGAAATCGAGAACGAGTCCGGCGAAAAGTATCGGCTGGACTACACGCCCACCGGACTGATCCGACAGGAAACCGGCTTCGATGGCCGACGTACCGCGTACGCCTACGACCGCAATGGCCACCTGCTGGAAAAGACCGAGTTCGGCGATGACGGCACCACGCTGGTCACCGCTTACCAACGTGATGCTGCTGGGCGTCTGCTGCTCAAGACCCTGCCGGACGGGGTCGAGGTCAGCTACCGCTATGACCGTCTCGGTCGGCTGGTCGGCGTGGATGACGGCCAGGATCACCCGCTGGCCTTCGAATACGACCGGCAGGACCGGCTGGTGCGCGAGCATCAGGGCTGGGGCACCCTGCGCTACACCTACGATGCCTGCGGCCAGCTCACTCGCATGCGTCTGCCGGACAACAGCAAGCTCGACTACCACTACGCCAAGGGCGGCGCGCTGACCGCGATCGACCTCAACGGCGCCTTGCTCACCCGCCACGTCTACCAGCACGGCCGCGAACAGCAGCGCCAGCAAGGCCTGCTGCTCAGCGAATACACCTACGACGAACAGGGCCGCTTGAAGTCCCACGCCGTAGGCCATCAACGCAGCGCGCTGTACCGCCGCGACTTTGCCTA